>NZ_JBEBMU010000002.1:0-355198 GCF_043196805.1 Saccharospirillum sp. HFRX-2
GCGGAAGTACTCAATAGGGTACAACCCGCCCTGCGGGAATAGCTCAGTGGTAGAGCACAACCTTGCCAAGGTTGGGGCGGGGCGCGTAGCCTCGCGAGTTCTCGCGACCTCGATAGAGGGTCAAGCACAACCAGTTTTGCGGGAATAGCTCAGTGGTAGAGCACAACCTTGCCAAGGTTGGGGTCGCGAGTTCGAATCTCGTTTCCCGCTCCATATTATGAAAAGCAGCCTAGCGCTGCTTTTTTTGTGCATGGAATCTAGATCCATCTCGTTTGCTGCGGCCACAGCATCGCCTTGCCTTCCGGGCTCGCTACGCTCACGCAAAAGCCTTCGCAGGCTTTAGTCCCGCTCCAAACAACAAAAAAAGCAGCCCAAGGCTGCTTTTTTTGTGCCCGACAATATTACTCCGTCGTGCCAACTCGAATCTTACTGCGATTCTTTTCCAGCGTCGCTGGTCCAATACCCTTAACGTTCAGCAAGTCTTCAGCGGCGATAAAAGGCCCGTTCTCTTCGCGGTAGTCAACAATGGCCTGGGCCTTCGATTGGCCGACTCCTTCCAGCAAGTCGGCCATTTTAACAGCGCCGTCGTTGTTGATGTCGACGTAGATAACAACGCTTTCGGCACCAGCATCTGAACCGCTTTCTTCGGCGAGGGCGTTGATGTTCAGTGCAGCCAGCGTCAGTCCCAGTGAGAGGAGGATAGTTTTGATCATGCTCAGTTTCCTTCTGGTTATCGTTGTGACAGTCCTTGATCGCAACGGCGATCACCATCCAATCTATCAAGCTCAGCCCAAAGTCAAAAGTTTGACGTTTTGAACTGGCTCTCATCACAGGGAATTTTTTGGCTGGTCGTTTCGCTGAAAAAAGAGTAGGCCATAGCGCTATTGCTGTACGCCGCTATTCGCGCCCGTCAATTCTGGTAGAATGCCGCAAATCTTGTCCGAGCTACGCTATGAACAACCCTTTGTTCGGTCGTGATGTGGTATCCATCGGTGATCTATCCAAAGCCGATATCGAATTCATCGTCGAACGCGCAGCTGCTTTGAAGCAATCCGGTCCGCAACCTCTACTGCAGGATCGACTGATTGCCAGTTGCTTCTTTGAAGCCTCCACCCGAACCCGTCTGTCTTTCGAAACGGCTGTCCAGCGTTTAGGCGGCACCCTGATTGGTTTTTCCGACAGCGGTAATACCTCGACGAAGAAGGGCGAAACGCTGTCAGACAGCATTCGCATGATTGCCGGTTATGCCGATGCCATTATTATGCGACACCCGCGAGAAGGGTCTGCCCGCCTGGCGGCCGAGGTTGCCGATGTGCCGGTCATCAATGGCGGTGATGGTGCCAATCAGCATCCAACCCAGACGCTGCTGGATCTGTTCTCCATCGCCGAATGCCAGGGTCGTCTGACGGGGCTGTCAGTCGCGTTGGTGGGCGATCTCAAATACGGACGAACGGTGCATTCACTGGCGCAAGCGCTGGGCCATTTCAAGCCGCGTTTTTACTTTGTTGCGCCTAAGGCGCTGGCGATGCCGACATATATTGAAGACAGCCTGCACGCGGCCAATATTGATTTTGAGTATGTCGACAGTCTCGATCAGGTCATTCCGTTGGTCGATATTCTCTACATGACGCGAGTCCAGAAAGAACGTTTCGACCCTACCGAATATATGCATCTGGCGTCTCAGTTTGTATTGCGCCCGGACATGCTGAAATCGGCACAGCCGGGAATGAGGGTGATGCATCCCTTACCTCGTGTGGATGAAATCCATCCGGCGGTTGACCGTACCGATCACGCTTATTACTTCCAACAGGCTGAAAATGGCGTCTATGCACGCCAGGCATTGTTGTCGCTGGTGATGAACGAAAAGGTCCTGGAGCCGGCAGGAGGTGCGGTATGAGTGAGCAGCGTCGTGAAAAGATGCTGGTCGAAGCCATTCAAAATGGCACGGTGATCGATCACATTCCTGCGGGTAAAGGATTGACGATTCTGGGCCGTTTACAGCTCAAGAATGCCGAAGCGCGCCTGACGGTGGGGTTGAACCTGCCCAGTCACGGCGGCGGTATGAAAGACCTGATCAAGGTCGATGACTGGCGTTTTACCGAGCAGGATGCGGCTGAGCTGGCGCTGTTTGCTCCCAAGGCCACGGTCAACATCATTGAAGACTATCGCGTAGTGCGGAAATTCCCGATCGGTCTGCCTGAGGCATTCGTTGGCGTCTTTGCCTGCCCGAACGCTAACTGCATCACTCATGTAGAGCCGGTGGAGAGTCGTTTTGCTGTGCTCGCAGGCGATACTTTGCAGTTGCGTTGTCACTACTGTGAACGTGCCTTTGCCGACACTCTGTTCACCGAAACCAAAATTTGAATTGCCTGCTAAACAGCGACTGCCAAAGAGCTTTTGGGACAGGCTGTTCCGGGCAGTATAAAAACCGGGCAGATGAAGAATTTTGCCTTATCAATCAGTTGCTTATTTCAGCCCCATCCTTATAGTGAGGGCTTTTTCCAGCGCGTCTCGACGGGAGTTTAGCTGTTCATGGATACCCTGACCCAACTGCACGACCGTGCACTTGAAGCGGTTCAACAGGCCACCAATCCACAAGAGTTGGATGAGCTGCGTGTGCGCTTTTTGGGCAAGAAAGGTGAGGTAACGGCTCAGCTTAAATCCTTGGGCGCTCTGGCACCTGAAGATCGCCCGGCCGCTGGCGCCAAGATCAACGAAGTCAAAACGGCCGTTGCCGATGCCATCAGCGCGCGTAAAGCGCATCTGGATGAGCAGGCGCTGAGTGCCCGTTTGGCGGAAGAGAAAATCGATGTGACTCAGCCGGGTCGTCGTCAGGCCATGGGTGGCTTGCATCCGGTGACTCAGACACTGCGTCGTATGGAGTCTTTCTTCGTGAACATTGGCTACGATGTCGCCGTGGGTCCGGAGATTGAAGACGATTATCACAACTTCGAAGCGCTGAATATTCCGTCGCACCATCCGGCGCGGGCCATGCACGATACCTTCTATTTCGATGCTGGTACCCTGCTGCGGACCCATACTTCACCCGTTCAGGTGCGGACCATGGAAAATGGCGAGCCGCCGTTTCGCATTGTGTGTCCGGGCCGGGTTTATCGCTGCGACTCCGATTTAACGCACACCCCGATGTTCCACCAAATGGAAGGTCTGATGGTCGATACCGACGTCAGCTTTGCCGACCTTAAAGGCACGGTGGAAGAGTTTCTGCGCGTCTTCTTCGAGAAAGAACTGGCGGTGCGTTTCCGCCCTTCGTATTTCCCCTTTACTGAGCCTTCGGCCGAAGTCGACATCGAGTGTGTCATCTGTGGTGGCGAAGGTTGCCGGGTGTGCAGTCGCACCGGCTGGATCGAGATCATGGGCTGCGGCATGGTGCATCCCAAGGTACTGGAAGCGTCCGGCGTTGATTCCAAAAAATACAGTGGTTTCGCTTTTGGCATGGGCGTAGAGCGTCTGGCGATGTTGCGCTATGGCGTGAACGATCTGCGCCTGTTCTTCGAAAACGACCTCAAATTCTTGCGCCAGTTTAATTAGGGAGCCTCTGAATAATTCCCCTGGGGCTCTGGCTTATCCGAGGGACGTTGCCACAAGGCGGACTCATGCAGGAATGTCTAGACCTTTCAAATGAGTCTAACGCAGTGGCAAAGTCCCTCGGAAAGCCCCAAAGGGCGCGGCTAAAACGTCCCGCCCCGGCGTTGCACTTCTTGACAAGGGCTAAGGCCATTGCACTGCGAAGTGCGGCCTTGTGGCAGAACGTTTTAGCTCGCGCAGAGCTCAGGGAGAATTACTCAGAGGCTCCCTAGCCCGGCCGAACAACATCGATAGGATTTAACGCATATGAAATTCAGCGAACAGTGGCTGCGCGAGTGGGTTAACCCGGCGATTGATGCCCAGACCCTGATGGATCAGATCACCATGGCCGGTTTGGAAGTCGATGGTGCCGAGGCGGTTGCCGAAGCTTTTGAAGGCGTCGTGGTTGCCGAAATCGTCAGCTGTGAGCCGCATCCTAACGCCGACAAACTCCAGGTTTGCCAGGTTAATGCCGGAAATGAAACCGTTACGGTTGTTTGTGGAGCGCCCAATGCACGCGCCGGCATCAAAGTAGCACTGGCTCAGGTCGGTGCTGTCTTGCCGGGCGACTTCAAAATCAAAAAAGCCAAACTGCGCCAGGTGGAAAGCCAGGGCATGCTGTGCAGCGAAAAAGAGCTGGGCTTGTCTGAGAGCCATGACGGCATTCTGGAATTGCCCGAAGCGGCCGAAGTGGGTAAAGACTTACGTGCTTATCTCGGTTTGGACGATCTGGCCATCGAAGTGGATCTGACACCGAATCGCGCCGACTGCCTGAGTATTGCCGGCCTGGCGCGTGAAGTTGGCGTACTGAATGACACCGCTGTTAATGCACCGGAGATTCAGCCGATCGCTGCGGTTCACGACGATACCTTCCCGGTTACTTTAAGTGATACCACGGGCTGCCCGCGTTATGTCGGTCGCGTTCTAAACGACGTCAATGTTGCCGCTGCAACACCGGTGTGGATGGTCGAACGCCTGCGCCGTGGCGGTGTCCGGTCTATCGACCCGGTGGTTGATGTTACCAACTACGTCATGCTGGAACTGGGTCAGCCAATGCACGGCTTTGACCTGGACCGGCTGCAAGACGGCATTGATGTACGTCGTGCCAAGGCCGGCGAAAAACTCGAATTGCTCGATGGCCAAACCATCGATCTGGCCGAGGATGTACTGCTGATCGCCGATGGCAATGGTCCACTGGCTATGGCCGGTGTCATGGGTGGTGAGCAAAGTGGTGTGTCCACTGAAACGCGTCGCGTTTTCCTGGAAAGTGCTTTCTTCGCCCCGGTTGAGATTGCTGGCCGCGCCCGTAACTACGGTTTGCATACCGATGCCAGTCACCGCTTTGAACGTGGTGTTGACCCCAGTTTGCAAGAAGCAGCAGTAGAGCGTGCAACCGCCTTGCTGATGGATATCTGTGGTGCCAAGCCGGGTCCCGTTGTCGTGAAAGAAGCCGCCGATAAAGTTCCTGCGCCGGCAACCATAGCCTTATCCGCTGAGCGCGTGGCGACGGCTCTGGGCATGAAGATCGATGACGCCGAAATCGAACGCATTCTGCGCGGTCTGGGTTTTGACGTAAGCTCGCAGGCGAGTGGTCAGTGGACGGTGCAAGCGCCGACCTGGCGTTTTGATATGGCCATCGATTCCGATCTGGTCGAAGAAATCGCCCGCATCTACGGCTACAACCGCTTCCCGGTTACCGTGCCACAAGCCGCCTTGGCGCCGCGCGGCCGTGCTGAGCAACAGACATCGGTTGATCTGCTGGTCGACCGCCTGGCAAGCCTGGGTTATCAGGAAGCCATTACCTACAGCTTCGTTGAGCCAGAGCTGCAAGCGAAGATGTTCCCTAAAGAGGGAGGCATCCAACTGGCTAACCCGATTTCTGCCGATATGTCGGTTATGCGGGTGTCATTGTGGCCGGGACTGCTAAAGGCACTGAGCCATAACCTCAATCGTCAGCAGGAAAGAGTGCGGTTGTTTGAAACCGGATTGCGCTTCCGCGCGACGAAGGATGGTACCGAGCAGTTGAACATGCTCGCCGGAGTGGCAACAGGCAGTCGTTGGCCCAAAGGCTGGTACAGCGATAACGAAGCACTCGACTTCTTCGATATCAAAGGCGACCTGGAGCAGGTTCTGGGCTTGATCAAGGGAGCGAACTTCGAGTTCCTTTCCGGCCAGAATTCCGCACTGCATCCGGGTCAATGCGCGCGTATTGAGCGCGACGGCAAACTGGTTGGCTACATTGGCGCCGTGCATCCAAACCTGGCGCGCGAACTGGGCCTGAAGCAGCCGACCTTTATGTTCGAACTGCGTCTGGATCGAGTCTTGCCAGCCGAACTGCCAGCCTTTGAAGCGCTGTCACGTTTCCCATCATCCACTCGCGATCTGGCTGTGGTGGTTGATGAAGAAACCCCGGTGGCCGAGCTGATGAACAGCGTTCGCGAAAAGGCCGGTGACGACCTCGAAAGCCTGACTTTATTCGACATCTACCGTGGCAAAGGTATTGATTCGCAACGGAAAAGCGTCGCCTTAGGCTTGACCTGGCAGAATCCTTCGCGCACTCTAACTGACGAAGAAATAAACAGTTTGATGGATTCCATCATTACCACTTTGCAGACTAGGTACGATGCCACCTTGAGGAGCTAAGTATGGCCCTGACCAAAGCGGAAATGGCTGAACGGCTGTACGAAGAATTAGGCTTAAACAAGCGCGAAGCCAAGGACATGGTGGAAGTCTTCTTTGAAGAGATCCGCGATAGTCTGGTCAATAACGAACAGGTCAAGCTGTCCGGCTTTGGTAATTTTGATCTCAGGGACAAGCGGCAACGTCCAGGCCGCAACCCGAAAACCGGGGAGGAAATCCCCATTTCGGCACGCAGGGTCGTCACTTTTCGCCCCGGCCAGAAGTTGAAGGTGAAAGTCGAGGCCTATGCTGGAACCGAGCCAGAATAATGAACTGCCTACCATCCCAGGAAAGCGTTACTTTACCATTGGCGAAGTAAGCGAACTGTGCGCAGTTAAACCCCACGTACTGCGCTACTGGGAACAGGAATTCCCGCAACTCAGTCCGGTAAAGCGGCGCGGTAACCGCCGTTACTACCAACGTGATGATGTTGTGTTGATCCGTCAGATCCGCAATCTCCTTTATGAAGACGGCTATACCATCGGTGGCGCCCGGCAAAAGCTGACCGAACCGGAAGGGGACAGCGTTCTGGTCAAACAGCACCAGGAACTGATTCAGGATATGATCCACGAGCTGCAAGCCGTACTGAAGCTGCTTTCCGACGGCTGATCGGCACTCTCAAAACGCTTGATATTTCAATCGCTTAGCGTATGATTCGCAACGTTTTCGGGCATTAGCGCAGTCTGGTAGCGCATCGTCATGGGGTGGCGAGGGTCGCAGGTTCAAATCCTGCATGCCCGACCAAATTCTAAAAAAGCCGACCGGTTAGGTCGGCTTTTTGCGTTTTAGGTAGCTTAAAAAAATGGGGTGGCTCAAGCCGCAGCCGGATGGCCGGCCCGATCAAATCCTGCATGCCCGACCAAATTTTAAAAAGCCGATCGTTTAGGTTGGCTTTTTGCGTTTTTGAGCCTGCAATATCGTTATCTCGTTTTTCTGTTTCGACGTTTCATATCCCAGTACACCTAAAAACGACTTTATTACCTCTGAACTAAAGACTGGCTACAGCCTGCCTACCGGTAAAACTTTGCCGCTTAAATGGTAGGTTTCCGCGGCGCCATAATCATTTTTTGTTCCTTTATTAGAAGTGGCGCGCCACTGAAAGCAGGTTCTCTCTGGCCGTCAATTAGAAAATGTAGGCTGGCCCAACTGTTGCTCATTCCCTGTCTAACTCGACCGCGTGAAGGAGCCAGGCCAATGCGAATCGATACAGGGATCAGCCAAACGTACATCCAACAGCGTCAACCAACGTCCAACCCAACGCCAGTGGCCACTCAAGCGCGCAGCAGCGCACAGGAAAGCACTGATGAAGCCCAGCCACTCAATAAGGTGGATTTCACCAATATGACCAACCAGGAACTGGTTGATTGGATGAATGGTGAGGTAAAGGCGGGTCGTATGACTTTGGACGAGAGTAGGCCATTTATATTTATGGCGATGAGCATTCCCATTGATGGTGAGCTCACTAATACGATTGATAACACCACCCGGCATAACTTTATCGACAAAATCCGCGGCGGAATCGAACGTGCGAAGTCACTGGGCGATGATGGGACTTTGGCCCTGTTGGAAACGGCAGCGGAGATGGTTCAGAAGTACCAAATCCAGTCCGGCAGCATCGACACCCGGGTATAAAACAACTGCTTAGATTGTGTTGAATTGAACCGTGCGGGTTAGACCTACCGGCCACAAAGAAACCGGCGCGCCCGAAGGCGCCCCGCACGGCCCGCCATAACAGAATGCCAGCGGCATTATGGCCAACCATTGGACACAAAAAAACCGCCAGAGGGCGGTGTGTCCTCTTTGTGATGATCCGGGGGTCTAATCCCGGTCGTGGAATTTGCCACGACGGGGTGAATGTACTCTAGGCTTGGGGTGTCTTCAACTGTTTAAGACAATTCCGTATTGTAGCGGTAACCACTAATTGTGGATGCAAAATAAATAATTTGGATTCAAAACTTAAAGCTGGGTCTATTCAGGAGGAAAGAATGCCGAATAAAAAAAGTACATGGATGCAATTTGAGTTATTGGTTAAGAAAATTCTGTCAGCAAATAACTTCAAAATTAAGAGAAACTCCATAAGAGGTGATGAAGGCTTTGATTTTTCCGGCATGTATGAAGATGAACTCTGGGCAATTGAAGTAAAGTATTATAGGTCTGCTCGAGCCCGAGCTTCATTGATAAATTCGGCGGCAAATAGAGTAGTTAAAAATGGAATAAATGAAGGTATGGATAAAGGGATGCTAGTCGTTTCAAGTATACTTCCCCGTACATACAAAATGATGGTTGAAAATCAATATAGTATTGTAGTAGTGGATAGGTCGAATCTTCGAAATCTCGCTGCAGTCAATCCGTATTTGCTTGAAGAACTTGATTTGATTTTAGAATTGGAGTCTGAGTCTGAGTCTGAGTCTGAGTCTTATCCAGAGCATATTTCTTTTGATTATGAAGTAAAACTTGAAAATACTTCACGTGGTCTATCTGTTAGTAGAGTCGATCCTCCAGATTATAAAGGAACGGAGTTGTGTAAGAAGTTGAAAGGAACTCCTAAAGGTATAAAAGGATGGCCGTCGTATGAGAAGGTGTGTATTGAAATTCTAAAGTATCTTTTCCCGAATGATTTAGAGGGTTGGCATGAGCAATTAAGCACCGATGATGGATTGAATAGATATGATTATGTTTGTCGTATTAAACCTGTTACTGAATTCTGGAAATTCTTGATTGATCATCTAAATAGTAGGTATGTTGTATTTGAGTTTAAAAACTACAGGGACAAAATCACCCAAAGCCAGGTAATTACTACAGAAAAATATTTACTGGAAAATGGTTTACGAAAAGTGGCCATTATCTTCTCTAGATCAGGTGGGAATGGTAATGCACAAAAAATGATTCAAGGAGCAATGCGAGAAAGTGGAAAGCTTATGCTGGTACTTAATGATTCTTTGTTGTGCGAAATGCTTCATATGAAAGAGAGGGGCGAAGAACCTACTGACCGTTTATTTCAAATCACTGACAATTTTCTATTACGTCTTCCAAGGTGAGGTTAAAAATTTCTTAGTAAATTTGTCAAAGAGAAAGTGATTTAAGTTGACTTTATGCGTCTCCAGTTGGGAAAAATTCAGCTTTATCAGGAACGTCTAATGCGGCTGAAAGCCGTATTTAAGATATTTAACCAGTTTCCGAACGATTTCCTTAGTCACACAACCTACCCATATCCAGTGTTAGCGTCCCCAATTTGTCCCCAATTGGGGACAAATCTAGCTATATCAGGAACAGCTAATGCGGCTGAAAGCCGCATTATATCTGTGCTCCAGTTTTCTGGGTTTATCTCCGAGCCAATTCTGTTCTTGCGTGCCTAGAGTTTTTGGTATGTGGCAATGATTTTCCATGGCCCGGTAAAGAATTGCCGCTTTACATATCCCGCTGCGTAATGCATTACTTTGCCGGCCTTCTAAGCTCTAGTGAATATCGATCGTTAGGCATTCATCCCACAGTCAGCAAGGTCACTTAAACTGGCTCAATACTTGCGTCGCGATTACCTCCATGATCGTAGAAAGGAGGGAATCCAATGCGAGTCGACGCAGGAATGAGTTATCAATACATGAATCAACGGCCACAAGTGGCAAATAATGATTCAAAAACTCAGGCATCTTTTGCTGATACGCTGTCTACCATTAAATCAAACGGACCTGATGATAACAGCACTAACGAAGTTGACTTCACAAGTATGACCAAGAAGGAGCTATTTGACTGGATGAATGTAGAGCTTAAAGCCGGTCGTATGTCTGTGGAGGAAAGTGAGCCATTTATGTTAATGGCTATGGACGCTAGGATTACAGAGACAGGTGAACTGGTGATCGAGAGTACCCCAGATGACATAACTAAAGTTAACTTCGTTGAGAAGATTAACGATGCGATCGAAGGCGCAAAATCGCGTAATGATGAGAATAATCTTAATTTTTTGAACCTCGCAAAAGAAGTTATGGATAGATACCAAAAAAGCATTGATGTTCATGCATAAAAAAAAGGCCGGTCTCCCGGCCTATTATTTTAATTCTTTAATTTATAAAACCTAATTAAAGAATGTTTATTTCTACAGACATTGTGTTGAACGGAGAGTTAGTTGAAGTATCTTGGAACCGGAACTGTCCATCGACTTCACCGTCTAAGTTATAATAATTCACAAACCCAACGACAGTTTGACCAGGCGAACAGTCAAGATCTAACTCACCGTAAACATTCGAACAAACGGGTTGTCTGTTATACATCGCTGAGCTTGGTAGTACACTACCATTCATCCAGGCTACCCGGTTTGACCCATAGCCAAGCTCAAGGACAGCAACTCGCATAATGGAACCACCATGGTTACATGAAGTAGAAAATGCACCTGAAGGTGGGTATTCCCAGCCGCAGCTCGAGGAGTAAACCCCAAGAACTGACACTAGTGTTAAAGGTGGGGCCGGTGCTCTAGCTGAGCTGCCCAATTGAATTTCTTCATTCACCTTCACACCCGTGAAGATAGGGCTACTCTGAGCAGAAATTACAGGTTGCGCTGTAATTACCTGGTGGCTACCTGCGACGTCTTCAGCATGCGTTGTGGCGCTTATCCCTGCGGCCATTGCTACGGAAAGTAGACATTTAATCACGTTAATTTTCATAGTATTGACTCCTTTCTTTTGTTTCATTTTTTTAAAAAAAGGTACTCCTTAGTAGGACCTTTACTGACATTAAATACACCACCTGATGCATTTAATTAGACAGCCAAATTAACCTAGCAGCTTTGTTCGAACACCAGAAGACATAGATAGAAAAATTTTAATAATTCAAAAATTCTTAATTAGAAAAAATAAAATAATTATTTTCTAATTTACTGCCTTTAGGTGCCCTGAAAGTGTCCCCAATTGGGGACAAATCCAGCTATATCAGGATAGCTAATGAGGCTGAAAGCCGCATGATAGCTGTGCTCCAGTTTTCTGGGTTTATCTCCGACCCAATTCAAATCCTGCATGTCTGACCAAATGCAAAAAGCCGATCGGTTAGATCGGCTTTTTGCGTTATGGGCCAATGGCAATTCCATGCGGCTGGCGTTGTTATTCAATATTACTAGACCAATCCAGTATCCTTCAGCGAGGTTCTAATACCTCGGAATCCTTTCTCCATTACCTCGATAAACAACTCTTTGGCCTCCGCCGAATTTTGGTGCTGTCTGAAGTTGTTGTGTGCTTCGATATAGGCGACGCTAAGGGTGCTGAATAACAGGCTGGTGCCGAGATGTATGTTGCTGTCCGGCTCGGTTTGGTCCATCGATTTTGCAATGGCCTCGGCCAGAGTTTGCACAAATTGATCGCGCATCAACCGGACGCTGGCCATCAGGGTTTCGCTGGCGCGAATGGCGTTAGTGAACGCCTGGGAGTCAGCGTTGAAGCGAGTTGCTGGGTGATCTTCCTGCGCAAGGCGAAGAATGATTTGGTGTAAGGCTTCGAGTGGTGGCGTACTGGATTCTTTTTCGTCCAACGCCTGTTGAAAGAGCGCCAGTCCTTCGCCTTTACGGTCGAAGAACATATCTTCCTTGCGTGGGAAATGGTTGAACACCGTCATGCGACCCACGTCGGCGGCCTCGGCAATTTCGTCGATGGTGACGTTGTCGAAGCCACGTTCGATAAAGAGGCGAGTTGCGACATCGGAGATGTTTTGTCGGTTGGCAAGTCGTTTACGGGTTCGTCTGTCCATATCGCTAAGCTTTATCGTTGGTACTCAGTTCAATTCGGTATCGAGCATAAAGATTGGTTGAGCAAAGACAAGCCGAATCACTCGGCCCGTCGGTCATCGTATTTCAGCGCACGCCATCTTGCTGTAATGGAGCTTGAGCAGCCGCTTTACCACTGTGACTTTGATAAATGCCCCAAGCGACCAAGGCTGCAGCAACACTGCTTAGGATAAAACAGCTCAGTTCGATTGAGTGATGAAACTGCCGGGTTTGCAGCGCACTCCAATGGCTGCTCGTCAGGTTGCCGGCAAACAAAAACGCCATGATGGTACCGGCAACAGCGATGGAGGATGCCGACGATACTTCGGTGGCGGTGTCGGACAAGGCGACACCGATGGAAGTTCGGTTTTCCGGCAGGCCTCGAAGTATGTTGAGTCCAGCCACCACACCGACAAATCGCATACCTGCCGCCACCAGCATTAACGACAAGGCGATCCAGCCATAACCCAGTTGGCCGAGCAGGCCGTAGCAGATTAAGCCGGCAACCACTGCGCTGGCACTCAAGCTGGCTGACAGCTCCATGCCGAGCTTGTCGACGACCGGCTCTATGAAGGGGCTGAGCAGTAACAGTACCGCGACCAAGGGCAGCATTCCCAATGCCGCCATAGCCGGGCTCCAGCTCCAGTCAAGCTGGAGTTGGAGCGTGATCATATAGCCCAGACCCGCCATACAGATGCCCGCTGCCGCATTAAAGGCGAGTCCGCTGGCAACCAGTTTATTGGCCAGCAGGGCAAGGTCGACCAGCGGATGTGCCACACGACGTTCCCATTGGATAAAGAGAGCAAACAACAGCAGCGCAGCGCTGACGCAAAACCAGGGCAGCCATTGTTGATAACCCAGATGTTCGAACAGGGTGGGTGTCAGTAATGCCATGACGATAGCCGAGGTGCCGAGCAGGGCGCCTGCTATATCAATGGGGGCTTGGTGCAGTTCATCAGCCCGGTCAGCGGCGATGCCAGTGCGTATTCCCAGCCATGCCAGTAGCGCTATGGGAACATTGACTAATAGCAGTACCTGCCAGGGCGCAACGCTTAATACCAGTCCACCGGCAAAAGGTCCCAGCGCTAAACCGACCAGCCCTACGGTAGAGATCAAGGTAGTGGCACGAACCCGAAGATGGTCTTGGTCGAATAGGCGAAATGCCAGCGCCATGGACCCTGGCGTGGTCATCGCAGCGGCGACACCCGTGGCGATGCGCACGGCAATCAACTGAGTGGCGGTGGTGACAAAGGCGGTCGCCAGGCTGGCGATGGCTAATAACGTCAGACCAATAAGCATCACTTTGCGTCGGCCAATTCGATCGGCCACCGCACCAAACAGCAGCATTAAGCTGCCAAAAACCAAGGCGTAGGAACCGGTGACCCACTGCAGCGCCGTGTTGGAGGCCTCCAGTTCCCGCCCGATAACCGGTAACGCTACGTTTAATATGGAATTGTCGAGCATCTCAAAGAGAAAGACGGCGGACAGGCCGAGCAGGGCCAGCCATGCCTCAGTCAGGGATTTAGGGGCAGGCTTTTTGCTGGTCGAGGATGAGGCAGTATCAATTTTCATGTATCAAGCACCTATATAAACTAAATACAAATATATACTCAGTATATTAATGGGCGCAACTTTTCTGTCTTAAAGAGGTAGTTGGTTAAAAATCGGGGGCCAGGTTAGAGCTTAGGTGTCTGAAATAATGTGATGGCGGTTGGCGGTAATAAGCAGCTCTCAAGGCGGCGCTTAATGAGTACGCACTCGATAGGCAGAAGGGGTGACGCCGGTGGCTTGTCGGAAGCGATGCGTAAAGTGGCTGGATGAACTGAATCCGCATTGTTGTGCGATATCAGTGAGCGATACTGAGCTGTGCTTCAGCAGGTGTTGCGCGCGCTCTAAGCGTTGTTGCAGCACATATTGATGCGGGCTTTGGCCGGTGCTGTGTTTGAACATCCGGGCGAAATGGTAGTCGCTTAGCTGGGCTTGGTTGGCCAGTTCGTTGATGGTCAGTGCTTGGTCCAGATGGCTGTCGATGTACGCCTTGACCCGGCTGAGCTGATGCGGCGCCAGTCCGCCTTTTACAGTGACAGGCTGCCAGCGGAATTGGGTGTAGTGGCGCACCAAGTGATTGAGTAACAAGCTGGTGGCGCTGCTGAGCAGCAGGTGATTGGCGTTATCGTGCCAGTCCAGGCTGGTCAAATAGTGGCGGTAGATGCTGCTGATTTTGGCGTCGTCGGCAAAGATGTGTTCATCAATGCTCAAACCGGTCGGGCTTTTATCCCAGGTTTGTTCGGCCTGGCGGCGCAGGTGTGCATCGCTGAAATAGCAGTGCATAAATTCGAACGAATCGAGCACATTCCAGGTGCTGCTGTAGTCTTTGGGCATCAGACAGAGTCGATCGGGTCCGCCGCCATCGCGCCAGCCATGCGGGGTTTTGAGGTAGGTTCGCTCGCCGTGGTTCAGGTACAGGCTGAGGGTGTGGTGGCCGGTTGGCTGGATCACAACCAGATCGTCGTTATTGGCCCAGGATGCCAGGCTGACGCCGTTGTCGAGGTCGAGAAGGTCGAGCAGTTGGTTCTTGTGTTGCTGTAGCCGTTGCAGCATTTGGTAGGGGGGCGACATCTGCCTACCTCCGTACTCTGCGTGGCTTCTGTCCTGATGTCCCATGATAGGCGCTGGCCGTGCCAGCCGCCAAGCGGTCTATCATGGCGGCCCGCAAAAAAGCGCAAGAATATGCAAAACCAGCGCTGAGATATGACAGCCTTACTTGCCATCCACTCCGATACTGAGGCTACATGGTTTGGTGGAGCTTGTGAATGAACGCGCTGTTATTCGTCGCATCAGTGTTTATTTGGGGATCAACCTGGCTGGCTATTGCCATGCAATCGGGTCCGGTACCGGTGGTGGTGTCGGTGTTTTATCGGTTTGCCTTGGCGGCTGTTCTGTTGCTGATTTTCCTGTTGTTAACGCGACGCCTGCGCACCATCGCCGTGAAAGATCATCTGTTTTGCGTGTTACAGGGTGCCTGCGTGTTCTGTGTGAACTTCCTGTGTTTCTATACCGCCAGTCGATGGATCAGCAGTGGTTTGGAGTCGGTGTTGTTTTCGATGGCGACACTCTTTAATGCGCTCAATGGGGTGGTGTTTTTTGGTCATCGCATTACCCGGCGCCTGGCGCTCGCCAATGTCTGCGGCTTGCTGGGAATGGTGGCTTTGTTCTGGCAGGACTTGCTGGCGCAGACGCTATCGACCGGGGTGATGCTCGGTGCTGGCCTGACCTTGATCGGTACCTACGGTTTCTCTCTGGGCAATATGATCAGTGCGCGTCACCAGCGCCAGGGGCTGGATGTGTTGTCGACCAATGCGTATGCGATGAGTTATGGCGCATTGCTGCTGTTGCTGGCGATGGTTGTGACCGGAACCGGTTTTGCCTGGGATCCGCGGCCAGTGTATGGGCTGGCCTTAGTGTATTTGGCCGTCTTTGGTTCGATCCTGGGTTTTGCGACTTACTTTTTATTGATTGGTCGTGTCGGTGCCGGTTCGGCGGCTTACGTTACGGTTATGGCACCCTTGGTGGCGATGACGCTGTCGACTCTGCTGGAGGGCTATCAATGGACGCTGACAGCCGCCTTGGGCGTGGCGTTAATTCTGACCGGTAACCTGGTGATGTTTTATAAGCCCAAGCCGAAAGCTCGCCTGGACAGCGATTTGGCCGATGACGCAGCACCTGTTTCATTGAGTCTGCCGAGATAAAAAATGCCGACCACTGGGGTCGGCATTCGGATGACTTCAGTCAGGCCGGAAGACTCAGTGATTGTGTTCCGGCATGGCGCCAATCGCATCGACCGCCAAATCAACCTCAATAGATCCAGCCTTCTCGAATTCCAGTGTGATGGTACGGCGTTCACCTTCAACCAACGGCGCTTGCAAGCCCATTAGCATCAGGTGGTAACTGCCCGGTTCCAGAGTGACTGAGCCACCAGCGGGAATTTCCAGGCCGTCGTGTTGCGGCATCATTCTCATGGTGCCGTCGTCCATCTTGGTTTGATGCACGCTGATGCTCTGGGTGAAATCGGAATGGCCGCCGAGCAAGACATCGGCTTCGTCGCCTTCATTGTGGATGGTCATAAAACCGCCGCCAGTCGGCGTGCCCGGCGGTGTGGCGCGTGACCAGGGATGCTCAATATTGAGCGAGCCCAGGTGGTAACCGTGTGCCCAGCTCATGGGGCTGGCGATAACGGCGGCGGCAGTGATCAGTGCAAAAACAAAGCGGTTCATATCGACTCCTGACAATAAATGTTGAATTCGACTTCATTCGATTGAAGCCGATGGATTCTGTTTTTTAATTAGACGTCAGCAGTGAAGGCAGGCGGTGCGCGGCTGAAATAAGGTAGCTTGGGCGCCGGTTTTGGATCGGCGACCAAAGCAAGCTGGGTGGCGCTGGTGAGCAGCGGTGGCCTGGTCGAAATAATCGGTTGCCAGGCCGTGTCGAGGGTGTTTTGGGTGCAGGGGCAGTGGTTGTTTTGGGTGCTGCGGTGGTCGTTGTCGTCGAGCGATAGTTGCACCCAGGACGAACCGGTTCCCAGGCAGACGCGTATCCAGATGCCGTTGTCGCCGCCACCCTGGGCGTTAACCGCGGGTACGGCAATCAATCCCAGCCAGGCGATCAGGCTGAGTTTGAAGGCTAGTCGGCGCAGGCGTCGGCTCAATTCAACATCCAAAATATGGGGCAGAGCGCTAGTGTCGGCGTTGGCTCCGCTGGCTGTCAATACAGCCCAGGTGTTGGGCGCAGTGAAGCGGCAGAGTAGAATGCCGGCCCGAACTACCGAGCCAGGAAACCGCGCTATGTCTTATGTCAGCTTTGATGGTCTGGTCGAGCGTTTTGCCGAGCAAATCTACGGTGGCATGAAAGGTCGTCTGCGCCAGGCGTTGTTGACTGAGCTCTATGCACAGCATTTGCAGGCCGACTTACAACAGCCAATGCAAGTGCTCGATGCCGGTGGCGGCTTGGGGCAGATGACCGCCTGGTTTTTGGCCGGCGGGCACCGGGTCGATTATTTCGATGTGTCGGCTGAGATGGTGGCGCGGGTGCAGGCGGAGTTTTCTGATGCCATCCATGCCGGGCGCTGCCAGGTTGAGCAGGCGTCGGTGTTGGATTTTGAACCTGCTCAGAACTACGACCTGGTAACGCTGCACGCTGTGCTGGAGTGGCTGGAAGAACCCAAAGATGCCTTGCGCCGGGTGATGCAATGGGTGAAGCCAGGCGGAGTGCTCGGCGTGATGGTCTATAACCGCCATATGCTGGCGCTGCGTAACCTGATGCGCGGCACTCTGGCGAAGGTGCGTGACGATCAACTCGGTGGCGATGGCCAAGGTTTGACGCCCATTTCGCCGCTGGACCCAACGGCGGTGCGCGAGCAGTTGGAAGAGGGTGGTTATACCGTTATCTCTCAAGCGGGAATTCGTACCTTTAGCGATCTGACCGAGCCGACAGTGCTGTCCTGGTATAGCGAAGAGGACGTCTTGGCGATGGAGCGGAGTTTGTGTGAGCAGGCGCCGTATCGCGATCTGGGGCGTTATGTGTTGTTCCTGGCACGTCGGCAGGTCTGATTGGTTTGAGTCGTCTTATCAGCCGCTAAGAATAACGTCGGTGAGCAACCGACAACCGTTACAGCAGTCAGGAGTGACAGCCTTGGCTTTAGCGAAGGTGTCAGCGCTGAGCTCTGCTATCCATCCTTGCGAACAGTAGCCGTTTATTGAACGTCCATTGTCCTGTTTTTCCATTCCCTGTAGTTCTGCTCGAAGCTTTTCATCAGCCATAAAAAAACCCGCCGAAGCGGGTTTTTTGAGTTCCGGCCAGCTTAATTAAGCGGCGGAGGTGGCGATCACTGAATCGGCCGCTTTGACGAATTCGTCCATGCGGTCGAAGTTCAGGTAGCGATAAACATCGCTGGCCATGCTGTCGATTTCAGCGGCGATTTTCAGGTACTCCTCAGGTGTCGGCAGCTTGCCGTACAGCGCAGAGACCGCAGCCAGTTCGGCAGAAGCCAGGTAGACGTCAGCGCCATCACCCAGACGGTTCGGGAAGTTCCGGGTGGAGGTGGACACTACCGTCGACTTGGCAGCTACCCGCGCCTGGTTACCCATGCACAGTGAGCAGCCTGGCATCTCGGTGCGTGCACCGGCACGGCCGAAGATGTTGTAGTAGCCTTCTTCCATCAACTGAGCCTGGTCCATCTTGGTCGGCGGAGACACCCACAGACGTGTGGCGATCGGCGCTTTGTGTGCATCCAGCAGTTTACCGGCGGCGCGGAAGTGACCGATGTTGGTCATGCACGAACCGATGAACACTTCGTCGATCTTGCTGCCAGCAACTTCAGACAGTTTACGCGCATCGTCCGGATCGTTCGGGGCGCACAGGATCGGCTCTTTGATGTCTTCCAGGTCGATTTCGATGATGGTGTGGTATTCCGCATCGGCATCGGCGCGCATCAGGTTCGGGCTTTCCAGCCATTCTTCCATCGCTTTGGCGCGGCGTTCCAGGGTACGAGCATCGCCATAACCGTTGGCGATCATCCAGCGCAGCATGACGATGTTGGAGCGCAGGTATTCACCGACCGAGTCTTCTGACAGGGTGATGGTGCAACCGGCCGCAGAACGTTCAGCAGAAGCGTCCGACAGTTCGAACGCCTGCTCCACGGTCAGGTCTTCCAGACCTTCGATTTCCAGGATGCGGCCAGAGAAGACGTTCTTCTTACCTTTCTTCTCAACGGTCAGCTCGCCTTGCTGGATGGCGTAGTAAGGAATCGCATGCACCAGATCACGCAGGGTGATGCCCGGTTGACGCTTACCTTTGAAACGCACCAGAACCGATTCCGGCATATCCAATGGCATCACGCCAGTGGCCGCCGCGAAGGCAACCAGACCGGAACCGGCAGGGAAGGAAATGCCCATCGGGAAACGGGTGTGGGAGTCGCCACCGGTACCGACGGTATCGGGCAGCAACATGCGGTTCAGCCAGGAGTGAATGATGCCGTCACCCGGACGCAAAGACACACCGCCACGGTTTTTGATGAAGTCGGGCAGGGTGTGCTGGGTTTCGATATCAACCGGTTTCGGATAAGCCGCGGTGTGACAGAACGACTGCATCACCAGATCGGATGAGAAGCCCAGGCAAGCCAGGTCTTTGAGTTCGTCACGGGTCATAGGACCGGTAGTGTCCTGAGAGCCAACGGTGGTCATCTTCGGTTCGCAGTATTGGTTCGGGCGAACCCCGGCAACGCCACAGGCTTTACCGACCATCTTTTGCGCCAGAGTGAAGCCTTTGTCGCTGGCGGCGACATCGCCAGGACGACGGAAGACCGTGCTTGGCTCCAGGCCCATAGCTTCACGGGCGCGGTCGGTCAGACCACGGCCAATGATCAGCGGGATACGGCCGCCGGCGCGAACTTCGTCGAGCAGTACCTGAGTTTTCAATTCGAATTCGGCAACCACTTCGCCGTTGCGCTCAACCTTGCCTGCGAACGGGTAGAGGTCGATGACATCGCCCATTTCCAGCTTGTCGACGTCGACTTCGATTGGCAGTGCGCCTGCATCTTCCATGGTGTTGAAGAAGATCGGAGCGATTTTGCTGCCCAGTACATAACCGCCAGTGCGCTTGTTCGGCACGAACGGCATGTCGTCACCGGTGTGCCACAGCACGGAGTTGGTCGCGGATTTACGCGACGAGCCGGTACCGACAACATCGCCCACCAGCGCCACCGGGTGGCCTTTTTCTTTGAGCTTTTCGATCTGTTGGATCGGGCCGATTTCGCCGTCTTTATCCGGGTTCAGACCATCGCGCTTCATCTTGTACATGGCCAGGGCGTGCAGCGGAATGTCCGGACGCGACCAGGCATCCTGAGCCGGAGACAAGTCATCGGTGTTGGTTTCACCGGTGACTTTGAACACGGTCAGGGTGATTTTTTCAGGCACTTCTTTTTTATTCAGGAACCACTCGGCATCGGCCCAGGATTGCATCACTGCCTTGGCAGCGCTGTTACCGGCTTTGGCCAGTTCGTCGACATCGTGGAACGCATCGAACACCAGCAGAGTGTGCTTGAGTTCTTCGGCGGCGACATCGGCCAGTTCGCTGTCTTTGAGCAAACCAACCAGGGTTTCGATGTTGTAACCACCCTGCATGGTACCGAGCAGTTGAGTGGCTTCTTTTTTATCGATCAGCGGAGACTGAGCTTCGCCTTTGGCGACAGCCGACAGGAAAGCCGCTTTTACATAGGCTGCTTCGTCCACACCCGGCGGCACACGGTTGACCAGCAGGTCTTTAACAAAGGCTTCTTCACCGGCCGGTGGGTTTTTCAGCAACTCCACCAGTTCGGTCACTTGCTCGGCATTGAGCGGCTTGGCAGGGATTCCCTGGGCCTCGCGCGCTTGCGCGTCTTGTCGGTAAGCTTCTAACACGATAACTCTCTCCAAACGGTGGGTGGCTACGCCAAAGGTGTCGTCAGTTGGGTGGGCATTACGCAACCGGGACTGGCTGAATGGCGCGGAAGTTTAGTGAATTCTAGTACAAAAGTTAAGTAAAGGGCTTTTATGAACAGTATTCACACGGTGAATGATGGTTGGCCCGGAAACCGGCTGCAGCCTCGATATCAGGCGATATTGACGACCTTGTGCATCTGTACCGTTAAGCGCCATTGCGGGTGGGCTAGACAATAGTCGATAGCCGCCCGGGTTGAGGATTGCTGCGCCGGGGCAATCATCGCGGCATCAAACGGATTCAGCGGGCTGAGAAACCGAAAATGCGCTTCGATATCAGCAAAGCGTTCCGGTGGTGCTTCGGGCTGGGGGTAGACCAGTTTCAGTTCGTCGCAGCGCTCGATGATCACCTCGCTGTTGCCTTTGGGACTGACGCAAATCCAATCGAGATTGGCTGGTATTGGTCGGGTGCCATTGGTTTCGATGGCGCATTCGAAGTCCGCTTGGTGCAGTCGCTCAATCAGTTCTTCGGTTAGCTGCAAACTGGGTTCGCCACCGGTAAAGACTACATAGGGTTTGCCGCCGCCTTGTTCTGGCCACAAGTCAACAATGGCCTGACTCAGTGCCTGGGCATCGGCAAAACGCCCGCCGCCGGGACCATCGGTACCTAAAAAGTCGGTATCGCAAAACGTGCAGACGGCGCTGGCTCTGTCCTGGTCGCGGCCGCTCCACAGGTTGCAGCCGGTAAAACGACAAAAGACCGCAGGACGCCCGGCTTGAGCGCCTTCGCCCTGGAGGGTGTAAAACATTTCCTTAACACTGAAGGTCACAATAGTGGCTCGTTTTGAGAGTGGACCGGTTCGGCTGAATCGGTCGCAGATTTAGAGAATTTCATTGAGGCTGTGTTGGCGGTTCAGTAACTGTTCGAACTCCTCCTGCCGCAGCGGAGGTGCGAACAGATAACCCTGATAACGCGAGCAGCCTTTAGATTCGAGGAAGTTTAACTGATCGCTGGTTTCAACGCCCTCGGCAATGGTCTGCAAGTTCAGGTGACGCGCCATGGCCAGAATGGTTTCGACAATGGCGGCATCGTTGGTGTCGGTATTGATGTCGCGCACGAAGGACTGATCAACCTTGAGCACATCCAGTGGCAGGCGTTTCAGATACGACAGGCTGGAATAGCCGGTGCCAAAATCATCAATCGAGAAGGTCACACCGTAGTCGCGAATCTGATGCATGCGCACGATGGTTTCTTCAACTTCGTGGATCACCATGCCTTCGGTGATTTCCAGGTCGATGCATTGCGGGGGTATGCCGCTGTCATCGATGGCTTTGCGAACCTGATTGAAAAATTCCGGTTGGCTGAACTGTTGCGGACTGATGTTGATACCCATAACTTGATCGCGCGTCCACAAACCTCGATCCATCCAGTCGCGCAAAATGCCGCAGGCGGTGCGCAAAGTCCATTCCCCAACCCGGACGATTAATCCCATGCTTTCCAGCACGGGAATAAATTCCACCGGCGAGACAATGCCGCGTTCCGGGTGTTGCCAGCGCATTAACACTTCGGCGCCAATAATGCGGTCGTTGCTGGAATCCACCTGGGGTTGGAAGGTTAAGAAAAACTCTTCGTTGTTCAATGCCCGGCGCAAATCGTTTTCCATGGTCAGCCGGAAAGCGGTGGCCTCGGCCATGGATTGCTCGAACAAAATGGCGGTGTCTTTGCCGCGCGACTTCGCCTGATACATGGCCGTATCAGCATTGCGCAGCAGATCGGAAGCGGTGACCTCGCCGTCCGGGAACAAAGCAATACCCAGGCTGGCAGTGACCGTCAGACGATTGCCATTGATCACAAAGGGCGTCGCCAGAACAGCACGTAAAGCCTCAGCCCGGTGCCCGGCCAATTGACTGACTTCGGCGGCGTTGGTGCCCAGGTCGGCCAGGCAGACCACGAATTCGTCACCACCGAGACGGGCGACGGTGTCTTCGCCACGAACCACTTCGGACAAACGCATTGCCGCCTGACGCAACACGCTGTCGCCGGCGCCATGGCCGAGTGAATCATTGATGTCTTTAAAGTTATCCAGATCGATAAAGATCAAGGCGCCCAACTGATTAGAGCGACTGGCGCGGCGCAGCGACTGATCGAGTCGGTCAAGAAACAAATGCCGATTGGGCAGGTCGGTCAGCGGATCGTGATAGGCCATGTGTTGCATGCGCGCCTGGTTGCGCTTGCGCTCGGAGATGTCGACGCCGACCGACAAAATGGCCGGTTCACCACGAAATTCCAAGGGCAGAATTCGCAGCTCCAAGGCGGTGTAATTACCCGCCGGATCGACCCATTCAAATTCCGGAATAAACAGACTGTGCTGCTCAGTCAGCACTTTGGCGTCGGCCTCCTGCAACAGTTCACGTGATTTTTCTTCATACCTATTTAACAGCGCCGACTGATGTTGGCCGGTCAGTTGTTCGACGCTTTGCTGGAAGGCGCGGGCATAGGCTTTGTTGACCAGAACCAGATGACCGCTGGCGTCTTTGACGTAAATCATATGCGGCAGGTTATCGATTAACCGGCGCATATTGTCGTACGACTCTTCCACTTCATGGCGGGCGACACTGTTGTCGCGAATCAGTTGTTCGACGCTGTTCAGGTGCAGGTTGATGTTGGTGGTCAACTGACCAATTTCGTCCTCTTCGTGGCCCTTGGGAACCGGTAGCCGTCGTCCTGCCGGGTTCTTTGGATCAATGGCGTCGAGCGAGGTGGACAACTGATTAACCGGGTGGGTAACCAGGCGATAAAACAGCGCCAGAAACAATAGAATGAGCACAAAATTTTTGGCCACACCCAGAATCAGCGTCGACACCGCCCGATCGACGAAACTCTCATAGGCCAGCACCATATCGAGTTCCATACGCAACACGCCATAGACATCGCTGCCCATGGCGTCGGTTTCCAAGCGGGTTTCCAATTGCCGCGTCGGATTACCGATAAAGGGTTCGTACCAGTGAGTGCGTCGATTGGAAACATCGGCGCGGCGTTGCGACAGCGGATTGCCCAGTTCATCGACAATGGCGACGGAATTGACGAAGTCATAGACGAACATACCGTCAACCACTTCACTGGCCAGGTTGTAATCGAGCGTATGAACGGCACGGGAGGCGGCAAAACGCGAGGCATTCATGACTCGCTCAATGGAATCATTCAGCGAGCTTTGTTCGTCCTGATAATCAAGAAATACCTGGAAACCAGAGGTAACCAGACTGACAACCAAGGCCAGGATGACGCCAGTACGTGCCAAGCGAAATGACAAATGCTGAAGTAATGTCGATTTAAATACCGCTGAAGACATGCTGACCAGCCGCCAGGGCCCGGGAGGGCGAGATCTTTACGTATTGTGACAGCTTAGCCAATTTCCCGATTTGACGCCATTCTCAACAGTGTTCGCCAGCGCCAGAGCAACCAGATCGCCAGTACCGGATTGCCCAGTAAAGGCAGGGCGATGGTCATTAACCAGCACAGCCAGCGCTGCGTTTCGAAGCGCCACACCAGTGCCAGGGCCAGAAAGAAACCAGCGTACAGATCCAGCAGGGCGATCTGTCCCCAGCTGTGGCTGAGCAACCAGTTGCCTTCGCTGCCAAAACGATCCCAGGGCGAGGTGTATAACATCCAGCCGACCAACAAGGCGGATAACAGCAGGCCGATAATAAAGCTGAATCGACTGATCAGAGTGCGGCTGTTCATTGCTCGGGCTCCGAATATTGATAGACGATGCGCGCCTTAAAATTGCCCTCGTTACCATTGGGCAGATTGGTCAGGCCGCGATACTGCAACAGGCGTTGTTGGCTGCGGCTGTAGGTCAGCTCGATGGGGTCGATCAGCCAGCGTAGCACCTGGTTTTGCGGGCGCAGCTGCAGCACCAGTTGGTCGTCTCGGGGCGTTTCCGGTTCGATCGACAGCGCTATCCAGCTCAACCGGCTGGGCGTCAGAAACTGAATATCGAGTGTCTGGCCACGCTCGAGCGCGTCGAAATGATCCAGAATGAAGTAGTGAAAGCCAGCGTCGATGATGGCGGTCTGTTGCGGCCAGCCGAGGCGACCTTCTTTGCGGCTGACGATCGTTACACCGTCTCTGTCGGGCCTAACACTTTCGGTCCGATCCAGTGCGGGTAATACCAACTCATAACCAGGCCGTGCCGGTTCGTTGTAGCTCATGTTTTTTTCGCCCAGTAACTGACCATCCGGGGCGAGGTAACGCACCTGTTCGGATACCGGCTCGCCATTGTTGAGCGTTAATTGGTGTTGTTCGCGATACAACTCACGCTCACTGTCGAGCGCAAAAGCAGTGCCGGTAAAATTTTGGGTTTGTGCGCAGACCGATCCGCACAGCAAAAAAGTCGCCAGTGTTTTTTGAATCATGGTGATGCCGTTGCCAAGGTACGATTGCCGTAATAAAACAGCGGCAGCCACAATCCCCAACCCAGCGGAACCAGCCACCAGGCTGGGCCGGAAATGTCTGCCGCCCCCAGTGCTGCGCCGCCGAGGTAGCTGCCACCGGCGCCGAAAATACCACCGAAAATTTGCAACAGCGGGCGATCAGCAAGCCAGGCCAGCGAATGGTTTAGCGTCAGTGGGAACATCAGCCATAATCCGATTAACCACAACGGCATGGGCCAGCCGGCACCGGTGAATTCCACCCAGGGTGACAGATGCCAGAGCAGGTCGATGGTGGCGCCGAAGATCATGATGGGAAGCACCTGGCGCCATTCTCCAGGCTGTGCCAACCAGCGGTAATGACACAGCAAAAAAACAGCGACCCAGAGCAAGGCCCAGGGTGAGCGCGTTAATACCAGCAAGAACCAGCCGGCTTGAAAGCCGGCGTAATTAAACAGCTGTAAACCGACCGCTCGGTTCACGGTGTGACCCACAAACGGCGATGCCCGGCTTTGGCGAATACCACCTGATGGGTATTGATGGCGCGCTCGGCAAAGCCGCCTTCACAGTAAGAAAAATAATAACGCCACAGACGCTGGAAACGATCGTCATAGCCCAAAGCCGTTATTTGATCGCGCGCTTGCACAAAACGTCGATGCCATTCTTTTAACGTCAGCGCGTAGTGTTCGGTCATGTCTTCCAGGTGCAGCGTCTGCATATCGGTGTAGCGTTTCAGGTTGTCTTGCAAGACAGAAAGCGACGGCAGATGACCACCGGGGAAGATGTATTTGCGAATAAAGTCGACGCTCTTGCGATAACGATCGTAGCGTTGGTCGGGCAGGGTGATGCACTGCAGCAAGGCAACGCCCTGGTCATCGAGTCGCTCGGACAGGACGCGGAAATAACTGGGCAGATAATTGTGGCCGACCGCTTCGATCATTTCGATTGAGACCAGCTTGGAATACTGACCTTCCAGGTCACGGTAATCCTTTTTGAGCAGACGAATACGATCGCTCAATCCGGCAGCCTCGATGCGTTTGGCGGCGTAGTCGTATTGCTCGTCCGAGATGGTCGTCGTGGTGACGCGGCAACCGTAATGTTGCGCGGCGTGGATCGCCAGACCACCCCAGCCGGTGCCGATTTCCAGTAAGTGATCATCGGCGTTGAGTGCCAGTTTCTGGCAGATGCGATCCAAGCGAAAACGCTGCGCTTCTTCCAGTGAGGTGTTTTCGTTTGGATAAAACGCGCTGGAATACATCATCGAGGGATCGAGAAAGGTTTCGAACAGATCGTTACCCAAATCATAGTGCGCACGGATGTTGCGCCGTGATCCGGCTTTGTCGTTGCGGTTTAGCCAGTGCGCAAAACGCAGCAGCGGTTTGGTGATACGACCCAGGGTTTTATTGAGTCCGCCGGTGGTATCGAGATTGGCCGCAAAGACGCGCACTACAGCGGTCAAGTCTGGAGTGTCCCAGAAGCCGGCGACATAACATTCGGCCGCGGCCAAATCGCCACCGGTGAGCATTTCGCGATAGACGCGAGTGTTGTGAATGCGGACGCTGGCGTGCGGGCCAGGGCTGTCCAGCTTGCCGAAAACCTCACGGCCGTCAGCGTCTTCCAGCGTCAGTGAACCTTGGGTGAATCGACTGAGAGCTTTGCACAGCAGTCGTCGGCTCAGCGTTGCCGAGCGCGGGGTCGATTGCGTTGAAGCGATGGTCATGCCGATGTTTCCTTCTTGTCCTTGTGCGGATGAGGGTAAAAGGGAATGCCTTTCAACCAGAGCCTTAAGGCGTGCCAGTAAATGCCGGTCACGACTTTTACGGTCATCCACGGAAAACGGATGAGCGCTCGATTCATAGTGCGGCGATTCACCGCACTGGCTTCCATAACCAGGGTGGCATCGAAGCGGCGTTCGCCGTCCTGGTAATTTTCCAGGTGCACTCTCAGGGTTTGTTCCGGTGCACCGAATACCCAACGGTAGTCCATATCCATGGGTAGAAAAGGCGATACATGAAATGCCTTGGCCAGACGATATTCGTGGTAGTGACGGTGCTGACGGCTGGGCTCGTGGCCGCCGTCGCCCGGCTGCACAGTCAGCACGTATTGATGTCGCTCGCCCCAGGGCGTGTTGGTGACTTCCGGCATGATGGCGAGCAGCTTGTCCTGCGCATCAAAGGCGTAATAGACGGTCACCGGGTTAAAGGAAATGCCCAGATAACGCAGATGCGTCAGCATACGCACCGAGTGAAACCGCGCTGGTTCGATGTCGCTGAGTTCAACCATGCGTTCAATCACGGCGCCTTTGAGGTCGTCTTTTTGCGGTGCGAAATAATCGTCCCGTCGGAAGCTGGCCCAGTTGAATCGTTCGCGCGACCAGAATCTAGACTGCGCAAAAACCTCGTCAATTTCGTCCAAATCCAGATAGAGCATAAAGAGCGGGTAATTCAGTCGATGGTTACGCGGCGCGTAGCGACGATGCCGAACCCAGCCCTGGTAAATGCGACTGTTCATTGCCATGGCTCCACGCCCAGATCGCGAACCACGCGCAAGGCGCTGTTGACGCCATCTTCATGAAAACCGTTGAACCAGTAAGCGCCACAAAAATGGCTGCGGTTTTGATTGCCGATGCGGTGATAGTCTTGCTGCGCTTCGATCCCGGCTTTGGAAAACACCGGGTGAGCGTAATTAAACCGATTGATAATTTTGTCCGGCGCGATTTCGCTAGTGCGATTTAAGGTGACGCAAAAGGTTACCGGTGCATCCTTGAAGTTCTGCAGGATATTCATGTTGTAGGTCAGGCCCACGGCCTCATCCGCTTGCTTTGGCAGATGGTAATTCCAGGCGGCCCAGGCTTTGCGGCGCTTGGGTAACAGACTGTCGTCGGTGTGCAGTACCACTTCGTTCTGGCTGTAGGGAATGGCACTGAGAATCTGTCGCTCGGCGTCACTGGGGTCAGCCAGTAAAGCCAATGCCTGGTCGCTGTGGCAGGCGAACACGACCTGATCAAAGCGTTCCTGATGGCCGTTATAAAAATGCAGCGTCACGCCGTCGGCATCGCGTTCGACTCGCTCAATGCGATGCAGGGTATGTACCTTGTCGCGGAACGGTTCGATCAACGGATCGATGTAGGCGCGTGAACCGCCTTTGATGACATACCATTGCGGTCGGTTTTTCACCGACAGCAAGCCGTGGTTTTTGAAAAAACGCACGAAAAACAGCGCCGGAAAAGCGTCCATATCCGCTTCACCTGATGACCAGATCGCCGCGCCCATCGGAATGATGTAGTGATGGATAAAGGCTTGCCCGTAACCACCTTGACGCAGGTAGTCACCGAGCGTCAGTTCGGGCGTAAGGCGACCGGCATCCAGGTCGGCCTGGCTGCGTTTATTAAAGCGCAGGATGTCCCGGATCATGCGCCAGAATGACGGGCGGAAAAAATTGCGACGCTGGGCAAAGAGGGTGTCCAGATTGTGGCCGTTGTACTCCAGGCCACTGGCATCGTCGCGCACGCTGAAACTCATTTCGGTGGCTTCGCGCTGCACATCCAATGGCGCCATCAGCCGATTAAAATTGTGATAAACCCAGTCGTTGTAAACGATAAAGCCGGTGTTAACCGGATAGACGGTGCCATCAATTTCGATGTCTTGAGTGTGGGTGTGACCGCCGAGCACTTCGTTTTGCTCATAGACTTCGATGTTGTAATGCTCGTGCAATAACCGGGCGGTGGTGAGGCCGGCGATGCCGCTGCCGATGATGGCAATGCGTTGACTGCTCATAAAACGATTCCCAAAAAATATCAGTTGTTCAGTCGGCCTTTCAGCCAGCCAAGAATGGAGCCGAGCACCGGCAGGTGGTCAAACAGCATCTGATTGCTGTCGAAATAATCCTGGTGCAGTTGAATGCGGTCGTCGAACTGCAGATAGGTAACTCCGGGCATGGTAATGGGGCGACCGCCGGCCACCTTGGGATGAGCGTAGGTCATTTCCCAGCGCAGCATGGCTTCACCGTCGTTTTCCCAATGACTCAGGTAGCGAAAGTTGATTTCATCCAGGTTGCGGTAGAGGTTGACGAAATAACGCTCCAATTGATCGAGCCCGTCGATGCGATGCATCGGGTCGATAAAGACAGCCTGTTCACCATAGACCTGCGCCAAACGTTCGCGTGTGACGTTGTCGGGTCCCAACTCGGCGTAAAGCGTTTTAATACGTTCGATCATCGACATAGTTGTCTGCTCGGTTTGTGGTCTGGTTAAAGTTGCTTGAACAGCGCCAGCGTTTGCGCGCGGGCACCGGCGTAGTCCACCAGAGGTGCCGGGTAATCGGGCATTGTTGGTGGCTCATGAATTTGTTTGCTGTTCAGTGATGCCAGTTCAGGCACCCAGCGACGAATGTAGTCGCCTGTTGGATCAAAGCGTTGTGACTGGGTGGTCGGATTAAAAATACGGAAATAGGGCGCGGCATCGACACCAGTGGCCGCACACCATTGCCAGCCGCCGTTGTTGCTGGCGAAGTCGATATCGAGCAAGGACCGGGCGAACCAGCGCTCACCGTCACGCCAATTAAGCTGCATGATTTTCACCAGATACATGGCAACAATCATCCGCACCCGATTGTGCATCCAACCGGAGTAGGCCAGTTGACGCATGCCGGCATCGACAATGGGCACGCCGGTCTGACCTTGCTGCCAGGCGGTCAGTAAGGCTGCATCATCACGCCAGGGAAAAGCATCCCAGCGCGGATAAAAAGGTTGGTGTTTGGCCAGTTCCGGACGCCAGTACAATAAGTAGTGATAGAACTCGCGCCAGATCAGTTCGGATATCCAGGCCTGCAAACCCGGCCGATCGCGATCGGGGTGATTCAGACTGGCATGCAAACACTGGCGCAAACTGACGGCGCCATTGGCCAGCGCTGCCGATAGTCGTGAGGTGCCTTCGATACCGGGGAAATCACGGTCTTGTTGGTAATCGCTTGCTGCGCTGTGCAAAAAATCTTCAAGTTGATTCAGCGCTGCATCTTCGTTTAACGGTAGTTCGACTGCCTTGGGCGATTGCGCATCGGGAAATTGGCAACTGGGTTTAATGGCGTCACCGATGGGTGATGGTTCTGGTAAGGGTGGCGCCAAGGGTGCATTGGCGTGCTGGCGTAACCAGCTTTTCTTGTAGGGTGTGAAGACGCGATACATTTCTCCCTGGCCGGTCAGCAATTGACTCGGTTCCTGGGTGACACGGTCTTCAAAAATATGAGTTTCCAGGCCTGCTTGATGAGCTGAGGTTAGCGCCAGATGATCGCGCTTGACTTCATCCCAACCGAACTCGCGATGAAAACTGATTGAGCGCGCCTTGAGTTGCTTTGCCAATTGCAGCAAATCGCTGACGCCCTGTTGCCAGTCGCTCGATTCGATCAGCGCTAAGCCAATGCCCAGGCGCGCGAGGCGTTGTTCTAAAGTTCTTAACGCATCGAGCCAGGCAAAGCGTCGCGGCTGGCCGTAGTCGTGTCGATCCCACTGCTGGGGTGTCCACAAAAATACCGCCTGAACGCGGTCACCTTGCCCGGCCAGTGAACAAGCCTGAGTTAAAGCGGCGTTGTCGTGGGTACGCAAATCGTTGCGAAACCAAACCAGATGCGTAGCGGTCACAGCGATTCCTTAGTGGCTGGTACAGTGAATGATGCTGGTGTCCTTGTACGCACCGGGAGGGTGGTTTGGTTCACTGTTGGTTAAATCGGATTGCGCAGGCCCAATGATTCCGGATAAGGGTCGAGAACGGTTTGTTGGCGCAGATAAGGAAAGTCGTCGCCGTGCAGAAACACATAATGTTTGATCATCGCAACCGGTACGATAAAGGGCACGATGGCCTGTTGGTATTGATCGATGCTGTGCCGCAGCGAGGCTTTTTCCTTGTCGCTTAATTGTTGTTTGAAGTAGCCCATCAGGTGCTGCAATACATTGACGCGTTGGCCCCGGCTGGGCACTTTTTTCAAGGCGCTCATCAATTCGGTTAAATAGCGATGACCGAGTTCAGCCAACTGACTGCGATCGCTTAAATCCGACAGTAATTGCCCCAGAGACTTGTAGCGATTGTAATCGTGCATCATTAATAGATATTTTTGTCGGGCGTGAAAGTCGATCAAACCTTTGGCCGATTGCCAGGGTTGTTCAGTACGCCATTGATGATAAACATAAAGCCGCTGCACAAAGTTTTCCGCCAGGCCGGGATCGCTTAAGCGGCCACTTTCCTCGACGGGTAACCAGGGGTAGTGCTCCAGGATGACTTGGGTGTGAATGCCGACGGCGCTTTTTTCCGGAACCGGTTTATCGGTATAGAGTTTGACCCTTTCCATGCCGCACGAGGGTGAACCCTGCATGACCACATAGCCGTCGATGTCTTCCAGTTCAGGTAGGATGCCTTCGGCATAGCGGCGCAAGGCATCGGTGTGATCGACACTGGCATCGCTGCTGTTGACGGCACGGGTGCCCGCATCGGCCTGGATCAGTCGAATGGTTTCGCGCGGTATGCCTAAACCGATGCCAACTTCGGGGCAGTAAGGGCGAAAGTCAGCAAACTGACCGAGTGAATCGGTTAGCCAGCGATGCAGTTTATGACCGCCGTTGAAGCGTACCTCTTCACCCAGTAAACAGCTGCTAACGGCCAAGGTCAGTTTCGACATACTTTACGACTCATTACCAAATCCAAAGACACATTACGCCGCTGTCACCGTTGTGGATTACTGCCTGCCGCTGCGCAACTGCGTCAGTTGGCGATTAAAATCTGTCGCCAATTGCGACAGCTCTTCGCTCAACGCATGGGCGTCGCGACTTTCCCCGGAGGTATCTTCGGCCAGGTTGCGAATCTGCATAATCAATTCGCTGAGCGATCCGGCAACGCTGGTTTGTTCTTCGGCGGCGGTGGCAATCTGCTGGTTTTTTTCATTGATCTGAGTGATGGCGACCAGAATTTCATTCAGATGAGTACCGACCTCGACCACCTGGCTGGCGGTGGATTCAGTTTGGCCGCGACCGGTTTCCATGGCGCGAACCGATTCTTCAGCGCCACCACGAATGGATTCCAGGATGTTTTGGATTTCGACGGTCGATTGCTGAGTTTTTTCTGCCAGCGAGCGCACTTCATCGGCGACCACAGCGAAGCCGCGTCCTTGTTCACCGGCGCGTGCCGCTTCAATCGCCGCGTTCAGCGCCAACAGATTGGTTTGCTCGGCGATGCCTTTGATAACGGTCAGCACCGAGCCGACGTTTTCCGATTCCTGTGCCAGGCGGGAAATGGCTTCAGCGGTCGATTCGGTATCGTTGACCAGCTTTTGCATGGTGTGTTGTGCGCGTTGCATGGAGTCGCCACCGCTGCGTGCCAGTTTTTCGGTGTGGTTGGTGGCTTCGGCCGTCTCTGCTGCATTGCCGGCGACTTCGCGCGACGCCGCTTCCATTTGTTCAATCGCCGTGGCGACCTGATGACTGAGATCGCTTTGGTCGGCGGTGGTTCTGGCGAGGCCACCGGACATGGTGTCGAGCTTGTTAACGGCATTTTGCAACGCTCTGCCGTTGCGTTCCAGATCGGTAATCATGTCGTTCAGAAAGCTGCGCAGAAAATCGAGCGTTAGCGCCAGATCGCCCAGTTCATCGCGCCGTTTCAGTTTGATGGGCTGATCGTATTGGCCTTGCTGAATATGTTCCACACCAGCCTTTAGCTGGTGGATTGGCTTGATAATGGAGGCGCGAACAAAGACCAGAATGGCGCCCAGGATGATCAGGCTGCAGGCCACCGCAAAACTCAACGAAATGGTTAAGGTGGTATCGGCATTCTGACTGGCCTGAGCGGAAGCCATGTTAGCGCGTTCGGCCAGTTGCAGACCCAGGTCTTCCATTGCCGCCGAGGGCGCTCGATCAATGCCTGAAACCGCTGCATCACCGACGGTATGATCAAAGCCGCTGCGGATAAAGGCTTGTCGACCTTCTGCGTAGGCAATGCCCATATTGCGGTGATCAATCAGAAACTGTTCGGCGATGGCGCGCAGTTCGGGGTTATCGGACAGGCCATCAACCAAGAGCTGAACTCTGCTCTGAACGTCTTGCTCCAGCGTCTGGAAGCTGCTCCAGTAGCGCTCCATGCGTTCCGGGTCCTGGCCGCGCAACAGCACATTTTTCCATTCCTGGACCTGGCGTTTGAAATCCAGATTGGCGAGATCAGCATTTTTTTCCAGTGTTTTCAGCTCTGTTAGCACGTTCTCCAGGTTGTTCACCGAGCGTTGCATGGAGAAAATCCCGGTAAAGGCGATCACTGCCATAGCCAGGATGCTGACCAAAATTGCCAGCAGCAGTCGAAACTGCAAAGTGGGTTCGAGGCGTTTCATTGATAAATCTCTCTGGCTGGTTTGAACGACATATCGACGATTCAGTGGTGTTGTCTAGTGCGAGTATAGAAGCTCTGCAGCGCTTGAGATTTTTATTTAGGCAGGCATAATGCCGCGCTCTGTTAGGGTGGCTCTGTCGGTCCCCCCGCAACGAGAAGTCGTGAATCCCGCCAGGCCCGGAAGGGAGCAACGGTAGCGGCTGTATCGGGTGCCGGGGTGTGGCTGATGGAGCCGCCACCCAGTCTTTCTAAGCCTCTGTTTTACTTCGTTTTTTCCTAACCATCTGGCAGCGCCAGCTCATCCCGGTTAGGATAGGCGTCCGTCGAATTCGCAACCCCGAGCCGTCATGTCCTATCAGGTACTGGCACGCAAGTGGCGCCCGGCCACCTTCGCTGACATGGTGGGCCAGGCCCACGTCCTAAAAGCCCTGGTCAACGCCCTGGACCAGCAGCGGCTGCATCACGCCTATCTGTTTACCGGCACCCGTGGTGTCGGTAAAACCACCCTGGCGCGTTTGCTGGCTAAAAGTCTGAATTGCGAAGAAGGCGTTAGTTCGCGCCCCTGTGGTGTTTGTTCGGCCTGCCGCGAGATTGCCGAGGGACGTTTTGTCGATTTGCTGGAAATCGACGCTGCTTCGCGCACCCGGGTGGAAGACACTCGTGAGCTGCTCGATAACGTCCAGTACGCGCCGACGCGTGGTCGCTACAAGATCTATCTGATCGACGAAGTGCATATGCTGTCGACGCACAGCTTCAATGCCTTGCTCAAAACGCTCGAAGAACCACCTCCGCACGTCAAATTCCTGCTCGCCACCACCGATCCGCAAAAACTGCCGGTGACGGTGTTGTCGCGCTGTTTACAGTTCAATCTGAAGAGCATGACGCGCGAAGGCATCGTCGGTTATCTGCAGCATATTCTGGTGCAGGAGCAGGTGGCTTATGACGATCCTTCTTTGTGGCTGCTGGCGGAAGCAGCCGCCGGCAGTATGCGCGATGCGCTCAGTCTGACCGATCAGGCCATTGCCTTTGGCGAAGGCCAGCTGCGTGAGACCGAAGTGGCCTCCATGCTCGGCACCGTCGATCTTAAGCGGGTGCTGAATCTGGTGCGCAGTCTGGTGGAGAAAGACGCCGCCGGTCTAATGTCGCAAGTGGCGGAACTGGCGGAGCATACCCCGGATTTCCGGGCGCTGATGAACGAGTTGCTGTCGACCCTGCACCGGGTGGCGATTGCGCAGGCCGCGCCCGATGCCTTGGATAACTCCAAAGGCGACCGCGATGCGCTGGCGGCTTTGGCTCAAGCCGCCCAGCCGGAAGACGTGCATCTGTTCTATCAGTTGGGCACGGCCTCGGTAAAAGATCTGGCCCTGGCGCCGAGCGAACGCGCCGGCTTTGAAATGGCGCTGCTGCGTATGTTGGCGTTCAGTCCGAGCCCGGCGCGGTCGGTGTCGGATCTGCCGCCTTTGGCTGGGCAGACCATTGCCGATCCGCAACCGCAAGCGCAATCAGAGCAACCCGAACCAGCATCGTCTGAAGAGCCGACACCACCACCGGCGCAAGTTGCGCCGCCGGAAGATAGCTCTGCTGCGGTCTCCAATTCGTTTGAATCGAGCGAAAAACAAACTGAAACGGTTGAGCCTGAGAGCCTTAACTCTCAGCCAGTCAGCCCAGAACAACCCTCACCACTGGCAGCAGAGCCAGTTGAAGCCGTTACTGAACCGGTAACAGAGCCTGAGCCTGAGCCAGCGACGATGTCGGCAGCGGACATTGCGCCGGAAACCGTTACTGAGCCAGATTCAGCCAGCGATAGCGTCCAGCCTGAGGCATCACCGCCTTGGGAAGAAGCTGACGTTCAGTCTGAGTCGGCGGCACCGACGCCCGAACCCGAGGCAGCAGTATCGGCGACTGAGCCAGAGAGTAATGCGCCTGAAGCCAGTTCTGAGCCAGCATCGGTTCAGCCCACATCGGTCCAACCTGCTGCGACCCAGGCAACCTCCGATGAAGCCGTTAATCCGGCGCGCTGGCCGGAAGTGGACTTTCAGGCCGACCCGCGTCGCTGGTGGCAGGTGACTTTATATAAGTTGGGTTTAAGCGGTATGACCCGGACGCTCTTTGCCCATTCGCAATGGCAGGGCTACGCTTCCGGCCGCGCTCAACTGTTGATCGCCACCAACTATCGCAAGTTGATGAACGACACTCACTGTCAGCGTCTGCGTGAAGCTTTGGCCGGTGTGTTGCCCGATTTTCAGGGTTTTGACTATGAGTTTGGTGCCGCCGAGCAAACACCTCAGGCGTGGCTTGATCAATTAAATCGCGCCGCCTGGGAGCAGGCGGTCACAGATTTGCAAGAGGATCGGTTTATTCAGTCGCTGGTCAGCGATTTTTCCGCCGAGCTGCGCACCGATACCGTCCAACCCCGTTTTAACCCTTTACCGACAGGAGCCTGAAACGATGAAAGGTGGCATGGGTAATCTGATGAAACAGGCCCAGAAGATGCAGGAAGATATGCAGCGCATGCAGGAGGAGGTCGCCAATGCACAGGTGACCGGCGAATCCGGTGCGGGTCTGGTCAAGGTGGTGATGAATGGTCGCCACGATGTCAAACAGGTCACGCTCGATGACTCTGTGATGCAGGAAGACAAAGAACTGCTGGAAGATCTGCTCGCCGCGGCGGTGAACGATGCCGTGCGCAAGGTTGAAGCCTACAGCCAGGAGAAGATGTCGTCGGTGACCGCCGGCATGCAACTGCCACCTGGCTTCAAGATGCCTTTCTAAGACGGCCGTAGATGAGTTACACCCCGCTGACCGAACAATTGATGGATGCGCTCCAGGTATTGCCTGGGGTTGGCACGCGTTCGGCACAACGCATGGCGTTGCAACTGCTGGAGCGTGATCGCGCTGGCGCTGCTGTGCTGGCTCAGGCGTTGTCCGCGGCGCTTGACGGCGTCCGCCACTGTGAGCGTTGTCGTGCGCTCAGTGAACAGCCGCTGTGCGAAGTGTGCAGCGACACTGACCGCGATGCGACACTGCTGTGCGTGGTGGAAACGCCAGCCGATCGCGAAGCCATCGAGATGTCCGGCAGTTATCAGGGGCATTACTTTATTTTGCAGGGCCAGCTATCGCCGATTGACGGCATCGGCCCGGAACAATTGGGTGTGCCCATGCTGGTATCGCGCGTCCGTGATGCGCAGGTGCGCGAGGTGGTTCTGGCCACCAATGCCAATATGGAAGGTGAAGCGACGGCGCACTATCTGATTGAGCAGCTGCGACCACTGGATGTGGAGATTTCCCGTCTGGCTCAGGGCGTACCGTCCGGACGCGAGCTGGGTCGGATCGATAGCAGCACCTTGTCTCATGCGCTCAGCGATCGGAGGAAGCTTGGCTTCGAGCATGACTGATAGTCCGATCTGGATTTCCGGGGATTCGGCCCTGGCCGAGGCGTGCCAGCGTTGGTCGAAAGCCGAGGTTCTGGCGCTGGATACCGAATTTGTGCGCACCGAAACCTACTTTGCACGCCTGGGTTTGATTCAGGTGGCGCTCCATGGTCAGTGCAGTCTGATTGATCCGCTGACGATTACCGACTGGGCGCCGCTGGTCGATATTCTCGAAAATCCCGCCATCATCAAGGTCTTTCATTCGTTATCGGAAGACGCCGAAGTTCTGTTGCACAGCACCGGCGCTAAAGTCGCTCCCGTCTTCGATACCCAGATTGCCGCGGCTCTGGCCAATCATGATCTGCAAATGGGCTTTGCGCGCCTGGTGGACGCTGTCTTTGATGTGCAGTTGCCCAAAGAAGCCACGCGCAGCGACTGGCTAAAACGTCCTTTGGATGCGGTCCAGTGCGAATACGCAGCGGCCGACGTCTACTGGCTGGAAAAACTCTTCAATCAATTGGCGCCTGGGCTGCGTGAACAGCATCGCTTCGATTGGGTTATTGAAGACAGCAACCGTGCCGCCGCCGATAGCCTGCCTAGCGATCCTGCGGTCTATTACCTGCGGTTGCGCGGCGCCTGGAAACTGAAGGGTGAGCGCCTGATGGCGTTGCAGCAGCTGGCGCAATGGCGAGAGCTACAGGCGCGCGAACAGGACGTCAATCGTTCGCGTATCTTGTCGGATGCCGAGATCATTCAAATCGCCGACAGCATGCCGACCAGCCACAATGCGCTCGGTAACCTTAAAGGCTTGCATCCGCGTAAAGTCCGGCTCTTTGGTCAGGCGGTGCTCGATATTCTGGAGCAGGCAAAAGCCGCACCTCGTGAGCAGTGGCCAGAGCGTGTGCCGGGTCCGTTGCCGGTAGCGCAAGCGGATCTGATGCGTGATTTGAAACAACATCTGAGTCAGTTGGCGGAGCAATTAGCGGTGCCGGTCGAAGTGCTGGCACGTCGCAAACAGCTGGAAGCACTGGTGCGCAGTGGCTATCCGCAAGGCGCTTATCAGGCGCCGGCGCCCTTGCAGGGCTGGCGGCAACGGTTAGTAGCCGAACCCTTGGTGCAGTATCTGGAGGAGCAGCGTGATGCAGCCAACGACTGAACGCGCTCTGGTGAGTATCTTTCGTTCGCCGCGTCGCGCCGAAATGTATCTCTATCTGCCGCGCCCGGCACAGTTTGATGAATTACCCGAAGCGCTGCAGACACAATTTGGCGAACCCGAACACGTTATGGATCTGTTATTGACGCCCGAGCGGCGTCTGGCCCGGGTGGATGTGGTCCGAGTGCTCAATGACATCATTGAGAAAGGCTTCTACTTGCAGATGCCGCCGTCAGCAGCAACCCTGGCCAATTGGCAGGGAGACAGCTGATGGCGATGCAGCAACCTTTTTGGCGCACCAAAACGCTGGCGCAGATGAGTCGCAGCGAATGGGAGTCGCTGTGCGACGGTTGCGGCAAATGCTGTTTGCAGAAGTTGCAGGATGAAGACAGCGGCGAGGTCTACGCCACGCGTCTGGTCTGTCACTATATGACCTCAGACTGCCGTTGCAGCGTGTACGATAAACGCCAGCAACTGGTGCCGAATTGCGTCTGGTTAACCCCCGACGATGTCGACGACTTCTTTTGGCTGCCGTCGACCTGTGCCTATCGGCTGGTTGCTGAAGGGCAGGACCTGCCGGACTGGCATCCGCTGGTTGCCGGTGACGCCCAGCGTATTCACCAGACGCAGCAATCCATAGCCCACTGGGATCTGGTCGCCGATGACAGCGTGCCGGAACAGGATTGGGAAGAATACATCATTGATAACCTCTAAGAGGTGTCGGTAAAGGTGAACGGATGATCTACGAAGATCTGTACTGGACAGCAGCCACCATCTACGGTTTGGGTGTGGTCGGCTTCTGGGTGGTGATTTGGCGGTTCGGCCGATTGTTGCCGTGGCGACCGCTGCGCTGGTGGCTGACCTGGCTCTATTTGTGTGTCGTGCTCACACCCTGGCAAGCGACTGAGCCAGAGCCTTATTATGCGCCGGCCATTATTGTCGGTGCTTTTGACTTTCTCGATGTCGGCGTCGGCGGTTCGCTGCAGGTGCTGATGCCAATGATTCAAGCCATACTGGTCGGCACGCTGGTGATTGTTTTGGTCTCTATCGGCATGCGCATGCGAGCGATGAAGGCCTACGAGAAACAAGCCAGCGGTGATGGCGAAACCGGCTGAATTTTATTCCGGCACGCATTCTGCTATACCTTAGACCGTTTAGTTGTTACGAAAGAGGCGGATTACCGCCCGTTTTTCCCTTAGGGGCACTCAAGGAGTAGGCATGGCCAACCATATTTTCGTTCTAGTTGCCGTTATGCTCATGGCCGGCGTTTTTGGCGGACTGGTAAATTACTACATGCAGTCCCAATACGACCCGGACACCACCAGTCTGCCGCGCAGTCTGGTTGTGGGCATTGGCGCATCTTTCCTGGTACCGGTGATTTTGGCGCTGGTTAACAGCGACCTGATTACTGAAAGCAGCCAGGATTCCACCCGTTTTCTGATTTTCACCGGCTTCTGTTTGATTGCCGCTATCGCCAGTCGTTTTCTGGTCACCAGCGTGTCTGATCGGATATTGTCGGAAGCGCGTCGGGCGCGTGAGCAATCCGATCGGGTCATGCATGAACTGTATTTGGTACAGAACGAATTGCGTCCGTTGATCGAAACGGAAACCGAGGAAGACCTCAAAGTAGAACCCGAACCGATCACGCCGGAAGAAGAACCGGATGTCACCACCGCCAATGTCCTTAAGACGCTGGGCAATGGGCGCTATATTTTCCGGTCACTGGGTGGCCTGTGCAAAGAAGTGGATGTAGACGAACCGACCATGATCAAAACCTTGGAGATCATGGTGGCGCGCAATTTAGCGGGTCGCATCACTGGTAAGCAGGGTGTTCGCTGGCACCTGACCGACGGCGGACGCCGCCTGTTGGCGCGGATGAGCTGATCCTGCCAACCGATATTTAGTGATTGAGGACAAGGAGGTCCTCGCTCCCGCCTCAAGGCCACGCAGTCTCGGCCGATCTATAGAAAACCGATTCCAAACGACTGAGTGTGCGAATTCCGTGCGACTGTTTTTCCGCCTGTTATCGACCTCGCTGGTCCTTGCCTGGACGAGCCTGGCCGCTGAAGAAACCACCCAGACACCGACTGACGTCCGTGTGCTGATCGATATTTCCGGATCCATGGTCCAGACCGATCCGCAGAACCAACGAACTCCGGCCATTAACCTGCTGATTGATTCGCTGGCGGATGGCAGTGAGGCGGGCATCTGGACCTTCGGCCAATACGTCAATCTGTTGGTGGAACACGATACCGTTGATGATGAATGGCGTGAGCAGGCGCGCGCGGCCGTTGCCGCCCTGGAACCTATCGCACAGCGCACTAATCTGGGCGCGGTTATGGATCAGGCCAGTTACGACTTTGGCTACTCCAACTATCAGGCACCGACCGATGTGGTCTTGATCACCGATGGTCAGGTGGACATCGCTCCCAACGCTCAGGTCAATCAAGTCGAGCGTGATCGCATTCTTAATTCGGTGTTACCGCGTTACGCCAATGCCGGCGCTCGCATTCACAGTCTGGCGCTGACCGAGGCGGCCGACAGCGGTTTGCTGGAACAGATGGCCAGTCAGTCCGGTGGCGTGTTTGCGCAGGTTGATTCGGCGGCCGACATTCAGTCTTTTATCCTCGATGTGCTGCAGGCCGTTGAAACCGGTAACGAAATTCCGATCGACAACGCCGGTTTCGAAGTCGACTCCCAGATATCCGAAGTGACCGCCCTGGTGCTGCACGAGCGCGGCGAGATGGGTCTGGTCAGCCCGAGTGGGGAAACCACCACGGCTTTGTCGCCGGCCTTGGGTCAGCAGTGGCGTGTCGGACCAGGTTATACCCTGGTAACCCAGCGTCAGCCGCAGACCGGTCGCTGGTCGATTACCGGCCAGATCAGTGAAGGTTCGCGCATATCCGTGGTGTCCGATATGAACCTGCGCTGGCGTCAGCCGGGTGGATCGGTGACCTTGATGGGGCAGCCCATCCATATGGAGCTGGAAGCGGTGGACCAAAATGGTCAGCCGGTCCCAGACGAACTGACCCAGGTGATGGAACCGACGGTTACCGTCAACGATGAGGTTCGCAGCGGTGTGCGCTGGCGCAGTGGTATGCTCGCGGGCAACCTGCTCAACGTCTATGACGAAGGTCCCTTGACCGTCTCTGTGCGCGTTGACGGCGGTACTTTCCAACGCTTGTTACGCCGGACTTTCCAGAATCGCCCGCCCTTTATGTCCGAAGTGCTGGTCGTCGATGGCGATTATCAGTGGCGGCTCTATCCGGCGCATTCAGAATTGCAGCCCGGCGATGAAGATTTACGCGCCCAGGTCACCAGTCCGCAAGGCTGGCAACGCGAGATTCCGTTTGAAATGCAAAACGGTGGTTACTACAGCATGACGCTGGACGGTGACGCCGAGCCGGGTGATTACCAACTGACGGTGCTCGGTGATATGCGTTTTGATGGTCGAGCGGTCAACGATCTGGGCGTCGATCCGCTGACTCTGACATTGCCCATCGACCCGGCACAGCCGCGCGTCTGGGACCCGCAGGCGGCCGCTGCAGCAGCGGCTCAGGCACGTGCTGAGGCGGAGGCCCAGGCTATGGCAGCAGCGGCTGCAGCAGCAGAGCAGGCGGCGCAACAGGCCGACGCAGCGAGCGATGAACAGGCCATGGCCGGTGACATGGATGAATCCATGGCCGATGACATGGCAGCCGGCGATGCTGAGATGGCGATGGATGCATCCGGCGATGAGGCGGAACTGGCGATTCCTTATGTCAAAGAGCCAATGCCGCGGTTTGCTGAAATCACTTCAGATATGACAGCGCCGGGGCAGCAGCAGGGCAGTGCTCAAGCGCCGACAACCCGGCCGGAATCCACTACCGCCATGGACACGGATGACGCCCTTGTCGATGAAGAGGCCGAATGGGAAGGCAGCTCTGCTGCCGGTCCAGAACGCAATATCCCCTGGTTGCGCTACCTGCTGTATGCCGCTCCAGGTCTGTTGATATTGCTCGCCTTCTTTGCCTTCTTCAGGCGCCTGGAGCATCGCGGCAAATTGCGGGGCAATGACGACGAACTCAAAGAAGATCCGGCGCCGGATATCCGCAGTAATGATGTCGATGAGCTGGATCTGGCCGCTGGCTTTGGCGAGGACGACGTGCCTGAACTGGCCGACTGGGATGGCGAAGCGCCACTGGTGAGCGATCAGGTCGATCCGGAGCTGGAGTTGGAACCCAGCGAGTTGGATCTGGGCGATCCGATGGATCTTGAAGAGCCGGAACCGGAACGCTCGCCGCAGGACTATCTGGGGGAGCTGGATGAAGGCAGGGCCGAGGATGCTGAAATGCCGAGAACCCAGGCCGGTGATGACGAAGATGATCTGTTTGATATCAGTAATATCGAAGAGGACATGTCTGAACTGGAAGGTCTGTCGCTGGACGATGACGATCCGTTTGCCGAAGAAGATGGCGATGACGACGAGGACGACGCCCAGGCCAACCGTTGATCGCTCCTTCCGCTGGCCCGCTCGGGCCAGCTTCCTGATCTGTTTCTCTGTGCGCTTTTGGCATTAAAGAGTTGAATTTGCCTTGCTAATCAGGGGACAATCGCCGCCCGATACGTTTAAACGAGCGTTTGAATCAGCGGTATTTTTTGGTTCAACCAGCGTGCATACAACAAGAATGTCAGGAGTGCCCATGACTGAAGCTTATACTCATAATGCTTATCCGGCCGGGATGCAGGCCAGCATCGACCCGGAGCTGTATGACAGTGTCCTGGACATGTTTGACGAAAAAACCCGCGAATTTGCCGACAAACCGGCCTATACCTGCATGGGCAAAACGCTGACCTACGCGGACCTTGATCGTCTCTCAGCGGCCTTCGCCGCCTACTTGCAAAACGAAACCGATTTACAGCCAGGCGACCGCATCGCCGTCCAGTTGCCCAATATTCTGCAATACCCCATCGCTGTCTTCGGTGCGTTGCGCGCCGGCATGACCGTGGTTAATACCAACCCGCTCTATACCGATCGCGAGTTGGAGCATCAGATGAACGACTCGGGTGCCAAGGCGCTGGTGGTTTATGCCGGTATGGCAGCTCAGGCCATCCGCGTGCAGCCGAAAACCCCGGTAGAGCGGATTCTGGTCACGGAAATCGCCGATCTGCACCCGGGCTTCAAACGCGTGCTGATCAACACCGTGGTCAAGCGTGTTAAAAAGATGATTCCGGCCTATGATGCCAGCCGTGTCGGCTCTTTCCGTCAGGCACTGAAAAAGGGTGCTGGTCAGTCATTCAAGCGGACGGCAGCGGCGCACGAAGACACTATCATCCTGCAATACACCGGCGGCACTACGGGTGTTGCCAAAGGCGCCGAGCTGACCAACCGCAACCTCATCGCCAATATGTTGCAGTGCTACCAGTTCTTTAAACTGGCACTGAATGACGGCGAAGAAACCTTTATCGCACCCTTGCCGCTGTACCATATTTACGCTTTTACCGTGAACTGCATGACCATCATGCTGACCGGTAACCACAATATTCTGATCCCCAACCCGCGTGATATTCCCGGCTTTATTGGTGAGCTGAAGAAGTATCGCTTTACCGGTTTTGCGGGTCTGAATACCTTGTTTGTCGCCTTGATGAACAATGACGAGTTTAAGAACGTCGATTGCAGTGCCCTTAAGCTGGTGATTTCCGGCGGCATGGCGTTGAACCGCTCGACCGCTGAACGCTGGGAAGCCATGACCGGCTGCCCGGTGTCTGAAGGCTACGGTATGACCGAATCGTCTCCGGTGCTGTCGTTCAACCCGACCGGTTTCCAGCAGCTTGGTACCATCGGTATTCCGACACCGAGCACCGAAGTGCGTATCTGTGACGACGACGGCAAGCTGCAGGGCTTTAATGAACCGGGTGAATTGCAGGTGCGCGGCCCTCAGGTGATGAAAGGCTATTGGAACCGCCCAGACGATACCGCCAAGACGATCGATGCGGATGGCTGGCTGAAAACCGGCGATATCGCCGTACTTCAGGAAGACGGCTATATGAAGATCGTCGATCGCAAGAAAGACATGATTGTGGTCTCTGGTTTCAACGTCTATCCGAACGAAGTCGAGGACGTCTTGTCGGCGCATCCGAAAGTGGTGGAATGTGCGGCTGTTGGTGTTCCTCACGAAAAAACCGGCGAAGCGGTCAAAGTCTTTGTGGTCGCCCGCGAGCCGGTCGAAGAGCAGGAACTGATCGATTTCTGCCGTGAAAGCCTGACCGGATACAAGGTGCCGCGTCTGTTTGAATTCCGCGATGAACTGCCGAAAACCAACGTCGGCAAAGTATTGCGCCGGGAGCTGCGCGATTCCGAGTAATTCGCTGCTGTCGCTCTGACAATCCCGGCCTGGTGCCGGGATTTTTGTTTGTACTGACGATAAGCGGGTTTTGATCCATCCTCAGCGCCCCTATAATCCACGCCTTTGAGCTGTAACCGGACTGCATGAGTCAAACCGTCACACCCACCACCATTTTGCAGCAGTTGGATCGCTGCCTGGTGCGCGACCGTCATTATCTGCAAGGTCGTTGTGCCCAATGGCAGCAACAACTGCAGGCTGATCAACCTGCAGACAAGCTGGAGCGCGCCGTGACCGAGGTGTTTGAGCGCTCGCGCGCAGCTTTTGATCAGCGCGTGGCCAGTGTGCCTGACATCAAGTTGAACGAGACCCTGCCGGTCAGCGAGCGGGCCGACGATATTCGCAGCGCTATCGAGCAGCATCAGGTGGTGATCGTTGCCGGTGAAACAGGGTCGGGTAAAACCACTCAATTACCTAAGCTGTGCTTACAGGCCGGTCGTGGCCTGGCAGGACAGATTGGCCACAGTCAGCCGCGGCGACTGGCAGCTCGGTCGGTCGCCGACCGCATTGCCGAAGAATTGAATGTCAGCCTCGGTCAGGCGGTGGGTTATCAGGTGCGCTTCACCGATGCCACGGCTGACAACACCCTGATCAAGCTGATGACAGACGGCATCCTGCTCAATGAGATTCAGCACGACCCTTACCTGAATCGTTACGACACCCTGATCATTGATGAAGCGCACGAGCGCAGTCTGAACATCGATTTCCTGCTGGGTTACCTGAAGCGTTTATTGCCCAAACGGCCGGATCTGAAGCTGATCATCACCTCGGCCACCATCGATGTAGCGCGTTTCGCTGAACATTTTGATGGCGCGCCGGTGATTGAAGTCTCGGGTCGGACCTTCCCGGTGGATGTGTTGTATCGACCGATGAGTCCGGATGAAGACGATTACGCCGCCGATCTGCCCGGTGCCGTCCTTAATGCGATCGAGGAAATTGAGCGCTTGGAAAGGGCCGGCGAGACCCACAGTCGCGGCGGTGATGTCTTGGTGTTTATGCCCGGCGAGCGCGAAATCCGTGAAACGGTGCAGACGCTCAAGCGTGCCCAACTGCGCGATACCGAGTTGATGCCGCTCTATGCCCGGCTCAGCGCCAGCGAGCAGCAGCGCATTTTCAGTGACCACAGCGGCCGCCGCATTGTGCTTTCCACCAACGTGGCGGAAACCTCGCTGACGGTGCCGGGTATTCACTATGTGGTCGATTCTGGCCTGGTGCGCATCAGCCGTTATTCGACGCGTTCCAAGGTGCAGCGCTTGCCAATCGAGCCGGTGTCGCAAGCGTCGGCCAACCAGCGCGCTGGTCGTTGTGGCCGTATTGCTCCGGGGCTCTGTATCCGGCTTTACGACGAAGAAGATTTCCAGCAACGACCCGAGTTCACCGATCCGGAAATTCTGCGCACCAATCTTGCCTCGGTGATTTTGCAGATGCTGCAAATGCGTTTGGGCCTGGTGGAAGATTTTCCGTTTCTGGAAGCGCCGGATCAACGCCAGATTCGCGATGGCTACACTCTGCTCAGCGAACTGGCGGCAGTGAACGACAAGGGGCGCTTAACGCCGCTGGGTAAAGAACTGGCGCGCCTGCCGGTGGACCCGCGTCTGGGCCGGATGGTGATCGAAGCCAACCGCCAGAAAGCACTGGCCGAAGTACTGGTGATTGCCAGTGCGCTGTCATTGCCCGATCCGCGTGAACGGCCACAGGAAAAACAGCAGGCTGCGGCCGAAAAACACGCTCAGGACAAAGATAAAGACTCCGATTTTGTGGCCTTCTGGAACCTCTGGCAGCGCTACGAAGAACAGCGCCAAACACTCAGTCAGGGGCAGTTGCGCAAGTACTGCAAACAACAGTTTCTGAATTATCTGCGCATGCGCGAATGGCGCGATATTCATCGCCAGTTGACCTTGTTGTGTCGCGATTTGGGTTATAAAGCCAATGCGGAACCGGCCGGTTATGAGTCCATTCATAAGTCGCTGGCCGCTGGTTTGCTGAGCCAGATTGCGGCCTTTAAGGAAGATCGCCAGTACACCGCAGCGCGCGGTCGCCAGTGCCGGATTCATCCCTCGAGCGCCTTGTCACGGCGCGGCCCGAAATGGCTGGTTGCCGCCGAGCTGGTGGAAACCACTCAACTGTTTGCGCGCACCGTGGCGCGCATTGAGCCGCGCTGGCTGGAACCTCTGGCCGAGCATCTGGTGAAGCGTCAGTACAGCGATCCGCATTGGGAGAAAAAGCGCGGTGAAGTGATCGCCAAGGAGACCTTGACGCTCTATGGGCTGCCCATTGTCAGTCAGCGCAGCGTGCATTTCGGTCGCATTGATCCGGCGCAGGCGAGGGCGATCTTTATCCGCTCGGCGTTGGTGGAAGGTGAATTTCAGACCAAAGCCAAATTTTTCCATAACAATCGAGCTCGTATGGGCGAAGTGGTGGCGCTGGAAGACAAGGCCCGACGCCGCGATATTCTGGTCGACGACGAAACCCTGGTCGCTTTCTACGACGAACGCATTCCGGCTGACGTCGTCAACAGCGCTGGTTTCCACGCTTGGCTGAAAAAGCAACCGGATGTCGATCTGGAACTGACGCCCGACAAGTTGATGCAGCACCAGGCAGAGCAGATCACCGAAGCGCAGTATCCCGATCATCTGCTGGTCGAGCGCATGAAACTGCCGCTCAGTTATCGCTTCGAGCCGGGTCATGAAGCCGACGGTGTGACCTTGACGGTGCCCGCCGGTGCTATGGCGCAATTACCCGCAGCGCGGCTCGATTGGCTGGTGCCAGGGTTGCGGCGGGAAAAAATCATCGCGTTGTTAAAAGCCCTGCCCAAAGCCTATCGACGGAATTTTGTGCCGGTTCCAGATTTTGCCGACGCCCTGCTGGAGAGTCTGGAAGTCAGCGACACGCCTTTGCACAAAGCCATTGGTGAACGGCTGTTTCGGATGACCGGGATTCGAGTGCCGGAAAATGAGTGGCGGCTCGATCAGTTAGAGCCGCATCTGAGATTGCGTTATCGCGTGGTCGATGAAGCCGGCAAGACGGTTGCTGAGGGGCGCGATTATCAGGCCTTGATCGAACCGGCTAATGCCGGCTCGGCGCGCGATACGGCCAAGCCGAAGGCCAACCAATCCCGTCAGCAGCAACCCAGCCATATGACCGATTGGGACCTAGGCGAATTAGCGGATGTGGAACACTCCATCCAGGCGGGCATTCAGGTTGAGGTTTATCCGGCTCTGGTCGATAAAGTAAATGCAGTAGCGGTAGAGCGTTTTACTCACCCGGATTGGGCGCGGCATCAGCATCGCCAGGGATTGTTGCGGCTGGCCAGTTTTCGCCTGGCGTCAACACTGGATTATCTGGGCAAGCATCTGCCGCAGTTCCAGCAAAGCGCCTTGCTGTTTGCGCCTTACGGTCAGGCAGAACGACTGAAAGCAGATATACTCTGGGCGGCTTTGGACGATGCCCTGAGCGATGATTTACCCCGTGATCGGGCTGCTTTTGAAGCCTGGCTGGAACAGGGGCGCGGTGATCTGGTTGAAGCGGGTGAACGTCTGGCTAAACTGGCTCACGATGTTCTACAGCGACATCATCAGGTGCGTAAACAACTGAAGGGTAAGGTGTCCTTTGCCACCGCTTTTATCTATTCCGATATAGCGGCGCAACTGGACCGACTGGTCTATCCGGGTTTTATCAGCCAGACCCCGGCGCAGTGGCGCACGGAATTGACCCGTTACCTGGACGCCGCCGACCGACGCCTGAATCGGTCGGGCGGTATAGCGGGAAATGAGAACCTGTTGGTAGAGGAGTTGGCGAACTTCTGGCAACTTTACCAAGCCAAGGCAGATGCCTTGCAGCAACAGCAAATTCCGAGCGAAGCCCTTACTGAGTTCCGCTGGATGTTGGAAGAATATCGGGTTTCACTCTTTGCTCAGACCTTAGGCACCAGACACCCCGTCTCGGCCAAGCGTCTGAACAAGCAATGGCAGCAGGTGCTAGCAGCATGAAGCAAAGCGTTCATGAAGAAAGGTTAAAAGTCCCCACGGTTGGCGGGGGGCATCTGTTTGTTCGGCAACTGGCGCCGGAGCAATCCACCGCTGTGGTGTTGATGGTGCACGGCCTGGGTAACCAGGGTGATGTGTTCTTGCAAGATGGCCATGGTCTGGCCAATTACCTTTCTGAAATGGGTTATACCTGTATCGTTCCGGATATGATCGGCCAAGGGCAAAGTTGGCCGCATCGCAGCCGTCAGCTGAACCATGGCGCCGGCGTGATGATCCGCGAAGACTTGCCTCGCCTGGCCGCTGAGGCGCGACGCATTGCCAACGGCAAGCCCGTGTTTTTGGTTGGCGAGGGCTTTGGTGGTGTCTTGCTGGCATCGGCCTATGCGCGTATTTCGGCAATGCGGCCTCAGGTCGCTGGCATGGTGCACCTGGGGACGCGTCGCAGCACTCGTTTGGGCGGTGTGGCACATGGCGGTTGGGATGCCTTTGTCTGGCAGCGACTGCTGCCGTTATTAGGCAGTTTAAAAGGTGAAGTGCCTCTGCATTGGTTCCGCAAGTCGATGAATGCCGAATCGCTGCAGTTATTTCAGGATGCCAAAGCCTGGAATGACGGCGACTGGCACGGTCCGGGCTCAGACAGCTTTGATTACGCCGCCGCCGCTACCCAGCTGGATTGGCCGGCCAGTTTGTATTTAGCCCGTCGCCAAGGCGGCTATGGCGATCATCTGGCCGATGTGCGTGAGTTTATGCGCGAGCTGGGGACTCACAACGGTCGTCTGCTGGTGCTCGGTAAGCGCGATGGCAATCTGCGTAACTACGGACCGCTGTCGATGTTGCAGCACGATGATGCCTGGGTGGATCACTTCCCGGTGATTCTGGACTGGCTCAATGAGCGCCTGCGTCAGATGGATTCAGATGACAAGCCAGCACGTCATCTGGCCTCTGTTTAAGCTCAGCCTTTCAGGCTCTTGCCGAGCCTACTTCTTGCCGTAAGCGTCCCGTACCCGCTGATAAGCGGAGCGGGTCGCCGTCGGCGAAAATCCTTCCGGTACTTTGTCTTTAAGAAAAAACGCAAAAGCCAGGACGCGCGCCACCCATTCATACAGATCCGGTGGAATGGCCTGGCCGACGTTCATCTGCTGCAGAATATGCACCAGATCTTCATCCTGATAGACCGGTACATCGTATTCGCGCGCCAGGCGCAGAATCTCTTCGGCTTGCTCGTCGATGCCCAGCGCCGAAACAATGGGCGTGCGCTTGCCACTGTAGGTGAGAGCGGCGGCGGCGGTTGCAGATGGCTGCTGTTCATCACTCATGTGTGTACATCCACTAAGGGTTTGAAATCATCCGCTTCTGGCGTGCTCTTTTTGCGTGGCATGCCGTGACGGGTATGGAGTTGACGCTCCCCGAGCCCTTCTGTCCATTGTTCGAGCGTGCCCAGATGGCTGTTTAGAAAAGCCAGGGTGTTGCGATCTTCCGACCAGAAAGTCAGGTCGGTTTGTTGCGGCTCCCAGACCAGATCGGCGCATAACGGAGCCAGCGGTTCCAGTTCGAAAAACAGCCGGAACCGCCACAGCCGTTTGCCACCAGCGCCGCTGTCTTGCTCTGCATCCGATGCCTGTTCCTGCCACCATTCCAGGTTGGCCCAGGATGAGGGCCCCATCCAGATCAAGGGGATACTCAACTGCTGTACCGGTTGATTGGGGCCATCGCCACCCTGAGTCAGAGCGCTGAGCGTTTGTTGAATCGCATTGTTCTGGGTTTTGCCCTGAACCGCCTCGAGCCAATTGCGCAGTTGCAGTAAAGGTTGCAACTCAGCTGCGGATTGTTGGTTGGTTGGGTTGCCCGCGCCGCTGTTGTGAACCTGCGGTAGCGGCGGTGGGGGTGGGGGTTTGTCGAGACCGTAATTGAGATCGTTGGTGCGCAACAATTGCTGGGCGCGCTGCGCCAGGCTTTGTTGCAGGCTGGCAGGATGTTGACGAATGCGGTTGTCGAGCATCAATAACCATTGTGCCAGCCGTATTTCCAGCGGTGGCTGGTCCGTCGTGCCAGGCCGCGATGGCAACGGGCGCCAGCTCGATGCGGGGTTTTCGGCCATGGAGCCAGGTGTGGTTGTCGCAGCCGGTGGCGCAAGTTCTGTGGCGGTAGGAACTGTTGTTGTCGTTGTCACACTGACCGAAAACCTGACGCCATTGTCGCTGGAGTTAGCTCCCGCTGCGGGCAGGTTGGGAGTGACCGTAGTGGTGGTTGCGTTGGCCGACGATGAGGGTAAAACGGGCGTGACGGTCATTTTCAACTCGCCGGCCGGAATATTTTGCAGGGCGGACAGTGCTGACAACAGCGGCGGTGTCGGGCTTTGATTCACTAAGGTTGGCATGCGTTGCGGTTGTTGCAGCGCCAGCGCATCGACCGGTTGAATCCTGAGCAGTGCTTGAATTTCCGCTGGGATAGTAGCGGCGGCTTGGCGTGCTGGAGTGGCGGCCGCGTTAACGGCCGTGGCTGCGATGGGTGTCACCGCCGTTGGCTGTGCTGTGGTTATTTTCGCGGGCTCTGGAGCGGCGGGTGCGACCGTCGCGGCGATTTTGGCAAAGCCTTCGCGACTGGCAACCAGAGTTAATGGTTGGCTGGTACCGGTTTGCTGAATCGGTTGCCACTGTCCCGTTGGCTGTTGCTGCAAGGGTAGCCAGCGCAGGGGTTGTTGTTGCAGTAACGGCAGGCTGGCGCGTATCACTTCCACCAAGACACGCAGTGGCGTGGAGGCTGTTGTCGCTGCGCTCGATGTTGTTGCTGGCACCGAACCGGCTGGTGCTGAGTTGTTGTTTGCTGCTGCCGGCTTGTCACCACTGGAATGGGTAATGGGCGCACTGTTACTGCCGGTTGCCTGGGCATTATTGCTTTGCTGGTGGGTTGCCAAAGGCCAGGGCGGTGGGAGTAATGTCGTATTCCAGCTTTGTGGTGCATTGACGTTGCCTGCCTGAACAGGTGTCGCCAACGGCATAAATTCCTTGACCCAGTTGGCCACGGTGCGGGCGTTTAAAGCCGGCTTCTGGTTTAACCAGTCGAGCAGTGGTTTCAGCTCAGGTTGCTCGACGATCAATTGCTGCTGTACTGAGGTGGTTGGCAGCGGCGGTAAGGCGGTGGCATGCACTTTTGGCAAGGTATGCGCCTGCCAGAACTGCAATGACGCCTGCATCATACGATTGAGTTGCGCCGGCTCCGGGTTGGGCAGCACTCGGATCTGATCATCAGCAGTGGCTTCGATCAGCAGGACCGTGCCAGGCTGAAATGGCTTGGTTGACTGCACGCGGATCCACTGATCGTTCATCGATAACAGCAGTTCAAACGAGGGTTTGCTTGGCGTTCCCAGCTGATGTTGCTCTATCACCACAGCAATGGCCGGTGCTGACTGACGCAATTGTGCCAGGGCCTCACGCTGTGGTTGCAGCAGGCCTTCGCCACCTCGATGCGCGGTCCGGGTCGACAAGGTGCTGTCGACCGGGCGGCGAATGCTGTCGCTGCGATCAATCCCCGCCATGGGGTCTGTCCTCTTGGAGTTCTATGCCTAGTGTAGCGGCCAGAAGGGTGTCGGCTAAAGGTTCAGACGCAGCGGTCAAACCGCTATAATCGCGCCACATTTTTGGGTGGGATCACCATGACCCCAGTGTTGAGCGCGCAAGGGCTGCGTTGCGAGCGTGATGACCGGCTGTTATTTGACCAGTTGGAGCTGTCCTTGATGCCCGGAGATATTCTGCATCTGACTGGCCCCAACGGCAGTGGCAAAACCACCTTGCTGCGTGCTCTGGTCGGTTTGGGGCAGGCTGTCGAAGGTCAGATTCAGTGGTTTGGCGGCCAGTTTCGAAGCAATGAAAAGATTTGGTATATCGGCCATAGGCCAGGGGTCACATTGCTACAATCGCCGCTTGAAAATTTGCGCTACGGCCTTGCGCTGCGCGGCCTGGAGCGAAATGAGCAGGAGCTTTTTCAAGCCCTGGAGCAGGTCGGTCTGCGCGGTTACGAAGACCTTCCCAGCCGGCAATTGTCAGCCGGTCAGCAGCGGCGTGTTGCCCTGGCTCGGTTGTTTCTCGATACCCCATCCATTGCGGCCTGGGTTTTGGATGAGCCACTCACGGCATTGGATGACCGCGCGGTTGAACTGCTTAAAACACGCATTCAGCAATTTGCGGCTTCAGGTGGCAGCGTTTTGATGACCAGCCATCACGGTATGAGTGGCGATGCAGTGCGGACACTGGCACTGGGAGGCACTGAGTGAAGCTGAGTCGACTCTTCGCTCGGGTTTTGCAGCGTGAACTGCAAATGGCGTATCGCCGCCGCGCTGACCTGGCTAATCCGCCCTTGTTCTTTTTAATCGTCGTTGCGCTGTTCCCATTGGGCGTTACGCCGGATCTGGAACGTCTGGCGACGATGGCGGCAGGTGTGCTTTGGGTGGCCGCCTTGCTGGCCAATTTATTGTCGCTGGATTTGCTGTTTCGCAGTGATCACGACGATGGTTCGCTGGAGCAGTTATTACTGGCAGCTGCGCCACCGACACTTCTGGTCCTGGGCAAAGCACTGGCGCACTGGTTGGTGACTGGCTTGCCGCTGACATTGATGTCGCCGTTGCTGGGTTTAATGCTGGCGTTGTCGCCTTCGGCCATGCCGCTGTTGATGCTGAGCCTGGCTTTGGGCACCTTGACGCTGAGTCTGGTTGGCGGCATTGGTGCGGCGCTGACCGTCGGCTTGCGACAGGGCGGTTTGCTGCTGACGTTGTTGATCATGCCGTTGTTCGTACCGGTGCTTATTTTCGGTACGGCGGTGGTTCAGGCCGCAGCCGCGGGCTTGCCCTGGATCGGCCAGTTGGCACTGTTGGCGGCCATGGCGTTGCTGGCGCTGGTACTGGCGCCCTTGGCGACGGTCGCCGCGCTGCGCATAGCGGTCGAAGAATAACGATCAGCGCTGTCTTGGGTGGCGCTGGAAAATAAAATACAGCCGGGTGGCCGTGCCTGGCCGGAGTAGTACGCACGATGTGGCAAAGCACTGTTTGGCAAAGCTCTTTTTGGCAAGGCCTGGTGCGCTGGTTCCATAAATGGACCTCGCCAAAATGGTTTTACAACCTGAGTCGACCTCTGGGCGCCTGGATTGGCTGGCTGGCCCTTTTGATTCTGGTGGTGTCGCTGGTCTGGGGGTTGGCTTTCGCACCCATTGAACGGCTCCAGGGCAATAGCTATCGCATCATCTTTATTCACGTTCCCGCTGCTTTTCTGTCGCAGGCAATTTACGCCGCCATTGCTGCGCTGGGTCTGATTGGTCTGGTGTGGCGTATCAAGCTGGCTTTTTATCTGGCCAAACAAAGTGTTCCAATCGGCGCCAGTATGGCGTTTCTCGCTCTGGTGACCGGTGCTATCTGGGGTAAGCCGACCTGGGGTGCCTGGTGGGTTTGGGATGCGCGCCTGACCTCCATGCTGGTCTTGCTGTTTTTGTATCTGGGCCTGTGGGCCTTGCACAACGCCATGGAACGCCCGGAAAGTGGTGACAAGGCTGCGGCCATCCTGGCGTTAGTAGGGGTGGTCAACCTGCCCATCATTAAATTCTCGGTGGAGTGGTGGAATACGCTGCATCAGCCGGCAACGCTGAAATTTACCGAAGCACCGCCGATGCACATCAGCATGTTGATTCCCTTCTTGTTAGCCATCCTGGGGTTTTATCTGGCGGCGGTTGCCTGGGCGTTGAAACGCACCCGTCTGGAAATTCTGCAGCGCGAACGCCGCACTCAATGGGCGCGTGATGAGCTGGATCGGTTGGGAGGAAAATCCTGATGTTTGCTTTCGATAGCCTGGCCGATTTTTTCGCCATGGGTCGCCACGGTTTTTACGTCTGGACAGCCTATGGTTTTGCTGCCCTGGTGGTGATCTATAACCAGCTCAGTCCGTATCTGATGCAGCGCCGGCTGGTGGCTGAACATCGTCGTCGTCAGCGTCGTGAGCAGGGCGCTCAAGCTCAATCATCCGGTGGAGTCACTTCTTCATGAATCCAAAACGCAAACAACGATTGATCCTGATTTTATTGGGTACTTCAGGCGTGGCCGTTGCGGTATTGCTGGTGTTGTTCGCGCTCGGTCAGAACATGAATTTTTTCTATTCTCCGTCCGATATTGCCAAGGGCGATGCACCTCTGGATAGAGACATTCGCGCCGGTGGTATGGTCAAGGAAGGCTCGGTGCAACGCGACAGTGATTCGCTGCGTGTGAGCTTTGTAGTGACCGATTTCGCCTCAGAAGTTCAGGTCAATTACGAAGGCATTCTGCCCGACTTGTTTCGTGAAGGGGATGGAGTGGTTGCTATCGGCCGCTTGTTGGAAAACGGTCAGGTCGAAGCGTCCGAAGTTTTGGCCAAACACGATGAAACCTATATGCCGCCTGAGGTGACCGACGCCCTGGAACGGGCTGAAAGCGCCAGTATTTATTAATGCTTGGGCGATCATTCACGCACGATACGCACAATAAATAAGAGTCGCTATGTTACCGGAGTACGGACATTTTGCGCTGATCCTGGCGCTGCTGTTGGCCACGGGCCTGTCGACCTTGCCACTTTACGGTGTGCTGAGCGGACATGGCGGTTTCCAACGTTCTGCCACGGCCCTGACCTGGGGCCTGACCTTCTTTCTGACCACCGCCTTTGCCATTCTGGTCACCTGCTTTTTGGTGGACGATTTCTCGGTGCGCATTGTCGTCGAGAACTCCAACAGCCAGTTACCCTGGTTCTATAAAATGTCTGCGACCTGGGGTAATCACGAAGGCTCCATGTTGATGTGGGTGCTGATGCTCGGCGGCTGGGCGACGGCGGTCAGTCTGTTTTCCGGTTCGTTATCGCAAGAATTAAAAAGCGCTGTGCTGGCGGTGATGGGCATGATTTCACTGGCCTTCTTACTGTTCTTGCTGGTGACTTCGAACCCCTTCGATCGACTGCTGCCGATTCCGCCCGGCGACGGTGGCGACCTCAATCCTCTGTTGCAGGATTTTGGTCTGATCGTACATCCGCCGACGCTCTATATGGGCTATGTGGGTTTTTCAGTCGCCTTTGCTTTTGCCATAGCAGCATTGATTACCGGTCGTTTCGATGCCGGCTGGTCACGTTGGGCGCGGCCCTGGACCAATATGGCCTGGGCGTTTCTGACACTCGGTATCGCCCTGGGCAGCTGGTGGGCCTATTACGAACTCGGCTGGGGCGGCTGGTGGTTCTGGGACCCGGTTGAAAATGCGTCCTTAATGCCCTGGTTAATCGGCACCGCCTTAATTCATTCGCAGGCGGTCAGCGAGAAGCGCAACCTCTTTAAATCCTGGACGCTGTTGCTGGCGATTCTGGCCTTTTCCTTCAGTCTGCTCGGCACCTTTTTGGTTCGCTCCGGTGTGCTGACCTCGGTGCATGCCTTCGCCACCGACCCGGAACGCGGTCTCTTTATTCTGGTGATTTTGTTGGTCACCATCGGCAGTTCGCTGCTGCTTTATGCGCTGCGCGCAGGCCAGATTCGCATCGCCGGTGAGCATCGTTTGGTATCGCGCGAATCCTTCTTGCTGTTTAACAACATCATTCTGGTGGTTATCGCTTTTATGGTGTTGTTGGGTACGTTGTTTCCGTTACTTTTTGACGCCTTTAACTGGCGCAAGCTGTCGGTCGGCGCGCCTTACTTTAATGCCATGTTTAATTTCTTCATGGTGTTTTTGTTGTCGCTGCTCGGGGTTGGTCAGTTGCTGCGTTGGAAGCGGCATCCGCTTTCTGAACTGCGCACCCAATTTAAAGTCGGCATTCCGCTTGCTCTGGTTCTGGGCTTGGCGTTGCCGCCCTTGGTGACCTCAAGTTTTAACTGGCGCGTCTGGTTGGGTCTGGCACTGGTGTTCTGGTTATTGGCTGGCTTGGTGCGCATGCTGCTCGATCGCACCCGTAATGCCTCTCAACCTTGGCGCGCCTTACGTCGCGCCGGCGGCTCTTTCTGGGGCATGTGGCTGGCGCATCTGGGCGTAGCCGTCTGTGTCGTTGGCGTGGTACTGGTGTCGAACTACGACCAGGCACGGGATTTCCGGATGGCCCCGGGCGACACCGTCACCATGGGCGATTACAGCTTTCGTTTTGATGGCATGAACATCGTTGCAGGGCCGAATTATCAGTCCGATCAGGGAGTGATCAGTGTCTTGCGTAATGACCAACTGATTGCCGATTTGCATCCGGAAAAACGCTTCTACACCGTGCAGCGTAACACCATGACCGAAGCGGGCATCGATGCCGGCTTGTTCCGTGATCTCTACGCTTCACTGGCAGAACCGCTGGATGACGACCATCAGGTCTGGGCGGTTCGGTTGCAGGTAAAACCCTTCGTACGCTGGATTTGGCTCGGCGCTATTTTGATGGCTGCCGGGGGAGTTTTGGCATTGTTTGATCGTCGCTATCGCAAAGCGACAGGAGGACGGGCGTGACACGCAGATGGGTCTTGTTTTTACCGCTGGGTTTGATTGTGGTTTTGGCCGCGCTGTTCTCTTATGCCTTGTTGTCTGGTGTCGATCCCAGTGAGATGCCCTCGGCACTGGAAGGCGAAGAGATGCCGGCCTTTCGGCTCAGCACTGTCCAGGACAGTCTGGATATGAAAACGGTCGACGACCTGACGGGCGAGCCGTTTTTGTTAAATATCTGGGCCACCTGGTGTCCATCGTGCAAATGGGAGCATCCCTATTTAAACAGTCTGTCTCAGGAAGGCGTGCGCATCATTGGCGTCAATTACAAAGATGAACGGGATTTGGCGCAGGCCTGGTTGCAAGATTACGCCAACCCTTACGAAATTGATCTGTACGACCCCAACGGCGACCTGGGTTTTGAGCTGGGTGTAACCGGTGCACCGGAAACCTTTTTTATCGACTCCCAGGGCGTGATTCAGTATCGCTACCAAGGGCCGATCGACAGTGCGCTGTGGCAGGATGAACTAAAGGCCGTCTATGAAAACCTGGATTAATCCGAGTCTGATCATCGTTGCTTTATTGCTCTTGTGTCTGGCCGCAACGGCCCTGGCTGAGCGCGAGCAGCGTTACTTCGATAACGACAGGCTGCGCGATCGTTACGAACAACTGATTTGGGAATTGCGCTGCCCTAAATGTCAGAACCAGAACATCGCCGGCTCCAACGCGCCCATCGCCGCTGATATGCGCGAAAAGACCTACGAACTGCTGCATCAGGGCTACAGCGATCAGCAGATTATCGACTATATGATCGACCGCTATTCCGAATTCGTCACCTACAAGCCGCGCGTTACTGCCGGCACCGTCTGGCTTTGGCTGATTCCCGGTCTGGGTCTGTTGATCGGTGCTGTGGCGGTCTTTGTATTGGCGCGACGCTCCGGCCAGCAAGCGGTTGAACCCATCAGCGACGCCGAGCGGCAACGCCTGGCTGAACTGCTGGAAAAGGACAGTGACGCCTCATGATGATATTTCTGCTGATGATTCTCACCGCTTGGCTCTTTGTGCTGCTGGCGGTACGCACCGGCCGCTCCAGCCGGGCGCGCGATTCGGTCACTGAGTCGGTCGACATTCATCGCGACCGACTGGCGCAGCTTGAAGCCGATTTTCGCGACGGCACGCTGGAGCTGGCGGACTACCAACAGTTCAAGACTGAAACCGAACGTGCGCTGCTCGAAGACAGCCGTAAGGCGGCACGCGGTACCGATCTGCGAACCTTGCCCTGGCCGTTGGCGCTGGTAGCACTGGTGGTAATCGCGGTGGCTGCTGGACTGCTTTATAAGCACTGGGGCGCGGCCGATGCGGTGGAAGTTCGCCGTGGGTTTATCGAATTGGCCACCAGCGAGCAGCCCACCCAGCAACAGCTGGATACCACGCTCGATGGTTACCAGGCCATGCTCGAGCGTCATCCGGACGATCTGCAAGGCTGGTTTCGTCTGGCCAATATGCAGATGGAGCTGGGCCGCTATGCCGATGCGCAACCGAATCTGGAACGGGTGCTGCGGTTACTGCGCGAGGGTGATCGCAACGCCGAAGACGAAGCCACTATTCTGGCTTATCTGGGGCAAACGCTCTGGGCTCAGGAACAGCCACAAGCGGCTTTGGCGCGTTTCGAAGAGGCGCTGCAATTCAATGCTCAGAACAATCTGGCGCTGGGGTTTGCCGGTCGCTTAACCTTTGAAAGCGGCGATTATCGGGACTCCATCGACTACTGGCTGCGCTTGAAAAGCCTGGCCAGCGAAGACGCCGATACCCGTCTGATCGATGAGTTTATCCGCCGAGCCCAGGCCGCGCTGGCGGAGCAGGGCATCGATTACCAGCCACAGTTACAGCCGCGTTTGAATCTCACCATCCAGCTGCCATCGGCCTGGGAAGGCTTGCCCGACAGCGCCGCCTTGTTTGTCTACGCCCGCCAGCCCGGTGAGCGCATGCCCTTGGTGGTTAAACGCATTCCGGTGACCGCAGGCGAAATAAAAGTATCCCTCAGTGACGCCGATGCCATGGGGCCGATGGGTGGTCTGGATGGACAGACTGAGGTGGAAGTCACCGCTCGAGTGTCCTTTTCCGGCCAGGCTGAGAGCGCGCCAGGCGACTGGACGGCACAGCCGAAAACCGTGGATTTAACCGAGAATTCACAACAGCAGCTGAGCCTGCAGATACGCCAGCCATAAGGCATTTTTGAATGGCTTGGAGGGTTTCTTTAAGGGTTCTCTAAGTTGTTGATCTGGTTCCGGAAATGGGCTGACACGGCGGTTTCAACGGCCGCCGATTAACGCTAGAATCGTGGCAACCAAGTCTTTAGCCGGCCCGGGTTTATCCGGGTCGGCCCACGCCGGAACTGGCAGGACGCTATGCGACTGAAAAGCATCAAGGTGGCCGGATTCAAATCCTTCGTCGATCCGACCACCATCCCTTTTCCGACCAATCTGTCGGCCATCGTTGGTCCCAATGGCTGCGGCAAGTCGAACACCATCGACGCCGTACGCTGGGTGATGGGTGAATCGTCCGCCAAACATCTGCGCGGCGAATCGATGACGGACGTCATCTTCAACGGCTCCAACGCGCGTAAGCCGGTGGGCCAATGTTCGGTCGAGCTGGTGTTCGATAACTCCGATCACACGCTGCAGGGCCAGTACGCCGGCTTTAACGAAATCTCCATTCGCCGTCGCGTCACCCGCGATGGTCAGTCCAGCTATTTCCTCAACGGCACCAAGTGCCGCCGCAAAGACGTCACCGATCTGTTCCTCGGCACCGGTCTGGGCGCGCGTTCATACGCCATCATCGAGCAGGGCATGATTTCCCGGCTGATCGAAGCCAAACCGGAAGAACTGCGCACCACCATCGAAGAAGCCGCCGGTATTTCGCGCTACAAAGAGCGTCGCCGTGAAACCGAAAACCGCATGCGTCGTACGCGCGAAAACCTGGAACGCCTGACCGACATCCGCGAAGAGCTGGAACGTCAGCTGCAGCATTTGCATCGCCAGGCGCAGTCGGCCGAGAAGTACAAAGAATACAAAGCCGAAGAGCGCAGCTCGCGCGCGCAACTATCCGCATTGCGCTGGAAACGACTCGACGACGAAGTCGGCGAACAGGAATTAAAAATTTCCGAACTGGAAACGCGCTACGAAGGTTTTGTCGCTGAGCAGCGCCGTATTGATGCGGAAATCGAGGCGCTGCGCGAAACCCATCACGACGCCACCGAAGCGTTTAACGATGTGCAGGCGCGCTATTACCAACTGGGTAACGAAGTCGCTCGCTTCGAGCAAACCATGCAGCACCGGCAGGAACAGAGCCAGCAATTGCTGACCGATATCCATGATGCCGAACGCCAACTGCACGAAGCCGGTCAGGAAAGTCAGGCCGATGCCGACCGGGTGGAAGAAAGCCAGGAAGCGCTGCAACTGCTGGAACCCGAACTGGAAGCGGCGGCCGAAAAAGTCAGTCGCGCCAGCGAAGAACTGGCCGCTATCGAACAGCGCCAACAAGAATGGCAAACACGCTGGGATGCGTTTAACCAGAATGCCCAGGGGCCAAAACGTCAGGCGGAAGTCGCCCAGTCGCGCATCCAGCATTTGGAGCGGGTGGTCGAACAACTGCATCGCCGTCAGGAAAATCTCTACCGCGAACGCGACCAACTCAGCGCTGACCCGGAAGCGGAAAACCTCGCGGCTTTGCTGGAGCAAACTGAAGAATTAGAGCAACGCGCCGAAGCTTTTCAGACCCAACTGGATGATCTGACCGAACGCTTGCAACAAGGCCGCGAAGACGCCGAACAAAAACGCGCGCGTTACGATGAGACCAGGCAGCAACTGCAACAGAAGCAGGCGCGCAAGGCGACATTGGATGCCTTGATCAAAGCCGCACTGGGTGATGAAAGCCAGGGCGTTCAGGATTGGCTCGCCAGCCATCAGCTGCGCGAAGCGGTGCGCCTGGCGCAGAATGTTGAAGTTGAACCAGGCTGGGAAGCAGCGGTTGAAGCGGTGCTGGGTGATCGGCTACAGGCGGTTTGCGTTGAATCCGTTGATGGGCTGGGTGACGCCATCAGTCGCTTCAAAGACGGCACCCTGACGCTGGTCAGTGGTCCGGCCAGCAGCGCAGCGAGCAGCGACAGCCTGCTGTCAAAAGTGCGCTCTGATCGTGATCTCTCCAACTGGCTGGCCCCGGTGCAACTGGCCGATTCACTCGATGATGCTTTGGCGCGTCGTTCAAGCTTGCAGCCGCATCAAAGCCTGATTACCCGTGATGGTATTTGGGTTGGACCAACCTGGTTGCGCGTGCGTCGTGGTGAAGGTGCGGCCGATGGACTGCTCAGCCAGCAGCAGGAACGCGACGATCTGATCGATGCCATCGATGAGCTTGAAGCGGTCGAAGAGGACCTGGAAGTCAGCCTCAACGTTGCCTTGATGCAACAGAAATCGATCGAAGAAGAACGCGAACAACTGCAGCGTGATAACCAGCAGTTGAGTCGTCAATTGGCCGAAGCGAAATCCGAATTGAGCGGCCGTCAGGTTCAGGTCGAACAATTGCGCGAGCGGCGCGAACGTCTGGCCGTCGACATTCAGGAAGTCGAAAACCAGATGGCCGAAGAGCGTGAAAGTCTGTCCATGACGCGCGAGGAATTGCAGCAGTCGCTGGATTCAATGGAAGAGGATGTCGATGAACGCGAAGCCTTGTTGGGTGAGCGTGAAGAATTCCGCATCAGCGTCGATGAAAAACGCGACGAAGTTCGTGCACTGCGCGATGCCGAACATCAGCTGCAATTGAAGCAGCAAACCTTGCAAACGGAAGTGCGTTCTTTGCAGGCGTCTTTGGAGCGGGCCAGTCAGCAAAAAACGCGGGCTCAGGAGCGTCTGACACGATTGAAAGAACAGCTCAGTGAACGCGAAGATCCATCCGATGAATTGAAAGAAGAGCTCGAACAAAAACTCGAAGCTCAGATGGAACTGGAAGGCGCTTTGAACGACAAGCGCGCGGTGATGGAAGCGGCCGATAGTAAGATGCGTGAGCTGGAACAGGCGCGCGCAGCGACCGAGCAGCAGGCGATGGCTGTGCGGTCGGAAATGGAACAGCAAAAGATGAATGCGCAGACGCAAATTACCCGTCGCGCTACCCTGGCCGAACAACTGGCTGAGCAGCAATTTGATCTGGATACGGTGCTCGCCAATCTGCCGGATGACGCCACTGAAACCGCCTGGGAAGAAGCACTGGAACGCCTGGCGGCGCGCATTCAACGCCTTGGCCCGATCAACCTGGCGGCGATTGAGGAATACCAGACGCAAAGCGAGCGCAAGCGTTATCTCGATGAGCAGGATGATGATTTGCAACGCGCCCTGGAAACCTTGGAGAACGCGATTCGTAAAATTGATCGCGAAACCCGCACCCGTTTTAAAGATACCTTTGATCGGGTGAATCAGGGTTTACAGGATCTTTTCCCCAAGGTGTTCGGTGGTGGTCATGCCTATTTGGAACTGACCGGCGATGATCTGCTCGATACCGGTGTGGCCATTATGGCGCGCCCGCCGGGCAAGCGAAATTCCACCATTCATTTGTTGTCGGGTGGTGAAAAAGCGCTGACGGCAATTGCTTTGGTGTTTTCCATCTTCCGTCTGAATCCGTCACCCTTTTGTATGCTGGATGAGGTTGATGCGCCGCTCGATGATGCCAATGTGGGTCGCTATGCGCGCTTGGTGCAAGCCATGTCGGAGCACGTGCAGTTTATCTACATTACGCACAACAAAATTGCCATGGAGATGGCGCATCAATTGATGGGTGTCACCATGAACGAGCCGGGCGTATCCCGGTTGGTATCGGTCAACGTCGAAGAGGCTGCTGAACTGGCAGCGATCTGAGATGGTTTTTTTCGTCAACGATTAGAGTGTTTGCTTAGCAGGAGGGTAGACGGCGATGCGCGAATTATTGGTCATTATCGGCGTGGTGCTGATTGCCCTGATTCTTTGGGACGGCATGCGCCGCATGCAAAAAAAAGGTCGTTACAGTGACGACTATCAGGACCCGGACGAGCTGCGTAAACAAGCCGAAATTGCCCGTGAGTTACCCAATGGTGGCGCCCGGACCCGGCCGATGGATAATCGTGATCAAACCGATCTGAATACTCGTCTGAATTTACGCGAACGGGTGCCGATGCTGATGGACCCGGTCGATGAAGAAACGCCGGACGACGATGCCGGGTCGGTCACGCATGTCGATCAACATCACCTCGATTTTGATGCGCCCGTTGATGATTTATCAGAATCCGAAACGTTGCGCTATGCGGCAAAACCGCATGCTGATACTGAACAGTCGGAGGTCGAGCCGGTTGAAGAGGATGAATTTGACGACTCTTCAAGCGAAGACTATCGGGCCGATTCGGCGGCTGAGCCAGACCACGACGTTGATGAATTTGTGGCGCACGAGCCAATCGATGACCAGGCTGAGCCATATTCAGCGCAGTCCGACTGGCAGGCTGAAGACCAAGCCGAATTCCAGTCATCCACCAGTGATGAACAGGTCGATGATCGGCCTGTAGAAGAACTGGTCATTATTCATATTATGGCGCCGGATGGCGCTCAACTGGCCGGCAGTGAGTTGCTGGAGTTGTTACTGCGAGCCGGCCTGCGTTTTGGTCCGATGGATATTTTTCACTACCGCAACAGCAAAGGTCAGCTGGAATTCAGTCTGGCCAATTGTGTGCAGCCGGGCACCTTGGACCCGGATGGCATGGCCGAAATGACCACGCCAGGCGTAACCCTCTTTATGCAGTTGCCGCAGCGTGCTGACCTGCTGATTTCTTTCGATCATATGGTCGAGATGGGACAGTTTTTAGCTCAGCATCTGGGCGCCGACATGCTCGATGAAAACCACTCTACGGTCACGCCGCAGCGTGTTGAACATTATCGTGAAAGACTGCGTAATTTTGCCCGTTCTCAATTGATCCAGGCCCACGAATGACAGCCGATTTGCGCGCCGAATACGAATCGTTAATTGCCCGGATTCGTGATTACGACCATCAGTATTACGTTCTTAATCAGTCGGATATTCCTGACGCCGAATACGATCGTTTGATGTTGCGCCTGCGCGAAATAGAGGCTGAGCAGCCATCCTGGGTTACCGCTGAGTCACCCTCGCAACGCGTAGCCGGCGCACCGGCGGAAGGCTTTGCGACGGTCCGGCATGAAGTGCCGATGTTGTCGCTCGACAACGCATTCAGTGATGAGGATCTCGCCGATTTTTACCAGCGTCTGCAAAGCCGTCTGAACAGCAGCGATGAATTGCGCTTTGCCTGCGAACCCAAGCTCGACGGCATAGCAGTCAGTCTGCTTTATGAAAACGGCCGCCTGGTTCGCGGCGCTACTCGTGGCGACGGCACCACCGGCGAAGACATTACTGCGAACGTCCGCACTATTCGCTCCATTCCGCTGGAACTGCGCGGCAGTGACTGGCCGGCAGTATTGGAAGTGCGCGGCGAGATTTATATGACCCGCGCCGGCTTCGAAAAGATGAATGCCGAGGCCGAGAAAAACGGCGAAAAAGTTTTTGTGAATCCACGTAATGCCGCCTCTGGCAGTCTGCGCCAACTTGATTCCAGTTTGACCGCCAAACGCCCGTTGCGCATGTGTTGTTACTCGGTGGGTCGTGTCGAGGGCGGGGAGCTTGCGGCGACCCAGAGCGACACCCTGGCGCGTCTGGCTGACTGGGGTTTGAAGATCAACGAAGAAAGTCGGGTGGTCAATGGGCTGGACGGATGCCAGGCTTATTATCAGCGCATGCTCGAACGTCGTGATCAACTGGATTACGAAATTGACGGCATCGTCTACAAAATCGATTCGCTGAATTTGCAGCAGCGTCTGGGTTTTGTGTCACGGGCGCCGCGCTGGGCCATTGCGCGCAAATTTCCGGCTCAGGAAGAAACGACCATTCTGGAAGGCGTCGATTTTCAGGTCGGTCGCACCGGTGCCTTAACGCCGGTTGCGCGCTTGCAGCCGGTTTTTGTCGGTGGTGTCACCGTCAGTAATGCGACACTGCACAACATGGACGAAATTGAACGGCTCGATGTGCGCGTCGGCGATACCGTCATTATTCGCCGCGCCGGTGATGTGATTCCTCAGGTGGCGCGGGTCATTGAAAGCAAACGCCCGGCGGATGCGCAGCCGATACAGATGCCAACCGAATGCCCGGTATGCGGCTCCAACGTCGAACGCGTTGAAGGCGAAGCCGTGGCGCGTTGCACCGGCGGTTTGAATTGTGGCGCTCAGCGTCGTGAAGCCTTGAAACATTTTGTTTCTCGGCGCGCGCTGGATATCGAAGGTCTGGGTGAAAAGCTGATTGATGCCTTGCTCGAAGCCGGCCAGTTGCATGCACCGAGTGATATTTTTGAGCTTAACGCCGAAACGCTGATGAACCTGGAGCGGATGGGCGAAAAATCTTCCGCCAATGTGATAGCGGCGATCGAAGCGGCTAAGCAAACGACGTTGGGTCGGTTTTTATACGCCTTAGGCATTCGCGAAGTGGGTGTCACCACGGCGGAAAATCTGGCCCAGCATTTTGGTTCTTTGCAAGCCTTGATGGTGGCCAGTGAAGAAGCCTTGCTCGAAGTCGATGACGTCGGCCCCAAGGTGGCGGCTCATGTCGCTCACTTTATGGCCGAAGACAATAACGTCGAAGAAATTAAGCGCTTGGTCAGTCATGGTTTGGATTGGCCGGATCCCAGACCGGTTGGCGGCGATCGCCCACTGGAAGGCCAGACCTGGGTGGTCACTGGCAAGCTGGAAGTGATGAGCCGCGATGAGGCCAAGGATTATCTGCAGCGCCTCGGCGCCAAGGTCGCGGGTTCGGTATCGGCGAAAACGGCTTGTGTCGTCGCCGGTCCGGGCGCCGGCTCCAAGCTGAAAAAAGCCACCGAGCTCGATATCGACGTGATCGATGAAGCGGCCTTTCTTGATCAGTTACGTCACCACGGCTTATGGCGCGACGACGCCTAAGCCGTCATCTGCAAGTCAGCAATTCAAAGCATCAGGCAGGAGATCTCATGCTGGAACAGGAGAGCATCGTATACGGTGTGATTCGTGATGTGGCGAGCGAAGGCAGCGAATTTTTGTTGCGCAGCCGCAGGGTTAACAGCGAAGCCATTCTCAACCTGGGCGATGTCGATGATTTTCCGCATCTGACCACCAGTATGTTCGCCATTCCGGTCGAAGAGCTGGAGCAGGGCACCTATCGTACTCAGGTGATCCATTTTGCCGGTTCCTACCACGCTGTTGAATATCACTGGGAGCAATGGCTCGCTAAATTCGAAGCCCTGTTAGCGCGGATGTATTGGCTGTCAGCGACGGTACACCTTGAAACCGGGCTGTCGGGCAGCCATACCTTCCAGTGGGACAGCCCGGGTGCCTACCACGCGCCCAGCGATGAATTCAGTGTGCACTGTGAGTGGGAACATGCCCTGGCCATTGGACAGAAACCTTCATGATCATCCCGTTTGAGCGTTTGGAAAGCGAGACTCTGGAGCAGGTGATCCGCGAATGGTTGATGCGTCAGGGTGAAGATTGGGGCATGGAAGAGGGTTTGCTTGAATCGGCAATCAAGCGCGCTCGGCAGGCACTCAGTGATGGCCGTCTGGTGCTTTACTGGGATGCCAACGAAGAGTATCTGACGCTGCTCGACCCCAAACTGGTCGACCCCAATGCAGTGCCCAGCGACGACGAACAGGAATCCTATGAATAATCTAATGCTCAGTGTGTTGGCCGTAGCGGCGGTCATTATTATTGCGGTATTGGCCGTGATCGCCTGGCGCTTGCAAGCTCAGGTTCGACAGCAACAGCGCCACCAGGAAGAGCAGCAGGCAGCGGCGCAGGAACGCGATGCCGAACGTACGGCTTATGTGCTCGACAGCCTGCGCATTCTCTCGGCCAATGTGATTGACGAAAACCTCAACCTGTCTGAAGCGACCATTCGCTGCAAGGTATTGGTGGATGCTTTGAGCTTACCTGAAAGCGAACGTCAGCCTTACCAGGTGTTGGAAACCGTTTTCGAGCGGGTGCAGCACTTCGATACCCATGGCGCGCGCAAAGCTTTGTCGCGTGAAGAACGCAAGCGCCAGGACCAAGCGCGTGAAGCCATTGAGCAGGAATACGAGGCGGAATTAAAAGCCTGTTTTGAGCGGCTGCGCCATATTGGTTTAGCCACTCAATAAGGAGCGTTGGAATCAGACGCCGGGTTCGGCGATCTGCGGTTCCAGTGCCGTGAGCCAGGTGGTCAGCGTATCGGACATCAGCAGTGTATCGGTGCGCGGATCGTCGGAATCGCCGTTGGTTTCTACCAAAGTATCGCTGTATTTCAGTCGCTTTATCGCAAAGGCATCGTCGATCACTGCCTGGCATTGATCGTTGATAACAATCCCTAACTGACGAATGCGCATGCCACTTTCCAGTGAATGGCGGATTTCCGGCGCGTCCAGGTCCAAGTTGCGATAGCGCGCTTTCACCGTCGGGTCCTGCGCCATCACCAGTTCCAGATCGGCCGATAATTCTGTGCCTTCCGGGCGACGTTCAGGGTCGTGGTACCAGGCGGTCAGTAAATCGCCACCGGCAATCAATTTACCCAGTGGCACGATGGGCAGACTACCCACCGCATCGCGTAACTGAGCAGTGACTTCGTCGGCGGTTTTTTCGCTGGCGGCGTTCAATACCAGCCACTGACGTGACGGATCAATCCACAGACTGACGCGGCGGGTTTTGTGGAAGGCACGTGGCAGCAGTTCAGCGCGGATGGCTTCTTTTAACGCTTCTTTTTCCTTGCGGCCCGGGCGGCGACCTTCGGCTTCTTCCACCGCCAGCACCTTCTCATCCAGATGTTCTTTGAGCACGCTCGACGGCAACAGTTTTTCCTGAATCTGGGCCGCCATAAACAATCGACCACCAACGTTTTCGCACAACATCGTGCTGTCGCCAAAGGGCGGTACCCAGCCGAAGCTGCTTTCCTGCAAGGCACTGAGACCCGTGAACGGAAGGTGAGCGAGGGCCTCGTTGAGTTGATCTTCGTTGGCGGTCCAGTTGTCGGTCAGCCGATACAATCGAAGATTTTTAAACCACATGCGCTCGCGTCCTGTGCAGTAAAGGGAAGGGCGCGCAGTGTACTGGTTCGCGTCGTCCGGCAAAACCTCTAAGATGGGCGCTGGTTGTTGTTGTCGAGAAAATCGTGATCCCTGCTGCCTTTCGCTCCCGTCCGCTTTGGTTGCTGTTGCTGAGTTTGTCGTTACTGACGCTGGTCGGTGCGCTGGCGCCGATCAATGACTGGCTGGAATTTCGTCGTGCGCCCTGGTTAGAAGGTCAACTTTGGCGACCGCTGAGCGCCTGGATGGCGCAGTTGAATCTGATGCATTGGCTGGTGAATCAGTGGGGGTTGATCTTGCTGGCGTTGGTGATGCCACCGCGGACGAGCAGGGCCGACGTGCTGGCCTTTATCTGGGTCTGGTTGTTTGCCAGTGTCATGCTGGTGTTCAGCGATTATCGGCAATACGCCGGCCTGTCGGGTTTGCTCTATGGCTGGCTGGTGTGGGCGGTGCTTTGCTCACCTTACTATCAAGCTTGGTTGCGGTGGCTGGTGGCCCTGGTGCTGACTGCCAAGGTGGTGCAGGAAAACCTGCCGGGCGATCACGGCAGTGAGCTGGTCGGTCAGTGGATATCGGCCAACATAGCGGTGGAGTCCCATGCCTGGGGTTTGCTGGCCGGCTGGATAGCCTTGGCTGTTGCCTGGTTGTGGCTGCGCTCGGATCGCTTCCGTTCAACTCCCTGAGGCCATTTCGCGCGCTATGGTTAGCAGTTCCAGCGCGCCCTGACTGGGCGTGCGCCGGCTGTGGCGAATCACACCTAAGTGCCGCACCAGGCTGACCTGTTCCACCTTCAATATCGTCATCGACTCGTTGATCAATCGATCCGGCAACAGACTCCAGCCCAAACCACTGCTCACCAAGGCGCCGATGGTTTCCAGATAGTTCACCGCCAGACGCCGCTTTAATGGCAAATGATGACGTTCAAAAGCGGTTTGAATCAGCCGGAAGGTGGTGGTCGCTTCTTCCGGCAAAATAGCGCGAAAGTGCACCAGTTCATTCAACCGAATCGCGCCGCGTTTGGCGGCCAGCGGATGATCATGCGCAACCACGAAACGCAGTTCGTCAGTCCACAGTCGTTCCTGAATCAGATCGCGCGGCAAGGTGGTGGGCAGGGTGATAAAGGCCAGTTCCAGATCGCGCTTGAGAATCGCCTGAATGGTTTGTTCCGACTCCAGAAACCGCAAGTCGAGCTGTGCCTGCGGGTGGCGTTCGACCAGGGTGCGCAGAATCGGTCCCAGGTAATGCAGGCCAATATGGTGGCTGGAGGCAATCGCCACCTGACCCACCTGGCCGCCGCTGGACTGATGAATCGCCTGGCGCGCATCGCGGATATCTTCGAGAATCCGTTCCGCACGCTCCACCAAGAGCCGTCCGCTCTCAGTCAGATAGACCTCCCGGCCGATGCGGTCGAACAGCCGGGTGTCCAGGCTGCTTTCCAGATTGGCAATGCGCTTGGATACCGCCGGCTGGGTGAGAAACAGCTGCTCGGCGGCACGGCTGAAGGAGCCGTTTTCGGCGACGGCGAGAAAGGCTTCCAGGCTTTGATGATCCATGTTTAACGTCCGTTGATGGCGTGATGTATTCCAATTTGGAATTGAAAACATAAAAATAATAAATTTGTATTATCCGGCTGTCCAAATAAAATGCGTTTCATGGTTTCAAGGCTTGTTGCCGCTCCGCCCATCGTGGTCTGCAAGCCATTCACCGTGCGATAAGAGGATTCCCCATGGCCGGTAAAACGCTTTACGACAAACTCTGGGATGCCCACCTCGTCTCCCAGCGCGACGACGGCACCGCTTTGATCTACATCGACCGTCAATTGCTGCACGAAGTCACCTCGCCACAAGCGTTTGAAGGCTTGCGTCTGGCGGGCCGGAAACCCTGGCGCCTGGACACCAACCTGGCGACGCCGGATCACAACGTCTCCACCGAAGCCGGTGAGCGTTCCGAAGGCGTGGCTGGTATCAAAGACGAGATTTCCCGCATTCAGGTGCAGACGCTCGACACCAACTGCACCGATTTCGGCGTTCGTGAATTCAGCATGAACGATGTCGAGCAAGGCATCGTTCATGTGGTCGGGCCGGAGCAGGGCGCGACCTTGCCGGGCATGACTATCGTCTGCGGCGATTCGCACACCTCCACTCACGGCGCCATGGGTTCGCTGGCGTTCGGCATTGGTACTTCAGAAGTCGAGCACGTCCTGGCAACTCAGTGTCTGATTCAGCGCAAGATGAAAAACATGCGCATCCGCGTCGAAGGCGAATTAGGTGAGGGCGTTACCGCTAAAGATGTGGTGCTCTACATCATCGGTCAGATCGGCACCGCCGGTGGCACCGGTTATGCCATCGAATTCGGAGGTAGCGCTATTCGTAAACTGTCGATGGAAGGTCGTATGACCATCTGCAATATGGCCATCGAAGCTGGTGCCCGCGCGGGCATGGTGGCAGTCGATGACACCACCATCGATTACTTCTACGACCGGCCGTTTGCGCCCAAGGGAGAACTTTGGGATCAGGCGGTGGCGTCCTGGCGTGATCTGGTCAGCGACGACGATGCGGTGTTCGACGCCGATATCGAACTCAAAGCCTCCGACATTGAGCCGCAGGTGTCCTGGGGCACTTCTCCGGAAATGGTTGTCGGCATTAATGACAAGGTGCCCAACCCGGCACAGCAGAGCGACGAAGCCAGTCGTAAAGGCATCGAGCGCGCACTGGAATATATGGGGCTGGAAGCTGATCAGCCGATTGAAAGCATCAAACTCGACCGCGTTTTTATCGGTTCCTGCACCAACTCGCGCATCGAAGATTTGCGCGCTGCGGCGGCGGTTGTTAAAGGCAAAAAGGTATCGTCCAGCCTGAAGCAGGCGATGGTGGTGCCGGGTTCTGGATTGGTGAAACGTCAGGCCGAAGCCGAAGGTTTGCACACCATCTTTAAAGCAGCCGGTTTCGAATGGCGCGAACCGGGTTGTTCGATGTGTCTGGCCATGAATGCCGACAAATTGGGCCAGGGCGAACACTGCGCCTCGACCTCAAACCGCAACTTTGAAGGTCGTCAGGGCTTTGGTGGACGTACTCATCTGGTCAGTCCGGCCATGGCGGCTGCCGCTGCCATCGCCGGTCACTTTGTCGATATTCGCACCTGGCAGGAGGGTCAAGCCGCATGAAAGCCTTTACTCGTTTAGATGGGTTGGTCGCACCGATGGACCGCGCCAACGTCGATACAGACTTGATCATTCCCAAGCAGTTTCTGAAATCGATCAAGCGCTCCGGCTTCGGCCCTAACTTGTTTGATGCATTGCGTTATCTCGATGAAGGTCAGCCGGGCATGGATAATTCCAAGCGCCCGCTGAACCCGGACTTTGCGCTGAACCAGCCGCGCTATCAGGGTGCTGAAGTGCTGTTGGCGCGCCGCAACTTCGGTTGTGGTTCCAGCCGCGAACACGCGCCCTGGGCGTTGGAAGACTTCGGCTTCCGTGCGGTTATTGCGCCGAGCTTCGCCGATATCTTCTATAACAACTGCTTTAAGAATGGCGTACTGCCGATCGTGCTTGATGAAACCATCGTCGATCGTCTGTTCAAAGAGCTGGACGCCAACGAAGGCTATCGTCTGACCATCGATCTGGAAGCCCAGACGGTCATCACGCCGGACGGCGACAGCTTCAGCTTTGAGGTCGACGGCTTCCGTAAGCATTGCCTGCTCAACGGCCTGGACGACATCGGCCTGACGCTCGAAGACGCCGACGCTATTCGCGCTTACGAACAACGCCGTGCCAATGAAGCGCCCTGGGTATTCGGGCAAATCCGCTAAGTCGGTTTTATCAGCATTAGAGAGAGCAAGATGACTGCACAGAATGTATTGATCCTGCCGGGCGACGGCATCGGCCCGGAAATCATCGAACAGGCCGAGCGCGTATTGACCACCGTCGCCGACAAAGAAGGTCTAAGCCTCGAGCTGGACCACGCCCTGGTCGGCGGCAGCGCCATCGACGCCACCGGTGGCCCGCTGCCGGAAGACACGCTGAGTAAGGCGAAAGCCGCCGATGCAGTACTGCTCGGCGCGGTGGGCGGCCCGAAATGGGATGGCCTGGAAATGGCCAAGCGACCGGAAAAAGGTTTGCTGGGTTTGCGTTCCGAACTGGGTCTGTTCGGTAACCTGCGTCCGGCGATTTTGTATCCGCAACTGGCCAGCGCTTCGACGCTGAAGCCAGAGGTGGTGTCCGGTCTGGATCTGTTGATCGTGCGTGAACTGACCGGTGGCATCTATTTCGGCGAGCCGCGTGGCGAGCACATCAACGCCAATGGCGAACGCGAAGGCTTCAACACCTACCGCTACGCCGAATCGGAAATTCGCCGCATCGGCCGTGTTGCGTTTGAAGCCGCACGCAAGCGCGACAAGCGGCTGTGCTCGGTCGACAAGGCCAACGTCCTTGAAGTGACTGTGCTGTGGCGCAATATCATGAACGATCTGGCCAAGGAGTACCCGGACGTAGAGTTGTCACATATGTACGTCGACAACGCCGCCATGCAGTTGGTGCGGGCGCCCAAGCAGTTCGATGTGATGGTCACCGGCAATATGTTCGGCGATATCCTGTCTGACTGCGCCGCCATGCTGACCGGTTCCATCGGCATGCTGCCGTCGGCTTCACTGAACGAAGCCGGCCAAGGCATGTACGAGCCGATTCATGGCAGCGCGCCGGATATCGCCGGCACCGGCAAGGCGAATCCGCTGGCGACCATTTTGTCGGTCGCCATGATGCTGCGCTATTCGCTCAATGCGCCGGCTGCGGCCGAGCGTATTGAAGCGGCGGTCAGCCGGGTACTGGATCAGGGTTTGCGCACCGCCGATATTGCTGGCGAGTCCGAAAACTCTGTTTCTACTCAAGCGATGGGCGACGCTGTCGTCGCCGCGCTCTAACACGGCCAAGGCCCGGATGAGCCGGGCCACGGGTACTGCCAAAGCGCAGACCCGCAACGAACGCCAGTGCCCCGCAGCAAGACGGGGCGACTGACAACATAAGAAGAGGTGAATATGAAAGTCGGTATCGTCGGATGGCGAGGAATGGTTGGCTCCGTGCTGATGCAACGCATGCAGGACGAGGGTGATTTCAACGGCATCGAACCGGTTTTTTTCAGCACCAGCCAGGCCGGACAAGCGGCTCCGGACGTAGGCCAAGGCCGGTCCGAATTGCAGGACGCCAACAATCTTGAAGCGCTGGCATCCTGTGATGCCATCGTTACCTGCCAGGGCGGCGACTACACCGAAGCCGTCTATCAGCCGCTGCGCGATACCGGCTGGAACGGCTACTGGATCGATGCCGCTTCCACGCTGCGCATGGCCGATGATTCCATCATCGTGCTCGACCCGGTCAACCGTAATGTCATCGACAAAGGCATCGACGGCGGCGTTAAAACCTTTGTTGGCGGTAACTGCACCGTCAGCCTGATGCTGATGGGTCTCGGTGGTCTGTTCCGTGAAAACCTGGTCGAGTGGGCCTCACCGCACACCTATCAGGCAGCGTCCGGTTCCGGTGCTCGTCATATGCGCGAACTGCTGTCGCAGATGGGCGCGGTGCACGGTGTTGCCAGTCAGTACCTGGATGACCCGGCCTCGGCGATTCTGGAACTCGACCGCACCGTTGCCGACTTTATTCGCAGCGATGCTTATCCGTCGGAACAGTTTGGTGCGCCTTTGGCCGGCAGCCTGATTCCGTGGATCGATAAGGCGCTGCCGTCGGGTCAGAGCAAAGAAGAGTGGAAGGCGCAGGTCGAGGCCAACAAGATTCTCGGTCGTGGCGACAACCCGGTCCCCATCGATGGCACCTGCGTACGCGTCGGCTCGATGCGTTCACACAGTCAGGCGATGACCATTAAGCTGAATCGTGATGTGCCACTTGATGAAATCGAATCCATCATCGCCAGCTCCAACGACTGGGTTAAAGTCATTCCCAACGAACGCGAGTTGAGTATGGCGGAACTGACCCCGGCCAAAGTCACCGGCACCATGAATGTTCCAGTCGGTCGACTGCGTAAAATGGCCATGGGTGGTGAATACCTCAATGCCTTTACCGTTGGCGATCAGCTACTCTGGGGTGCAGCCGAGCCATTGCGTCGCGTACTGGCCATTCTTAATGGCCGGCTGTGATTGCTAACTGATTGATTTTATTTATAAATTAATCATTTTAAGAAGAAGAGGGCGACCACGGCGGTCGCCCTTTTTACGTCGATCGATAAAACCGCGCCGCAACCCGCGCCAGCCGGGGCGTCTGTTGCGAAAAAGTCGTTTATCCATAATACTTGGCGCGGTTTTAGACGCGTTCTAAATACGGATTCAATTGCGATAATCGAATCGCAAAAATCCCGTTGTCGATTTAAGTACCCGATGACTCTTTGAGCCCAGACTTGTTCAAATAATCGGTACCGGTCGAGCATTGATTTCAGGGCTAAGGGATAGAGGAAGGATGATGTTCAAGAAACAGGCGCTCGCGTTTGTGGCAGCGCTGGCTTTGGTGGGTGGCGCCCAGGCTTTAGGATTGGGTGACATTGAACTGAACTCCAATCTGAACGAACCGCTGGATGCCCGTATCGAGTTGCTCGAACCGAGCGATCTCAGTGCCAACGAAATCCTTCCGACTCTGGCCAGCCGACTTGCCTTTGAGCAAGCCGGTGTTGAGCGCGATTTCTTTCTGTCCAATATTCGTTTTGATGTACAGCCTGCTGCCGATGGTGGCCTGGTTATCCAGCTGAGTACCACTCAGGCGGTACGCGAACCCTTTCTAAATTTTCTGGTTGAAGTGAATTGGCCGGGCGGTCGCCTGCTCAAGGAATACACCCTGCTGCTCGACCCGCCGCTGTTCGATACCGAGGCGCAAGATCAGCCGCGCAGTGTTGAACCTGCAGCAACAGCCAGTGCACCGCAACCGGCGGCACCGACCACAGCGCCAGCGCCGCGCCAGTACCAGGTTCAGCGCAACGATACCCTTTGGGAAATTGCACTGGATGTTGACGCTGGAAGTGGCTACATGCCGCAGCAGGTCATGCTGGCGATTCAGGATCTCAACCCGAACGCCTTTATCAACAACAACATCAACCGCATCAAAGCCGGCGAAGTTCTGACGCTGCCGAACGAAGCACAGATTGCGGCTCGCTCGACGCAATTGGCCATCAACCAAGTTGGCCAGCAGAACGTCCAGATCGGTCTGAGTGAGAACGGCCGGCAGCCGGCGCAGGTGCAGTTGTCGGCAACCGAATCGACCAGCTCTGCTTTGCCTCAGGGTGAAGGTGAGCGTGACCCGGATGGTTATCTGGAAGTCACCAACGAAGACGATACCGAGGGCAGCAGTGCCGGTGGCGACGTCTCCAGCGACAGCGAAGTTGAACGTCTGGAAAATGAACTGGCCATCGCCGGTGAATTGAACGATCAATTCGAGCGCGAAAATCAGGCCATGGAAGCGCGCTTGGCTGAGTTGGAAGAGCAACTGGCCATCATGCAGCGCATGCTGAATCTGCAGGATGGCGATGCCGCGGCCTTGCAATCTGAATTGGCGGAGCTGGACGAAGCCGAGACCGAGACAGAAGCCGACGAGGAGCAATCCGGCTGGCTGGATTGGGCCACCATCAAAGAGCAATACGGCATTCTGTGGCAGGAATTCCTCGACTTTATCGACAGTGCCGTCGACTGGGTTATGGACAGCCAGCGCAATATGATCATTGCCGGTGTCGCTGCGGCCGTCTTGTTGTCCTTGCCATTTTTTATTCTGGGACTGGTGCGTCGTTCTGGTGACGACAGCGTCGACTTCCCGGATGACGATCTCGACGACGGTGATGACCTTCTCGATGGGGATGACGAAGACGCCGTCAGCGAAGCTATCCGCGAAGCCGAAATGTACATGGCGTATCACAACTACGAACGCGCCGAAGAAGTGCTGCAGCCTTGGTTATATGACGCCCCTGAGCGTAGCGATCTGGGCCTGAAACTGTTGGAAGTTTACGCCGCCAGTGACGACATTGACGCCTTCGACGATCTGTCCGAGCGTCTGCCGCTGACGGCCGATGAACGCGAGCTGGCCGAGTCGATGCGCGAGCGCATGACCAGCAGCGATTTTGATGATGACTTTGATATTTCGCCCGAATCAGTGGATGAAATACCGGTGACCGACAGTGACTTCGAGGTGCTGGAGTCCGAGCCGCAAGTCGCGGACACCGACGATGACGACGATCTGAACGAGCTGTCGGCCGATCTGCCGGTTGAGGATCTGGATGCTGTCCCAACCCGCTCAGCCGATGAGGCAGAACTTGACGCTGAAGAAACGTCCGATTTCGAACTCGGCCTGGATGAACTGGACGGCGTCGACGAGCTGGAAGAAGAAGCCGGTACCGGTCTGGATTTCGAACTGAGCGATCTGGGTTTGGAAGCCGAAGAAGACGATGACTTGATATCGCCTGACTCGGCAGCGGCGCCAGCAACCGAGTCGGAATCGGTTGACGACGATCTTGACTACAACCTGGATGATGACGCCGAATCGATTCAGGACGAGTTGGACAGCAGCGAACCGCCGATGCTGGATGACGACGAGACCGATTTCGACCTGGACTCTGTTGACCTCAGCGGCCCAGCGGACTCTTCACTACCAGATTGGGATGACGACGACGAAGTCGCTATTCCGGCCGGGGCTGAACTGGAAGAAGACGAGTACGACTTCCTGTCCGGTGCGGACGAAGCCAGCACCAAGCTCGACCTGGCACGCGCCTATATGGAAATGGAAGACGCCGATGGAGCCCGTGACATCCTCGAAGAAGTCCTGACCGAAGGTAACGACGAGCAAAAACGTCAGGCTCAAGAATTGATCGAGCGACTCTAAACCTGACTGTCTGTTTCCGTTAGAATGCGCCGCTCTCTGGAGCGGCGTTTTTATTGGTGAGCCGCTTCTTCGCCAGCCGGACCGGAGTTCCGATGAGTGAAATTTTTCCCTTTCTGAATACAGACCACCGTTACCGTGTCGCCATGGGCGTGGAGTATCGCGGCACTGACTATTACGGCTGGCAGATTCAGAAAACCGGTGTGCCGACAGTGCAGGGCGCCCTGACTGAGGCCATTTCCAGCGTCGCCAATCATCCGGTCGACTTAATTGTCGCCGGCCGGACCGATGCCGGTGTGCACGCCAGTAATCAGGTGATTCATTTTGATACATTCAGCGTGCGCAAAGAATACGGCTGGACCGTCGGTACCAATACCCGCCTGCCGCGCGACATCAGCGTGCAGTGGGCCAAAATTGTCGACACCCACTTTCACGCCCGCTTTGCTGCGCGCGAACGCGCCTACCGCTTTGTCGTCTATAACGCGCCCATTCCCAGCGGCATTTTGCGCGATGGCATGACCTGGGAGCGGCAGCCGTTAGACATCGAACGCATGCAGCAGGCGGCACAACTGCTGATCGGCGAACACGACTTTTCGGCCTTTCGGGCATCCGAATGCCAGGCCAAATCTCCGGTCAAAGAAGTGCGTGAATTAACCCTGGTACAGCAAGGCCGATTGATTGTGTTGCAGGCTCGGGCCAACGGTTTTTTGCATCATATGGTGCGCAATATCATGGGCGTCTTGTTGGCGATTGGCCGTGGCGATAAGCCGGTCGAGTGGGCGCAGCAGGTGCTGGAAACGCGTGACCGCAACCAAGGTGGTGTCACCGCGCCGGGTGCGGGTTTGTATTTCGTGCGCGCCAATTACGATCGCGATGATTTACCCAGGCCTGAGGCCGGCCCCGCTTTTCTCGATGGGTTTCCCGGTCTGGATCCTGTCTAAGCGCGATATTGCTGCGAATCCAGCTTGGGCCGTCTGTGGCGCTTTGATACACTCGGTGGTCCTGAAGGCGGAACTCTCTATGCGCACCCGTATTAAACTTTGTGGCCTGAAACAGATTGCCGAGGTTGAGCTGGCCGACAGCCTGGGTGCGGACGCCATTGGTCTGGTGTTTTATCCGCCCAGTCCGCGTGCTGTTTCCGTCGCCGAAGCCGCGCCACTGGCCACTGCTGCCGGAGCCTTCTGCACCCGCGTCGGTCTCTTTGTGAACCCCAGTGTTGAAGACGTCGAAGCCGTTCTGGCTCGGGTGCCGCTCGATGTGTTGCAATTCCACGGCGATGAAACGCCGGACTTCTGTGCTTCCTTTGGCCGCGCCTGGATGAAAGCCTTGCGGGTGCGCGATGCCCAGCAACTGGCGGCCGATCTGGAAAGCTACAGCGCTGCTAACTCCTTATTGCTCGATGCCTATAAAGCCGGCGAACCGGGTGGTACTGGCGAAACTTTTAACTGGAATCTGATCCCCGAGCGATGGCGAAGCCGTATTATTCTGGCCGGTGGTTTAACCCCGGCTAATGTGGCGCAGGCGGTGCAACAGGTGCAGCCGCTGGGTGTCGATGTCAGTGGTGGCATCGAAGCCAGCAAAGGCATCAAGTCCGCCGAAAAAATGACTGAATTCGTCCGTCAGGTTCGCCTGGCCGACTCGCAGAGAGACATCGCATGAGCAAGCAGCAAGATAAGCCAACCGATTTTCACAGCTTCCCGGATGCCACCGGCCACTTTGGTCCTTTCGGTGGCCGTTTCGCGTCTGAGACCTTGATGGACGCCCTGGACGAACTGTCCGCCATGTACACCAAGCTGAAGGACGACCCCGACTTCCGCGCCGAGTTCGATAAAGACTTAGCGCATTATGTCGGTCGTCCATCACCGCTGTATTTTGCCGAGCGTTTGACGCAGAAATGGGGTGGGGCGGATATCTATCTTAAGCGCGAAGATTTGAATCACACCGGCGCGCATAAGGTGAATAACACCATCGGCCAGGCGCTGCTCGCCAAATACAGCGGCAAGCCGCGCGTTATCGCCGAGACCGGTGCCGGCCAGCATGGCGTGGCGACGGCCACAGTCGCTGCCCGTCTGGGTTTGGAATGCGTCGTCTATATGGGCGCCGAGGACGTTGAGCGGCAAAAGCTGAACGTCTATCGGATGCGCATGCTGGGTGCGACGGTTGTTCCGGTCACCTCCGGTACTCAGACGCTGAAAGACGCCATGAACGAAGCCATGCGCGACTGGGTCACCAACGTCGACAATACTTACTACATCATCGGCACCGTCGCCGGCCCGCATCCCTATCCGACGCTGGTGCGTGATTTCAATTCGGTGATCGGCCGCGAAGCGCGTCGCCAGATTCAGGAGCAAACCGGTTCGCTGCCCGATGCCCTGGTTGCCTGTGTCGGCGGTGGCTCCAACGCCATCGGTCTGTTCTGGGAGTTTCTTAACGACGAAGGCGTCGATATCTATGGTGTCGAAGCCGGCGGTCGTGGTTTGTCCGGTAACGAGCACGCAGCGCCTTTGACCAAAGGTCGCCCCGGTGTACTGCATGGCAACCGCACCTACATCATGGCCGACGATGATGGTCAGATCATCGGCACGCACTCGGTTTCCGCTGGTCTGGATTATCCGGGTGTAGGTCCTGAACATGCCTGGTTGAAAGATTCCGGCCGTGCTCAGTACGAGACAGCCAGCGACGACGAAGCGCTCGAGGCGTTCCGCGAACTGACGCGTGTCGAAGGCATTATGCCCGCGCTCGAATCATCCCACGCTGTTGCCTACGCCAAGAAGCTGGCGCCGCAACTGGGCAAGGGTAAACGCATCATCGTTAACCTGTCCGGTCGCGGTGACAAAGACATTCATACGGTGGCCGGCATTGACGGCCTGACGATCTGAGGACACTGACATGAGTCGTATTGCTGCTACCTTTGATCGTCTTAACAGCGAGGGCCGCAAGGCCCTGATTCCCTTTGTTACTGCTGGCGATCCGCGCCCGGAAGTGACCCTGCCATTGATGCATGCGCTGGTTGCTGCCGGTGCTGACATCATTGAATTGGGCATGCCATTTTCCGATCCGATGGCCGACGGCCCGGCCATTCAGTTAGCCAACGAACGCGCCCTGGCCAACGGCATGACGCTGCGCAAAACGCTGGACATTGTTGCCGAGTTTCGCCAGACCAACACCGACACCCCGGTGGTGTTGATGGGCTACCTCAACCCGGTCGAGTGGATGGGCTATGAAACCTTTGTCGGTCGCGCCGCTGAAGCCGGCGTCGATGGTCTGTTGATGGTCGATATGCCGCCGGAAGAAGGCGATGGCCTGGTGCCTTATGCCAAGGCTGCGGGCCTGGACCTGATTTATCTGGTCACACCAACCACCACTCACGACCGCTTTAACGCCATCGTCGAGCGCGCCAGCGGCTGGATCTACTATGTTTCACTGAAAGGTATCACCGGCGCCAATACCCTGAACGTCGACGAAGTGGAACAGAAGCTCGACTGGATGCGTGAGCACACCGATCTGCCAATCTGTGTCGGTTTCGGCATCAGCAATGGTGAGATTGCAGCGCGGGTGGCTAAGGTATCGAGCGGTGTGATTGTCGGTTCGGCGCTGGTTCGCATCGTCGAAGCGCAGCAATCGCAGAGCGCCGATGAAATTTCTTCACAAGTGTCTCAGTTACTGGGCGATATGCGTTCCGCGATGGATCGCCCATAATGAGGCCATCGAGCATTTGAGGAAGAGGCAAGCATGAGTAGCTGGCTGGACAAAATCGTTCCGTCTTTGATTCGTTCATCATCCGGTCCCAACGCGAAATCCAACATCCCGGAAGGGTTGTGGAAGAAGTGTCCGAAGTGTGCAGCGGTACTGTACCGGCCCGAACTGGAACGCAATCAGGACGTCTGTCCCAAGTGCGAACACCATATGCGCATCAGCGCGCGTCGCCGCATCGACTTGTTCCTCGACGAAAATGGTCAAATGGAACTGGCCAGCGATGTTAAACCGGTTGATCGCCTGAAGTTCAAAGACGGCAAGCGTTATAAAGATCGTCTGGCCGGCGCTCAGAAGAGCACCGGCGAGAACGATGCGCTGGTTACCGTTAAAGGTACCGTCGAAGGTCTGCCGATTGTTGTGGCGGCCTTCGACTTCAACTTTATGGGCGGTTCCATGGGCTCGGTGGTTGGCGAGAAATTCGCTCAGGCCGCCAAAGCGGCGCTGGAAGAAAAGATTCCCTTCATCTGTTTCGCCACCTCGGGCGGCGCGCGTATGCAGGAAGCTTTGTTCTCCTTGATGCAGATGGCGAAAACCTCTGCTGCTATTGAGAAGCTGCATGAAGCGGGTGTGCCTTACGTTTCGGTGATGTTGGACCCCTGCTTTGGTGGCGTTTCTGCGTCGCTGGCGCTGTTGGGTGACGTTAATATCGCCGAGCCGAACGCGTTGATCGGTTTTGCCGGTCCGCGTGTGATTGAGCAAACCGTTCGTGAGCAGTTGCCTGAAGGCTTCCAGCGTTCTGAATTCCTGATGGAAAAAGGCGCCATCGACCTGATTCTGCATCGTCACGAAATGCGCGAACGCATCGCCCGTTTGTTGCGTATGCTGACCCATGCCAAAGCCGCCTGAGGGAGCCAGCCTCAATCTCTGGCTCGACTATCTTGAGCATTTGCACGGCCAGACCATCGATCTTGGTCTGGACCGTGTTCGCCAGGTCGCAGACCGGCTGAACCTGCCGCTGGTCAGCGGCGAACGCCACCGTCCCTTTGTTTTTACCGTTGCCGGCACCAATGGCAAAGGCTCCACCTGTGCGACCTTGCATCAGTTGGCCCTGGCCGCCGATCTGAGCGTCGGCCTCTATACCTCTCCGCATTTGCACCGTTTCAACGAACGTGTGGTCATTGACCAGGATCCCGTCGCCGATGCTGAGCTTATCGAGGCGTTCGAGCAGGTTGAAGCGGCCCGTGGTGATGTCAGCCTGACCTATTTTGAATTCACCACTCTGGCGGCTTTTGTATTGTTTAACGCCGCTGATCTGGATGTCTGGGTGTTGGAAATTGGTCTGGGCGGTCGCTTGGACGCGGTCAATCTGGTCGATGCCGATATCAGTATTCTGACCACCGTCGATCGTGATCATCAGGCCTTTCTAGGCGATGACATCGAACAGATCGGCCGTGAAAAGTCTGGCGTATTCCGTGCCGAGCAGCCCGCTGTTCTGGGGTCGGACGAACTGCCGATATCGGTGCAGGAAACCGCCTTGAGTGTCGGCGCGCGGCTCTATCCGTTCGGCACTGAGCATGGCGCTAACGACGCCGGCATCTGGTGGCGCGGTGGTCGTCTGCCGGAAAATCGTTTGTTGGCGAGCGTGCCGCGTGCCAATCAGGCATCGGCGCTGCAGGCCTTTGCGTTGTCGCCCTTTGAGTTGTCACTGAACCAGATTGAGGCGGCAATTAATGCCGTGGTGTTACCCGGCCGGTTGCAAAGCCTTAGCGTTGAAGGTCGGCGTCTGGTGCTGGATGTTGGTCATAACCCGCACGCAGCGCGTTATCTGGCGCGGCAATTGGCCGGCGAATCCTGGTCGGTGGTGTTGGGAATGCTGGCGGACAAAGACGTCGAAAGTGTGTCCGAGGCGCTCGAACCCATCGTCGGCCGCTGGTATCTGGCGGGTCTGGCAGTGCCGCGTGGCTTGTCGGCCGAGAGCTTGGCGGTGCGGGCGACAGCCGGGGTGGGGCAGTGCTATCATTCGGTCGCTGCCGCAATTGAGGCAGCCCTGGAAGATCCGGCCGGCCGGCCGGTTCTGGTCTGTGGTTCCTTTTATACGGTGGCCGAAGCACTCGAAGCCTTGGTCACTTTTGATCCTTAGTGGAGTTGGGCTTGGACGTTCGCATTCAGCAACGCCTGGTAGGTGGTTTGGTCATCCTGGCTTTAGTCTTTCTGATCGCGCCGGTTGTGCTCGATGGCGAAGGTCGTTTGCCGGAAAAAATCACCCAGATTCCGCCTAAGCCCAAACGTCCTGATCTGTCCCATCTGCAAATAGAACCAGTCACGGATACGACCGTCGAGGTCACTGCCTTGCCGGACGAGGCGCCGGCGCCTGCGATTGCTGGTGTCGACACTCAGCAGCCGGCAGTCGTTGAAGCGCCGGCCGAACCGCAAAGCACGGCACCGGCCGATGAACCTGCGTCCCAACCCGAACAACCCAGTGTGGCTGTCGCTCCAGGCGAACGGGCCTGGAGTGTTCAGGTGGCCAGCTTCCGCGACAGCGCTAAAGCGGCTGCCTTGCGGGATCAGCTACGTGACCAGGGTTTCCAGACCTACGTCAACGAAGTCATCCTGTCGGACGGCACGCTCTTTACCCAGGTATTGGTTGGTCCGGAAACGGAGTTGGACAGCGTCCAGGCACTGAAGGCTGATATTAAGGCTAAGGTTGAGCTGCAAGGCTTGGTGGTTCGCTACGAACCCTGACCGTTTGGTCTACTGACAATGCCTACAGTGACCGGGACAAGGCCGTCCGGGCTCTGTTAGAATGCGCGCTTCTTCAACCGGGTCACTTTATTGCCAGCTATGATCGCCATCGATTGGATCATTCTTCTCATTCTGCTCGTCTCTTCACTGATCAGCATTAAGCGCGGGTTTACCCGTGAAGCTTTGTCGTTGGCCACCTGGATTATTGCTTTGGTTATTGCGCGTTTGTTCAGCGATAACCTGGCGGTGCTGCTCGGCGGGCTGATCGAGTCACCCGCCTGGCGTTACACCGTCGCTTTCGTGGTGCTCTTTATTGCAACGCTTGTGGTCGGCGCGCTGATCAATCATCTGCTGGGCGAGTTTGTTCGCCTCACCGGCCTGACCGGAACTGATCGTGCTCTGGGCGTCGTCTTTGGTTTGTTGCGCGGTTTGGTGATTGTCGTCGCTATCCTGGCCTTGGGGCGTTTGTTTGCCTTGGATCAGTTCTGGCAGGACTCAGCGCTGGTTCCCTATTTCGAACCGGTCATCAAGTGGACCGGCGAGTACATCAACAAGGCATCGGACGCCATTCTCTCCGTCGGAGGAGCCTAATCCATGTGTGGCATCGTTGGGATAGTTAGTGATACCGCGGTCAATCAGCGTCTCTACGACGCCTTGACCGTGCTGCAGCACCGTGGCCAGGATGCCGCCGGCATTGTGACCGAAGACGCCGGTCGTTTTTATCTGCGCAAAAGCAATGGCCTGGTGCGCGATGTGTTCCGTTCCAGCCATATGCAACGCCTCAGTGGCACCACCGGTATTGGTCATGTGCGTTACCCGACGGCCGGTTCCTCCAGCACTTCCGAAAGTCAGCCTTTTTATGTGAATTCGCCGTACGGCATCGTGCTGGCTCACAACGGTAACCTGACCAATTCGGCGGAACTGAACTCGGCGCTGTACCGCTCCGATTTGCGTCATGTGAACACCACCTCGGATTCCGAAGTGCTGCTCAATGTCTTTGCCCACGAACTGCAACTGCAGGGCAAACTGCAACCGGAAGCGGACGATATCTTCAATGCCGTCTCCGCAGTGCATCGTCGCTGCCGGGGTGCCTATGCCGCAGTCTCGATGATTTCCGGCTACGGCATGGTCGCCTTCCGCGATCCTTACGGCATTCGCCCGCTGGTCATTGGTGAGCGCACCAGCGAAGCCGGTAACACCGAATATATGGTCGCCTCCGAAAGCGTCGCTTTGGATGTCCTCGGTTTTAAACTGATTCGCGACGTCGAACCGGGTGAAGCGGTTTATATCGATGCGGCTGGCCAGTTGCATCTGCGCCAGTGCGCGGAGAATCCGTCACTGGTGCCGTGCATGTTCGAGTATGTGTATTTTGCCCGGCCGGATTCCATCATCGATGGCATTTCGGTCTACAAAGCGCGGATGCGGATGGGCGATGCGCTGGCCGATAAAATTGAACGCGAATGGCCCAACAATGACATCGATGTGGTGATTCCGATTCCCGATACCAGCCGCACCTCGGCGCTGCAGTTGGCCAATCGACTGGGTGTTGATTTCCGCGAAGGTTTTATGAAAAACCGCTACATCGGTCGCACCTTTATCATGCCCGGCCAGCAGCAGCGGCGGAAATCGGTGCGCCAGAAGCTGAACGCCATCGGTCTGGAATTTAAAGACAAAAATGTGCTGCTGGTCGACGACTCCATCGTGCGCGGTACCACCTGTAACGAAATCATTGAGATGGCGCGCGACGCCGGCGCCAACAAGGTGTACTTCGCGTCAGCCGCGCCGGAAGTGCGTTACCCCAATGTCTACGGCATCGATATGCCGGCGGCGAAAGAACTGATAGCCCACGGTCGCAGCAACGAGGAAATCCGTGAGTTGATTGGCGCTGACAAACTGATCTATCAGGATCTCGACGATCTGCGCGAAGCGGTGCAAACCCATAAAGCCAGTGTGCGTCGTTTTGATTGCTCTGTATTCAATGGCGAATACATCACCGGCGATATCGACGCGGCTTACCTGAGTGATCTGGAAGCGGCGCGTAACGATCTGAGTCAGACTAAAAAGCGTGAGAAAGACGATGAATCCGCGCTCGTCGATCTGCATAATGACGACTGAGCAACGCCGTTATTGACGCTACGAACCGAGGGCAGGGCATGAACGACGAACGCACCCAGGCATTGCAACAGGCACGACCGGCGACCCGAGCGGTACGCGGTGGTCAGCGACGCGGCGATGAAATGGAGCACGCCGAAGCCCTGTACATGACCTCGTCCTACGTCTTCGACGATGCCGCCAGTATGGCCGACACCTTTGCCGGCGAGCGTGAAGGCAATGTCTACAGCCGTTATACCAACCCTACGGTGCGCACCTTCGAAGAACGTCTGGCTTTGCTCGAAGGCGGCGAAGCGGCGGTCGGTACCAGTTCTGGCATGGCGGCGATTTTTTCGACCTGTATGGCGTTTTTGCAAAGCGGCGATGCCGTGGTGTCATCGCGTTCCATCTTTGGCTCCACCAATGTGGTGTTCAATAAATACCTGGGCAAGTTCGGTGTCAGTACCACCTATGTCGATCCCAAAGATCTGAGTGCCTGGCGCGATGCCATCACCGACAAGACCAAGCTGTTGTTTGTCGAAACCCCCTCGAATCCGCTATCGGAAGTTGCTGACATTCGTGCCTTGGCGGAACTGGCACACAGCGTTGGTGCCTTGCTGGTGGTCGATAACTGCTTCTGTACTCCGGCGCTGCAACAGCCGTTGGCGCTGGGCGCTGACTTGGTGGTGCATTCGGCCACCAAGTTTATCGACGGTCAGGGCCGCGCACTCGGTGGCGCCGTAGTCGGTCGCAAGGTGGAAATCGATGAGATCGTCGGTTTTCTGCGCAGCGCCGGCCCCAGTATGAGTCCGTTCAACGCCTGGGTTTTCCTCAAAGGTCTGGAAACCCTCAGCGTCCGCATGGCGCAGCACTGCGCCAACGCTCAAGCATTGGCTGAATGGCTTGAAGCCCAGCCGCAAATTGAGCGGGTGCACTTTTTAGGTTTGCCCAGCCATCCGCAACATGAGCTGGCGCGTGAACAACAAAGTGGCTTCGGTGGCGTGGTCAGCTTTGTCGTTAAAGGCGGTCAGGAAGCCGCCTGGAAGGTGATTGATGCCACTCGCATTGTGTCGATCACCGCCAACCTGGGTGATACCAAAACCACCATCACTCATCCTTATACCACCACTCATGGACGGGTCAGCGATGACGAAAAAATGGCAGCCGGTATTGTTCCGGGTCTGATTCGTGTCGCCGTCGGGCTGGAAGATGTGCTCGATATTCAAGACGATCTGATGCGCGGGTTGAAACAGCTCTAGTCAGCCTGCTTTTGACGTTCAGCCCGTAGGTCTCGGCCGATCGGTGCTCTTGGAAAGGCAACGGTCCGGCATGACCCAAATGACCGACAAGTCCCAGCAACGTGACGAACTGCGTCAGCATTTCAGCCGTCGAGTGCACGACCAGGCGCGGCTGGTGGTCAATGCCTGGCGCAATCTGGATGAAGTGCTGTGGAACCCCGACTGGCACCAGGATTTTCTGCGTCGCTGCGATAAATTGCAGCAGTTGGCGATTCGTTATCAATCGCAGGAAATACTGGTCGAGGCGGGGCAGCTGCTCGCCTTGCTGGGTGGTACCGGTCCCAACCAGGCTCCGGCCAGTCACGTTCTTGAAGCCTTAAGCGAACACATTCATCGTCTGGCTGAGCGCTGCTCACGCCGTGACGACAACGCCGCCGCCTTGAGTATCGATAGCCGCAAACCGGTCTATCTGTGTTGTCATCAGTTAGAACAGGCGCAGAGCCTCAGTCGCCATCTGGAATTTTTTGGCATTCCTTCCCAGATTATCGCCGACCGTGCTGCCTTGATGCTGGCAATCGGCCATCGTCGTCCTGCAGCCTTATTGATGGATGTTGATTTCGATGGCCACGGTCTCGCCGCCGCTAACGAGGTGCAAGAAGCGTCCTCTCCGGCATTACCGGTCTACTTTTATTCGCAACAGCCGCCGGACATAGAGATGCGCCTCGCCGCTGCCCGGGCTCAGGGCGTCGCCTTTCAGGAAGGCACCCTTGATGCCGGCCTGCTGGTCAAGCAACTGAGCACCCTCTACGCCTTCCGCTCCGAGCCGCCTTACCGCGTCTTGATCGTTGAAGACTCACCGGCCCAGGCGTTCTTTGCTGAGCGCTCGTTGAATCAGGCGGGCATGTTGACCCAGGTAGTCAACGAACCGCTGACCATTCTTGATGCGCTGGAGTCTTTTCAGCCCGACGCCATCCTGATGGACATGTATATGCCGCACTGCAGTGGCATCGAACTGGCCCAGGTCATCCGTCAGCAGTGGCGTTACGACGTCGTTCCGATTCTGTATTTGTCGGCCGAGCAGGACACCAGCAAACAACTCGAAGCCATGGCGCAGGGCGGTGACGACTTTCTGACCAAGCCGGTGGAGCCCGACATGCTGGTCGCTACGGTGCGCAACCGCTGCCAGCGCAATCGTGGTTTAAAAGAACAGATGATCCGCGACAGCCTGACCGGCCTGCTCGATCACATCAATACGCTCGATGTACTCAAGCGTAGCATTGCGCAGGCCCAAGCCGAACAGCGCAACCTTTGTTTTGCGATGATCGACATCGATCACTTCAAAGACGTCAACGATCGCTACGGCCACGCCGTCGGCGACAGCGTCATTCGCAGCCTGGCGTTGTTTCTGCGTCAGCGTTTCCGGCTGACCGATCGCATCGGTCGTTACGGCGGCGAGGAATTCGCCATCGTGCTGCACGACATCGAGCTGGACAAAGCCGGCGAATTACTCGAAGACGTCAGTCAGGGTTTTGCGCAAATTCAGCACGATGCCCAAGGCGAACGCATCCAGGTCACCTTCAGTTGCGGCGTTGCGCAATTGGCTGTCGGTGAGGCCGCCAATGAGCTCAGCAAAGCCGCCGACGGCGCACTCTACGAAGCCAAAAAAGCCGGCCGCAATACCGTCTGTTTGGCTGATCCACGCTGACAAATTGGCTTTATTGTTGTTATCCGTTGCTTCAAAACAACTTTCTGCAATATTTCTGAAAAAACTTTTCTTATTTTTCAGTTTGAAAGTTACGTAACTTCCTTTCAGCTAAGACTAATGGCTAATTCCAGAAAAACGCCATTTTATCGGGCTTTCTGGCTAAATTAACACCAGCACAAAATAACCGGCCGAAAGCCGCAAACCAGATTAACCCGGCTTTGGTGTAATAAGTTTTCAAAACCAATCCTCTGCGCTAATAAGGCCGGTAAAATGGCAATAAATGTCTGACAAAGGTGCTCGATAGGCATTCGCTGGCGTCGTTAGAATGGCGCTCAAACCGGTCGCCAGAACCGGCAAAAAACCAGAACCTGCAATAACGACTGCCTATCAACCGGACACCCTAGAGGACTCCTCGCGTGAACCAAGCCGTGATCGATCAGACCCTGCTGCGCTGGCAGGAAAAAGAAGCGCTCGCCGAAGCCATGATTCCCATCATCGGTCGTCTTTATCGTCAGAACCGGGTGATCACGTCCATCTATGGTCGCCAGATCATCAACCAGTCGGTGATTCAGTTACTGAAAACCCACCGCTTTGTGCGTCAGGTGGAAGGCCACGAACTGTCGGTTAATGAAACGCTGGGCGTGCTCGAACTGCTGAACGAAATGCCACTCGCGCCAGCGCATATTGATGTCGGCAAGTTGGCGCTCAAACATCGTCGTCACGGCAAAGATGTACCGCTGCGCGATTTTCTCAATAGCGAGTTGGCCGATCTGCAGGGCAGCGCCATCAACGATGAAAATTCATCACGCGATGTGGTGCTCTATGGCTTTGGACGCATCGGCCGATTGCTGGCGCGTATTCTGATTGAAAAAGCCGGCGGCTCACCGCTGCGACTGCGTGCCATCGTGGTTCGTCCGGGTGGCGCGGAAAACGACTTGGTTAAACGCGCCAGCCTGTTGCGGCGAGATTCCATTCACGGCAGTTTCGAAGGCACTATTAGTGTCGATGCTGAAAACAATTGTCTGGTCGCCAACGGCACCACGATTCAGGTGATTTACGCCAACAACCCGGCCGACGTTGATTACCAGCGTTACGGCATTCGCGATGCGATTCTGGTCGACAACACTGGTAAATGGCGCGACCGCGAAGGCCTCGGCCAGCACCTGACATGCGAGGGCATCAGCCGCGTCTTGCTGACCGCGCCGGGCAAGGGCGATATCAAAAACATTGTCCATGGCATCAACCATTTAAGCATCACGGAAGACGACACCATCGTCTCCGCCGCCTCCTGCACCACCAACGCCATCACCCCGGTGCTGAAAGCGCTGCACGATCGGTTCGGCATCGAAAACGGCCACGTCGAAACGGTGCATTCCTACACCAACGACCAGAACCTGATCGATAATTATCACAAGGGCGAACGCCGTGGCCGCAGCGCACCGCTGAACATGGTGCTGACCGAAACTGGCGCGGCAAAAGCGGTCGCCAAAGCGCTGCCGGAACTGGAAGGCAAGCTGACCGGCAACGCCATTCGGGTACCGACGCCCAATGTATCGATGGCGATTTTGAACCTGAACCTGCAAAGCGAAACCAGCAAGGAAGAACTCAACAACTTCCTGCGCGAAACCTCGCTCTATTCCGACCTGCACAAACAGGTTGATTACACCCATTCACCAGAAGCGGTGTCGTCCGATTTTATCGGCAATCGCAAAACCGGCATCGTCGACAGCGGCGCCACCATCGTCACCGGTAACCGAGCCATTGTTTATGTCTGGTACGACAACGAAGCTGGTTACAGCGCCCAGGTGATTCGCACCGTGCAGGATATGGCCGGCATTCACTACAGGGTGTATCCGAGCGAAGTCTGAGTCCCGGATCGAAGACACAAAAAAGCCGGCCCTTAAAGGCCGGCAAACAGAGGTGAGGCAGTTAGCTCGTTGAGCGTATTCAGGCCGCCGCTTTGTGGCGTCGTTTTTCAAACCAGTTGGCGATGTAGGGTTGAACCCAATGGTCCAGGCCGATGCGGCCAGCGTTGGCAGCGCCGTAGAGTACGATGAACTCAACGATGATCATGTTCGGGTTGCTGCTGATAGAGCCGCTGAACAGGAAGGCGAAGTTCATCACCAGTCCGAAGAATACGGCCAGCACAGTGAAACAACCGAAAATCAGACCCAGGCCGACAGCGACTTCGCCCCAGGGGATCATGAAATTAAACAAGCCAGCGTTGGGAATGGCGAATGCATCCAGGAAGGACGCCCACCAGTCCTGCACCATAGGATGCTCACCGCCGGCCTTGGCGACCGCGCCGCGTAAAAAGCCTTCGGCATCAAAGCCAAAGAGTTTGTGCCAGCCTGCCATCAACCATTCATAACCGAGCCAGATGCGCAGCACGGCCAAGAGGTAAGAGGCATTGCGGTCTTCTCTAAGCCATTGACCAATCATAGTGGTGTCCTCCTTTGTATTCGTGGTTCGGTGGTTGAATTCCCACCGCGTCTGAAACCCTTTCAACGGTAGATTAGCGACAGACCCGCTAAGACTTCCTGACCTGCGTCAATCGACTGCAACTTAGCGCAAAATTATTGCAACTCAACTGAGGCCAAACAGCGATCCAAGCGGCCACGCTAAAGCCTGGTTCAGTTGGCGGTTGTCTGTGGGTACACTGGGCGCTGTCTTATCGATAGGTACCTGCGTTATGTCGTCAACGGCACTGCTAATCATCGATGTTCAACAAGGTCTGGATAACCCGGCCTTTGGTGAGCGCAACAATCCTCAGGCTGAGTCCCAGATGGCGCGTTTGCTGAGCGCCTGGCGTGAACGTGCCTGGCCGGTCATCCACGTGCGCCATGATTCAGTGGAACCCAACTCGCCGCTGCGCCCGGAACTACCTGGCAATGCGATTAAGCCAGAGGTGCTGCCGAACGAAGGCGAGCCACTGTTCACCAAGAGCGTGAATTCCGCCTTTATTGGCACAAAACTGGAGACGCATTTGCGTGAGCAGGGCATTGCGCAACTGGTGATCGTTGGCTTGACCACCGATCACTGCGTATCCACCTCGGTGCGCATGGCCGCCAATCTGGGTTTTGACGTCACCTTGGTCAGCGATGGCACTGCGACCTTTGAACGCACAGCGCCCGACGGCACTCATTTCAGCGCCGAACAAATGCACGGCGTCAACCTGGCCAGTTTGAATGGGGAGTTTTGCCGGGTGTTAACCACCGAGGCGGTTTTGGCTGAAATGGATTGACGCTGTCCGGCAGTGAGTGTCTTTGCTAGTCTGACTTAACGTCTTTTTGCTGCAGATTACGCCATGAATGATGTTGCCTTGTTGGATCGCCTGGCCGATGTGGTGCCGGAGGCCGATCATATCGACAGCCTGGTGCCTGCCTTGCTGGAGTTGCTGCATTCCATCACCGGCCTGGAGTCCACCTACCTGACCCGGGTCGATGAAGCGCATAACACTCAAACCGTGCTGTTTTCCAATAATACCGATGAGCAGAAAATCGCCATTCCTCAGGGCCTGGTTGTGCTCTGGGAGGATTCGCTGTGCAAGCGGGCGCTGGAAGAATTACGCCCGGTTGATGAAAACGTCAGTCAGCACTGGAGCGACTCGAAAGTGGCTGCGGAGCTTGGCATCGAAACCTTTATCAGCCAGGCAGTACATATCGGTGATGGCGAATTCTACGGCACACTCTGTGCGGCGGGTCCCAACAGCCAGCCAGTGTCTGAACAGGCGCAGCGGATGCTGGCTTTATTCAGCCATCTGATTGGCCGCCAGCTCGAACACGACCGGTTGATCGCCCGTCTGCAACATGAAAACCGCGAGTACAGTCATTTTGCGCTGACCGACCCCTTAACCGGCATTCCCAACCGCCGCGCGTTCGACCGCGAATTGAAGCGAACCTTAGCGGGCGCGCAGCGCAGTGATGATCAGGTGCATCTGGGCTTTATTGACCTGGACGGTTTTAAGGTGATTAACGACGAACATGGTCACGATGCCGGCGACCGTTTTTTGATCGCGCTGGCCAGCAAGTTAAAAGAAGGGCTGCGTGATGGTGACTTTGTGGCCCGTTACGGCGGTGACGAGTTTGTCGTTTTCGGTACCGCGCCGCACGATGTTGATGCCGGCCAGGTACGCAAGATGATTGCCGAACGCCTGACCCGACTTACCCAAGGGCATTTCGACCTCGGTGACCTGACCATCGACTATGCCGGTGCCAGCGTGGGTGTGGTTACAGCACAAGACGACGAACTCGACATCGATGCCTTTGTTGCCCGTGCCGATGCGGCTATGTACCAGCAAAAAACCGCCCGCCGTAAATCCAGCCATTGAAGGCCGACTAAGGCATTTTTTTAATGCGTCCGAATCACTTTAAAGGATAACCAGCGTGAGCCAACCCATCGCTCTGATCACCGGTGCAAGTCGTGGCATCGGTGCGGCCACCGCCCAACTGCTCGCCCAGCGCGGTTACGACCTGGCCATTAACTATCAGCACAACGCCATTGCTGCTAACGAAGTGGTTGCCCAGGCTCACACTCATGGTGTTCGCGCCGTGGCTATCCAGGCCGATGTCAGTCAGGAAAGTGACGTCGTGCATCTGTTCAAGCGCATTGACGACGAACTGGGTACGATCACCGCCCTGGTTAACAACGCCGGCATCGTCCAACCGCAAACCCGGGTGGAATGGATCACCGAAGACCGACTCGACTTAATGTTTCGCACCAACGTCAACAGCGCCTTTTTGTGTTGCCGCGAAGCCGTGACCCGGATGGCGATCGACAAAGGCGGGCAGGGCGGTGCCATTGTTAATGTCTCTTCGGCCGCAGCACGTTTGGGCGCGCCCAACGAATACGTCGATTACGCCGCCAGCAAAGCCGCCGTGGATGCACTCACCAAAGGCCTCAGCCTGGAAGTGGCCGCCCAGGGAGTTCGCGTTAATGCCGTGCGTCCGGGCTTGATCGAAACCGACATCCACGCCAGCGGCGGCGAGCCAGATCGCGTCGCGCGACTGGCACCGGCCATTCCCATGCAGCGTGGTGGCAGCGCCATGGAAGCCGCTCAGGCCATCGTCTGGTTGCTCAGCGACGAAGCGTCTTACATTACCGGCAGTTTTATTGATGCCGCCGGCGGTCGCTGACTTTTTAGTCCTGGGCTGAGCGGCTATAATCGCCGCCTTTGCCCAGCCAAGAGACCGCCCGGCATGACTCAGATTCGTACCCGCATCGCGCCATCTCCCACCGGCGACCCGCACGTCGGCACCGCCTACATCGCACTCTTTAACCGCGCCTTTGCCAAAAGTCAGGGCGGCGAGTTTATTCTGCGCATCGAAGACACCGACCAGACGCGTTCCACCCCGGAAAGCGAAGCCGCTATCTTGAAATCCCTGGCCTGGCTCGGCCTCGACTGGGACGAAGGTCCGGACAAAGGCGGCGAATACGGCCCTTACCGCCAAAGCGAACGCAAAGCCATTTATGGCGACTACGCCAAACAGCTGGTCGATGAAGGCCACGCCTTCCATTGTTTCTGCTCGGCCGAACGTCTCGACGCCATGCGCGCCGAACGTCAGGCCGAAGGCCTGGCCGGTTACGATGGCCACTGCATGCATCTGGACCCGACCGACGTAAAAAGCCGACTGCACGCCGGCGAAAAATCTGTCATCCGCATGAAAGTGCCAGAAGAGGGCGTGTGCGTGGTGGAAGATGAACTGCGCGGCCAAATCGAGATCGACTGGAAACAGATCGACATGCAAGTGCTGCTGAAAAGCGACGGCATGCCGACCTACCACCTGGCTTGCGTGGTCGACGACCACCTGATGGAAATCAGTCACGTCCTGCGCGGCGAAGAATGGATTTCCTCAACGCCGAAACAAATTTTGTTGTATCAATATTTCGGCTGGCAACCGCCGGTGTTCTGTCATTTGCCGCTGCTGCGTAACGCCGATAAATCGAAACTCAGCAAACGCAAAAACCCGACCTCGATCGACTACTACCACTCGGTTGGCATCCTGCCCGAAGCGCTGATCAACTTCCTCGGCATGATGGGTTGGACCATGCCGAACGGCGAAGAAAAATTCACCCAGAGCGAGATGATCGACAACTTCGATCACAAACGCATCAGCCTTGGCGGGCCGGTATTTGATCCGGAAAAACTCGATTGGCTGAACGGCCGCTACATTCGCGAAGACCTCAGCGCCGAACAACTGATGCAGCGCTTGCTGGACTGGAAATTTAACCGCGACTACGTCGAAAGCTTCCTGCCGCTGGTGCAACAACGCATCGAACGCCTAAGCGACGCCGCTCCACTGGCGATGTTCTTCTTCCAGGGCGTACCCGACCTCACAGCTGAGAGTTTCGAGAGCGTCAAACTCGACGAAGAAGACCTCAAGAAAACCCTGCAACTGGTGCTGTGGAAACTGGAAACCCAACGCCACTGGGGCAAAGACAACATCATGGCCGACGTCAAAGCCGTTGCCGAACATCAGGGCCTGAAAATGCGCGACCTGATGGCCCCGCTGTTTATCGCCATCACCGGCTCGCCAGCTTCGGTTTCAGTATTGGATGCCATGACTATCCTAGGCCCAGACCTGACTCGTGGCCGCTTGCGCCATGCCATCGAAGTCTTGGGTGGCTTGGGTAAGAAAAAGCTGAAGAGCCTGGAAAAGGAATTTCAGCAGATTGCTGCGTTTTTGGATTAAAAACACAGCTGAAGTTTTCAGGTTAGATAAAAAAAACCGACCACTATGGTCGGTTTTTTATTGGTCAATGACAGGTGATTAGTTTGCTTTGACGCCGCTTCCTTCCTGCTTGTCTGCGGGTAATTTAATCACGCCAAAAACAGCGAGCAGTAGAGCCGTCGCGGCTAGTAATGTCAGCCAAGAACCAATGGCCATGCCTTGGATAATGTCGCTACCGCCCTGAGTAAAACCATAAACAAGGAAAAGGAATGGGACAACACCGGCCACAATCGCAGCCACACGACTGTTCTTCTGATAAGCATTTAAGATGACAGTGAGTACAGCAAAAATGGGAATCAAATAGACCAAATAGAAGAAATACAGTGATGGATCCGGGCTGCCAGATTGGTTACCTAATGCAGCGAATTGATTCAGCCCCTGAGACAGTTCCACAATTTCGTACCCGGAGAACGAAAGAAAACCGCCGATATTGATCCAGGGAAGAAAAAAGGCGATCACTAATATAACCGCAAAGACATTCTCGGCTCTTTGCATGAGCTTCATTATTGTTACTCCAATTCTAGATAGAGAAAATCCAGTTTGAGCTTTTACAGCAGACTTAAATCCTGTTTACCAACCTGATTATGCCGTACAGCATACTGAAGGCTTGGCAGAGAATTCCCTGTCTTAAATAAGAGTGCAACTTGATAGGTGCACATCTGTCCGCTTTCCGCTAGCCAGAATGCGTTTCCTGTTATATTTATGTCACTGGATTTGCAGGTACACCATCGTTACCGAGGTAAGCCTGGCCTGCTAAACGCCGTTCCCGACCCGTTATTCCCCCCAAACCATGCTGTGTGAGGGACTCATGAACATCTCGAAATTAGCGCTTTGCCTGTTCGTTATTGTATTCGCGGCTGGCTGTGCCACTCACTCGGCGAACAATATGACCACCACCACCTTCAAAGACGGCGTTCGTGAAACTACCTATTACTCCAAGTATTACAGTTCGGTCAGTTGGGTGATTGAAGGGGAGGTCGGAGTGGAAGTCTGGCTGGATCACGATAAGAAAGTCAGTGCGTTTTACTCGTTGCAGCAGTCGATGGGTTGGTTAGGCCCAAGTGACCTGGAAGCGCAGGCGCTGGTCACGGGTTATCTGGTGAATTTGACCGATACGCCACGGCGGGTGACCGATTTTAAAGTGATTTACGGCAGAGGCATTTCTACCTTGGAAGCTGAGGAAGCTGAGGAAGCTGAGGAAGCTGTGATTGCGCTCACCCCCCATACGGTCACCCGAGTGTTGCCCGGCACCTTTACGATTATGAACTACCGAACTCAAATTCCTGTGACTGCGGAATTTGTACTTGATGGGACGAGCTATTCCATTCCACTAAGTGCAGAGCGGCTCACGATAGAAGAAGTATCAAGTCCGCGTATCGATTTTCCATGGTTTAAGCCACCTTACTATCCATTTGATCCGCCGCTTACGAATAGTAATTTTTAAGCAGTATATGCAGTGTGTTCCAGCTTCTCTGTGCTGGAATACTTTACCACCCAGTGTTGTAGGTACGGCTTTAGTTGCTGGCCTGAAGTAGAGGGAACCTTCGATGTATAAATCGCTTATCGCTGTCATAGTGCTATCCGGACTTTTACTCGGTTGCGCTATGTCACCCGCCCGCCAAATGGAACATAGACAAGCGCTTTTCACCGCTATCAGAAATCACGACTTAGCCGCGGTAAAAACCATTGTTGAAGCAGGTGATGTAGATTTGGACCCGCCGTATCAGCCCAACCAGATCAACAAGGCACTCGCTTATGCGACCATATTTGGCAACCTGGAGATTGTTCAATATATCCTTGCTCAGGGCGTGGACATTGATGGTCGTGTGTCCTATTACGGAACGGCGTTATTGCGCGCCTCCGAAATGGGGCATTACGACATGGCTGAGTTTCTGATTCGTTCGGGTGCGGATGTGAATGCAGCCAACTCCTTTGGTTTTTCTGCAGTCGTGGGTTATTCGGCGACATGTAATACGCAGATGCTGGCCATGGCACTGGAATACGGTGGCGACATCGATAAGGCCCATGTGATGACGGTTTCCAATGCCTATGGCGTGTTGGCCTACAATCCCATTCAATGGGCGGTTAGCGAAGGCAATATGGAGTGTGTCCAGTTTCTGGTGGAGCATGGTGCTGACCTCAATGTGATCTCCAGAGATAACGAAACCTTGCTGGAGATAGCAAATAGTCAGGGGCATGACGACATTGAGGCTTACTTGTCTAACCAGTACTGATAACGAAATCTGCTCAAATCTTCTAGCGAGTACTGATACAAAGCCGAATGATAGCGGGATTGGAAATGCTGGTGGTATGGGGAGTTTATATTCAGCGAATAATGACCACCGTTTCATGCAATTTTAAATAGATGATGTGATGAAAAATCTTCTAAAAGTATTACTTTTATTATTGCCGGCTGCTTCATTGGCGGAAAGCATGCCTAGCTGGGATATCATCTTCCCGCCAGCCCATAACTGGCATGTTGGCTATGAACGCGAGCAAGCCGATCAGTACATTATCGAGTGGGTTCGCGATGATGAAAGCGTGGAAGACTGGAGTGAACTGATCACCTTTATGTATCAGGAAATACCTCAGTCGATGTACAACGGGGTTGTTAATGAGACTCTGGCGGGCCTGCAACAAGACTGTCCGTCCTTCGGTGCTGAGTTGCTCGAAAAAACCGATTACAACATCACCATCGAATGGTGGGACGACGGCTGTGCCGGCTGGCCGGCGCAGCGTGTGGTGGTTAAATATGTCTACGCCGGCAATGGTATTCTTAGTCTGCAATACGCGCACTATGTGAATCGTACACAACCGGAAATGGAGCACTGGCGTGACTTTGTCTTGAATGCTGGGCCGACGGAATAAATCGATATTTTCGTACAGGAGCTGAGATGACCTATCAATCCATTAACTTTCACGAAAAACTCAATCTGTTCAATGAGCATTGGTCACCGAAAGTGATTGCTCAGATGAACGATTACCAGTTTAAAGTGGTCAAAGTCGCAGGTGACTTTGTCTGGCACGATCATAAAGAGACGGATGAAACTTTTATTGTGTTGGACGGTGAGTTGCGCATTGATTTTCGCGATGGGTATGTCGACCTGAAAGAAGGCGAGATGTATGTGATCCCCAAAGGGGTTGAGCACAAACCCTATGCAGAGCATGAAGCCAAGATATTAATTATCGAGCCGACTGGCGTTGTGAATACCGGCGAGGAGCAATCTGATAAGACTGCCGAGGATGATGTTTGGATTTAACAGCCCAATACGATTTTTCATAACATCATCTTGTTGAGCATGCTGTAAATAGGGGTCACTATTGCTAAATAGCGATAATAAAAAGGTCCCACTGATGAACACCCAAGGCTCCTGCCTGTGTAATCAAGTTCGCTTTACGCTGGAAGGCGAATTCAAACACTTCTTCTTTTGCCATTGTCATTACTGCCAGAAAGGCACGGGCTCGGCGCATGCGTCCAACCTCTTTGCCAGTCCGGCTTCGGTGTCCTGGTTGTCCGGTGAAGAGCTGATTAAAACCTATAATCTGCCCGATACCCGTCATACACGCTCCTTTTGCAGCCATTGTGGCTCGCCGGTGCCGACGGTGATGAAAGAAGGGCGGATGGTGCTCGTTCCCGCCGGTTGCCTGGATGAGCCGATCGATACAGCGCCAACCGCTCATCTGTTTATGGCCAGCCGGGCTAATTGGGAAGATGGCATCAGGGTTGCGCCTAAGCTCGACGGTTATCCTGAGAAATAAGCAACGCCAATACTCAATGAGCGTGTTGGGCGTGCTCTTCTCTGGGGTCACCCATGCCGCCTTTAATATTGAAATAAATCAGTAGGATGTTCGCCGGCCAGGCTGCAAACAGGCCCAGGCTGAGTGAGATATAGAGCGAACTCCAGAACTGGGCGTCGCTCATGCCGGCTTGCCCACCCAGGTAAATATCGGTGGTGATGGCAACGGTCTCCATTACAGCGATGCTGATGGTTTCGGCAAAGAAAGCGCCTTTGAAGGCTTCTTTGAAGGCCATGCCGCCTTGCATCATTGGCCCTATGTTGAGCGCGAAGCCAAAAATATAAGCCAGTACAAAAGTGATGATGGCGGCGGGGATATTGCCAAATGCAAACAGCCCGACCGAAATAATCAAACCAAGAATCTCGCCAACGCCACAGCCGGAGTAACAGTGCGCCACCGAGCGCAGACCTTTGCGAGCAAGACTGTCGGTAGCGATTTGTTTGCGTCCGGAATAGCGATAACAGAGCAGACCGATGGGGCCAGAATAGAGCACGGTCAGCGCCCAGACCCATTGCATCATTGAAGGGATGTGGCGGTTGCTGTGGCGAAGATCATAGAGCACCCAGCCCAGGCAGGCGGCGACCAGCACTAACCAAAGGCTGAGCCCAGTCCAGTTATCCAATACCGATTGAATCTGTTCAAGGTTCATAAAACATTAGCCACGTCAGAGGGTGTGAATACCAATAGGTGCCGTTAGAGGTTGACTCGGCAAGAGGTTTTTCAACCCTGACATGGCATTTCTGAGCGCTAGGCGGCAGTATGGCGGAGCAGGTAGCAATCACCTGCGTTTCAATAGACCAATAGAAGGAGGTGTTTATGCGCATTGTTAAGCCGATTGTTGATCAGGCGCCGACCCAGGTGGCAGCAACCCAGGGGTTGGCGACTCAGCTTTGGAAAACCAATTCGCATAAATCTGAAAGAGAGATCCAAGATGATCACTTACCTCACTATTGGCACCAACGATCTGGCGAAAGCCACTTCCTTTTTTGATCAACTCTTTGCCGCCCTGTCGGCAAAACGGGCTTACCAAACGGAGCGACTGGTGGCTTGGCAGTTTGGCGATAAAGCGCCGTTACTGATCGTCAACGAACCCTTCGATAAGCAACCTGCAACCGTGGGTAATGGCACCATGGTGGCGTTAAAAGCCGACAGTCCTGAGATGGTCGATCGCATGCATGCGCTGGCGTTATCGCTGGGTGCGAGCGATGACGGCGCGCCGGGTTATCGAGGCGAGCAGTTCTACGGTGGTTATTTCCGGGATCTGGATGGCAACAAATTTAATTTCCATCACATCCGCTTCTAAACAGCGCACCCGGCTCCTCTAGCGAGCCGGGCATTTCGGCAGGGACGCTGAAGTGCATAACTCTGAATCTCACCTAAAGTAGTTATCGATTATTGGTTGCAGCCAGGAGGCTCTATGACCATGACCAAGGGAAATCACCAGAAAGAAATCGATCATCATGTATTGCGGCTGATTGTTGGCTTAATTGCCTTATTGTTGCCGCTGTTCGTTATTGTGCTGACCACCGGCAATCCGCTCGGGTCCATCAGCGCTTCCTACCATGACGATGGCGCGGCCAGAGATGTGTTTGTCGGTTCACTCTTTGCCATGGCAGCGTTTTTATTTGCCTATAATGGTGACCATGCAAGGCAATCCACTCTTAGTAAACTAGCTGCGGTCAGCGCTGTATGCATTGCGTTATTTCCGACGGCGGGTGTCAGCGCACCCGACACTTTAGCGACCTGGGTTGGGGTCGTGCATTACCTCGCCGCTGCGGTGTTGTTCGCGGTTCTGGCGTATTTTTGCTGGTCGTTCAGCTGCACTGCAAAAAATAAAGGTGGCACCTACCGTGAGGCCGGTATTCGCAGCCTGATTTATCGTGTCTGTCTGGTCGGTATCGGCCTGGCTATTGTTTTTATGCTCGCTTATCTGGGGTTTGAGGAATACCTGGACGAGCACTTTCCGCGTTATATCTTCTTCTTCGAATGGTTGGGTTTACTGGCTTTTGGCATCGCCTGGCTGGTGGCCAGTCGTATTATTCCGGTCATTACTCATAGGGACGAGCGGCTGAAGCTGACCGCGATGATGAAGTAGTCGTGCTGGTTATGACAGGCTGGTAGCGGAAACCGAATCGTCCTGATCAACGTCGTCGCTGGCCTGTCCCGATTCAATGATTTCGATGGAGTCGGGCAGGGCGATGCGTTTTTGTTCGGGCATGACATCGGTGTAAAACCGATCGACGTATTTGAACGAAGCCACTTTGCAGTGTGAATTCAGTGTCCACTTGCTGTTGTCGGCTACCAGCATTCGCGAGCGGGTGTTAGCGATGATGGCACGGCTGACTTCGGCTTCGCGAATGTCGTAATCCATCAGACCGTTTTTCAAGTCCATGCTGCCGGTGCTGATGATGCCGAAGTCGGTAATAAAGGAGCTGAAAAAGTTGGTGACTTCGGGGCCGACCACATCGTGATCCTTGTGCCGGTATTGGCCGCCGGAGACGATGACTTCGATGCCGGAATTACTCGATAACGCCGATGCCACACTGAGGTTATTGGTGAGAATGCGCAGCGATTGATGATGTGTCAGCGCCTGGGCGACAAGCTCGATGGTACTGCCAACACCCAAGCTGACGGTGGAACCTTCGGGTATGTCGGCCGCCAGCCGCGCTGCCATTAAGCGTTTGGTTTGCTCGTTGCGAACCAGGCCATCGCCCGGCGCCGGGTTAACCGTTGTCGTCGGTAAGCTGACACCGCCATAGCGACGACGCAATAAACCCTGTTCGCACAGCTTGTTGATATCACGACGAACGGTTTGGGTGGTCACGCCAAAACGCTGGGCGATGTCTTCAACTTCGACATGCTTTTGCTCATGCACCCATTGCAGAATGCTGTGCTGTCGTTCTTTGGCGCTCATTGAATCCGGTACACGATCAGTTGGTCCTTCCTGGTATTAAGCGAGTCGGCTGGGTACGGCGGCGGTACGCTGTTGCAGCCAGACGTCCGCCATTTCGGCAAAACCCAGGCCCGAGGGTTGATCGGTAATGGCGGCTGGTTGAGACGTCATTACCGATAGGTGTTTGCCAATATTGGCCACGCCGATGCTCAGTGGAAAATCGCGGAACATGCATTCATCGTTGGGTGCGTCGCCAATAAAGACAGCACGTTGTTGCAGTGCTTGCGCATCCAGGCCGAGCAATTCACGACCGACTCGCATCGCCATCGTCGCCTTGTCGAAATCGCCGCGCCAAACGTTCAGATGAATCGAACTTTGCCGGACATTAAAGCCACACTCCAGCAGCGCATCGCGCACCCGTGTCACCTGTTCCGGGCTCAGTGATTGCTGCTGGTTGTAGTCCAGCGCGACATCGACGTAACGAAACGCCTGATCGCTGGCGAGCTTTACCTCAAAGCCTAAATCCAGCTTCGCTACTTCAGCCAGAATGGCAGACTGGTCATGTCGGTGTGATGACGCCTCGTCCCAGAACTGCCAATCAACTGTTTGTGGCCCGGAACGCGACGCATAAAAAGCGCCGCCTTCACCGATCACCGCCGTAACCGGCCAGGTGCGGATAATCTGATCACACCAACCGGCGCAACCACCGGTAACCGGAATTACCTGGATACCAGCCTCAGCCAGACGGCAAATCGCCATATAGGTTTCTGGTAACAGTCGGCCCTGGGTGGTCAGGGTATCGTCGACATCGGTAAACAGAATGTCGGCGTCGGCGAGATTGATAGTATTCAACATCGTTACGGCTTTCCAATTCATGATTTGGCGCCGACCACTCATTACCGCGAGTGATCAGCGCCAGGATCAAATCACCTTCTTGCGCAGCGCGCTGGTGACCGATTCGCCCAAGACCACCAGCACCACAATGGCCAGCAAAATGGTGGCGACGGTCTGCCAGGCGAACAGATCGATCGAACCTTGCAGCAACACGCCGATGCCGCCAGCGCCGACCAGACCGAGCACCGTGGATTCACGGATGTTGATATCCCAGCGCAAAATAATGATGGCGAAAAACGCCGGCATTACCTGAGGCACAATGGCATAGAGCACCACCTTCATCTTGCTGGCACCCGTCGCTTCCATGGCTTCCACCGGGCGACGGTCAATTTCCTCGATGGCTTCACCCATCAATTTGCCAATAAAACCGATGGAGCGGAACATCACCGCCAGAATACCGGCCAAAACGCCCGGACCAAAAATCGCCACAAATAGCAGCGCCCAGATAATGGTGTTAACCGACCGGCTTGACACCAGAATAAAACGACCCAACCAGAGCGTGGCTTTGTTCGGTGTGGTGTTTTGCGCGGCAATATAAGACACAGGTAAGGCAATAAAGATGGTTAACGCCGTGGACAGCGTGGCGATATGAACGGTCTCCAGCATGGCGCGGAAGATCTCGTTCCAGGTGTTGAAGGCCGGCGGCCACATACGCACCGCCAGGTTCTGGATTTGGTTCGGCGCATCCCACACCCAGGGCCAGAAAATATCGATGTCCTGGAGTGCCCAGACAACAGCAATCAAGGTGACCAGATAAACGGCGTAGCGGGTGAACTGTTGTTTGCGGCTGTAGCGTGACCAGACGCGATCGGCCAGAATTGCAGCTTGATCTACCATACTTTTTTCCTCACCCAGCCGCTGATGGCTTCACTGATCAAAATAATGCCGATGATCATCAGCAAGATGGCAAAGGCGAAATCGTAGTCGTAACGACCGAAGGCATTCATCAGGGTGCCGCCGATGCCGCCTGCGCCGACAATGCCAACCACCGCCGAAGCGCGCAGATTACTGTCGAGCTGGTACATGGCCAGGCCGATTTGACGCGGCATGATCTGCGGGAAAATCCCGTAAATAAGCATCTTTAAATAACCGGCGCCGACTGAACGCATGGCTTCCACCTGGCCCCAGTCGATCTCTTCGATTTCTTCGGCCAGTAATTTGGCGACAAAACCAATCGAATAGAGCGTTAGCGTCAGAATGCCCGCCAAAGGACCAAAGCCGACAGCGGCAACAAACAAGATGGCGACGATGACCGGATGGAAACTGCGCGACACGATGATCAGTGTGCGGCCGAGTAAATAAACCGGCAGGGGCGCAACATTGCGCGCCGCCATAACGGCGATGGGCAACGATAAAGACACGCCTAACAGCGTTGCCAAGAAGGCAATCTGGAAACTTTCTTTAAAGCCGGTCCAGAGCAAACCGCCGCGCTCAAAACTGGGCGGAAAAGCGCCGCCGAAAATTCGGCCGGCACGAGGCAAACCTTCGGCAATGCGTTCCCAGTTGAAGGGTAAGGTTGAAAAAGCCCAGTACAGATAACAGAGCGTGACGGCAATCAAGCCATAGCGCACCCAGGGATTGGCGATAAAGGGTGGCTTTTTCCAGACCCGATTGGGCGCGCCGCTGGCTGCCGTTTTCAGGTCAGTCATACCAGAGCTCCCTCGGTTTGATCTTCGGCGGAGTCTGACTCGCCATTGTCTTCATCGGGCGATTCAATACCGCCATAGATGGCATCCAGTGCGTCCTGATTAAAATCTTTGGGCGCACCATCAAAAATCATCTGACCGTGACGCATGCCAACAATGCGGTCGGTGTACATCCGCGCTTGCGTCACGTTATGAATATTGATTAACACTGGCAGTGACATTTCACTGGCCAGACGTTGCAGCAGACTCATAATTTGTTGCGAGGTTTTCGGGTCGAGTGAAGCAGTTGGTTCGTCGGCCAATAGAATCTCTGGCTCTTGCATCAAAGCGCGTACTACTGCAACCCGCTGACGTTCCCCACCGGACAATTGATCGGCGCGTTTATCGGCGTAATGGGCAATACCCACGCGCTCCATCAGGTGAAAAGCGCGGTTGATATCGGCTTGCGGAAAACGTCGCGTCAGCGCCTGAAAAAACGACACATAACCGAGGCGACCAGACAGCACGTTTTCCATTACCGTTAAACGGTCAATCAGGTTGAAGCCTTGGAACACCATGCCGATACGGCGGCGCGAGTGACGTAATTCGCTGCCGCGCAGATTGACCAGTTCGTTACCGTTGAGTTTGATCGAACCCGAGGTCGGTTCGACCAATCGATTGATGCAGCGCAGCAAGGTGCTTTTACCCGCGCCCGAAGCGCCGACAATGGACACTACGCTGCTGCCGTCGACCTTCAAATCGAGGCCTTTGAGCACCGGGTCGTTGTGCCCGTAGCGCTTGACGAGGTTGCTAATTTCTAACATCTGATTCACTCCCGATGGTGCTTCCGACCACGTCGGAAGCACCTTGGTTTTCTTATTTAAACGGGTCTTTTATTGCCGATTGTCTATTGCAGATTGTCGCGGGTGTACTGCACACCGTTGGACGCCTGAATGGTGCGGATGACACGCCAGTGTTGCTGGTAGTTGATCGGGATAAAGGTTTCCACGCCTTCAAATTCTTCACCCAGTTCGGTGCCGGCAAATTCGAAGCTGTAGAAGGCTTCGCGGATTTTTTCGACCAGATCGGGATGCAGGTTGTAGGCGTAGTTGTAAGAGGTGGTTGGGAAGCGATCGGACTCCCACACCAAGCGCACATCGGCTTCATCGTACAAACCGCGAGCGGCCATACGCTCAACCACTTCCGAGGCAACCGGAGCGGCGTCGTAATCTTTGGCGACTACGCCCAGCATTGACTGATCGTGGCTGCCCGAGAACAGGATTTCATAGTCTTCGCCCGGTACCACACCCATTTCCGGGAACAGCGCACGCGGTGCCTGGTTGCCGGAGTTGGAGGTCGGCGAGGTGTGAGCCACACGCTTGCCTTTCAGATCGGTGATTTCATGAATGTCGGAATCGACATGAGTATAAACTTGGAGGGTGTAACCGAACTGACCGGAATCGGAGCCCATCAGCGCGAACGGAACCGCGCCGGCGAGGTTCACAGCGAAGGGCGTCGGACCGGTGGAAAAACCAGCGATGTGCAGACGACCGCTGCGCATGGCTTCAACCTGAGCGGCGTTGGACTGTACCGCAAAGAAACGCACGTCTTTGCCAGTCACATCCGACAGATGTTCGATAAAGGGCTGCCAGATATCGGAATAAATGGCTGGGTCTTCAACCGGGGTGTAGGCGAAAATCAGGGTGTCGGGATCCACCCACTGGGATTCGTCGGTCGGAGCATCGGCGACCATATCGCCGTTTTCGTCGCAGTACAGGGTATCGAGCGCGCCACGTTCGCAATCGGCGTGAGCCGGACTGCTGATCAAACCAAACAAGAGGGCGGCTGCCAATGCAGGGGCAGATGGCGCGATGCCGGGGAGCAGTTTGTTACGCAGGGTCATTATTGTTCTCCGTCGGGCGGCCCACGCGACATGGTAAAACCATGCAGGGCATTGAACATCTTGGCAGGACTCGCCCGGTCAGTTGTTATTATGTGATGTTCAATTGAACATCGATACTAACAGCAAACCGATATCAGGCAAGCTAGATGGTCGAATATTTTTCAAACTAAAGAGTTTTAGTGGAACTGATTGTTCGATTGAAAAATATTGGGTTCCGGTCTGACGGTGTTTTAGCGGGGTTGATAGCGCTCCAGCTTTTGTTGGATAAAGCGCTCAATGTCACGTAATCCATTAATTTTTTCCTGCACAACCGCCAGCCGCTCCTGCAGAAACTCAACCGTTTCTTCCCGGCTAAGTTCCCTGTCACCGACGGTGTCCAGCAGCGGGCCGATTTCCTTAAGTGATAACCCTAACTGCTGAGCCTGGCGGGCTTGCTCAATACGACCGAGGCAACTGGCGTCATAATCGCGGTAGGTACGACTGCCGGCCGTCCTGGGATGTGAGCGGATAATACCCAGTTCTTCATAGTGACGGATGCCATCTTTTGACAGCCCAGCCAGCTTTGCCAACTCGCCAATAAACATTGCTTTGCTCCTGTTCAGGTTCTGTTGACTGTGGGGTTTCCCTACAGATTACAGTGCTGCTGTTTTGATAACCAGCAACGGAGGAATCTGGATGAACACTGCAAATAAGCAACCGGTCGCTTTGATAACCGGAGCGACTTCAGGCATGGGCAAAGATTTTGCGCTGCGACTGTTGGCAGAAGGCTATCGGGTCTATGGCGCCGGTCGACGTACCGACCGACTGCAACCCATTATTGATCAGGGCGGTATCGGCCTGGCGATGGATATGACGGACGAGGCTTCCATCACTGCCGGTGTCGAGCAATTGCTTCAGGAAAGTGGACGGCTTGATGTGTTGATCAACTGCGCCGGTTATGGGCAGTACGGTGCGTTGGAAGAGGTGCCGATGGAGCTGGCGCGCCGACAGATGGAGGTCAATCTCTTTGGACTGGCCCGGTTAACCCAGCTGTGTCTGCCGACGCTGCGTCAACAGAAATCGGGAATTATCATTAATGTTTCATCCATTGGTGGAAAGATAGCGACGCCAATGGGCGGCTGGTATCACGCTTCCAAGTTCGCACTCGAGGGGTGGTCCGATGTGCTGCGCAATGAAGTCAGCCGTTTTGGCATTAAGGTGGTGGTGATAGAGCCGGGCGGCATCGAAACCGAATGGGGCGGCATTGCTATCGATGAAGCCCAGCGCCACTCTGGCCAAGGTCCGTACCAAAAGCTGGTTCAGTCGTTCGCTGATGCGCAATCGCGCATGACCAAACTGCCACCGGCCGCGGTGATCACCGAGTTAGTCATGAAGGCGATTAAAACACCAAAACCCAAGGCACGTTATGTGGGTGGGTATCTTGCCAAACCGTTGTTGTGGTTGCGTCGTTGGTTGTCGGATAAGAATTTTGATCGGCTGATCATGAGTTCATTTTGAGCCCGCTGCGAACCACTTATAACCCGTGTATTCGAGGTAACCGAGGTGACAGAGATTGCGTTAATACTCCAGTCGGTATCCTGGCAACAGGTTCTCCCTGTCCGCCATCAAGTGTTGTGGCCGGATAAGCCGGAGTCTTTTTGTCGGGTTGAGGGAGACGAGTCAGGCTGGCATTTGGGTGGCTTTGTCGGTGACCAACTGGTCTCTGTCGCTTCTGTTTATTACCACGGCAATGAAGCGCGCTTACGCAAATTCGCTACCTTGCCGGCATTCCAGAGGCAGGGCATTGGTACAGCGATGCTGTCTCAGCTGTTGACCCAGCTTCGATCTCAGTCGGTTCATTATTTCTGGTGTGATGCGCGGGAGACGGCTCAGGGTTTTTACCAGCGCTTTGGTTTGCAGGTGGAAGGCGAGCGTTTTTATAAGGGTGATACTGCTTATTTTCGGATGGGGCTTTGGTGCTGAACTGGTTCCCGGCTCAGGCCGTCCCTTGGCGCCAAAGGACCCTTCTGTGGTAAAACAGAAGCGAATGTTTTGCAGTACATCATGATGATCACTCTACGCAGATTAACCCCCGCCGATTGGGACGACGCCCGCACCTTGAGTGTGGCCGAAGCGCAACGCGAGTTTGTTGGCACCCTGGATGACATTCTGGACGCCGCCCAACCCACCGACCATTTCCATTTTATTGAACGCGATAACCAGCCGGTCGGTTTCTGTAATATCGATACCGCCTACAGTCAGTTTTACGACTTCGCCGAACCGGGCGAGTTGGGATTGCGCTCCTTTTTGATTGATCAGCGCTTTCAGGGCCAGGGTTTGGGTAAGGCAACCGGCGCGGCCTTGGTGCCTTATCTGAAACAACATTATTACCAGCACCCGGCGATTGTCCTGACGGTCAATCAGCGCAACCTGGCGGCTTATCATCTGTATCGTCTGGCTGGTTTTGAAGATGACGGCGAGTTGTATCTCGGTGGCGCAGCCGGACCTCAGCATGTGTTGCGACTGAGATTGAACGCATGAAACGCTGGTGGCTTGTGGGCAGTTTGTTGTTGGCATCAGTCAGTACCAACGCCGATGAATTGAAACCCTTCACCACCGATGGTTGCAGCGTTTTTCCCGACGGCACGCCGCGCCAGCAATCGCTCTGGCTCGACTGCTGTATCGCCCATGACCTGGCTTACTGGATGGGTGGCACGCGCGATGAACGACGCCAGGCCGATGAAGAATTACGCCAGTGTGTGGCCGACATTGGTGCAGAAGAAATCGGTGAGATCATGCTCGCTGGTGTCCGCGTTGGCGGCTCGCCATATTGGCCAACTGGTTATCGCTGGGGTTACGGCTGGGGTTTGTGGCGCGGCTATGAAGCGGTCACCGATGAAGAGCTTGAGCAGGTGCATCAGCGGCTGAATGAAATGCGTCGGTTGCTGGACAAGCTGGATGAGCAACTCGCCGTTCCAGTAGCGGAAGACTAGAGCATGCTATTATCGCGGCGTTAATCGCTACCTGATGTATCAATTATGGCTCAGCAAAAACAACCCGCCACACTTGCCGCCCAGGCAATGGGCTTGATCGACGACACCAGCCAGGCGCTGGTGCCACCCATCTATACCGCCACCACTTACCAGCGGGCGCCGGACAACAGTTACCCGACCGGTAACGTCTATTCGCGCCCGAATAACCCGACTTACCAACCTGCCGAAGCCTTGTTAACGGCGCTGGAAAACGGCGCTGACTCGATGCTTTTTGCCTCGGGTATGGCGGCTGCGACGGCGGTGTTTCAGACCTTGCAAAGCGGCGATCATGTGATCGCTCCCAAAGTCATGTACTGGTCACTGCGTAACTGGTTGAAGCAGTTTGCCCAGCGCTGGCAGGTGACGGTGGAGTTTGTTGAGACCGAAGATTTGGCGCAGGTCGAACAGGCGTTAAAACCCGGTCAGACCAAGCTGGTTTGGTTGGAAAGTCCGGCCAATCCGTTGTGGTCGGTGACCGACATTGCTGCTGTGTGCAAATTGGCGCACGCCGCCGGTGCCAAGGTGGCGGTCGACTCCACCGTCGCCACGCCGATTCTGTGTCGGCCGCTGGAATTGGGTGCCGACCTGGTGATGCATTCGGCCACCAAATATCTGAACGGCCATTCCGATGTGATGGCGGGCGCTTTGGTCACCCCTCGCCAAGACGAATGGTGGCAGCAACTGGCCGCAGTGCGTGGTCAGCAAGGCGGTGTTCTCGGTCCCTTTGAAGCGGCTTTGTTGCTGCGCGGCATGCGCACTCTTGATCTGCGCGTAAAGGCGGCCAGCCAAAGCGCTTTGACCATTGCGCAAGCCATGCAAAAGCATCCTGCCTTGGTTGAAGTGTTGTATCCGGGTTTGCCGGACAGTCCCTATCACCAACTGGCGAGCGAGCAACTGAGCGGCGGCTTTACCGGCATGCTGTCGATTCGGGTAAGAGGTGGTGCACCAGGCGCTATTGCAGCGGCTGCGAGAATGAAGGTGTTTAAGCGCGCTACGTCGCTCGGTGGGGTCGAGAGTCTGGTCGAGCATCGCGCCAGTATCGAAGGCGAGGGTACGCCGGTGCCGGACGATCTGTTGCGCTTGTCGGTCGGTATTGAGGCCGTCGAGGATTTGATCGACGACCTTAATCAGGCATTGGCTGGTGTGTAAAGCGTCAGTCGGTCTGCCGCACCCAATCTTCCAGACTGCGCTGGTCGAAATGCTCGGCCAGTGCCGCTTCCAATTCTTCGATGGTCGCCCGCACCTGGGCATTCTGACCCGGCCCCGTGAGCGGCATATGATCGTTGGCGCGCAAGGCTGCCAATAACTGCGTCAGTGAGGTCTGATTCAGTGGTTTTGCAGGTACCAATCCCATGTCTTCGGTGCGCACCAGCAGGTGGTGCGACAAGAGTTTGCGCACCAGTCGGTCGGTGGTTTCCGGATCGGCGTTGCTGCTGGTGACCAGATGCATCAGCGTCGGTGCGGTCAGTCCCTGATCAAACCGATGCGCGATGCGATACATCAACGACAAGCCCAACTGTTCATCGCCCTGAGCGCTGGGCCGGGTTTGGCGTCGCGGGGTAATCTGATGCGAGTGCTGGCTGTAATAGGCCACGGTGGCGCCGGTCAGCAAAATCAGCCAGGCCAGATAAATCCACACCAACAGCAGAACGCCGACGGCGAAACCGGAATAAATCGCCGCAAAACGACCAGAACCGGCAACGAATACCGTGAATAAATAACCCACCGACTGCCAGGTAATACCGGCCACCGTACCGCCGATCAGAGCCGGCCGCAGCCGCACCTTGGTGTTGGGAATCAACACATACATAAAGGTGAACAGCACGATGATAAAGACGTAGGGCGCCAGCCGGGTGATCAGGGTGAACAGCCAGCTCAGCGGGGCAACTTCGAGTAAGTGATTAACCGTATCAGAGCTAACGATGGTGGCGGTGGCGCCCAGCGCTGAAAACGCCAACAGCGGACCAATCAGCATGACGCTGAGGTAGTTGCTGAGTTTTTGCGTCAGCGGTCGGGGTTGATGAACGCGCCAGGTCTGGTTAAAGGCGTGGTCGACTTTCTGCACCAGCGACAAGACGGTAAACACCAGCAAGCCTAACCCGACCGCGCCGAGCACACGCACCTGAATGTTGTCGACGAAGCCGATGACGTTATCGATGATTTCCTGACTGCGACTACCCAGTGGTGCCAGCAGCAAATTCTGCAATAACGGTTCGAGCTGATTGTGCACGCCGAAGCTTTTCAGTACCGAAAAAGTCAACGCCAGAAAGGGCACAACGGCCAACAGGGTGCCGTAGACCAGCCCCATAGCGTGCAGGTTGGTCGGTCCCTGAGTGAGGTCGCGGATCACTGCATAGAGGATGCGGCAAAACCGACGCAGGTAGCGCATCGGTATGGTGAGATCCTGGCTGGGCGTTTGCCACAGCCATTTATTAAAGCGCTGGTACCAGGGTTTGAATATGGATAGCGGCACGGCAAGCTCGTCGACAGCAATAAAACCTGAGTATCACAGGATTAGGGGCAGGGCGCCAAGACCGTTCGGTTACCAGCTGACTATCTGGGTCGGTTGTAGCCTGGCCGGCCGTTGGTGTGACGCCAGAATCAGAAGACGCTCGTCCGCCTTGTGCTGCAGTCGCTCGGCCAACTGTTGTTGGCGTGTTTCGTCCAAGCCTTCAAAGGGTTCGTCGAGCAGCCAAACAGGCGCATCGCGCAGCCAGGCGCGCGCCAGATTCAGGCGTTTCTGTTCGCCACCGGACAGTGGCCGGCCGGGTTCTCCGATCCACATGGTCAGGCTCTCGGCATTGGCCCAGTCGTCCAGCCCGGCCCAGTGCAGTGCGGCGCAGCAATCCTCGTCACTGGCATCCGTTTTCGCCAGCCTCAGGTTAGCCGCCAGCGTATCGCTGAAGACATGACCGAATTGCTCGATGAGGTGAAAGCAGGCCCGGCGCTGTTCAGCGCCCAGTTCAGTGCCGGCAACGCCATTTAAACGCAGTTCGCCCTGTTCCGGCAGTCGACCCAGCAAAGCCTGAAACAGACTGCTTTTACCCTGGCCGGAACCGGCATCGAGCAATACCAGGGCGGGTTGATTCAGTTCCAGGTCGAGCGGCGCGCCTTGGCGGTCGCTGCGCTGCCAGCGGTAGTCTTTGAGCTGCAGGTGAATCGCTGTGTCACCAGGCCAGGCAGCTGTGCTTGCGGCGGCGTTGGCAACTGGGGTCAGCAGCGGATTCAAACGCTGGGCGCGTTCGCGGCGTCGACTCAATTCCGGCAAAGCGCGGGCAGCGTTGGACAGCCAGTCTCGCGCGGCGACCCAGATCAACACTGGCACCAGCAGCAATGCCTGACCACGCGGGTCTGCACCGCTTTGATAGAGCCCATAACCCAGCGCCAAAACCGCCAGCCAACCCAGTATCTGTAAGCTGAACTCCAGTCGTTGGACCGAGGCTTCTTCAGCTAGATCGGCTTGCTGCCAATCTTGCCAGGCAGCTTGGACGGTGTTGGGTTCGCCCTGGTCAGGCAACAAACGCCAGATGGGCGCCGCGCGAGACCAGTCGAGCCAGGCTGAGCGCACCTCAGCGTGGCTGGCCAGGCTCACCTGAACCTGGCGGCGGTGCTGCACGAAGGACAGCGCCAGCAAGCCGATAGCGGCCGCCGCAAAGCCTAACCAGATGCTGACGGCTAAGGGCACCAGCCAGGCAAATAACAGCGACAGGCCAGACAGAATGACTGCCGCGCTGCCCAGCGGATGCCACACCTGTACCCAGAGACTGGCAAAGGCGTCGGCGTCGGCATCGACACGTTCCAGTGCTTCGGCTGAAGGCGCCGTTTCCGGCTCATGGACCAGCTTGGCAAACAGTCTAGCCCGTACGGCACCGAGGCGGTTGAGCAAGCCCAGATGGCCTACGTAGCGCTCGCCATAACCGGCCAGAACGCGCAGGAAGGCGATCATGCGGATCAGTGTTGAAGGCACGACATAGTTAAACTGCGCGGCCAAGCCCCAGGCGCCAGCGATGGCCGAGGCGGCGATAAACCAACCGGACAGCGCCAGCAAACCCAGCACCATGGCCAGATAGACTAAGGCTAAACCGAAACCGGCCCACTGCCATTGACGGGTGCGGCGATCAAGCGGCAACACGGTGCAACCTCCCGTCGCCATCGGCGTGCCAGATGCGGTTAAAGAAACTCGGGTTCAGCGTGCGGTGCGACACCCAGACCAGCGTCGTGTCGGCCAGCCGCGCTTCCAGCAGAGCCACCAGTTCACGGTGTTCGCGTTCGGACAGATGCGCGGTGGGTTCATCGAGCAGTACCAGTTCCGGTTGCAGCGCCCACAACCGTGCCAGCGCCAGACGTTGTGCCTGCCCGCCGGACAGCGGCGGGTGCTCGCCCAGTTCGGTATCCAGGCTGTGAGGTAATTGTGCCAGCCAAGAGCTCAGGCCGACGGCCTCGATGGCCTGTTCAGCGGTTTCACGGCTGGCTTGATTCAGGGTGATATTTTCCAGCACCGAGCCGGGCAACAAGACCGGACGTTGCGTCAGCAGGGCGACGGAACCGCTTAAGCCTTTTAAGTGGCTGACGTCCTGGCCATTGAGTTGCCAGTCGCCAGCGATGGGCCGTAGCCCCATCAAGGCATCAATCAAGGTGGATTTGCCAGCGCCGGACGGACCTTGCAACCAGACACGATCGCCGCGCTTAAACTGCAACTGTTCACCATCGATAATGACGTCGCCTTCGTAACCCAAAACCTGCCAGTGCTGTGCGCTGAGTTGTTCGAAGCGCGTGCGGGCGTTATCGGCATCGCTGACCAGCGCCTGGTTGAGCACCGGGGCCAGCTCTTCGGCCGCGGCGATGGCATCGGCACGGGCGTGATAGAGCTTGCCCATGGCTTTTAACTCGGCGAAAAACGCCGGCGTTAATAACAATAAAAACAGGGCCGTGCCCAAATTGAATGGCCGACCCCAGAAACCAAAATTCAATTCGCCGAGCAGCGAGAAACCGATATAGACGGCGACCAGTGCGACCGACAGGGTCGCCAGAAAATCCAGCACCGAGGCGGATAAAAACGCCAGCCTGACGACTTCAGCGGTGCGCTGTTCCAGTTCGCCGTGCGCCTGTTTAAAACGCTGCAACTGGGCATCGGACTGGTTCAGCGTCCATAAGGTGGCGGCGCCTTGCAGGCGATCCATAAAGAAGGCGCCGAGGCGATCCAGAGCGGTAAAATGGCGGCGCTGTGCCTGAGCCGCGCCGACGCCGACGATCCACATAAAGAGCGGCATCAGCGGCAGGGTGAGCAGCAGGATTAAACCCGCCACCCAACTGATCGGCCATACCAGTAACAACACCAGCAGCGGCATTACACTCGCCAGCCAGCGTTGCAAGGAATAGTCGATGAGGAAATGTTCGACGGCTTTAAGCCGTTTAGTGAGCAGGTCGTGCCAGGCCGACAGCGAATGACGGCGCAATAACACCCAACCTTTGTCATAGCCCTGACTAAAAAGCTCGCTGGCCAGGCGACCGGTCAGGCGTTCTGCCAACCGGCTGCGTGCGCGCAAGCGAGCTTCGGAAAATAACCATTGAGCGGCGATCAGGGCGATCAAGCCGCTCATCATGGCTAGGGCAGGCCACTGACCGTTCACCAACAGATTGTGAACCATCAGTGCCAGCACGGCATAAAGCCCTAGGGTGATCACCAGACCGGCGAGCGCCAGGCCTTTCAGTCCGGTCATAGCCGCCCGGATGGAGCGGCCTTGGGCGTCGAGCCAGTTCAGCTCGACGGCGTTCTCACCGGTATTGTCACCCTGACGGGGCTTGCTCATGCGTAACCCTTACTGCTGAGTTTCAAACGGCTATGCCTGGGTTCAGGCGTCGTCCTGATCCAGCGGTCGATCCAGATTCTCGGTGGCTTCAAGCCACATGGCGTTGATGATGCCGAAACTGCAGGCCAGTAACACGCCGAGAATCCAAGTGAAGTACCACATAGTCGATCTCCTTAATACAGGGTATGAGCCTGACCAGATGCAACATCTTGCTCACGGACACGGCCGCGCATTTTCCAGAAACACCAGGAGGTATACGCCAGAATAATGGGCACGAAAATCAGCGCGACGACCAGCATGATCATCAGAGTCATCTCACTGGAAGACGCATCCCAAACCGTCAGCGACATACTCGGATTAGCGGAGCTGGGCAGCATGAACGGGAACAGTGAGCCACCGGCGGTGAAGATAATGCCGGCCATGGACAGGCTGCTGGTGACAAAAGCCCAGCCGCTGCGGCTGATGCGGCTCAACCAGGCAGTTGCCAGAGCGGCAGCGATGCCGACTACGGGAGCCAGAATCAACAGCGGGAAGCGACCGTAGTTAGCCATCCAGGCACCGGCTTCGCGTACGGCTGTGCTGTTCAGCGGGTTGGACGGGCCGTTTGTCACCACCGCACCGGTCATGACATAGCCATCGATACCGAAGGCCACCCAGACACCAGCCAGAGCGAACAGCACGGCGGTGGCAATACCCAGAATGTAGGCAACGAAACGAGCACGCGTCAGCAAGACACCGTCGGTTTTCAGTTGCAGCCAGACCGCGCCGTGCATCAACAGCATGGCCACACTGACCAGACCGGTGAGGATGGCAAACGGATTCAGCAAGCCAAAGAAAGAACCGTGATAGGTGACTTTCAGTACATCATCAAAGGTGAAGGGCACGCCCTGAATGACGTTGCCAAAGGCGACGCCGAAGATCAGCGCAGGCACAAAGCCACCGGCGAACAGCGCCCAGTCCCAGGCTTTACGCCAGGTCGGGTTGTCCAGCTTGGAGCGGTAATCGAAACCGATCGGACGCATCCACAGCGCCGCCAGGGTAACGAACAGCGCCAGGTAGAAACCGGAAAAAGCGGTGGCGTAGATGAACGGGAAGGCAGCAAAGATGGCACCACCGGCGGTGATAAACCAAACCTGGTTGCCGTCCCAGTGTGGACCAATGGTATTGATCATCACGCGACGTTCTTCGTCGCTACGACCGACCAGCGTCAGCAAAGAGCCGACGCCCAGGTCGAAACCATCGGCGATGGCGAAACCGATCAGCAGCACGCCGACCAGTAACCACCAGATGACTCGCAGCAGTTCGTAATCGATCATGACTGCACTCCTTTCAAGGCGTAATCAGTGTCGGTTTCGGCGCTGTCATCGCTCGGGCCTTTGCGGGCGAATTTCTGCATCAGATAGAAACCGAGAATAAACATGACGGTGTAGAACAGTGTGATGCCAAGCAGTGTCAGCACCACATCGCTGACCGCCAGGTTAGACACCGCCGTATGCACCGGCAGTACTTCGGCAATCGCCCAGGGTTGACGACCGTATTCAGCGACAAACCAACCGGCTTCACAGGCAATCCACGGCAGCGGCAGTGAGAACAGCGCCACTTTCAAGAACCAGCGCGGCTTGGCGATGCGGTGACGGGTACTCAGCCAGAAGGCATAGAGGAAGACCGCCAGCATCAGGAAACCGGAGGCGACCATGATGCGGAAGCTCCAGAACAGCGGTGCCACTTTCGGGATGCTGTATTCAACGGCGTTATCGATGGCCGCTTGCGATGGCTTGGTGATGTCGTCGGTAAATGGCTGCAGCAGCATGGCGTAGCCGAGGTCGTCTTTGTTGGCATCGAACACCGCTTGCTGTTCGTCCGTTGCGGTACCGGCGCGGACTTCATCGAGCAGCGCGTAGGCGTCGACGCCGCTGATGATGCGCTCGCGGTGAATCTCTTTGAGATCCTTCAGACCGACCACTTCTTCATCCAACGAACGCGTCGCGATGATGCCCATTACCCAGGGAATCTTGATGGCGAAATCGGTGGATTCGGTTTCGTCATTAGGGAAGCCGATCAGCGTAAAGCCAGCCGGAGCGGGTTCGGTTTCCCATTCGGCTTCGACCGCAGCCAGTTTCACTTGCTGCACGTCGCCCAGCTCGTAACCGCTTTCGTCACCGAGAATGATGACCGACAGCGTAGACGCCAGACCAAAGCTTGCAGCAATGGCGAACGAGCGCCGCGCGAAAGCAATGTGGCGGTTGCGCAACAGATAATAAGCGGAAATCGCCAGCACAAAGATGGCAGCGGTGACGTAACCGGCAGAGACGGTGTGCACGAATTTCACCTGAGCGACCGGGTTCAGCAGTACCTCGGCAAAGCTCTGCATTTCCATGCGCATGGTATCGAGGTTCAACGCGCTGCCGATGGGGTATTGCATCCAGCCGTTAGCGATCAGAATCCACAACGCTGAAAGGTTGGAGCCCAGCGCAACCAGCCAGGTGACGGCCAAATGCTGCACACGGCTCAGTCGATCCCAGCCGAAGAAGAACAGACCGATAAAGGTGGATTCCAGGAAGAAGGCCATCAAACCTTCAATCGCCAGTGGCGCGCCAAAAATATCACCCACGTAGTGCGAGTAGTACGACCAGTTCATACCGAACTGGAATTCCATAGTGATGCCGGTGGCAACACCGAGCGCGAAGTTGATACCAAACAGCTTGCCCCAGAACTTGGTCATGTCGCGATAAATGGTTTTGCCCGTCATCACATAGACGGACTCCATAATCGCCAACATAAAGGTCATGCCCAGGGTCAGCGGCACGAAGATAAAGTGATACATGGCTGTCAGGGCGAACTGCAGCCTGGAAAGCTCGATCAGGGTTTCATTCATGGTCACATCCTCAGAGACCGGGAATGGAGTGGCCGGCACGGTGACCGGTCGGTTCGGATTTTGCGATGGCAACTATCGCGCAACCGGCATGGAGGGATCTTGACCTGAGTCAACAAGCAGTAAAGGCCGTGGCTGACAGCGAATCAAGAAAGATCAGAGACGCCAGCGGACAGATGCGACTCCTGCCGATTTAACCTCAAGGCGCTTACGCCGATAACTTTAAAAGCAAGGGTGTAACTGAGGGATGGGTATGACACTGATCATTAATAATGTGGCGATCGCTCCGGCTCAAGGAGACCAGGCGGCAACCACCACATCGCGCCATAAAATCATTGAAGGTTCGCCATTACCGGAAGTCGATTTGGCCGACTTCGCCACGGCAGAAATCACCATTGAGGCGGCCTCGCCAGATCCGACGCTGGAACAGAAGGCGGCGGATGGCAGGGCCAAAATGGATGCCATGCTATATGGTCTTGGGCCGTTGCGTTTTCCGGCGTCTGCAGCCTTGGCCAAGACCGAGCAATTGGAAGAACTGGTGGCTGAATTTGTACCAGAGCTCAGACGGGAGTCCTGGGACATCAGTGTGGACGACCAGGGTGAAACGGTAGTACTGGGTGACCTGCTGACCGACGAAGACAAAAGCTTTATTAAAAGCATGGCCTCGACTCTGGGTCTGGACGACGCCATGGCCGCTTATCGTGACGGCGTCATGGAAATGCTCGACATCAGCCGCAGTGTCCTCGGCCCGGCCGGCACCTGGGACCTGACCAAGGATAATTTCAGCGAGATTTTCCGCTTCCGCGAATTTGTTGAAGACGCAGGACCACCAGTGGATCGTTATCGCAGGAGCTTAGACGGTACCTATTTCAATACCTTGGGGGCCTTGCAGAAGCAGCTGTCAGAACGCGCCAGCCTGGTGCCCAGGACCGCTCTGTCGACCTACGTATAAAGCGCCTCGTCGTGCTCCAATAGTTTAGAGTTCGTCGTAACCCAGCGTCGGACGCAACCAGCGTTCGGCGGTTTCCAGGTCCCAACCTTTGCGTGTGGCGTAGTCTTCAACCTGATCGCGGTCGATTTTACCGAGGCCAAAATAGCGCGCTTCAGGATGCGCAAAATACCAGCCGCTGACCGATGACGCCGGCAGCATGGCGTAGCTGTCGGTCAGTTCGGTGCCGGTGGCAGCGGTGGCATCGAGCAGTTCAAACAGGGTGGCTTTTTCACTGTGTTCGGGGCAGGCCGGATAGCCTGGAGCCGGGCGGATGCCCTGATACTTTTCGGCGATCAGCGCTTCATTGTCGAGCGTCTCATCGTTGGCATAACCCCAGTATTGCTTGCGCACTTTTTCGTGCATCAATTCGGCGAAAGCTTCGGCAAACCGATCAGCCAGGGCTTTGACCATGATGGCGTTGTAGTCGTCCTGGTCGGCTTCAAACTGCTTGGCGAGTTCGTCAGCACCGTGGCAGCTGACGACAAAAGCGCCCATATAATCCTTAACGCCGCTGCTGGCTGGCGCCACAAAATCCGCCAGTGAGCGGTAAGCACGACCTTCAGGGCGGTCGGCTTGTTGGCGCAGATGGTTGAGGTGGGCTGCGGTTTCACTGCGCGCTTCGTCGCGGTAAAGACGAGTCACGTCACCCTCTAAAGCTTCAGCCGGGTAGAAGCCAATCACTGCATCGCATTGTAAGGCTTTGTCGGCAATCAACTGATCGAGCATGGCCTGGGCATCGCGAAAGAGTTTGGTGGCTTCTTCACCGACCACCTCGTCTTCCAAAATGCGCGGATATTTGCCGTGCAGTTCCCAGGTTTTAAAGAAGGGCGTCCAGTCGAAACGCTGACGAATTTCCGCCAGCGGATAATCTTTGAAGGTGCGGTTGCCGATAAATTGCGGTTGCGTCGGCTGGTAATTTTCCCAGTCGGTTTGGAAAGCACGCGCCCGAGCCTCGGCCAGCGGTGTGAAAACCTTGCTGCCGCGTTTGCGCGCATTGGCTTCGCGCACACCCTGGTACTCGTCCTGCAAATTGGCCACAAAGGTGGCCTTGTTCGCCGACAATAACTGGCTGACGACCGGCACTGACTTGGACGCATCCAGTACGTGCACCACTGGCTCGTTGTACTGGGGTTCGATCTTTACCGCTGTGTGCACTTTCGACGTCGTGGCACCGCCGATCAGCAGCGGCGTGTTCAAACCGCGTTTTTGCATCAGCTGAGCGACGTTGACCATTTCGTCGAGTGACGGAGTAATCAGGCCAGACAGACCGATGATGTCGGCATTGTGTTTTTCGGCGGCTTCGAGGATGTCTTCGGCCGGAACCATAACGCCCAAATCGATGACTTCGTAGTTGTTGCATGACAGCACGACACCGACGATGTTTTTGCCGATGTCGTGAACATCGCCTTTAACCGTGGCCATAATGATGACGCCGTTGCTTTCACCTTCGGTGCCGGAGAGGCGTTTTTCTTCTTCAATATATGGCAGTAAATAGGCGACGGCTTTTTTCATCACCCGGGCGCTTTTAACCACCTGAGGAAGAAACATTTTGCCGGCGCCGAACAGATCGCCGACGACGTTCATGCCGTCCATCAGCGGGCCTTCAATAACCTCAATTGGCTTGTTGGCTGCCTGGCGTGCCTCTTCAGTATCGACTTCGATATATTCGGTGATGCCTTTCACCAGCGCATGGGTCAGACGTTCCTGCAAGCCCCATTCGCGCCATTTGAGTTTGTCGGTTTCTTTATTGGCAGAAGCGTTTTCTTTAACGGATTCGGCGAAATCGACCAGCCGCTCGGCGGCATCGTCACGACGGTTTAAGACGACGTCTTCGACGTGTTCGAGCAGGTCCGCTGGTATGTCGTCATAGATGGTGAGCATGCCAGCGTTGACGATGCCCATGTCCATACCGGCCTTGATGGCATGGTACAAAAACACCGAGTGCATGGCTTCGCGTACGGTGTCGTTACCGCGAAACGAAAAAGATACATTGGACACGCCGCCAGAGACTTTGGCACCCGGTAAGTTCTCTTTAATCCAGCGCGTCGCCGCGAAGAAATCGACGCAGTAATTATTGTGTTCGGGGATGCCAGTGGCGACTGGAAAGATGTTTGGATCGAAGACAATATCCTGAGGTGGAAAGCCGACTTTATCGACCAATAAACGGTAGGAGCGTTCGCAGATTTCGATGCGGCGTTCGTAGGTGTCGGCCTGGCCGTCGGTATCGAATGCCATGACCACCACGGCTGCACCATATAACTTGATGCGTCTTGCCTGCCGCAGAAACGGCTCTTCACCTTCCTTTAACGAAATGGAGTTAACTATCGCCTTGCCTTGCACGCACTTTAGGCCCGCTTCGATGATCGACCACTTGGATGAGTCGATCATAAAGGGCACTTTGGCGACGTCGGGCTCGGACGCCAGCAGGTTCAGATAACGCACCATGGCGGCTTCGCCGTCGAGCATGGCGTCGTCCATATTGACGTCGATAATCTGGGCGCCGTCTTCGACCTGAACGCGGGCAATATCGACCGCTTCTTCGTAGTTCTCTTCCTGAATCAGCCGGGCAAACTTGCGCGAACCGGTCACATTGGAGCGCTCGCCGACGTTAACGAAGCCGGTGGTGGCATTGACGACCAGCGGTTCGAGGCCGCTGAGCACCATAGCGGGGACGCGATTAGACGGCATCGACAACCTCCGCCTTCGGCTGGCGAGGTGAATAACGATCGGCCAACGCTTTCAACTGCGCCAGATGCGCCGGTGTGGTGCCACAGCAACCACCAATGATGTTGACGTGGCCTTCCGATAAATAAGGTTCAACCAGCGCAGCCATCTGCGCCGGGTCCTGATCGTATTCGCCGAATTCGTTGGGCAGGCCGGCGTTGGGGTGAGCGGAGACCAGACAATCGGCGTGTTTATCGAGCGCGATGATGTGCGGCAGCATGTCGTCGGCACCCAGGGCGCAATTCAGGCCGATGCTGAATAACTCGCCATGTTGTAGCGACACCCAGAAGGCTTCCGGCGTCTGGCCCGACAAAGTACGACCGCTGGCGTCGGTGATGGTGCCGGAGACCATCAACGGCAGGTCGATGCCGCGCTCTTCTTTCAATTGCAGCACCGCAAACACAGCGGCTTTGGCGTTCAGCGTGTCGAAGACGGTTTCCACCATGATGATATCGACGCCGCCATCGACCAGTGCATCGGCCGCCTCGCGGTAGGCGGTCACCAGGTCGTCGAAACTGACCAGACGTTTGCCAGGGTCGTTCACATCCGGCGAGATGGAAGCCGTGCGGTTGGTCGGGCCTAAGCAGCCGACCACAAAGCGCGGTTGATCCGGTGTTTTTTCCGTCCAGCGATCGGCGCTGCGGCGCGCGCACTGGGCTGCGGCGATGTTGATATCGCGCACCGCGTATTCCAAGCCGTAATCCGCCTGGGCGATGGTGGTGGCGCTGAAGGCGTTGGTGCAGGCGAAGTCGCAACCGACGGCAAAAAACGAATCGTGGATTTCTTCGATGATTTCCGGCCGGGTCAACGACAGCAGGTCGTTGTTGCCTTTGAGTGGGCTGGGGTGATCTTCAAAATGACCTTTGCGGAAATCAGCTTCTTCCAGCGGATAACCCTGAATGGAGGTGCCCATGGCGCCGTCGAGCACCATAACGCGCTGGCGCAGTATCTGCTGCAGGCGTTCGGTAGTGGAAGCTTGGCTGGCTGCGTTCATTGAAGGTCCGCTGTTGTGTTGGAGAGTTGTGTTGTGAGCCGACGTCCTAATGGTAGGACGGTAGCAGGGCAGCTCTGCGGCTGCTGAGGGTTGCTAATGAAACACCATAAGAGCGCAACTTTCAATCTATATCAAAAAACTTTGATATAGAAATTATACCGTTATCTCTTGGGTTTCCGCTCAGGCTAGGGTGGATGGCAGCCAATCAAGCCAGCATCTCCCGTCTCCCGTTAAGCTTCTCCCCCCAAGCGACTTGAAAAGTCGCGCGTGAATCCCATCTACAAACCCGACCAAAACACTCAGGTATTCAGGGTTGGCGTTTAATTGGGTAGAATGCACGCCGACTCGAAATCGACCTTCCCACGGAGTCAGTGGCATGGATATTCAAATGAACATTACCGAATCGGCCCAGGAGTACCTGGCCGGTTTGCTGGCAAAGCAGAGCAGCGATGGTGTCTCCGTACGCATGTTCGTCACTCAGCCGGGCACCAAATATGCCGAAACCTGTCTGGCCTATTGCCGGCCGGGTGAAGAAAAAGACAACGACGAGATCATCGAACTGAGCCAGTTCCGGGTTTACCTGGAAAAAAACAGCTTGCCGTATCTGGATGAAGCCGTGGTTGATTTCGCCAAGGATCAAATGGGCGGTCAGCTGACCATCAAGGCGCCGAACGCCAAGATGCCCAAAGTGACCAGCGACAGCCCGCTGCAGGATCAGGTGAATTACATTCTGTTCACCGAAATTAATCCGGGTCTGGCATCGCACGGTGGTGAAGTCAGTCTGGAAGAACTGACCGACCAGAACGTCGCTGTACTGCGGTTTGGCGGTGGTTGCCAGGGTTGCTCGGCGGTTGATATCACGCTGAAAAACGGTGTAGAAGCGACCTTGCTGGAAAAAGTACCGGGTCTGGCTGGTATTCGCGATGTAACCGACCATACGGTTACTGAAAACGCCTACTACCAAGCCTAATCAGAACCCCACCTGCCTTGTTGAACGTGGCAGCCAGCAATAGCTGGTGTGCCACGCTGTCCTGCTCCTGTACCAAAAGCCTAAAATCAGTATCACCGGGCCTCCGATGCGTTACTTGAATTTCTGCTGCACAGCCTTGGGTTACTGACGGATTTTCTTTTGCATAAACGGCAATGGTCTGCCGGTTTGTTGTGCTCTGAACTTTTTGAACTTCAAACTAAAAGCAATCGCTATGCAATTGAGCCCAATTAAAAATATTTTATGTAAAGACTATTTGGTTTTTTGTTAAGGAGTAACAGAAAATTACCCTGTTCGGCCGCATATCGGTAAAAGATAACGACATTTATTGAACCACTTATCAACTTCCTAACATCAAATGTAAAGCCAGCTTGTCTAATTTTTTGCTTTGGCTTGAAATGCACTTCGTCAGTCTCATCTCTAGTAGCAAGTCGCCAAGAAGTAACGACTTTATATTCATCGCTCTTATTAACACGCTTATTTTGAGCAACGGTTAAATTGAAAAAAGGGAAATGAATCATGGCAACTGAAAAATCAGCAGACGAGTTGGAACAACTGAAAGCAGAAATTTCCAAATTAAAGGCGGATTTGTCAGATATCACCGGCTCACTAAGAGACCTGACTGAACGCAAGGCCAGTGAAGGTCGTGACCGAGTGAAGCGGGCAGCAAATGAAGCCTGGGAACCGGCCAACAAGGCGATTAACAGCGCTGAATCTGAAATCAGTCAACACCCCTTGTCTTCAGTCGCTTTGTCGTTCGGAATTGGTATGATGCTTGGCAAGTTGCTGAGTAAGTAAACCAATCGGAGCACGAGAGGTGAGGGAACCATGCTAGAACAGTTAAAGGTCCAAGCCACAGGCTTGGGCCTTTCTTTCGTGGGTATTGCGTTGGTCGGAATCTGGTTCGGCGTGGCGGTATTTCTGGGGCTGCAAGAAGTGTTGCATCCTGCTTGGGCGGCTGCGGCAACCGGCGGTATTTTCTGTGTTGTTATTTTGTTGGTGATGGCCGTTTTACGCGCCAGGCATAACCGACAAAAACGCAGACGCGCCGCTGCAATGAATGATATTGCATTGCCCGGCATTGAAACGATCCTGAGTGGTGTTCTGGGTGGTACCTCTACCCAGTTTATCAAGCAACATTCCGATCGGGCGACGCTGATTGCTCTGGTGCTTGGTGGTGTTGCCGGCTATAGCCAGAAAAGTCGTGAGACAATGCTGTCAGTATTGAAAGGCATGGTCGCTGCGTTACAAGCAACGGAGCAGTCGGATGACCCGGCCGACAAAGGTTAGTCCAGGCTTGGTTTTCCGTGGTAAAAATTGAGTTTGAGTAAAAGGACGCTTAGTGGCGTCCTTTTTTTTGTGGTTTTCATGTCTCCTTGTTCGAGCCAAATGGTGATGGCTGGTGATACTTTGACGATAACGGATGTCACAGCGTGGAGGGCGCTATGCCAGATTTTATTCAAAACCTGATTGTTCGCATCCGCGCCAGTTTATGGGCATTACCGGCTTTGATGTCACTGCTGTCCGGAGCCCTGGCCATAGCGATGCAGGTATGGGATTTCAGTCTGGGCATTAGCCACCACGCTTGGTGGCTGTTTTCCGGCGACTCGGGCTCGGCGCGCGATCTGCTGTCAACGCTGCTGTCGGGCATAATCACCATGACGTCGCTGGTGGTGTCGATCACCGTGGTGGTGTTGTCTTTGGCGGCGGGCCAGATGGGGCCGCGACTGATTCGCAATTTTCTGATCGACCGACAGATCCAAATGATAATCGGACTGTTTGCCGCCACCATCGTGTTTTGTCTGATTACCTTGCGCAGCGTCAGCGACGAACTCAGCGGAGAAGATTTACCGCACATGGCGATCAATATCGCCTCGGTGCTCAGTGTATTGTGTTTGTTTGCGCTGTTGTTTTATGTGCATAAGGTGGCGCGATCGATCATCGCCGATACCTTGGTGACCGAGGTGGCTAACGATCTGGAAGCGGCTATTGCTCGAGCCGGAGAACGTCATAACGACCAGACTGAAAAACGGCCAGAACCGAGGGTGGGTGAGCCGGTGGCAAGCATCTCTCTTCAGCAACGCGGTTACGTTCAGGTGATTGAATATCCCAAGCTGGTTGCGCTGGCCTGTGACCGTGATTGGTTATTGCGCCTGCACTGTCATCCGGGTCACTTTCTGTTGCGCGGTGGCGAACACTTAAGTGTGCTCAGTGGTTCGTCACCGACGGAAGAGGACATTGCCAGGCTGCGCGCTTGTTTTGTGGTAGGGGAGGAGCGCACACCCACACTCGACCTGGAATATTCCATTCGCCAACTGGTCGAAATTGCCATTCGAGCGTTGTCACCGGGCATCAACGATACCTTCACCGCCATTGCTGTAGTCAACCGCCTCGGTGCGGCGCTGGAAAAAGCCTGCCAGAACGTGCAGCCACCGTCTCAGTACGCCGATGACGATGGTCAGTTGCGCTTGCTGGCACCTACCCAGGATTTCGGCGGGTTGGTCGATACCGCCTTTAATCAGATTCGCCAATCGGCGACGCGTTCGCCTGCGGTGTTGATTCAGATGGGACGGATCCTCTGTGCGCTGGCGGCGGTCACTGATGCTCATGAGCATCAGGCCAGTGTGCTGGCGCATCTTCAGAAATTGCGCCGCTGTGCCCGAACTCATGTGGAAGACGAGGATGATCTGGCTGATTTTGAGGCGGTGGTTGGACCGACCTTGGATGGAAATAATAAGTCTTAAGCGTGGCGCGACGGTCTATCGGTCTTGGGAAAGCGTTTTACCGGCCTTAGGCAAAAGCTGTTCATAGGCTTCGCGGATACGCCGAAATTTTTCCGGATCTCCGCCTTTATCGGGATGGTGCTCGTTAGCCAATTGGCGATAACGGCTGCGAATGGTGTTGCGATCAGCCGTTTCATCCAGTCCCAGCTCTGCCAGGGCTTGCGGGCGTTGTTCTTCGCCGAGCAGGCGTTTCCAGAAACCATCTAATAGATCCTGCACGCTGTCACTGGTTTCGCGGCTCAGGTTATTGCCATTTAGATAGTAATCGCGCAGTGAGGCAGTGCTGCTCAGTTGTTGGTTAGCGCCTTCGCCAATGGGGCGAATGGCGATGCGCAGCGGTCCGATGTCGAGCAGGCAACGGCTGGCTCGCCACCATTGCTCCTGCAGTCGGTAGAGCACGTGCATCAGGATAAAGTGGTGCTGGAACAGCAACAGCGGGTCGCCCAGGTTGGGTTTGGGGAAGAGACTGCCGTATTCCCGATCCAGCTGTTGGATCAGTTCGAACTCGCTTAAGCCGGCCGGAGTGGCGGCCAGGGTGTTGGCGACCGCATCCATCAGCCCGGCAGGCACATCCAGCTTTTGCATCAGTGACTCTGTTCGCTGCTGATCTCACAGATCAGCGTATGACTGTGGCCGGCTTTGAGCAAACGAGCATCCTCGGCGGCGTTGGCCGCTTCCAGACAGAGCATCTGTTGGTAGTCGTCGTCGTTGAAGTTCGACAGTGTTTTGCTTTTCTCAACCCAAGGGTTCCACACCACCACCGAACGACTGCCCTGACGCTTGATGCGGGTGATATGGCCGTCGCCCCGGTTCAGTCGCAGTGGGTCACCGCGATCAAGCACAATGCGATCGATTTCCTGCTCAACTCTAAAGCTCGTCGGCCAGATGGCGCTCTGACCGGTCAGCTTGTCGTGGTAGAACTGGCCATCCAAGCCGGCGATCGCGGCTTTTGCCAGATCGGTGATGGGAAAATAGCTGTGCAGCGCCTGACTTAACTGAAATGGTTGATTGCTGAGGTTCTGGGTGGTCAGCGCCAGGATCAGGCTGTCACCGACGCTGACCAGCAGTTCAGCTCTGGCCTGAAGGGGAAACGCTGGGTCAGAGCCATCGGTGTCGAGCCACAGACGCAGGTCGGTGCGGTTATCGTTTTCAGCGAGCAACTCCCATTCCCAGGTGCGGGTGCGTGCCAGGCCGTGAGCTGGCGCAGTCGGCTCACTTGGGTGGTCGCCAAACCAGGGCCAGCAAATGGGAATACCACCGCGAATGGCGCGGCCAGCTTGATAAGCTTCGGCGTCCGATACCCAGAGCAGGTCCGGCTGGCCTTGAGGTTGGTAGGCCGTTAAATGCGCTCCCTGAGTGTACAGCTCGGCGCGGGCAGCCTGATTTTCGATGTTCAGCCGTACCAGTCCAGATTCCAGTTTCGTTTCAGTCAGGGTAGTGCCCAAGCGGTTACCTCCTTAAGGCGTGCTGTTGTCAGCTGAAAAACGCTGAAGAATACGGGCTTGGGCTGCCGCTGGCCAGTTGTCGGGAACCACAAACCAGTGTTGTGGTGGGCCATCGCCCAGGCAGCCGAAAAACTGGTTGGGCAGCGGGTGGCGTGGCGGGGCGTCGGCTTCCCGGGCGGTATCGGCGAGCCAGTTGGCTTTGTTGATCCACTGTCCGTGAAATGGCTGGCGCTGGAATTCGCTGAGCCTGAGCCATTGTCCCAAAGGGGCTTGTTGGGAAAGCGGCGTTAATGTCGCTGGCGGCTGATCGAAAGGCGTAAAACCACGGCCGACGACCCAGACCTCGCTGCGATCGGGAAAGGGCAGTTCGGTCGGCCAGGCGTCGGCTTCGCGCGCCAACTGCGGCAACCGGCGCTGGTGTTGATGCAGTCGCTGCATTTTGAGCGCCAGAAAATCACGCAAGCCCGCGCCAATCCAATGACAAGCCGGATCGATGCCAGCGCAGGCCGGCGCTGCCAGATAAAATTTCAGCGCCAGTTCCAGGTGCAGAATTGCGCCGCTGGAGCGGTCTTCGAGCAAAAGGTCCAATTCGCCCAGAGTGCGTTGTTTGGCCTGAATGATGCGATTACTGGCCAGCAGGCGGTAACGACCGCTGGCGGTTAACAGCGCTGCGGCCAAGGCTTCGAAGTAGGCGCCGAGGCGACCCTGGCGCAGCTGTTCCAACTGATGCAGCACCGCAGCGGGCAGTGACGCAGACAAGGCCTGCGCCGGAAAATCAGGGCGCCAAGCGAGTTCGTCAGCTGATAACAGCGCCGGAACCTGCTGCACCCAGTCCAGGTCGGCCAGGGTGGTTGCGCTGTAGATGTGGTCAGCGGCTTCGTTCACCAGGTCTCCGTCTGCTATCATTGCCGTCCTTTTTGACGATAACTGAAGCCGCCTAGATGACCAAACCGACCGCGCCGTCTGCTTTCAACTCCATCGGCATAGTAGGCCGCCTGGGCAGTGACAACGTGGCGCACACTGTGCAACGCCTGACGCAATTGCTCAGTCGGGAAGGCAAGACTTATGCGGTTGATCAACCCCTGGCCGAAGCGGTCGGTGGTTTGAACGCCGCAGTTAAAAGCCGTGATGAACTGGGCCAATGGGCTGATCTGATCATCGTCGTCGGTGGTGATGGCACCCTGTTAGGCGCAGCGCGTGACCTGGCCAAATTCGATGTGCCGCTGTTGGGTATCAACCGCGGGCGTCTCGGCTTTCTGACCGACATTATGCCGTTTGAAATGGAAGCCGGTGTGCTGGCCGTGCTCGGTGGCGATTATGTCGCTGAAGATCGCTTCCTGCTCCAGGCGCAGGTGGTGCGCGACGGCAAGGCTTTGGATTCCGGCTGCGCGTTGAACGATGTGGTGCTGCACTCGGGTCAGTCGATCCGCATGATCGAATTTGAACTATATATCGATGATCAGTTTGTCTACAGCCAGCGTTCGGATGGCCTGATCGTCTCGACGCCGACGGGGTCAACGGCCTATGCCATGTCCGCCGGTGGCCCGCTGGTGCATCCCAGCCTCGATGCCATGATTCTGGTGCCGATGTTCCCGCACAGCCTGAGCAATCGACCGATCGTTGTCGGGGCCGATGCTCAGTTGCGCATTCATGTGGGTCCGGCGACGGGGGAATCGCCTCAGGTCAGCTGCGATGCCCAGCATCATCTGGCCATCGAAGCCGGCGATGAACTGCACTTACACCGTTACCCGCACAAGTTGCACCTGCTGCACCCTTCGGGTCACAACTATTATGAAATCTGCCGGACCAAGCTCGGCTGGGGCAACCCGCTCGATGGTCGTTAGATTCCAATTCAAGCATTCGGAGTGTTCGCTATGAACTTTCAAGAGGTGGCGGCCAATTTGACGCCGGAAGTTTACCAACGTCTCAGAGAAGCCGTGGAGCTGGGCAAGTGGCCGAATGGCGATCTGTTAAGCCGCGAGCAAAAGGCGTTATGTCTGGAAGCCCTGATGACTTATGAAGCGCGCAACGGTATTCCGCAAGACCAACGCATCGGTTATATCGAACGGCCTGACGGCACCCAGGCAAATCCGCTGGCCGATAACGACGTTCAACCCATCCGCATGATGGGCGACGGAGACACCCTGCAATGAATCAGGATTTGTTTGCCCCAACGCCCGGCGAAGAACTCGGCCGCGGCAATCTGGAAAAAATGGTTACCCGGGCCGGCAGTCCGGTGCGTTATACCCTGCATCTGGGTGGCGCTGAAGTCGATATGAATGACCGCCTGGGCCAGCCGGTGCGGCTGGAGTTCACCGGCACCATCAACTGTATATACTGCGGCAAGGTGACCAACAAGAGTTTTGGTCAGGGCTTTTGTTATGAGCATTTTATCTCTCTGGCGCAGTGCGACAGCTGCATCATGAGCCCGGAAAAATGTCACTTCCACGAAGGCACCTGCCGCGAGCCGGAGTGGGGCGAAGAGCACTGCATGCAAGCGCATTATGTCTATCTGGCCAATGCCAGTGGCATCAAGGTCGGTATTACCCGCGGCAACCAGATTCCCACCCGCTGGATCGACCAGGGCGCGACTCAGGGTATGGTTATTGCCCGTGTCAGCACGCGCCGTCTGGCCGGTCTGCTCGAAGTGATTTTTAAGCAGCATGTCGATGACAAAACCAACTGGCGCACCATGCTCAAAGGCACCGCTGAACCGTTGGATTTACCGGCGATTCGCGATCAACTGTTCAGCGAGTGCCGCAGCGAGTTGGATGCGGTGCAGCGTGAATTCGGTATTCAGGCGGTGCAGTTGATCGGCCATGGCGATATCCAGTCGCTGGACTATCCGGTGCAGCAATACCCGGAAAAAGTCAGCAGTTTTAATCTTGATAAGCAGGCGATCGTGGAAGGGACTTTGCTGGGCATTAAAGGCCAGTATTGGATTCTTGATACCGGTGTTATCAATATTCGCCGTCACACCGGCTATGAGGTTGTGCTGAGCTGATTTGACCTCATCTTGGCGACCTGTGTTTTTATTACCGATTTTTTTTTTACAGAGCGAGACCGATATGCGCACCCAGGATCCGAAAACCATCTACCTGAAAGACTACCGGGAACCGGACTTTTGGGTGAAGCACACCGATCTGACGGTACGCATTTTCGATGACCACACCGAAGTCACTTCGCAACTGCAGTTGAACAAGAACATCAATACCGGCGGCCGCGATCTGGTGTTGAACGGTGTCGATCAGGAAATCATCGAACTGACCTTAGACGGCAAAACGCTGGGTGAAGCCGATTACCGTCTGGAAGGTGAGAGCCTGACGCTGACCTGCGCTGCCGACGAAGCCGTTTTCAGCGCCCGTACCCGCATCTACCCCCAGCACAATACCTCGCTGGAAGGGCTTTATCAGTCTGGCTCTATGTTTTGCACTCAGTGCGAAGCGGAAGGTTTCCGCAAGATCACTTTTTACCCGGACCGCCCGGATGTGATGGCAACGTTCACAACTCGCATCGAAGCCGATAAAGAGCGTTTTCCGGTTTTGCTGGCAAACGGTAACCCGGTCGGCGAGGGCGAACTGGATGACGATCGTCATTTCGCCGTCTGGGATGACCCGCACCCCAAGCCGAGCTATCTGTTTGCCATGGTCGCCGGTCAGTTGGCGCGCCAGGACGATACCTTTACCACTGCCAGCGGCCGTGAGGTCAGCCTGCGGATTTTTGTTGAACCGCAGAATGCCCACAAGGTTGATTTCGCATTGGAATCGTTGAAAAAAGCCATGCGTTGGGATGAAGAACGCTTTGGCCGCGAATACGATCTGGATCTGTTTATGATCGTCGCGTCTGACTTCTTCAACATGGGCGCCATGGAAAATAAAGGCCTGAATATTTTTAACAGCGCCGCCGTATTGGCAACGGCCGATACTTCTAAAGATATGAGCTTCGAACGCATTGAAGCCATCATTGCACACGAATACTTCCACAACTGGTCGGGCAATCGCGTCACCTGCCGCGACTGGTTCCAGCTGTCACTGAAAGAAGGCTTCACCGTCTTCCGCGACAGCGAATTTACCGCCGATATGCACGACCGGGCGGTTAAGCGCATCGAAGACGCCACCGAACTGCGCGCTCGCCAGTTTCCGGAAGACAATGGCCCTATGGCACATCCGGTACGGCCGTCGTCGTACATCGAAATCAACAACTTCTATACCGCCACCGTCTATGAAAAAGGCGCCGAAGTGGTGCGGATGATTCAGACGTTGATCGGTGCAGATGCTTTCCGCAAAGGCAGTGATCTGTATTTCGAGCGCTTCGATGGGCAGGCGGTAACCACCGACGATTTTGTTGCCTGTATGGCCGAAGTCAGCGGCCGTGATCTGAGTCAGTTCAAGCGTTGGTACAGCCAGTCTGGAACGCCGCGACTGGCGGTCAAAGACAGCTTCGATGCGGATGCCGGGGAATACCGCCTGACCTTCGCGCAAAGCTGCCCACCGACACCGGGCCAGGATGAAAAAGAACCTTTTGTCATTCCCGTGAAACTGGGCTTGTTGGGTTCTGACGGCCAGGATCTACCCATCCAAACGGATGCCGACTACAACCCTGAAACCCAGGTACTGACGCTGACCGAAGCCGAAACCACAGTCACCTTCACCGGCTTGAGCGAAAAACCCGTACCGAGCCTGCTGCGTGATTTCTCCGCACCGGTGCGGCTGAGTTTCGGCTACGCTGACGATCAACTCGCTTTCCTGGCGCGTAACGACGTCAATGGTTTTAATCGCTGGGATGCTTTGCAGCAACTCTATCTGCGCACCATCTTGCGTCTGGCGGAAGATCATCGCGCTGGTCGTGAGTTAACCGTTCCAGGCATTCTCTTGGACACCGTCTCTCAAGTGGCAGGCGATGCCGAGCTGTCACAGGCGATTCGGGCGCGCATGCTCAGCCTGCCGAGCTACGCCATTTTGAAAGACGCCGTCGATGAGATTCACATCGAAGCGTTGATCGCGGCGCGTCGTAAGGTGGTCGATCGCATTGCCAGCGGCAACCGTGATCTGTGGCGTTCGCTGACCGAAAGCCTGGCTTCCAGCGCCGACTATGAGTTTAACGCTGAAGAAGCCGGTCGCCGCGATCTGCAAGGCGTTGCGCTGTGGTACTGGCTGAAAGCCGGTGACCAGGCTGCGTTTGATTTCTCTGCTGATCTGTACCGCCAGGCTGGTAACCAGACCGACCGTAGCAACGCTTTGCGGGCGGTATTGGCCGGCGATGACCAGGCCTTGCAGGACGAGATGCTGAGCAGCTTCTTCGAGCGTTGGAAAGGCGATAACCAGATGGTCGAGCAGTGGTTGTCGTTGCAGGCCGCTGCGCCGGGTGTGACCACCGCCGACATCCAAGCGCTGATGCAACATGAAGCCTTCGATGTGAAAAACCCGAACAAGGTGCGCTCGGTGATCGGTGGCTTTGCTGGCAACACCGAGTGCTTCCACGACGCCGAGGGCGCGGGCTATCAGTTGGTGGCCGACATGATCTCCAAACTGAATGCTCTGAACCCACAGATAGCGGCGCGCTTAGTCACTCTGTTTGCGGACTGGAAGCGTTACGAACCCCAGCGCCGCAGCCTGATGCAAAACGCGCTGAAGAGCATTCTGAGCACACCGGACCTGTCGCGCGATGTGTTCGAAATGGCGGAACGAGCCCTGAAAGGCTGATCTGCAAGAGTAGGGTGCCAAGTCGTTGAAATTTCTATAAAAAATGGCTTGACACTCTAAAGCACCGCCCGTAATATGCGCTTCGTTTTCGGGGCTCAGCACCTGGAAGCACCGTAAGACTTGAGGCTACAGCTTTTATGCTGCGAAGCAGTGCAGCTGGAATCCGAAGGCTCAAGAACTTGCAAAAATTGGGGCTATAGCTCAGCTGGGAGAGCGCCTGCATGGCATGCAGGAGGTCAGCGGTTCGATCCCGCTTAGCTCCACCAAATACTGAAAAGCCGATCCGACAGGGTCGGCTTTTTTTATTGTGGCAGCGAGTTCGGCTGGGAAAGCGCCTGCATGGCATGCAGGAGGTCACGCCGGGGTCGCGCACGACTTCGATCCCGCTTAGCTCCACCAAATTCTGAAAAGCCGATCCGACAGGGTCGGCTTTTTTTATTTCTGGGATGCTACAGGTATTAGGGCATCCCTGCGGGGGCTTCCAGCCGGCACATCCGTGTGCCGGCGCTCTGGCCTGCCGAAGCATGCTTCGGCTCGCTGTGCGACCGGCCAGAGCCCCGCTTAGCTCCACCAAATACTGAAAAGCCGATCCATATGGGTCGGCTTTTTTTATTGCGGCAAGATGTCGCGAACTCCCAGCCTGTATCTATTTCTGGATGTTCCTATCGGCCTCCCACCGCTGGATGCCGCCGGGCTCACAGTAAAGCCACCACCATCTAACTGCTTACCCGCCCGATAACCAGGTTGTCTATAAAGGCGCGCTGTGAAAGCCTGACTGTGTGGTAATTAACGCAATGCTGCAGTCCGTTTACTTCAATTGCGCAAGCACAGGTCAAGTCTGACAATGGCGACTACTGCTGTATAAACCCTCATCTGTGGTCTGTATGTCGGAGGTAACCAATGGCCAAACAACGAATCGTCCTTATCGACCGTCACCCCGGCCGCTCGGCGCAGAGCATCGGTATGGCCAAAGAACTGGGCACAGACCCTGAGCTGATTCACGAGCCCTCGGTCGGGGTGGTCGGCACCAAGGGTGACAGCCAGTGTTACCTGGGCGTGCAAGGCAAGGTGGAGGCCATTCATGCGCAGCTGAAATCCCGTATTGGTCGTGCGCCTGGGCAGCTTCCCTATCGATTGGTGCAGCCCGAATTCACCATCGCCACCTCGGATGGTATTCGTAACGGCACGGCGGAGATGCGCTATTCGCTGATCGGACGCGAAGTGACGCAGGACAGCCTGTGCGAGCACCTGGAAGCCACCGGCTTGGCCGGTGTGATTGCTGTGGTCGCCTGTGACAAGCCGCCGGTGGGCACGCTCTCTGCCGTGCTCGAACACAACGAGCCGGCCATCATCATGTCGGACGGCACCATCCGGCCTGGGTGCGACCCGCAAACCGGCGAGGCTTTGGACATCGTCAGCGCCTATCAGGCGGCCGGGAATCCGGATGCCGCCGTGCGCGAGCGGGTATCGGCTCATGCCTGTCCGGGCATCGGCAGTTGTGGCGGTATGTTCACCTACAACACCATGCAAACCTTTATCGGTGTGCTCGGCCTGCAGCCGTTGCATATGGTGGCGGCCGCCTCGGATGACCCGCGTCGTGAACAGGAATTCGCCGGGCAACTGGTCGAGTACCTGGCGCGGATGATCGACAGCGGGCTGAAACCGCGCGACATCGTCAGCCCCGATTCGTTGCGCAATGCCCTGATTGTGGCGATGGCTGTAGGCGGGTCGACCAATGTGGTTCTGCATACCCCGGAGATCGCCCGGGCTGCCGGTTATGAGCACTTCTGGCGCGACATCATGACCCCGGAAGAATTCAACCAGCTGTCGCGCGACATCGTCCCGGTGCTGACCAACGCCCGTCCTTATGGCAAGTATTCCATGCTCGACATCGACCGGGTCGGTGGTGTGCCGGTTATCGTCAAGGAACTGCTCGATGCCGGCCTGCTGAACGGCGCTACCATGACCTGTACTGGTCAGACCCTGGCCGAGCAAATCGAGGCGCTTGATCCACCAGCGCCGGACGGCGAAGTCATTCTGCCGGTCAGTGCGCCCTATAAGCCCACTGGCGGACTGCGGCTGCTGGGTGGCAACCTGTCGCCCGATTTTTCCGCCATTCTTAAACTCGCCGGTGTCGAGGGCGGACTCGACGATAATCTGTTCAAAGGCCGCGCCCGCGTCTTCGAGGGAGAACTCGATCTGCTGACCGAACTCGATCAGCGTCCGGACGGCTTCCGCAACAACGACATGATCATCGTCCGCTATTGCGGCCCGACCGGCGCCCCCGGCATGCCGGAAATGCTCGACCCCACCTCACGCATCACCGCTCTGTGCCGGGAAAAGGGCATTGTTGTGGCGCTGATGACCGACGCGCGTTTCTCCGGCGGTTCGGTGGGACTGGTGATTGGTCATGTCGGGCCGGAAGCGGCTCTGGGTGGTCCTATTGCCCTGGTGGAAGACGGTGACGAGGTCATCGCTGATCTCAACACCAACGAACTCAACTGCACCGAACTGGCCGACCCGGCGACTTATCAGGCGCGCAAGGCGGTCTGGGACAAAGCCGTGGCCGATAACGGCGGTTTGCATCCCAAGGTCGGCAAAGCCGACACCCGTCTGCTGCATCGCGCCCGTCATTCGGCGGTACCGGCCAGTCGGGGCGGGGGCCTGCACCCCAATGGCGAAGTCTGGGTGCGTGATCGCCGTCAACCGGAGCAGAGCGGGTTCAAGCCGACCAACAAGTATCGGTAGCCGCTAGACCGGGGCTCGGTCTCTCAGCTGGTGGTTCCATCTTTGCCCAGGTCCCGGCATCGCTGCACTTTTATTTGCGAATGAATTTGCGCATGCCCGAATGCTCAGCAATACTGATGGCAGAGGTGATCGGTTTATGCATCGCATCTTATTACCGCTGTTTTTGTTACCGCTATTGCTGCTTTACGCGGGCGCTACCTTTGCTTGCGACGAGCCTGCGGACAGCGTTTCGCTTATCGGCAATGTGGCTGAGGCAGTCGACGCGACGGATTGGTCCGGCCATGCTTTTGAAAGCGATGACAGTGGACTGGTCACCTCTCACCGTCGCCACCCATTCCTGTTGCTTGAAACGACGCTCCGGCGTCCTTCATCGTCCGACCTTCTTGACCTTAATCACTCTGGCTCAAAGCTCATCCGGGCACCTCCTGTCTGTCTCTGCTAGTTAACCCATAACGTTTCACTTTCAATATTGGCATAAACACCTTTAGTACCCGCTTGACGGGCCTTTTATGGCCGCAACGGGTAGGAGACAGTGCTATGAAAAACATGACCTTATATCCGCTGAGCGACATCAATGAGCTGGCCTGGCCGGAACAAGGCGAGGTGCTCTCGCAGAATTCTCCGGCCGTCGACTTCTTCACCGACTTCGAGACCGTGCAGCCCCGAGTGATCGAAGTGGCTACCTCGGCCCTGGATGCCAGGAAAGTGATGATGACCACTCACGTGCGACTGCTGCTGGTGGTTAACCACCGCAACCACTTTGTTGGTGTGATAACCGCCGATGACCTGATTGAACGCAAGATCGTGCAGCGTGTGTCCGAGGGTTATCGTCGTGATGAGATCGACGTAACCGACCTGATGACTCCGAAGAAACAACTCGCTGCGCTGGACATTGCGCAAGTGAAAAGAGCGACGATTGGCAACGTTATCCAGGTGCTTAAAAATGTGCATCAACAGCACTGTTTGGTGATCGACAGTGAGCATGGCCGAATTCGGGGTATCTTTTCAGCCTCGGAGATCTCACGGAAGCTCAAGCTGTACATCGATACCGACAATCGGTTCGACTTCAACAAGGTGTTTGAAGTGACCGCTTAAAGCAGCTGAGCTTGGCATAGCGTGAGCTGGGGTAGTCCGGCTCACGCGATACCTTGCATTGTCAGAGGCGTGCCGAAATACTGGTTTATCAATCGGCCGACTGCTCAGCGTTATGATGTTATTCTGGATAACCAAACCACTGCTTTGTTTTATTGCGGCGACTTTCCAGTGAGTGCTGTATTGATTCTCGGTGGAGCATCCCGAACCGGCAAAAGCCTGATTTCACGAGAGCTGTTACCTCGGCTCGGCGTACCATATTTGTCCATTGATCCCATCAAGATGGCACTCTCCAAAGCCGTACCATCTTACCCGCTGGATACTGACGCTTCATCGATAGCCGTGAGTGAACAACTCTGGCCTTTTGTGCGTGCTCTGCTCATCAATATGCACGAAACCGGATTGAGTTATCTGGTGGAAGGTGAGGTTTTGCCCTGGCAGGTGGCGCAGCTATCGGATCAACTCGGTTTTGCTTTGCCAGCCTGTTTTGTGGGTTATCAGAACGTTGTCGTGTCTCAGCACGTTGCGCAAATTAAGCGTCACTACCATCTACCCAATAGCTGGACCATCGACATGTCGGATGCCGACTTGCATCGTTTGGTGGAAGAAGGCGTCGACTACAGCCGATATCTGTGTGCCGAATGTGAGCGTTACGGTCTTTATTATCAGGACTTTTCTGTTGATTTTGACACTGCCAAGGCGGCTGTTATTGCGTATTTCGAACGAGCCTGGGGCGATAAGTACACATCGCTTTAGTAGAGGTCGACGGTTGGGTTTAGTGGGGCGTTGCGTTGCTGTTGCAAGCGGTCCAGCGCTGCACGGCTGGCCTCAAGGCGCTCGACCAGGATGTCATTGCGTTCCTGCAGTTCTTCGTTGGTTCGTGTAAGCCGCTGCAGTTCGCTCTCTAAACTCTCGAATCGCTTCAGACGATCATTGGCGTTTTCCAGGCGTTGGCGAACCTGTTCCGCGGTCTCGCCAAGCCTGGCGTAATTGCGCCGAACCTCGGCCAATTCTGTTTCGAGCTCCTCAATCACAACGCTTACCTCGTCCTGATCTTCATTGAAGCGGGCGAGGGCATTGCGCAGGATCTCAGTGCGTTGCTGCAATTGCTGATTCTCGGTGCGCAACTGGCCAAGGCGGCTGTTATTACCAAAATCGGTCAGCGCCAGGATGGCAGTGCTCAGGGCGAAGGCGACAGCCGCAATCAGAGCGTACAACAGCGAAGGTGGTGATTGGCGCATAACAGGGTTCAACCTTGGCGGACCTCGAGGCAGTTTACCGAAAATCAGCGTCCCGGGTCATCCGCGCGCCATTGTGGCGGCGGGATCAGGAATGGCGTTTTTACACTGCCGACAGGGTGCTTCCAGCGTGACTTTGGTCAATACTGAAGTGGTCCAATAAAACATCAAAAAGAATGGATACCCTTATGACCTACCAGACTCCCCTGGCCGAACTGGCCCGCCATGTTGCTGAACGCGGCGATCAGCCTTTCCTGCACCAACCCGTTAACCGCCAACTGAAAATCTGGACCTGGCGCCAGGTCGACGACAACGCCCGCCGTATTGCCCAGGGGCTGCTTTCCCTGGGGCTCAAACCCGGTGATCGCGTCGCTATCTTCGCCAAGAACAGTGCTGAGTGGTTTATTACTGACTGGGCCATCATGATGGCCGGAATGATCAGCGTCCCCATCTATGCAACGGCGGGTGAAGACACCATCCGCCATATTGTCAATGACAGCGGTGCCAAGGCGGTTTTTGTCGGCAAGCTGGACGATTTTGCAGCGGGTGAGGCGGTATTCGACGGCAGCATTGTGCGCATTGGTTTTCCGTATCAGACCATTGCACATGATCATCGCTGGGAGGACTGGATCGCCCAGCATGAGCCCTTGGCCACGGTTGCCGATATCAGTCTCAATGACGTCATGACCTTGGTCTACACCTCTGGCAGTACCGGTAAGCCCAAGGGTGTGGTGCTCAAATATCTGCAGTACGCGGCAGCCTCAACCACCAACCGCGAGCTGGTTGGGATGACGCCGCAAGACAGAGGTATTTCCTACCTGCCGTTGGCACACATTACAGAACGCGGTGTGGTGGAAGGCACAGCACTGTATACCGGCGGCCCGATCTACTTTGTTGAATCGCTGGATACCTTTGTCGACGACTTGAAAGTGGCCCGGCCCACGACCTTCTTGTCGGTACCGCGTTTGTGGACCCGTTTTCAGGTCGGTGTGCACGAAAAAATGCCCGCCGAGAAACTGCAGAAACTGCTTAAGATTCCACTGCTGGGCAAGCTGGTGGCACGTAAGATTCGCGCCGGTCTCGGCCTCGATTCCGTGCATACCTTCGGTTCCGGTTCGGCGCCGATCGCGCCGACTTTGTTGCAGTGGTATCACGGCCTGGGCATCAATATTTGCGAAGGCTGGGGCATGAGTGAGACCACCGGTCTATCGGCGTGCAATATGCCATTTAAGGCTGAGCGCATGGGCACCATTGGTGTGCCGCTGGCCTGCGTGGAGATGAAAATCGCTAATGATGGTGAATTACTGATTCGCGGCGATGCCGTTTTCGAGGAGTATTACAACAACCCCCAAGCGACCGCTGAAGCCTTTCAGGATGGCTGGTTTCGTACCGGCGATAAAGCTGAGCAAACGGCCGACGGGGCGTTCCGCATCATTGGTCGGCTGAAAGAAGAATTTAAAACCACCAAGGGCAAATATGTGGCGCCGGTACCGCTGGAAAGCCGCTTGTCCGGTAATCCGGATATCGAGCAAGTCTGTGTGATTGGTGCTGGCCGTACCCAGCCGGCGGCCGTTGTAGTGCTGGCTGAACATCGCCGCAATGCTGATCGAGACAGTTTAAGTCGGTCGTTACGACGTACTCTGGAAGAATTGAATGCCACCTTGGAAAGTCATCAGAAACTCGAAGGCATTCTGGTGGCGAAAGAGCCCTGGAGTATTGAAAACGAGCGATTGACGCCAACGCTCAAATTACGCCGCAGTTATTTGGAAGAGGTGTACAGCGAGCGCCTGAATGATGTCACCGGTGGCGTGGTTATCTGGGAAGATGAACGCTGAATAAGGCGAGGTGGCGAGTACAGTGGTACTCGCCACTGCGTCAAAAGCGATGGCCCAGGGTGAAATAGAAAGCGGTTCTATCAAGGCTGGCATGGCCCAGAGTGAGCTGCATTTTTCCCAATACCGTATCCATGCCGGCAAACAGGCTGGCCGAAGTAACCCAGTCACCGGGATTAACCATAAGTTCATCCTCGATACGACCGGCTTCCAGTCCGGTTCCTAAAAACAGACCGCGCCCGAAAAAGTCCGGCATGTCGGATAAACGATAATAATATTCTGCCGTTGCCAGCTGATATTCCAAACCCGTCAGTTGGTTCAGATTCAAACCGGATAAACGACCCGGACCACCCAGTTTATAACCGTCATAAAAATACAATTGCTCGGTGTGATCACCAAAGGTATCACCGGCTTCGAGCTGAATTTTTAAATGATGACTGCCGCTGGACAGTGGCTTGATCAGCTTGGCGGAAACCTTAGTGTAGTCGTCATCCGAGCCCCATTTTTCGGTGGTTTCAAAAGCGTCCAGTCGGAACAGCAGACCGCGTCTTGGATAACCGAAAGAATCGAGTTGATCATAGATGGCGTTTAGCCGGTAACCGGCCTGAAAACGCTCGAATGGTTCGATGGTGTCAGCCGACAATCCCAGGTCGTGCTTGCCGGCCACATCGGTGGCGAAAGTACCGAGGCGAATCTCTCCGCGGGCACCGGTGATGCCCAGATCAAAGCCCACCTCGCTGGTGGTCAGGCGGGTATTTCCTGCCCGGGTGTTACCGTAATAAATTTCATTGAAATAGCGGCTGCTGCTCAGATGTCCGGCAATAAAACTACCGTCGGTCAGCGACAACGGCTGAATAAATTCACTGCGAAAAAGGAAGTCGGTACCCAGGCGTAAATCGAGGCGAAGTTCGCCGTTGTGATCATTGATCCAGGGCTGGCGATAACTGGTGCTGACATTGATCTGGGCTTGCCGTGAGTCGTCGGTGGCGACATCCAGGCCGAAACGTAAATAGCCGTGACCTTCGGGTTTGGAATCGGCATAGATTTCGATGGTGCCGTAGTCGTCGGAATCGTAGGTACGTATCTGATAACCGACGTAGGTGTAATCGCCACGGCCGTAGATGTTGGAAATATCATTGTGCAGTCGTGTCAGGTCGAAATCTTCACCGGCGTCAGCGGTGATGTCTCTCATGATGACCTGATCATTAAACTCAAGATTTGCGGCCGTGGTGATGCGGGTGATGTGAATGTTATCCCGCCGCCGGGCCTGTCGCTGTTGTTGCCACTGTTGATAGTCCTCGGGTGACAGTGACAACTGGGCCAGGTCAGCGTGGCGCAGGCGGGCCGCAATTTCGCCCTGATTGATGATGTCTGTGTATAGATCGAAATCCGCCGAGGTGAATTTCTGCATATCCGGTTCGATCAAAATATCGTTCTCAGACAACAGCTGCTGTGACTGCACGACGTTCTGATCCATCAGGATTTCAACGGAACGGTTGGCGACATCAAAGGATGAATCGTACTGCGCATTCCAGCGGTCTTTGATGCGTAAGCTGACGCCGATCACCACATCGCCACACAGCTCACGCCCGGCGGCGACCGGAAAATTCTGCACTAAACCACCATCGACGTAGTGCCGGCCATCAATCGTCAAAGGAGCAATTAACGCGGGCAGCGACATGCTGGCACGCATGGCTTGGGGCAGGTTACCTGCGCTGAATATCCGTTCTTCACCGCTGTCCAGATCGGTGGCGACGGCGCGAAAAGGTGTCGGCAGGGTATCGAAATCAAGATCGACAACGGCGTAGCCGGTGCCAATCAATTCTTTCATAAAGAGCTCAAATCGATAACCCGAAGCAATGCCATTGGAAGGCACTGGCAAGCCGTATTGGGTATCGATCGAAAAACCAAATAGCGAACGATAGCTGTAGGCGCGTAAATTTTGTTGGATTGACTGACGCGGTGGTCGTTCATTGAAAAACTCCACCAGGCTGTGTTCATCAAGAATGGCGGCAATTTCTGTGGAATTCATACCCACTGAATAGAGGCCACCCACGAGTGCGCCCATGCTGGTGCCGACCACACAGTCGACCGGCACTCTGAGTTCTTCCAGTGTCCGCAGCACGCCGATATGGGACAGCCCCCGGGCACCACCGCCGGCGAGCACCAAGGCAATGGAAGGGCGTTGCTGGTCGATGGGTTCTGCCTGTGTCAGCGTCGTTGTCGTGACAGTTAACAGCAACCAGCCGAGTAGAAGATTCAGTTTGGTGGGCATGGATATAAAAAATCAGATTGAATATGGCAGCTTATCACTTGCCAGGCTCAGACGCTGCTTTGTATCAACCAGTGTATTAACCAGGCCAGGCCGAACAGTGGCAACTGATGAAGCAGATAAAAGCCAAGGCTGTGTTGACCCAGCCACACCAGCGGTCGAGTGAAAGGTCCAAGAGGCAGGTGGTGTACTCCGAACAGACGGCGATGGCCAAGATAGATGCCGATATAGACCATACCCAGCCAGGGAATCAAGCGGGTCAGATCGACGGTCGCCGTAGGCAGGTGCAAGGGTCCGGCCAGAGCGCGATGCAAGGGCTGCAGGTTGAACCAGTCAGTGATATTGAACAGCGCCAGGATGGCGATACCCAGAATCAGGGCAATACGTGGATAAAAAATAACTGGCACGGCCAACAAACTGGCGACGGCAATAAAATGCAACACGCCGAACCAGACCCAGGCGTGAGGATACGCCAGCCAGGTCGCCAGGCTGATTGCAGCGGCGCCTGCGACGATCTTCGCCTCGCGTTTCCAGAAAGCCGGCCAGCGCATGCCATCACGGTTGGCCAGTACCAGGCTGATACCAACAGTGGCAAAGAACAGCACGACGATGATGCCGCGGAAAATGGCCCAGAACGGCGCTTTGGAATCGAAAGACAGATAGCCGTATAGGCTGAGATCGTAACTGAAATGAAACAGCGCCATCAGCACCAGGGCGACACCACGGATCTGATCGACACTGGTCAGGCGCGGCTTCGTCTGGTGGGTGTCGGCTGCGGTCAAAACAAACCGTCGGCAGGGCTGACCGGGGTCAGCGGACGATAGATCACCTGGTGATAGGGCCGATCGCCCGTCCAGGCCAGTTGTTGGATCAGTTCGGTTCGCTCTGTTTGCCAGCGGGTTTTAAGAATCAGCCGGTCTTCGCTCAGCGCCGTTGCCCAATCCATTTGTTCCGGGGCGTTGCCAGCGGTCGGTGTCAACACCTCTTCGCTGCCTGGCTCACCGTATTGACGGCTGATCAGGTGCCGCACCTGTTCGAATTGGTCGATCCAGGATTGTATGGGCGCATCCGGTGCAGGTTTAAACAGGAAGCGTCCTTGCGACAGCTGCCCGCCGGTGAACTGGTACACCAGGCGGGTGACATGGATGTCTGGCAAATTGGCTTCATAAATCAGATAGCCGGTTTCGCCAAAGGGCGTGCGGTTAGTGCGGGTTTCCGCCTGACGCACGTCATCGATGCTGGCGCCCCACAGCGCCTGACCAAAATCTTCCGCCGCGGCTAAAGCGGGCAGGGCGACAAATAACAGTGAGCAAAACAAACGCATCTTCAGGACCTATCGAAACGATCGAGCAGCTCATCGCCACTCAATTCATCAAAGCCTTTATTGGTCTCTTCGCTATCGGCCTCAATCGGTGCTTCTTCAGTTTCAATCTGTTTATAGCGCGGCAACGCCGGCTTGGACTGGGTGCCTGCGGTACTGTCAGTCAGATTGTTGGCTTCCAGGTATTTCTGGTAAGCCGACTTCTGCCGCTTTTTGTGTTTGGCCAGGCGATTATGAGAAGGAATCTGACCTTTCTCGCCCTGACCGATAAAGTCTTTCTTGGAACCGGTTTTGACGTTGAGTTTGCCTTTTAAGGACCGGCTCTTCTTGCTGCGTGACATAGTGCCCCGTCGAATTAAGTAGAATCTGCCCGTATTATAGAGGTTCGCATTCAAGTTGGCAGGGTTTGAATTGATGGAATATCGTCGTTTGGGTCGATCCGACCTCGAAGTTTCCCGAATTTGCCTGGGTACCATGACCTGGGGTGAGCAAAACAGCGAAGCAGACGCCCACGAGCAGATGGATTACGCCCGTGAGCGTAACATCAATTTCTTTGACGCCGCTGAGATGTACCCAGTGCCACCGCGCCCGGAAACCTACGGTCGCACTGAGGAGTACATTGGTAGCTGGTTTGCAAAAACCGGTCGGCGTGAGGAAGTGATACTGGCGACCAAGGTGTTTGGCCGCAGTGACCGTAAGGATGTTCGCGGTGGTCCGCGGCTGTCGCGCGAACAGATCAAAGAGGCGGCCGAGGGCAGCCTGAAGCGGTTGCAGACCGACTATATCGATCTGTACCAGTTGCATTGGCCGGACCGCAGCACCAACACCTTCGGTAAGCTGGGCTACAGCGTTGTCGAAGAAGAAGACGTCGTTACCATTGAAGAGACTCTGCGTGCCTGCGATGAGCTGGTTCGCGAGGGCAAGGTCCGTCGCATTGGCGTCTCTAACGAAACAGCCTGGGGTGTGTCGGAGTATCTGCGTCTGTCGCGTGAAGAAGGGCTGGCGCGCATCGACTCCATTCAGAACCCCTACAACCTGCTCAACCGCAGCTTTGAAGTGGGCCTGGCGGAAATGGCTTACCGTGAAGATGTCGGTTTACTGGCTTATTCGCCGCTGGCAATGGGTACTCTGAGCGGTAAATACGCCGGAGGCGCCAAGCCAGAAGGTGCCCGTTTGACGCTATTCGATCGCTTCCAGCGTTACAGCACTGACAATGGTAAGGCTGCCGTGGATGAGTATGTCCAGGTAGCGCGCGACCATGGTCTGGACCCGGCGCAGATGGCGCTGTCTTACATTAATGACCGGCCATTCTTAACCTCGAATATCATCGGCGCGACCACGATGGCGCAGCTTAAGAGCAATATCGACAGTCACGAGCTGGTGCTCAGCTCAGCGGTACTGGCTGACATTGAGGCGGTGCACCGTCGCTATCCCTATCCGTGTCCCTGATCACCACTGGTCGCGTAAGCTGCGCAAGGCGCGGAAGCGCTCCAGCGCATTGCTGGTCGGATAATCCCGTTCGGCCAGCGCTTCCGCTAGTTCAGAGTCGTCCAGACGCAAAAACAGATTGAAGCTCAGTTCCTGCTCGAACGTCGTGATGGTGCGGGTGTCGGGCGTCTGGGCGTCGGCCTCGGTCTTGAGATCGCGCGCTGCGGCCAGGTCTGGCTGGATGCTTAACGCAAAGGCGAGGTTATTGGGCAGGTAATCGTGCCCTGGATAGATGCGGGCCTGCCGGGCCGTATCGCGACGCAGGCGTTCGATGCTGTCAAACAACACATCGGTGCTGCCTGAACGGGTATTGCCGACGCCGGCATTGAACAGAGTGTCGCCGCAGATCAGCGCCGGTTCGTCCTGGTCGATGTAAAAGACGCCATGCGCCGGGGTATGGCCAGGCGTGAACCAGAAGCTTGCCTGGCCATCACCGACGCTTAGCTTGTCGTTGTCTTCAAGCCAGATATCAGCCGCCAGCTTGCCGATACAGCCGGCCGGTGCAAAGACGCGGGCACCGGTGGCGGCTTTCAGTTCGTTGACGTGCCGAATGTGGTCGCCATGTTCATGAGTAATCCAGATGGCGCTGATAGATAAATCCTGTTGCCGGGCCAGCTGTATCAGGTGCTCAGCGTCATAAGGATCAACTGCTGCCGCCTGGCGTTGCTGCTCGCAATAGACCAGATGGTTGTAATTCTGAAAAGAGTCCGGCACATAGGTTCTCAGAATTTGCATTTTTTCGGCCCACGATAAAGGTGTGAGTCGTACCCTAGAGACAGGAGGAAGACTTGGCAACAGCTCCCTTGATGGCGGTGATTTCACCGGCCAAAACGCTGGATTTTGAAAGCCCGGCGATCACCGACCAAAGCACCGAGTTTCGTTTTGCCGACGAGGCAGCCGAACTGGTCGATGTGCTGCGCACTTACAGCGTCAGCGATCTGCGCGAACTGATGTCGCTGAGTGAGAAGCTGGCCAGTTTGAACGTCGAACGCTTCAGCCAGTGGCAGTGGCCATTCGATCGGCAACTCAGCAAACAGGCGCTGTTAGCCTTTCAGGGCGACGTCTATACCGGTCTTGATGCCGCGACGCTCAGCAAGAAGGCGTTTGGCAAAGTTCAGGACCGGCTGCGTATTTTGTCGGGTTTATATGGCTTGTTGCGGCCGCTGGACCGTATCCTGCCGTACCGTCTGGAAATGGGCACACGTCTGCCGACCGAACGTGGCACAAACCTCTATCAATGGTGGGGCAATCAGTTGACCGATACACTGGCGGCGGATATCCGCAGCAATGAGACACAGGCACTGGTCAATCTGGCGTCGAACGAATACTTTAAGGCGATCCAGCCGAAGCGGTTACCGGTACCAGTGATCGTGCCGGAATTTCGTGACTGGAAAAATGGTCAGTACAAGATGATTTCTTTCTTTGCCAAAAAAGCTCGCGGTCTGATGGTGCGCTATATGCTGGAGAACGATATCCGCCGGGTGGAGGACCTCAAAGGTTTCGACGTGGATGGTTACCGTTTTGATGCCAGTCGCTCGACCGAAACACACTGGCAGTTTTTGCGCGACCAGAGCCGTTCCGTTAAGGCGGCTTAAAACTGAAAACTTGCAACGCACTTAACGAGTCTGTTTATTCAGACTTTTTGTTAACACAAGGAGAACGCTATGAAATCTGTGTTTAAGCCGGTACTGATGCTTTCATTGGTGGCAACGGTGCTGGCCGGTTGCGCCCAGCTGTCACCCCAACAAATCGCCTTCGAACCCGTTGTCTCACCGGACAGCTTGCCGGCCGGTAACGGCCGTACCTTCTGGGTGGATATTGAAGATGGTCGCAGCAGCACCGTTATTGGTCAGCGCGGCGGGGTTTATGAAAACAGTTCTGCTATTACCGCCTCCGGTGATTTGAGCAAACAACTGCGCGATCAGGTGATCGGCGCTTTGGAAGTGGCCGGTTTTGAAGCGGTTGAAATGAATGCCGATTTTGAGTGGACCGTGACGCTGGAAGAGCTGAGTTACGAACTGGTCGATATCGACGCAGCACGCAAAGAAGCCAAGGTGGCAGCGGAAGTATCGGTGGAAATCGTCAAAGCCAACTCCAGCTACTCCAACAGTTTCCGTTCACAGCGTTCTGCCGAGTTTTTCCGTTATCCCGATGAGCAAGAAAACGAAACCATGTTGACCGAAACGTTCGACGCAGCCATTGAGCGGATGTTCAATGATGCTGGCTTGAATCGTTTTCTACGCTGAGTCACTGAGCGATAAAAAAAGCGGCCAATTGGCCGCTTTTTTGTGTCTGTGAGTCCGATTTTCAGCCCGCTTTATCGAGATCGTGTTCTTCGAAATAGGCCGCCATAAAATCGACAAAGGCCCGGCTCTTGGCGGACAGGTAGCGGTTTTCCGGATAGACCACATGGATGGTCCGGCTGGGGAAGGTGATGTCCGGCAGCACATGCAACATGCGTCCACTGGTCAGTTCTTCGCGCACCATATAGTACGGCAGCGCCGTAATGCCCATATGATTGGTGGTGGCTTCGGCCAGGGTGTCCAGATCGTTGACCGTGAAGCGGCGGTCTTTATTCTGCAGACCGGCTTCTTTCAGAAAACGTTTGATCCAGCGTGGCTCGGCGAAATCGATACCGGACGCCATCAGCATATGGTGGTCGTACAGATCGGCCAGTTGTTGTGGCATGCCATGCTTGTCGAGGTAATCTTTGGTTGCGGTCAGGATGACCTTCTGTTTGGCAACCGGTCGGGCGACCAGGCGGCTGTCCTGCAGCGAACCCAAATGAATCGCCAGGTCGATGCCTTCGCGCACCAGGTCCAGGCCTTTATCGGCCAGAATCAGGTCGAAATTCACGTCCGGATATTGCTCCAGAAACTTGGAGAAGATCTTCATCAGCATGGAGCGGCCGAAGGTGGGCGTGGCGGTGATGCGCAGCGTTCCTCTGGGCGATGTTTCTAAGTCTTTCACCATATGTTCGGCTTCCTCGAGGTCTTCGAGGATGCGACTGCAGCGGTTAAAGAACAGCTGTCCGGCTTCGGTCGGGCTGACCGAGCGCGTGGTACGGTTGAGTAAACGAACGCCAAGGCGGTCTTCCAACAAGCTAATCTGCTTGCTGACAGCCGAAGGCGTCAAACCCAGTTGATGAGCTGCGTTGGTAAAATTATTGGCTTTAACGACGGTGGTGAAGATTATCAGCGAATCGAGTCTCGCCATGACGGGCCTCTGTCAGTCGAGTGGTACCTGAAGCACGGCGATCATACGACGTATTAATCAACAATCCAACGCTATTGATGATTGTTTTTTGATAATCCCGGCTTTTACAAAACATCACTCAAGTTGTGCGCTATACCGCCGCTAGTAGATTGAATGCACCGCCTATTCGATAAGTACCGGTTTGCGCCGGAAGGGGACGCCCTATGAATAACATGCTGTCCAATTTGTCTGCGTTGACGCCATCCATCGCTGGTTACCAGCGCCCCGGTTCGGGTCAGGCTGCTCAGTCCGGTGGAGCGGGTTCGGTCAACGCAGCTGCAAAAGCCGAACAAGCTGGCGCGTCGCAATCGGCGGCGAGCAATTTTAATGTCGAAGAACTGGTCGATAATCTGTGGAGCTTTATGCGCGGCCGTCTGTCTCAGGCCCAGGCTAATGGCGCCTCCGAAGCTGAGATGGAGAAGCTTTGGGCCGCTGCGGAAAAAGGCATCAAGCAGGGCTTTGGTGAAGCGCGTGATGTGCTTGAGTCGATGGGCAAGCTGGATGACGCGCTCAAAGGAAAAATCGATGATGCTTACGGCCGGCTTGAAGACGTTCTGGCCAATCGTGATATCAACGCCTCGGTGAGTGCTGACGAATCCAAGCAGGTGTCACGCCAGGGCAATCGCAATATCGGTATTTATCAGTACGAACAGCGCACCTTTGCACTGGATGTCACCACCGCCGAAGGCGATAAGGTCACCATCCGTGTGGAGCGTCGTAACGAAGCCTCGGCGGAAAAATCTTCCGGTGATGGCTGGTCGTCGGTGAGCTGGGGCAAGGTGGAATCGGGTCAGTTCGATTTGAGCATCGAAGGTGATCTGAACGATCAAGAACGATCCGATCTGACCGCTTTATTGAAAGAAGTGGGTGAGCTGGCTGACGAATTCTACGACGGCGACCTGGGTGTGGCCTTCGAGCAGGCTCAGGCGCTGAGCATCAGTGGCACCAGTTTGGCGTCACTGGATCTGAGCATGCGTTCGGTTCAAACCAAGGCTGTATCTGCCTATCAACAGGCCGGTGGTGAAGCTCAGAGCTTGCCGCGCGGTCTGGATCCGTTGCGCGAATACGCTCGTGAACTGGTCGATGCCCAGCAACGCTGGGTGGATAAACTGAACTCGGAGCGAGGTTTGGTCGACTCACTGGTCAATCATCCGCGTAACGATGGTCGCTTGAGCAGCTTCCTGGATTCGCTCTTTGCTGACCCGTCAGCCGATAAAAAAGACGCCTGACAGCGAGCGCTGGTAAAGCGCTGGCAGATTTCTACAATAGGGCCGTTTTTCCAATAGGAACGGCCCGTGGCTTCCTCCTCAACGACCCCGAATCTCATTCTCTACAGTACCCTCGGTTGTCATCTCTGTGAGCAGGCGCAGGCTTTGCTGCAAGAGTTGGCGCGGTCCGAACCGCTGCAATGGCAGGTGGTCGATATTGTCGACAGTGATGCCTTGATGGACAGATACGCCATACGTATTCCGGTGCTGCTCTGCGATGGCGCAAGTGACGATCTTGGCTGGCCTTTTACGCTCGACGAGGTGCGTCGTTACCTCCGTGCCAATCATGGCTGATTCTCCCTTGGCAAAAGGTTCATTGTGATTCGATATCGCGGCTTACTGTGGTGGCTGTTGCCCTTGTTGTTTGCTCTGGCTGCAGGACTTTGGTTCCGACAAAGTCACCTGGATTGGTTGGGTCGCGGTGTTTCAGACGTGTCGGCCTGGAGCGATCAATGGCAGGACTGGATCGATACCCGCAGCGACCTGACGCATCCCGCCATGATTCATTGGATGCCGCCGGGCTGTTTGTGCCGTTTTATGGCGTCCGGCCATGCTTCGTCGCTGAGCGAAACCGGGAGTGAGCTGGGCTACCACCCGGTGCAATTAGGAACGCCCTTTATCAATCAGGCGTTGGCTGGATTCGTGGATGGGTTGCCGCCAGCTTCGCCGGGTCCGCTGATCGTATTGACCGGTGCTGACGGACAGATTCGCTATCTGGGTGCCTACAGCAGTGGGCTGACCTGCGCTCAATCCAACAGTCTGGTGGATGACTGGTTGCCGTTGTCACGACCGGGGTCTGTCGTCAATTTGGATGCTACGACCTGCGTTTGTGTTAACTAGTACTGTGTTTGTGTGAACTAGCGCAAATTCCTTCAATCTCGACTAAACTTTGCCGATAACGACGGAGTGGGTGGGCGACCGTGCTTGCTGGGGTCGTTGAAAGAGTCGGAGTAGCCGGAGTAGCTGATGTCGAGTGTGCTGAAAAATGTCGATAGCCGTACCAATCTGGTCGGCCAGAATCGACTGGAAATCCTGATGTTCCGGCTCAAAGGACGACAAATCTATGCGATTAACGTCTTTAAAGTTCAAGAGGTATTGGGACTGCCCAAACTGACCATGATGCCCCAGCGCAATCCGGCGGTGATTGGTGTGGTCTATCTGCGTGGCCGTTCGGTACCGGTTATCGACCTGAGCATGGCCATTGGCTTAAGTCCTATTAAACACGATGAAAACTCCACCATTATCGTGACCGAATACAACTCGACCGTTCAGGCGTTCCTGGTCGGTGGAGTGGATCGCATTATTAACCTGAACTGGGAAGAGGTGTTGCCGCCACCGTCGGGCGCGGGCCATACCCACTATTTGACGGCCATCACCCATCACGAAGAGCAGATTGTCGAAATCATTGATGTAGAGAAGGTGTTGTCGGAAATCGTGCCGATGAACGCCTTACTCAGTGAAGGTTATCTGGCGGATGAGGTGGTGGAACGCATTCGCGGCCGTGAAATTGTTATGGTCGATGATTCGCATACCGCCTTAACTCAGGCGCGGGTTACGTTTGAATCCATGGGGCTCAAGGTGCATCAGGCCACCGATGGTGCTCAGGGTTTGGAATTGCTGCGTCGGCTAGCAGAAGAGACTGACGGCCCGCTGGAAGAGCGGGTGTTGATGCTGGTCACCGATGCGGAAATGCCGCGCATGGATGGCTATCGACTGACGGCTGAAGTGCGCGCCGATGGACGTTTAAAAAACCTGTTCGTTGCGCTGCATACCTCGCTGTCCGGTGACTTCAACCTGGCGATGACCAAGAAGGTCGGCTGCGATGCCTTTCTCTCCAAGTTCCAGCCCGAACAGCTGGCCGATCTGGTGCGCCGACGGGTGGAAGGCGAAGCCTGACGTTGCTTGCATAAGCCGCTCGCCTTTGCTGGAATGAGCGGCCTTCGTCTCCTTGCGGACCCTGCTGTCATGTCGTTTACCGCTCAGATTACCGCTCTGTTCCATTACCCCATCAAATCACTTGCCGGTATTGCTGTTGATCGGCTGCCATTCGATGCAGCGGGTCCGGTGGATGATCGTCGCTGGATGCTGATCAATGCAAAGGGGCGTTTTGTCAGTCAGCGCGATATGCCGCAGCTGGCCAATTTCGGTGTGCAGGCGCATGGCGATGGGTATCGCATCAGCGCGCCCGATGGCGATTATCGAGATCTCACCAGGAGCGTCGCCAGTGACTCGCCGATAAGAGTGACGGTCTGGAAAGATGAGCTGGATGGTTGGGAGGTGTCTGACGACTGGTCGGCCTGGTTCAGCGGTAAAGTGGGTAAGGCAGTGCGCCTGGTATATCTGGGAGCGGACTCACAACGGCGTGTACCGGATTCGGCTGCTCTGGAGCACGAACGCGTTGGCTTTGCAGACGGCTATCCACTGTTGCTGTGCAATCAGAGTTCTCTGGATGGACTTAACGACCGGGCGGGGACCCAGCTCGACGTGCGTCGCTTTCGACCTAACATCGTGGTGGACGGTCTGCCGATGGATCGGGAGCTGGAGTTGGGCCGTTTAACGCTGGCCGCTGGTCATCTGCAATTACTCAAACCCTGCGAACGCTGCAGCATTCCTGCGGTGGACCCGGACTCTGGTGTCTATCAACGAGAGGTGGCGTCGGCGTTAAAAACCCACAGCCGCTTTAACGGCAAAACCATCTTCGGTATGAATGCGGTTGCCCGTGGCGTCACTGAGCTGCGCCTGGGGGATAGCGCGCAGCTCGAATCCGTCAGCTAGTTCAGTGGTTCAGGAATCATCACCCAGCGACGCCAGATTGGGTTGGTCGAGCCAACTGGCGAGCGTCCAGTTCTGGCCGTCGCGCATGGCGTAGATCTGGGCGTAGGTCAGCACCGATTTGACGTAGTTGCGGGTTTCGTCGAAGGGAATGGATTCAATCCAGACGCGCAAGTCGGCCGGGTAACGGTCCAACCAACTGGTGACTTTGGTGGGGCCGGCATTGTAAGCCGCCGTTGCGTAAACCGGATGACCAAAGCGGCGTTGCATCTGATCCAGGTAATTTCGACCCAGGGTGATATTCAGCGTCGGATCGTTCAGGTCGTCCTCACCGTGGTAATTCAATCCGGATTTGATCGCCATACTGCGTGCCGTATAAGGCATTAACTGCATGAGCCCACGCGCACCCACCGGCGACCGGGCCTGAGTCATAAAGTGACTTTCCTGGCGCATAACACCATATAACCAGTGTCGTGGCACGGCGGCGGTCTCGGTGAGCTCGCCAACCAGATCGGCAAAGGGCGTCGGGTAGCGCAGCGTTAATTCGCCATAACGACCACTCATGCCCGCCGTCTGGGACGCCTTATGGTACCAATGCCGGCTCTGCGCTAACTGGGCGGCTTCCATCATTTGTTCGGGCGTGAATTCATCCAGCGCCAGATTCCATTCGATCTGAGCGCGCACAATGTCGCCCGCCTCATAGAGTGCCAGGGCGCGCTGCAAGTCGGGACGTTCGGCGATAGGCCGACGGGTCTTGATCGGAGGGTATTCATCGAGGTTCAGTTCGGCCGGCTGATCGAGCGCTGCAGCGGCCAGAAAACCATAGTAAGAGCGTTCCTGTGCCAGGCTCGCTAACTGCTGCTCGGAGGTGTCACCCATGTCCAGATGTTGTTCGGCGATGGCTGACCAGTAACGCCATTGGCTGCTGTCCTGGAGTGACTCATCCAGCGCCCGATAGAGGCTGGCGATCTGCATCCAATTGTTGTCCGCCAGGGCGACCTGCAGGCGCCAGTGCTGGATTTCTTCGTTGCCGTGTTTGGGGTCGGCAATACCCAGCCAATAGTCGGCCTGTGGCAGTGCCAGCTTGGCCATGGCAATGCCCAGATAGCCGGAGGTTGCTTGAATATCGGCCCGGCTAAAGTCGGGCGTCAGTTTAATCAGGTCGACCCAGAAGTTGGACGCGATCTGCGGTGCGCGAAACGCCAGCCGATCGATAGCGGCTAACGCCAGGTCGCGTTGCCAGGCCTCGTCCGGGTTGTAGGGCTGATTGAACAGGCCGGCCGGACTGAGGTAGATAGCGCGTAGTCGCTGTCCGCGTTGAAGCCATTGTGGCTCGTCATATTGATCATTCAGATAACGCAACATGGCACTGTTGCGGGCTTCAAAAGCCAGCAGCTGGCGTTGCCAGACCAGTTCGTTGTAGTCATCCGCCTGCTTAAGCCGCTCCAGAAAGGGATCGCAATAATCGGGCAGTGACTCGGCGGTTAACCACAGTTGGCGCAATTGCTCATCGGCCAGCGGCTCACCCAGCGCTTGCTGTGCCTGGAAGCGTCGGCAGGGATGACCAGCGCCGGCCCAGGCCTGGTCAAACAGAACGTAGCGATACCATTGTTCACGCTGCGCCAGTTCTTCCAGCCAGGTTTGCCGGAATTCCCAGCCGGCGGCCTGCCATTCGGGCTTTAACAGTTGGTTGGCGAACCAGTCGATATCGATAGCGTCGGGATGACGCATGGCCCAGTGAGTGACCAGGTGCGGGTAGAGTGGCAGATGTTTCCAGCGATTGAGGTCGGCAAAGTCTAAATCGTTTTGATTCAGGCTTTGTAACGCCTGGTTGTAGTCTTCCGACAGCGATGCGTCATCCGCCAGGACGGGCAGGGTGCCGGCCAGACAGAAGACAGTCAGCATTCGCAGCAGCGGTGCGTTCATGTCCACAAGCCTCACAACAAACAATAACCCGACCGTTGCGCTGTAACGCAGATGTTCGATGGGCGTTAGAAAGAGCTTGTCAGACTAGCTGCTTTATTGGGCACTGAAAAGAAAAGACCCGCCCCTTTACAGGGCGGGTCAGCGGGCCAACTCAGACTTCGGCTGTGTGACCGCGTTTGCGAGCAATGAAGGCCTGGACGCGTTCACCCAGGATCAACATGCAAGGTGTGAACACCAGCGTCAGCAGGCTGGCAAACAGCAGGCCGCCGGCGATGGTGGTGGCCAGAGCCGTCCACCATTGAGACGACGGCGCGCCAACGGTGACAGAGCGCTCGAAGAAGTTGATGGTCAACTGATACACCATCGGCAACAGACCCAGAATGGTCGTGACGGTGGTCAGAATAACCGGGCGCAGACGCTGAGCACAGGTGATCAGCGCCGCATCCATGGCCGGTACGCCTTGTTTGCGGATGACGTTGTAGGTGTCGATCAAGACGATGTTGTTGTTCACCACAATCCCCGCCAGGGCGATGATGCCAACCCCGCTCATGACCACCACGAAGCTAGCGCCGGTCAGAATAATACCGACCATCACCCCGACCGTGGACAGCAGGATCGCCAGCATGATCAGGAACGTCTGGTAGAAGGAATTGAACTGAGTCACCAGGATAATGACCATGACAAAGAGAGCGATCAGGAATGCGCCGCCGAGGAAGGCCATGGTTTCAGCCTGTTCTTCCTGGTCACCGGTGAAGCGGAAATCAACACCCGATGGCAGGTCGCCTTCGGCGCGAGCCTGCGTCAGCGCTTGCTGGATCTCCTGAATCATCAGGTCAACACGTTCACCTTCGGCCAGGTTGATGTCCACGTTGACGGTCATCCGGCCGTCGGTGCGGTAGACATCGCCCTCTTTGTTCTGAGCCGTACGGGTGATGAAGTTGCTGATCGGAACCTGGTCGCCGTTGGAGGTCACCGTCAGTTCATCGATCTGTTCCAGGTCGCGACCATTGAACGGGTAGCGAATCAGGATATCGACTTCTTCGTCCGCATCGTTAGGCCGATAAGAGCCCAGCTGAACGCCGTCGGTGATCATGCGTACTGCAGAACCAATGGCATTCAGGCTGACGTTGAAACGGCTGGCGGCTTCGCGATCGACATCAATCAGCCACTCCAGGCCATCCAGCGGACGGTTGTCGTTGACCGATTCAATGCGCTCGTCGCGGGTCAGTCGTTGCACCATGGCATCGACCGTGGCATAGAGCGTTTCGCGCGTTGGGCCAAAGAACTGCATTTGGATATCGACACCGGTGGTCGGACCCATCTGCGGTACCTGGGATTCCACCTTCAGGCCAGGAATGCCCGAGGCGCGTTCAACAGCGTTACGCAATACCGTGTCCGAATCAGGCCGGTATTGCCAGTCGACAAACTCCATCATCAAAGAACCGATGGTGTCTTCAGAGTCGGTACGACCAGGAACCGCGGAAACCGTGGTGGTGATGGTCTTAACCGAATCCATACCCAGAACGCGGGATTCTACCTGCTTGACCAGCACATCGCGTTCCTGCAGCGACAGGTTGCCACGTGCTTTGATCACAATGCCGCCGAACTCCGAATCAACGGCCGGGAAAAACTCGACATTGGTAGAGCGGACAGAGAACATCACGATGATCAGTACGATCACGCCAAACACCAGGCCCAGTGCCATCAGCGGACGTTTCAGCAACACACTGAGCAGACGGATATAAACGCCCAGGCCGCCGCGAACTTCGCTCAGATCGCCGTGGTCAATGGCATCCATACCGTGCTTTTTCTCTTCCGAGACGCGCGCTGCTTTGCCAAACAGCGTACCGAAAGCCGGCACGGCAATCAGCGCCATAACCAGGGAGGCACAGAGCGTGATGATGACGGTTTTGGGCAGGAAACCCATAAACTCACCAGCGATACCCGGCCAGAACAGCAGCGGCATAAACACCGCCAGAGTCGTGGCAGTGGAGGCAGCAATCGGCCAGGCCATGCGGGTGGCTGCTTCGCGGTAAGCGCTCTTGCGGTGGGCGCCTTCAGACATGCGCCGATCAGCGTATTCGGTAACCACAATGGCGCCGTCGACCAACATACCGACACAGAGAATCAGCGAGAACAGCACCACGATGTTCAATGAAATATCGAGCATCGACAGCACCAGAATACTGGTCAGGAAGGAAGCCGGAATCGCCAGGCCGACGAGGAAGGCCGAGCGCACCCCCAAGGCTGAAACAATAACGATAAACACCAGCAAAGTGGCCAGCAGAACCGAGTTGAACAGGTCATCCAACTGCTGCTCGATCATCACCGAGTTATCCTGGGTGTAGGTCACTTTCACCGCGTCAGGCCACTCCGGACGAATCTCTTCGACCTTGGCTTTCACCTGTTCGATGGTTTCGATGATGTTGGCGCCGGAACGCTTGACGATCTCCAGCGTCACCGCCGGTTGACCGTTCACACGCGACAGCGAGTCGGGGTCTTTGTAGGTCCGCTGACCGACGGCGATATCGCGAAAACGAACCACGGTGTCGCCATCTACCTTGACCGGCAGATCGAGAATGTCGTCTTCGGTCTCGATCAGACCCGGAATCTTGATGGAGAAACGACCCGCGCCGGTATCCATGCTACCTGCGGTTACCAACTGGTTGTTGTTGGAAACCAACTGCACCAACTGGCTTTGCGAGATGTTATAGCTGGCCATCTTGGCCGGATCGATAATGATCTCAGCCACTTCATCGCGAATACCCTGAATCGGAGTTTCCAGCACGCCCTGGATCGATTCCAGATTGGTCTGCAAATCTTCGGCGATATGGAACAACACGCGATCATCAACGTGACCCGACAGCGATACGTTCAATACCGGAAACTGGGAGAGGTTAATCTCCATAACCGAAGGTTCGTCGGCATCGGCCGGCAGTTCACCTTTGGCGCGGTCCACGGCTTCACGAACTTCATCCAGCGCTTCATCGATATCAGCATCGATATCGAATTCCAGCTGGAAAGAGGCACGGCCTTCACTGGCAGTACTGACCAGTTCTTTCAGGCCTTCAACGCCTTCGAGCTCTTTCTGCAGCGGATTGACCAACAGTCGGTCTGCGTCTTCCGGCGAAATGCCATCAATGCCGGTACCGACATAGACGTAAGGAATGGTGATGTCCGGGTCGGCTTCTTTCGGGATATTGATCAGCGCGACGATGCCGCTAATGACCAGTAACCCGAAAAACAACATTACCGTCCGAACGCGGCTGAGCGCCGCTTGAATAAAACCGATCATGAAGCTCTCCCGTTACTGTCCGGCTGCCAGGTTATTACCACTGACAGCGATCGGCTTGACTTCATCGCCGGCGTTAACAAAGCCCTGACCAACAACGATCAGTGTCGCTTCACGCGGCAGCCCCGTTACCCAGACACCGCCAGTGTCGGAGCGCACAATGGTGACAGGGGAGAATTCAACCCGGTTATTGCTGTTGACCGTTTTCAAGCCCATATCGCCAGAGTCATTAATGTTCAGCAGCGCTGGGCTGACATAATGACCCTGTTGTTCATTGAGCATGATGGACGCCTTGGCGGTAGCGCCGGACAGATTTTTAGGGCTGGACGGAACCGCAATTTCCACCTTGAAAGTACGGGTGGCAGGATTAGCCACGGTGCCCACGAAGGTCAGTTCACCGGTCAATTCTTCACCAGTAACCAGAGAAACGGTGGCACTTTGACCTGCGCTTAGGAAATTGACATCGGTTTCCGGTACTTCGCCAACGACACGCATGGGGTCGTAGTCGTACACTTGCGCGACGATTTGACCGGGCGAGACAAAGGTACCCACTTCGATATCGAGACTTTCCAGAACACCGGAGAAGGGCGCGCGAATCTGGGTATCACGCAACGCCAACTCGAGCGCTTCCTGTTGTGCCTGAGCGCTTTGGAATTGCGCCTCGGCAGCAGCCAGTTGCGAGCGGTTTTGCAGACCCTGGTTGCCCAGACGCTGCGCACCTTCGTATTCAAGACGCGCCTGTTCGAGATTGGCACGAGCGGTACGCAATTGGGCGTTCAGATCGCGTGGGTCAATGCGGGCGATCAGTTCACCGTCGCCCACCTGGTCGCCGGCGCTTTTCAGTAGCTCGAGTACGCGACCGCTGGTTTCACTGGCGATGGCGACACTGCGATCGGGTTCGGTGACACCGTTGATGGTCAGGCTGCGACGCACACCCTGAGCTTCCAAAGTGCGCACCTGCACCTCGGGAATCAGGCTCAGCTGAGCGTCGGTTGTGGATGTCGGTTCGTCGACAGCGTCATCATTTGATCCGGTTAGTAGCCAGAGCAAAGTCAGCACGACTAGAACAACGGCGATAAGGGGACCTGTAGGGAGTTTTTTTGCCACGGAAAATCACCTCTGGGAAAATTATCGCAGACAGTAGGGGAAGCCGGTTGGGCTCAATAGTGCCAAAAGTAAGGCTGAGCCGCTTCATACGGGCTTTTCCGATAATCTCAATGATGAATTTATGTAAGGACTCAAGATGAGCCTGGTTGTATTAGATCGCGTCAGTTTCTCTCTGGGCGCGGCCCCTTTGCTGGACCAAGCCAACCTGACGCTGGAGGCCGGTGATCGGCTTTGTCTGGTCGGCAAAAACGGGGCCGGTAAATCGACGTTACTGAGCCTGTTGTTGGGCGGCCGTACGGTCGATGAGGGAGAGATTCGTCGCCGACAAGGCACCACCCTGGCGCACCTGCAACAGGATTTGCCCACGGGCGATGATCGACCGGTGCGCGAAGTGGTTCTCGAAGGGCTGGGTAATCTGGGCCAAGTGCTGCGCGATTATGATCAGGAAAGTACTAAAGAAGCACCGGATCTGGCGCGCCTGGATCGACTGCAGCATGAGATTGAGCGCCAGGAAGGCTGGCAGGTGCAATCGACACTCGACGCCATTCTGAGTCGATTACGGCTCGACGGCAGCGTGGCCTTTAAAACCTTATCCGGTGGCTGGCGCCGCCGAGTCTTGTTAGCGCGTGCCTTGATCAGCCGCCCCGACATTCTGATCCTCGACGAGCCGACCAACCACCTGGACATCGCCATGGTGGAATGGCTGGAAGATTTCCTGCTCGACTACGCCGGCACTCTGGTGTTCGTGTCCCACGACCGGCGCTTTATCGATAAGGTGGCGACGCGCATCGTTGAGCTCGATCGCGGCAAGCTGAGCGATTTCCCCGCGCCCTATGGTGCTTATCTAGATGCCAAAGATGCGCAACTGGCCGAAGAAGCGAAGCATCGGGCGTCCCAGGATCGCAAACTGGCCGAAGAGGAAGCCTGGATTCGTCAGGGCATCCAGGCGCGCCGGACCCGTAATGAAGGTCGTGTCCGGGCGCTTAAGGCGTTACGTCAGGATGTGAAAGCGCGTCGTGATCGTGTCGGTCAAAGTGATTTCGAGATCGAAGCTGCCAGTCGGTCCGGTAAGCAGGTGGTCAGCCTGGAACACGCCAGCTTCGGTTATGACGATAAAACGCTGGTGCAGGATTTTACCGCCCTGGTACAGCGCGGTGATCGCATTGCTTTGCTGGGTCCTAACGGCATCGGCAAAAGTACCTTGATCCAATTAATCCTCGGGGATCTTGAGCCGACTGACGGCACGGTCGAACAGGGCACGCGGCTGGAAGTGGCGTACTTTGATCAGGCCCGCGCCCGGCTCGACCCGGAATTGCGCGTGGTTGATGCTGTCGCTGAAGGGCGTGATTTTCTCGAACTGGGCGGCCGCAAGCGTCACGTCATCAGCTATCTGGAAGACTTTTTGTTCACACCGGATCGGGCGCGCATGCAGGTACGGCAGTTGTCTGGTGGTGAAACCAACCGTCTGCTGCTGGCGAGACTGTTCAGTCAGCCCGCCAACTTTCTGGTGCTCGATGAGCCGACCAACGACCTGGATATCGAAACGCTTGAACTGCTGATTGATCGGCTGGGAGATTTCGACGGCACTTTATTGCTGGTCAGCCACGATCGTTACTTTATCGACCAACTGGCGACCCGTACCTGGGCCTTTGAAGGCGGCGGTGTCATTCGTCAGTACGCCGGTGGTTATGAAGACTGGCTGGCACAAGGCGGCCGCTGGCCCGATGCCGGAACGGAAAAGGCGCCGGCTAAGTCGGCACCCGGGCAAAGTGGTGTAACGGCAAACCGTGCGCCGGCAGCCAAGAAACCGGCCGCTAAAAAGCTCAGCTATAAAGAGCAGCGCGAATTCGATGCACTCCCGGGCCAGATCGAAACCCTGGAGCAGCAGATTGCCGAATTGGAAGCCAAGATCGGTGCCGCTGATTTTTATCAGGGTGATCACACTGAAACCCAGGCGGTTTTAGATCAATTAAATCTGGCTCAGCAAGATCTGGAAGTCTGCTTTGAACGCTGGGCCGAATTGGAAGAGCGCGCCTGAATGCAACCGCTTATCGGGAGAAACTGATGTTCGCCAACCTCTCTATTATCTTCGCCATTTTAACCGTCGCGGGTGCTTTTATGTGGCTCAAGCCCAGTGCGCACGATCGGCGTCTTAGCCAATTACGCAGCGCAGCGCTGAGCCAGGGCATGAAGCTGTACAGCCTGAAAGTACCGGATACCAGCGTTGAAGGTCGCGTCGGCGAAAAACATGAACTGCGCACCCTCTATCGTTTATTGCATGCCTTCCCCAAGGCGCAGGCGCCATCTTTTACGGTCTTGCGCACCACCGGTGTCTCCAGTGCCTTCCTGCCCGATGGCTGGATCTGGGCGGACGACAAGCGCGCAAGCGATGCACAGATGAGCGCCTTGGTTGGTTTTTTGAATGATTTGCCGCAGCGATACAGCGTGGTGGACGCCCAGGCCGACGGTGTCGGTGTCAGTTGGGATGAAAGTGGCATTGAGCAATTACCCGCAGTTCGGGAAACGTTGCAGCGATTGGCCTCTATACTTTCCTAGTATTGGACATAATCGGCCTAGTAATGGACATAATCGGACAGTGCCAGGCGCAGTCCTGGTTGACTTATAACGGCCAGGGGCTATGGTAGGCGCCACAATCAAACAATCGTTTGAAACTGGTGTTTGATTCAGACATAACCGGACGCTGTAAAGGCCGTTCAAACAGGCTTGTTCAGCCGCTTAGCAGGCACCATCCATGCCTTCACAAGCGGCCAATCAGGCCCGACGACAACCTGGACAGCGATACAAACGGAGAGCATCGATGATCTATCAGGGTAAGGGCATTCGCGTCGAAGCACTGGATAACGGCCTGGCCGAGATGGTGTTCGACCTGCAAGACGAGTCCGTCAATAAGTTCAACCAGGCCACCTTGAACGAACTGGGCGAAGCCACCCAGGCGCTGGCTGCCAGCGACGTTAAAGGCCTGCTGGTTTCCAGCGCCAAAGACAGCTTTATTGTCGGCGCCGACATTACTGAATTTCTCACCTGGTTCGCCAAGGACGAGGACGGCGTCATCGCCGACATCCTCACCGTCAACGAACTGTTCAGCGCCTTCGAAGACCTGCCGTTTCCGACCGTTGTATCAATCAACGGCCTGGCGCTCGGCGGTGGTTTCGAGATGGCACTGTCGGCCGACTACCGGGTGATGTCGACCAAAGCCAAGGTCGGCCTGCCGGAAATCAAACTGGGCATCTACCCTGGCTTCGGCGGCACCGTACGTCTGTCGCGCCTGGTCGGCGCCGATAACGCCATCGAGTGGATTGCCTCGGGCAAAGAAAACCGCCCGGATGACGCCTTCAAAATCGGGGCGGTTGATGCCATCGCTGAACCGGATGAACTGCGCGATACCGCTCTGAGCCTGCTGGGCCGACTGGTGTCTGGCGAAGTCGATTACCAGGCCCGCCGCGAGCAGAAGAAAGGCAAGCTGCAACTGAATAACATCGAAAGCATGATGGTGTTCGAAACCGCCAAGGGTTACGTCGCCGGCCAAGCCGGACGCAACTACCCGGCGCCGGTAGAAGCGGTAAAAACCATCCAGAAACACGCCGGTTTCGAGCGCGACAAGGCATTGGCGATTGAAGCCAAGGGCTTCGCCAAAATGGCGAAGACCTTGACCGCCGAAAACCTGATTGGCCTGTTCCTCAACGATCAGAAGATTAAGAAGATCGCCAAAGGCCACGTCAAAGTCGCTAAAGACGTCAAGCAGGCTGCTGTGCTGGGCGCTGGCATCATGGGCGGCGGCATCGCCTACCAGAGCGCCTATAAAGGCACGCCGATTTTGATGAAAGACATCGCCGAGGAAGGCATTCAGCTCGGTCTCGACGAAGCAGCAAAACTGCTCGCCAAACTGGTCGATCGCGGTCGTTTGGATGCACGTGGCATGGCCGATGTGCTGAACCGCATTCGCCCGACGCTGTCCTACGGTGACTTCGGCAACGTCGACGTGGTCGTCGAAGCCGTGGTGGAAAACACCAAGGTGAAGAAGGCCGTGCTGGCCGAAGCCGAAGGTCAATTGCGTGACGATGCGGTACTGGCCTCGAACACCTCAACCATTTCCATCACCGAACTGGCCACGGCGCTGAAGAAGCCGGAACAATTCTGCGGCATGCACTTCTTTAACCCGGTGCACCGTATGCCGCTGGTGGAAGTGATTCGCGGCGAGAAGACCAGCGATGAAACCATCGCTACCGTCGTCTCCTACGCGCAGAAAATGGGCAAGACGCCGATCGTCGTCAACGATTGCCCAGGCTTCCTGGTTAACCGCATTCTGTTCCCGTATTTCGGTGGCTTCGCCATGCTGATGCGCGACGGTGCCGACTTCGAGAAAGTCGACAAAATCATGGAAAAATTCGGCTGGCCGATGGGCCCGGCTTATCTGATGGACGTGGTCGGTATCGACACCGGTGTACACGCCCAGGAAGTGATGGCCGAAGGCTTCCCGGATCGCATGAAACAAGATTTCAAATCCGCCATTCAGGTGATGTACGACGAGAAGCGTTATGGCCAGAAAAACAGCCACGGCTTCTATCGTTATGAAACCGACAAGAAGGGCAAACCGAAAAAAGTTTCCGATGAAACCGCGCACGAGCTGGTCGCCAGTGTGCGTGAACAACAGCAGGAACTGAGCGAAGAAGACATCATCAATCGTCTGATGATTCCGATGTGTCTGGAAACCGTTCGCTGCCTGGAAGACGGCATCGTCGACACCGCCGCCGAGGCCGATATGGGCCTGATCTACGGCATCGGCTTCCCGCCGTTCCGTGGTGGTGCGCTCAAGTACATCGACGACACCGGTGTCGCCGAATTCGTAGCGCTGTGCGACCGCTATGCCGACCTCGGCAAGCTGTACGAGCCGACAGCCAAACTGCGCGACATGGCCAAAAACGGCCAGACGTTTCACGGTTAAGACGGGAGAACAGTCACTATGAGTATTCGCGATAACGACGCCGTCATCATCGATTTCGGCCGTACCCCCATGGGCCGCAGCAAGGGTGGCAGCTACCGCTTCACCCGCGCCGAAAACCTCAGTGCCGATCTGGTTAATGGTCTGCTGGCGCGCAACGAAGCGTTGGATCCGGCCGAGATTGACGACATCATCTGGGGTTGTGTTAACCAGACCAAAGAACAGGGCTGGAATATCGCCCGCATGATGCAGTTGCTGACCGATATTCCGCATACGGTCACAGCGCAAACCGTCAGCCGTTTGTGTGGTTCCTCGATGAGCGCGCTGCACATCGCCACCGCCAACATCCAATCCGGCAACGGCGACATCTTTGTCATCGGTGGCGTCGAGCACATGGGCCACGTCGACATGATGCACGGTGTCGATCCGAACCCCATGCTGTCGCAGAAGGCTGCCAAGGCCTCCGGCATGATGGGTCTGACTGCAGAACTGCTGTCGAAGATGCATGGCATCAGCCGTGAAGCCCAGGATGAGTTTGGTTACCGCTCGCACATGCGCGCCCATCAGGCGACTCAGGCCGGTAATTTCGACAACGAAATCATCGCCCGCCAGGGCCACGATGCCGACGGCAATCCGTACCGCATGATCCACGACGAAACCATTCGTCCGGAAACCACGGTCGAAGGTTTGAGCCAGCTGCGTCCGGCCTTTGATCCGAAAGCCGGTACAGTAACCGCGGGTACCTCCAGCCAGATCACCGATGGTGCTTCCGCTATGTTGGTGATGAGCTACGGCCGCGCCAAAGCTCTTGGCTTGAAACCACGCGCTGTGGTTCGTGGCATGGCACTGGCCGGTGTCGATCCGTCGATCATGGGTTATGGCCCGGTTCCAGCAAGCAAAAAGCTGCTCAAGAAGTTGGGTATGAGCATCGACGACATCGACTACGTCGAACTCAACGAAGCCTTCGCCGCCCAGGCCTTGCCGGTGCTGAAGGATCTGAAACTGCTCGACAAGATGGACGACAAGGTCAACCTGCATGGCGGCGCCATCGCTCTGGGTCACCCCTTCGGTTGTTCCGGCGCGCGCATCACCGGCACCTTGTTGAACGTCATGGAACAGAACAGTGGCCAGTTTGGTTTGGCGACCATGTGTATTGGTCTGGGGCAGGGCATCAGTACCGTTATTGAACGGGTCTGATTGCAACGCTTGATCGATAAAAACGCCGGCCAATGTGCCGGCGTTTTTTTATGCCTGATGGCAGCGCCTTGCAATAAGTTGTGCTGTTCTCAATGATGAACGGCTTGGTATGACTGAAGGACCTTGGTATTGCGCAGCGGTATTCAAATAGAAGGCGCTAGTGTTGTGCGTCCCGTGGCGTCGGGATATCGGTCGGTTCACCGGTTATTGAATCATTTGCAACAGGCAGGCTTCGTTGGCAGTCCTCAGGTCTTGGCTGTGGAAGGCCATTGTGAGCGGCTGACGTTTTTGGCTGGCGACACCTATGAGGATGCCGGGTCCGGCCCGATTGCAACCGAGCGCGCACTGGTATCGGCGGCGCAGTTATTACGAAAGTTGCACGATTGCTCTGCAAGTTTTTTACCGCGCCAGGCTATCGATGACCAACAATGGCTGTTGCCAGCTCAGCAGCCCGCCGAGGTCATCTGTCACGGTGATTATGCCCCTTATAACGTCGTGCTGAAGGGCGATCAGGTTGTCGGCGTGTTCGACTTCGATGCCGCTCATCCTGGGCCGCGACTATGGGACTTGGCCTATGCGGTCTACTGTTGGGCGCCGCTAAAGTCGTTACCGAACCTTTCGGTTGCCGAGATAGACAAGTCGGTTGAGCGCGCATGCAGTTTTCTTGATGCCTATGGATTGTCCTTCGATCGACGAGCGTTCTTAGTCGATATGATGATCCAGCGTTTGCAGGCCTTGGTTGCTTTTATGCGTGAGCAAGCGACCGACGGCGATGAAAAATTCAATGCAGATATTAACGCCGGTCATCTGGATAGATATCTGGCCGACATCGACTATTTACAGTGTCATGATTTATGGCTTACTGATTTGTTGATGAATCGTGCCAATCCGTCGACTGGACCCAGGTAATAAAACCAGCATGTATCAATGGACTCTCTTATCTAGGCACCCAGAATATGCGGACCAGGTTGCCGGTTGGATTTTTAACCAATGGGTTGTCGATCAAGACCCTGAGGGTTATCAAAAAGTTTTGACCAAGGTGCTTGCCTGCACAGATCCAGAGCCAACCCCTTTTATGGTGTTGCTATTGAATGGTAATAACCTTATTGGCATCGCTGAAGTTAAAACCCATGAAACCTCCGAGGATAATGATCCAAGATTTTGGTTAGATGGTGTCTACGTCCTGCCTGAATACAGAGGCCAAGGATTGGCAGGGCAATTGGTGCGCCAGGCATTGCTGCAAGCTAAAACAGTCGGGGTGCGCAAACTCTATTTGCGAACCTTACATTTGGACGGTGGACTCTATGCCCTAGCTGGTTTTAAGCCCATTGAGCAGGGTATGTTTCGAGGCCAGCCGATGCTAGAGATGGTTGCCGAGATTTTCTGACAAAAATCGATTATCTTGCCGGCCTGTTTTACAGGGAATGGTTCTATGCGTTGGCTGCTTGAATTCTGGATCTTTGCTTTGAAGCAGGCCTATGCCTGTTTGTTCGGCGGCTTTTTATTGGCCGTTATGTTGATTACCCATTTCTGGTATCCGCTGGAAAGTCTGCATCGATACGATTTTATTTTTCTTGCCGCTATAGTGGCTCAAGTCGTGCTCTTGGTCAGTGGTCTGGAAACCTGGCGTGAGTCGGTGGTGATACTGGTGTTCCATTTGGTCGCTACTGTTATGGAATTATTTAAAACCTCCGATGCGATAGGCTCCTGGGTATATCCTGAACAAGCTGTGTTTCAACTTGGCAATGTGCCACTGTTCACTGGTTTTATGTATAGCGCGGTGGGTAGTTATATTGCGCGTATCTGGCGGATTTTTGAGTTCCATTTTTCCTATTATCCGCCACGGTGGGCGACGCTGTTGTTGGTGCTTTTGATCTACCTGAATTTTTTCACACATCATTATTGGTGGGACCTTCGTTGGCTGTTGTTGGCGGCGACGGCGGTGATTTTTTACCGCACTACTATTTATTTCAAAGTAGTAAAAACGCATCGACAAATGCCTTTGATACTGGGCTGGTTTTTAGTGGCGTTATTTATCTGGCTGGCTGAAAATCTGGCGACCTACGCCAACATCTGGATATATCCCAATCAGTCGAGCCACTGGCAATTGGTGTCTTTATCCAAATTAAGTTCTTGGTATTTGCTGATGTTATTGAGTTTTGTTCTGGTCACCTTGATCAATGATGTGCAACTGCATCGACCTAAAACGGTGGACCTAGTGGTGAAAAACTGAATCCAGATCAGACCTGCACTTGAAGATGATTGAATTAAAAAAACCCGGCACTTGGCCGGGTTTTTTATTCAGCGATTAGCGACGCTTAGGGCAGTTTGTAAGCCACGACATAATCACCAATGGTGGTACCGATAGAACCATGACCACCGGCCACCAGAACAACCATCTGTTCACCCTGGCTGTTGAGGTAAGTCATCGGCGTTGCCTGACCACCTGCCGGCAGGCGTGCTTGCCACAGCTGTTCACCGGTGCTCAAGTCGTAAGCACGCAGATAATCATCAACGGTTGCGGCGAGGAAAGACACGCCGCCAGCGGTGATGATCGGGCCACCGATACCGGGAACGCCCATCTCAATCGGCAACGGCAATGGCGTCATGTCGTAGATGGTGCCGTTTTTGTGGCGATAAATAATCTCACCGGTAGTCAGATCGGCACTGGCAACATAACCCCAGGGTGGTTGCTGGCAAGGGACGCCCAGCGGTGACAGGAAAGGTTTCATTTCCACCGCATAGGGTGCGCCGGCGTTTTCGTTGATACCCGCTTCGCCCTGGTTGGTATCACCCAAATCCTGGCCTTCTTTGGGCACCAGTTTAGAGGTGAACGCCAGGTAGAGCGGCATACCGAACATCACCTGTTGTTGAGGATCAACTGCAATGCTGCCCCAGTTGAACACGCCAAAGTTACCTGGATAGACGATGGTGCCTTGCTCCGAGGGTGCGGTGTACTGACCTCGATAATCCAGCGACTGGAATTGGATACGACAGATCATCTGGTCGATCAGCGTAGCACCCCACATATCGGCTTCGCGCATGGTTGGCGGCCGGAACGTTAACCCGGAAATCGGTTGGGTTTGCGCGGTGTAGTCGCCTTCAATGGCACCCTGAGGCGCGGGTTGTTCGGTGATCGGAATGATCGGTTCACCGGTCGCCCGGTTCAGTACATAAACATCCCCTTGTTTGGTCGGCACCACGAGCGCCGGCTGGCGACCGCTGTCGGTTTCCAGATCCAACAGTACCGGCTGAGCCGGAGTATCCATGTCCCAGAGGTCGTGATGAACAAACTGCTGCACCCATTCCACCTGGCCGGTTTGCAGGCTCAGTGCTACGACGGAAGAGGCAAAGCGTTCTTCATTTTCGGTGCGATACATGCCCAACTGATCGGGTGTACGGTTACCCATGGGGAAGTAGATCAGGCCCAGTTCTTCATCGGCGCTGGCGACCGACCAACTGTTGGGTGAACTGGTTGAATAGGTTTTACCCTCGGCGATGGGAGCGGTGTCTTGCGGATGCGCCGGGTCCCAGTTCCACACCAACTCACCACTTTTGGCGTCGTAGGCGCGGATAACTCCGGAAGGAGACTGGGTGTCGTAGTTGTCGTTAACCGAGCCGGCAACGATGACTTTGCCATCGGCAACAACCGGCGGTGAGGTGGAGTAGTAATAGCCATTTTGCCGGAACGGCATGTTGTGCATCAGATCAAGCACACCGTCGTTGGCAAAGTTGGCGCAGCGGGCGCCGGTTTCCGGATCAACCGCGATAAGGCGCGCATCGGAAGTCGGCATAAACAGCTGCGCATCGCAATTCATGCTGTCGAGATTTTGCGCCAAGGTTGGGCTTGATTGGGCGCTCAGGTCGTCAGCATCACCATTGGTGGGCGGTAAAAAGGAAACGCCGCGACAGGTTTGATGCTGACGCTGACTTTCCGGCGGCACTTGGGCGTCATAGACCCATTGTTCTTCACCGCTATCGGCATTCAGCGCAATGAGCCAGTTGTGAGGTGTACACAGATAGAGGCTATTGCCGATCTTTAATGGCGTTGCTTCATAGGTGGTTTCGGTGACGTCGTTCGGCCCCTTGAGGTCACCCGTCTGATATTGCCAGGCTAATTCCAGGTCGCCGACATTATCGACATTGATTTGCTCCAGCGGTGAATAGCGTTGCCCGTAGTTATTACGGCCGTAGGCAGGCCAACTGGCGTCAGGACTATCACCCAAAGATGCGTTGGCCAGTGGCGTGGATGAATCGATCTGACCTTCGGTCTGGGTCGGATCGACCGCCAAACTCGATAGCAGGCCAAGGCTGACAATGGCCCAGACTGGAAGCAAAACAGCGATGCCAGGTGATCTGGGTCGAAACGGAAACAATAACGGAATGGCGAGTAACAAGAGCAAGCCAAGGCGAGTTGCCAGTGGCCACCAATAGAAACCCGATTCGGCCAGGGACCACAATGCCGTTGTTGCCAGTAAGGCGGCATAAAGCCATTGCGCCAGGCGACGATGTTTAACGGTAGTGATGGCAATAGCGATTAAAGCCAGACCGGCGAGGGCGTAGTACCAACTGCCGCCCAGAACCAAGAGCCAGCTGCCACCTCCCAGTAGCACTAACCCGATCAGTAGATAAATAGCGGATAACACAAACATGAAAAACTCCTTTCAAGCGAAGGAGTCTTATTAGTTGGGCATAAAAGCAGTATTTCAAAGGGCAGCAAATAAAGGTGTCCGCTTTTGTGATGCTTGCCTAAAGTAGTAGGCACGAATCAGACCGCCTGGAGAGAACATGGAAAAGCAGTGTCAAAGCTGTGGTATGCCGATGAAAGGCGATCCTGCCAAGGCGGGTACCGAGGTAAATGGTCAAAAAAGCGCGCTCTATTGCCACTATTGTTATCAGGGCGGTGCCTTTACCCAGCCGGACTTCGACGTGGAACAAATGCAGCAGTTCTGTATTGCCAAGATGAAAGAGCAGGGCTTTCCAGCCTTGTTAGCCTGGTTGGCCGCGCGACAGATCCCCAAGCTAAAACGGTGGTCTGCCGCCAGGCATTAATGCTGATAACCACTACGGCTTGTTGATCTAAACTGGTCGATATATGATATGTATACAAATCATATATCGAGGCCAAGATGGGAATCGTTAAGATCAGCGATGAAATGCACGATGAAGTGCGTAAAGCCAGTGCCGCTATGGTGCGTTCTATTAATGCTCAGGCCGAGTTCTGGCTGAAGATCGGCATGCTGGCAGAAGCCAACCCTCAGTTAACCTTTAGTGAGATTATTCGAGAACAGATGAATCGGGCGGCGGTCGATCTGGAGAAGGTTAGCCTTGAGCAGCATTAGTCTGAAAAACGCCGAACAACTGGCTCGCATGCGTGAATCCGGGCGTTTACTGGCAGCGGTTTTTGCGTATCTGGACGGTAAGATCACCACGGGTGTTTCGACCATGCAAATCAACGATTGGGTAGAGCGTTATATCGTTGATGAACTGCACGCCAGGCCCGCCAGTAAAGGTCAGTATGGGTATGCGTATGTGCTCAACTCGTCGATCAACCGCGTTGTTTGCCATGGCGTGCCCTCGGCAACTCAGTTCCTGAAAGACGGCGATATCGTCAATATCGACATCACTTTGGAGAAGAACGGTTACATTGCCGACTCCAGCAAGATGTATCGAATCGGCACCGTCTCGCCGCAGGCTCAGCGATTGGTTGAGCATACCTATCAAGCCATGTGGCAGGGCATAGAGTTGGTCCGACCAGGCGCGACCTTGGGCGATATCGGTCATGCCATCCAGCAGTATGCTGAACGTCAGGGCTACAGCGTGGTACGTGAGTATTGCGGCCATGGCATTGGCACTGAGATGCATGAAGCTCCTCAGGTACTGCATTACGGTCGTGCCGGTACCGGCTTACCGCTGGAAGCCGGCATGACCTTCACCATCGAACCGATGATCAATCAGGGTAAAGCCAAGGTGAGAACCAAGCCGGACGGCTGGACGGTGGTAACTGCCGATAAAAAGTTGTCGGCGCAGTGGGAGCACACCATAGCGGTTACTGAGGACGGCTATGAAGTTTTGACGTTGCGAGAAGAAGAGCGCGCTCTGGTTTGAAGTCAATGGCTTGACGAAACAGGTGTAACAAAGCGTTGCACAAATAATCGATTAGCTTTGTATTTGCTGAGCTAAAATTCGGTTTCGCCGTCGTTTAACGGCGGCATTTCCCTTGGTGATTAAAGAGAGTACCCATGAGAGCAGTTGGGTTTCTGGTCAGTTCTGTCGTTATTTTTCTTGCTGGTTGTCAGGTTTCAGGTTCATCGGTACTAAACCGGACCATGCCATTGCCGGTCGATGTCGATCCAATTACCGGTGGTGATTGGTATAAACCAAGCCCGAAAGTCACCTGGCAATGGCAACTGCTGGTGCCTGACGGCGAGTCGTTAAATGATACCTATGATGTCGAAATATACGATGTCGACCTCTTTGATACGTCAGAAAGTACAATCTCTGATCTGCAAGCCGCTGGTCGCAATGTGATTTGCTATTTCTCCGCCGGTTCATACGAAGATTGGCGCGATGATGAAGGCGAATTTAACGGCAACGAACTGGGCAAGACGCTTGATGGTTGGGACGACGAGCGCTGGCTTGATATACGCTCGACGAATGTTCATCGCATTATGAAGGCGCGTTTGGATACGGCGAAAGACAAGGGCTGTGATGGCGTCGAGCCGGACAATATGGACGGCTATTTGAACAATCCCGGTTTTAATTTTACCGCTCGCGATCAATTGGCCTATAACCGTTTTATCGCCAATGAAGCGCACAAGCGAAATCTGTCCGTCGGTTTGAAAAACGATCTGGATCAGGTGGAAGATTTAGTTGATTACTACGATTTTTCGGTGAATGAGCAGTGCTTCCAGTACGATGAATGCGACATGCTGGTCCCTTTTATCGATGCTGATAAACCGGTTTTGAATGCTGAATACCCAGAAGAGGATGATGATTTGTCATCTGACCTAACTGATAGTTCGGTCAACGATCTATGCACTGCTTCGGATGATCTGGATTTCAGTACTTTGGTGTTGCCGCTGGATTTGGATGACAGCTTCAGACGCAGTTGTTTAAGTTCATAATTCCGTTCAGTGTTAATCTAAACCAGTTGTATGTAGCGAACATCGGCTGGTTTTTTTATGGCAATAATTGGAGCGCACAATGACGGTGGTTCAACCCGGCATCTACCAACATTTTAAAGGCCCGAAATATCGCGTGATCGGCTTGTCGCATCACAGTGAAACGGAAGCGCCTCTGGTGGTTTATCAGTGCTTATACGGCAACTTTGATCTATGGGTACGGCCCTTGGAAAGCTTTCAATCCAGTGTCGAAAGGGACGGGGAGAGGGTTGAGCGATTTACGTGGCTTCAACCTTTATCAGAGGCGGATTGGCTGGCGTTGGGTAAGGCCTTGGCGTCTTCTTTTTTGTCAGACTCGTCGAACTCTGAGGAATAAAGCCCAGCAATTAACCGTGACAGCTTGCGGATTTGTTCGGTCTTATCTTGGTAGTGAATATCTGAATTAATCAGCATGTCTTTGGCGTGTTTATAGTACGCCGCTGCGATGGCCAGATCGCCATTTTCACGAGCCTGAACCGCCTGCAATTTATAGGCTTCCGCCTCCAGCTCCAAGGTGCGGCGGCGCAACCGCTCCAGATGCACATCGGCTTCGCCCTCGGTTAAGGCGCCATCGGTAATGCGACGATTGATCAGTTTGGCAGTGCGACTGAAGTGACGCTTCATCAGCAAAATTTCACGGTCGGTGGTGGGCGTCATTGGTTGGTTGGCATTGTCACCTAGTGCCTCGATGGTGCGTTCCAGGTCTTGGTAATATTGCAGGCGATCTTGTGAGTGCTTATCGTCAGGCGCCAACTCCAGCAGTCTTTGAGCGTCTTCGATCAGCATGGATTGCAGATGCATCAATAATTCGGGGTTACGGTCGTAAGACATCAAGGTATCGAATAATTCTTCAACCTTATGCTGGCGTGAGCGACGCACTCGCAAGGCTTCGCGCATTTCGCTGTCTTCAATTTCGCGTTGGTGCGCCAATCGACTGATATAGAGACCACCGAACATCAGGGCGATCAGTGCAATGATGGCGATAATGGCAAAAAACGACACGCCAGCTGACTCCTTCGTCTAATCAGTATTGAGGCAACCGGGTGGTGCCCGGTTCTGAACCTGCGGGCAAACACCAAACTGTGGGGTTCAATTAAGGTTGCCTGAAGTCACTATAAAAGGCCTTGGTCCAAGGCGAAAGTTATATCGGATCTGTTACTTAGAGGTTGGGGAACGTCAGGCAAAAGCTTGCGATATGGCGCTAAGAGCGGTGTTTGTGGGGCTTTAATCGCGGCTTTTTGCGAAGGCGTTGTGGCTGCCAAAACTTGACCTTGCCGATTCAAGCGTATATACGTCTGCGCCTCTTGCGCCTTCAGCAGGTCGTGAGCTAAGTATATAAAAGGAAGCGATAGGCGGAATTTAAACGCATGGGTAAATCACTGGTCATTGTCGAGTCTCCGGCCAAAGCCAAGACGATCAACCGCTATCTGGGCAACGATTTTATCGTAAAGTCCTCGGTGGGCCACATTCGTGACCTGCCGACCAGCGGCCAGTCCAAGCCGGTGGATGCCAAGGCGCGAGCTCGCCAGGCGGCTGAGACTCGCAAGATGTCACCGGAACAAAAAGCACGCCACAAGCAGCGCAAAGCCAAGGAACAGTTGATTGCGCGCATGGGCATCAACCCGGATAACGACTGGGAAGCCCACTACGAAGTGCTGCCGGGCAAGGAGAAGGTAGTCGATGAACTGCGTCGTCTGGCCAAGTCAGCCGATGCTATCTATCTGGCGACGGATTTGGACCGCGAAGGGGAGGCCATTGCCTGGCACCTGCAGGAGAGCATCGGTCAGGCGCCGGAGAAATACCGTCGAGTGGTCTTTAACGAGATCACCAAAAAAGCCATTCAGGGCGCCTTTGAGCAGCCGGGCGATCTGGATCTGAACCGGGTTAATGCCCAGCAGGCGCGACGTTTTCTGGATCGTGTTGTCGGCTATATGGTGTCGCCGCTGTTGTGGGCGAAGGTCGCTCGTGGTCTGAGTGCCGGCCGCGTGCAATCGGTGGCGGTGCGCTTAATCGTTGAACGCGAACGAGAAATTCGTGCCTTTACGCCCGAAGAATTCTGGGATCTTCATGCCTTGACCGAGAGCCCAGCGGGCGCTCAGGTGCGTTTTGAAGTCACTCATTACCAGGGCGAAAAATACCGTCCGGTTAATGCTGAGCAAAGTCAGACGCACGTCGAGCGTTTACGCCAGCTGCCGCTGACCATTACCGATCGCGAAGACAAGCCGACTCAGTCGCGCCCGTCAGCGCCGTTTATTACCTCGACGTTGCAACAGGCCGCCAGTACGCGCCTGGGTTACAGCGTTAAGAAAACCATGACCATGGCGCAGCGTCTTTATGAAGCCGGTCATATCACCTATATGCGAACCGACTCGACCAACCTCAGTGCCGAGGCGGTCAGTTCGGCCCGTGATTTTATCGGTGAACAGTACGGCGATAGTTATTTGCCGGAGAAGCCGGCCGTCTACGGCAGCCGGGAAGGCGCTCAGGAAGCTCACGAAGCGATTCGGCCGTCCTACGTCAATCGACGCAGCGCCGACCTCAGCGACATGGAGCGCGACGCTCAGCGGCTCTATGAGCTGATCTGGCAACGCTTCGTCGCCTGTCAGATGGTGCCGGCCAAGTACAAGAGTACGTTGCTGACCATCAAAACCGGCGATTATGAATTGAAAGCGCGTGGCCGGGTGGTTGTCTTTGATGGCTATACCCGCGTCATGTCGCAGCCGGCCAAGGGTGACGATGCGACTGAACTGCCGGACCTGAAAATACAGGACGCCATGTCGCTGCAGCAGCTTGAACCCAAGCAGCATTTCACCAAACCACCGGCGCGCTATACCGAAGCGTCGCTGGTTAAAGAGCTGGAAAAGCAGGGGATTGGTCGTCCTTCGACCTACGCCTCGATCATCTCGACCATTCAGGATCGTGGCTACGTGCGCCTGCAGAACCGGCGTTTCTACGCGGAAAAAATCGGTGACATTGTGACCGATCGGCTGACCGAATCTTTCAGCGATCTGCTGCAGTATCAGTTCACCGCGCGCTTAGAAGAATATCTCGATGAGATCGCCACCGGCGAACGTACCTGGAAGGAAGTGCTGAACTCCTTTTATAAGGACTTCACCCGTCAGTTGGAGCAGGCTGAGTCGGACGAAGGCGGCATGCGCGCCAACGAGCCGACGTTGACCGATATCGAATGCCCGCGTTGCGGTCGGCCGATGATGGTTCGTAACGGCACCACCGGTGTGTTTCTGGGCTGTTCCGGTTACAACCTGCCACCGAAGGAACGCTGCAAAGGCACACTGAATCTGATTCCTGGTGAGGAAGCTCTGTCGGTCGATGATGACGATGATGAAGCCGAAGCTCAGGCGCTGCGTCATAAAGAACGCTGCGACATCTGCGGCACCGCCATGGATTCTTACCTGATTGACGAGCACCGCAAACTGCATATCTGTGGTAATAATCCTGACTGCTCTGGGTTCAAAGTCGAGCAGGGCCAGTTCAAGATTAAAGGTTATGATGGCCCGACGCTGGAGTGCGATAAGTGCGGCAGCGAGATGCAGTTGAAGAGCGGCCGCTTCGGCAAATACTTCGGTTGCACCAACGAAGATTGTAAGAACACGCGCAAACTGTTGCGCAGCGGTGAGCCGGCGCCACCGAAGATGGATCCGATTAAAATGCCGGAACTGCAGTGCCAGAAAGTGGATGACACCTATGTGCTGCGTGACGGCGCGTCCGGTCTGTTTTTAGCCGCCAGCCAGTTCCCGAAAAACCGGGAAACGCGACCGCCGCAAGTACAGGAACTGGTGCCGCATAAGGCGGAATTGCCAGAGAAATATCACTACATTCTGGACGCACCTGCGGCCGATGGTGACGGCCGTCCGACGGTCATTCGTTACAGTCGTAAGACGCAGGAACAGTACGTCATGACTGAGGATGACAACGGCAAGGCGACAGGCTGGAAGGCGTTTTATCGTGACGGCAAGTGGCAGGTGGATGCGCCAGCCAAGGCGAAACCTAAGGCCAAAGCCAAGGCGAAATCAAAAGCTAAAGCCAAACCGAAAGCCAAGGCCACAGCCAAGAAGAAAGCGTCCGCTTAATTTTTTGGTTGTTGTTTCTGGTTAAAAAAAGCGAGGTAATTGCCTCGCTTTTTTTGTGTTTGAAACGGACATAAAAAAACCGGCCGGAGCCGGTTTTTTTATTGGAGCAAAGATTATTTGCCCGGTACGTCCCGCTGGGTATGACCCTTGTACAACTGACGTGGACGACCAATGCGGTAAGCACCGCTGATCATTTCTTTCCAGTGCGCAATCCAACCCGGGGTGCGGCCGACGGCGAACAATACCGTGAACATGTCGGTCGGAATGCCCAGTGCTTTGAAGATGATGCCGGAATAGAAATCGACGTTGGGGTAGAGTTTTTTCTCAACGAAGTACTCGTCTTCCAAAGCGATTTTTTCCAGACGCATAGCAATCTTCAACAGCGGATCGTTACCGACACCGAGTTCAGACAGCACTTCGTCGCAGGTTTCTTTCATTACCTTGGCGCGCGGGTCGTAGTTTTTGTAGACCCGATGACCAAAGCCCATCAGACGGAACGGATCGTCCTTGTCCTTGGCGCGAGCAATGAATTCTTCGATGCGCGATTCATCACCAATTTCTTCGAGCATGGTCAGCACGGCTTCGTTGGCACCGCCGTGGGCCGGTCCCCACAGCGCAGCAATGCCGGCGGCGATACAGGCGAACGGATTGGCGCCGGAAGAACCAGCCAGACGCACGGTCGAGGTCGAGGCGTTCTGCTCGTGATCAGCGTGCAGCGTGAAGATTTTATCCATGGCGCGAGCCAGGGTAGGGCTGACCTGATATTCCTGCGCCGGGGTAGAGAACATCATGTGCAGGAAGTTCCCACCATAGGACAGATCGTTCCGCGGATACACGAATGGCTGACCGATGGAGTACTTATAGGTCATGGCTGCCAGGGTTGGCATCTTGGAAATCAGCCGGTGCGCGGCGACTTCACGATGACGCTCATTGGTGATGTCGAGCGAGTCGTGATAGAAGGCCGAGAGGGCGCCGACCACACCGACCATGATCGCCATCGGATGCGAGTCGCGACGGAAACCCTGGAAGAATTGCCGCATCTGCTCATGCACCATGGTGTGGTGACTGATGACATGCTGGAACTCTTTTTTCTCCGCGGCGCTGGGCAGGTTGCCGTACAGCAGCAGATAGCAGACATCCAGATAATCGGCTTTGTTGGCCAATTGGTCGATGGGATAACCGCGGTGCAACAGCACGCCTTGTTCGCCATCGATGTAGGTGATTTCAGATTCGCAGGATGCGGTGGAAACGAAGCCGGGATCGTAGGTAAACAGACCGTTTGCGGTCAGTGAACGAACGTCCACAACATCAGGACCCAGTGTGCCAGACAGCACGGGTAGTTCGATCGGGTCGCGTCCTTCGATGACCAACTTTGCAGTCTTGTCAGTCATGAGGGCCTCCTCTGTAAAGCCGGGGTTAAGCGTCGGAAAGGGTGACGCAAAAGGGGTGAAACGGTGCACCTCAGACGGTCGCGCTTGTAGCAGGAAAAGCGCTGTCTTGCATCTATCTTGATAGAGTTATGACGCAGGGTGCGAAATCGCGCACAACTATAGAGAGTTGCGATCGTTTGTCAATTTGACCGAAGTTGGTCTAAACCAAAAGTATCAATGGCAAGTGAAAATCGATGAATACAATAGTGGAACCCTATGAGGCCCCCGTAAACACTGCGTTCCCGACCTGTATCCATTTGTAATTGTCGGAATCGGTCACTATAATTCCGGCGCATTTCGGGGTCGGGCCAATTGCCTTAACCGTGCTTGGTAGTTGGTTTGACCGTTCCAGCCGCCCCCAAAGGGCTTGCACATCAATAAGAGTGAACTGCCGTGAACAATCACCGACCAAAGAACCTTGACTTAGGGACGATACGATTCCCTGTCACTGCCATCGCGTCGATCATCCACCGTGTAACAGGTGTCGGCCTGTTTTTCGCCGTTGGTTTTCTGGTCTGGGCGCTGGGTCTGAGCCTGGAATCCCGTCAGGGGTTTGATCAGGTCGCTGCCGTCCTGACACATCCGCTGGCCAAATTGATCACCTGGGGCATTCTTTCTTTGGTGGTGTATCACTTTATTGCAGGCATCAAGCATCTGATTATGGATGCCGGCTACGCTGAAACATTGAATGGTGGCACCTGGGCTTCTCGTATCGCTCTGGTTCTGGCTGTCGTTGGCATCGTACTGATGGGGATTTGGGTATGGTAAGAAGCATCACGAACCTGTCTCGCAGCGGCCTGGCGGACTGGATGATTCAGCGGATCTCCGCAGTACTTTTGGCTACCTACACCCTCTTTGTCCTGGGCGTTTTTATCGCTAATCCTGATCTCGGCTATGCCGAGTGGCGTAATCTGTTCTCTCAGTTCTGGGTCAAAATCTACACTCTGATCACCTTGCTGGCGCTGGTTGGTCATATCTGGGTGGGTATGTGGACCGTTGCGACAGACTATCTGAAAAACGCCTGGGTTCGTTTTATCGTGTTGTTTGTGATCGCGGTGACCGCCTTTGTCTATCTGGTCGCCGGCGTATCCGCTGTGTGGGGTGTATAAGGTATGGCTAATATCAAGACTATGAGTTACGACGCCATCGTGATCGGTGGTGGCGGCAGCGGCCTGCGGGCTGCATTGCAATTGGCCGAGTCTGGCCTGAATACCGCCGTGGTGTCCAAGGTGTTTCCGACCCGCTCTCACACCGTATCCGCTCAGGGCGGTATTACCTGTGCCATTGCCAGCGCGGATCCAGATGATGATTGGCGCTGGCACATGTACGACACCGTCAAAGGCTCCGACTATATCGGTGACCAGGACGCGATCGAGTACATGTGTTCAGTAGGTCCGGAAGCGGTGTTTGAACTGGACCATATGGGTTTGCCGTTCTCACGCTTCGAAAATGGTCGCATCTATCAGCGTCCGTTCGGTGGCCAGTCTAAAGGCCCGGATAACCCCACTCAGGCCGCTCGTACCTGTGCCGCCGCTGACCGTACCGGTCATGCGCTGTTGCATACTCTGTATCAGGGCAACCTGAAAGCCGGTACGTCTTTCCTTAATGAATGGTATGCCGTCGATCTGGTTACCAACTCTAAAGGTGCCGTCACTGGCGTCGTCGCCATCGAAATTGAAACTGGCGATGTGGTGCATATCCAATCTAAAGCGACGGTCCTGGCCACCGGCGGCGCGGGTCGTATTTATGCCTCTACTACCAACGCTCTGATCAATACCGGCGACGGTATCGGTATGGCGTTGCGCGCTGGCTTCCATGTTCAGGACATGGAAATGTGGCAGTTCCATCCGACCGGCATCTACGGCGCCGGTACGCTGGTAACCGAAGGTTGCCGTGGTGAAGGTGGCTATCTGATCAACAAAGACGGCGAGCGCTTTATGGAGCGTTACGCCCCCAACGCCAAAGACCTGGCCGGCCGCGATGTGGTTGCCCGTTCCATGGTGCTGGAAATCCTCGAAGGTCGCGGCGGCGGCGAAGAGGGCGATCACGTTTACCTGAAGCTGGATCACCTGGGCGAAGAACTGTTGCACAGCCGTTTGCCGGGTATTGTTGAACTGTCCAAGACTTTTGCCCACGTCGATCCGGCCAAAGAGCCGATTCCGGTGGTGCCGACCTGCCACTATATGATGGGTGGTATCCCCACCAATATCGGTGGTCAAGCGCTGATGATGGACGAAGACGGCAACGATAAAGTCATCGATGGCCTGTACGCCTGTGGCGAAGCGGCCTGTGTCTCAGTACACGGTGCCAACCGTCTGGGCGGCAACTCGCTGCTCGATTTGGTGGTCTTCGGTCGTGCTGCGGGTATGCAGATCGAGAAAACCATCCGCGAAGGTTATGAGTCCGATGCGGCGACCGCCGAAGACATTGATCGTGCCATGACGCGACTGAATGCTCTGGAAAATACCACCGAAGGCGAAAGTGTTGCTGCCGTGAAGAAAGATCTGCAAAACACCATGCAGTTGCACTTCGGCGTATTCCGCGAAGGTAAGAGCATGGCTGAAGGTCTGAAGAAGCTGGCGGAAATTCGCGAGCGCGTTGGCAAGATTAAGCTCGACGACAAGAGTAAGGCGTTCAACACCGCCCGCATCGAGGCGCTGGAACTGGCGAACCTGCTGGAAGTGGCTGAAGCGACGGCTGTTGCTGCTGAACAACGCACTGAAAGCCGCGGCGCTCACGCTCGTGAAGACTATCAGGATCGTGATGATGAGAACTGGTTGTGCCATTCCATCTTCAAGCCGGGGGATAAGTCCATCGCCAAGCGCGCGGTTAACTTCTCGCCGAAGACGGTCGACACCTTCCAACCCAAGGTCCGCACCTACTAACGGTTGCCTTTTCGGAGCACGCTATGAAAGTCAGTATCTATCGTTACAATCCGGAAACCGACAAGAAGCCCTATATGCAGGACTACGAGGTTGAGATTCCGGAAGGCAAGGACCTGATGGTCCTCGACGTTCTGAACCTGGTTAAGGAACAGGACACCACTGTCTCTTACCGTCGTTCCTGCCGCGAAGGCGTTTGCGGTTCGGACGGTCTGAACATCAATGGTAAGAACGGCCTCGGTTGCATTACTCACCTGTCGGACGTGAAAGGTGGCCGTGACAAGCTGGTTATTCGTCCGCTGCCGGGGCTGCCGGTGATTCGCGACCTGGTCGTCGACATGGGCGTTTTCTACAAGCAGTACGAGAAGATCAAGCCGTACCTGATCAACGATCAGCCGGCGCCGGCGATCGAACGTCTGCAAAGCCCCGAAGACCGCGACAAGCTGGATGGTCTGTATGAGTGCATTCTGTGCGCCTGCTGCTCGACTTCCTGCCCGTCGTTCTGGTGGAACCCGGACAAGTTCGTTGGCCCGGCCGGTTTGCTACAGGCATACCGTTTCCTGGCGGACAGCCGCGATACCGCCACGGCTGAACGCCTCGCCGATCTGGACGATCCGTTCAGTGTGTTCCGTTGCCGTGGCATCATGAACTGTGTCAGTGTCTGCCCCAAAGGGCTGAACCCGACGCGGGCAATTGGCCACATTCGGTCTATGCTGTTGGCGAACGCCACCTAAACACGAACAACCGCGTCTCTCGCGGTCAGAAACCCCGGCCCGCCCGGGGTTTTGTTCGACCCCAGCCTGTGATGTTGTTGGGGATTTCTGAACAGAGAGTGCACAATTCGAGATGGTGCCTGCGGGCATCATGATTTCTTCCGCGGTTTTGAACAAACAGGGTTCAAGCAATGCAAAACGGCACCATGGAGGAACTTTGGTCGACGTCCCATCTTTCGGGCGGCAACCAAACCTACCTTGACGAGATGTACGAAGCCTATCTGGCTGATCCTAATTCCGTTCCCGAACAGTGGCGTGCGGTCTTCGACAAGCTTCCCAACATTAATGATCAGGTGACGACCGACACCCCGCACGCGCCGGTCCGAGATCATTTTCTGCTGCTTGCCAAATCTCCCAAGGTAGCCTCCGATACGTTGGCGCCGAGTATCGTCAGCGAACACGAGCGCAAACAGGTGCGTGTTCATCAGTTGGTCACTGCCTATCGTTTTCGCGGCCATCAAAAAGCGCAGCTTGATCCACTTGGTCTGACAGAACGCGATCCGGTCCCCGATCTGGACATGCAATACCACGGTCTGACCCAGGCCGATGAAGACACAGTCTTCCAGTGTGGCAACATCTACATTGGCAAGAGCGAAGCCCCGCTGAAAGAAATCGTTGCCGCTTTGGAGCAAACCTATTGCTCTTCCATCGGCGCAGAATTTACCCATATCGTGAACACCGCCGAACGTCGCTGGGTTGAGCAGCGCATGGAATCGGTGCGTTCGCGTCCGGATTATTCCGACGAAGCGCGTCAGAGCATTCTTGAGCGTCTGACCGCCGCCGAAGGTCTGGAAAAATTCCTCGGCTCCAAATATCCGGGTACCAAGCGCTTCGGTCTGGAAGGTGGCGAATCCCTGATTCCGCTGATGAACGAACTGATTCAGCGCAGCGGTTCCTACGGTGCCAAAGAACTGGTAATCGGCATGGCCCACCGCGGCCGTCTGAACATGCTGGTCAATATTCTCGGTAAAAATCCGGCCGATCTGTTCCAGGAATTCGAAGGTAAATCCTTCCTGGATCAGGGCTCTGGTGACGTTAAATACCACCAGGGTTTCTCATCCAATGTGATGACCTCTGGCGGTGAAGTTCACCTGGCGTTGGCGTTTAACCCCTCGCACCTGGAAATTGCTTCGCCGGTGGTTGTCGGTTCTGTGCGCGCTCGTCAGGATCGCCGTGGCGATCACGAGGGCAACCAAGTTGTGCCCGTCAATATTCATGGCGATGCGGCTTTTGCCGGCCAGGGCGTGGTGATGGAGACCTTCCAGGCGTCGCAAACGCGCGCTTTCACGACGGGCGGTACGATCCACATCATCATCAATAACCAGGTTGGCTTTACCACCTCCAAACGCATCGATGCACGCTCTACCGAGTACTGCACTGATATTGCCAAGATGGTTCAGGCGCCGATCTTCCATGTAAATGGCGACGATCCTGAAGCGGTGATCTTCGTGACCCAGCTGGCGGTTGATTATCGTCAGCAGTTTAAGCGCGATGTGGTGATTGATCTGGTTTGCTATCGCCGTCGTGGTCATAACGAAGCTGATGAACCGGCGATGACCCAACCGCTGATGTATCAGGCCATTCGTGCCCGTAAGAGCACGCTGGAATTGTATGCCAATCAGCTGGTTGAGCAGAACGTAGTCAGTCAGGACAAAGTCAAAGCGATGGCCGACGAATATCGCGACCTGCTGGATAAAGGCGAGCACGTGGTGAAGTCGCTGGTCAAGGAGCCGAACAAGTCGCTGTTCGTTGACTGGACGCCTTACCTGAATCAGCCCGTGGTGGATGAGTATGACACCAGTTGGCCGCTGAAAGAGCTGCAAGCGCTGGCCGACGAAATTAACCAGATGCCAGAAGGTTTCCCCTTGCAGCGTCAGGTTGGCAAGGTGATTTCCGACCGCGAAAAAATGGCTAAAGGTGCCATGCCGCTGAACTGGGGTATGGCGGAGTTGCTGGCCTATGCGACGCTGATCAAAGAAGGCCACCCGGTGCGTATGACCGGTCAGGACTCCGGTCGCGGCACCTTCGGTCACCGCCATGCGGTTTTGCATAACCAGAAGGATGGCAGCACCTATACGCCGCTGGCGCATCTGGAAGAGAACCAGCCGACCTTTGAGGTGTACGACTCCTTCCTGTCCGAGGAAGCGGTGGTTGCCTTCGAGTATGGCTATTCAACCACCACGCCGAATGCTTTGGTGATCTGGGAAGCGCAGTTTGGTGATTTCGCCAACGGCGCCCAGGTGGTGATCGACCAGTTCATCACCTCTGGCGAGCACAAATGGGGTCGTCTCTGCGGTCTGGTGATGCTGCTGCCACATGGTTACGAAGGCCAGGGCCCCGAGCACTCCTCAGCGCGCCTGGAGCGTTTCCTGCAGCTGTGCGCCGAGCAGAACATCCAAGTGTGCATGCCGACTACACCAGCGCAGGTGTATCACATGCTGCGTCGCCAGGTGCGTCGTAACCTGCGCAAGCCGCTGGTGGTGATGTCACCGAAGAGCCTGCTGCGTCATAAAGATGCGACCTCCAGCCTGGAAGAGCTGGCTAACGGCAGCTTCCAGACGGTGATTGATGAAACCAACAGCGATATCGATCCGAAACAGGTCGAGCGCGTCGTGCTGTGTTCCGGCAAGGTCTACTACGATCTGATCGAAAAACGCCAGAGCGAAGGGGTTAAGAATGTAGCCATTGTCCGTATCGAGCAGCTGTATCCGTTCCCGGAAGAGCGGCTGTACGAGACACTGTCAGGTTACAAGAACCTCAAAGACGTGGTCTGGTGTCAGGAAGAACCGATGAACCAGGGCGCTTGGTATTCCAGTCAGCACCATATGCGCAAGGTACTGCAGCGGGTCAATTCTGACCTGTACCTGACGTATGCCGGTCGTGATGCTTCGGCGTCACCGGCGGCCGGTTATATGGCGCTGCACCTTGAACAACTTGAAAAATTCCTTAACGAAGCAATTTTGCTTGCTCAGTGATCGACGCTCTACGACTAAGGATCCGTACAGATGGCCACAGATATTAAAGCTCCACAATTTCCAGAGTCCGTCGCTGACGGCACGATTGCCACCTGGCACAAAAAGCCCGGCGAAGCCTGCGCCCGCGATGAGTTAATCGTTGATATTGAAACCGACAAGGTCGTGTTGGAAGTCGTGGCTCCGGCTGATGGTGTTATCAAGGAAATCATCAAAGACGTCGATGAAACCGTTGAGAGCCAGGAAGTGATCGGCATCTTCGAAGAAGGTGCGACCGGCAGCAGCAGCGGCGACGATTCAGCCAAGTCAGACGATACAGCCAGCGAAAAGAAAGAAGAGAAAACAGAAAAATCCGAGTCAGCTCAATCGTCATCTGAGCAGGGCGGTGGTGATCCGGATGCGGCCATGAGCCCGGCGGCGCGTAAGCTGGCTGATGAAAAAGGTCTGACCGCTGCTGATATTTCCGGCACCGGTAAGGGCGGCCGTATCACCAAAGAAGATGTGGTGAATGCTGGCTCAGGCAGCAAATCCAGCAACGCTCCGGCAGAAAGCACGCCAGGCATGATCCCACAAGGTCAGTCTGCGACCGCCAGTGCGGGTATCCCGGCGGGTCAGCGCACTGAGAAGCGGGTGCCGATGACGCGTCTGCGTAAGCGTGTTGCTGAACGTCTGCTCGAAGCTAAGAACAGCACTGCCATGTTGACCACCTTTAACGAGGTCAACATGAAGCCGATCATGGATTTGCGGGCTCGCTATAAAGACACCTTCGAGAAGGCACACAACGGTACGCGTCTGGGCTTTATGTCCTTCTTCACCAAGGCTGCGTCTGAAGCACTGAAGCGCTTCCCTGAAGTGAACGCCTCTATTGATGGCGATGATATCGTCTACCACGGCTACTTCGACATCGGTGTGGCGGTATCCAGTGAGCGTGGCCTGGTGGTACCGGTACTGCGCGATACCGATCAGATGAGCCTGGCGACCATGGAAAGCACCATCCGTGATTTCGGCAAGCGTGCTCAGGAAGGCAAGCTGGGCCTGGAAGACATGCAGGGCGGTACTTTTACCATCACCAACGGTGGTGTGTTTGGATCGCTGCTGTCCACACCTATCCTCAACCCGCCACAAACGGCCATCCTGGGTATGCACAAGATCCAGGAGCGTCCGATGGCGGTGAACGGTGAAGTGAAGGTATTGCCGATGATGTATCTGGCGCTGTCTTACGATCACCGATTGATCGACGGCAAGGAAGCAGTACAGTTCCTGGTCGCCATCAAAGACATGCTGGAAGACCCGGCCCGCATTCTGCTCGAACTGTAACAGCGGACCGACATTATTTGGGGTTGAAGCCGGCGCTGTCGCCGGCGCGGCCCGGAACTCATAGTTAAAGGTAGAAATCAGATGGCACAACAGTTTGATGTGGTAGTGATCGGTTCTGGCCCGGGTGGGTATGTGGCCGCTATTAAAGCGGGTCAGCTGGGGTTGAAAACCGCCATCGTCGAGAAGTGGCTCGATAAAGAAGACAAACCGTCCTACGGCGGTACTTGCTTGAACGTTGGCTGTATTCCGTCTAAAGCACTGCTGGAATCATCCGAAAAGTTTCATCAGGCCAAGCATGAATTCGATACTCATGGTATTTCCCTGAAGGAACTGAAGATCGACGTTAAAGGCATGATCGATCGTAAAGCCGGCATCGTTAAACAACTCACTGGCGGTGTTGCCGGTTTGTTGAAAGGCAACGGTGTGACTGCCTTTGAAGGCAAGGGCATGCTCAAGTCGAACAAGGTCGTCGAAGTGACTTTACACGACGGCAAAACCGAAACCCTCGAAGCCAAGAACGTCATCCTGGCAACGGGTTCGGTACCGGTTGAGATTCCGCCAACTCCGCTGACGGATAACATCATTGTTGATTCGGAAGGCGCGCTGGAATTTGATGCTGTGCCCAAGCGTCTGGGTGTCATCGGCGCCGGTGTGATTGGTTTGGAACTGGGCTCCGTCTGGAAGCGTCTGGGCTCTGAAGTGGTCATTCTCGAAGCCATGGATAAGTTCCTGGCGGCCGCTGACCAGGGCATCGCCAAAGATGCGCTGAAATACTTCACCAAGAAAGAAGGTCTGGACATCCGTTTGGGTGCCCGTGTAACCGGTTCTGAAGTGAAGAAGAACAAAGTTGAAGTGACGTTCGAAACCGCAGACGGCGAGCAGAAAGAAACCTTCGACAAGCTGATCGTTGCGGTTGGCCGTCGTCCTTACACCGAAGGCTGCCTGGATAAAGGCTGCGGTGTCGATCTGGATGAGCGTGGTTTCATTCAGGTAGACGATCAATGCGCCACTACCGTACCGGGCGTTTACGCCATCGGTGACGTGGTACGCGGTCCGATGCTGGCACACAAGGGTTCTGAAGAAGGCTTGATGGTCGCTGAAATCATCGCTGGCCATAAAGCTCAGATGAACTACGACGCCATCCCGAACGTTATCTATACTCATCCGGAAATTGCCTGGGTGGGTAAGACCGAAGAAGAACTGAAAAACGAAGGTGTTGACTATAAGGTCGGTGCCTTCCCGATGGCTGCTATCGGTCGTGCCATGGCGCAAAACGCCACTGACGGCCAGGTGAAGATCATTGCCGATGCCAAGACTGACCGGGTATTGGGCATGCACATCTTCGCCGCCGGAGCGTCTGAAATGATCGCTCAGGGCGTGATTGCTCTGGAATTTGCGTCCAGTGCCGAAGACCTGCAGTTGACCTGCTTCGCGCACCCGACCAATTCGGAAGCGGTGCACGAAGCGGCGCTGGCGGTCGACAACATCGCCATCCACAAAGTTAATCGCAAGAAACGTTGATAGATGAAGAAAACCGGAGCTTGTCTCCGGTTTTCTTATTCGCTAATCAGAGTGCGAATCGGGTGAAACCCACGACAATAAAAAATTCTCCCTGAACACTCACGTTCAAAAACGGAAAGAACCATGAACCTACACGAATATCAATCCAAGCAGCTGTTCAAAGAGTACGGCCTGCCGGTATCTGATGGCTTTGCCTGCGATACCGCCGATGAAGCCGTTGCTGCCGCCAAGAAAATCGGCGGAGACATGTGGGTCGTTAAGGCCCAGGTTCACGCCGGTGGCCGTGGTAAGGCCGGTGGTGTGAAGCTGGTCAAAAGCGACGCCGAAATCCGCGAATTTTCTGAAAAGTGGCTGGGTCAAAACCTGGTGACTTTCCAGACTGATGAAAACGGCCAACCGGTCAGCAAGATTCTGGTGGAATCCTGCACCGACATCGCTCAGGAACTCTACCTGAGTGCCGTTCTCGACCGTGGCAGCCGCCGCGTGGTCTTTATGGCCTCGACTGAAGGCGGTGTAGAGATCGAGAAAGTGGCCGAAGAAACGCCGGAAAAAATTCTTCGTGCGCAGATCGACCCGCTGGTCGGCGCTCAGCCGTTCCAGGCGCGTGATATCGCTTTCCAGCTGGGCCTGAAAGGCGAGCAGGTCAAGCAGTTCACCAAGATCTTCCTGGGTCTGGCCAAACTGTTTGAAGATAAAGACCTGGCGCTGATCGAAGTGAACCCGCTGGTGATCACCGACGAAGGCAACCTGCATTGCCTGGATGCCAAGATCAACGTCGATGGCAACGCCTTGTTCCGTCAAAAGCAGATCGCCGCTATGCGCGATCCGTCTCAGGAAGACGAGCGTGAAGCTCAGGCAGCCGCCTGGGAACTGAACTACGTGGCTCTGGATGGCAACATCGGCTGCATGGTGAACGGCGCAGGCCTGGCCATGGGCACCATGGACATCGTTAAACTGCACGGTGGCCAACCGGCTAACTTCCTGGACGTTGGTGGTGGTGCGACCAAAGAGCGCGTTGCAGAAGCGTTCAAGATCATCCTCTCCGACACCTCGGTTAAAGCCGTACTGGTTAACATCTTCGGCGGTATCGTGCGCTGCGACATGATCGCAGAAGGCATCATCGGCGCGGTAGAAGAAGTCGGTGTGAAAGTGCCTGTCGTAGTTCGTCTGGAAGGCAACAACGCCGAACTGGGCTCTAAGAAATTGGCCGAAAGTGGCCTGAACATCATTGCCGCCGCTTCCTTGACCGATGCTGCCGAGAAAGTGGTTAGCGCAGCTGGAGGTGCCGCATGAGCGTACTGATCGATAAGAACACCAAGGTAATCTGCCAGGGCTTCACCGGCTCTCAGGGCACCTTCCACAGTGAACAGGCCATTGAGTACGGAACTCAGATGGTCGGCGGCGTATCGCCGGGCAAAGGTGGCACCACTCACCTGGGCCTGCCGGTTTTCAACACCGCTCGTGAAGCGGTAGAAGCCACTGGCGCCACTGCCTCTGTCATCTATGTACCGGCCGCTTTCTGCCTGGACGCCATCATCGAAGCCGCTGACAGCGGTGTCGAGCTGGTGGTGTGCATCACTGAAGGTATCCCGACTCTGGACATGCTGAAAGCCAAAGAATACGTCGACCGTAAAGGCGTGCGTATGATTGGCCCGAACTGCCCGGGTGTGATCACTCCGGGAGAGTGCAAAATCGGCATCATGCCGGGTCACATTCACAAGCCGGGTAAAGTCGGCATTGTGTCTCGCTCCGGTACCCTGACTTACGAAGCCGTTAAGCAGACCACTGACCACGGTTTTGGTCAGTCTTCTTGCGTCGGCATCGGCGGTGACCCGATTCCGGGTTCCAACTTTATCGACATCCTGGAGATGTTCGAGAAAGATCCTCAAACCGAAGCCATCGTGATGATCGGTGAAATCGGTGGTACCGCTGAAGAAGAAGCGGCGGCTTATATCAAAGCCAATGTTTCCAAGCCGGTGGTTTCTTACATCGCCGGTGTTACCGCACCTCCGGGCAAGCGCATGGGCCACGCTGGCGCCATCATTGCCGGTGGTAAAGGCACAGCAGACGAGAAATTTGCTGCGCTGGAAGATGCGGGCGTGAAAACCGTCCGTTCACTGGCTCAGATCGGTGAAGCACTGAAGGAACTCACTGGCTGGTAAGCCGGTGAACTTCATGTCGAAAAAGGCAGCTATCGGCTGCCTTTTTTTATGGGCGGTGGTTTAGCGGATCGCTACTGCTATAGGGCTGAATGAAGTTGGCTGTGGCCTGATGAGATCAGAGTTATAAAGTGCTTGCTTTTCACTCTACCAACTAGTAGGTTGTCTTCCCGATGGGGCCATTTTTAATGGCCAATCAGATATAGAGATGGGGTAGTTATGTCCACAGAGCTTTCACCCAAAGCGACCGAAATCGCCAATTACGCTCAGGCTTTATTGGAGGCCGGAGGTTATAACAGCTTTAGCTACGCCAATATCGCGACCCAGGTGAACATCAGTAAAGCCAGTATTCATCATCATTTCCCCAGCAAGGCAGAGCTAGTGCGGGTGGTGGTTTCCCGCTATCGCCAGCAAGCATTGCAAGGTTTGGAATTGATGGAACGGCATCAGCCTGATGCTCTGAGCGCACTCAAAGCCTATGCGGACTATTGGTCTGGATGCATCCTGGGTCAAACCTCGTCATTTTGTGTCTGTGCCATGCTGGCTGCAGAGCTGCCATCCATTCCGGACATTGTTGCTGTCGAAGTGCAGGGGCACTTCCGGGATCTGTCGACCTGGTTAACGCGCATTTTGGAAGCAGGTCAGCAAGCCGGTCAGTTCAATTTGACTCGTGCTGCTGAAACCGAAGCAAAGTCTTTTATGGCCGATATTCATGGCGCTATGGTGGCAGCACGAGGCTTTGGTGACCCGCAGGTCTTTCCGGAATTGGTCGGGCTGGCTATCGATCGTTTGACGTCGGTTACTAACTGACCAGGAGGAGTTCAAAAATTTTTTTTATCGTACCTACCAACTAGTAGGTTTGGTTTGTGATTTCTGATGACCGATACCGGGATCAGAGGAAAAGGCGTTATCAGGTGAGTCCTTGAAGCGCTATTTAATTGCACTGAGTGCAGTGTTTAACAGATGATGAGGTTATTCATGTCGCCTTCCATTTCGCTCCTCGGAGCGGTCCATACCATAGTAAGTTTGGTGCCCATCGCCGCTGGCTTGTATGGCTTTGTGCGCTATCGCTTTATTGATGTCTCAAAGCATTCTGGCAAGTTGTACCTGCTGGGAACCAGCTTGGCGGTGCTCAGTTCCTTTGCAGTATCCAGCACCGGTGGTATTAACGCGGGTCATGTTTTTGGTGTGGTGGTGCTGTTGTTTGCCTTCGGTGGTGTTCTGGCGACCAGACTGGATTTTCTTGGCCGCAGCCGGCCTTATCTTGCTACCTTCGGACTGTCCTTCAGTTTTTTGTTATCACTGGTGCCTGGCACCAATGAAACGCTGACCCGTGTGCCGTTGTCGCATCCGTTGGCAGAAGGTCCGACGTCACCCGTAATTCAACTGACGTTATTGGCCTGGCTGGTGGTGTTCATTGTTGGTTTCGCGCTGCAATGTTGGTTGATTCGTTCACGCAACTTGGCAAATCAGCCAGCCTGATGGTTACTGTCTGACGCAGCGTTACCTTGAAATGCCTAAGCCCGATGTTTGTTATCGGGCTTTTTTTGCGTTGCACTCACGACAGTCTGTTTGCGTCGGTGCTCTGACTTGGCGTCGCTCTCATCTACAATGCTTCAATCTGCCTGGAGCAACAAGGACGCAACCATGCCGCCGTTTTTTGACTGGCTCGCCTTAATACTTTTTATCTCGAGTTGGATTGCCTATACGCGTTATGCGTCAATTGAAGGCAAGCGCCGCCATAGCCTGTCTTCGATCATGCATCATTTTCGCATCGACTGGATGCGGCGTTTGTTGCGCCGTGAAAACCGTGTCGCTGATATGTCGGCGGTGGGGAACCTGGAACGCAACTCAGCTTTTTTTGCGTCGGCCTGTTTGTTTGCCGTCGGTGGTTTGATTACTGTCCTGGCTGCATCGGAGCAGGTGATGGCGCTGCTGAATGATATTTCCTTCGTTCAGGACGGTACCAAGGCAATGTGGGAAGCCAAGGTGGGGATGCTGATCATCGTTTATATCTACGCCTTCCTCAGTTTCACCTGGAGCATGCGCCAGTTTGGTTTTTTATCGGTCATGATCGGCTCTGCGCCGACACCGACTGAGAGCATTGATGATGGTGTTAAAAACACCTTCGCCTTGCATACCGCTGAGGTGATGGACTTGGCGGGCAAGCAATTCAATTTGGGCTTGCGTGCCTTTTATTTCAGCCTGGCGGTGGTGGGGTGGTTTATCGGACCGTTCTGGTTTGTTGCCGGCACGGCCGTCATTATTGCGGTTTTATATCGGCGGGAATTTCGCAGTAATACGTTAAAGAAGTTGATCCGGGCCCGTGGATTAGACCCGAATCAGCCTATTCAAAGTGCTGATGAAGACAGCACGGCTTAACGGATTGACTCAGGGGCAGGGCCTTGAGCGATGGCTTCGCTAAGCGGCACGCGACGTAACAGCAGACCGCCAACGATAAAGTAAGCCATGATCACCAGCAGGGCATTGTGGCGACCGATGGCGTCGGAGACCGGGCCGAAGGTCATACCGATGATGATGGCAAAACGCCCAAAGGTACCCCACAAGCCAAACAGCAGCGCGGAGTCTTCTGGGCGAGCCAGCAGGCCCACCACGGCGCGACTGGCACTTTGAGTGGCGCCCATGGCGCTACCGGCGATAAAGGAAATCACCACAAAGAGCGGCACGGTTCCCAGGCCTGTCAGGCTTTGCAGCGGCTCCAGCAGATAGATGCCTAACAGTCCACATAACCACCACAGCAACGATAGCAACAGCGTATTTTTTGAACCCAGAGAGTCTTCCAGAAAGCCGAAACCGATGGCGCCGATCATCGAGGCGATTTGCAAGGTGGCACCGATGATCAGCAATTGTGCACCGGTGATGCCGATCTCTTCCTGCGCATAGATACCGAAAAATTTCACCACCACCGACACGCCCGCCATAAAGACCATAAAGGCAATAAAGAAGCGGAACAGCACGGGGTAATCACCGATCAGGCTGCGCATGTCTTTCAGGCGGGTTCCGGCCGCACGCAGTAAAACACCTAAATTGGCGTGTTCGAAGCCAGGTCTGGGAACGGCTCTTTCCTTGACGAACAGGAAGGTGGGCAGGGCACCCAACGCATAAAACAGTGCGATAGCAACCATCGCCAGCTGGTTTTGGTCAACATAGAGTGCCAGATTATCTTTGGCCTGGGTGGTGACAATGGCGATGATCATCACCAGGCTTAATAAGCCGCCGATGTAACCGATGCCCCAGCCGATTCCGGAAATCCGCCCCATATTGTCGCGGTTGGCGAGTTCGGTCAGAAAGCTGGCAATAAAGCTCTCAGACAGCATCCAGGCGGTGTTGGAGCAGATTAGAAACGCCATGCCCAGGGCGATGTTGCCCGGATCGACGAAAAATAGCCCGCCGGTGGCCAGAACCGATACCCAGGTGCACCAGGCCAGATAGCGCTTCTTATGGCCGCTGTAGTCACAGAGCACGCCGACAATGGGCGCCAGTAAAATCGCCAGGCCGGTAGAGATGGCGACACTGGCCGCCCAAAAGGTGTTTTTCAAATGCGCCAGCTCGGGCGGCACGATATAGGCAACAAAAAAAGCCGAATAGATAAAGGACACCACCACGGTGGTGTAGCTGGAATTGGCGAAGTCATACATCGCCCAGCCGACAATTTCGCGTTTACGCACGGCCTGGACAGGACTGAGGGATACATCCGATGAAGTCATTGCAGGTTTTCCTTGTGCAGTAATGCGCCGGGATGGCGCAGCCGTTCAGTTTGCCTGAGGCATGAAAGTGAGGGAAGTAGGCGCCACCGCTTGAAATGAGAACGCTGACCCATAAATTGTGTCCACCGCTAAGTTATTGATTTGAGGTGCTCTATGCCTGAAACCCATCAAGAAACTCACAGTTTTCAGACGGAAGTCAAACAACTGTTGCAACTGATGATCCACTCGCTGTACTCGAACAAGGAAATTTTCCTGCGCGAGTTGATCTCCAATGCCTCCGACGCCGCCGATAAGCTGCGTTTCCGGGCGCTGAAAGACGACAGCCTGATGGCCGATGACAGCGATCTGAACATCCGTATCGAATTTGACGCTGACGCCAAGACGCTGAGCCTCTCGGATAACGGCATCGGTATGAGCCGTGACGATGTGGTAGCGAACCTGGGTACCATCGCCAAGTCGGGCACCGCTGAATTTCTGCAGAACCTGACCGGTGACGAACGCAAAGATAGCCAACTTATTGGTCAGTTTGGTGTCGGTTTTTATTCCGCTTTTATCGTTGCTGACAGCGTCGATGTTTTTACCCGCCGCGCCGATCTGGCAGCCAGCGAAGGCGTGCATTGGAGCAGTGCTGGTGACGGTGAATTCACCTTGGCCGATGTCGAACTGCCGCAACGCGGTACGCGCATCGTCCTGCATCTGAAATCCGATAGCGCCGACTTTGCCGATGGCTGGCGTTTGCGTAGCCTGATCCGTAAGTATTCGGATCACATCTCAATTCCAGTGCAGATGCTGAAAGAAGCCGACGGCGAAGACGAACAGCCAGCGCCGGAATGGGAAACCGTCAACAGCGCAACGGCGCTCTGGACGCGCTCGCAAAGCGAGATCAAGGACGAGGAATATCAGGAACTGTACAAGCATATCTCGCACGACTATGGCGATGCACTGACCTGGAGCCACAACAAGGTCGAAGGCAAGATGGAATACACCAGCTTGCTCTATGTGCCAGCGAAAGCGCCGTTTGATTTGTGGAATCGCGAGCGTGTGCGCGGCTTGAAATTATACGTCCAGCGCGTCTTTATCATGGACGACGTCGAACAGTTCTTGCCGATGTATCTGCGCTTTGTGAAAGGCATTGTCGACTCCAACGATCTGCCGCTGAACGTCAGTCGCGAGATCCTGCAGAGCAACGATGCCATCGATGCGATGCGCGCTGCTCTGACCAAACGCGTGCTCGATATGCTGACCAAGCTTGCCAAGAAAGACGCTGAAAAATACCAGGCGTTTTGGGACGAATTTGGTCAGGTACTTAAAGAAGGTCCGGCCGAAGATTCCTCGAATAACGAGAAAATCGCCAAGCTGCTGCGCTTTGCCACGACTCATACTGGCGAAGCCAAGCAGGATCAGTCGCTGGATGACTATGTGGCGCGTATGAAGGAAGGCCAGGACAAGATCTACTATGTCGCCGCTGACAGTCATCAAACCGCCAAGAACAGCCCGCACCTGGAAGTCTTCCGCAAGAAAGGCATTGAAGTGCTGCTGATGAGCGATCGCATTGATGAATGGCTGATGGGTTACTTGCGCGAATTCGATGGCAAGCAACTGGTCGATGTTGCCCGTGGCGGTCTGGATCTGTCCGGCGTTGAAACCGAGGAAGAGAAAGCAGCTCAGCAGAAGGCTAACGATGAACACAAGCCGTTGCTGGAGCGCTTGCAGACGCTGCTGGAAGACGATGTTGAAGCGGTACGCATGACTCACCGTCTGGTGGAATCTCCGGCCTGTATCGTCGTTGGTGACAACGATATGGGCGCTCAGATGCGTCGTATTATGGAAGCGGCGGGGCAGCCGGTTCCGGAAACCAAGCCGATTTTCGAGCTGAACCCGGAGCATCCGCTGGTGCGTCGTCTGGAAGCCGAAGCCAGTGAAGAGCGGTTTGCGGACCTGGCCAATATCCTGCTGGAGCAGGCCCGTCTGGCCGAAGGGTCGCATCCCAAGGATTCAGCGGCTTTTGTCACGCGCCTCAACAAGCTGTTGCTGGATCTGGCAGGCTGAGAACCGCCTGATTGTTCCAATCGAAGCCACGGCGGCGTCATTCGAGCGTGTCATCTTTCACAGAGGTGACTGTCGGATGATGCCGCTGCAGTGGTAATTCAGTACAATTCCGCCAAATTTATTCTGGAGTTCCTGCATGTCTGTCAAAACCGGGTGGCTTTTGTTGGTTGCCGCCGTCCTTCCGTTGGCGGCAAACGCTGGCGGTGCCATCGATTTCTCTTTGTCCGACACCTCTGTGCGCCTTGAACACGAAGCGGTTCGTACCGGAACTTCTGCTCATATCACCACCGGCGTGCTCTACAGCGAGCGTTACAGCAGTAGCGACAGCACCTTCGCCTTCAGTGCCGGTTTCAATGCGGTGGACGCAACCTTGCAAAACCGCGAATTGATCGGCGGCATCGGTTTCAAAGGCTATTTCTTTGAAGATCGGGTCGATGCCGGTGGCGCTGTTGCCGTAGGTGGCTTTCTACGCTGGAATCCGGACTTTATGAATGGTCTGGGTGCTGAGGGCAGTCTGTATTATTCGCCGCAGATTTTGGCCTTTAACAGCCTGGATGGTTTTCAGGATATCCAGGCACGACTGACCTACAAGGTGTTGCCGCAGGCTCGTCTGTTGGTTGGTTGGCACGACGTCTCCTCCTATCGAGGCAGCAGCAATGTGAAAGTTGATAATGCCCTGCACCTCGGCTTTCGCATGAATTACTGAGTCAGATGAACCGTCGCGCTCAGACCAATCTATTGCTGTACCAGGCGCGCCTGATGCTTGATCAGGCGCAGACTGCAGGCATCCCGGCGCTGGTTGAAGCCTGTGAAGATGCCGCTGTGAGCTTTATGCACCGGGCGGTTCGCTCGGTTGTCGCCGAAGCGGCGGATGCTTATGGCCTGGCGTTGACGCCGGACCGGCCATTGCATGAACTGTTGCGGCAACTGGGAGAGCATCGGCCCGACGCTTGGGAATATCGCACCATCAAAGATGCCTTAACCCAGCCGGAACACTGGTTGACGCGTTTGCACCAGGCCAGCGAACATTGGGCCGGCAGAGTGGGTCAGGGCGCAGTAAAATCGAGCAGCCAGGAAAGAATTGAGCTGGTGCTGTCGGATGACCAAGACACTACAAATCATTACCGCAACTGGATGACTGACCTGCAACAATGGGTCGATCGCATTCGTGAGCTCGGCGACCACAGCTGAGCTGTTGTCCATGCACCCATAGAAAAGGCAACTATGTACTGGGAAATCATTGAACTGGGAAACGGCGATATTGCCTTGCGCAAAGTCGATTCCGAAGATGAGCCGTTACTGACCATTCGCTTTTCCGATGAAGCCAAGGACCGACTGCAGGACCAGCGTCTGGATGTAGCGCGAGCTATGATCAGCGCGGGCGTACAGGTAGCGACGGATATCGAAAGCCTGGATGAAGACGAAGAACTGGAAATGGAAGCCGAAGGCGCAACCCTGCACTAAATAGCTGTCGGCACAACAGCCGTTCAGCGAAGGCTGGTCATGGTTGTCACCGCTATTAAAGCCATTGCTCTTCAGCGTCGGCGAAATAAAAGACGTCCCTTTGTACCAACTCAGTCAGCATATCTGCCGGTAGTTCGGCCAGTTTCTGCTGTAGATCGGCAGCGCTGAGTTTGCTCTGATCGCACAACCATAACAGTTGATCTTCACTCAAATCGGTCGCGAAGGCCTGCCCCTGTATAAATAGCTTTCCTGGCACATAGGCCAATCGGCCAGCACGGTTGCGCAGTAGCGGCTGTTGTTGCAGTTGCTGCTTTATTTCGTTCTCAGTAAAGCTGGGCTCATCAACACTGGACTCGCCGTATTTGGGCTCGGTCATATAGCGACCAAACCACTCGGTTATGGCTTGTCGATCCGACGTCAGTTGCATCAGTAAACTCTGTACCCGGTCAATATCGGCTTCACTAAGACGGTGTGGATCGTTACGTGCTTGCAGATCCGGATCTGCATAGCGCTCAAAATCACTGTCCTGCTCGGCCATAAAGTGCGCAAACTCGCCCCAGACCTGTGCTCTGGATGGTGCCCTGAATCCGATTGAACAGGTGATTCCTGCACTGATCGCCGTGCCCCAATGCGCAACGCCAGGCGGCACATACAGCATGTCACCCGGTTCCAGTACCCAGCGTTCCTGCTCTTCGAACTGCGCCAGAATGTTCAGTTCGGTATCGTCCCGGCAGTCATCCGCTTCGCTGCAGCTTTGACCAATGCGCCATTCGCGCTGGCCACTGAGTTGAATCAAGAAGACATCGTAGTGATCGAAATGCGGCCCAACACCGCCGCCGGGGACGGAGTAGGAGAGCATGATGTCGTCGAGTCGCCAACTAGGAATAAAGCGGAAGTGATCGAACAGGGCCGCAATATCCGGCACCCAGTGATCGACAGCTTGCACCAGCAAGGTCCAGTCCCGTTCGGGCAGGGCGGCAAAGTCGTCTTCGTAAAATGGGCCGTGTCTTAGCTTCCAGTCGTTGGCAGTGACCAGACGGGATTCGACCGTCTCCTCGGTGGCCAGGCCGGCCAGGTCATCACCATCGATTAAATCACTCTGGTCGGGCAGTGCAGAACGCACTAATAAAGGGGCTTTTTGCCAGTATTGGCTGAGGAAGGATGGGGCCGACAGGCCTCCCAGGACTTTCATAATCGTGCTCCTGAAGCGGCGATAAAACGTAAGGCCAAGAGTGCCTGTCGAATCTGGATCAGAGGCGCTTGGCCAGTTCGCTGGCGTTACCAACATAAGCTGCCGGGGTCAGTGCCAGCAAGGCCTGTTGCGCCTCTTTCGGTAAATCCAGTTGTGCCACGAAATCCTGCATCATGGTTTCGGTGATGGCTTTGCCGCGAGTGAAGGCTTTGAGCTTCTCATAGGGCTCTGCAATGCCGTAGCGGCGCATCACCGTTTGAATGGCCTCGGCCAGGACTTCCCAGGCCTGGTTAAGGTCGGCTGCCAGGCGTTCCGGATTGGCTTCCAGCTTGCTGATGCCTTTAAGGCTGGCTTGATAAGCAATCAGGCTGTGCGCCAGACCGACGCCCATGGAGCGCAATACGGTGGAATCGGTCAGGTCGCGCTGCCAGCGTGAGATCGGCAGTTTGGCGCCCAGATGTCCCAGCACCGCATTGGCGATACCCAGGTTGCCTTCGGAGTTCTCGAAGTCGATGGGGTTGACCTTGTGGGGCATGGTCGAGCTGCCAACTTCGCCGGCGATGGTCTTCTGCTTGAAATAACCCAGCGAAATGTAGCTCCAGATATCGCGGTCAAAATCGATCAGAATTGTGTTGAAGCGGCTGATGGTATCGAACAGCTCGGCGATGTAATCGTGCGGTTCGATCTGAGTGGTGTAGGGGTTCCAGTCCAGCCCCAGGCTTTCAATAAAGCTGCGCGCATTGGCTTCCCAGTCGATGTCCGGATAGGTCGCCAGGTGAGCGTTGTAGTTACCGACGGCGCCATTAATCTTGCCCAGATATTCGATGCGCTCCAGTGCTTTCAACTGGCGCTGCAGGCGATAGGCGACGTTGGCCATTTCCTTGCCCAAGGTGGTTGGCGATGCTGTCTGTCCGTGCGTGCGGCTGAGCATGGGCAGGTCGGCGTGCTGGTGCGCGAGCTTGGTGATTTGCTCCGCGACCTCAGTCATTGTCGGCACCAGGACGTCGCTAACGCCGCTTTTGAGCATCAGCGCATGAGACAGGTTGTTGATGTCTTCAGAGGTGCAGGCGAAGTGCACGAATTCACCAGCGTTAGCCAGTTCGTTGAACTCAGACAACTTGTCTTTCAGAAAATACTCAACCGCTTTGACGTCGTGGTTGGTGGTGCGTTCAATGGCTTTAATCGCTTCGGCATCGGCCACTGAGAAGTTCTCAACCAATTGGTTGAGAAAGGTCTGGGCGGCGTCGCTGAAAGCCGGTAACTCTTCGATCTGCGGATGGGCTGCTAACTGTTGCAACCACCGTACTTCTACCCGAACCCGAGCGTGAATCAGGCCGAATTCACTGAAATGCTGACGCAGCGCTTCGGTCTTGCTGCCATAGCGGCCGTCGATGGGTGAAATAGCGGTAAGGGCGGTCAATTCCATAGCAGGCGGGATCCGGTCGGTGGTGGTCGAAAGGCTGGCGATTATAGCGGCCTGAAGCCCGCAGCGCCAAGGCAGGCTCAGTGGGTGTTGCGCATCAGCAATTGTTGGGCATTACGGTAGAGGGCATTGCGCTTGAACAGAATATGCCAGCGGCGACCGCCTTGCTGATGCCACAGATGAGCGCTGCGAATGCCAAACAGCAACAGGGCGCGAACCTGATCGGCTGTGCGCGGGTTCTGCAGATAGCTGGGATTACCCATGACCCGGATGCGGAAGCTCAGCTTACTGACGCTTTCCTGGTAGCAGTGGGCGGCGGCACCAATGACGGAGTCGTGCAGCGGATCATCAAAATAGTGAAACTGTTCGACGGCGCGTTCCAGCGATTTTCCCAGGCTGTTCATCAGGTCGTCGCGACGGGATAGTTTTCTCTGCGCATGGAGGATGCCCATGGCGTAGCGCATCACTTCTGTTGAGATGCCGGCACCGCGCCGCGACAACACATCCCGAACGCCCTGTAAGCCGATGCGGATGCCGCTGACACCCTCGTAGATATCTTCCACACTGGCCGGATTCAGGTTTAATACCGAACGGATACTGCGCGCCAGTTCATCACGGTCGATCTGGCCTTTGCGGGCCAGTTGTTCGACTAGGATAGAGGCCTGAAAAACGCCAGCCAAAGCCATTACCTGATGTTCAGTCTGCGACATCCGTATTCCTTAACAGGGAGTTGTGTCGGTTAACGTTCGATTGCACTGCATGGTTAGTGACGGTCGGTTAGCCGAATTCAAGCATCCGCCAGCCAGGTTTGTTCAATCACACCGCCACCCAGGCAGACTTCGCCATCGTAGAACACCGCCGATTGTCCGGGCGTGATAGCACGTTGAGGTTCGTCAAAGACAACGCTGTAACCCTCACCATCGGCGCTGATGGTGCAGCTTTGATCGGGCTGGCGATAACGATGTTTGCAGGTCAATTGAACCGGCAGAGTCGGAGCCATACCGCTCACCCAATGGATATGACTGAGCGTCATCCGGTTGGTAAACAGGGCCGGGTGATCGGTACCCTGGACCACAGTCAGCACATTGCGCTCCAGGTCTTTGGCAGCAACAAACCAGGGCGCTTCGCCATGATTGCGAGTGCCGCCAATTCCCAGGCCCTGACGTTGCCCGATGGTGTAGTACATCAAACCCTGATGTTCGCCGATGACCTCACCTTCAAGTGTTTCAATTACCCCAGGCTGAGCCGGGATGTATTGTTTTAGGAAATCGCTGAAGCGGCGTTCACCGATAAAGCAAATGCCGGTGCTGTCTTTTTTTCGCGCTGTGGCCAGTTGATATTTTTCGGCGATGCGGCGGACTTCAGGCTTTTCCAGTTCGCCGACCGGAAACAGGGTTTTCTCGAATTGTTCATGACCCACGGCGTGCAGGAAATAAGACTGGTCTTTGTTGTTGTCCAGACCGCGCAACAGCTCTGCGCCATTGGGGCCGGAACGCGTGCGCGCATAGTGACCGGTAGCAATACGATCGGCGCCCAGGGTCAAGGCATATTCAAGAAAGGCTTTAAACTTGATTTCCCGGTTGCAAAGGATGTCGGGGTTAGGTGTCCGTCCGGCCTTGTACTCTTCCAGGAAATGCTCGAAAACATTGTCCCAGTATTCAGCGGCAAAATTGGCCTTGTGCAGCTTGATGCCCAATCGATCGCTCACCGCCTGGGCGTCGGCCAAATCTTCTTTAGCGGTGCAGTATTCGGTGCCGTCGTCTTCGTCCCAGTTTTTCATAAACAGGCCTTCGACCTGGTAGCCCGCTTCCAGCAACAAGGCGGCGGTCACCGACGAATCGACACCGCCGGACATGCCGACGATGACCTTGGTGTTGGCGGGATTGGTCATGACGATTAAAGCTCCTGGGACGGGGTAGGTGACAGCAAGGGTTGTATGCAATTCAGCGGAAAGCGCTGGCCGGCCTGATAATCCACTAAGCACTGGTGCACGATGGGACTGCGTAACGGGTATTGTCCTGCCAGCAACTCATCGAGTGGCAGCCAGGCGGCTTGCAGTATATCGGCATCAAGTTTGGCATTTTCAACCAGGGCGACGGCTTCACCGATAAAACAGGCGCGCAGATAATGCACACCCGTGGCGGCATGGACGTTCTGGTAGATGCCCAGCAGGTGCGTTAACTGAACTTGATAGCGACTTTCCTCCAGTGTTTCCCGAACAGCGGCGGCCTGAATGTCTTCACCGACCTCGACATGACCAGCGGGTTGATTCCAGACGTTTATACCGTTATCTATTTCGTTGACCATTAATATATTGCTTTGGTCTGGGATCAGGACTGAGGCGGTCAGATGGGGATAGTCGCTGTCATTCATTGGCTTCTCCTCGCGGGGCGCAGAGCTTAAACCCCTGGCGGTAGGGGTCAAGATCGGATACTGGCTCTGTTCGTGACGCTCACAAGTCTTTTGCGCTGCCGGCGACGCCGATTGCTACGCCTGGCAGTAAAATGGCGCTAAAGTTCGGATCATTCGGCCTGTCTGTGTTGTCTGGCCCATTAAGCAATACACCATATCAAGGAACTCTAGGCATGATTATCAAACCCAAGGTTCGTGGTTTTATCTGTACCACCGCTCATCCGGAAGGGTGCAAGGTGCATGTTCAGGAACAGATCGACTACGTCAAAGCTCATAAGCCAAGTGGTTCAGGCCCCAAGAACGTTCTGGTCATTGGCTGCTCCAACGGTTATGGCCTGGCGTCTCGTATTTCTGCCGCTTTCGGTTACAGCGCCAACACGCTGGGTGTGATGTTTGAAAAAGAACCTTCAGAGAAGCGTCCGGCTTCAGCAGGTTGGTACAATACCAAGGCCTTTGAAGCGGCTGCGGCTGCTGAGGGCGTGTTTGCCAAATCATTGAACGCCGATGCTTTTTCTGATGAAGCCAAGGCGCAGGTGATCGACGTCATCAAAAATGACATGGGCGGCAAGGTCGACCTGGTTGTATACAGTCTCGGCTCACCGCGCCGTACGGATCCGGAAACCGGGGTGACTTACTCCTCGTCGCTGAAAGCCATTGGCGAGCCAGTGACGCGTAAAAGCCTGAACACTGACACCAAGGCGGTTTCCGACTTCACGCTAGATCCGGCGACGGATGAAGAGATCGCCAACACCATCAAAGTGATGGGTGGTGAAGATTGGGAGCGCTGGATTGATCAACTGGCAGCGGCCGGCGTTCTGGCTGAAGGCGTTCAGACCACGGCTTACAGTTATATCGGCAAAGATCTGACCTGGCCGATCTATGGCGGTGCCACCATTGGTCGTGCCAAGCAGGATGTGGACCGCGCTTGCGGCGTGATTCAAAACAAACTGAAAGCCGAATTGAATGGCAGTGCTCATGTGTCTGTATTGAAGGCTGTTGTTACTCAGAGCAGCTCAGCCATTCCAGTGATGCCGTTGTATCTGTCGATTCTGATCCGCGTAATGAAAGAGCGCGGCACGAACGAAGGCTGCATCGAGCAGGTTCATGGTCTGTTGGCCGATCAGCTCTATAGTGGCGGTGACCTGACCCTGGATGATGAAGGTCGCATCCGTATGGACCTGAAGGAACTCGAACCTGAGGTTCAGGCTGAAGTCGAAGCGATCTGGAATCAGGTTGACAGCAGTAATGTTGATGAACTGACCGATTTTGCCGAATACCAAAAAGAGTTCTTTAAACTTTTCGGTTTCGGTTATGAGCAGGTCGATTACGATCAGGACGTGAACCCGATCGTTTAACGCCTTTCGCATTCTGAGCACGAGAAGCGGCGCCACCTTGGGGCCGCTTTTTTTTGGCCTGAATATTTATACCGTTATCTATTAAGGTTTTCATATCCAGGGTATGGTATTGCCCGGGTAATAAGTCATCCAGCGACAGCCCCCCCAGTGACCAACGAATCAGGCGTAGGGTGGGAAAGCCAATAGCCGCGGTCATACGACGGACCTGGCGATTACGACCTTCCGTCAGGGTAATGCGCAACCATTGGGTGGGAATCGCTTTGCGTTCACGAATGGGTGGCTGGCGGGCCCACAGCCAGAACGGTTCGTCCACACAGTCGACCATTACCGGACGCGCCGGACCGTCTTTTAAAGTGACACCCTGGCGCAGTTTCTCCAGATCGAGTTCATTAGGCACGCCCTCAACCTGAGCGTAATAAACCTTGGGTACCTTGAAGCGCGGATTGGCCAGGCTGTGGATCAAAGCCCCGTCATCGGTCAGCAACAGCAGGCCTTCGGAGTCATAGTCCAGGCGACCGGCGGCATAAATGCCGGTAATGGAAACGTGGTTGGCCAGGGTTTCGCGGCCTTCGGTATCGGTGAATTGGCACAGAACCTGGAAGGGTTTGTTCAGCAGAACAACGGTGCTCATAAGGGATCGGTCACGTCAGTTTGCGGGCTTTGGGCCAATGGTCTAGCTTGCAATTTTTGACGAAAAACCACAAATTATGCGCCCGACGCGAGGCTCTGATCGCTGCTGGACACAATATAACCATCGTGTTCTGCGGCAGTGTATCTACACTGAAGCCGCCTTGTTACTGAATCATCATCCGGACGTTGTACGTTTCGCGAGCATTCGGCATCTGCATGGCTCACCGACAACTTTCGCGCTATCGCCTCAGCAAAACCCTTTACAGGAGTAAGAATGGCTACCAAGAATCCCACCATTGTATATACCGAGACCGATGAAGCCCCAGCGTTGGCGACCTATTCTTTGCTCCCCATTATCCGGGCATTCGCGGCTCAATCCGGGGTTGAATTCGAAGTTCGTGATATCTCTCTGGCCGGTCGCATCCTGTCTCAGTTTCCTGATTATCTGACGGAAGACCAACGCCAGTCCGACGACCTGGCTTATCTGGGTGAACTGGCGAAAACGCCGGAAGCCAACATCATCAAGCTGCCTAACATCAGTGCCTCCTTCCCTCAGTTGGCGGCTGCCATTAAAGAGCTGCAGGCCAAAGGTTACGCGCTGCCGGACTATCCGGTGAATCCATCGAATGACGAAGAGAAAGACATCCAGGCGCGTTATGACCGCGTCAAGGGCAGTGCGGTTAACCCGGTGTTGCGCGAAGGTAACTCAGATCGCCGTGCACCGGAGTCGGTCAAAGCCTACGCCCGTGCGAATCCACACTCCATGGGTGAGTGGTCCTCATCATCCAAGAGCCGGGTTGCTCATATGGACGATGGCGATTTCTTCAGCAGCGAACAGTCAGTGACCATGGATAAAGCCGGCGAGGTTCGTATTGAGCTGGTATCCGGTGGTGATGTTCAGGTTCTGAAATCGCTGAAAATTCTCAGCGGCGAAGTTATCGACTCCTCGCGTATGAGTGTTGCCAAGTTGCGCGCTTTCTATGAAAAGGCCGCCCAGGAAGCGAAACAAGAGGGCGTTTTGCTGTCACTGCACCTGAAAGCCACCATGATGAAAGTGTCTGATCCCATCATGTTCGGCCACGCCGTGACCGTTTTCTTTAAAGATGTCTTCGAAAAACACGCAGCAACCTTTGAAAAACTGGGTGTCAACGTTAAGAACGGTTTCAACGATGTGCTGACCAAAATTGCCGAACTGCCGGCTGATGAACGCGCAGCCATCGAAGCGGACATCAAAGCGACTTTCGAACAGCGCCCTGAGTTGGCCATGGTTAACTCCGACAAAGGCATCACCAACCTGCACGTGCCCAACGATGTCATCATCGATGCGTCTATGCCCGCGATGATCCGTTCTTCCGGTCAGATGTGGGGTCCGGACAACGCCCTGCACGATACCGTGGCCATGATCCCGGATCGCTGCTACGCCGGTGTCTATCAGGAAACCATCGACTTCTGTCGCAAAAACGGTGCCTTCGATCCGCGCACCATGGGCACCGTTCCCAATGTTGGCCTGATGGCTCAAAAAGCCGAAGAATATGGCTCACACGACAAAACCTTCGAAGTGCCGAGCGATGGCGTGATGCGTGTTGTCGATGCCGATGGCAATGTATTGATGTCGCATGAGGTGGAAGCTGGCGACATCTGGCGTATGTGTCAGGCCAAAGACGCACCGATCAAAGACTGGGTAAAATTGGCGGTGAGTCGTGCCCGTGCTACTGGTTGGCCGGCGATCTTCTGGCTCAGCCCAGAGCGCGCCCACGATGCTGAACTGATCAAAAAGGTGAATGCCTATCTGCCGGAATTCGACACCGATGGTCTGGATATCCGCATCATGTCCCCGGAAGAAGCCACTCGCTTTACCCTGGATCGGGTCAAGAAAGGCGAAAACACCATCTCGGTCACCGGTAACGTCCTGCGTGACTACCTGACTGACCTCTTCCCGATTCTGGAACTGGGCACCTCAGCGAAAATGCTGTCGGTTGTTCCATTGATGAATGGCGGTGGTTTGTTTGAGACCGGTGCGGGCGGTTCTGCTCCCAAGCACGTCGAACAATTGCTGTCCGAGAACTACCTGCGTTGGGATTCTCTCGGTGAGTTCCTGGCGCTGGCCGCTTCGTTGGAGCATTTGTCGTCGGTTGCTGGTTTGCCGAAAGCCTCCGTACTGGGTAAGACGCTCGACACCGCAACGGCCAAGTTCCTGGTGGAAAACAAGTCACCGACACGTCGCCTGGGTGGTATTGATAACCGCGGTTCACACTTCTATCTGGCACTGTACTGGGCGGAAGCTCTGGCGAGCCAGGATGAAGATGCTGACCTCAAGGCAAGCTTCCAGTCTGTCTACAAGGCCATGGCCGAGAACGAAGCTGCGATCGTTAAAGAACTGGCTGATGTCCAAGGCAACAGCGTCGAGATTGGTGGTTACTATCGTTTCGATGGTGATCTGGCTGCCAAGGTTATGCGCCCGAGTGCGACCTTGAACGCCATCGTTGACGCTATGCGCGTCTGATCGATCCAGCCTTCTTCAAACCGCGCTTCGGCGCGGTTTTTTGTTGATGGACACAAACAAAAAAGCCCTCACCAGTAACTGGGAGGGCTTTTTGCGTTAGCCTGAACTTATCAGGCGTACTGCAACCGTATGCAGTGGGGTGAGTTTTATGATTATTTTTCTAGGTTTGATCGCTGGTACTGGTTGAGCGCTCCTTCGCTTCGTTCCGGTTAGATGTTGAACGTTCAGTACCGGCCATCTCTGGCAGAACTTGAATGTTCACGGCATGAATGCCTCGCTCGGCTTTGACCGTATCAAACTCGACGGCCTGACCTGCTTTCAGCGTTTTGTAGCCTTCCATCTGGATGGAGGAGTAATGGGCGAAGAGGTCTTCTTCGTGTTCGTCACAAACGACAAACCCGAACCCCTTGGCGTTGTTGAACCATTTTACTTTCCCTACCGGCATAACGGACTCCTTACAACCACGTTAGACTGAGCCTGGAAGTCACTGTGGTAGCCAAATGACTTCCGACGCTGACGTCGTGTCGCTGATGCGTTAGCTTAGAGCCGGGAAAGAGGCTTTGAGCGGTCCGAAGACAGCTTGGCTAACGTTCAGCGGCGTATCATCGTTTGTTCTGTGATCTCTCGGTACAGCCTAATCCAGTGGGCCCTAAATCTTCATTTGGAGCTCGCTGATCACAAAATAAACGATTCGGCGTCGGGCTAATGGTTGGCCGTTGATTCAATGAAGTCAACCCCCATTGAAGGAGCTTATGATCGGACGCACATTAGGTGATCTGTTCAGATCGGGGTTTTCCGGGCTCTTACCAGGGTTCGACCACAGTTCATCACTCGTGCAAAAAACGACCAAGGGCAAGCTGCATGGAGTCCCCGATCGTAAATTCATCCGCTATGCATTCACTGATAACGGGCAGTCTGATATGAAGTTGAGGTATCCAGACATCAACGACTCACTAACTCCTGTATTGGCCCGAAAGATGCTTTTGACACGTCTGGGACCGGAAGATCCGGACGATGACGACGATCAGGGCGTTGCGCTTGAAACCAGCAAGCCAGAGCTCAAGCAACCGCCGCTGTATCGTGTGGTCTTGCTGAATGACGACTACACCCCCATGGAGTTTGTCATTCATATCCTGGAGGCGTTCTTCTATATGTCCCGGGAAAAAGCAACCCAGGTTATGTTAACGGTGCATACACAAGGAAAAGGCGTGTGCGGTGTCTATACTAAGGACATTGCCGAGACCAAGGCGGCCATGGTCAACCAGTACTCCAGGGATAATGAGCACCCCCTGGTGTGTGAGGTCGAAGAAGTCGATGACGAATGATCTGCGAGAGGGTCTGTTGACATGTTAAGTAAAGATCTCGAACTAACGCTGAATAATGCGTTCAAAGAAGCCCGGTCCAAGCGCCACGAATTCATGACAGTCGAGCATTTGCTGTTGGCGCTGCTCGACAACAATGCCGCCGCTGAGGTGCTCAACGCCTGTGCCGCTGATATCTCCCAGTTGCGACGTGACCTGACCGAATTTATTGACTCAACCACGCCACTTATTCCCAAAGAAGACGACGAGCGTGAAACCCAGCCGACCTTGGGCTTCCAGCGCGTGCTGCAGCGCGCTGTCTTCCATGTGCAGTCGTCTGGCAAGAAAGAAGTCACCGGGGCCAATGTGTTGGTGGCAATTTTCTCCGAACAGGAGAGTCAGGCGGTTTTCTTCCTTAAGCAGCAAAGCATCTCTCGCATCGACGTGGTCAATTTCATTGCTCACGGCATTTCCAAAGTGCAGAGCGAAAATGTTCAGCCCAATGAGGATTTCAGCGATCAGCAGGAAGAGGGCGGTGGCGATGGCGTGCAGGGCAGTGCTCTGGAAAGCTTTGCCGCCAACCTGAACGATCAGGCGCGCCGCGGCCGCATCGATCCTCTGGTAGGGCGTGAGCATGAAGTTGAGCGTGTGATTCAAATTCTCTCGCGTCGCCGCAAAAATAACCCGCTGTTGGTGGGTGAAACCGGCGTCGGTAAAACGGCCATTGCTGAAGGCCTGGCCAAGCGCATCGTTGATGGTGATGTACCTGACATCGTTCAGAACGCTCAGGTATTTTCGCTGGATCTGGGTGCACTGCTGGCCGGCACCAAATACCGCGGTGACTTTGAGAAACGCCTGAAAGCCTTGCTGGCAGAGCTGAAGAAAAAAGAGAAAGCCATTCTCTTTATCGATGAAATTCACACCATCATCGGTGCCGGCGCAGCCTCGGGTGGCGTTATGGATGCTTCGAACCTGCTTAAGCCAATGCTCAGCTCTGGTGAGCTGCGTTGCATGGGTTCGACAACCTTCCAGGAATTCCGAGGCATTTTCGAGAAGGACAGCGCTTTAACCCGTCGCTTCCAGAAAATCGATGTCACTGAACCGTCAGTGGACGAAACCTATCGGATTCTGAAAGGTCTGAAGTCGCGCTTTGAGGAGCATCACCATCTCAAATACACCGATAAGGCGTTAAAAGCGGCCGCTGAATTGTCGGCCCGTTACATCACTGACCGTCACCTGCCGGACAAGGCCATCGACGTCATTGATGAAGCCGGAGCGGCACAACGACTGCTGCCAACCAGTCGCCGTAAAAAGTCGATTGGCGTGCCCGATGTCGAGAAGGTCATAGCGTCTATCGCTCGCATTCCTGAGAAGAGTGTCAGCCGCAACGATAAAGAAGTGCTGGAAAGCTTGGAGCGTAACCTGAAGATGACCGTCTTTGGACAAGAGAACGCGATCGAGCAATTGGCCTCAGCGATCAAGCTGGCACGAGCCGGTTTAAAATCGGCGGATAAGCCGATCGGTTCCTTCCTGTTTGCCGGTCCAACGGGTGTCGGCAAAACCGAAGTCAGCAAGCAGTTGTCAGAATCGCTGGGCATTCCATTGCTGCGCTTTGATATGTCCGAGTACATGGAGCGTCACACCGCATCACGCTTGATCGGTGCGCCTCCAGGGTACGTTGGTTTTGATCAGGGCGGCCTGCTGACTGACGGCGTCACCAAGCACCCGCATTCGGTCTTGCTGCTGGATGAAATTGAGAAAGCGCATCCGGATGTCTTTAACTTGCTGTTGCAGGTCATGGATCACGGTACCTTGACCGACAATAACGGTCGCAAAGCAGACTTCCGCAATGTCATTTTGATTATGACCAGTAATGCCGGCGCGGAAATGCTCAACAAGCGCACCGTTGGTTTTACCACTCAGGACAACAGTACCGATGGCATGGAAGTCTTGCGTCGCAGCTTTACGCCGGAGTTCCGTAACCGCCTGGATGGCATTGTTCAGTTTGGTGCCTTGCCGATGGAAGTTGTCGTCAACATCGTCGACAAGTTCCTGACCGAATTGCAGGCTCAGTTGGATGACAAAGGCATCATGCTGGATGTCGATGAGCAGGCACGCGAATGGCTGGCTGAGAAAGGCTACGACCGGAATATGGGCGCGCGTCCGATGAATCGTCTGATTCAAGACAAGGTCAAGCGTCCGTTAGCCGACCTGATCCTGTTCGGTCCATTGACCAAAGGCGGTACCGTCAAATTGCGGGTACGCGATGACGAGTTGGCCTTGGATGTAGAAGAGGAAGAAGTGGCGACGGCTTGATTCACTCCGTCGCTATATGGCTACCGTTGACGGTGGCCAACAACAAAAAAGCACCCCAAGGGGTGCTTTTTTTATGCGAGATTGCAGTGAGCGCTTAGCGGGCGCGATAGACGATGCGACCCTTGGTCAGATCGTAGGGAGTCAACTCCACCTTGACCTTGTCGCCAGTCAGAATGCGGATGTAATTCTTGCGCATCTTGCCGGAGATATGAGCCGTGATTACATGGCCGTTTTCCAGCTTAACGCGAAACATGGTGTTGGGAAGGGTGTCGAGAATCTCCCCTTCCATTTCAATGACGTCTTCTTTTGCCATAGATTTCTTTGCAGTCCTCTGAGGGTCGCAACAGGGCGGGATGGCGCGCAGCCCCGTTTTTTTAAAGTTCAAACCGGCGGGCATTCTGCCTGAAAATGCGCCAATGATCAAAAAAATCGGGCCGAAATCAGTCAGTTATAGGGTTTAGGGTTTCAATCAGTTGAGCGCTGAGCGTGCGCCATTGGCGATTGATAAGAATATCCAGCGGTCTGAAGTCAGCTTTGTATTGCATTTGTGCAGAGCCTGGAACCCAGTATCCCAAATAGAGGAAAGGTAACTTCAGTTCACGACACAATTGAATCTGACTGAGAATGGCAAAGGTGCCCAAACTGCGTTTGTCCTCGTCGCAGTCGAAAAAGGTGTAGGTTGCCGATAGGCCGGTTTGCAGTAAGTCGGTAAAGGCAACGGCCAGCAATCGTTCGCCATGGCGAATTTCGAGAATGAACCCCAGGTCCGGTCGGCTGACCAGAAAATCCCGATAGCTGTCACGCGTGGGCGGGTACATATCGCCGTCGTAGTGACGCTCGCTCAGGTAGCGCTCATAGAGTTGATAATGTGCTTCGTTGAAGCGGCAAGGCAGGCGTCTCAGTGTCAGATCATTATTGCGTTTGAGGATACGCCGAAAACGCCGTTTCCAGTCAAAGGCGTCGACCCGGACTCGCGAGGGCAGGCAGGCACCACAGTTTTCACAGTCGGGCCGATACAGGTGCTGGCCCGATCGCCGAAAGCCCAGATGCATCAACTGTTCATAGAGCGCCGTATTGAAGCTTAATTCCGGGTCCAGGAAGAGCGTTCGGGATTGCTGCTCGGGCAGGTAGCTGCAGCGATGCTCACCGGTACGAAACAGCTTGATGGTTTGCTGTTGGTCATCGCTCTGGTTGTCTCGATCATCATCGGCATTATTCATGGTGAATCCTGGCGAGAACTTGGATTACCCAAGCGTTGGGTTAACAAGGCATTGAGTCGATCTGATCCGGGCATAGTGAGCTGAATTCGCTGTACTGGAAGGGCCTGCTCGAAATGCTCCCGGTCTATCTCAACGGCGCCCAGGCTGGCCAGATGATCATTGTAGACCTGACAATCGATGAGTCGCAGCTGGGCCTGTTCAGCCCAGTCACTCAACGCCAGAAAGGCGTATTTAGACGCATTGGGTTGGCGCGAAAACATACTTTCGCCAAAGAAGACCTTTTCAATACCCAGACCGTAGAGACCGCCAACCAGGTTGTCCTCTTGGTAGACTTCGATGCTGTGCGCCCAGCCCAGTCGATGCAATTCGCAATAGGCGTCGACGATCTCCTCGGTGATCCAGGTGCCGGCTTGAGCTGCACGGGGCTCCTGGCAAGCCTGGATGACCGCCGCAAAGTTACGGTTCACCGCGAGTTGAACAGGCGATCGCCGAAAGGCTTTACGCAGACTGCGCGATGGCTGCATGGCACCGGGCAGCAGAACCATGCGCGGCGAAGGCGACCACCATAGAATGGGCTCACCGTCATTGAACCAGGGGAAGATGCCGCGTTGATAAGCGGTTAACAGCCATTCCGGGCGCAGCGCACCGCCCGCCGCCAGAATGCCGTTGGGCGAGTTCAGAGCGGTGTTCGTTGGCGGAAAGTCAGGCGGCTGTTCAGCGTCCAGCCAGGCGATTTGTGGCATAAAAATGCTTGATGTATCAATAAGTTGCCCCAGTGTCTGTGGTATCTTAGGGGCAGTGGACGGTGCTTGCCAATGCGCGGCGAGTCTGTCCTTGGGTAGAATGCGATCGGCCAAGTCCGGTCTCGGTTAGCAAAGGAACATCGGTGACGCAGAAATCCGCACGCGCGCGGGACGACGACCGCGTACTCGACCTCAAGCAACGGCTTTTGCTTGAGGGCAGTTTGTTATTGTCACTCGCTATCGGCGTCTACCTGCTGATAGCGCTGATGAGTTATCACCCGTCCGATCCCGGCTGGGCGTTTTCCGGTGCCGGTGAAGGTATTCGTAACCTGGCGGGGCGCGCCGGCGCCTGGATTTCCTCTTTGCTGTTCAGCCTGGTTGGCGGCTTGGCCTATGGCTTGCCGGTTATCTTTTTTTATCGTGCCTGGGCGACTTTTCGTGATCGCCGCGCCGGTCTGCATTGGAATCCGGTGCTGATTGCGGTGCGCAGCCTGGGTTGGGTGCTTTTTGTCGCAACCAGTTGCACCTTAGCGACGGTGCATATTGCGTCATCCGCCAATGCCAGCGCTGGTGGTTGGCTCGGCCGACATCTGTCGGAGTTGATTTTCCCCAGTCTTGGACTGACCGGCGCTACCTTGCTGTTGGTGGTGCTCTGGTTTATTTCGCTGACCGTGGCGATGAATGTTTCCTGGTTGGCTGTTATGGAAGCGGTTGGCCGTCGTCTTCTGGGGCTCTTTGATCGCCTGCGCGATCGCCGTCACGCCCGTAAACGCCGCCAAGATGAAGATATTCAGCGCCAGCAAGTCATTCAATCGCGTAAGGCCAATCTCGAAGTGCAGATGCAAAAACAGGCCAAGCGTAAACCACCACAGATCAAGCCTTTACAACCACGCGTGACCAAGTCCAGTGAGCGCGTCGAAAAAGAGCGTCAGCAGCCGTTGTTTGAAGGCAGCAGTGCCAATACGGCGCTGCCTGAGCTGAGTCTGTTGCAGTCCAGCGAACACGACAGTGTGGGCGGCTTCAGCGAAGAAGCGCTGGAAGCCATGTCGCGGTTGCTGGAAATCAAACTCAAAGATTTCGGCGTCGAAGCGGAAGTCACCGAAGTAGCACCGGGTCCGGTGATTACCCGTTTTGAAATCCAGCCGGCCGCTGGTGTGAAGGTCTCCAAGATCGCCAACCTGGCTAAAGACCTGGCGCGATCCATGGCGTTGGTGAGCGTGCGGGTGGTGGAAATCATTCCCGGCAAGACGACCGTTGGTATCGAAATTCCTAATGAAAAGCGCGACATCGTTCGGCTCAGCGACGTGCTACGCTCAGCGGTGTATGATAAGGCCAAATCCCCTCTGACCTTGGCGCTGGGCGATGATATCTCCGGTACGCCAGTCTGTGCCGACCTGGGCAAGATGCCACACCTGTTGGTTGCCGGTACCACTGGTTCCGGTAAATCGGTCGGCGTTAACGCCATGCTGTGCAGCATCTTGTTTAAGGCCACACCCGAGGAAGTGCGGCTGATTCTGGTCGATCCGAAAATGCTCGAGCTGTCGGTTTACGAAGGCATTCCGCACTTGCTGACGCCGGTGATCACCGATATGAAAGATGCGGCTAACGGTCTGCGCTGGTGTGTCGCCGAGATGGAGCGTCGCTACAAGCTGATGGCCTCTGTCGGTGTGCGTAATCTGGCGGGCTTCAACAAGAAGGTGACAGATGCTCAGAAGGCGGGCGACCCGATTCGCGATCCGCTGTATGACCCCTCACAGCAATTGGATCCGCATGCACCGGCGCCGGAACTCGAACCCATGCCGTTTATTGTGGTCGTGGTCGATGAATTTGCCGACATGATGATGATTGTCGGCAAGAAGGTGGAAGAGCTGATTGCCCGCTTGGCACAGAAAGCCCGGGCTGCCGGCATCCATTTGATTCTGGCGACTCAGCGTCCGTCAGTGGATGTTATTACCGGCCTGATCAAAGCTAACATCCCGACGCGCATTGCCTTTCAGGTGTCATCGAAAATCGACTCCCGCACCATTCTTGACCAGGGCGGGGCAGAGCAGTTGCTGGGCCATGGTGACATGCTTTATTTACCGCCAGGTACTGGTTTGCCGGTGCGTGTCCACGGCGCCTTTGTCGATGACGATGAAGTGCATCGCGTGGTCAGTGAGTGGAAGAAACGCGGCGCTCCGGATTACATCGAGGAAATTCTCAGCGGTGGGGATGCTGATCTACCCGGCGTTCCCAGTCTTGAAGAAGGCGGCGAAGATCCGGAAGCCGACGTCCTATTTGATGAAGCAGTTGCCTTTGTGACCCAAAGCCGCAAGGCATCAATTTCCTCGGTACAGCGCAAACTGCGCATCGGCTACAACCGTGCAGCCCGCTTGGTCGATGCGATGGAAGCGGCAGGCATTGTCAGTGCTGCTGGCCATAACGGCACCCGTGAAGTTCTCGCGCCACCACCGCCGGCAGGTTAAGGAGTCCGTATGAAAGTTCTGTTATCACTGTTGTTGGCCACCGCCAGCTTCTCTGCACTGGCCGATGAAGCAGCACGTGAGCGCTTGATTGAGCGTTTGGAAGCCACTTCAAACCTGAGTGCTGAGTTTGAACAAGAAACCTACGCCGAAGGTGAATTGCGAGGCGAACGTTCCAGCGGCCTGATGCAAATTGCCCGGCCGCTGAAGTTCGTTTGGCAGGTCAGCGAGCCGTATGAACAAAGTGTCATCTCCGATGGTGACACGCTCTGGGTCTACGATCCGGACCTGGCGCAAGCAACCTATCAACCGGTTGCTGATCAGATTCGGCAGTCTCCGGCGATGATTCTCACCCAGCCACGCTCAACGCTGTCGACTTCCTATGAGGTGACCGAAGCGGCCAATGATGAATTGACCAGTTATCAGCTCTATCCCACCGATGAAGATGCGATGTTCAGTGAGCTGACGCTGGTCTTTGTTGACGGTGTGATCAGCCAATTACGCCTGACCGACAACCTGGGACAGGACACGCGAATCCGTTTTAACGACGTGCGCACTGGTATGAATTTCCCGGCCGCTACCTTCGAGTTTGAACCGCCGGCTGGCACGGACGTTTTCGAGCAGATGTGATGGATCTTTTCGCTGCCGACGCCAATGATGCCTTCAAACCCCTGGCTGAACGCCTGCGACCGACGTCGCTGGACGATTACGTCGGCCAGAAGCATGTCTTGGGCCCGGATCAGCCGCTGCGTCAGGCCATAGAGCGCGACCAAATCCATTCGATGATTTTCTGGGGCCCGCCGGGTGTGGGTAAAACAACCCTGGCTCGTTTGCTGGCCCACAGTACCTCCAGTCGGTTTGAACCTTTGTCTGCCGTTCAGGCGGGCGTCAAAGACATCAAAGCTGCAGCAGAGCGGGCCAAGCAGGCCGCGGTAGAGGGCAGGCGAACTCTGTTGTTTGTCGACGAAGTCCATCGCTTCAATAAAGCTCAGCAAGATGCCTTCTTGCCCTATGTCGAAGACGGTACCTTCGTCTTTGTTGGCGCCACCACGGAAAATCCCAGTTTCGAACTGAATGCGGCGTTGTTATCGCGGGCGCGCGTTTATCCGCTGAAGTCGCTCGAAGACGACGATATGGCGCTGCTGCTTAAGCAAGCTCAGGCCGCCGATGCCAAGGTAGGTCAGTTAGTTATCGCCGAAGAAGCTCAGTTGCCGCTGTTTCGCCTGGCCGATGGTGACGCCCGCCGGCTCTATAACCTGCTGGAATTGGCTGCCGACCTCTATGCTGACGATCCGCTTGGTTTGACTGCTGAACGTCTGGGCCAGATGACTCAGGGCCAAACTCGGCGTTTTGATAAAGGCGGCGATGCTTTTTACGACCAGATTTCCGCACTGCACAAGAGCGTGCGTGGTTCGTCACCCGATGGTGCCCTGTATTGGTTGTGCCGCATGATTGATGGCGGCTGCGATCCGTTCTATATCGCCCGGCGCCTGGTGCGGATGGCCAGTGAAGACATCGGTAATGCCGATCCGCGCGCCCTGACCATCGCCATGGATGCCTGGCAGGTTCAGGAGCGTCTGGGCACACCCGAAGGCGAACTGGCCTTGGCACATGCTTGTGTTTACCTGGCGTGCGCGCCCAAGAGTAACGCCGTCTACAGTGCCTTTAATCGGATGATGGAAGTGGTGCGTTCGGATCGCAGTCGCGAAGTGCCGGTGCATTTGCGCAACGCACCGACTGGCTTGATGAAAGATCTGGGGTATGGCGCCGCTTATCGCTATGCGCACGATGAGCCTCATGCCTATGCCGCCGGTGAACGCTATCTGCCGGAAGAATTAGGCGATGAACGTTTTTACCAACCGGTTGATCGTGGTTTAGAGAAAAAGATCGCCGAAAAATTGGTTTTCCTGCGCCAGCTGGACGCCGACGCACAACATAAAGGGGACTGAACCGATGTTGGGATTGGCACATTGGCTGGCGGTGGCCATCGGTGGCGCGCTGGGCGCCATGGGACGTTTTGGCGTCGTGCAACTGGTAAATCGTCATGATGGCGGTCACTTTCCCTGGGGCACTCTGGTCGCCAATGTGACCGGCAGTTTTATTATCGGCATCGCCTTTGTATTTTTTGCCCTGAAGCATACCGATCCCAGTGGAGTGGGGCGCTCGTTGATTGTCGTCGGCATGCTCGGCGCCTTTACCACCTTCTCCAGTTTTGCCATCGAGAGTCTGGTGCTGGTTGAACAACAGCATTATGTCTCAGCGCTACTCTATATTTTGGTCTCGGTATTGGCCTGTCTGGCTGCCGCTGCTCTGGGCTTAGGGGTTGCCAAGCTGTTATTCTAATACGTCGGCCCGTTCGGGCCGGTTAACCCCTTTCTACTGACTCTTAAACAGGAACTGCTTTCCATGCTCGACATCAAACGCCTGCGACAGGACATTGAACCTCTGGCTGCCCGCTTGAAGGTTAAAGGCTTCTCTCTGGATGTGTCCGCGTTTGAGTCATTGGAGTCCCGGCGCAAGGGCTTGCAGGTCGAAACCGAACAGCTGCAGGCCGAGCGCAAGAAAGCCTCTAAACAGATTGGTCAGCTGGTAGGCCAGGGCATGAGCGTTGACGATGCCAAGGCTGAAGTGCAGAAAGTACTGGATGACATCGCCGCCAAATTGGGCGCCCGTGAAGCTGAACTTAAAGACGTTCAGGCTGACCTCGATGCCTTTATGCAGAACATCCCCAACGTGCCGGACGAAGCCGTGCCGGCAGGCAAGGATGAAAACGATAACCTCGAAGTGAGCCGCTGGGGTGAGCCTCGTCAGTTTGATTTTGAGGTTAAAGATCACGTCGACGTTGGTGCCGCTATCGGTGGGCTCGATTTTGAACAAGCCGCCAAGCTGACCGGCAGCCGCTTTGCGGTGATGAGCGGCCCAGTAGCGCGTCTGCACCGCGCCCTGGCGCAGTTTATGCTCAATACCCATGTCGACGAGCACGGCTACCTGGAAGCCAATGTTCCGACCATCGTCAATCGCGATTCTCTGGTTGGCACGGGTCAGTTGCCCAAGTTCGAAGAAGATCTGTTCAAGCTCAATGTCGATCAGGATTACTACCTGATTCCAACCGCCGAAGTACCGCTGACCAACTTGGCGCGCGATGAAATTCTCGACGCCGCCAGCTTGCCGTTGCGCTTTGCCGCTCATACCTTGTGCTATCGAAGTGAAGCGGGCAGCTACGGACGGGACGTGCGCGGTATGATTCGCCAGCACCAGTTTGAAAAAGTTGAACTGGTGCATCTGGTGCGTCCGGAAACTTCCATGGATGCGTTGGAAGCCCTGGTAGGCCACGCCGAAACCATTCTGCAGAAACTGGAACTGCCGTACCGTAAGGTGCTGCTGTGTGGGGGTGATCTCGGTTTCAGTGCCGCCAAGACTTACGATCTGGAAGTCTGGTTGCCGGCGCAGAATGCCTACCGTGAAATCTCTTCCTGCTCCAATATGACCGACTATCAGGCGCGTCGTATGCAAGGGCGTTACCGTAACCCGGAGACCAACAAGCCGGAGCTGCTGCATACTCTGAACGGTTCGGGTCTGGCCGTCGGTCGGACCCTGGTCGCGGTGTTGGAGAACTATCAGAACGCCGACGGTTCCGTCACCGTGCCAGCAGTGCTGCGTCCTTATATGGGCGGTCTGGAGCGGTTAACGGCTTGATCAAAAGCCCCGGTTTAGACCGGGGCTTTTATCGAATAGGCAAAGAGGCTGACCGTGCACTATTTCCCGCTGTTTCATCGCCTGCAAGACAAGACCGTCCTGGTCGTTGGCGGTGGCGATATTGCCTTACGCAAGATCGGCTTGCTGCGCCGCGCCGGCTGTCAGCTCAAAGTCGTTGCGCCGGATATCCTCGATACCATTCGTGCCTGGCCGGAATGCCACTGCATTGAGCGACCTTTTCAGCCGGACGATATTGATGACGTGGCTCTGGTGGTCGCCGCTACCGACAACGACGCTCTGAACCGTCAAGTCAGCGAGCAGGCCAGGGCGCGCAAGGTGTTGATCAACGTTGTTGATTCGCCGGAGCTCTGTGACGTCATCTTCCCATCCATCGTCGATCGCGACCCTCTGGTAATCGCCATCACCTCCAGCGGCCAGGCGCCGGTTCTGGCCCGGTCGATTCGTGCCAAGCTGGAGAGCAGTATTCCCGCCAGTTATGGTCAGCTCGCCAAGCTGGCGGCACGGTTTCGAAGCGCCGTTAAGGCACGTTTTAAGCGCCTCGATGATCGTCGTTATTTCTGGGAAAAGATCCTCAACGGTACCGTTGCCGAGCACGTCTATGCCGGTCGTCTGACTCAGGCCGAGCAAGAACTGCAGCGGCAACTGGATGAGCCGGACCAAGCGCAACTGGGCGAGGTCTATCTGGTCGGTGCCGGCCCGGGTGACCCTGATTTGTTGACGTTTAAAGCGCTTCGGCTGATGCAGCAAGCTGATGTGGTTTTGCACGACCGCTTAGTGCCGGAAGCAATTTTGGACCTGGTGCGCCGTGATGCCGAGCGCTTGTACGTCGGTAAACGCCGCTCTGAACACGCCGTGCCGCAGCAGGATATCAATCAGTTACTGGTCGATCTGGCGCGCCAAGGCAAGCGGGTACTGCGTTTGAAAGGCGGCGATCCTTTTATCTTTGGTCGCGGTGGTGAAGAGATTGATCTATTGGCGGCCAATGGCATTCCGTTCCAGGTGGTACCGGGCATCACCGCCGCATCCGGTTGTGCCAGCTACACCGGCATTCCATTAACTCACCGTGACTTCGCTCAGTCGGTACGCTTTGTCACCGGCCATCTTAAAGACGGCAGTCTGGATTTGCCCTGGACTGAACTGGCATCCACGCAGCAGACGGTGGTTTTTTATATGGGTCTGCTTGGCCTGCCTAAAATCTGCAACAAGCTGATCCAGCATGGTCGTTCGCCGGACACGCCTGTCGCCCTGGTACAGAAAGGGACAACGCCAGAACAGCGTCTGTGGATTGGTACTCTGGCTACGATGCCGGCCATGATCGAACAGGATCCACCTCAAGCGCCGACCTTAACGATCGTCGGTGAGGTAGTGTCCTTGCATGAGCGTTTGAACTGGGCGGGAACGGTGATGCAGGATAAAGCTGAGTGATCGACTGATAAGAAGGGAAGGGCCGGTCAATTTAACCGGCCGTCGTAAACCGCTTAAGACGACAGAAAAACCGCCGCCGCAATCGACGCCAGACCACTGATCAGTGGCATCAATCCCATGCTGGCCGCCTCTACCGGAACCATGCCGAGCAGCGCAGCGCCCAAGACGGCCGATGCTACCAGCAGCAACAAGATTCCGACAAAAAATACACTCGCCATCAACAGGTGCTGTTGCTTGGCTGTTAACGCAATAGCTCCAGGCTCAGTCATTGTCTCTTCCTCTTTCACGGTTTTGGCGCACTGACGGGGCTGCAATGCCCCTAAAGAGTGCGTTATCGGGCGCCAATTCCAACAAATGCGTCGGCGCTACCTTGCTATCTCAAAACCTGTGCCAGTTTCTCGAAGAGACTGCCACGCGAACACTGATGCGGATCAGCATGCTGGGACGCCGGTGATCTCATACTGACCTCTAACAGCAAAAAGGAGGTCAGTATGAGACTTAACGACAAAGTGGCCATCGTGACAGGAGCCGGCTCTGGCATGGGCAAAGCCATTGCTCAGCGTTTTGCTGCTGAAGGTGCTGCCTTGGTGATTGGTGATATTGCTACCGATCGATTGGATGCAGTGGCCATGGAGATCGGCGGCGTGTCTGTGGTGACTGTCGCTGGTGATATTTCCAATCCGGCCACAGCCGATGCGCTGGTGCAAGCGGCGCTGGATCGCTTTGGCCGTTTGGATATTCTCTGCAACAACGCTGGCATCATGGACTATATGCAAGGTGTCGGGGAGCTTGGCGATGAGGTCTGGAATCGGGTGTTGGGGGTAAATCTCTACGGCCCGATGTACACCATGCGCCGGGCCATGCCGGAATTGAAACGAACTCAGGGATGCATCGTCAATGTCGGTTCAACAGCCAGTAAACACGGCGCTGCAGCCGGTGCTGCTTATACTGCGTCCAAACACGGACTGCTGGGTTTGAGTCAGAACACCGCCTGGATGTATGCCAAAAACGGGGTGCGCTGCAATCTGATTGCACCAGGAGCCACAGCGACCCATATCTCTGATTCCATGCCGCAGGACAAACTGGACGCCGTCGGCGCCGCCAGAACCGGGGAGTTTGCCGCTTTGATTCCCGCCGTCTTGGATGCCAGCGACATTGCCGACCTGGCATTGTTTCTGGCCAGTGACGAATCACGCCGTATCAACGGTGCCGTGATCGCCGCCGATGGTGGGTGGGACGCAGTTTAGTGATCAGCATCAGCGAGCGTGCCAAATGTCCCGGGCGCGTTCGCGAGCTTTAACCAAGTCCAGGTCATCCGTCAGCATCAGAATCAACGCCATGGTTTCCTCGACGGCGGCCAAACCATAGTCGGGCTTGATCTGGCCGGACCAGGTATCGACTAAACTGCGCAGATCCGGCTCGGGTGGGCGGACGGCTCGCTTGGCCAGTACTCGAGGTACCGCCACTGCTTCGTCCTGATGTGGGCTTAGCATCAAAACGGTTTGATCGGCATCCGGACGGACTTCAAATTCGCCACTGTCGCCTTTGAGAACTACGTTGCGGGTATCTCCCAGGGCACGAGCGGTTTCATGGTGTATCGCCTGGTAGGGCATGTGGAACATGCCCTGAATAGTGACATCAGCGGCAGCCGGGTTGAGGTGACGTACCAGCGTATTGATGGGTGAACGCAAACCCAGTTCTGCCTTCATATCGACGATGTGTGACAGCTTGGGCGCAAAACTGTCCAACGCGCAGTAAACCAATGGCTCGTCCAGGCTGAGTTGTTGAGCTTGCTGCCAATTATCAGCAACCGGAATGCCCAAGGCCTCACATGCCTGGCGCGCGTATTGTCGTCCGGCGGTATGTTCGCCACCGCCATGCATTAACACCGGATATCCCGCCCGTGCTAACGCCCAGGCGGCCAGTACATACCAGGACGGCTGACGACGTTTGCCGGCATAAGCCGGCCAGTCAATGCGAATGTCTCTACCTTGCCAGGTCGGCAAGTTGTTGCGAGCCGCATCGAGCATACCCGCCAGTTCATCCGGCGTTTCTTCTTTAACCCGCATCAGCATCAGCATGGCGCCTAATTGCGCCGGCGTTTCCCGACCAGCCCAGATCTCCTCCATGGCGAACTTTGCTTCTTCGCGGGTTAACGAGCGGCTGCCTTTGCGGCCACGACCGAGGGTACGAACCAACTGAGCAAAGGTCAGCGTTTCACTCATAGACAATTCTTCGGTTTGGGCAGGCCAGCCAACAGTGCCAGCATGCGTGCTGGGCTCTCGCCGAAGCGCTGCATCAGATAGATGGAATTGCCCACTTCGGCGCCAAATTCGGTTTTCAGATGCTTCACCAAGGGACGCATGGCCGGAGACAGGTCGTAGCGGAAATAGAAGTCACGCAGCGACTTAATGATGTTGAGATCCTCATCGGTCAAATTGAGACCCTGTTGCTGAGCCTGTTGTTGGCTCCAGTCTTCGGTCCAACTGTTGGCGTCTTGGAGGAAGCCCAGGTGATCGGTGGCGAAAGTGGTCATCTTGAGTTATCTAATTACCAGTGAACCAGTGGAGAGTGCTCGGCGCTCAGTCGGACCCAGTCATCATCATCGATCAGTAGCCAGTCTGGATGCGCTGTGCCAGCCATGGATTGGGCGTCTTCGCGTCGAATACAACCTTTAGCAAGTGTTGGGTTGGGTTGCCACATCATCGACCGGGCATCACCACTGAGCAGCACCCAATCATCTGCAGTCAGCCACAGGTTGAATAACTCCAGCTGCTGGTCGTCGGGTTTTCGACTCAAGGTCAGCAGCGCCATTAGAACACCTCCACATAACGGGATTGACGCATCAGCATTGCGATATCCGTCAGGCTGATAGGCTCGATGGTATCGGCGATTGGTTGATCGCCAAGTACCGCCGCGCGATGCTGCTGACAGAAGAACAGGGCATCGCTACCGTATAGCGGCAAAGCCTCCAACTGACGACTCAGTGATTTACCCTTGCTCGGTTGTTGTTCTGGCGTCAGCCAGGCCAATCCCTGATCCCAAAAAATCACCGCATGGTCGCGATCAAACAGTGCCAGACTCATAATCGCTTCCAGAATCTCTTCACTGCGTCGCTGCTGATAGGGCGGTACGGTGACCAGAATCAGCGTTTCATAAGTGTTCATCGAAAGCTCACCACCCGGTCACAATCGCCAAATCCCGCGGCCCATTGCCCCAGGCCTACCAGTTCAAACGGAGGTTCAACGGTAGTCACCGGCTTTGCTTGACGCTGGGCTTCGCTATCGTTCAGCAGGCCGCGATTTGCTGAAGCGGCAATACACAACAACAACTCGCACTGAGTACGTTGCTGCAGGGCTGTCCAAAGCTGGCGCCAATCGGGCTCGTCACTCGCAGGAGCCTGACTGCTGAGGCCGGTATAAACGCCATCCATAAAAAAGAAAACTCGCACCAGCTGATGTTCACTCGAACTCAGCGCTGTCGCGAAAGCGAGTGCATCAGCCTGAGCGCTGCTGTTCCAGGGCGACGAGTAGATATTCAGTTGATATTTCATGCGCGCATGATACCCCAGCAGGCACAAAAAAGGCCGCACAAGGCGGCCTTTTCAGTGTTGCTCTGGTCAGTCGTTGGACAGAGCGCCAACCAGTGCCAGTAAATGGATAAAGAGGTTATAGATATCCAGATAGAGCGACACAGTTGCGCGGATGTAGTTGGTTTCGCCACCGTTGATGATCCGGCTGGTATCAAAGAGGATCAGCAATGACATCAGCAGAACCACACCCGCTGAAATTGCCAGACTGACGGCCGGGATGGCAAAGAACAGGTTCGCCAGCATGGCAACCAATACAACAATCAAACCAACCATGACGAAACCACCGAGGAAGCTGAAATCCTTCTTAGTGGTGATGGCGTAGGCAGACAGACCGAATGTCACGATAGCGGTACCACCCAGTGCCTGAGCGATAATGGCTGGACCGTTTGACATGGCCAGGTAGGCATTCAGGATCGGACCCAGGCCAGCACCCAGCAAACCCGAGAATACGAAGGTCCAGACGATGCCCATGCCGGAGTTCACGCTGCGTGGGATGGCAAACCAAAGAATGCCGATTGCAGCCAGTGACATCAGCAGAGAAGCGCCGTGTGGCAGACCAACCGCCATAGCGGCGAGGGCGCAGACGGCACTGAAGACCAGCGTCATAGACAGCAGTGCGTAGGTATTACGCAAAACTTTGTTTGTTGCCAGTGCCGACTCTGAACGACGAGTGGCGGTATTCTGATAGTTGGCCATAAGACTAGCCTCCGTTAGTTATTCTGCAGCCATCATATAGGTGTTGCTTGGCTTTTCAATAAACATCGTTCGTTCTGCAATGCCACCTTACGGAACGCTGACATTCAGTTATAACGCTGCATCGCCGCTTTTACGGCAGGCACCAATCCGCTTTCATAACACCTTGATTTAACACGTCAAAAAAGGCCTGCAATCCGGCCTGTGCTGCGCTATATTGTTGTTTTAAACGATCGTTTTAAACACATCCAAGAAATCAGGCCGACATTCAATGAGCCAAGCCGACACTGTTACCCGCATTCTCGATTCAGCCGAAGAACTCTTTGCTGAAAAAGGCTTCGCTGAGACTTCACTGCGCATGATCACCACGCGAGCCAAGGTGAATCTGGCCGCGGTCAATTATCACTTTGGTTCGAAGAAGGACCTGATCCAGGCTGTCTTTGCGCGTTTCCTGACACCGTTTTGCAACAAGCTCGATAAAGAGATGGCTGCTTTGGTAGCCACCAAGTCTCAACCTAGCCTGCATGATGTCCTCGGCGTCCTGGCCCGCACCATGCTCACTGGTGTGCACTCATCAAGCAATTCCAACAAGTTATCCGTCTTTATGCGCCTGCTTGGTCTTGCCTATACCCAGGCCCAAGGGCATTTGCGGCGATTTTTGAAAGAACATTACAACGACAGCTATAACCGTTTTATCAGCTATCTGCGTGATGCTCACCCAGAACTGTCACAGCGAGAAATATTCTGGCGCATTCATTTCGCTATTGGTGCCTGTGTCTTCACCATGTCGAGCATCGAAGTATTGCGAGATATGTCTCAGGCCGATATCGGTGAAGATACCGCCATCGATGAAGTGATGAGTCAGTTGATCGACTTCCTCGCTGCGGCACTGGAACGCTAACTCAGTCGTTGGTCATGGGCGGCGACAGACTGGTCACCGTCAAATCACTACGAACTTCGATCGAGCAGTCAATCAGGCTTTCCAGCAGACTTTCGTCATAAACCTCGTTCGCGGCCAAATGCAGTACTGATTTGGTCGTGCGCAGCGATTCGAGGCTGCGCGCCAACATCGCACTGACCAATACTTCGGCAACAGAATCCAGCTCTTCGGCGGGCACCAGGCGGTGCACCAAGCCCAGTCGCGTTGCCGTATAGGCGTCGATGGACTCACCGGTCAGCGCATAGTATTTGGCGGCACGTTCGCCCAACGCTTTTATCAGATAGGGACTGCTCAGCGCCGGCACCTGGCCAAATAAAGACTCAGTAATACAGAAGGCGGTGCGTTCGGTCGCTAAAACCAGATCACAACAGCAGGCTAAGCCCACGGCTGCAGCATTAACATCACCGCGCACGGTTAGCAGAACAGGGACGGGGAAGTTGTAAAGCGTTGCCAGCAATCGAGCCAATTGCTCGGCATCTTGCTGATGTTCCGCCCGGCCAGCGTGTTGCCGACGCTTTAACCAGGTGCGATCTGGACCGGTACAAAAATGTGCGCCACGACCGCTGAGCCAGATAAGTCGCACGCTGTCGTCATCGGCCAGATCATCCAAGGCGGTGACCAGGGTGCAGATCAATTCGTCATCGTAAGCATTGCCGGTTTCTGGCTTGTTCAGAATAATCCGAACCAATCCCGCTTCCCGGCGTTCGATCAGTACAGTTTCCTTCATGAGCGTTCTTCTTGTTGTTTTATTGGGTGAAGGTCCGTTTCACCCTAAACCAGATGTAACCTGGCCGCCAGCGGCGAGCGCAGGAATTTGTGCTCACTGAGAAATCGTTTTCAGATGCTTCCCGGTGGCGCGCACAGAATCAAGCGCACACCGGCTGGTTGCAGCTCAACGCTGTCCCAGGCCGCATCCAGCAATTCAGCCTGCATCTGAGCCTTGGTCACATCCTGTTCGGTGACCAGCGGATTCACGCCAGACAAATACTGCAGACGTTCCACCCGCGCTTGGTTGGTCGCCGCCAGAGAGCGCCGCGCTTGGCTCAGCGTTTGTTCAAACTGGCTTTGAGCATGCCCCTGAGCAACATCGAAAATCGGTGAAATCCGTTCTTTGGCGGACTGCACCAATTTGCGCACGGTTTTGACGGGCAAAGTTTTAACCTGAGCCTGCAGTACCTCTTGTCCCAAGGTTTGCGATAAGTCCGACTGACCACCTTCTAACGTCAAAGTACGCAACAGACCTTCGTTGAGGTGAGGTTTCAGGGCATGGGCGCTGCGCTCGGGAATGGCTAAACGCCACTGGGTTTCCAGTAACAGTTGGCCGGCCGGTACCTGCTTGGTTTCCAGCAGCGCCACACTGGCCTGACCCAACTGGGAACCACTGACCAGATCCAGCAAACCCAGCACCAGCGGGTGTTCCCAGGAAACAAAATGCACGTCTTCGCGGGCCAGGGCGGTATCGCGATCGAAACAAACCAGGGCGCCGCCTTCGGGAATGCCGGGAATGATGGGGATGAGCATTTTATCGGATGGAATCAGCTCAAAAATGCCATCACTGATGGTTTCAAAGTGCAGATTCAGTAAGTTGGCGGCCTGTTCAACCACATCCAGCGCGCTGTGTTGCTCCAGCTCGGTGATGGCATCGGTAAGTTGATCCGCCTGTGGTTGACGGCAGGAGTTGAGTTCGAGCATGACATCACGGCCTTGCTCAAGTTCGGCATTGAGGCGTTCCAGATCGTCGCGAATCTGCTCGGTCAATATTAGGTCGTCCGGATCGGCGAGCCAGGTTTCGCTGTGCTGAGCATGCACAATGCCCGCCGCTGGTTGATGCTGTTCGACACAGTCGAGCACCTCATGGAACCACTCGAAGCGGTGTTCTTCATCGCTGCCGATCAGATAGGGCAGGTGAATGTGGACGGTGTCGGTCTGGCCGATGCGGTCCAACCGACCGATGCGCTGCTCCAGCACGTCCGGATGATCGGGCAAATCCCACAACACCAGATGATGGCAGAACTGGAAATTACGGCCTTCGCCACCGATTTCAGAACACACCAGCACCTGGGCACCGTCTTCATCAGACGCAAAATGGGCCGCAGCCCGGTCGCGCTCGATCAGATTCAGCCCTTCGTGAAAGGCCGTTGCCTCTATGCCCTGTTCGTGCCACAAGCTATGAGCCAGCTCCTGCGCCACCTCGGCCGCCTGGGCAATCAATAGGACTTTCTGATCGCGGTGCTGTTTCAGCCAGTCGACCAGCCAGGCGCGGCGCTGAGTTTCAGTATCGGCCGGATGAGCCTCGACCTGACGGCTGTGAAAACCACTGACACCGCGGCGGGTATTGCGATAGACGACTCGGCCCGGGCCATGGCGGTCGAGCACTTCATTCAAGGCGCGCTGGCGATCGTCGTGCCATTCAATGCCCAGCGTTTGAAGCTGCTGGATCAGGTCGTCATCGATCTTGTTTTGGTCCAACGCCAGCGCCAGGTCCGACAAGGCTAAAAAGTGGCTCTCATCGGCCTGATATTGCTCAAAGCTGGCAAAGCGCGAGGCATCGAGCAGTTGCAATCGCTCAAAGTGCGCCTGCTGACCCAGTTGTTCCGGCGTGGCCGTTAGCAACAGCAGGTGAGGAGAGCGTTGGGCAATGGTCAACCAGGAAGACTCGGCCGTAGCCTCGGTGGGCGGCGTCATATCCAAATGATGGGCTTCGTCGACCACCAACATGTCCCAGTCCGCTGCGGTAACCCAGGTCATTTCTTCTTCGTTGGCCAGCAGTGAATGCGGGACCAGGTGCACCTGGCCCAGGCTGAAATCGTGCTCACTGTGCTGATAAAACTCCGGTTGGATGGCAAAGCGACGCACCAATTCAACCAGCCATTGCGCCTGCAAGGCGTCCGGCACTGCGATCAGCACACGCGAGGCACGACCTTGTTGACGCAGTCGGTTGATAATCAAGCCGGCTTCAATGGTTTTACCCAGGCCAACTTCATCGGACAGCAGGGCCCGAACCCGGGTCTGCTGGGTCGCCTGATAAGCGACGTACAATTGGTGTGGCAACAGGCTGGATCGAGTACCCAGCAAGCCGTTCAGATGTTGGTTCCAGATCGCCTGATGGCCATTACTCAAGGCAGAACGAAAGGCAAACCAGTTGGGATGGTCGGTCTGGCTGGTTAACAGACGGGTCAGGGGGTTGTCATGGTCGATATGGTCAGCCAGTTCGCTTTCCGGCACCATGCCATCGGCCGTTTCATAGACCAGCAAACCTTTCAGTTCGTGCACTGCGACCACTTCCACCTGGCCTTGGTCGCGTTTTTCAATGCTGTCGCCAATATCAAAGCGAATCCGGGTCAGCGGCGGTTCACGCAAGGCATAGCAGCGCTGATCTTCGGCTGAGGGGAAGTGCAGCGTCACGGTACGGGCATCAACGCTTTGCACCACGCCCAAACCCAACTCGGGTTCGCCATCTGCCAACCAGCGTTGACCTTGGATAAATTCAGACATCTCGACCTCACATCCCCGAAAAGGGCCGGTATTCTACGGAATCTGCGTGAGCATGAAAGCGTAGCAGGGCTGACTGTTAATAAATGCGCCAATCTCTGCTGATTTTCGGGACTTGCGCTACCGCCGCAGAACCCCATTATGGGTAGCTGAATATTCAAGGTTTGACTCTTTTATGACCGCCACCGCGCATCGCTCCTTTGAGCACATAGAAAGCCGTCGTATCGACTCACTGAACGTCACGCTGGAACACTATCGGCACAGCCAGACTGGCGCCGATCATTTCCATATCGCCAGCGATAACCCGGAAAACGTCTTTATGGTGGCGTTGCGCACCATGCCGACGGACTCCACTGGTGTCGCCCACATTCTGGAACACACTGCTCTCTGTGGCAGTGAAAAATACCCAGTGCGCGATCCGTTTTTCATGATGACGCGGCGCTCGCTGAATACCTTTATGAACGCCATGACCAGCAGCGACTGGACCGCTTATCCGTTCGCCAGCGAAAACAGCCAGGATTACGAGAACCTGCTGTCGGTCTATCTGGATGCTGTCTTCTTTTCCAACCTCAACGAACTGGACTTCCGCCAGGAAGGCCATCGTCTGGAGTTCACCGAAGCGACCGACCCCAACACGCCGCTGATCTACAAAGGTGTCGTCTTCAATGAAATGAAAGGCGCCATGAGTTCGCCGGTCAGTCAGTTGTATCAGGCCATCAAGCATTACCTCTTTCCGTACAACACCTACCACTACAACAGTGGCGGTGACCCCGAAGCCATTACCGATTTGAGCTATGACCAGCTCAAAGCCTTCTACAAGACGCATTACCACCCGAGCAACGCCAGCTTCTTCACCTTCGGCGATCGTCCGGCTGCTGATATCCAGGAACGCATTCATGAGCAGGCGCTGCATCGTTTCAAAGCGCTGGATCACAAGCTGTCGGTGCCGCTGGAACGTCGATTCAACCGTATTTTGCGGGTTGAAGACGCCTATGCTGCCGAGGGCGATGACCTCAGTGCTAAGACGCATCACGTCTATGGTTGGTTACTCGGAGAATCAACCGATTTGTTTGCACAACTGGAAGCGCATCTGCTCAGCGACGTCCTGCTCGACAACAGCGCCTCACCCTTGCGTCATGCGCTGGAAAACACCGAGCTGGGGTCAAATCCGTCGCCGATGTGCGGCCTGGAAGATTCCAATCGGGAGATGATGTTTGTCTGCGGCCTGGAAGGCAGTGAGCCGGACAAAGCCGCTGAGTTTGAGCAGTTGATCATCGATACGCTGACCGAGGTCGCCAATAAAGGCGTTCCCACCGAAGACGTTGAGGCCATGCTGCATCAGTTGGAATTGTCGCAGCGTGAAGTGACTGGTGACGGCATGCCTTACGGTATGCAGCTGATTTTCAGCGTGGTTGGTGCTGCTACCCATGGCGGCTCGGTAATGGACTCGCTGGATATCGATCCGGCGCTGGCAAGATTGCGCGAGCTGGCCAAAGATCCGCAGTACATTCCCAGCCTGATTCACCGTCTGCTGCTCGATAACGTACACCGGGTTCGCTTAACACTGCGTCCCGACGCCGATCTGCATCAGCACCAGCTCGACAACGAGCGCGCCAAGCTTGATCGCATTCAGCAGGGGCTAAGCGAAGCCGACCAACAAGCCATCGTCGACCAGGCGCTGGCGCTGAAAGCGCGTCAGGAAGAAGAAGATGACGCCGGCCAGTTACCCAAGGTGACATTGGCCGATGTCAAACCGGACGTTAAACGCCTGGCGCCGCTCTCCGAAGGCGCCATTACTCGTTATGCGGCAGGCACCAATGGACTCGGTTACCAGCAGTGGTACTTGCCGCTGCCAGAACTGACCTCAGACGAACTCGCCTTGCTGCCGCTGTACACCGCCTTGCTGACCGAAGTCGGCGCCGGCGATAAAGACTATCTGGGCATGCAGCAATGGCAGGCCGCCCGTACCGGCAGCGTCAGTGTCTACAGCCAGTTACGCAGTCCGCTCGACAGCGTTGATAAAGTAGCCGGCTATCTGGTGTTGTCCGGCCGTGCACTGGTTCGCCATTTCGATGAACTGACGCAGATTCTGACGCAGCACTGGACCTCACCAAGGTTCGACGAGAAAACCCGCATTCGTGATCTGTTGACCCAGTTGAGCGCCCGCCGCGAGCAGAGTGTGACCGGCCAGGGCCATGGCTTGGCGATGCAGACCGCCGGCAGCTTCCACAGCTATGCCAACGGCCTGACCTATGACATGAACGGCTTGCCGGCCATTCGTCGTCTGAAGAGCTGGCTGAAAGCATTCAAGGCCGATGAGTCTGCCTTTGATCGCTGGCTGGCCGGCTTAAGTGAGCTGCACGCCAAGCTTTCTGACCAACGCGCACTCGCGGTTCTGGTGGGTGAACCGGCCGAACTGGATGGTCTGGCAGAGCAGAGCGAACGCTATGGTTTGGCACAACGCACTGAGCAGCTGTCGGCACCGGATCAGACCGCCAAGGTCAATGCCGCCGAGCAGCGCCTGGCCTGGGCGGTAAACACTCAGGTTAACTTCTGCTCCATGGCATACCCGACGGTGTTGCCAGAACATGAAGATTCCGCGCCACTGACCGTCCTGGCGGGCGTGCTGCGCGATAACTATCTGCATCGCACCATTCGTGAGCAGGGCGGGGCTTATGGCGGCGGTGCCAGCCACGATTCCAATACCGGCACCTTCCGGTTCTTCTCTTACCGCGATCCGCGTATCGACGGCACGCTGAACGACTTCCGCGCCAGTATCGATTGGGTGCGTGAGACGGGCGCCACTGCCGAGCAGGTGGAATCGGCCATTCTGGGTGTGGTCAGCTCCATGGATAAACCCGGCTCTCCGGCCGGTGAAGCCAAACAGGCGTTCCAGAATCGCTTATTTGGCCGGACAGATGCATACCGTAAGGCCCATCGTGAAGCGCTGCTGTCGGTCACCCCGACCGATGTGGCTAGAGTCGCTCAAGGCTATTTTGACGCCGAGAAAGCCTCCACAGCGGTGGTTACCGATAAAGAACACGCCACTGCCCTGAGTGAACAGGGCTTCAGCGTCGAAACGCTCTGAGGCCAATAACGGCTTTGCTGAAGAGGTCGGCTGGTGAAGACGGGATGACCAAACGGATGATGGATGGATGAGCAAAGCGCTCGATATTCGACCAGTCACAGCAACAGAGGCTGCACAACTGGCGCCTCTGTTGCTGGAGCAGTATCAGTACTACTCAGCAGAGCCGGTAAGCTACTCACTGGACCAGTTGGAAGACTATATTCGCCAGCGAATGTTTTCTGACTATAGCGGTATTCGGGTGGTCGCGGCTTACCAGGGTAACCAGATGCTCGGCTTTGCCAGTTTTACGGTTATGTATCCGGTCATGCGTCTGTCGGGACAGATGTATATGAAGGATCTGTATGTCGCCGCCCGTGCCCGTGGCCAGAAAGTGGGGCAGCGTCTGATGAAACACCTGGCCCGGCTTGCGCTGCAGCAAGGTTGCTCGCGCCTGGACTGGACGGCGGAATCGGACAACCCCAAGGCAGGGGAGTTCTATAACGCTATCTGTGCGGACCTGTTAACGGTCAAGCAATACTACCGGTTCGAAAACGAGGCATTAGAGGAATTTGCCGACAGCATCGCTGGCTAAAGTCTCAGACATTCGAAAGGCTCCATCGGGAGCCTTTTTTCTGGAAACCGCGCTGGAGCGAGCATTCTAGGAGCGCAGACTGTCTTATATGACTACCGTGTAGACATTATATGTTGAAGAATTGGGCTTGATCGATTTCAAAACGCTCATAGTCGCCCGGCTGCTGTAAGGTGCTGATCATGCCAATTTTACGGGCCACACGCTTGGAGCGCTGATTATCAGGATGTATATCGGCAATCACGCGCTCAAGTCGTAGATGCTGGAAGGCGTGGTTCATTACCGCTCTTGCCGCTTCGCTGGCGATGCCTTTACCCCAACTGCGAGGCAGCAATCGCCAGCCGATTTCAATCTCCGGACCGATCCCATCGACCGGTATCAGCAGTACCCAGCCCAAAAACTGATCGGGCTCGCCGGCCGGCGACACCACCCAATAGCCCAGTCCTTCGCCGTAGTCCTGAACTGTGCGCTGATGGATAAAGGCACGATGGGCTTCAGGGTCGTGCCAGGGGCCAGAAACGTAATCCAGAACGCCGGGCTGTTGGTCCAGCTGATAACAATCCTCTGCATCAACGAGGGTTCTGGGTCTGAGCCTCAGGCGTTCTGTATTCAGTTGCATTCAGCGCATCGCCTTGAATGGTAATGTCTACGCGGTAGACATTATGCGAGTTTCAAATCCAGATCCAGCCAGGCCGGGGCATGGTCGGAGGGCCGCTCCATGCCGCGAATGTCGTAATCGATGCCGGCACCGCGAATTAATGGAACCAGGGGAGCGCTGACCAGTAGATGATCAATACGCAGGCCGCGTTTCGGGGTGTCTTCAAAGCCTTTGGAGCGGTAGTCGAACCAGCTGAAGCGTTCATTGTTATCCGGGTAGAGGTGGCGGTAGCTGTCGGTCAGTCCCCAGGCGCGCAGCTTCTCAAACCAGGCGCGTTCTTCAGGCTGGAAGGCGGACTTGCCCTCGCGCAGCCAGCGTTGCACATTCTTCTCACCGATACCCAGGTCTTCATCGACTGGCGCAATATTGAAGTCGCCGAGGATAATCACCGGATCGTCCGGGGTAAGGTTGTTCTCCAACCAAGCCAATAAGTCGGCGTAAAAGCGACGCTTGGCCGGCCATTTAGTTTCGTGGTGAATACTTTCGCCCTGAGGGAAATAGCCGTTCATCACCGTCAGTGTACGGCCGTCGGCGAGCGCATGGCGGCTGATCAACATGCGCCGATGGGCATCGTCTTCGTCATCGGGAAAACCGCGCTCGACGCTTTGCGGGGCGGTGCGGCTGAGTGTGGCTACACCGAAATGGCCTTTCTGACCCCAGGTCTGCGAGCTTAGACCGCTGGCCTGTTCCACATCTTCATGCGGATACATATCGTCGTGAACTTTGATCTCTTGCAGGCAGAGAATATCGGGATCCTGCAGCTGACGCAGGGCTTCGAGTTGGTGCAAGCGGGCACGTATGCCGTTGATATTGAACGAAATGATGCGCATGGTAGGGCTTTCCCGAATCAGACAGTGGCGGCTATTATTGCGAACCACTGCCGGCTTTGAAACCAGCAAGCTATTAATCACCTCTTTGCGGAAATGCCGCCCATGGCTCAACTCTATTTTTACTATTCGGCGATGAACGCCGGTAAATCGACCTCCTTGCTGCAGTCGGAATACAACTACCGCGAGCGCGGTATGAAGGCGCTGTTGCTGACCGCCCGCATCGACAACCGCTATGGCCAGGGCGTGATTCATTCGCGCATCGGACTGGAACAACCCGCCGATTGCTTCGATGAAGATACCGATCTGCTCGACTGGTACCGCCATAAAGCCGGACCGGCCGACTGTATTTTGGTCGATGAAGCCCAGTTTCTGACCCATGAACAGGTGGATCAGTTGGCGATCCTGGCCGATGACGATGACGTACCGGTGCTCTGTTACGGCATTCGCACCGACTTTCGCAGCCAGTTGTTCTCGGGTTCTGAACGCTTGCTGGCCATCGCCGACAAACTCACCGAACTGAAAACCGTCTGCTTTTGCGGCCGCAAGGCCAGTATGGTGGCGCGCCTGGATGAAAACGGCCGCGCTATTGCCGAAGGCGATCAGGTGGTGATTGGCGGCAACGAGCGTTATGTATCCATGTGTCGACGTCATTATCGGGAGGCCATCACTGGCGCTTGACCTTCCAGTTGCGTCAAGGTTTAGCCTCGGTCACAGCTGATAACCTGATCGAGGAGGGCGCCATGAGTTGCCATCACGACCATTCTTCCGTTATGACCCGCGATCCTGTCTGCGGCATGACGGTCGATCCCCACGCCGACAAGCCTGAGGCCGACCACCAGGGCACCACCTATCGTTTCTGTGGCCCGGGCTGTCGCGACCGCTTTCAAAAGCATCCCGAAGACTATCTGACCGCTGCAGACCCGGTCTGTGGCATGACAGTCGAACGCGCCCGCGCCGCAGGCGTTGAACACCATCAGGGCGAACGCTTTTTCTTCTGTTCAGAAGGTTGCGCTGAGCGCTTTAAAGCCGAACCTGAAGCCTTCCTCGGCGATCGGCCGGCACCGGAACCCATGCCTGAGGGCACGCTCTACACCTGCCCGATGGACCCGGAAATTGTGCAGGAAGGGCCGGGTACCTGTCCTAAATGCGGGATGGCACTGGAGCCGATGAACCCGGGCGCAGCCGACACCGGGCCGAATCCCGAATTGATCGATTTTACCCGCCGTTTTTGGGTCAGCGTCGCTCTGGCCGTGCCATTACTGATTCTGACCATGGGCCCGATGGCCGGTTTGCCATTCCGCGCCTGGCTGGGCGAGCGCCTGGCCATTTGGATAGAACTGATACTGGCCACGCCCGTGGTGCTCTGGGCGGCGCAGCCATTCTTTGTGCGCGGTTGGAATTCGATCATTAACCGTAGCCCCAATATGTGGACGCTGATCATGCTCGGCGTCGGCGCCGCTTACGGCTACAGCCTGGTTGCAACGCTGATACCAGACGCCTTCCCAGACGGTTTTCGTCAGCACGGCGGCCAGGTCGCGGTCTATTTTGAAGCCTCGGCGGTGATCGTGGCCTTGATCTTCCTAGGCCAGTTGCTGGAGTTGCGAGCGCGCGAGCGCACTGGCTCAGCCATCAAAGCGCTGATGGATCTGGCACCGAAGACCGCGCTGCGGATCAAGGCCGATGGTCAGGACGAAGAAGTCCCCTTGGATGAGGTGCGCAGCGGCGACAAACTGCGGGTGCGGCCCGGCGATCGGATTCCGGTCGATGGCATCGTCGCCGAAGGGCAGTCATCGGTTGATGAGTCGATGATCAGCGGTGAGTCGGTCCCGGTTGAAAAAGCCGTTGGCGATGCGCTGACCGGTGGCACCTTTAACAAGCAGGGCAGTCTGGTGATGACGGCTGAGCGTGTCGGTGACGACACTGTGCTGTCGCAAATTGTCGAGATGGTCGCCAAGGCTCAGCGCTCCCGTGCACCTATTCAGGGGCTGGCCGATCGGGTGGCGGCCTGGTTTGTACCGACGGTCGTCGCCGTCGCCTTGATCGCCTTTGTAGTCTGGTCGATCTTTGGTCCTGAGCCCAGTTTTGTCTACGCCATTGTGGCTGCCGTTTCGGTACTGATCATCGCCTGCCCCTGTGCGCTGGGATTGGCGACCCCCATGTCGATCATGACCGCCACCGGTCGTGGCGCTCAGGCCGGCGTGCTGATCAAAGACGCCGAAGCTCTGGAACGCTTTGCCGCGGTCGACACCCTGGTGGTTGATAAAACCGGCACCCTGACCGAAGGCCGCCCCAAACTGACCGATGCGGAACTGATCGATGGTCAGGACCGCCGGCAAGTACTGCGCTGGGTGGCCAGTCTGGAACGTGGCTCCGAGCATCCGCTGGCGGAGGCTCTGGTCGCCGGCGCCAGGGACGAAGGTGTAGAACCCGTTGATGTGACCCATTTCGAATCGATCACCGGCCAGGGCGTGGTCGGTGAGATGGAAGGCCACCAACTGTGGCTGGGCAATCCGGCACTGTTTGAGCAGCGCGAGGTCGATCTGGCGCCGTTGCAGCAAACCGCGGAGTCACTGCGTGAGCATGGCAAAACGGTCATGTTCGTCGCCGTTGATGGGCAACTGGCTGGTCTGGTGGCCGTGCGCGATCCGATTAAAGCAACCACCGCTGATGCCATCCAACAGTTGGCGAAGCAGGGCGTACACCTGGTGATGGCGACCGGCGATAACGCAACCACCGCTCGGGCCGTGGCGCGCGAACTGGGTATCGATGAGATTCGCGCCGGCGTTACCCCGGAAGGCAAACAACAACTGATTGAAGAGCTGCGCGCTCAGGGTCGCAAAGTCGCCATGGCCGGCGATGGCATTAACGATGCTCCGGCTCTGGCCACCGCTGACGTCGGTATTGCCATGGGCACGGGCGCCGATGTGGCCGTCGAAAGCGCCGGTATTACCCTAATCAAGGGCGATCTGGTCGGGCTGGTGCGGGCGCGGAAGCTGGCCCGTTCGACGTTGCGCAACATCAAGCAGAACCTGTTCTTCGCCTTTGTCTACAACAGCCTCGGTGTGCCGGTGGCGGCGGGGATTTTGTATCCTTTCGTAGGTGCGCTGTTATCACCCATGTTGGCGGCGGCGGCGATGAGCCTGTCGTCAGTCTCGGTGATCAGTAATGCATTGCGTCTGCGTGCACTGAAATTGGGCGATAACGTCTGAGCCTGATGCAAAGACGTTTTATCTTTTAACAGCGGGCCTGCTAGAGTGGCCTCTTCAGCCCGCTGGAACGGTTACTGTGATTACTGACGTCCTGAACTTTGTACTTCCCTATGAATTGTCCTGGTTGGCCGTGGTGTTCTTTGGTACCGCGGCCGTACTTTATGTGCGAGGCGCTCAGGCGCTGAAAAAAGCCGGGCAGGGTGAGCATCCTGGACGTCAGCTGTTGTTCTGGTTTGGTTTGCTGCTCGCCTATACCGTTTTGCATACCCGTTTCGATTATTACGCCCAGTTCATGTTCTTTATTCATCGTGGTCAGCATCTGGTGCTGCACCATCTGGCGCCAATTCTGTTGTGTCTGGCGAATCCGTGGCGGGTGTTGGCCGCAGGCGTACCCAAAGGCCGCACTCGACACCTGCTTACCCGGCTATTGCAGTCAGCGCCGATCCGTTGGAGTTACGCCATCGTCCAGTATCCGCTGATCGCCGGTGTGCTCTTCTTTGGGCTGATTTTCTTCTGGCTTGAGCCAGGCATCCATTTCCGCGCCATGTTGGATCAGCAGTACTATCTGGCGATGAACTGGAGCATGTGGCTGGAAGGCATACTGTTCTGGTGGCTGATTCTCGATCCGCGTCATCCTCAGCAAGCGCGCACCCTCGGCTTTGGCAAACGCATTTTGCTGATCTGGTTCGTCACCATTCCCCAGCTCTGGTTAGGGGCTTATATTGCGACCAGTCGCGAACCACTGTTCGATGTCTATGATGTCTGCGGCCGCGCCTGGCCGATCGACCCGATGAACGACCAGTTGCTCGGCGGCATCCTGACCTGGATTCCGCCCGGCATGATGGCCGTGTTGACTATGTTGATTGTGTTGCGACGCCTGTTGCATGCGTCCAGTCGACCAGCCACCGCCTGATAACCACTTAAGGAGAACGATGAAATGCAGCCATTGTGGAAGTCCGTCGCACTGATAGTTACGGCTTTAGGGCTACTGAGCGCCTGTGGCGACGAAAAAATCCAGTGGGAAGGCACCGATTTGTCCGGGGTCATGCCCGACCTGGAATTCGATCTGATCAACGAAGACGGTGAAGCGGTCAACGAGTCGGATTACATCGGCCAGCCAACATTACTCTTCTTTGGCTTTACCAATTGCCCGGATATCTGCCCGGGGACGCTGGCCAGTCTGTCGCGCGCCATCGATCGATTGCAGGCCGATGAACAGGATGATTATCAGGTGTTGTTCGTCAGCGTTGACCCTCAGCGCGATACACCCCAACGCCTGCGTGACTATACCTCAGCCTTCGGCCCACAGTTTATCGGCCTGACCGGTACCCAGCGTCAGCTGGAGGATCTGAATAAGCGCATGCGCGCGACTTACGGTTATGGCGAACCCGATGAGAATGGCTTCTACAATGTCTCCCACAGCTCAGCCGTTTATGGCTTCGACGCCGAAGGAAAAACGCGGGTGTTGATCAAGAGTGAGTTGCCGACCGACAGAATTTCAGCCGACCTGATGCGTCTGGCGCAGCTTTGACGATCCAGCGGCGGTCGGCCGTTAAGCGCGGCCGCCGCTGTCGCTGAGAAACATCTTGTCGATGCCCAACCGTTTTAGCGCAGCGTCATAGCGGGTTTCGATGCCTTCCTCGAAAATCAGCCCCATATCACCTGGCACGGTCAGCCAGGCATTGCCTTTCAGTTCACCTTCCAACTGACCCGGCGACCAGCCGGAACAGCCCAGACACACCAGATAATCGCTGGGGCCGCCGCCTCGAGCGATGGCTTCGAGAATGTCAGGACTGGTGGTGATGCTGATATAGCCGTTGTTCACCGTGCTGCTCCAAGGGCCTTCCTTGGAGTGGTGGATGATAAAGCCGTGTTCCGGCATCACCGGGCCGCCTGAGTAGACATGGGTGTCGCACAGCTCCGGGTCGTCGCATTCGATATCGAGGGAGTCGAACACATCACCCAGTTTCATCGACGTTAAGCGGTTGATGACCAAGCCCATGCAGCCATCGCCATCGTGCTGAAACAGGTAAGAAACGGTGCCGCTGAACCAGGGATCGGACATATCCGGCATGGCGATGATGAAGTGGTTGCTGAGGCTGCTGCCATCACTGTGTTGCGTGCTCATGAAGGGGCTCCCAGCGGCGATATGGATGGCTTTAGTACGCCAGTGAAGTTGTTTTAGGTCAAGCGGTTGGAGCAAGCCGGGCAGGCGGGATTGCGTTTGAACTGGAAGCGCTGAACGCTGAGGTCAAGCGCATCAACGGTCAGCAGTTGGCCGACCAGCGGCTCACCAAAACCGGCTAACAGCTTGAGCGCTTCGGTGGCTTGAATGGAGCCGATCAACCCCACCAAGGGCCCCAGTACGCCCGAGGTTGAACAACTCAGCTCTCCATCCTGACCATCCGGATAGAGACAGCGAAAACAGGGACTGTCGGTGCGGCGAACATCGAAGCTCGTGGCCTGGCCGCTCATACCCAGGGCAGCACCACTGACCAACGGTAATCCCAGCTCGATGCAAACCTCATTAGCGTCATAACGACTGGCGAAACTGTCGGTGCCGATCACCACCAGATCACAACCTTGCGCCCACTGACGCAGGCCGTCTTTATCGAGCGACTGGTCAATTTCCACCAAGCGACAGTGCGGGTTTAAGCGGCGCAAGGTCTCAGCGGCGCTGTGTGTCTTAGCCTGGCCGACGCGGTCAGACGTATGCACGATCTGGCGCTGCAAATTGGTTTCGTCGACGCTGTCGCCATCGGCGATGCGCAGCTCACCGATGCCGGCTGCAGCCAGATACAGCAAAATAGGACTGCCCAAACCGCCAGCACCCACCACCAAAACAGTAGCATTGCGAAGTCGCTGCTGACCGGCGATATCCACTTGGGGCAGCAGAATATGACGGCTGTAGCGCAGCAGTTCGTCGTCGGTGAGGTCGGGGAATTGAGTCATGGCAGGGAGGGGGAGTTGGCCCGGTATAACACCGGGCCCGTTGGCTCAGTTGGTTTCGTCTTCCGGCACAGCTTCATTGATCAACTGTTGCAACTCACCGTTGCCGGCCATTTCAGTGACGATATCGCAGCCACCAATCAACTCGCCCTGAACCCACAGCTGCGGGAAGGTTGGCCAGTTGGCGTATTCTTTCAGTTTTTCGCGGATATCCGGATTAGACAGAATATCGACGTAAGCAAAGCGCTTACCGCAGTTCATTACCGCCTGCACGGTTTGCGCGGAAAAGCCGCACATGGGCTGATTGGGATTGCCTTTCATGTACAGCAGCACGGGGTTGCTGGCGATTTGGTCTTTAATGGTATTGAGGGTCTCGTCGCTCATCTTGCTGCGTCCATAGTGAAATGAGAAGTGGAATGTATGGCGTTTATTGTACGCCAATTCCGTCTTCGTGCAGATGGGGATGGGCAGCGTCTTTTCAATGGATGCGATGGCAACACTGAATTGCAGAGAAGCAAGGGTGCATTGCTGCTGTTCGGCTGCTTAAGTATCATGGACGGTTTTCCCGCTCCGGGCCGCATCAGCGGCCGTGACCCATAACGATAAGTGAGAGGCAAAACAGCATGTCGGTCCGGCATTTTCTTACCTTAAACGACCTGAGCACGGACGAGCTTCGGCATCTGGTCGAACGCGCCATCGAACTGAAAGGTATGTTCAAGCGCGGAACGCGCTATGAACCGCTGAAAAACCGCGTGCTGGGTATGGTCTTTGAGAAATCCTCGACCCGAACCCGGGTTTCCTTCGAAGCGGGCATGATTCAACTCGGCGGTGGCGCTATATTCCTGTCGCCACGCGACACTCAATTAGGACGTGGTGAGCCGATCGAAGACAGCGCCAGAGTGCTGTCACAAATGGTCGATGCGGTGATGATCCGGACGTTCGAGCACGACAAGGTCACCACCTTTGCTGACTATTCCTCGGTTCCGGTCATCAATGCGCTGACCGATGACTACCATCCCTGTCAGCTGCTGGCCGACATGCAGGCCTATCATGAGGTCCGCGGCCCGATTCAGGGTAAGACAGTTACCTGGATCGGCGATGGCAACAACATGTGCAACTCCTATATCAATGCCGCCCGCCAATATGACTTCCAACTGAACGTCGCCTGCCCGGAAGGTTATGAGCCGATGCAGTCGCTGCTCGACGAAGCCGGTGATCGGGTGCGTATCCTGCGCGATCCGGCCGAAGCGGTGGAAGGCGCGCATCTGATCACTACCGATGTCTGGGCCAGCATGGGCCAGGAAGAAGAAGCGCAAGCGCGTTTTAAAGCTTTCGAGGGTTTCCAGGTATCCCCCGCCTTGATGGATAAAGCCGATCCGGCGGCGATCTTCCTGCACTGTCTGCCGGCCCACCGTGGCGAAGAAGTCAGCCTGGATATGCTGGATGATCCACGTTCTGTCGTCTGGGAGCAGGCGGGCAATCGTCTGCACGCGCAAAAAGCCTTGTTGGAGTTTCTGCTCTGCAGTGAGTAACACCTTGACGTTAAAAACCGCGCTTGTGGCCATCCTGGTGATGGCCCTTACCGTCGCAGCCCGGGCGGAAGTCCGGCTGGTAACCGGTAATGACTATCCACCCTTTACCGACCAAAGCCTTCCCGACGGTGGACTCAGCTCCCGGCTGGTTCAGGCCGCCTTTGCCGCCACGGGTGAGACCGTCGATATTCGTTTTCAGCCCTGGCTGCGTGGTTATCGGGCCACGCTCAATGGCGACTTTGACGCCACCTTTCCTTACGTTCATACCGACCAGCGCGAAGCTGAAATGCAGTTTTCCGATCCGTTTATGAACGTGGATACCGTCATTATCAGCCGGGCGTCTCAACCCTTGGATTACCAATCAGTGGAGTCGTTACGGGGCATGGCTTTGTGCCGTGCTCAGGGCTGGGGACTGCCTGCTGTGATTCGCGACGGCATAGCGGCGGGGATTATTCAGGTCGTCGATGCGCCTCAGTACACCTCCTGTTTTCGCATGTTACTGGCCGGAAGAGTCGATTTTCTGCTCAGCAATAACCTGCAGTGGGAAGTACAGGCGCAGGTAAACCAATTAAATCCCGACGCTTTCCATCTGGCGAAAACGCCGGTACAGCGCAGCCGTCATTATCTGATTGCCGCCAAAACTCCAGCCGGCGAAGCCATTATCGAACAGTTCAACACCGGTCTGGCGCGTTTGAAAGACAATGGCGACTATGGCCGTTTAGTGCGCGACTACCCGACGTTGTGGCCAGAGAATACGGACGATTAAGCCCCCGCCGGGAGTATCGTCCAGCTGCACCACAGCCTGATGCCGTTCAACAATCCGCGCCACAATCGATAACCCCAGACCCGCACCGGCCGTGCTACCTGTTCGATAGAAACGCTCCATCAGTTGTGGCTTCTCAGCTTCACTCACGCCAGGGCCATGGTCCTGAACGCTCAATTCGAGTCCATTGCCCAGTGCACGCCACTGAATCTCAATGCGCAATCCCGCTGCTGCATGGGAAATGGCATTGCTGATCAGGTTTTGCAGCAGTATTTCCAGGCCGCCGGCTTCAACGGAGAGCTGCCAGGGAGCGTCCGCCTCGTCGTTGACCAAAAGTAGCTCAACGTCATCACGCCAAGCCAGCGGCGCCAGGTCGGCCAGCACCTGGCGACTGACCGCTAAAGGATCAATAAACTGCCTCGGCGGACTGTCATCCGGATCCAGGCGCGCCAGTGTCAGCAGTTGAGACACAATGCGCGTGGTGCGGTCTATGCCGGTATGCAGCGCTTGAAGAGCGTTTTGCCGATCCGTTTCGTCCAGGCTGCCGAGCGCGTTCTGGGTGTGCAGACTGAGGACAGATAAGGGCGTACGCAGTTCGTGGGCGGCATCAGCGATAAACCGCTGTTCGCGCTCCAGACGCTGTTTTAACTGCAGCAGAAGATGATTAATGGCGTCCTGAATCAGTTCCAGCTCGGCCGGCAGGTGTCGTTGCGCCAGCGGCTCCAGTGAACGACGGTCACGCTGTCGAATTTGCTCAGCCAGTTGCGCCAAGGGGCGCAGACCAAAGCCGATAGCCCACCACAGCAACAGGCCCAGCAGGGGCAGGCCAATCAACTCGGGAATCAGGCTGCGCCAGGCGATGTTTTCCACCAGTTCACCCCGGACATCCTGTCGCTCAGCGATGATGATGCGTTCTTCACTCTGGGTATCGGGCAACACAAAAACACGCCAGCGCTGGCCTTCAACCTGTTCTTCACCGTAGCCGCCGGTGAGATCGGTCAGCCGTTCCGACGGTGCATTGACCGAACGCAGAATCAACTGCTGATCCAACCAGACCTGAAACACCACCTTGCTCTCGTAAGGATGTCCCTGACGCGGGTCGGCTTGCGCGCTGAGCGTCTCCAGGGTGCTCAGCAGGCGCAGTTTCTCGAGCTGACTGAGCGAGGTTCGATTCAGCCCCGATACCAGATTGCCCAGCAATCGCGCCTGTTGCGCCAGATGGGCGTCATAGAGTTCTTCAACTTCGTGCGCCGCATCGTTAAAGCTGTTCCAGGCGATCAGCGAACTGACGACAACCAGCAACAACAGCGCAGCACCGAGGGTTCGGGTGCGGATGGCGTTGGGAATCACGAGCGGGCGTCCTTATCCAGGGCATAACCCACACCGCGCAAGGTGCGAATCAAGGCCGGGAACAGCTTCTTGCGCAGATGATGCACATGAACCTCCAGTGCGTTGCTCTCGACATCGTCATCCCAGCCATAAAGCAGTTGCTGCAGATGGTCGCGGGTAAAGACATGGCCGGGCTGATTCGCCAATTCATGCAACAGCGCAAATTCACGGCGAGTCAGGGAAACGGCTTGGTCCTGAAAGTAGACCGTCTGGCTTTGCGGTTCGATGCGCAGCTCGCCAACGGTCAGACTGCTGTCGGCCCGACCGGCGCTGCGTCGCAGCAGAGCACGGATGCGGGCTTTCAGTTCGGTGATATCGAAGGGTTTAACCAGATAATCATCGGCGCCACTGTCGAGCCCGGCAATGCGGTCGGTTACCGCATCGCGGGCGGTGAGGATCAGCACCGGTGTTTGTTGGCTTTCTGAGCGCAGCGTCTTTAACACCGTAAGACCATCCAGGCCGGGCAAACCCAGGTCCAACAACACCAGATCGAAGACCTCATGACGCAGCGCATGTAACGCCTGACGTCCATCACCGAGGCAGTCGAGCGTGTAACCTTCCGATTTTAAGGCAGTGCGGACGCCGTCACGCAGATCGGCGTCATCTTCAATCAACAGTAGGCGCATGCATCTTCCATTACAGAGGTTGGCTGCCGTTCGACATTAACTGACTCAACTGAGCGCGCCATTGCTGAAAATCAATTTCACCCAGGGTGCGCAACGCATCGTTTTCTTCCCCATCAGCGCTGAAGTAAAGCAGAGCCGGCGGGCCAAACAAGTGGTGATCATTGAGAAAGGCCACCTGTTCGGGGCTGTTGCGGGTTATGTCGAGCTGCAGAAAACGCACCTGACCATCGTAATTGCCGCTTTCGTGAGCAAAAACGCTTTTCTCCATGTCTTTGCAGGCCGTGCACCAGTCAGCGTACAAATCCAACACCACCACCTGACCAGCGCGCTGGGCAACGGCCAATTGTTGATTGAGTGCGGCGACATCGGCGGTGCGCTCAAATAATTCCGCCTTTGCAGTCTGGGTTTGACCGGCGACCGCGGGACTATTCAAACCCGCCAGAGGCTGCAACGGATCGCCATGGCCGGCGAGGGCGCCAATCAACAAAGCGCCGGAATAGAGCCCCATGGCAGCGGCAATACCACGACGAGTCTTCTGCCAGCCAGTATTCAGTTCACCGCCTAAGCCCAGTTGCGCTGCGTAGATCAGGATCAACAGTCCCCACAGCGCCAGGCTCAAAGCCGCGGGAATAAAACGCGACACCAGGCTGATGGCAATACCCAGCAACACCACGCCAAAGAACTGCTTAACCGCAATCATCCACATGCCCGCTTTGGGCAACAAACGACCCCCACCGGCACCAACCAGTAACAAGGGCGCACCCATACCCAGGCTGAGCATAAAGAGCGCACCACCACCGAGCCAGGCATCACCGGTGGTGCTGATGTACACCAAGGCACCGGCCAGCGGCGCCGACACGCAAGGAGAAACGACCAAGGCGGAAATCAGCCCCATCAGGGCAACACTGCCATAGCGGGCTAGCCCGCCTTTGGCGCCACCGGTATCGACCTGACCCAGGCGATTGCGGATAAAGGCCGGGGCCTGCAACTCGTAAAAGCCGAACATGGCCAAAGACAGCGCCACAAAGATGGCCGCAAAAACCGACAGCGCTATCGGGTTTTGCAAAGCGCTTTGCAGATTCAGGCGGGCGCCAAAGAAACCCACCAGAATACCGGCCAGTGAGTAGGTCGTTGCCATGCCCAGCACATAGGCCAATGACAGGCTGACGCCTTTGCGGACGCTGAGGCTTTCGCCCTGACCGGCGATGATGCCAGCCAAAATCGGAATCATCGGCAATACACAGGGTGTAAAGGTCAGTCCCAGACCCAGCACGAAGAAGGTTGCCAACATCCAAAAACGATTAGCATCGGCCATCCATTGCGCCAAACCGGAGGCATTAGCGGTGTTTTCCGGTCGTACCGCAGCACTGTTGTCCGCAGCAGAGAGCTCGGTGGTGACCACAGTTGCCGGCGCATTCGTCGGCGTAAAGCTCAGCCGCTTGGTCTGGGGCGAATAACAGAGTCCGGCTTCTGCGCAGCCTTGATAAACCAGCGCAACGTCATAAGGCGAGGCCGTGCCAGCAGGTATCGGCGAGGTGATGGTGAGCTGGTCGTGGAAAACCTCGGTGGGGCCGAAATAAGGATCCTCTTTAAGCTGCGATGAGGTGACAAAGCTAATTGGCTGGCTTTGGCCATTGACGCTCAGCTGCACTCTATTGCGATAGAGGTAATAACCCGGAGCAATATCCCATTGCGCCTGCAACTGGGATTGTTCGTCATCGAACTGAACCTGGCTGGCAAAGGCCTGGTCCGGCGGCAGAAAGTCCTCAGCTTGCGCCCAGGACACACAGCAAACCAACAACAGAGCAACGTAATAATAGATTTTGGCGGATTTCATAACGACCTCCTCGTTTTTCATCCGCCCAGCTTTATCGAGCAACCTTAAGGGCACCTTAAATAGCGCTTAAGACTGCCTTAAGTTGCGCCGGGCAAGCTGGCCTGCGAATCCACAAAAAAGGTTGGTGTTATGACAATCATGCTACGCAACTTTTCTCTCAATGCGGCTCTAAACGCGGTCGTGCTGGGACTGTTATTGGTGGTCTGGGTGTCCGTTGCTCAAGCCGATGAACTCACTGAGGCCGATGCGGCGCCTTTGGCGGCGATGAGCGATCAGCCATTGCCGACCATCGATGGCGGCGAATTAACGCTGAATGACTTGCACGGCCAGGTCGTATTGCTCGACTTCTGGGCCTCCTGGTGCGGTCCATGCCGCGAATCCTTCCCCTGGATGAACCAGGTGCAACAACGCTATAGCGACGACGGTCTGGTCATTGTCGGCGTCAATCTGGACCAGGACACGGCGGCGGCTCGGGCGTTTCTTGAAGCGGTACCGGCCGATTTCACCATCGCCTTCGATAGCCAGGCTCAGTGGCCCGAAGCCTACGGCCTGATCGGCATGCCATCGAGCTACCTGATCGATCGCCAAGGTCGGGTCCGTGCCACCCACACCGGTTTTCACAGCGGCCGTGTTGCCGACTACGAAGCCAGCATCGAACAACTGCTTGCGGAGTGATGAGCATGAAAAATCTGACTTATCTGGCGCTTTCCACGGTTCTGGCTTTCGCACTAACCGGCTGCAGCAACCTCGGTGTTAAACCCTGGGAGCGCGACCTGCTGGCACAGCAGGATATGGAATTAATCAGCGATCCGATTGAGGCGTCGCTCGACGATCACGTCTACTTCAGTAAAGAAGGCAGCAGTGGTGGCCGCGGCTTTGGCGGCGGCGGTTGTGGCTGTAACTGATTTCGCAGGAGATGCGCATGAAAACGAATAAACCAGTGTCGCGCCAGACCATGGCGCTCAGTGCCAGCTTGGCGGCTATCGGCGGTGCGGTCTTACAGGGCTTGCCCAATCAGGCCATGGCCGGTGAACTAGAGCGTTGGGACTTTGATGCGGCCGTGATGCAGTATTCAGAAAGCGACGATCGCGTTCAAGCGACCGAAGCCATCTTGGGCGCGGCCCGTAATTTCGACAGTGAAACCCAGCTCAGTTTCAAACTGACGCTGGATACGCTGACTGGAGCGTCGCCCAACGGCGCGCTGCCGACCGATCAACCGCAAACCTTTACCCGGCCGTCAGGGCGGGGCAGTTACACCGTCGAATCCGGCCAGTTACCACTCGATGATACCTTCAGAGACACGCGCTACACCGGCAACATCCAGTGGAGCGCGCCCTGGGGGCGGGACTGGAGTTACTCGACCGGCGTGCATTATTCCACCGAACACGACTATGAATCCCGGGGTCTCAACGCCAGCCTGTCGCGCTATTTCAACCAGAAGAACACCACTGTGACCTTGGCGACCAATCTGTCGATGGACACCCTGTCGCCCGAAGGGGGTGTACCAGTTGGGCTTAGCGCCATGGCCGAACCCGGCAGTCCGAGTTTCAACTCCGATTTCGCCGCCAGCCGTGACGGCAGTGAGGCCGATAAGCAGGTCACCGATGTGATACTGGGTGTCAGCCAGATCATCAATCGTCGCGCTCTGATGCAGTTCAATTACAGCCTCAGTTTTAACGACGGTTACTTGAGCGACCCCTATAAAATCATCAGTGAGTTCGATACCGCTGGAGGCACGGTCCAGGGTTACCGCTATGAGCAACGTCCGGACAGCCGTTTAAAACAAGCGCTGTTCTGGCAGGGCAAATACCAGTTCGGCAGTGGCGACATCATCGATGGCAGCTACCGCTTCCTGTTCGATGACTGGGGCATGACCTCTCATACCGTCGATGCGCGCTACCGCTGGCGCTTCGGTCACCAGTATCTTGAGCCTCAGGCACGCTGGTATTCGCAATCGGCGATCGACGCCTATCAGCCTTACGTCACCTCGGCGCAACTGGCCGATAATCCGGATGCGCTGACGGCCGATTATCGGCTGGGCGATTTCGACGCCTGGACGCTGGGTGTGCGCTATGGTTATCGCTTCAACGAGCGCACCGAGCTCTACACCCGACTGGCGGCCTATCGACAGATGCCACGTGACTTCAGCTCAGACACCACTCCAGCCGATGCCGGCGATCTGCCGGAAATGACCGCTGTGATGTTCACCATCGGAAGTCGTTTCTGATGTCGCAAAAGCTGCGTCTGCAATGGCACGACGGGGCCTGGCTGGGGCGTTTCGACGCCATGGCCAGTCCCTGCGAAGTGCTCATTGCGTTACCCAAGGCGCAGCAACAGTTGGCGCGGCGGCTGGCAAGCGTCGCCGCCCACGAAGTGTGGCGTATCGAGCAACGTTACAGCCGTTATCGCCGGGACAACCTCTTTACCGCCTTGCACGCCCAGCCCGATCAAGCCCAGCGGGTCGATGCCGAAACCGCTCGCCTGCTGAATTTTGCCGACCAGGCCTGGCAGTTGTCGGACGGTCGTTTCGATCTGACCTCGGGCTTGTTGCGTCAGGTGTGGAAGTTTGATGGCAGTGATCGGCTACCGGAACCTCAGGCGGTCGAGGCTCTGCTGACACGGATTGGCTGGCAGAAAGTCGAGTGGCATAGCGATCCGGCCGACAAGCAGGGCAACATTGCTGGCGGCTGGCTGACCTTGCCCGCCGGCATGGAACTCGATTTCGGTGGCATCGGTAAGGAATACGCCGCGGACCGCGCCTTGGGCAAGTGCCTGCAAGCGCTGCCGTCGGCTTGGAAGTCAGTAGGGATCGTGATCAATCTGGGTGGGGATCTGGCTTGCAATGGTCCTCGGGCGGATCAGACACCCTGGCGCGTCGGTATTGAAGCGCCGGACAACGATGGTCAGTCGTCGATGCTGCTGAAGTTGTCCAAAGGTGGATTGGCGACATCCGGCGACAGCCGTCGTTTTCTGCTCAAAAATGGCCATCGCTACAGCCATTTACTCGACCCCAAAACCGGCTGGCCAATTGAACAGGCGCCGCGATCGGTCACGGTCGCGGCACCCAGCTGTATTCAGAGTGGTCTGGTCGCCAGCCTGGCCATGCTCGCCGGAGCTGACGCCCGTGAATTTCTCGCCGAAACGGGCTTGCCTTACTGGATTGTCGAGGCTTGAAGCTGTTCTTTGGCGCGACGGCGAGGGCGCCGTTCACGCAGTCCCAGCCACAACAGCGGCACAATGATCATGAGCGAGCCGAGAATAAAGAACAGATCCGGTTGCTCGCCAAAGAGTACCCAGCCGCCCAGTATTGCCCAGATCAAACCGGTGTACTCGGCACTGGTCACCTGATTGGCCGCTACCCAGCGATAAGCCTTCAGCACCGTCACCTGGTAGCAGAGAATAAAGAAGGCCGAACCAAAGGCGGCGAGCAGGATTTCAGCTTTCCAGCTGGCGCCTTCAATCAAGGTTAGCACTACCAGAGAAGGCAGCATCAACACATGCACCAGCACCAGTGAATGCACGGTCGACTGACCCGACGGCAGCTTACGCACCAGCAGCACACCGATCGCCAGCGTAAAAGCCACACCCACCGCACTTAAGCTGCCCCAGTCAAAGCTGACCGGCCGCAGGATAACCACGATGCCAACAAAACCGCTGACCACGGCGATCAGGCTGGGCGCGGTCAAGCGCTCACCAAAAAACAGCAATCCCAACAGCATGACCAGCAAAGGTGCGGCATAGAAGACGGCATTGGCGGTTGCCAAGGGCAGGGACTTAAGCGCCACCACCATGCAGGCTATGCCAAAGATGCTGATATGGGCACGCAGCAGATGGATTTTCCAGCCCCTTAACAGCTGCTGACGGTCTACCTGACCAAGCAATGGCAGCAGAATGACCAGCACGCACAGAGTACGCACCAGAATAAACTGGAAAATGGGCGCGTCGGCGTCCTGCAACTTGATGATGATGTCCGACAATAGCGCCAGGGCATTGCCGATCACCAGCAAGAGGATGGCGCTGGGAACCGTCTTACCCGACATAACAGACTCCTAAATCGATAACCCATGATGGTGCCGGAATGCACCAGAGGAGCGCAGTTTAGTGCGACAGCGCCAGCCCGAGAAATGAGTTATTCTTTTATCTATTAGTTTTTTAGATAACAGGATCTGCGATGAAACTGCCGCCACTGAAAGCTTTGCCGGTGTTTGAAGCCGTTGCCCGACTGAACAGCTTTTCACGCGCCGCCATCGAGCTGAACGTCAGTCAGAGCGCGGTCAGCCATCAAATTCATCAGTTGGAGGCCTATCTTGGCGAGGCGCTGTTTCAACGCCAGGGTCGTCATCTCAGTTTGACCAACGAAGGGCGGGAGTATCAGGAAGCCGTCAGTTCAGCCTTGTTTCAGTTGGAGTGCGCCAGCGAGCAATTGCAGGGCCGGGTGGATACCCGGGTGCGGATTGCCATGTACAGCTCCATTGCCGTACGCTGGTTGATTCCCCGGCTTCCCACACTGCAACGGCAGCATCCGCAGTTGGATCTGGCATTGGAAATGATGAACGAATCGCCGCAGTTGTCGGATCGGGTCGCCGATTGTTTTATTACCCTGCAGAACGAACACCGCGGCTTTACCGCCGATCTGCTGTATTGCGAGCGCATGTTCGTCATTGCCAGCCGGTCATTCTGGCAGTCGATGTGTGCCGACTGGCAGCAAGCCGGCCTGATTGACAGCAATGAGCCACAGCAAATCGATCCCGCCTGGTTGTTGCGCTATCCCTTGCTTTCGACCTACAGCATCTACGACATCCATACCGAAGACTGGCGCCGTTGGTTTGCCCAGGCCGATCTGACCTTGCCGGACAGCACCCGCGTGCAGCATTTCAGCCATATGTTGATGGCGCTGGAAGCCGCGCGCCACCATCAAGGCCTGGCATTGACCAACGACTATATGCACAACATCGACGACGACCCCGAGCTGGTGCGCATACCCTGTCATAGCCTGGTCACCGGCGATCGTTTCTATTTCGCCTTTAAGACGTCGCGCCGCCAGGAAGCCGGCATCCGGCTGCTGCGCCAATGGGTTCGTCAGCAGGCGGTGGCCAGTGGGCTGTTGGACGTAGATGCATTGCCGGAAGCACGCTGATTTGAGCCTGATTCATTGGTAATCGGCTCAGTGGTAATCGCGCGAACGAACCTTCAGCTCCAGCTCGGCATCCAGCGCTTCCAGTCGGTCGGCCAGCACGTGAATAACATCGTTATCGAAGGCTTTTTCCAGCACACCGCTGACGCGGATCAGGCTGCGCGTGGTCAGCACTTTCAGCGACGCCTGCGCCAGCGATAGCCGCACGATGACATTGATATTGCCGGTATCGTCTTCCAGGGTGACAAAGGTGATGCGCGTTGATGTCTTGGGCATCTGCCGGTTGGTCACCAGACCCAGCACCTGCACCGGTATCCGCACTCGCTCAGGCAATGGCAGGCCGTGTTGCTCGGCCAAGCGCTCCAAGCGCGCCTGCTCGGCTTCCGCCAGTACCAGCAACTGATCAGCGGGGGCGCTGTCGGGTAGTTGGCCGCGTTCACGCAACAACTGCACCGGATGCTGGCCCAAGGTCAGGCCCTGGCTGTGGTAGTCCTCAACCAGGTTATCCAGTGCATCCGGCGCCGGCAGCTGGTAGCCAGATGCGACCGGTTGATCGAAAGCATCCTTCAGCAGCGGCGCCTGCAAGTTGAGCGCCGCGCTTTCCCAGCGCGCCTGGTGACGGTTTTCGGCCAAACCCCGAAAGGCATCGGCCGCCGCCAGCGCATCGAGATCACGCCGGCTCAACGCCGGGACGCCTTCCAATTGCCGCAAATGCTGAAAACCGTCACCAGGCCGGTAAGCAATAAGAGTCCGCGCGGTTGATTCGTTCAGCCCCTTCACCCGGCGTAGCCCCAGGCGAATGGCCCAACCTTGCTCTCCGGCTTCCAAGGTGGAATCCCAGGCGCTGGCGTTAATATCGACCGGCAGAACCTCTACACCGTGACGGCGCACGTCCTGGACCAGCTGCGACGCCGAATAAAAACCCATCGGCAAGCTGTTCAGCAGCGCGCAGCAGAAAGCGGCAGGGTGGTGGTGTTTCAGCCAGGCGGAGACGTAGGCGATCATCGCGAAGCCCGTGGCGTGAGACTCGGGAAAACCATACTCACCAAAGCCTTCTATCTGCCGATTGATGCGCTGGATAAAGTCTTCAGCGTAACCATTGGCGCGCATATTATTTTGAAGTTTGTCGCGTAACTCACTGATATGACCGGTTTTTTTCCAGCTGGCCATGGACGATCTGAGGGTGTTGGCTTCGTCTGCACTAAAGCCGGCCGCCACCCGCGCCAGAGAGATCACCTGCTCCTGAAAGATGGGCACGCCCAGGGTGCGCTCAAGCACTTCCTTAAGCGCATCGTTGGGGTAATCCACCGCTTCCTGGCCCAGACGGCGGCGCAAATAAGGGTGCACCATATCGCCGTGAATGGGGCCTGGCCGGACGATCGCTACCTGGACCACCAGGTCATAGAACTGCTTAGGTTTGAGCCGCGGCAACATGCTCATCTGAGCGCGGGATTCGATCTGAAACACGCCGATGGTATCGGCACGTTGAATCATGGCGTAGACCTCGGCATCGTCTTGCGGAATATCCTGCAAGCGCAGGGTTTCGCCCTGATGCTGGCGGATCAGATCCAACGTCTTGCGCACCGCCGTCAGCATGCCCAGCGCCAACACGTCGACCTTCATCAGGCCGATCGCTTCCAGATCGTCCTTATCCCACTGGATCACCGTGCGCTCAGCCATGGCCGCGTTCTCGATCGGTACGTAGTCAGCAATGCGCTGATCGGTCAGCACAAAGCCGCCGACATGCTGCGACAGGTGACGCGGAAATCCCAGAATACTGGCCAGTAGCCGTTTGAAGACGCTGATTTGATGCGCCGAAAGCCCCAGGCCTTCATCCTGAACCAGCTCGTCGATCCAGTTCTTGGAGCGATAGCGCCAGCCATAGTTGGCCAGGCGGCGTTCCAACTGCGCCAGATCGATACCCAGCGCCCGGCCGACATCGCGCACCGCGCTTTTGGGGCGATAGGTGATCAACGTCGCCGCCAGCGCCGCCCGCTTGCGGCCATAGCGGCGGTACAGGTACTGAATCACTTCTTCGCGGCGTTCGTGCTCGAAGTCGACATCAATATCCGGCGGCTCGTTGCGACCGCTGGAGATAAAGCGCTCGAACACCAGCTTGCCCGCCACCGGATCCACCTCTGTGATGCCCAGGCAATAACAGACCGCCGAGTTAGCGGCTGAGCCGCGCCCCTGGCAGAGAATGTTTTGTGAGCGGGCAAAACGGACGATGTCGTAGACGGTCAAAAAGTAGTGCTCATAACCTTTCTCCCGGATCAACGCCAGTTCCTTATCGAGCTGCTCGGCAAAGGCCGCACTGATGCCCTTCGGATGACGTCGCTTGGCACCCTGACGCACCAGCAAGCGCAGATACTCCGGCGCGGTAAATTGTCCCGGTACCAGATCACTGGGGTAGCTATAGCTCAACTCGCGTAAATCAAAATGGCAACGTTCGGCGATGCGCATCGTTTCAGCCAGCAGAGCAGGTGAGTAGAGCGAGCTGAGCTTATTAAAGGAGCGCAGATGGTTCTCGGCGTTGGGTTTGAGCCGCGGCCAGACCTGGTCGAGTGGTAGGCGATGGCGAATAGCGGTCAAAGCATCCTGCAGCTCCTTGCGCTCGGGGTGATGCATCAACACCGCATTGGCACAGACAGCCGGCACCTCGGCCACTTCACTGAGTGCCAGGGCGCGGCTGGCGGCTTCGAAAGCGCCTTCATCAAGCAGGTTTTCGACCAGTACCCAGCAACGTCCGGGAAAGTCATTTCGGAAACCGTGTAGACAATTAAGATCATCTGAACGCCCAGACGGCCGCCATAGGCAGAGGCAGTCATCGAGCCCCTGAGTAAAATCGGCGCGGCTGACTCGGTAGTCACCTTTATCGCAACGGCGCCGGGCGCGGGTGATCAAATGGCAGAGCTGAGCATAGGCTTGCCGGTTGGGTGCCAACAGCACCACCAATTGATCATCAAAGCGGAACTCACTGCCAATGATCAGTTTCAGGGAAATTCGTTTGTCCTTAATCGGTCGCCAGGCTTTGACCACGCCGGCAACGGAACATTCGTCCGTCAGTGCCAGCGCCCGGTAGCCCAATTCGGCTGCGCGCAGCACCAGTTCATCCGGATGCGAAGCACCACGCAGGAAGCTGTGATTGCTCAGGCAATGCAGCTCGGCATAGTCAAAGGCAGTGCTCATGCAAAGACGCCTTCACGGTACCAACCGCCGTCGCTATGGCGGCTGATCCAGTGATAACTGCGGCTGGCCGGGTGCCAGGCCCGATAATAGTCACGCTGGAAGCCATCCGGCTGCACCCAGGCGGGCAGTGCAAAGCGTTGCGGACCGCTTAAAGCCTGATATTCAGCAGCATTGATCGGCTCGGGGTTCGCCAATAACAGCGTCGGCTGAGCGCGTGGAAAAAGCCTGTCTGGCTGTTGACCGACAACAACCGGGCGGCTGGCCAGGTTAGGGCGCCAATCGGCACCGGCGCTGGGCTGCTGAACGGCCTTAGCGCCCAGCTTGGAACGCAGTAGTGACAACAGGTGCTGGGCGTCTGTCTGAGGGCGGCTGTCACCGAGCAGATCACCTGCGGTATCGCCGCGTTCAGTCAGTGCCTCAGCGCGCAAGCCGATAACCAGGACGGCTTCCGGCAGCGTCAATCGCTCCAAGGCCAGCGCCACCAAGACTGGCCAGCTTTCCGCGCCGCGTGAGGCGGTGTTGAGCTGAATGCTCATGGTGGTAATGGGAGCATCACGATGTTCCAGCTTGAAATGAAGCTCGGTCGTGCTCAGCTGACGGGCGTTCAGATAGGCCGCCAGCCCGTGCAGTAAGCGTTTGATAGGAAATATCAGCGCTTCGGCCGAATCCACTTCGTGCCACAGTTCAAGGCGCTCGTCATAACAAGGAGGGAGCTGGAAAGGTTCGCCCTGTTCACGCGGCCGCTCCAGAGCCGCCAGATGATTGATCAGCGATTGACCAAAGCGATAACCCAGTTCAGAGCGAGGCGCCTGGCGCAGTTGGCGCAAGTTTTTCAGCCCCATGGCGGCCAGCGCGCGAAGGTCGCGCGCGTCCAGCGGTAAGGCTAATTGGTCGATCGACAGCTTGCCCAACTGCTGTTGCTCGGCGGCGGCATCGATAAGCCGCCCATTCTGGTGATTCTCCGCCAATAAGCGCGCCGCCAGCGGTGTATGGCCCAGCGCCAACTGATAGTTATGGCCACTGTGCTGCAGTGAACTGTCCAGAGCCTCGATAAAGGTTTCGAGCCCGCCGTGCCAACGCAGCATGGAGCCGATTTCCAGGCTCAAACCCAGCGGCGAACAGAGCCGGATATCCGCGCAATGCTGGTAACAAAGCACCGCCAGATGCCGCAATTGAGTAGCCTCAAGTTGCGCGCTATAGCTCGCCTGAGCAACCTGATCGACCAGACAGTAGGCGGTGCGCAGGCTCATACCGGGTTGAACGCCTTCGCTTCGCGCCAGGGCATTGCATTGCTGTACGCTGCGGCCATCGCTGCTGGTCAGCAATACCGGTCGTGTTTGTGCAACCTCACCAAAGCGGGCTTCCAGAGCCAAGAGCGGAAAATGCAGATAGAGCCACAGCGGTTGGACGGTTTTAGCCATGGTCGTCGTCCTGCGCGACGTTGGCATCGCGGACTAAAGGCAAGGACAACCGAACATCGGCGCCGGGCCAGCCGCCACGACGTTTAAGCACACGGCAATGCAGACGTTCGTTGTTGTCTGGTTCGATCAACAGTCGCAAGGCGGCCATGGACGCCTGCTGCTGCAAACGCGCCGGCCGCAGTAAAAACAGCGGCACCGCGTTTTTTTCAGCGGCCAGTTGCAGGCGCCGCAAGCGCCGGGGATCGAGCTGGGAAACCCAGGCCAATACCGCCTGACTGCCACCACTGCTGAGGCTTTGTTCCAGCGTCCAGCTCAGTTCCGTTTCGCTGTCAGCCTGGCACAGCAGCAGACGATCCAGGCGCAGCCCCCAATGAGCCAGGGCCGAACCGTGCGGTCGAAAAGGGGCGTTGCACCAGACCTGCCAACGGACATCGGTCTGGCTCAGATGCGCCAGTGTCGGCAACAGCAAGCGTAATTCGCCTTGGCCTGCGGTCTGGTAAAACAGTTCGGTCATGGCGGCAGCGGGCCAGCCACCGCCGGGTAAAATAGCGTCCAATTCCGGCAGGCCGGTACTGAGTGCGGCGATCTGATTTTGCCGCCAATGCTGGCCGGACCAGAGGTCACCGCGTTCGGTTAGGGTCGTCAGTAGAGACATGAAACTGCACACAAATACTGTATATAAATACAGTATAATTGGCACGTTTTACTTTGCCAGCCGACAGCCGTCAGAATTTGTAACCGACGCTTTGGAGTCCTTGATTGAATGAGTAACAGACAGTGGCAACGACGCGGCCCGGATCATCGCAGTGGGCAACAAGTCGGCTTTGCAGACATTCGCCGCCGCTTCGATTTTCGCTCGGTGCGCCTGGGTCGCTGGGTTAAACCGGACGAACGCGACCGTGCCGCGACCGCCTTTTACGATGCGCTGTGCGACCTAATGCTTATTCTGGGCGGCAATGAACTGCTGATCGGCCTGCGCGGCACCCTGTCGCTGGAATACGGCCTGGGCGGTCAGTTGGGTGTGGCGGCGCACTATATGCCCGCCACTCGAGCCTTTGCGCTGGCCAAAAACGCCGGCCCCGGCAGCATCGCTCACGAATGGTTTCATGCCTTCGACCATTACATCACCGACAAAGCCTTTATTGATCCACCCTCGAGCCTAATGGGATCGCGCGCCTGGCTGGACAGTCGAGCAATGCGGCCGCACGCCCTGAATGAGCAGTTGTTTGGCTGCTATCAAGCCGTATTGCTGGATGCCGACGGGGCGCAACCGAGTGCGCTGTTTCAGGCGGCTGCCGAGGCCGATCGCGAGCGCGGCCAGCTTTATTACAGTCAGCCGGAAGAGCTCTGCGCCCGAGCCTTTGAAGCCTTTGTTGAGGATGCCAGCATCAAGAATCGCTTTCTGGTGTATGGCAGTCGTACGTCGGCCGAAGCCCGGGCAGGGCTTTATCCAAAAGGCGAGGAGCGCGAACGGATCAAGCTGGCGTTCAGTCATTACTTTAAGCGGCTGGGCAACGCTCTGAAGCAACAATCGCAACAGTCATAGACCTCCTGAACACAACTAGTATTTGACATTCGAAATTTCATATATATGTTATTTCGCATATCAGGAGGCGCATCATGTTATCACCCTTAGCTTTTTACAAATCGCTCGCCGATGACACCCGCTTAAAGACGCTGCTGCTGATCAGCCGGGCAGGGGAGCTTTGTGTCTGTGATATCCAGGATGCGCTGGAGTTGAGTCAGCCCAAGGTATCGCGACATCTGGCGGAACTGCGCAAATGCGCGCTGGTCGCCGACGAGCGTCGTGGCAAATGGGTTCATTACCGGCTCAATCCTGAATTGCCGGATTGGGCGCGCCAAGTACTGAGCGTGACCGTGGCAAACAATGCTGACTACCTAAGTGACTGCCTGGCGCGGTTGCCTGCCAGTTGCTGTGCTAGTGACAACAGCAGCGACCGTTTTACCACTGAAGCGGAGAACTGCTGCTGATGAAAATTCTCTATATCTGTACCCACAACCGTTGCCGCAGCATCCTGTGTGAAGCCATTACCCGAAGCCGGGCTGCCGGCCTGATTGAGGCACGCAGCGCGGGCAGTCAACCGGCCGGAGCCGTGCATCCGCTGTCGCTGAAATACCTGGCCGAGGCCGGCTACGACACTCAGAACTTAACCAGCCAATCCTGGGATGAATTCGAGGATTTCGCGCCCGACATCGTTATTACCGTCTGCGATTCAGCTGCCGGCGAAAGCTGCCCACTCTGGTTTGGTCGTACGCTCAAAGTGCACTGGGGCCTGGAAGACCCGTCCAAACACCCGGGCACTGAGGCTGAGGTGGCTGACGCCTTTAAAGCCACCATCAGCATCATTGAACAAAGAGTGGCGTCCCTGATCGAGCTGGCTCAGCAGGACCCGGCACAATGGCCCGACGCTCTAACCGGTCTGGGAGCCCAGCATGACCATCACTGATCTGAGCCTACCCAGCCTCGACGCCGACCAATTCAAGCGACCATCGAGCGATGACTTTCAGCGCCAGGTTTCTGACCAACCACCGCGTTTTCTGCTGCTCTATGGTTCCTTGCGTGAGCGCTCCTACAGTCGTCTGGTCATTGAAGAATGTGCTCGTCTGCTGACCGCCATGGGTGCCGAGGTGCGCATATTTGACCCTCACGGCCTGCCGCTGCCGGATGAAGAAAATAGGGAGCACCCCAAAGTGCAGCAGTTGCGCGACTGGGTGCAGTGGTCTGACGGCCAGGTCTGGTGCTCGCCCGAGCGCCACGGCGCCATGACCGGTGTATTTAAAAGTCAGATCGACTGGATACCACTGTCACTGGGCGCGGTGCGTCCCACCCAAGGCAAAACCTTAGCGGTCATGCAGATCTGTGGCGGCTCTCAGTCCTTCAATGTGGTCAATCAGTTACGCGTACTGGGCCGTTGGATGCGCATGATCACCATCCCGAATCAGTCATCGGTACCCAAAGCCTTTAACGAATTCGATGAAGACGGTCGTATGAAACCATCGAGCTACTACAACCGCATTGTCGATGTGATGGAGGAACTGATGAAGTTCACCTTGCTGACGCGCGGGCAGGGGGCTTATCTGGTCGACCGCTATTCCGAACGGGTGGAAAGCGCCGAACAGTTGATGCAACGGGTTAATCAAAAGGTGGCCACGGAGTAGCCTATGGGAGTCTTTGAACGTTATCTGTCGGTATGGGTTGGCCTTGCCATCCTGCTAGGACTGGGCCTTGGATCCGTATTCCCGTCCTTATTCGAATTCCTGGCGGCCTTTGAATACGCTCAGGTGAATGGCGTTATCGCCGTGCTGATCTGGCTGATGATCTATCCGATGATGATTCAGGTCGATTTCAGCGCGCTGAAGTACATCGGCCAGAAGCCTCAAGGGCTGGTGTTGACGCTTGTCGTCAATTGGTTGATCAAGCCCTTCACCATGGCAGCACTGGGCTGGCTGTTTTTCCGCGTGTTATTTGAGCCCTGGGTCGATCCGCAATCCGCCGGTGAATACATCGCCGGCATGATATTGCTCGGCGCGGCGCCTTGCACGGCCATGGTATTCGTCTGGAGCCAGCTGACGCGCGGTGATGCCAACTATACTCTGGTGCAGGTTTCGCTCAATGATCTGATCCTAATCGTTGCCTATGCTCCGATAACCGCTTGGTTACTGGGGCTCAACGACATCCAGGTTCCCTGGCAAACCCTGATTCTGTCGGTGCTGCTTTATGTACTGTTGCCTGTTATTGCCGGTTACCTAACGCGTCAACAGCTGGAGTCCCAGGGTGAGCATCGATTAAATGCCTTCATTCACAAACTCAAACCCGGCTCGATACTGGGTTTGGTTATTACCGTTCTGCTGTTATTTGGTCTGCAAGCGCCGCGTATTCTCGACCAGCCAGTGGTGATCCTGTTGATCGCCATTCCGTTGCTGATCCAGACCTATGGCATTTTTGCGCTCAGTTATGGGCTGGCGCGACTCATCAAGCTGCCTTATAAAGTGGCTGCGCCGGCTTGCATGATTGGCACATCGAACTTCTTTGAAATGGCGGTTGCCGTGGCCATAGCGCTGTTCGGGCTGAATTCCGGTGCGGCACTTGCCACCGTTGTCGGTGTGCTGGTCGAGGTGCCGGTAATGTTATCGCTGGTTGCTTTCGCTAATCGCACTCAACATTGGTTTCACGACTATGACTGACTTGATGATAAGACCGGCTCTAGCGGACGACGTGGCCGCCATCACCGACATCTATAACCTGGGCATTGAATCCGGACTGGGAACCTTTGAGACCCGTCTGCGAGAACCTTCTGAGATTGCCAACTGGCTAGATGAAGCCGAGCGATACCCGACACTGGTCGCCGTTCAAGACAACAAAGTAACCGGTTTCGCCCGGCTTTCTTCATATCGGGCCCGCCCTTGCTACGACGGTATCGCCGAGTTTTCCATCTATCTGGACCCGAAAAACCAAGGGCAGGGGGGCGGTACGCGGCTGTTATCGGAGCTTTTAAGCGTTGCTGGTCAAGCCGGCTTTCATAAAGTGCTTTCACGCATCTTTACCGCGAATAAAGCCAGCCTGGGGCTCTGTCGGAAACTGGGCTTCAGGGAAGTCGGTGTCTATGAGCGCCATGGTCAGCTCAACGGCCAATGGCTGGATGTGGTGATTGTTGAATATCTGACCTGAGACAAATCGATTTAGAGTACGCTGGCTATGGCCTATGTATGGCCGGCGGACAACCGGAGCCAGTCGGCTTAATCAGTCGGATTTAAGGCTATTAAAGCTAGAAGAAATCCCCTAAGGCCAGTGTCGCGCTTAACCGCTTAAGTCAAAGACTGCTCGTCACACACTAGCTCCAACCAGCTGGCTTACCAGCTACCGCTTCATTAATGACTAGTTGCAACCGGTGCTGTGTATAGCGCCGTCTCAGTTAAACCTGAGCAAATATCTCGCGCGAATTTTTCGGTTTTTACTGCAGCAAACCATTGATGCTTAATCTGCGTGAATGAACTTGGAATGTAGGGCTCATAAACATCCTGAGCACAGAGAACCTGATCAACTGATATAAAAGAAGCAACTTGGTTAGTCGTTGTGTGGAGGGCAGATATCTATACTTTCACTATTTCCTGTAATCTTTATTACAGGATAAAATAGGGATGCAAGCTGAGAGTAACGGGCATAGCTTGCTTGTTGTTTGTTTTTTGAACTGTCAATATGTGAAATTGATTTTTTTTAGATCAATATTTACTAAATGTTTTTGGAAAAACTGATGGGCTTCATTGTTTCTGCGCTACCAATCATAGCCACATTAGCTGCGGTCGTAGTTATCCCAGTTATGTATTGGCAATCTAAAATAGCACCTCAACCTAAAATAGTTATCCGGGTAGCCGAATTCGAAGAAATCGAACACTCAGAAAGAGATCAGAATCCAAAGTATGGCCTTATGGTCACCATTACTAATAGAGGGCAGTTGTCTACAACTGTTAGACATATATCGATAAAAAGCTATCAAAATAGACTTGCTAAATTTAGAAAAAGAAATCCGATCGCATCACTCCCATGGCGAACTCCATTTACTCTAACTACTGCGAAACTACCCGTTCTGCTTCAACCTGGGGATTACTGGAGTGGTCAAATTTATATTGACTGGTTATTGGAAAAAGCACCAGGGCGCCCGATCTATGTGTTCGCACACCACACTTTCTCAGATCACCCAAAAGCAACCAGAGTCATTCAAAGACTACACCAAAGCGCTTAACGCCTCTTTTTCTTTGCCTTCACGACCCGGCCACCCTTGGTTAGCCGATAACCCTTTTTAAATTTGCCGCTTTTGGTTCGTCCTGCGTTCACAGAGTTGCTCCCAGTTTTGTAAGGTGTGATGGCGTTTCGATTTCCTGGCCGGCGCGCTGCTCGAGGACGTCGACACGGTAAATCAACAACGCCTGTTGCTTATCCAGTTCAACGACTGTCTGCCCAAACCACAGAACAGCGGCCAACGTCGCGCCAGAAAACACTGACGCGGCATGGTTGCTGATCTTAGTTACTGCTTGCGGCATCTATTCGGACCCGCCTGGCTCGATGCTCGCATCGTCGGTCGACAGAAACGCCTCGATCACCACGACTGAGCCGCTAACGATGGCCTGCTTGGTTGGCTCAGGAAGATTCACGCTCAGAACCATACAACCCAGCGTTACGACTGCCGTCACTGCGACCTTAAGCGCTTTGCCGCGCAGCTTGGCGACGATGCCGCCAATTTTCTTGATCACGCCCATGCCTGATTAACCCCCGTATAGAATTGTTCGCCGCTAGCATCTTTGAGACCGGCCCAGGTTGCTGGTTCTGCCGGATCGCGGTCGCGCGTGTCTAAATGCAGACCTGGCCAAGGTTCCCAATCCGGATAAACCCCTATCCCACCAAAAACGCCAATTTCACGCGCTACCTGATAAAAACCTGGCAAGTCGGCCTTGGTTGCACCTGGAATGATCACGTCAGCGGCCCGAACCTGGCCCCATTTGGCGACGTTGTGCATTGAGTCGCCAGCACCCGGACGACCCAAAGCACCGATAGCCGGGCTTATCAGCACGGCACGCCCCAGGCGATGCCGAAACTCATCCAGGCCGCGCAACAGGTCCGCATCCATCAGCGGCCACCACTGGCCGAACTCGGACGGTTTGAAATATCGCAACTTCACTGTTTGTTCCTTCCATTTCCAGGCGACCGCGTAGGCAGCCACCAAGCCGCCCAGCACGTGAACTGGTTTCATGACGCTGCCAAATACGAAAAACTAAATGCGGGCATATCCACGCCGTCCATATCGCTTTCTCTGAAGTCTTCCTCTCGATAGATATTCAGTCGAATATCACCATTCGGATAGATCGTGCAGACAACGCGCTTGTTGTCATACGTCTGCCCGAAATGCTCAATGGAAAACATGCCAGCAATCGTTTCTGCTTCAGGCCGCATCCCTACCGGGATAATTCCGCTGGCTTTTAGAGTGGATAATGAAAAGCCCATGTCGCTATGCCCGGAATACTGAATGACGATCATTCGCCCAAATTGGCAGAAAGAAAAAACACCAGCGCCAAAGCCGCCACCGCCGTATGCAGCCGGATGCCGTGTGATCACTGCCGGTTTTGGTGGTGGCACCATCAACTGAGACATTGGTTACACCTTTTCCGCTAAATAGAGCTTGTCGCCGGACATACCAAACACCTGAATATCGCCAACAACATCAGTCGTAAAAGTGCCCTCGGGCTTCAACGGAATTCCGGTAGTGCCGTCAGTCGAGCCGATCCACACACGACCCTGATTTTCCTCGGCCGCAACCACAAGCAACTCCTTTCGATCAGGATTGCCCGGCATTACTTGCGGCGAACCATCGAACTCCACAGGCGCAAGCCCAGGGAACGAGGAAGCGGGCAAAACTTTCACGCTGGGCTGGTTGTTGATTGCCACAGAAGACGAAGGACTAGATATATCACCTTCACCTGAGCTAATTACTAACAGACGTAGCGTATTGTTGGCCGTGTGCTGATTGATGATTTCAGTACGATCACTGGCACTTTCCAGCGTAAGAGTCTCACCTAGTTCAAGCGGCGCGATCTCGGTAGGCGTCCTAATCAAAACCGGTCCATCAGCATCGATCAACTTCAATCGGCGCAATTTTCCGCCAATGTTCTGAGACTGCCCCACTTCCAGCGTAATTGTGTTTGGCTTCATTAACGGCGACTCCAGGCAAAAAGGCCCACGGCAGCGACCAGCGCCACCAGCATGTTACGAGTGCTGGTGTTCACGGTGTCCGCCACCAGGGCGCCATCATTGGTTGCACGCTCGATCAAGTCATAAGTGCGCCGGTTGTTCTCGCTGATAGCGTTGAACGTGTCGGCGGCGTTATCGGATGCGAACCCCAGTGCGTCGCGCCCAAAATTCAAAGCGCTATTTGTTTGATCACGGCTCAGGTCAAAGGCCTGACTGCCCAAGTCACCAGCCAGGTTTAGCGACTCTTTAGCGGTGGTTTCCACTAGATCAAAAGCGCCACCATCTGTGACAGTTACGTCACCGTCAGCACGAATAGCACCCTCGCTTAAATCGCCTTCTTGAATGCTTGTGCTGTTGTCCTGGCGGTAGTCGTTTGTAGTGCTGCTATCGCCTTTGGAACTACCAAAAATGTTCAGACCCATGCGGCCTCCTTAATGACGGCTCATAAGGAACAGGCCACCCATGACAATACCGGCGATTCCGATAAGAGCGGGCATAGTGATGCCATCGCCCCCGCGGTTGAATGTCACGCCGCCGAAACTGCCAGTAGCCGAATCGTTAGCGGTATCGCCCCGCTTGTCGCCGGCTGACAGGTTCCAACCATCACCGCCTAAAAAGCTGCTACCAGCCCCCATAGATTCACCCTTTTGCTTTTGCATAGGCATAAACCCCAACGCCCAGCGCGCCCAGGATCAGAACGTTTTTCCCGATTCCGGCGAAGGTGTAGCCACCGACGCCAAAGCCCGCGACGAACAGCCCCGCCGCCCAAATGAAAGGAATTGGCACAGTGCCCCCTACTTTTTCAGCAGGGTCATAACCAGGCCGGCAGCACCCACCAACACGCTGGCAGCCGTCCAATTCACAGGACTGCCACCCGTCTGGCCGGCGCCGGTCTGGCCATTACTGCCCGGAATCGCGGATTCATCAGCGGCGTTTTGTTCGTCGTCACCGGTGAACCATTCTTTAACGTTCTCGATGCCGCCGCCTACATAGTCGGTCGCGTTGTCATACCAACCGCCGACTTGCTGCCATAAGCTCATGCCTTCTACCCTTCCGCCGGTTTGAGTTGAGGCGGCACCGCCGCCCCCTGCATCAGTTGCCATGGTTTAACCCCGGCCGATTGTCCGACGCTTGCGAGTCGGGACGCTGGTTGCTGCGCCCTGGCTCCAGTTAAACGGCATCGGATAGAGACGTTCGACCAGTACCGGCACGTTACCGCCATCAGCCATCGACAACTTAAACACCAGGTTTTGAGCCTGAGTGCTGAAACTGTCGATGATTGGAAAGCCGCGCTTAGTCGGATCGAAATGGTAATACCCGGTCTGAGGCGTTTTGCCTGCGCGCTGCAACAAGAAGTCGTTGCGAGCTTTGTCCAGCTCGTAGAGTTTCAGGCGGTCGCGAACAATTTCGAGGCCTTCCATATCAGCCGAATCAAAGTGCATACGGATAACCCGGCTGCCTTTGTTCATGCTGAAAAACTCAGTGGTACCAGCGGCAGCCACAGGCACGGTGTAGCGCTCAAACTTGCGCACCAATTCGCGCTTGCCACGGTCTGCGCCGGTTTCGGCAAATGCCGACAGCACAGGACTTGTGCCACTTGCGATATCGACGTTCAAAACGCAGTTATCGCCCGGACCCAACGCCAGCGACAACGTGCGCTGAGTGTCGGCCAAAACGGCAGACTCGAATTGCAGCGGCAGGTTGTAGCGGTAAGTAGGACCAGCAAAGCTGGTTTCGACTTCGTCGAATTGATCCAGCATGACCAGTTCAGCACCGGTAAGGTTGAAAATCTCTTCGGCGTTCAGTTCCAGCTTAACGCCCAGAATTTCAGCCGGTGCCAGGTTGGTTTCGATATAAATCGCGTCGTAAGTCAGGCCAGTTGCCAATACCAGGTTGGCAGTAGAGCCCGGACCCACAGCGCTAAAGGATTCAAGTTTGATCGGATGTTGCATTGCTCACACTCCGTTAGTGAATTCGCTCATTCTTCTGGCTCAATGCCCGATCAGAACCAGCCTTTATCGCCCAGAACGTCAGAAACTGCGTCAACGTTATTGGCTGCCCACACCACCAAAGCGGCAGTGGCTGCAGAGATAAAAATGGCCTTTTGAGTGCCCTTGTTCATCGTCGTTCCTCGGTCGGTTTCCCGGTTGTTCAGTCAGGCCGCTATTGCAGACGACGCTTCCGCCCCAGGTCCAGCCCCAGTTCCGTACGTACGTACGTATGGAAATACCCGAATTTCAGACAAAAAAAAGGGGCTGATTAGCCCCGAATGATCACCAAAGAGATTCATCGCCGCTTGATGCTGTAGTTATCACGCCCCCGGAAAACAATGGCGTCATAGTGTGGAGTTGGCCGCAGCGCTTTAATTTCCTCCACAGGGATATCGGTTTCGCGTGCCAAGTATTCAGCATCGGCCGCCCGCGACTGGAAGCCGATCCAAAGCTGAGTTTTATTACCGATCAGAGTTTTATCGATTTCCGGCGCCCGTTGAGCGCCTGCACGGATTTTCAGGCCGTACTTGCGGCCCAGGCTGATCACGTTATGCCAATGCTCTGGCGCCTTGCTGGGTGTAGTCACACCGCCGAGTTCATCAACGACAACCGTTGTCGGTCGCCGCGCATCGGCCTGTGCCATCATCAACTCACACCAAAGCGCGAAATTGGCCGAACCGCCCGCCTCAAACGCCAGACGAACCACCCCACTATTGCGCACCGCCTTAGCGTACTGGCGAAAGTCCTGTATGCCGGTGAACCCCTGCGCAGATAGAGCTCCGGTCGGATCGAACGCCAAAACCCGCTTATCGTGCTTGCAGTCCTGCAGCATGTTGTGTGTTTTGCCGCCACCGCTGGCGGCGAAATACGCCCGGATATCCGCCGGCAAACGGTCATTGATTCGACTGCTCACCCTCACCCCCTTTTCTATCCTCTTGCTTTCGCTGGCCGCTTTGCATGGCATCCAGCATGAGGCGTGGTCCGATCATCGTTGCACCAACGATGCACAGATTGCCGACCGGTCCGACGTTGTCGAAATCAGGCATATAACGGTGCACCACTTGAGCTATAGCAACCCCAAGCCGGCGCGCGTCGTCCTGCTCAACAGCCCAATGCGGCCCGCGCTTTTTCGCTACCACCGAAAACCCAACGCCGATAAAAATCATGGCGTTTTCAGCGATTACCGCATCAAAAGGCCAGCTACCGCCGCCCTGTTGTTGCCTCGCGTCGAACTCGGCATAACTGTCATTGGCCGCTTCCGCCCCCCCTCGCCCATCAAAGCCAGCCAGGCGATCCAGCGCCTCAACGTCGCCTAGCTGGCTCCAGTCTCGCTGTTCTGCTGCGCTCATAAGTCATCCAGCCAATTGTTAGGGTTTGGTGGTTCAGTAGCGGCAGTCTCGACGGCCGGCGCTGGCTCAGCTTCCGGTTTTGATTCGGCTAAGGCTGGCATGTTGGCCAGCCACTCACGGAACGCCGGTCCCCGGCCGTTCCACGGCCCGCACTTCGAGCAGGTCAAATAAGGATCGCCCCGACCGTTTGGCTTAACCCAGCCAACCGAGTGGCACGCCGGACATGAAACGCGCTTTTCAGACATGCTCACCTCCCCGGATTTCCTCCACTTCCCGCACCAGGTGACCGACACAGCCCACCAGTGATTCCATCAATTCACGGGCGATCGACTGCCCCTCAGCCGCTAACCGCATCTTTTCGCTCACGTCGAACACCCCCAACCCTTCGGCCTGATCGGCAAGATCGACCAGGCCCGCCAGTGATTCTTCGGCGGCTTCCAGTTGTCGGCGGCTCTCTGTTGTCGTCGTCATAGTTTTTCCAGCTCCCGTTCCCATTGTTTCAGATCATCAAAGGTCCGTACGGCGGGCGGCCTGGCCCCCGTACAGTTATTGACACGAGTCCAAGCCGTTCCGGCCTTCGGCCGGTCCGGTAAAAGCAAACCCCAATCAGGGGGCTCTGGTTCGATCCGTACGGACTTCGGGCGTAAGGTCCATACGTGTGGCCGGGTAGTGAATTTCCGGCCGTTAAGGCGTAAGCCAGTTACGGCAACAACCGGCAAACCGTGCTTGCCGATCAGTGGCCGCTGGCGCAGTTCCCGGCGAAAGATGCCGGATTCAAAGTTGATGGCCGAACAATGGGATTCCGTGACCAGGCGCTGAGCCCGCAAGACGATGGCAGACAGCTGAGCGCGGTCATGCAGCGCACAGAACGCCGCCCAGGCTTCGGCCTTGTCTTCCTGCTCAGTCTGAGCAAAAACCGCCTGCAGGAATTCGTTATCGTCCCACTGCTCGGGATCGTTGTAGAGCCGCCTTAGCTCTCGCCAGACTGTGACGGATGGGCCGCCGAACTGCTGGAACTGGCGGACTCCGTGAGTGCTGGCCCAGGCTCTGACGCGTCGGGCATTGTCTCCGAGCGTGCCGCCGCCGGTGTGGTCTGGCTCATCCGCTGCGTGTACGCCGTCCAAATTCTTGGCGATGTATTTCGCAACGTATCCAACAGCGCTGAAAGGTTCGCCAGTGTCGGGATTGATTCCGTCGCGGATGGGCTCACAGTCGAACCGGGCGCGCTGTGCTCCGGGTTCGTCAGGGTTGTCGACAAGGGACTGACGCCGAGCAGCAGCCGCAGCGCTTCCAAGTCTGACCGCAGAGCGCCCGCCGCTTCGTTCCAGCCTTTCGTCTGATCGGCCAGTTCGTGCGCCATGTTGCTCTGATGCTGCTGCATTGCTCGCTGCATCCGCTCCAAGCCCAGCGCCATCGAATCTACTGGCCATATCAGCAGGCAGGAAAACGAGCAAATGCCAATGAGGGCAGCCGTCGCCATGGGGCTCAGTGATACGGAAACCGAAAACGTCGCAACCGAGCCGAGCCAAATCAGCACGGATGCGAGCCCATACGGTGCAAAGGTACTGCTGTGCAGCCCGAACAGTCGGGCGGCCCGCAGCCACCCATTTTGAATTTTCAACAGCACGGGATTTCCTCCCCTTAGTGATTGTCTTCGTCGGATGAAAGCGTGACGGCGCGGTAATCGTCCAAAACTCCGAACGATAACCACGGTCGCGGGCGTAGATTTCAAAGCCGCGTAGTCGCGTCATCATTTCCGCGCGGCGAATGGCTGGGTTTGCATTGGATCGTGCAACCAGGTCGGCCAAGTCAAACTTTTGCCCGGCTTCGTTCTCGGCTTCGGTGGCCTTCAGCGCTTCCCAGTTTTCAATCTGTCGGCGTCGCCAATTATCGACGGTAATGTCAGCGCAATATGGCGCCCGGAACTTGCGAACCTGGCCCAGTGCACGCGCCAGTTCATCCAGCCGGCGCGCGTAAGCCTTGCGCCACTGGCGGACCCACCAGGCCGGCTTTGTGATTTTCAGCAGCTCTGAAAGCTGGACCGCTGGCACTGAGTCGGAGTCGATTGGCTCCAATTCGTGAGCGTCGAGAATGCGGAATATCGCCTGACGTACGTCCTGGCTGGCGAACCAGCCCCAGAAGGTGCGCGGGTTGGTTTTGGCTGCGTCGTAGCACATAGCCCCGAACCAGGGCGGCCAAGGATCATCTTCAACACCGGGCAGCGCGCGGCCGAAATCGGACAAGATGCCCTCCACCCGTTCGGCCATCAGATGGCAGTATTCATCAGCCGCGCCTTCATCCGCATCCCAATGAAGCCAGCCGAAGTGGGTCCGGCTGTCCAGCGACTCCGCCAGTTCAGCCAGTCGGCGCAACTCCCGGTTACGGTCGGCACCGTAAGCCGGTACGCCTTTGGGCTGGATCGGCCCCAGTGCCGCGAGCTGGCCGCGCTGAAACATCCGGTTGTGACCGGTCGCTGTCCACTGGCGCCGCTGCCAGGCAGCGCGACGGCGGACCGCCTCAAGGTGTTTCTGCGCTTTTTCACCGTGGTGAAGGTGCATCAGCCGAGAACCTCCCGCGCTAACTCGGTCTGAATCTCAACCACGCGCGCCAAATCGGCGGGCTCCTGCCGTCCATCCCGGACCCGCTCGATAATTCGCAGCTGAACGCGCCACAGTTGGCGCAGGTGCTCCGATTCCAGTGGCCCCGCGTCGCGGCCCGGAATACCAAGCGCCAAACAGGCGGCACCGTCCCAGCGCATCGCATCCAGCAATAACGACCGCTGGCGGCTGCTGAATTGATACCAGGCGAAGCCGGCCAGGTTGCGGGTATCCCGATGGCGGCGGCAGATGACGCGCCGCTCGCTCGCTTCTAAGCCCTGCCAGTGCTCGATTTCGCAAACTCGAATCGGCTCCCCCGCGTATGGCTCGGTCACTTGCAGACGCTCCCAACGCGCCAAACACACTTTGCAGGTCACTTCCGACACTCGGTCCGTGGTTTCTAGGTTGTTTTTGATCGTATCCCTGCCACACATGGCCCGAGGCCAACCGGTCATCATCAAGTGCATTGCCATCGATCCCTATCGTTACTGCTTGAACCAAAACCAAGGCGATGCCGATCAGCACGCCGCGCAGAATGTTGGCCGCGACAAAGCGAGCCTTGTCTCTAAGTCGTTGACTCATGGGGCTTTTTCTCCAGCTGGAACCGACCGAGCAGGCCGGCTAGACGTTGACTGATACAGCGAACGCGAGCGCGAACGCCTTCGGGAAGGTCGGCCCAGTCCTGGCGGGCATAGAACGCGACAGGCGTAACCCCCTGCCCACCGAAACGGCCGACAGTTGCGGAAAGGCCCGCCATACGTAAGACGGCCTTACGCTCGACGGCCTGCAGCGATTCCCAGGCTTGGCATTCCCGGAGCGTTGCAGCTGGTCGAAGGTCGGAGCGCAGTTGCTCGAACCACTCATGACTGCCAGGACGCGGGACGGATTGGGACTGAACGGATTGCACTGTCATTGCTCGACCCCGTCGCTTTCCTTAATTTTCAGAAACTGCGAATACCCATCACCTAGGTGCATAGCTTTGAAGCCTTCTGGCGGATCCATTCTTAAAAACAAAGAACGGGAACCAGCGTCTTCCAACACTGCTTTGATAAAACACAACTCATCGAAAACGGCCGCCACATCGGCCGGCAAAAGAACCTCGCCGGACGAACGTTGATGAACAGCCGGACAGCCACTCAGCGTTAGCTCAATTCGCTGATTGATAAAATCGAGTAGCTCGTTTTGATTCACGATGACACCCTCCCTGCTTGGGCGCGGGCTTCGTCATGAGCAAAGGCCAGCGCTTCGTTGCGCACTTCGGCGGCCATTTCGGCGCGGATATCACTTGCCAGCCGCTCGATTAAGCGGGCTTTTTGGCCGCTGCGCTCGCTGTCGGCGTCAAAGCCGACGCCTGCCGCCTCAGCTTCGAACCGGCGCCAGGTGGCCGCACGCTGATCTATAAAGTTGAGAATCTGTTCAGGTGTCATCCTCTTTCCCTCAGATACCATCGAGTGGAGAGGATTCTTTACTATGCAGGGTAAATAGTAAAACCCCCGCGAAGGGTCCAGTACACTGCCTAATATCAAAAGGGTCTAAAAACGGATGGCAAGACCATGACGCACACGACGGCCGACTTTATCCAAATGATCAAAGATAAATACGACCTGCCGTCGCGTTACAAAGTGGCGCAATTGCTTGATAAGACTGACGCCCAGGTAGCTAGCTGGGCAAAAGGACGGACTACTTTTGATGATGAGACGGCTTTGATTATTGCCGATAAGTTGGAAATCGATCCGGCTTATATCATCACCTGTTGCCAGATTGAACGAGCTGTAAAACAAGGGAAATTCGGCGCTGCCGGTGTCTATCGGAGAATACTGCAAAGGTTGGAAATGACAGCAACAACGGGGGCTGCAGCCATGTTTGCCGTTTTTCTATTTAACAATTTACCTCCCTTCTAAACACTACCCTTCTTTGCCTGATCGCGGCTCATCTTCTTTATTACAGGATAATATAGATATGCAGTTATCGGGCTCGATCGGCGCGATTCTTACTGCGACCGCGCTGATCTCAGCCTCAATCAAAACGCCGCCAGGAACTCACTGGCTGATCGTTTCAAATGCGCTTCATTCCAGACCAGGTCTTCAATGAAGCGCTCACGCAATAACGCCGCCTTGGTGGCGTCTGGTTCACGTTGGTACCACTGGTAAGCAATGCGACAGGCTGTGGCCAGGCTGCGTTCGTTCGCAGCCTGCGCCAGATAGGCCTCGATAGCGGCCAGCAGCCTGTCCTGAGCCCAGGACACCAGCTCGGCTTCGATCGCAGTGGCGCGCTCCGCCTGAATGTCAGCCTCAAGCTGTGCCACCAGATCGGGTAATTGTTGCTCCAGCGCTTCACTCAAAGTGCTGTATTGGCCTGCTTGGGCCAGTTGTTTCAGCCATTGGTGAGCCTGACCACTGAGAGTCAGATTGACCGGGCCTTGATTGGTGCGCTTTTCACGCCGGCGACGGCGTCTGGCTGATAGCGTTTTACGCAGTCGATCCCAGTCTGAACGTTCAAGTACATCATTAAGAATGGCCTGGAGGTCATCACAATGACCTTGGCCGGGTTCGCTCACATCACGGAACTGACGACATTGCTCTTTGAAGCTCGCCAGGCCGTAACGGTGAATGGGATGCTGCTCGGCGAGCAGCCAGGTGGGCTGGCTGAGTTGGTAATCGAGCCAGTCGAGGGCGTCGAACCAGTCATCGGTGCCAATGCGAAAGCGAGGTCTGGGCATAAATGTCTACAAGGTAGATTATTTAAGCCCAGTATCCATGGCCTGTAAGTGAAATCAAGCCAGCTTAGATCAGCCCCAGCTCGAGTGCTTTCAGCACCGCCCGGGTGCGGTCACGAACGTTCATTTTGGCGAGAATATTGGAGACGTGGTTCTTGATGGTGCCTTCGGATTTAAAGATGGCCCGGGAGATTTCTTTGTTGCTGTAGCCGCCGGCCATTAACCGCAGGATTTCAATTTCACGCTGCGTCAGTGGCTCCTGAATCGGGTCCTTATCGATTTTGGTTTCGCCGGTCAGTTCGGTATAGCCGCGCATAACGCGTTCGGTAACGGCTGGTTGTATCAAAGTTTCGCCACGGTTAACCGCTTCAATAGCCTCAACCAGGCTTTCCAGTGACACATCCTTGAGCAAAAATCCCCGGGCGCCGGCGCGAATGCCGTTGAGTACCAGTTCGTGATCATCGAAGGTAGTGAGGATGATCACGGGTGGCGCGCCCGCGTCGGAGGCCAGGCGCTGGGTGGTTTCGATACCGTCCAGACGCGGCATACGAATGTCCATTAACACCACATCGGGCTGACACTGAGGAATCAGTTCCAATGCCTCGATGCCATCGCTGGCCTCGCCAACAATGTCGATATGCCCGGCTAATTGCAGCAGGGATTTGATGCCTTCACGCACCAGGGTCTGGTCATCCACCAGCATGACTTTGATGGACTCGCTCATAGCGCCTCCGCAACAGGAATGGAAATGTTCAATGCAAAACCGCTTTGAGTAGCGATATCTAAACGGCCACGTAAGGCTTCAATGCGTTCGCGCATACCGCGCAGGCCGTCACCTTCTACAAAACAGCCACCTTGGCAGCCGCCATTATCAGCAACAAACAGCTGAATGTCGTTGGGACCTTTGCGCGTGGTGATGGTCATCCGGCTGGCATTACCGTGTTTGAGGGTATTGGTAATGGCTTCCTGGATGCAGCGAAACAGTGCTTCGGCAACTTCTACGTCGGCAACACTGGCGGTCGGATCCAGGTCGAGTTCAATACGCAACCGCGGCACCTGAGATACCAGGGCTTCAAGCGCTTCTTTAAGACGAATGCTGGAGTCGCCACGCATCTGGTGAACGGTCTCGCGTACGTCAGACAACAACGCCCGCGCCAGTTCGTGCGTCTCCCCTACTCTTTTTTGAGTCTCGTCTTCGGTGGTGTGAGTCAGATACTGGAGTTTAAGGATCAAGGCGGTCAGTTTATGTCCCAGGCCGTCGTGCAGATCCCGGGCGATGCGAATACGCTCGGTTTGCTTGGCGGACTCTTCCAGCAAGGCTTGAGTTGCCAGCAGTTCGCGGTTGAGTGCCGACACCTGATCGCGCGCCTCCTGTTCCTGAATCACCCTTTGACTCATCAGCATGGCGAAGGCGTGAAAGGCACCAACCATGGTCCAGCGCAGCACCGGATCTTCCAGTTCCCAGGCCCAGAAAGTAAAGCCGAAATCGATACCCACCAGCACCGCCAAGCCAATCAAAGCGCCCTGTCGGGAGAAGAAAAATGGCAACTGCGCGGCCAGAGCGACGCTGAGAATGGCAATAACGCCGGTTTCTGTTTCAAAACGGATGCTGATCACCGCCAGAAACTGCGCCATATAGGCGAGCTGACGAATGCGCAGGTCAAAGCGCTCGTATTGGGCGTCACGCGAGGAAAAATAAAAGCCGACGATATAGACCAGCAAGCCGGCCACGATCAGCAGCAGACGAATCTGGCCGCCAGGCGTATCAGCCGGCTCACTGCTTAACGTCAGGTAGCAGACCACGGCCCAGGCGAGGTAGCCGATGGCGCCTTCCAGGGTTTGCACCAGCACATTGCGGTACACGAAGATCTCCTCAAAATATAAATAAGGGTGCCGCCAGATGAGCACCTGATCAGACGAAGTCTAGCCCGAGCCGGGCGTTACGCCCAGTGCCCAAAGGTCATCAAGGACGTATCCTGCGGCGTCTTCCGCTTAGCCAGCAGCACGCGCATAATGCAGCTATGAATGTTCAGACCGAGAATCATCAGCTCCTCGCTACTAACCCTCACGGACGAGATTTTGTGTTAGCTGACCTACACGGCCATCGGTCGCGACTGGAAGACAGCCTGGCCGAGCGTGATTTTGACCCCCATCAAGACCGACTTTTATCGGTCGGCGATTTAATCGACCGAGGCCCGGACAGTCCTGGCTGTTTGGCGTTACTTGATGAGCCCTGGTTCTTCGCCGTGCGTGGTAATCACGAACAAATGCTCATCGATGCGGTCCTTCACCAGAACTCATTAGCCTGGAGTCGCTGGCTGATGAACGGTGGTAACTGGGCGCTCGAGCATGATGAAGGCGAATTGCAGCACTGGGCCGAGCGTTTACAAGCCTTACCCTATAGCCTGACGGTAGCGCATGGTGATTACCGTATCGGCCTTTGCCACGCCCAATATCGCTTGCCGAATTGGGATGACCGTTTAACCGCAGGCGACTATGACATGGCCGACTGGATTTGGGGACGTTCACGCCTGAACTCTGGAGATCGCCGCGAAGTGGCTGGTGTTGACTGGATTTTTCACGGCCATACCATCGTCAAATCGGTCGCTCAACTAGGCAATTCCGTCTTTATCGATCGTGGCGCTTACAATGACGGTCCCTTGGTTCTGGTCTCAGTTGCCGACTGGTTAAATGGCTCAGACCGACTTCAATCGCTATAAACAGGATGTTTTACCGGTGACCACGCCCCACCCCGCTCCGATTCCGATCTTCGATAACCTCAGTCATTTCGAGAATCCGTTCCGGCATCGGCCGCAGCCGAGTGAATGGGTGCGCGAACACGCCCGCGTTGATGAAACGGTTCTGGGCAACGACCTTCAGCTTTGTCATGAGTTTCTCTACAGCTACCGCGGCAGCGCCGACACCTTTGCCTCGTACCGCCGCGAGATTGAACGCTTTATGCAGTGGTGCTGGTTTTTACAGGGCATCAGCCTGATCGAAGTGCGGCGCCAGCATATCGAAGCTTTTGTGGAGTTTTGCCAGAACCCGCCACGACACTGGATCGGCACCAAGAGCGTGGCGCGGTTTCGCGACAGCGGCGGTGAACGGGTCCGTAATCCGGACTGGAAACCCTTTGTCGCCAAGGTCTCCAAGCGCGACCACAAGCGTGGCCAAAGTGCAGATATTGGCAGTTTCGATTTAAGCCAGAGCGCCTTGCAGGCGATCTTCTCTGTGCTGTCGACCTTCTTCAATTACCTGCTGCAGGAAGAACACGTCGAGCTTAACCCGGTGGCTCAGATCCGCCAGAAAGGCAAGTTTCTGCGTAAACGCCAGGGCGCAACGACCATACGCCGGCTGTCGGAAGCCCAGTGGCATGAGGTCTTAAACGCCATTGAACAGGCGGTGCCGGAGAACCCTGAGCGCTATGAGCGCGCTTTGTTTATCGTTAGTTGCCTGTTTGGTATGTACCTGCGGATTTCTGAGTTAGCTGAAACCGATCGCTGGCAGCCCAGCATGGGTGACTTTACCCAGGATGCGCACGGCAACTGGTGGTTCACGACGGTTGGTAAAGGTAATAAGGAACGGGATGTTTCGGTGTCTGATGCCATGCTGGCGTCATTGCGTCGTTTTCGCAGTTTTCTGGGTCAAACGCCGCTGCCCTTGCCCGGCGAATCCGCCCCTTTGATTCCCAAAGTTCGTGGCCGTGGTGGCATCACCAGCACCCGCCAGATTCGTTTTATCGTCCAGGAGTGTTTCGATCTGGCGATCGACCGGCTGCGCGCCCAGGGCGAACCCGAAGAAGCCGATGCTTTGCAGGCGGCGACGGTACACTGGCTGCGCCACACCGGCATTTCCGAAGACGTTAAAACCCGGCCGCGCGAGCACGTACGCGACGACGCTGGACACGGTTCCAGCGCCATCACCGACCGCTATATTGATGTCGAACGGCAGGCGCGCCATGCCTCGGCGCGCAATAAGAAGATCAATCCAGTCTGATCAGACGGCCTTACCCACGACGCGGCTGGCTTCGCGCATGGTGACGAATTCCTCTGCCGACGTTGGGTGAATGCCAATGGTGCGATCGAAGTCAGCCTTGGTCGCTCCAGCGTTCATGGCCACCGCCAGACCCTGAATAATCTCTCCGGCATCGTCACCGACCATATGCAATCCAATCACTCGCTGCGAATTCGCATCCACCAGCATCTTCATCAGGGTACGCCCAGGATTACCGGACAAGGTATTGCGCATGGCCCGGAATTGGGTGCTGTAGACCTCGACACGATCAAAGTGTGCAGCCGCCTCTTCTTCGGTTAAGCCTACGGTGGCCACATTGGGCTGACAGAAGACCGCCGTCGGTATCTGCTGATAGTCGACCGGCTGCGGTTTTTGCTCTGCGAACAGATCGGCGGAGATGAACATGCCTTCGGCAATGGCAACGGGCGTCAGTGGCACTCGCCCAATCACATCGCCCAGCGCCCGAATATGCGGGACTGCCGTGCGGTAATGATCATCGACGCTGATAAAGCCGTTGTCGTCGAGCTTAACACCGGTGCTTTCCAGCCCCAGGTTATCGACCAAGGCATCTCGCCCGGTCGCAAACAGCACCAGACCCGTTTCAGCTTGCGAGCCATCCTCATAAGTGACCTTCAGCCTGTCATTGTCGAGTTTTTCGATGCTGGCGAGGTTGCGGTTGTATTGCAAATCCACGCCGGCCTGTGCCATTTCACCAGAAACAAAGTCGCGGACCTCGTTATCGAAGCCACGCAGCACCGGCTCGCCCCGATAAACCAGATGGGTTGAAACACCCAATCCATTAAAAATTCCGGCAAATTCGACCGCGATGTAACCGCCGCCAACAACAATGGCATCATTTGGCAACTGATTGAGATAGAAGACTTCGTTCGAGCTGATCGAATGTTCCACTCCGGGAATTTGCGGTTTGCTCGGCCAGGTGCCAGTGGCGATCAGGATGTTCTTGGCGGTGAGGCGTTTTTCACCATTCACTTCAACGGTATTATTGTCTACGAATCGACCATGACCGTTGATTATCTCCACCCCTGCCCGGCTCAAAAGCCCGTCATAGACGGTGTTTAAGCGTTCTATCTCGGCGGTCTTGTTGTCTCTTAATGTCGCCCAGTCGAAGTTCGGTTTATTATCTACACGGTAGCCATAACCCTGAGAATCTTCGAATGCCTGAGCGTATTCCGACGCGTAAACGAAGAGTTTTTTGGGTACACAACCCACGTTCACACAGGTGCCACCAAGGTAGCGCGATTCAATAATGGCGACTTTCGCACCGCGTGAAGCTGACATCCGGGCGGCACGTACACCACCCGAACCCGCGCCGATGACCACCAGGTCATAGTCATAGGATGCAGACATGGGACTTCCTAGAGAATGTGAAGGAGTGGCTTGGATGGGGGCGCCGGTGGAAAGTTCCAACCGGCGTCTTGGCTATTGAATAGTCCGCCTAAGCGGCTTGTTCGGCATAGTTGGGATTGGGCCGAAACAGCACCGTCTCAGTCAATTCACCCAAGGGCAGCTCAGCAAAGCTGCGATAACCCAACGACTCATAAAACGACAAATAACGGGTATTGCCGGTATCGAGAAACAGTCCGATGGATTCATGATCCTGTTCGGTCAGCTCATGCACCGCTTCCATCAGCATCCGCCCTAAGCCGCGTTTTTGGAAATCCGGGTGAATACCAATCAGGCTGACCAGCCGATGACGCTTGTCCGGCAGACTGTTCTGAACATCGTTGTAGTAGCTGATAAAACGCCGGGTAGCTTCAAAGCCGGCAGTGAGTGTCATCTTCAGGCGCCAGCGCAATTGCCGGGAGATGTCCATTTTCAGGCCAACATCGCTGACAAAGACAACGCCCAACAAGCGTTGTGTGGCTTTGTCGAGCACGCCGAACACGGTTTCGCCGCGTTCAAAATGCAGAAAGATCAACTCACGAATGGTTGCCCGGATACGCTGCCGGTAACCCGGACGTTCAGCGTTGAGCAGATAACGGAAGGTCGGTTCATTACGATAGGAATGGTACAGCAGTGAGCGCGCCTGACGGCTATTGCGCTCATCCAGCCGGACCAGTTCCACCCAATCCAGGTCGTTCTGGGTCATGCAGGCCTCTATATTGTTGTTTTTGGCGTAAGGCTAATCGTGCCAGCTTTTGTAAAAGCTGCCTAGCGTCGCATCACGGCGATCACCTGAACACGGCCGGGTCGGTCACGGCCATTCAACGTCAGTTGATCGACCATCACACCCTGAGCTTGTAGTGCCGCCAGCCATTGAATCACCTGACTATAACGAGCATCGTCCAGGCGAACCCGCAATAAATCGCCATCGGGCTCGAAGCCTTGGATCGATAAACCAAAACGGTTGGCTTGGCGTCTAAGTTCGGTATTCAGGGAATCGCTGGGGGTGTTAGCCGTCGAGGCGCCCGAAGCCAGCGCCTGCGGCGCTTTTTGCAGCAGTTGCTGATAGGTTGACTGGGCATTGGCCAGTTCCTGGCTGGCCTGCTGGCGCCATTGCTGGAGCGGTTGAATCAACAGCAACCAGACTGCCAACAGGCCGACAACGACCGCCAGTAAACGCAACGCCTGCTGTTCACGCTGACCCAACTGCTGCCAACGGCCATTCAGAGGTTGCAGCCATTGTGCGATAAGTGCCTTCATCCGTTAGCCTCCAGACTGACCTGAAAACGACCACGAACAGCCTGACTGTCCTGACTCGCCGAATACTCAACTTGATAGCCGCGATCCTGCAGCGCGGTCTTGGTGGCCTCGAACCGGGCAAAGGCATCACCCTCTACATCACTGGGCTGGCGCAACGTGAACAGCATCTGGCCACTGCTTTGCTGATAGCGGAAATCGTCCAGGACTAAGGCATCGTCCAACACCATTAACGCTTCGATAGCGCTGATAACCGTTGCCTCAGTGCCGTTCTGCCCCCCGCTGAGTGCGCGAATTCGATTGTCGATTTCTCGGATCATCAACGGTCGTTGGATACGCTTGTCGTTGCCAAATACCTGGCGAAAAACGGCGTCGCTGGCAGCCCAGGTTGATTCGGCGCGCTGCTGGTCACGCCAGGCATTAGCGCCACTGACCACCAGCCATAGACAAAGCGTAACGGCGGCCGCGATCGCGGTTGGCAGCCAGTATCGCCCCTGCCCGCCTTCGTTTTTAATGGCCAACGCGCCGGTCATCAGGTTGCCCCGTTGCTGGCCGCTGCGGACCTGCTCATCCCATTGAGCAATATCCGGCAGCGGGCTGATGACCCATTCCAACGCATCGCCCGTGGCTTCGAGTTCAGTACGCAGTTGGCGGGCGCCTTCATCATTGGCGCGCGAGGTCAGCGCCAGACGCAGTGGCGAAGACAGGTTTTGTTGTTGCTTAAAACTTTCAAACCACTGGGCAAAGCCTTGTATATGCGTTTGGTGCAATAGCCAGCCGTGGCGACAAAAGACTCTGTGCTGGTCCAGATCGAGCTGGATATCGCTGTACGGCATCTCTGGCCATTGGAAGTAACCGGCATCGAAGGCTTCGACCAGTGTCAGACCCGCTTCGGCCAGCGTCGACTGCAAATCTGTCAGCAAGGCCGACTCGGTGACCAGGACCGTCATCTTGCCATCCTGAGGCTGCTCCAGCGGCACCAGATGCAGGCTGTCGATGTCCTGCGCCAACTGCTCTTCGGCGGTGAAGCGCATAACAGCTGGCGCCAGACGCCGACGACCAGCCGGCACTTTAATTACCAAGGCGGTGAAATGCGTATGCGGCAGGTATAGCCTTGTTGCGGCTCCGGCTTGATTGCGCTCGCGCACCTGATCGACCAGATCGTCCCAGCGTCCTGCCTGGGAGTCACTCTGGCTGTGCCAGCGCCATTCGAGCTGATCCAGTCCTTGCCAATAAATGGACAATTCGGGGGTCATTCTGTACTTCCTTCTTCCTTGTCACTCGGTAATAAGTCGAGGCCGTTTACTGCCTGAGTTCGTAGATTGACGATAACCTGGTTGTCGCCTTCGGTCCGGTATAAGCGGCTGATCTGGCGTAACTCAACCGTCTGGTACCGGGCCTCAACAGACAAATCAAACCAGTTCGACGTCACGCTGAGTTGTTCGTTGTACAGAGGAGTATCGTCGTTCTCCTGGAACAAAGGCAGGTTCAGCAGATCATCCACCCGGTCAAAGCCATCGCCGCGTTGCTCAATCAGCCCGTCGGCTTCTTCGCGACTGATAAAAGGCGCCAGGCTCATTAATACTTCCCTGGAGGCGACATTAATATTAAGCGGTTCATCGGGTCTCAATGCACTGACATAGGGCGCCAGAACCTTATAGTCATCGGAGCTGACGGCTTTGAGCAGATGTAACTCACTGATGTCAGCCATGGGCATAAAAGATGGCCGGTAACTGGGCTCTTGATCGATATAATTGAACTCAGCACCGCTGTCCGAATCAAACCACTGCTGCAACTCATCGGCAATGCCTTCGTTCAGATCCAGCTCCAGCAGCAGCCGCTTAAACCCCTCGGCAGCTCCGTCAGGATTTACCGCCGCCGGGTGCAGCCAATTCACATTAAAACGACCTTGCAGATCATAGCGAGACACCGTCATCTGGCATTCGCCGAGTGGAAAAGCCGGCAAGTAAAGATTGCCGTTTTCATCCATTAATTGCTTTAACTGCTCAGGCGCCTCCTGTTGCGCCTCGAGCCGAAGGCCAACTTTGGCAACGGCTTCGGCGCTGTCGATGCAGGTCTGTACCTGACTCATCGATTGCCCCTGGAAGGCGCGCTCAAGCTGAACACGTTGCTGGTATTGCAACCGCGCTACGATCACCGCCAGCAAGGCAAAAACCAGCAATACCTGAATCAATGCGAAACCGCGCTCAGGAGGTCGCATCAGCGCCTCCTTCGGCATCTTCACGTTGCATGGGTACCGAAATCAGCCGATTCAACTCAGCATCGGGCAGCACCAGGCGAACTTCAATGGCGATCAGAATGGGCGCACTGTCCAACACTTCCGGTGTTTCTGGTGGCCAGTTATCGAAAAACCGTTGCTCATCGCCAACCTGGCTCAGAAAGCGAAATTGCAGCGTGCGAATAGGATAGAGCAAGCGCTGATGCTGCCATTCCAGACGGCCGTCATCGTCCAGTTGCAACAGAAAGCTGCGTATTAGGCAGCCTTGGGGTTCGGCGCTGAAGTCCGTCTCACCTTCCGGTAACGGACACAGCTCACTGCCCTCCTCGGCCAGGCGATAACGCACGCGCTGTAAGGTTGAGCGCTTGGGGGCGGTAAAGAGATCATTGTCACTCAGTTGTTGCAGCAATTGGCTGCGTGCCCAGCCTGCGCGGGTAATACTGAGGCCGTTCTCGTCCATCAGCAGCGCTGGTACTTCCTGGCCGAAGGCGTCACGGACCGGACGATCGGGCACCCACTGATGCAGATCGGTTTCCAGTTTGCGAATAACCCGGGTCAGCTGAGTGCGGGTTTCGTTGCGTTCTACCAAGGTGGTCTGGGTTTGGCGTGAGGTCTGCACCAAATAGAAAGTACCCACCGCAAGAATGGCCGAAATAGCCAGCGCAATCAGCAGTTCAATCAGCGTAAAACCCTGGTGCGATCGTTTCATGGTGCCGCCAGTACAGCGGTTAGACGATCGGCCGGTGGGGCGTCATCGGGTTCCGCTTCAAGACGGGCACTGAGTTCAACGGCGCGCAGATAGGGCTCAACCGGCGGCAACATCGGAAAGTTAAAGGCCGTCACCCTCACTTCAACCTTCCAGTCGCGACCATTGAAGGTGGTTTCTCGCGTCAAGCGATCACCGGCATCCGGTAAGGCGGAAAAACGCAGTTGCTGAAGAATATTCTGGTTCACCCAGCGGGCATCGGTTTGCTCTTCGATCTGCCGCGCCGCGGCCAGGTTCTGAGTGTTGGCCAGGGCAATAGCACCGGCCATAACGGCAAAGACCGCCAGAGCCACCATCACTTCGAGCAAGGTAAAACCGCCTTCAGAGCGTGACACGACTGACCTCCAGACGGTTAAAACCATCGCCATGCAGGCGCACGGCCTGGTTATCCAGACCCGGTGCTCTTAAGTAGAGGTCAAAGCTGGGTTGGTAGTCTTCCGAGGGCAGCAGGACGATCATCGGCTGCCAGTTCCGCTCGTCTTCCGGCGGGTTGCGCAGCAGCTCAATGTGTTGTCCATCGCAGATCAGAGTCAACTCGGTATTGTCAGGCACCTGCCAGGTTGGCATCCCGTCATCGATTTGCCAGAGAACATCCGGCTCGCCCTCTCGCGGGTCGCCTTCACTCCAGCTCAAAAATTGCGCGCTGCCGTCCACAAACACCAGGCCGCGGTCTTCCCCACTGAGCAATACCCGATCCTGTACCTGGCCAAAACGATAAGCCAGTTGCTGCGCCGAACGCTCCAAATCACCCAACGGATCCGGCTGGCTGATCGCCAAACGAACCGCACCAGCCGCTACACCGATGATGATGATCACCACCAACAGCTCGATCAGGCTAAAGCCGGCACGCCGGCCGGCGGGATGATTCGAGGGGCGGATCATTCGCTGGCGTTGGAGGAGATGTCTTCGTTGATATCGCTGCCGCCGGCCTGGCCATCGGCGCCGTAGGAGATGATCTCGTAGCTGTTGCCGTCGTTGATGTAGGCGTAAGGATTGCCCCAGGGATCAGCCGGAGTCTGCTTAACGTAAGGTCCACGCCAATTATTCGGCTGCGGACTGCCGCTGGGCTGGCTGACCAGCGCTTCCAGCCCCTGATCAGTCGATGGGTAGTGCGAGTTGTGCAGTCGGTAGGTTTCCAGCGCATTTTCCAGCGTGCGGATGTCGGTCTGGGCGGCGGTAACACGCGCCTCATCGCCCCGACCAATAACGTTGGGCACCACCAGCCCGAACAAAATACCCAGGATGACCAGAACGACCATCAATTCAATCAGTGTAAAACCTTGCTGTTTACGCATAACGATAGATTTCCTAAGCCACAAAACTGTTCATTTCCATGATGGGCAAGACAATGGCGAGGACGATGATCAGCACAATGCCGCCCATCAACAACACCATGATCGGTTCAAACAAACCAAGCACCGTACTGATCAAATCCTTGATCTGCTGGTCCTCGGCATCGGCGGTGCGTTGCAGCATAGCGTCCAGTTCACCACTGGCCTCGCCACTGGCGATCATGTGCAGCATCATCGGCCGAAAATAGCCGGATTCAGCCAACGCCTTATGCAAGGAACCGCCTTCAGACACCCGCACCGTTGCCGTCCGCACGGCGGCCTGAATTTCCAGATTGGAGACCACCTCAGCGGCGATGCGCATGGCTTCCACCAGAGGCACACCGCTGCCCGAGAGAATGGCGACCGTACCGATAAAACGGGCGGTATTGAAACCCCGGGAAACGCGGCCGATCAACGGCAGGCGCAGCAGCCAGCGATGGGTAATGCGGCGCCGGGCGGGATCGCGATTCCAGATCATAAAACCGAATATTGCCAAAGCAATGACGACCAGGCTGACCAACCACCAGCTTTGCACCCAGTTGCTGGCCGCCAGCAAAGCGCGGGTGGGCCCGGGCAGTTGCTCACCGGTGGAGGTGAACACGCCGATAATGTCCGGCACCACCGAATTGAGCAAAAAGATAACGATGCCGAAGGCGACGAGCGTTAAGAAGGTCGGGTAGATGGACGACATCTGGATCTGTTTGCGGGTCTTTTGCTGGTCTTCCTGATAATCCGCCAGACGATTCAGCACGCGATCAAGATGGCCGCTGTGTTCGCCGGCATCAACGGTGGCGCAATACAGCCGCGGAAAGGCGCGCGGGAAATCGCCCAGGGCGCGCGCCAGACTGTAACCTTCCAACACCCGTGAGCGCACCGCGAGCATCAAACTGCGGATGCGCGCCTTTTCAGATTGCTCCGCCACAGCTCGCAGGCCTTCTTCCAGCGGCATACCCGCAGCGACCAGCGTCGCCAACTGGCGGGTAACCAGGGCCAGATCAGGCACCGAAATCGACGGACCACCCAACAAACCCGGGCGACGGTTCTGGCTTTTCTGGCTGGCTTCAACCTCAACCGGGAACCAGCCTTTGTCGCGCAGTTGCTGGCGCACCTGACGACTGCTGTCGGCTTCCAGTACACCGGTGCGACGCTTGCCGTTTTCATCCAGAGCGGCGAATTCAAAAGCGGCCATTAATAGCTCCGGTAAACGCGCAGAACTTCTTCCAGCGTGGTCAGACCCGCCAGTACTTTGTCTTTGCCGTCCTGCAGGATGCTCGGCGACAGCGTACGGGCATGGCGTTCCAGATCGATGTCACCAGCGCGATCGTGAATCAGCTGACGCATGGCTTCATCGACCCGGATCACTTCATAGAGCCCTGCCCGCCCACGGTAACCAGAATTACGGCAACTGCTGCAGCCGGCAGCGTGATACAGCGTCGGCGGCTGGTTAGGGTCCATGCCCAGATATTCGCATTCAGCGGCATCGGCTTGGTAAGGGGTTTTGCATTCTGGGCACAGAGTTCGGACCAGCCGCTGAGCGACCAGGCCGATTAAGCTGGAAGCCAGCAGAAAGGGTTCGATGCCCATGTCTTGCAGACGCGTTACCGCGCCAACGGCACTGTTGGTGTGCAGCGTCGACAGCACCAGGTGACCGGTCAAACTGGCCTGGACGGCGATCTCGCCGGTTTCATGGTCACGGATCTCGCCGATCATCACCACATCCGGATCCTGCCGCAAAATAGCGCGCAGGCCACGGGCGAAGGTCATCTCCACCTTGGTGTTGACCTGCGTCTGGCCGACGCCGGCGAGGCTGTATTCAATCGGGTCTTCGACGGTCATGATATTGCGCGCATGGCTGTTCAACGCCTGCAGCGCGCCATAGAGCGTGGTGGTTTTGCCCGAACCGGTGGGCCCGGTGACCAGAATGATGCCGTGCGGCCGCTGAATCAGATCGCTCAGCGTCGACATTGCCTGGTCGTGCAGCCCCAAATGCGTCAGTTCCAGGTGCCCCGCCTGCTTGTCGAGCAGTCGCAACACCACGCGTTCGCCATGATTGGCGGGCATGGTGGAGACCCGCAGATCGACTTCCCGACCGGCGACACGCAAACCGATACGACCATCCTGAGGCACTCGCTTCTCAGCGATATCGAGCCGCGCCATCACCTTGATGCGCGACACTAACAAGGGCGCCAGCGCCCGCTTGGGCTGTACCACTTCACGCAATACGCCATCGACGCGAAAGCGCACTGACAGGCGTTTTTCGTAAGTTTCGATATGGATATCCGAGGCGTTTTCGCGCACCGCTTCGGTGAGGATGGCGTTGATAAGACGGATGATGGGCGCGTCATCTTCCTGCTCCATCAGGTCTTCAGTTTCCGGCACCGAGTCGGCCAGCGAGCTCAGATCCAGGGTTTCACCCAGGCCTTCGACCATCTGCATGGCGTCGTCGCTGTCGGTCTGATAGGCCTTATTCAGATGGTCAGAAAATTCCTGATCATTAACCTGCACCTGCGGTAACAGCTGCGGTGCCAGTCGCTGTGCTTCCTGCAAAGCATTGAGGTTGGCGTTGGGCCGATACAGCAAACGCGGACCATCGACGTGCTGGAAGTCGATCACTACGCCGTGCCGTTTGGCAAAGGAAAACGGCAAACGCCGTTCAAATTCGACCGAAGGTACCGCTGTCATTGCGTCATCCCGATATTCAATCCGCTTATCCTTAGCGTAATAGTAACTGTCACGGCCCTGGTGGCCCAGACGGTGGCAGCCGCTTAACCCACCCAGCGCTGCACCAAGGTCACCAGGTTCTCATAACTGACTGGCTTGACCATAAAGTCATCCATACCGGCGGCCAGGCACGCCCTTTCCTGCTCTGGCGTATCTTCCGCCGTCATAGCGATGATCGGTATATGTTCGCCTGAGTTCAATTCCTGCTGGCGAATCAGGCGGGTTGCTTCCAGACCATCCATACGTGGCATCAGGCAATCCATAATGACCAGATCGTAAGGCTCGCCCGAAACGGCCATTTGCGCTGCTTCACGCCCATTGACAACAGAATCGACGGTGACACCGATGCGTTCCAGCAGCCGGCTAATCACCTTTTGCGTTACCAGATTATCTTCCGCCAACAAGACCCGGGTGTTACCACAACGGTAGTCCTGGTCGCGGTCCGGACGATGATCATCCAAAGCACGACGAAATGCATGCAACAACGCATCGCGGGTAATGGGCTTTTCAATAAACTGAAATTTACCGTTGAGATCAGACAATAATCCGCGCTGCAGTTCCGATGCATACAAAAAGACCGAAACCGACTGCCCCTCAAGCTGTTGCAGCAATTGTTGCACCTGCGCCAGGGTATGGCGGGCCGGGCCATCCTGAACCGGAATATTGAGCAGAATAAAATCGGCGGGTTGATCCGCCTCCTGTAACAGACGCTCCAACGGCCAGGTAGAGACACTCATGTCCCAACTGAGAAATTCGGCGCTCAATGCCCGCTCATTGACGGGGCTTAGATCAGACAAGACCACCGAGCGGCCCGCCATAAAGCGTGCCGGCCGGAATGAACTGGCCTGCTGTGACGAGGCGATCATCGGCAGCGACACCCGTATCGTCTTCAAGTGTCCCTTGTCGCGGCTGCTCGCGCTCAACTCGGCGCCCATGGCACGGAACTGGGCCGAGGCGACCATCAGCGTTAACTGATCGGAGACATCCTCGTCTTCCGGCAAGGTATCCATATTGCGATGAATGGCAGACCGCAAGTCCTCGGTGCTGACTTCTTCATTGATGAAATAGAAGGACAGCAACAGGCGTTCTTCTTCACCACGCTGATCGACCGCAATGCGCACCGTGATTTCGCCTTCCTGAGCACTGTCGAGCGCAAAATCCAGCAGGCGGCGGAAGGCATTCGACAACCATTGCGGATCGGACTCGATACGCTCAGGTACCGCCGGATGGTACAGGTAAGCCAGCTCAAGACCGTGCTCATGCGCCTTGCTGCCCATGTCCGACAGCGCATGCTCCAGCGTCTTACGCAGATTGAACACCACCGACTGCGGCACCCGCGCCTGATCGCGTTGCTCAATATAGGCTTCCAGATCATTCACCAGATCGAGAATGGAATGACCACTGCGCCGGGCAATGTTCAACATGCCCTGGTGCTCACTGGAGGACTCGTCGTGACTGAGCATACCCAGCACACCGAGCAGACCGCTGAGCGGGTTTTTAACTCGATGCAATAACTGATTGATAAACCGGCGGTTGGTGGTGGCCTGAATCACATTGGCTTCACGCGCCTGCTCCAGCGCACGCAAGCGCATTTTCAGCTCGTGATTGTGAGTCAAAAAGCCCCACACCAATTCCGATACCCGGCCCGCAGTGCTGACCAGATACAGATAGAGCGCAACAAAGGCCAGGCTGATCAGCCAATGGCCCGCGGTATGCTGTGCGAAGGCGTAATAGGCAGCGACTGGCCACAGCAAAATGGCCAGATAGATACGGACCGTGCGGCCGTACAACGAATATACGAAGGTACCGCCAGCTGCGACGGCCAGCGTATAGAGCAATCCCAACAACTGGATGGGATGATCGGGACCTGCGAGTCGGTACAACAAATAGGCCGACCACAGACCGGCATGCAGAAAACCCGAACCAATAAACCAGTCACGCCAACGGGCCGGGCCCCTGCCATACCAATCATTGAACTGGGCAATCATGATAAAACGCCAGGCCGCCATAATGACCAGCAACAAACCAAACACATAGCTGGCATTGGGCACCGGACCGAGCGAGCGCCACTGCCACTCGAGCAGCAAAAAAACCAGGAAATGCAGGATGGCACTGGGCAGCCCTTGGCGGCTCAGCGTTTCGTCAATACGTTTGAGAATAGCCCTGTCTTTCTGGGCTTTGTGCTGAGGCTTAAAAAACCAGCTCATGACCGCTTCCAATTCATGGACGACCAGCCCCGGCCGCCGAAATTGCGGCAACTATACCCGCAGTTGCAGACAGACCCAACCACTGGCAGCGCTTTTGGTCATTGCTTATCGCCAAAGCCAACCTGGGCGACCGTTAACCCCTCCGTTAAGTGTCTGAACCAAGGCCAGAGTCACCTCGTTTCTGTGAGCCACCTCTTAGTCAATCGTCAATAAATTAATCCTTTATAGATTTCTTTATGTCAATATATTGGCGGTCGCGAGACGGTAGGTTTGGGAATACCTGCTCACTCTGGCAGCTTCAGTCATTTAAGGACGGTTCAACTTATGGAGCTTAACGCTATGGATAATCCTTCTATTACGCCGCGTCAGCCTTGGCGCATCACTCATGCAGCGCTTTGGTTGACGTTGGGTCTTGTATTGGCGGCTTGTGATTCGGGGTCGTCGAGAGTCAGCCCCCAAAAGACCCTTGGAGACATGGAACTCAGCGCATGGGTTGGCTCCAAGGGAAGTCAACTGACCATTAGCGGTGATTTCGAAGACATTGATGACCTCACTTTCTATCTCGGCCAAGACCCAGACTGCAATGTGATTGCCGATGGCGAAACCTGCGCCCAAGAACACAAACTGACCAAACAACCCTACCGTTTCGAAAGCGGCGACCAATACCTCAACCTCACCCAACCCAGCTACGCCCGCTTGCGCTTGGGCAAGCAGGAAGCCACCACCTTGCTGAATACGCAACAGTTCCCGAAAAAGAGTGAGCACCAAGCGGTCTATTTCAAAGGCCGCTTTTGGTTGGTCGGGGGAGGACCGGATTTGGCCAATGAAGGACAGGACGACGACCTCTGGTCCTCCGCCGATGGTATTAACTGGCGACAGGAAACCTCGGTGTACAGCATAAACTCCCAGGTGAAAAATCTGTTTACAGGACGCTTCGGCCACCAACTGGTGGTCTTCAAAGCCGCGGACGATGATTCTGACGCCGGTGAACAACTGTGGCTGATTGGGGGATATCAAGGTGGAATTCAAAACGACATCTGGTCGTCGTTGGATGGCATTAATTGGACCCGCCGAAAAGACTCAACTCCTGAGGGCGATAATCAACAGTTTTCGCCTCGCTACCATCACCAAGTAGCCGTCTTTGATTCGGATGGTAACGGTGAGTCAGAGCTTTGGCTATTGGGCGGCGATGACACTGATGACACTAAAGCTCCTCTGGGCGATGTCTGGACCTCGACCGATGGCATTGACTGGCAACAGGTCGATCTGAAGAATTCGGCTGGGGAAAACGAGCCGCTCTTTTCAGCCCGCGAAGGCCACCAACTAGTGGCCTTTGACGGCGGAGAGGGCAACCAGTTGTGGTTGATTGGGGGCAATAACGGTGGTTTCAATTTAAACTTAAACGACATTTGGTCTTCGCCGGACGGCCAAACCTGGACTAAGAAAAGCGACAACAACGAAGATATAGACAAGCGATTTTCACCACGACGCGGTCACCAAGTGATGGCCTTTCAGGCCGACGGCGACGCCAAACTCCGGTTGTGGTTGGTTGGGGGAACTGGAAATCACGTTAACTGGCTCAATGACGTCTGGTCTTCAGACGACGGCATTAACTGGACAGCACACACCAAAACGCCCTTTGCCTCACGCGCCGACCACCAACTGATCGTCGCCGATGCCGACCACAATGGGCAGGATGAACTTTTGATATTGGCTGGCTATACCGGTAACCATGAACTCAACGACATATGGACCACCAGCGATGGCAACACTTGGAATCAGTTAACCCCCTATCCCGAGTTCAGCGCACGCGACGGTGCCCAGGTCGTCCGCTTCGATGCCGGCCAAGGCGAACGGCTCTGGCTAGTGGGTGGATTTGGCAGAGGTGCCAGCAACGAGGTCTGGTCCTCCGCCGATGGCATCCATTGGGAACAGGTAAAAACAGCCCAGGACAAGCCCCTGTTCGTACCCCGTTCCGCTCACCAACTGGTGGTTTTCGATGCCAAAGGTGATGAGGAAGGCCCGCTGCTTTGGCTAATCGGGGGCCGAGATCGAAGTTCCACATCCCTAAATGATGTCTGGTCCTCGCCAGATGGCATTTCATGGACTCAGCAGGACCTCAGTTGTGAACCCACAGACTGCTTCGCTGGCCGATATGGGCATCAGGTGGTGGTGTTCGAGGCCAAAGGTGATGACGAAAACACTAACCAGGGCGAACAGCTCTGGCTGATCGGCGGATACACCAAACACCCTACTAACTCCGTGAATGACGTCTGGACTTCGACCAATGGCAAGGACTGGAAACGAGTGAAGGCGGAGGATCATACCGCTTTCGAAGCTCGCTACGGTCATCAAGTGGTAGTCTTCGATGCCGACCCGGACAACCGCACCACTCCGGCTGAGATGTGGCTTATAGGCGGCCATGGTGGCGATTACCATAATGATGTCTGGGCATCAAAAGACGGCATCAACTGGGACAAAAAAACACTTAGTTGCCAACCCGTCTCCGTCTCCTGCTTCACTGAACGCCAATTCCATCAACTCGCGGTCTATGCCGCACCCGGCGACACCCATGAACGATTGTGGCTAGTGGGTGGGGATAAAGAAAACGACCGATTAAACGATGTCTGGTCCTCCAGCGATGGTGAAAACTGGCAACTGGAAACCGAAACCGCAGCCTTCTCGCCACGCACCAGCCACCAACTGGTCGTTTTTGACAACCCAGCCCAACCCGACAACAAAGCCCTGTGGGTAATCAGTGGCCGCACAGACCAAGGACCCAGCAACGAAATCTGGCGCTCCACCGATGGTAAAGACTGGCGGTTGTCCATTAAAACCCCATTGCAGATACCACGCCCTCAGAAGCTCGCTGATCGTTAAAACACACGCACAAAAAAAGGCGCTTCGGCGCCTTTTCTGTTTCAGCTAGCATAAACGACGTTCAGTGGCTTGCGTTGGCTGTGGTGGTGACGCTCAGAGCGCCTTTTCCAGCTCTGGCACCGCCTCGAACAGGTCGGCAACCAGCCCGTAGTCGGCCACCTGAAAGATCGGTGCGTCTTCGTCTTTGTTGATGGCGACGATGACTTTGGAATCTTTCATACCGGCCAGATGCTGAATCTGACCGGAAATGCCGACAGCGATATACAGTTCCGGTGCAACGATTTTGCCGGTCTGGCCAACCTGCATGTCGTTGGGAACAAAACCGGCGTCAACCGCAGCGCGCGAAGCACCGACGGCAGCGTCGAGCTTTTCCGCAACCTTGTACAGCAGCTCAAAGTTTTCGCCATTGCCCAGACCACGACCACCGGATATAACGATCTTGGCCGAGGTCAGTTCCGGACGATCGGATTTGGCCAGTTCTTCACCGACAAACTCGGAAACCGCCACTGCAGCTTCAGCGGCAATGCTCTCAACGGATGCACTGCCATCTTCGGCGCAGGCATCAAAGGCGGTACCACGCACGGTGATTACCTTGATGGCGTCTTCAGATTGCACGGTCGCGATAGCGTTACCGGCATAGATCGGGCGCTTAAAGGTATCGGCCGATTCCACGGCGATGATGTCGGAGATTTGCTCCACATCCAGCAGCGCAGCCACACGCGGCATAAAGTTCTTACCGGAGGTGGTGGCGCTGGCCAGAATATGACTGTAGCTCTTACCCTGTGCAGCCACCAAAGCCGCCAGTTCTTCAGCCAGGGCATGCTTGTACAGCGGGCTGTCAGCCAACAGGACGCGCTTGACACCGCTGAGTTTGGCCGCTTGATCGGCAACGGCCTGAGCGCCCTCACCGGCCACCAATACATCGATATCACCACCGATGGCTTGCGCTGCGGTCACGGTATGGGCCGTTGCTGACGACAGCGCTTGGTTATCGTGTTCCGCAATAATCAGAATACTCATCACAGCACCTTCGCTTCGTTCTTCAGTTTGTCGATCAGTTCGGCGACCGAACCAACTTTGACGCCACCTTCGCGCTCAGCAGGCGGCTCGACCTTCAGCGTCTTGACGCTCTTGGTAATGGTCACGCCGTAGTCGTCAGCGGTTTTCTTATCAAGCGGCTTTTTCTTGGCCTTCATGATGTCTGGCAGCTTGGCGTAGCGCGGCTCGTTAAGACGCAGGTCGGTGGTGACGATAGCGGGCATCTTCAGCGCAACAGTCTGCAGACCGCCGTCGATTTCGCGGGTCACCTTGGCGGTATCGCCATCGATTTCCAACTTGGAGGCAAAGGTACCCTGAGCCCAACCAGTCAAGGCGCCGAGCATCTGGCCGGTCTGGTTGTTGTCGCTGTCGATGGACTGTTTGCCGAGAATCACCAGGCCCGGTTGTTCTTCATCGATCACCGCCTTGATCAGCTTGGCAACCGACAATGAGCCCGGCGCTTCATCGGTGGTGATCAGAATGCCGCGATCGGCACCCAGTGCCATCGACTTACGCAGTTGTTCTTCGGCCTTGGCCTCACCGATGGACAGCACGACGATTTCGTCGACCTTGCCCTGCTCTTTCAAACGGACAGCCTCTTCCACGGCGATTTCGCAGAAGGGATTCATGTCCATCTTGACGTTGGCCAGGTCCACATCGCTGTGGTCCGGCTTGACGCGGACTTTGACGTTGTAGTCCACAACACGTTTGACGGGTACCAGTACTTTCATAGTGTCCTCAATCGTCTGGATGCGGTTGCCCGGAAAGCCGGGCCGGTATTGAGATTGGGGCTCATTTAATCCGTTTTAAACGAAAAATTCAAACAGTTGTTTTAATTTTCCCAGACGAGCAGTTAAACTCCCCGCTCGTCGGCGCCCACGGCGACTAATCCGTTCGGCTAGATGGCGCCAAAACAGCAAATTACAACGAACGACAGCCGCACCGTGCCAAAGCGGTTGTTGTGAAGACTCTGCCCCGGCCCACCGGGCGTGAACCAGGAGGTCCCTATGGAACGCGAATCCATGGAATTTGACGTTGTCGTCGTCGGTGCCGGCCCTGCCGGTCTGTCGGCTGCCATCCGCCTGATGCAAGGCGCGGCTGACAGTGGCCAGGAACTGAGCGTCTGTGTGGTGGAAAAGGGATCCGAAGTCGGTGCCCATATCCTCTCCGGTGCGGTGTTCGAGCCGCGCGCTCTGAACGAACTGATCCCGGACTGGAAAGACAAAGGCGCCCCGCTGAACACACCGGTCACCGCCGACGATATCCAGGTGCTGCGCAGTGCCACCAGCGGCATCAAGGTCCCTGGCCTGTTTGCGCCGAGCACTATGCACAACCAGGGCAACTACATCATCAGCCTGGGCAACCTGTGCCGCTGGCTGGCCGAACAGGCGGAAGCACTGGGCGTGGAAATTTTCCCCGGTTTCACCGCCGCCGAAGTGCTTTACGCCGATGATGGTTCGGTAAAAGGCATCATCACCGGCGATATGGGCGTGGCCGCCGACGGTTCGGAAAAAGACGGCTACATGCCCGGCATGGAACTGCACGCTAAGACCACGCTGTTCGCCGAAGGCGCTCGCGGTCATTTAGGCAAGTCGCTGATGGAAAAGTTCCAGCTCAACGCTGATGCCGAACCTCAGCACTATGGCCTGGGCATCAAGGAACTCTGGGACGTCAGCCCCGACGTGCACGAACCCGGTAAAGTCGTCCACACCGCCGGCTGGCCGCTGGACGAACACGGCGCTGCCGGTGGCAGCTTTATGTATCACTTGGAGAACAACCAGGTGGTGGTCGGCCTGATCACCGATCTGAGCTACGCCAACCCCTACCTCAGCCCGTTCGATGAATTCCAACGCCTGAAGCACCACCCCACCTTCGCCAAGGTACTCAAAGGCGGCAAGCGGGTTTCCTACGGTGCCCGCGCCATCGCCAAGGGTGGTATTCAAAGCCTGCCGAAGATGCATTTTCCCGGCGGTCTTTTGATCGGTTGCGACGCCGGCACGCTGAACTTTGCCAAGATTAAGGGCAGCCATACCGCTATGAAATCCGGCATGGTCGCCGCCGAAACCATTCTTAAGCAGGCCGCCCAAGGCTGGGAAGCCGGTCAGGATCTGACCGATTATGATTCTGCTTTCCGTCAAAGCTGGGCCTGGAAGGAATTGCATCAGCAGCGCAACTTCGGCCCGGCGCAACACAAGTGGGGCAACATCCTCGGCTCGGCCTACGCCTTTATCGACATCAATATCTTCCGCGGCAAACTGCCCTGGACGCTGGCGGACACCACCCCGGATTACGCTCAGCTGAAACCCGCTGACCAGTTCCAGCCGATCGACTATCCCAAGCCAGATGGCGAGTTGAGCTTCGATAAACTCAGTTCAGTGTTCCTGTCGAACACCAACCACGAAGAAGATCAGCCGGTGCATCTGAAACTGACCGATCCTGAGTTACCGATTCGTGACAACCTGCCCAAGTTTGCTGAGCCGGCGCAACGCTATTGCCCGGCCGGTGTCTACGAAGTGGTTGAAGGCGACGATGGCAGACCGGCTTTCCAGATCAACGCCCAGAACTGTGTGCACTGCAAAACCTGCGACATTAAAGACCCAGCGCAGAACATCACCTGGGTGACACCGGAAGGTGGTGGCGGTCCGAACTATCCCAATATGTAATACCGAAAAAGGCCCCGAATGGGGCCTTCTTTATGTCTGGGCCAGCAAGAAACGTTGCCCGCTGCTGTCCAGCCAGAGCCGGCCATTGTCGTCCAGGCCGCCTTGCTCCAGCGCCCAGCTTTGCCATTGATACATCAGGTTCTGATGGATTCGTGCTGGTAAGTTACGGCGCCAGGTCATGACCGGGTTTTCCGGCTCAGTGGTGATGTCCAGCGGATGCTCTGCGTCCAGCGGTTGTTGCTCGCCCAGGTTGTTGGTGACGATCCAGGTATCTTCAACAAGATCGGCCGTGACGGCGATAAAGGGCGCAGCCTCGACCTGCAAGCCAACCTTTTCCACCGGGGTGACCAGAAAATAGTCATCGCCGTCGCGCTTGAGTATGTTGGCAAACAGCTTCACCAGCGCCGGCCGACCGATGGGCGTGCCTTCGTAGAACCAGTCGCCGTTGCGGCGAATTTGCATGTTCAGATCGCCGCAGAACGGCGGATCCCAGCGCTCGACCGGCGGGTGTTTCTGATCACCGATCTGTTGCAGTAGATCATCGAGTTTCATTCGATTTTTGTCCTATCAGGGCAACGCTATCCAGCAGGTAACGACTGAATCCGCGTCGATCCTGAATCAGTTCATGGTACAGCTCGTTATCACGCAAGGATGCCAGGCCATCGGCCAGCGTCCAGACCAGTCCGTAGAGAAAACGCAAATCGTCATTGTTAGCATCGACGTCAAGCAATTCGCTGGCAATCTCCGCAAACAGCGCCATGTGATTTCGCTTCAGCCGTTGCCATTGACGATAACGCTCCAGAGTCGAGTTTTCGCTGGCGAGCTTGGTTTCCAGACGCATCATCAGACGATGCTTATCAATCTGCTGAATTCGATACTTAAGGCATTCGCGCAACAGCGTCGCCATATCATTGCTGCGCCGAACCCGATGCAGCATGTCGCCAATGCCCAGTTCGTCGGACAGCAGCATGGCGGCGTAGAGATCATCCTTGCCGGAAAAATGGTGATAGAAAACCGAGCGGCTGATGCCTGCGGTTTGAATCAGTCGGCTGACGGTAACGCTGTCCTCACCGGCCAATAAAAACAGGCTCATCGCTGAATTGAGAATGGCACTCTCGGTGGGATGTCGGTCTTTGACAGGTAAGAGTGTATTAAGCATGAATCTCGATAGAGCGGCATTTAGCGACTAGTCTATAACTGTGGGATCAACCCCGGCAATGCAAGGCAGCGGAGGTAGAGTTGCCCCTATGCTTACTTTTTTGAAACGCTGGTTAACCGAAGAGAAAGACGACCCGGATTATCCGCGCAGCGATTTTCGTAAGCTACGCCACGAGATTCGCAGCGGCGATGTCATTCTGGTAGAGGGACGTTCACGCATTGCCGAGGTCATCGGCATGGTAACGCGCAGCCGTTGGTCTCATGCGGCGCTCTACATTGGCCGACTGCACGACGTTGCGGATCCTATGCTACGCCAACGCATCCGCGCATTTTACGATGGCCAGCCGGATGTGCAGTTGATCGCCGAAAGCCAGCTCGGCCTGGGCACGGTGATTCGCCCTCTGAACGTCTACCAGCACCGTCATCTGCGCATCTGCCGGCCGCGCGATCTGGCGTATGAAGATGTGCAATTGGTGCTTGGTTACGCCATCGGTCGCCTGGGAACCCGATACGATGTGCGCCAGATTCTTGATTTGTGGCGGTTTTATCTGCCTTGGAGTTTGTTTCCGCGACGGTTTCGCTCAACGCTGTTCCGCTGGAAGCCTGGCGGTGGCACTCGCACCGTTTGCTCAACCATGCTGGCAGAGGCCTTTGCTGCAGTGTCCTTCCCGTTGCTGCCTCTGGTAAAACGCGAAGTAAATGGCGATGTCCGACTGTTTCAGCGTAACCCCAAGCTCTGCACGCCCAGCGATTTCGATTACAGCCCCTACTTTGACATCATCAAGTACCCCTATATGGACTTTGAAGGCAACGCCAGCCCGGCCTATCGGTTGATGCCTTGGGAAGGAACGGTATCTCTGACCAGTGAAGAATCGCGGCACTACATTGAAGATGGGCAAGGCAGCGCGGACGAAGCCTTGCCAGCACCGCAAGCGGATAAGAAACGACGTCAGGAAACCGAGTGACGCTGATATAAACCGACCTAACCTGAGGTGAGTTCCAGCCAGCGTAAGGCTAACTGTTCGCTCCACAGCTGGGCATTCAGGTTGGCCTGACCAGCCAGGCTTTCTTTCAGGCTGACGATCAAATCGCGGAAGGCAAACAGCTGGGTACTCGGCAATGCGGATAAAGGCGTCACCACGGGCGCATCCAGATTACTGACGGCGCTATCAGTCTTAAATTGCTGATGTACAGCGCCATCGATCCAGATCATCAATTGCGTCAACAGCACATCGCTGTCCTGGTCAGCGATAAAAGCCGCCAGCGCACTGAAGCCGCGTTCCTGACGAAAGCGCTCTACCCGCTCCTGCCAGGCCGCCAGGGTTTCATCGCTCAACTGTTCGGCCGCTAAGGGCGCACCCGCAGTCAGCGCCAGGCGGTCGTCCAGACGATCGGTCACATTCTGCTGTTGCAGATATTGCTGTGCTTGCTCCGTTGTCGGCCTATCCAGACGCAGCAGACGACAGCGTGAACGCACCGTCGGCAATAACCGCGACAGCGATTCGGTTTCCAGCAACAAGAAGGTATTGGCGGTCGGCTCTTCCAGCATTTTCAGCAAGGCGTTGGCGGCGTTGTTGTTCATGCGGTCGGCGCGCGTTAAGCGAATTACCTTGTTGCCACCTTGCTGGGCGGTTTCGTGCATAAAGTTGGCGATGTCGCGGATAGCATCGACCTTGATGGTATCGCTCTTGCCTTCCGGTTCAATAACGCGCTGGTCCGGGTGGGATCCTGCAGCGACCAGTTGGCAGGCACGACACTGGCCACAGGGCCGTTGTGAGCTCGAGGTACAAAGCAGTTGATGGCTCAGCTGTTGCCCAAAGCGATGCAGACCATCGCCAACCCGACCGATGATCAGGACGGCATGGGGCAGTCGCTCAGACCGATAGGCCTGCATCAATCGTTCATTGGCTGGCTGCAACCAGATGGGCAAGGCTGAATTCATGCGAAACGCTCCTCCAGTACCGCACGGAGCTGCTGACTCAGAGTTTCAATATCGACGGAAGCATCGAGTCTCACGATACGCTCTGGATGTTCCTGATAACGCCGTTCATAGGCCGCTCTGGCGCGCTCGAAAAAGGCCAAATCCTCGGCTTCGATACGATCCAATTCACCGCGTTGGCGCGCCCGCGCCAGACCCACTTCGATCGGACAGTCCAACCAAAGCGTCAAATCCGGTGCAAAGCCATCGAGTACCCAGTGCTCCAGCTCCTGCAAGCGCGACCAGGGCAACTCACGGCCGCCGCCTTGGTAGGCAAAGGAGGCATCGGCAAAGCGGTCGCTGATGACCCACTGCCCGGCCGCCAAGGCCGGTTGAATCACCTGGGTGAGGTGTTGCCGGCGGGCGGCAAACACCAGTAACAATTCGCTCCAGGCATCGAGCGGTTCTTCATCGTGTGACAGCACGATGGAACGAATACGTTCAGCCAGCGGCGTGCCACCGGGCTCACGGGTGACCAGAGGAGCACCGAAGCGTTCAGTAACCCAACTTTCCAGCACCGATCGCTGCGTCGTTTTGCCAGCACCTTCGAGGCCTTCAATACTGATAAAGCCAGCGGTCATGGTGCGCTGTCCTCAGGTGCAGTGGCGTCGTCAGGCGTAGTAGCGTCCTCACCTGCAGTGGCGTCTGTTTCGTCTGCCGGAGGTGGCGCTGAGCGGTAATCGTCACGGCGGCGGCCAAAACGCTGATATTCACGCACCGCCGCGCGATGTTCATCGTAGGTATCCGAAAACAGATGAGTGCCATCACCCTTGGCAACAAAATAGAGGGTGGTGCCATCGTCAGGGTTAACGGCTGCTTCCAGAGCGCCGCGACCGGGACTGGCAATAGGCGTGGGTGGTAAACCACCACGACGATAGGTGTTGTAAGGGGTATTACGCTGCAGATCGGCGCGTGTCAGGTTGCCGTTGTAGTCTTCACCCAGACCATAGATGACTGTCGGATCGGTCTGTAAACGCATGCCCTGCTGCAGTCGACGGCTGAACACGCCGGATATCTGTGGGCGCTCAAAGGCGGCACCGGTTTCCTTTTCGATAATCGACGCCAGGATCAGTGCTTCATAGGGCGTTTCAACAGCCCGGTCGTCGGCGCGCATCGCCCAGGCCCGCTCCAGTTCAACTTTCATTTGCTGATGGGCGCGCCTTAATACTTCGACGTCAGTCAAGCCACGCTCAAACAAGTAGGTGTCCGGGAAGAACCAGCCTTCAGGATTGCTCTGTTCAATGCCCAGCAGCTCTGCCACGGCTTGATCCGACAAGGACGGCAGTCTTTGCTCCAGGTGTTCATGCAGCATCAACGCGACACGAATCTGCTGGAAATTCCAGCCTTCAATAAACTGCACTGAACGCAGTACTTTGTCACCGGCGACCATACGGGCGATCGCCTGGCTGGGTGATTCATCCGGTTGCAGCCGATATTCGCCACGCTGAATGGCGGTCTGGTCGGTCAGGCGCAGCCAAATCTCATGCAGGCGGGGTTCGCCGATCCAGCCTCGGTTGGCGAAGTCGTTCAGCACGCGCTTTAACGAGGCTCCGTCTTCGACCTGATACAGGGTCGCTTCAGAGAGCTCTAATGGGGATGTCAGTTGGTCCCGCGCATACAGCGCTAAACCGGCTCCGGCAATAATGCCTACCAGAACCAGGGCGATCAGTAGTCGTTTAATCACTCGGTAGTCCAATCAGATTGCGCAAGTCTGCCAGCTCAGAGGCCGTTGGCAGAGCGATGGCCTGGTCATCCACAGAGGCCACGGGCACGATTCCCATCAGGGCGTTAGCCAAGAGAATACTCGTTGCTTGAGGCAAACTCTGCACCGACCAGTCTGCTTCCATAAGGCTGCCCAGGCGCAGCCAGCGACGGCGAATAATGCCATTCACACCGGCCTGATCCAAGGGCGGTGTCTGCCATTGTGAGCCCGCCTTAATAAAGATATTACTCATGCTGCCTTCCACCAGGCGGCCATCGGGTAATGCCAACAAGGCTTCATGGGCACCGGCAGCTCTGGCACTTTGACGGGCCAACACAGAGTCCAGTCGATTCAGATGTTTAACGCCCGCCAACACCGGGTTAATCGATGCTGGGACGGCAGAATGAACCACCTTGGCGGCCCCACTGTGCCAGTCAGGCTTGTGGTAGTCGGTCAGTTGAATCAGCCGGTCGCAGGCCTGTTGCGCCGGATCGTAGTCGTAGCCGCGGCCAGGCGCGCGTCGTAACAGCATGATCTTGCAGATCAGCGGCGTGTTTTGTGACGGCAAGACCTGCGTCAATTCCGCTTCAAGCTGCTGCTGGTCCGATGCGCTCCAGCTTAAGCCAAGTCGTTGCGCACCTTCGTTCAGACGCTGCAGATGGTCGTCCCAGAAACGCACCTGTCCCTGCTGTACCCAGCAGGTTTCGAAGATACCGTCGCCATAGGCGAGCGCACGATGACGGCTATCGATCTGATCGGTGGGCTGGCCGTTGAGAAAATTCAGATTCATAAAAAAACGGGGCCGAAGCCCCGTCCTTTAGACTTTGCTGAAGACCAGCGTGCCATTGGTTCCACCAAACCCAAAGGAGTTCGACATGGTGTGCGTCAGCTTCATCTCACGCGCAGTGTTAGGCACGTAATCCAGATTACAGCCTTCACCAGCCTGTTCGAGGTTGATGGTCGGCGGTGCAACCTGATCGCGAATCGCCAGCACACTAAAGATGGCTTCGACCGCACCAGCGGCACCCAGCAGATGACCAATCATCGACTTGGTTGAGCTCATCACAGCCTTATCGGCATCGGCACCATAGAGTGTTTCAACCGCGCGACTCTCAGCGACATCACCGACTGGCGTGGAGGTGCCGTGAGCGTTGATGTAATTGATGTCGGTCGCGTTCAGGCCAGCGTCGGCGATGGCGTTGCGCATGGAAGCGCAGGCACCGGCACCGTCTTCGGGGGGTGACGTCATATGGTAGGCATCGCCACTCATGCCAAAGCCAGTCAGCTCGGCATAGATGGTCGCCCCACGCGCTTTGGCGTGTTCATACTCTTCCAACACCAGAATACCGGCGCCGTCGCCGAGCATGAAACCATCGCGGTCTTTGTCCCAGGGGCGGCTGGCGTGTTCCGGGTCATCGTTGCGGGTCGACAACGCACGAGCGGCGCCAAAACCCGCAATACCCAGCTGGGTTGAGGCCATTTCAGCACCGCCAGCAATCATGACATCAGCATCACCGTAGGCAATGGTGCGGCCGGCGTAACCGATGTTGTGCGTACCGGTTGTACAGGCAGTGGTGATGGCGATGTTAGGGCCTTTAAAACCGTAATCGATCGATAAATAGCCGGAGATCATATTGATGATCGCCGAAGGAACGAAGAACGGAGATACACGACGCGGGCCAGATTTTTCCAGCGCAGCGTGGTTGCGTTCAATGCTATCCAAACCACCGATACCTGCACCGATGGCCAAGCCGATGCGGTGTGCATTGGCTTCTGTGGCTTCTAGACCCGAGTCACGGATGGCTTCAGCAGCGGCGGCATAGCCATATTGGATAAAACCATCCATTTTTTTGGTGTCTTTGGGGTTGATCGTCAACGTCGGATCAAACCCTTTAACCGTTGCGGCAAACTTAGTGCCGTATTTTTCAGTATCAAACAGCTCAATGGGAGCAGCTCCGCTCCGGCCGGCCAGAATGCCTTCCCAGGTAGAACGGAGATCGTTCCCCAGTGGGCTGATGCATCCAAGACCTGTGACTACGACTCTGCGGCGTGACATAGAATCCTCCAATGCCAATATTTTTCTGTGATGGACAACGCCATCATCCAGAAACTAAAAAAGCCGTACTGCCTGGCGACAATACGGCTTCAATATCAGAATAGAACGGCTGCCTAGCGGCCGGTTCTTCAGCCCAGGTGGGCGTTGATATAGTCGATCGCGTCCTGGACAGTCGCCAGCTTCTCAGACTCTTCGTCCGGAATCTCGGTTTCGAATTCTTCTTCCAGCGCCATCACCAGGTTAACGGTGTCGAGTGAGTCGGCACCCAGGTCGTCAACGAATGACGCTTGGGCGGTTACGTCTTCTTCTTTAGCGCCCAGCTGTTCGCAGACGATTTTCTTGACGCGATCTTCAATGTTGCTCATTGGAACACTCCCTAATTGGAATCAGCACCGTTCAGTGCGCGTTAGTGTATTAAAAGCCATCGCTGACGGGCAAGTCAAAACCACCCGATCAGCTCATGTACATGCCGCCGTTGACGTGCAGCGTCTCACCAGTGATATAAGACGCCGAGTCGCTGACCAAAAAAGCAACGGCCGCGGCAATTTCTTTCGGATCGCCCAAACGACCCAGAGGTACTTGCTTGAGCAAGGCCTCACGGTTCGCTTCAGGCAGGTCATCAGTCATATCCGTGGCAATAAAGCCAGGAGCGACAGAATTCACAGTAATGGCACGTGAACCAATTTCGCGTGCCATGGAGCGCGTTAAACCTTCCAGCCCGGCTTTAGCAGCAGCGTAGTTTACCTGACCAGCATTGCCGGACGAAGCCACGACAGAAGATATATTCACAATTCGGCCCCAACGAGCACGAGTCATGGCTTTAATCACGGCTTTGCTCATGCGAAAAGCAGAGCTCAGGTTAGTGTCGATAACACTGTCCCACTCGGCTTCTTTCATGCGCAGAAAGAGGTTGTCCTGGGTAATACCAGCGTTGTTAACCAAGATAGCCGGATCACCAAATTCTTCTTTAAGCGAAGCCATCAAGGCATCAATGGACTCAGCTTCGGTCACATTCAGACGATAGCCTTTACCTTCGATACCGGCGGCTTTAAAGCGCTCGGTGATTTTCTCGGCACCGCTGTCTGAAGTCGCGGTCCCCGCGACGCGGTAACCTGCTTTACCCAATTCATCGGCAATGGCAGCGCCAATGCCGCGGCTGGCGCCGGTTACCAACACCAGTTTGGCGTCACTCATGATGCACTCCCTATGCGACCCTGGAACGCAGCCAGACTGCCCAAGGCGGTCAGTTCAAGGCTGCTATCAATACGTTTGTTCAAACCGGTCAATACCTTGCCCGGTCCGCACTCTATGGTTTCGGTAACACCCTGACGTACCAGTTCGGCCACAGATTGCGACCACAGAACAGGGCGATACAGCTGTTCAATCAAATTCGGCTTAATCGTCTCGATGCTACGCTCGGCACGGGCAGTAACGTTCTGCACCACCGGAATGCGGGCATCCGCCAAGGTCAAACTGTCCATATACTTAGCCAGTTCGTCAGCGGCATCACGCATCAGACTGCAATGGGATGGCACACTGACCGGCAATGGCATGGCTCGTTTAGCGCCAGCTTCTTTCAAAACTTCAATAGCGCGTTCAACGGCTTCTTTGGTACCGGCAATCACCACCTGGCCCGGCGTGTTGAAGTTAACCGCTTCAACCACACCGACGTCGCCAGCCTGCCGACAGCCTTCAATCACAGCATCGTCGTCCAGGCCGAGAATCGCAGCCATTGCGCCCTCGCCTGCTGGAACGGCGGCTTGCATCAACTGGCCGCGTTTTTCGACCAGACGTACGGCTTCAGCCAAAGGCATTACATCTGCAGCAACCAACGCCGAATATTCACCGAGACTGTGGCCTGCCAGCATCGCGGGCTGGGCACCACCTTCAGCGCACCACAAACGCCAAACAGCAATACTGGCTGTGAGCAATGCAGGCTGAGTTTTCTCAGTACGATTCAGCTCTTCCGCCGGACCCTGATTCACCAGCGCCCAGAGGTCATACCCCAGAGCATCGGAGGCTTCAGCGAAAGTGTCACCGATCAGCGGATAGTGTTCCGCCAAGTCACTCAGCATACCTACCTGCTGGGAACCTTGGCCTGGAAACACAAACGCGAACGATTGAGACATGATGCTTTTCCTTTCAATCTCGGATGGGCTACCCAGACAGGGTAGCTTGTCTGGCGTGCATTATGGTCTGCAACGCGACTCAGTAAAGAGAGACGCTGTTAAAACATTTATGAACCCAGGGAAAAGCTGGAGACTAATTATTGACCGATGAACCAGAATGACTCAGTCAGCCAGCAATGGATCGAGCCGCCGCAATACACGCTGGCTCCAGCCACCTTCAGTCGCTTCGACAGCACGAATAATAGCGGCTTTAAAAGCCACTTCATCGGCATGACCATGGCTTTTAATCACCGTCAGCCCCGTCCCAGCCAGCAAGGCCCCGTTACTTGCCCGAGGGTCCAGCTGGTTGAGCAGCGGTTCCAGGCGCTTACCCAGCGCCCAACCCATCACCTTGCCAACCAAGTCACCGCCCAACTGTTGTTTTAGGGCGGATAGCAGCAAGTCCACGGTACCTTCAGCTGACTTGATAACGGCGTTGCCGGTAAAACCGTCGGTAATAACCAGGTCATAGTCACCACGGAAGATAGTATTGGCTTCAGCAAAACCTAGAAAATCGACGTCAGACCAGTTGCTCAATCGTTCGGCAGCCAGATGTAAGGCCGGTGGTCCTTTGTTGGCTTCCACACCAAGATTGAGCAAAGCCAGGCGTGGTTTGCGACTGTTGCGATCGCTGGCGATGGCCAGTCCGACCGCGGCAAAACCCAGCAACTGCTCGGCAGAGGCGGCGAAAGAAGCGCCCAGGTCGAGCATCAATACCGGTTGCCGCGCGGTCGGAACCCAGCTGACCAGCGCCGGTCGTTCAAGCGCCGGGTGAACCAGGCTGTGCCGATGCAACAACGCCATCAACACGCCGGTGTGTTCGGAGGAAACCAAAGCGTCGGCTTCTTCTTTAGCGAGGCACTGAGCCGCAGCTTCAATAGCGCTGTGATAATCGTGACGCAGCAAGCGTGCCGGATTCAAACCAGCAGGCAAGCGCCCTTCACAGGGACGAAACGACATATTGGGCGGCAAAGAACCCAGGAAAGGCTGACAACTTTGGGGCTGACCGAAAAGAATGGCGCGATGGTGAGGGTGGTGCTCGAAAAAATCGATAGCGGCAGGCAGTAATTGGGAGGGGCCTTGATCCCCTCCCTGCAAGTCGATGGCCAGAACAGCCACCGGAACTTACTCGCCGTCGGCGTCCGCGATGACCTTACGGCCTTTGTAGAAGCCGTCCGGAGAGACGTGGTGACGACGATGGGTTTCGCCGGTAGTCGGGTCGACTGCCAGAGCGGTACCCTTCAGAGAATCGTGAGCGCGACGCATTCCGCGACGGGAACGAGTCTTCTTGTTCTGTTGAACTGCCATGGCCGTAGCCTCCTGATGTATAACAATTAACTGAATCAAAGCTGGCAGCGCCAACTTTGGCTGTTATTTTCCGGTTAGCCTCACCGGACCTTTCAGTCCTTTTTCAGTGAAGCCAACACCTGAAAAGGGTTATCCCGAGCTGGTTCCGGCTGGGCAGAGCCCTGCTCATCCTGCGCCGGTGCAAACTCGGTCTGAATCCGACATTCCGTTTCTTCGTGCATGGCCTGCAAAGGCAGACACAGCAACAACTCTTCTTCCAGGATCATGGCCGGATCCAAAGACTCATCCGGCAACAACATCAAAGGCTCATCGTCAGCCGGTAGCGCCTTGGCCATTTCATCGTTGTAGACGATGGCGAGGCGGAACTGACTATCCAGTCGTTGCTCCATTGGCTGCAGACAACGCTGACATTCCAATTCGACACAACCACTGACATTCCCTGCCACGATGCGGCGATATTCCTCATCCTGGAAGAAATCCAACTGCGCCTCGACACTGCCATCGATACGCAAGACAGCATCGCTTAAACGAGTCAGTCGAGCGGGCGATACCCGGCCGCTGAGGGACGTTTTTTGCTCCGCCAGCTTGTACGCATCGAGGTGATCAGGAAGCTCGGATTTCGACATAGGCGCGGTATGATACGGATGAGCGGTTTCAAGTCAAAAGTTTTTAGGAGTTCATCGCCATGCAAGCCCCATTACTACTGGCTTCCACCTCAAAATACCGGGCGGAACGACTGGCATCGCTGGGTTTGAGCTTCAAGCAAGCCGCGCCGCATTGCGACGAAAGCCCCCTGCCTGGAGAGTCGCCAGACGCCCTGGCTCTAAGGCTGGCTCAAACCAAGGCGCAGAGCCTGAGCAATGATTTCCCCAACCATCTGATCATTGGCAGCGACCAAACAGCAGCGGCTCCGGACGGTTCCTTGCTGTCAAAGCCCGGGACCGCCGAACGCGCCTGTGCCCAATTGCTTGCCTGTTCAGGGAAAAGCGTGGTGTTTTACAGTGGCGTTGCCTTGGCTGGAGCCATCGAAGATGCCTGGCTGGTCACCACCGAAGTCTGTTTTCGGACCTTGACCAGAGCAGAAGTTGAGCGCTATGTGGCGGCGGAACAACCGCTGGACTGCGCTGGCAGCTTTAAAGCCGAAGCCTTGGGTATCACCCTGTTTGACTGGATTCGCAGTGATGATCCCAACGCCCTGATCGGTCTGCCGCTGATTTCACTGGCGCAGCGACTGCGCCAGGCTGGCCATTCGTTGCCTTAGCGCAGCTCTAGTTGCTCAGTCACGCCCAGCTTCACCAGTGTCTGAGCAATGCCTACCCCCAGATTGCGAGCAAACTTCTGCAACGGCGTCAGATGCGCGGAGAAATCGACTAACTGCGGATAACCCAAATCGCGGGCCAACTCAGCCGTTGATTTGATGCCATCGATCAAGCCTAACTCCACCGCCTGATCGCCGGTCCAGACCAAGCCGGAAAACAACTTATCATTGCTTTCATCCAGACGATCACCACGACCGGCGCGCACATCCTCGATAAATTGTTGATGGACATCGTTCAATAAGGTTTCAAACAGTTCGCGCTCTTCCGGATCAACCGGCTGGAACGGATCGAGAAAGGCTTTGTGTTCACCGGCGGTGAATTCACGACGCTCGATACCAAGACGCTCAATCAGATCTTCAAACCCAAAACTGGCGGCGGTAACACCAATAGACCCCACCAGACTGGCACCATTGGCGTAAATATTCTCAGCGCTGGCGGCGATGTAGTAAGCCCCGCTGGCGCCGGTATCGGCAATCACAGCATTAATCGGTATGTCGGGATGCAGTTCACGCTGCCGGCGCACTTCATTATAGATGTAGGACGACTGCACCGGGCTGCCCCCGGGGCTGTTAATACGCAGAATAACGGCTCGGGTATCCGGATGATTCAGGGCGGATTGCAAGCTGGCGAAGATATTGTCAGCACTGGCTATTTCACCGTCGGCGATTACGCCACGCACTTCAACAACAGCCGTATGGCCGCCGGTTTTATCCGGTATATGGTCGGCTTTGAACGACTTGCCAAGCAACAGCAACCACAGCAAAGCAAACAGATAGATAAACGTCAGCAGCTTAAAAAAGATGCCCCAGCGACGCTGCTTTTTCAGTTCCGCTGTATTGGCCAGCACGACTTTTTCGATCAACTGCCACTCTTTGCGCGAACCAGCCCAGTTTTCAGTGCCGTCCGTTGAAGACCGATCTTTTCCAAACATAGCGTATCGCCTGTATTAACAATGAGAGTCCGCTGACAGTCGCTGCAGCAAACCCGCTAACGACCGCTCTAGCGGCGCCTCTACAACCAATTCCACCCCGGTGTCCGGGTGCGGCACCCTAAGCTGAGCCGCGTGCAAAAACAAGCGTTCCAGCCCCATCTCACGGCACAACTGATCTGCCCGACCGCTCTGGTATTTACTGTCCCCTAGAATTGGATGGCCCGCATGCTGACAATGCACCCGAATCTGATGCGTCCGGCCAGTCACCGGTTGAGCCTCCACCCAGGTTGCCTGCTGATAGGCTTTGAGCACGCGAAACCGGGTTAACGACGCTTTGCCATCGGGCGCGACACGCACGAATCGCTCAGCGCCGACCGCCTGCTGCTTGCGCAAAGGGGCATCCACTTCGATCACCTGGTCTGACCAGCGGCCATGAACCAGACACCAGTAGGTCTTCTTGACCGTCGACTTGGTGCGAAACTCCGCCTGCAAGGTCGTCAAGGCGCTGCGTTTTTTGGCAATTAACACCACGCCGGAGGTGTCTTTATCGAGACGATGCACCAGCTCGACAAACTTAAGTTCGGGTCGCATCGCTCGGTAGGATTCGATCAACCCCAGACGAATGCCCGAACCACCATGCACCGCCAAACCCGAGGGCTTATTGATCGCTACCACAAAGTCATCTTCATAAAGAATGGCGTTATCCAGATGCTGCTGCAGTGATTGGCCCGGCATCACCGTTGCTGTCGAGGCTTCCGGCAAGGTGACTGGCGGCAGGCGAATCTCGTCGTCTGCAACCAGACGATATTCCGGCTTAACGCGCTTGCCGTTCACCCGCACCTCGCCTTTGCGCAGCACCCGGTAGACACGACTCTTGGGTAGCTTCTTCCAATAACCGATCAGGAAATTATCAATCCTCTGACCGGCTCTATCCATCTCGACGCGATAAAAACTGACTTTTGACACGGTAAAAGCGCCTGCAATAAAAGGCGCATGATACCAGTCTCTCAGCCTCGCTTCAGCGGTGATAGTCAGAACCTAAGAGACCCCAGAGCATTTATTGATGGGTTGTAATCTTGGTGCTAAACTCCAGCGAGCTGGGAGTCCGTAACTCCCCCCGCCCAGAGACCACACAGGCGGCCGGGAAGCGGAACCCAACCACCAGAACGATGACAGGCATCGTTCTAAACGAATTGGTTGGGCAGCAAGTACAGTTTAAAACAGCGTATGACGTTGGGTTCATACGGAAGAAAGCACTTCACCACAAACCGCAAGTGCTTCTAAAAAGAGCCGGCATCCCCGTAAGACTCTTTCCGTTGCCCGGCTGTTCATGGACGACGACACCGACCCGCTGTGGTGCCCTTTCGCCACAGCCGTGTAACTTGCGTGATCCTTGGTATTTCGGTGTCCGCCCGCCTGTAGACCCTGCCCTTGCTGCTCTGTCACTCATTACAAGCAGAGTACGAATCTTCAATGAAAAGAATGCTGATCAACGCGACCCAGGCCGAAGAGCTCAGGGTTGCTCTGGTAGACGGCCAAAAACTCTACGACCTTGATATCGAAACCGGCTTTCGGGAACAGAAGAAAGCCAACATCTATAAAGGCAAAATCACCCGCATCGAACCCAGCCTCGAAGCCGCTTTCGTCGACTTCGGTGCTGAGCGCCACGGCTTCCTCCCGCTGAAAGAAATCGCCCGCGAATACTTCATCGACCCATCCATGTCTTCCCGTTCGAGCATCAAGGAACTGGTCAAGGAAGGTACCGAAGTCATCGTCCAGGTGGATAAAGAAGAACGCGGCAATAAAGGCGCAGCGCTGACCACCATGGTCAGTCTGGCTGGCCGTTATCTGGTGTTGATGCCCAACAACGCTCGTGCCGGCGGTATTTCACGCCGCATCGAAGGCGACGAGCGTGCTCAGATCCGTGAAGCCCTGCAGGGCATCACCGTGCCCGACGGCATGGGCGTCATCGTGCGTACCGCTGGCATTGGCCGCAGCGCTGAAGAGCTGCAGTGGGACCTCGATTACCTGATCCAGCTGTGGCAATCGATCCGCGAAGCCTCTACGTCACGGCCAGCTCCTTTCCTGATCCTCCAGGAAAGCAACGTTATCCTGCGTGCCATTCGTGATTACCTGCGCCAAGACATCGGCGAAGTGCTGATCGACAGCAAAGACGCCTACGACTACGCCCTGGATTTCGTGCAGAAGGTGATGCCGAACTATCAGAGCAAGCTGAAGCGCTATGAAGATCCGGTGCCGCTGTTCAACCGCTACCAGATCGAATCCCAGATCGAGAGCGCCTTCCAGCGCGAAGTGAAGCTGCCCAGCGGCGGCTCCATCGTTATCGATCCGACCGAAGCGCTGGTCTCCATCGACATCAACTCCTCGCGCTCCACCAAGGGTGGTGACATCGAGGAAACCGCCTTCCATACCAACCTGGAAGCGGCCGAGGAGATCGCTCGCCAGTTGCGCCTGCGCGACATGGGCGGCCTGATCGTCATCGATTTCATCGATATGAATCAGACCAAGCACCAACGCGAGGTCGAATCCCGAATCAAAGACGCCACTAACTCAGATCGCGCCCGCGTTCAGGTAGGCCGGTTGTCACGCTTTGGTCTGCTGGAAATGTCGCGTCAGCGCCTGCGTCCCTCACTGGGCGAGACCAGCGGCATCGTCTGCCCGCGCTGTAACGGCCATGGCATCATCCGCGATGTGAAGTCGCTGTCGCTGGCTATTCTGCGTCTGGTCGAAGAAGAATCACTGAAGGAACGTACCGCTCAGATTCGCGCCATTGTGCCGCTATCGGTCGCCACCTTCCTGCTTAACGAGAAGCGCGAGGCTATCCACGAGATCGAGCAGCGCCTCAAGGTGCACGTTCTGGTGGTACCGAACCCGCAGATGGAAACCCCGCATTACGAAGTGGTTCGCCTGCGCGATGACGACGAGAACCTGGTCAACGCAGTGCCCAGCTATGCGCTGAAATTTGAAGAAGCACCGTCCGAATCCGAGGCCGTACTGGAAACTCAGTCCAAGCCTCAAGAAGCGGCCATTTCCAATATTCAGGCACCGCGTCAGCCGGCTCCGACGGTTGAAAAGGCGGTGGCGTCAAAACCTGCCAAACCAGCAAAACCCGCTGGGCCGGGCCTGCTGGCTCGCCTGTTCAAAGCTCTATTCGGTGGCAGCGATAGCGCTGCGAAGAAACGCAGTCACGCCAACAAGGGCAGTCAAAATAATCGTTCAGGCCGCGACGGTGGTCAGGGGCGCAATGGCCGTTCTACTAATAATCGTTCTTCTGGCCGGGGCCGCACGTCGCAAAACGGTCAAGCGCGCGACAACCGTCGCCAAGGCAATAACCGTAACGACGCCAGCGACAACGCCAAGAAGAAGAGCGACATTAAGCAACGCGAACGCAAGAACGATGATGTTAAGGCCCAGCCGGAAACATCCAACGATGAAGACAGCAATCGCAACGAGCGCAATAAAGGTCGGCAGCAGCAGCCTCAGTTGAAGCGTCGTGATGAGCGCGAAAGCAGCACCGGCCGCGTGCCGCAGTCTGAAGTCGGTAAAAACCGCAAAGTTCGCGGCGTCAGCAAGAATGCCAGCAAGCGCCCTAACCCGGATCGTCCGGATGAAGTGGTCAGCGATATCGATGCCGTTATTGCCCTGATCAACAGCGATCCGCAAACGACTGAAACGGCTCAAGCCAAAGCAGAGCCAACAGTCGACGCTCCGGCTGTCGAAAAGCCGGCTACCGACGCTGCTGTTGAACCTCAGGTTGAAGCAAACGAAACCAGCCAGACAGTCGCCCAGCCGTCGTCTGAAGCAGACGCACCGAGCGAGAGTCCGAAGACCCCTGCCCCTGCGGTCGAATCAGCTTCGAACACCCAAGAGGCAAGCGCTGAAGTCGCTGACAATACGTCAGATAACGCTGCAGCCAAGGCTGAGGACGTCGTTACCGAGGCAGAGCCAGAACCTTCCAAGCTGGAAGATTCACCCGAGCCAAGCGTGGCGCATGAGCCGATTGAGACCGAAGAGCCTGCTCCGGCAGCCGTCGCTCCAGAAAAGACGGTCGAAGAAGCTCCGATCGCGGCCGAAGCGCCTGAACAAGGCGCCCCGCAAGCCAGTGCCGGTGACAGCGAAGCTACTGAAAGTGAACCGACGGCCTCAGGTCGGGCACCGAACGATCCGCGCGAAGTGCGTCGTCGTCAGCAGCGCGAACAAGGCGAACAGTGATCTTCACTATCGCTTAACCGAAAAAGCCGGCTTAACGCCGGCTTTTTTATTGCTTCACAGTATTCAGTAGTGACCGTTGCCGTGTGGCCCCCAGTAGCGAGGTTCGCGCTCCAACAGAACGCCAAAACGCTCGTCCACTGCCTGTTGCACCTGCTGTTGCCAGTCAGCCACCTGGCGGTAATCCGCGTGATCAGGATTAATCAGCACCAGCGCCTGCTTGGCGTAACAGCCAACACCGGCTTTATTGGCCTGTCCTTTCAAACCACACTGATCAATCATCCAACCGGCAGCCAGTTTCCAGCGATCACCCGCCGGATAGGCCACCAGTTCCGGCCACTGTGATTTCAGTGCCTGGAATGTCTCGCCATCAACTTCTGGATTCTTAAAAAAACTGCCTGCGTTGGGGATTGATGCTGGATCGGGCAGCTTGGACTGGCGCTGAGCAATCACCGCGTCCATGACCATTCGGGCATTCAATGCCTCTTGCTCTGCCAGCGCCTGCAACGGTCCGTAGCTCAATTTCGGACTAAAGGTCGACGACAACGCCAGGGTCACCGCCGTCACGATGTAGCGGTTTTCCTCACGTTTAAAGCGGCTGTCGCGGTAACCAAATTCACACTGGTCGGCGTTAAAACGCACCCACTGCTGTTGTTGACAGTCATAGGCTTCCAGCTCATGTATCAGCTCGCCAACCTCAACGCCATAGGCGCCAATGTTCTGAATGGGCGCCGCGCCAACCGAACCGGGAATCAACGCCAGGTTTTCCAAACCATTCAAGCCACTATCGATACTGGCGACCACCGACTGATGCCAGTTCTCGCCGGCGGCCAACCGCCACAAGGTACGGCCCTGGTCATCGCTACCGACAACCCGCCGGCCTTGGGACCGTATGGCGATGATCAGTCCATCGACGCGGGAATCCAGTAATAGATTACTGCCGCCGCCCAGTACTCGAACCGGTAGCTCACGTTGACGCGCCCAATCAACCCAGGTTGGAAGCTGATCGTCGTTGTTTATCTGAACCAGAGCATCCGCTCGAGAAGGAATGCCCAGCGTGTTCAGCGCTAATAAATCGGCATCGTATTGAAGGGTCACAGTTGCGCCTCCAAACGACGCAACAAGGCCCGACTGGCGGTTTCACAGAGGTCCAAGACTTGCTCAAAACCCTCGTCCCCACCGTAGTAAGGATCGGGAACTTCGCGCACTGAGGGTTGCTCAAGCTGCTCTAAAAAGAGCCCCAACTGAGCGCGACCGTCGGCTGGACGGATTGCTTGCAGATCAGCCAGGTTTTGAGTGTCCATCGCCAGTATCCAGTCGAAGCGGTAGAAATCATCCACACTGACCTGGCGAGCCCGTAAATCCTCTAACCGATAACCGCGCTGGCGGGCAGCGGCCGTGGCGCGTGCGTCGGGCGCTTTACCCAGGTGGTATGCCGCAGTACCGGCAGAATCCACGGAAACCTTTCCGGCCAAAGCCGACTCGGCCAGAACGTGCTCAAAGACGCCCTGCGCCGTTGGCGAGCGGCAGATATTGCCCAAACAGACGAACAGTACGCTGGTATCGCTCATGATCCATCTCCCTGGCTAAAGACCGCGCGCACGGCATCCAGATCTTCCTGGGTATCCACACCGGCCGGCACACTGGCCACCGCTTGCGCAGCGACGATGCCATAGCCTTCGCTCATAAAACGCAATTGCTCCAGCTTCTCCAGCTGTTCCAGGGGACTTTCCGGCCAGGTGACAAAGGCATCCAACGCCCGCTTTCGGTAGGCATAGAGACCGATATGGCGCTTATAGGGAGAACGCTCAGCGCTGGCTTGTTGATCCCGATCCCAGGGAATGGGCGCACGACTGAAATACAGCACCCGCCCTGCCCGGTCCTGTACCAGCTTTACTGCATTGGGATTAGCCGCATCAGCAATCGGCAGCGGCTCATAGAGGGTGGCGACGGCAGCATCCGGTGCCGCTTCCAGCAAGGCGACGACTTGGCGCAGGTTGTCACCGGGCATCAGCGGTTCGTCGCCTTGTAGGTTGACGACGATATCGTCCGGCGCCAGTCCTAATTGGTCGGCCGCTTCCTGTAATCGATCGGTACCGGACGGATGTTCGGCGCGCGTCATAACAGCGTCATAGCCTGCGTGGGTGACGGCATCACGAATACGCTGATCGTCTGTGGCGACCACGCAACGCTCAAAACCAGCGCGTTGAGCCGCCTCCACCACGCGCACCACCATCGGCTTGCCGGCCAAATCCAACAGGGGTTTACCGGGCAGGCGGCTGGAGCCGAAACGGGCGGGAATCATGATCAGGTGTGTCATTGCAAAGCCTTCCTAAGAGCCTGTTCGATAGTGCTCAGTAATTCTTCAGGTAACGCTGGTTGTAGACGCACGACATAGCAGTGCTCCGGCAAAGGCCCGGGCAATTTAATGGCGTCTTTTTCGGTTATTACCATCGGCCGTTCGCCGCTGGTCAGCGCTTCGCGGGGCAACGGCTGGTGATCACCGGGTGTCCAGCGTTGTTTAATCGAATAGCCAAGGTCACTCAACTGCTGAAAAAACGCCTCCGGATTACCAATGCCAGCGCAGGCATCGACTTCGCTACCCGGCGCCAGTATCTGGCCATTCCTATTGGTCGGTGGTTCAGGGTTCAGGGTCAGCACCGCATCGGTGGTAATGCCAGCCGGTTGTTGCTCCCGTGCCACCACCCAGTCTACCAGTGTCAGCCGGCTGACCGGTTCACGCAAAGGCCCGGCGGGCAATAAGCGGCCATTACCAAAACCACGTCGGCCATCGATCATCACCAGCTCAAAATTGCGACCCAGACGGTAATGCTGCAAACCATCGTCACTGATCACCACGTCCGGCTGATGCTGCGCCATTAAAAACCGCGCCGCCTGATCCCGATCCGGGTCGACCACCACCGGACAATCGAGACTGCGCGCCAGCAACAGAGGTTCATCGCCGCACACCTCTGCCGAATCTTCACGATTAACCAACCAGGGATAGCTCGGCGCCTTGCCGCCATAACCGCGGGAGATGACGCCGCACTTTAAGCCCTGAGCCTGGAGATGACGCACCAAAGCCTGAATAGCCGGTGACTTACCCGTGCCGCCCACTGCCAGGTTGCCAACGACCAGGACCGGCGCTCCATACTGACCGCGAAAGCGCCGCTTTAAACGATATCCGACGATACTCGCCATCAACCAGGTGAACGGAGTGAGCAGCCGAGCCGGCCAGCTTGTCGTGTTCTGGTACCAAAAACGCATAATCAGAGTGCTGCCTTAGCCGGATTCAAGGCGAAACCGGCAGGCGCGTGGTGTAACTGACTTTGGTGAAGCCCAGTTGGCCAACGGCATCCAGGGCATAGATCATCGCCTGGTGTGGCGCCTGGGCATCGCCGGTAATAACCACCGTCTGGTCGCGACGGTTGCCGGCGAGCTCTGCCAACGCCTGTTTCAAGGTATCGGCGTCATGACGCAACAACGGCTGATCGTTAACCGCATAACGGCCTTGTGCATCCACCATGATCTCCAGCGAAGGTCCCTCTGCGGCCGCCTGCTGGCTACTGCTTTCAGGCAGATCGATTTCCAGCTGGGTTTCGCGGGTAAAGGTGGTCGAGACCATAAAGAAAATCAGCAACAGAAAGACGACATCAATCAAGGGCGTCAGATTAACCTGGACCTCTTCACGTCGACTGCGGCGAAATCGCATCTGCAGCTCCTTAGCTGTTGGCACCGGTCTCGGCGTGCAACGCCTCGACCAGCTTGGTGCTGTCCTGCTCCATCGACACCAGCAGCTCATCAACCCGACGCGTCAGGGCACGGTGGAAGATCAACGCCGGTATCGCGACGGTCAGGCCAGTAGCTGTGGTAATCAGCGCCTGGGAAATGCCGCCTGCCAGCACAGCAGTATCCCCGCTGCCTTGCACCATGATGGCAGTAAAGACGTCGATCATGCCGACCACGGTTCCAAGCAAACCCAGCAAGGGCGCAATGGCTGCGATGGTGCCCAAGGTGCTGAGAAATTTTTCCATCTCGTGCGCGACATGGCTGCCAGCTTCCTGGAGGCTGTCTTTCATGGCTTCGCGACCATGTTTGGAAGCCGTTAAACCAGCAGAGAGGACATATCCGAACAGTGAACTATTTTTCAACTCTTTCAGTTTAGTCGAATCCAGCTCATGACTTTTGATCCAGTGCCAGACCTGAGGCAGCTGATCCTTAGGAATCACCTTGCTGTAGCGCAGTGCCCAGTAGCGTTCGATGATGATGGCGATGGCGATGATTGAACACAGCAGGATGGGCGCCATCAACCAGCCGCCCGCTTTGACAATTTCAAACACTGAGAGGTCTCCTTTCTTCAGGCGCGTAATTTAACACAGCCGAAGGCAAACGGAATCAAGCGCAGACAATGCTAATCAGCGCTGTATAAAACGCCGCCGAAAGGCTGAACGCCAATCACGGACCTGCCAATGACCGTCCTGCACCGATAACGCCAGAGTGCCGCGCGTGGCGGTATTGAGCAGCAGACGGCTGTTACGCTGCGTATAAGCCAGCAAATCAGGGTTAGGCCAGCGCGGCCGGGAGCGGTCTCCGGCACTGACCACCAGCCAAGCATCCGGACTGGCGTCGAGAAAACCCGGCGCACTCGAGGTACGACTGCCATGATGACCCAGCACGATCAATGACAGCGGGAACAATTCAGGGTGTGACTGCAGCAGCCAGTATTCCAGCCGCCGGCTGGCGTCACCGGTCAACAACAAGCGTCCCGCTGAGGTTTCAATCACGGCTACACAGGAACGATCATTGTCATTGCTACGCAACTCGGCCGGTATCGGTATCAGCTGCAACGGCAATCCGTCGACGTCCAACTGGTGACAATTCAGCCAGCCGCCGTGCTCGCTCAGCTTCGCTACCGTTTTCGGCTCGCCACTGAGGCGTCGCGCATGAGGCCACCGCTCGACAGCCCAACGCGCACCGCCAGCGTGGTCAATATCCGAATGACTGATGACAATACCCTCGACATCAAGTCTGTGACGCTGGAACCAGTCCGCCAAGCGCGCCTCTGCGATAGCGGTGCCATCACTCCACTGCCCGGCTGTGTCGTACAGCCAGCTTTGGTCGGGCCATTCCAGAACCAGCGCCAGTCCGTGCCCTACATCCAGCGCAGTTAAGCGGAATTCATCAATCGATGTGGCGCGAACGGGCCACAGCAGCGGCACCAATACCAGCGGCATGACCAACCAGCGCTGACTACGGTCCAACCAATGACTCAACGCCAACCAGATCAGACCGCCGAGTAAAGCGATATCGGCCAAATGCCAGGCCGGCGACTGCTGGTGCCAGCGCGCCACCCAACCGAGCCATTGAATGACAGTGGCGACCAGTGGCTGATACCCCAAAGCAGCCAAGTCAGGCCAGATCAGTATCAGCAGACTCCAGGGCAAGATCAGCAAGGTCACCAAAGGAATGACCAGCAGATTGATTAACAGCGACAGCGGATGCCACTGAAAACCCAGCAAGGCCGCCATCGGCAGGCTGAGTAACGACAGCATGCCCTGGAAACGAATCACCAGCCGCCAGGCGGGAATAGGCTCACTGCGCCAGCGTTGATACAGCCGAATCATCACCCAGACCAAACCAAAGCTGAGCCAGGAACCGGTGCTCAACCAGGCCTGCGGCCGAACCAAAGTAATGGCCACAGCCGCCAACGCCAGAGCCTGGTGAGCGCTGAGCCGGGCGCCAAACATCATCGCCAGCAAAGGCGCCAACAACATCAGCCAGGCACGCAACGCCGGGAAACCGAAGCCGGTTAACGCCACAAAAAGACCGCAGAGGGTGACGACTGTTATTAGCCTTAACATCGGCAGACGACCGCGCCAGGGGCCAGGCAGTCGATGAAACAAGCGAGCCAATAACAACGCCCAGGCTGCGACCATAGCGATGTGCATGCCGCTGACCACCATCAGATGTTTGATCTGATTTTGCTCAAACAAATCGGCCAGTTCGGTGTCCATAGACGATGACCAGCCCAGCGCTAAAGCAGCCCAAACCGCTTTTACCCAAGCATCATCGAACTGAGCTTCGGCCCGTCGATAAAGCCGCACCACCGGGCTGGGTCTGGCCTCTTGGTCAAACACCTCAACCAGAGTGCCCAGCGCGTCGAGACGTTCGCTGAAGTAGTAGCGAGTGACGTTGAAGTTGCCCGGAATCAATTGTCCTACCGGCTGGCGCAAGCGCACCTCGGCTTTCAGGCAGTCTCCGGCGGCAATATGGACGGACGACTGAGCCGTCAAACGGACCTTGCGCAGTGATAATGCCGTCGGTTGCTCAGTTATGCGCGCGCTGAATCGCTGGTAACGGTCGAACACCTTCGGTGGTTGCGACAGACAAAACTGCAGTTCGGCGGTTTGATGTTGCCACTGAGCGGGCAGAATATGCTTGGCTTCAGCTTCCAGCCGAAAAATCAGCGACAGCGCCATCAATAGCCAGATCGCCGCCAGCCACCACTGCCGATAGCCTGCCAAGGGAATCGCCAAGAGCGGGAGCGCTGAGGCCATAAGGCCCCACTGAAACCAGAGATAAGGAATGGTCAGGCACAGCAACGCCAGACCGATCAATCCATTGATCATTCGAAGCCTTCCTGAACAGCGTTAGCTGCACGACAGCATCATAGCTATCACGGAATCTGGGTGCGGTGCAAAAAAAGCGTCAGCTGGTAATGTGACCGCGCTTCAAGGTCAGGCAGCGTGGCATCTGACGCGCCCACTCCTGATTGTGAGTGACAATCACAAAGCTGGCATCGGACTGGCGGTTCAAGTCCAGAATCAACTCATGCACCTGCTCGGAAGTTGTGTCATCGAGGTTACCGGTGGGCTCGTCCATCAGCACCACTCTGGGGTTGTTAATCAACGCCCGGGCTATGGCGACGCGCTGACGTTCCCCGCCAGATAACTCCGCTGGCCGATGATTAGCGCGATCGCCCAAACCCACCCGGTCGAGCAAATCGGCCGCGCGCTGGTCAGACTCGCGGTTGTACTGGCCACCGATAATCTGCGGCAGCACCACATTTTCCAGCGCTGAAAATTCCGGTAACAAATGGTGGAACTGAAACACAAAACCCATGTGTTCGTTGCGCAGCTTAGCGCGGGCGCGGTCATTCAGACTGTTCAAGGTGTGGCCGGCCATGGACACTTCGCCGTCGGACGGCGAATCCAACCCCGCCAACAAATTCAGCAAGGTGGTTTTACCGGAACCACTGCTGCCGACGATGCTGACCAGTTCCGCCGGTTGCACCTGAAAGTCGATCTCGTGCAGCACTTCGACCGTTTGCGGGCCTAGTTGGAAACGCCGCGAAACCTGACGACAGCTCAATACTTCAGGATTCATAGCGCAACGCCTCCGCCGGTGAAATTCGTGATGCCCGCCAGGCCGGATATATCGTCGCCAGCACACTGATGATGAAGGATGCCGTGGCAATCAAACGCACATCGCTCCACTTCAATTCAGATGGGATATAGCTGATGAAATACACTTCAGCATTGAGGAACTGAATGTGGAAGGTGTTCTCGACCCAGGCAATGATATCCGCCACCGACCAGGCTCCGAGCACCCCGAGAATCACCCCCAGAGCAATACCGATCAAACCGATCGCCGTGCCCTGCACCATAAAGATGCCCATGATCTGGCCGGAGCGCGCGCCCAGCGTACGCAGAATAGCGATCTCACCTTGTTTATCGGTCACCATCATCACCAGCGACGACACGATGTTAAACACCGCCACGGCAACGATCATAAACAGCAGCAACCCAACCATGCGTTTTTCCAGCTGGATCGCCTGGAACAAATTACCCTGGGTCCGCGTCCAGTCGCTGACCAGATAACGCCCTTCTAGATTACGGCCAGCCTCGATGGCAATTTGCCGTGCCTGGAACAGATCATCGACCTTCAGATGCACACCATCGACGCGATCGTCATAACGCAGCAAGCGGCCCAGATCGTTCATCTGCACCACCGCCAGATTGGCATCCAGCTCGGCGCCGACGGCGAAGGTACCAACCACCTCAAAACGTTTGAAACGCGGCGTGACGCCGGCCAGATTAACGGTTACTTCCGGCACCATCATGGTGACTTTGTCACCCAGATTTACGCCCAGCTGACGCGCCAGAATATCGCCGAGAAAAATGCCAAACTGCCCTTCTTGCAACGCCGCCAATGAACCGGAAGTCAGATGATCCGGCAGAATGGAGACCTGCTTTAAAGTGGCCGGCTCAACGCCACTGACGGCCACGCCTTTAGTCTGATTCGGGCCAACCAACATAGCCTGCGTTTCGGTATAGGGACTGACGCCTTCCACATGCGGATGCTGCGATAAACGACTGGCAACCGCCGGCCAGTCTGACAGGCCGTTGGGTTGTGACACCGTCGCATGCGGCACCATGCCGAGAATGCGGGTGCGCAACTCCCGATCGAAGCCGTTCATAACCGACAGCACAATAATCAACACCATCACGCCCAGTGTCAGTCCCACCATGGAGACACCAGAAATGAAGGAAATAAAGTGATTGCGTCGGCGTGCGCGTAAATAACGCAGCCCGACCAGGAAGGGGATATTATTCAGCATGGCCGGCATTAAACCACTGGCCTGTAGGCCTGCCAAGCCGAATTTAGCTACACTGTTCGAACCGATAATGGCTTTGCGTTTTCATGACGGAGCAACCTCCATGGCCGATGACCAACAGTACTTCCGTATCGACGACACGGCTTATTTAGTGGCGGCGCCCTACGATCCAAACAAACCCGCCATTGCCGATTACTTTCCGCAGTTGCACCAGATTGCCGTGCTCAAGGAATTTGAAAACGTCGACCTGCAGCTTCTGGAGTTTTTAGATCGCGTTAAAGATGCCGCCACCCGTAAGCTGCTTGGTCTGTTTAACGACAAACTCAACCTGATGTCGCGTTACCTGCATATCCACGATGTGCATGAACATCAATTGGATGCACAGACGATCAATATTGGTGAGGCTGGCGTTCGAGGCGTGCTGCCAAACGACATCCAAGTCAATCAGGAACTGGCGCTGGCGATCATCTTTCCACCCAGTTATCTGTCGTTGTTTTGCCGGGCCCGGGTCAGCAGTGCTCAGCCGGCAGCAAACGGCGGTAGCCGGGTCGAGCTGGCGTTCGTCGAGTTACCGGAAAACCAACGGCAGGCGCTGACCCGCCACATGTTCAAGGTACAGGCACAAAACCGCGATCCCGGTTAAATTCGCGCCCGTTGTCCGCTTTTCGCTATACTGTGCGGCCCTTTTCACAGCGAAGTCTTGTTGATGCGTGACCTGCTGCACCTGCCTCCGGAATGGTTCCCTCAGGATGCCATTCTGATCACCTGGCCACATTCCGAATCCGACTGGGCTGACAAGTTGGCCGACGTCGAAAGCGTGTATCTCGACCTGATCGGTGCCATCAGTCACTCTCAGGACGTTTTGATTCAACTCCATGCCAGCGTAGACCCGGAACGCCTCAAGGCTCTGTTCGAAAAGGAAGGCATCAACCAGGCCCACTGTCAGTTTGTCTTTGTCGACAGCAACGATACCTGGGCGCGCGATCATGGCCCGCTCACCCTGGTACAGGGGGAATCCGGCCGCACTATCCGCAACTTTATGTTTAACGGTTGGGGCGGAAAGTTTTCGGCGGATAAGGACGATGCACTGAATCGTGCCATGTTCGATCAGGGGATCTTCCGCGCCGAAGTTGGCATGGAAGACGTCATGTCCGAGTTGGAAGGCGGCAGTATCGAAGTCGATGACGATGGCAGCTTATTGACCACGGAGCGCTGCCTGCTCAATGCCAACCGCAAGGCCGACAACAGCGATCGAACCAACTATGAAGCGCGGCTAACGCAGTGGCTGGGGTTGAACCCGGGACGCATTTTCTGGCTGAAGCATGGCCAGTTGGCCGGCGATGACACCGATGCTCATATCGATACGCTGGCGCGCTTCGCGCCGAACGGCACTCTGGTTTATCAAAGCTGCGATCAAGCGGAAGATGAACACTTCGCTGACCTTCAAGCCATGGCCGAAGAGTTGCGCCAGCTGCGCACCCTTAGCGGTGAGCCGTACCGACTCATTGCCCTGCCCTGGCCCGATGCTCAATACAATGACGAGGGTGAACGCCTGGCCGCCAGCTACGCCAACTTTCTGATCACCAACCAACTGGTGCTGATGCCAACCTATGGTGTCGCCCAGGACGGCCTGGCCATCGAACGCTTAAGCGAAGCCTTTCCAGAACGTCGAGTCGTGGGAATCGATTGTCGGGCGCTGATTGAGCAAGGCGGCAGCCTGCATTGCATTACCATGCAGATCCCGGTTAACACTCTGAAACGGGACAGCGCAGAGGTCGACTGATCAGTCGACCTGCCAGTTGTAATCCGGCAGCGATTGACGCACCAGAGCGCCGTAGCGTTTATCGATCAGACGACGATCCATAAACCAGAGCGTGCCGCTGTCGTTCTCATTGCGAATTAAGCGACCACAAGCCTGTACCAGACGAATGATCGCTGTCGGCAAACTGACCTGCTGAAACGGATTGGAACCGCGCTGCTCTAACCACAGCGACAGCGTCGACAAGATGGGATCGTCCGGTGTGGCGAACGGCAGCTTGGCGATCATCAGATGGGTCAAATAGTTACCGGGCAGATCCACCCCTTCGGCCAAACTGGCCAAGCCAAAGAGTGTCGAACCCAAGCCGTCTTCCAAGCGTTGGCGATGATGCTGAATCAAGGCATTTTTGGGCAGATCATCCTGCAGCGTCACCCGCTCCTGCCAGCCCTCCGGTAAACCGCGATACACCTCCTGCATTTGCTTGCGTGAGGAGAACAACACCAGGTTGCCGGTTTCCGTCGGCAGGTAGGCCGGAATGGCTTCGATCATGGCCTGGGTGTGAGGATCGCGTAAGCCGCCATCGCAGGCCAAAGCCGGAACCCGAGCCAGCACCCGTGAGCGATAATCAAAAGGACTGCCCAAGCGCAAATAATCGGTGCCGTCCGGCAAGCCGGCCTGAATGGCATAACGCTGAAAATCACCGGCGATGGTCAGGGTGGCCGAGGTCACCACACTGGCAAAGCAGCGATTCCAGATATGCTGACGCAGGATCGACTGCGCCGACACCGGACTGGCGTTTAACACCAGGTCGTCATATTCCGGGCGATCGATATTTTCGAACCAGCGCGCCATCGGTGGTGCTTCTGCCGCATCTTGTTGGCGCCAGGCCAGCACCAGGTCGCGCGCCGGCTCGGCCCGACTCAGCCAACGCCCGACCACTGGCAAGCTCTGCTCCAAACGGCTTTTCTCATCCAGATCATTGGTCGCCGACAGTCGCTTACGCACCTGCTCATCCAGTTGCAGCAAGCTTGATTGCAGCAGCGTAAAGGGCTGCTCAAGCGGTGCCAGAATCGACTGGGTCTGAGCCAGCCAATCGGCGTCCTGTACCGCGAGAGTCGCTTGATGGCCGTCCAGCCGGCTACGAATCGGGCTCATTGCGCCCCAGGCATCAGTTAACGCCGAATGCGCATCGCCCAAGGCTGTGTTCAAGGCGTCCAGCAAGCGCTCTTCGGTATCGCCGTAAGCGAGTTCCAAACGCAGCTTGGGTAACTGCTTGCGCCAGTTCTCGAACTGGTTAAGCGTATTTTTGACCGGCAACTGGCTGGCGAAGTGGGATAAGCCTTTATCAGGTAAATGATGGCCTTCATCGAAGACATAGATGCTTTCCGCGGGCGCCGGCAGAATAGCGCCGCCGCCCAAAGCCAGGTCGGCCATCACCAGATCGTGATTGGCGATGATGACATCGGCTTCATCCAGTTCTTTGCGTGCTTCAAAAAACGGACAGTTCTGGAAGTGCGGGCAACGCCGGTTCAAACACTCGCGGTGCGTTGAAGTCACGCCACGCCATTGTTCATCATCCAATCGATCCGGCCACTGATCGCGATCGCCATTCCAGTCGCCGCGCCCGAATTTATCGAGCATCTCATTGTAGAGACTGAGTACGGCTTCGTCGGCAGTCATGGCTTCTTCAAACAATGCCAGCGCTGTAACCGCACCTTCTTGCAACTGAATCGACTGCTCCAGACGCTGCAGACAGAGATAGCGCCCCCGACCTTTAGCGAGAACGGCGTTAAAGCTCAAACCGCTGTGTTCGAGCAGGTCCGGGATGTCTTTCTGCACCACCTGTTCCTGCAAGGCAACGGTGGCCGTCGCTATGATCAGCTTTTTATTATGATGCTGGGCCATGGGAATAGCGCTGAGCGCATAGCCGATGGTTTTGCCGGTTCCGGTGCCCGCTTCTATTACCGCGATCGGCGCGCGCCCCTGACGCAGACCGTCCGCAGAGGTTTCAACCGATGCCAGAGTGCGGGCGATCTGCGCCAACATCTGTTTCTGCCCGCTGCGCGGCTTCAATTCACGCGCGGCCAGATACCGGCTGTAGGCCGTTTGGATGGATTCTTTGAGTTCGTCAGATAGCATCGGCTGGTTTAGCTTCTCGGGGTAGACGGCTACAATCGCCCCCTAATTTGAAGGAAGGCCATCATGCAACAACGTCAGGTTTCAATACAGAACATCCAGGTCGGTAACGACCAACCCTTTACCCTCTTCGGTGGCATGAACGTCCTGGAAAGTCGGGATCTTGCCATGACCGTGGCTGAGCGCTTTGTTGAAGCCACCGGCCAACTGGGCATTCCTTATGTCTTCAAGGCCAGTTTCGATAAGGCCAACCGCAGCTCCATTGGCAGCTATCGCGGTCCGGGTCTGGATGAAGGGCTGAAGATTCTGGAGGAGATCAAGCAGACGTTCAAGGTGCCGGTAATCACCGATGTTCATGAACCCTTCCAAGCGGCTCCGGCTGCTGAGGTTGCCGATGTCATCCAACTACCGGCGTTTTTGTCTCGGCAAACGGATTTAGTGGCTGCCATGGCTAAAACCGGCGCGGTCATCAATATCAAAAAAGCCCAGTTCCTGGCGCCTCATGAAATGGCTCATATTTTGAACAAATTCCAGGAAGCGGGTAATGACAAGCTGATTCTGTGCGAACGCGGTACCAGCTTTGGGTACAACAACCTGGTCGTCGATATGCTCGGCTTCGGCATCATGAAACAAACCGGCTTCCCGGTCATTTTCGACGTTACTCATGCCTTGCAAAAACCCGGCGGCCGCCTCGATTCAGCCGATGGCCGACGCGCTCAGGTAACCGACCTGGCCCGCGCCGGCATGGCACAGCGCATTGCGGGTCTGTTCCTGGAAACGCATCCCGATCCGGATAACGCCAAGTGCGACGGCCCCAGCGCCTTACCACTGAACAAGCTGAAACCGTTCCTGGAGCAAATGAAGGCCATTGATGAAGTTGTTAAGAGCTTCCCTGAGTTGGTAACCGGCTAACGCTTGCGCTCGAATACCGGGGTGGCGGCAACAGAGTATGCTTGTTGGTATTGATCCTGAGCGGTCAGGATCAGATCGGCGACCTCTCGGGCCACCCCTTCGCCTCCTCGGCTAGTGAGTACCATATCGGCCTGGTCGCGCACCACCGGATAAGCATCAGCCGGCGCTATCCCCAGACCGCACACTGCCATCGCCTTCAAATCCACCATATCGTCCCCGACGAAAGCCGCCTGCTGTTCAGGAATGGCCAGCCTTTGGCACAGCTCCAGCACACACTGTTGCTTGTCGGATGTACCGGGGAAATAGTGTTGAACGCCCAGATCACTCATTCGACGGGTAAGCATGGGGCTGTCTTTGGCTGAAATAACCGCCACAGCGACATTGTGGTCCGCCAGCAGCTTCATACCGACGCCGTCGCGAACGTGGAACACCTTCAGCACCTCGCCCTCAGCACCGTAATACAGCCGGCCATCGGTCAGCACACCGTCGACATCAAAGGCCACCAGGCGTATATCAGCCAGTTTCTGCTGAGCGGCCGTCGTCATGAATCGGCACCGAAGAGGTCATAACTGGGGCCTTGCTCGGCAGCATCCGTCTCCAACCAATAGGCGGGTTTGCTGAATGTCTGCTCAATCTGGCGCGCCAAGGTTGCGGTCAGTTTTCTGCGGCCATTACAGATGGCGGCTGCCTGGTCAGGCTCGATGCCCAGACAATAAGCAAATGCCTCTTCATCCAAGGCATTTTCACTGAGCAACTGTTGTAACCGGTCGGTCTGTTGGGCCATCTAAGCGACCTCCTGTTGAACTGCCCGCAGTTTATCAGAACCCATAAAAAAAGCCGCTGACGCGGCTTTTCATTGCAACTTTATCGATCAGCGCTGGCTGGCGATACCACGAAGTTCCACATCGGCGCTAACACGTAAACCGTTGAAGAAGCTTTGGTAGTCCAACTGACCATTTTCGCTGGCCAGTTCACCTTCCAATTGCGCTTGCTGATTCATGTCGACCTGTGGCTCTTCGACACCCAGGACAGCAATTACATCAATGCGGTTCTGAGTTTCACGCATCTGCGCCGTCAAGTCACCTGCTTCAGGCTTAGGCAGTGTGAAGCTAAAGGCAGCAGCGCCACTCGGCAGATCGGTGTTTTCGCGACCCACCAATTGAGGTTGTGGCCAGTCATCACCCAGAGCACCTTCAGAACGCAGATCAGCCAACTCGGCAGCAGCAACTTCTTCTGCCCTTTGCTGAGCTTTTTCGTTAATCAAAATGGATTCAATCTGCTCAGAGACCTCAGCCAAAGGCTGAACCTGCTCAGCTGCGTAGTCTTCACGCTGCATAACGGCCAGATCGCCGTTACTCAACCGAACGACATCGCTGATGCGACCATCATCAATCACCAGTGGCGTAAACGCAGCGGATCTAAAGCGAGCTTCAGCGGCAATGCCACTCTGGGAGCTACGGTTGATCCAATCGCTGGTCTGAACGTCAACATCGAAAACGTCCGCTACCGCAGCAATATCATCGGCCTGGAAGGCCTCATCGGCCAACTGGTTCTCGACCAACACAAACTCATCCGCTGCTTTGCGCTGACGAATCTGTTGGGTTAGTTCATCACGGACCTGGTCCAGAGGTTCAACTTCAGCGGCGCTGTAGTCCGCCAATTGAATCAAGTGAACACCAAAGTCAGTCTCGACGGGTGCCGAGACCTGTCCGACCTCAGTCAGGTTCTGTGCAGCCTGATAGAAGGCCTCTTCATAAACGCCTTCCGCCAACTCGCCCAAATAGCCACCATCCTGAGCGCTGATAGGATCATCAGACAGTTCAGCCGCCAAAGATTCAAACGATTCGCCCTGATCCAGGCGCGCCAGTGCCGCTTCAGCATCGGCCAGATTGTCATCACCGCCAGCAAAGAGAATATGACCGATCTCACGGCGGGTATCATTTTCCTGGGCCGTTACATAACTGTCATAAGCGTCTTGCAGGTCGGCATCAGTAACCACGACATCATCTTCAAACGCAGCTTGACTCAAACGCACATAACGAACTTTAACGCGCTCAGGACTGAGGAATTCGTCGCTGTTAGCGTCGTAATATGACTGAATGTCACCTTCGCTAACGCTGACATCAGCGGTGTAATCCTGGGCGCTGAAACTCTTAACCGCGACCAGACGTTGTTGATTTTGCAACTGGGCCAGACGATTGACTTCGCTGTCGAGAGCGAACGCCGATGACACCAATCCCGCTTGCATCTGGGTCATACGCAGTTGCGTAGTTTGCTGTTCGCGGAAGGTGTTCGGTGTAAAACCATTCTGCGCAATTAACCGGCGATAAGTGGTCTCGTCAAACTGACCATTTATCTGAAATGACGGCACTGACAAAATATCGCGACTGACTTGTTCGCTGGAAACACGGAATCCAAGTTCATCCGCCGCCTGCCGTTGTAATTCTTGATTGATAATGTCGTTAACGACGGACTGACGAACGAAACCAGCATTTAATATTTCGGGCGTCGCATTTTCACCCAACTGCTGTATCAGTTGTTCCTGGCGCAGTCGAATCTGGCGCTGCACCTGATTGGCACTGATTCCTTGTCCATTCACTTCCACCGGATCCGCATTATTGGTAATGCCGACAATCGATTCGGCGCCGAAAAACACAAAGGCAACCACGATGAGAGCGACGATGGTTTTGCCAACGGGTCCCCGGGCTGCGTTTCTAAAAGACTGGAGCATTGAGCGTCCTACCCCTTGTTCAGGAGATTGTGCAGATAAAAAAAAAGCGCATCAGGCCTGATACGCTGTTGGTGATACTGAACCGGGACCAGAACTTTGGCCCCGAATCACTTCAATCAGTTGACGGCGTCTTTCAGTGCCTTGCCGGCTTTGAAATTCGGAACCTTGGCCGCTTTGATTTCAATCGGCTGACCCGTTTGCGGGTTACGGCCAGTGCGCGCAGCGCGCTCTTTAACACCAAAAGTACCAAAACCAACCAGAACCACTTGGTCACCCTTCTTCAGAGTGTCGGTAACGGAGTCGATCATAGCATCCAATGCCCGACCAGCTGCCGCTTTAGGAATGTCAGCTGCTGCTGCTACAGCATCAATCAATTCAGACTTATTCACACTTTTCCCCTTTTAACTTCGTTGTGAGATGCGGATCTCACGTCCTTGGTAAATGGCCAGAGTACAATAGACGACCGCGGTCCCGGATAATGAGGTTTCCGCACCTGTTTTGTTTATTATTCAGCCTGTGCTTCGAGACGAGTCGAAAACACTTTATACCAGCCTCATTTTTCGACTGTCAAGCAGTTCTAATGGGTGCTGAGGCTAGATGTGGCCTGCCTCTCAGAGCGAGCCTTAGCCATTTCGGCTTCGACTTCCTCATCAGTCAAGGCAGTCGGACTGCGCTCCAACGCCACATTCAACACTTCATCAATCCATTCAACCGGCCGAATGTCGAGATCGTTCTTAATATTGTCGGGAATTTCCTTTAAATCACGCACATTTTCCTGGGGGATTATAACCGTCTTGATCCCACCACGGCGCGCCGCCAACAGTTTCTCTTTCAAGCCGCCAATGGGTAACACCTGACCCCGGAGCGTGATTTCACCGGTCATGGCCACATCGGCACGCACAGGAATTCGAGTCAATACCGATACCAAAGCGGTCGCCATACCAATACCCGCTGAAGGGCCATCTTTAGGAGTGGCGCCTTCAGGAACATGGATATGTAAATCCCGGTTCTCGCTAAAGGTTGGCATGATACCCAGACTCTGAGCGCGAGATCTTACCACGGTCAAAGCAGCCTGGATGGATTCTTTCATCACATCGCCTAAAGACCCGGTTTGAACAGTACGTCCCTTACCTGGCACAGCTGTCGCTTCAAGGTTCAGCAGCTCACCGCCCACCGACGTCCAGGCCAGACCGGTAACCATACCAATCTGGTTATCCTTATCGGCCAGGCCAAACTTGAACTTGCGAACACCGGAGTAGTCTTCCAACTCGTCGGGACCGATGGTGGTCGATTCAGCAGCCTTATCCATAACGTTATTCTTGACCACCTTGCGACAGATCTTGGCGATCTCTCGTTCAAGACTACGGACACCGGCCTCGCGGGAATAGTAACGGATCAGGTCGCGAATCGTCTCGGTTGGCAACACCAACTCGTTTTCTTTCAAGCCATTGGCTTTTAATTGCTTAGGCAGCAAATAACGTTCGGCAATGTTGATCTTTTCGTCTTCGGTGTAACCCGGCAAACGAATCACTTCCATACGGTCGAGCAACGGACCAGGAATGTTCATCGAATTGGCAGTACAAACGAACATCGTATCCGACAGGTCGTAATCAACCTCCAGATAATGATCGTTAAAAGTATGGTTCTGCTCCGGATCGAGAATTTCCAACAAGGCAGAGGCTGGATCACCGCGATGGTCCATACCCATCTTGTCGATTTCATCCAGCAAAAACAGGGGATTGCGCACCGCAACCTTGCTCAGCTTCTGGATAATTTTACCAGGCATGGAACCAATGTAAGTCCGGCGATGGCCACGCATCTCAGACTCATCACGAACACCGCCCAAAGCCATACGAACAAACTTACGATTTGTCGCACGAGCAATGGATTGACCCAGTGACGTTTTACCAACACCCGGAGGCCCAACCAGACACAACACTGGCCCTTTAACTTTTTTGACCCGCTGTTGTACCGCCAAGTATTCAAGAATACGCTCTTTGACTTCTTCAAGGCCGTAGTGATCTTCTTCCAGTACTTCCTTGGCTCGATTCAAGTCGTGACGGACGCGCGAACGCTTGGACCAGGGAACATTAACCATCCAGTCCAAATAATTACGCACCACTGAAGCTTCGGCCGACATCGGCGACATCATCTTCAGCTTACTCAATTCCGCCTTGGCTTTTTCTTTGGCATCTTTAGGCATGCCCGCATTATCAATGCGGTTTTCCAGCTCTTCGACTTCGTTCGGGTTAGCCTCATCCAGATCACCCAGCTCTTTCTGAATGGCCTTCATTTGCTCATTCAGATAGTACTCGCGCTGGGATTTTTCCATCTGCTTTTTAACACGACCGCGGATGCGCTTTTCCACCTGGAGCAGATCGATTTCTGTCTCCAATACAGACAGCAGATGTTCAATCCGCTCACGATCTCCGGCCAGTTCCAGCACCTGTTGTTTTTCATCGATTTTCAACGACAGGTGTGCAGCAATGGTGTCGGCTAAACGTCCGGGCTCTTCAATGCTGTTGAGCGAGGTAATAACTTCCGACGGTACTTTTTTACTGAGCTGAACGTACTTGTCGAACTGCGACATTAAAATCCGAATCAAGGATTCGCTTTCACGTTCGCTCAGGACAGCGCCGTCCATCATGGACGCGTGACCACGCAGATAATCTTCACCATCGATCAATTCATCGATAGCAACGCGATCAACTCCTTCCACCAGCACTTTCACGGTACCATCGGGCAAGCGCAGCAACTGCAATACTGTGGCCAGCGTCCCTACTTCATAAAGATCGCTTTTATTCGGGTCGTCATCAGACGCATTACGCTGGGCAACCAATAAGATTTTTTTGCCATCGTCCATGGCTGCTTGCAGGGCCGCTATGGATTTTTCCCGCCCGACAAAAAGCGGGATCACCATGTGCGGATAGACAACCACATCCCGCAGCGGCAGCAGCGGCAGTACGATGGGGTCGCCGTTTGGGGAGTCGGAACGCTCCATACTCATGAAACCTCGGAAACCGTTGGATTATTGGCTGTGTTAATGGCGGCGCGGGCTGACTAAATCAAGCACCGGAAAAGAAAAACGGGCCGCCGGGCCCGTTATTGCCGAAGGCTCAATCGGACTGGCCACTGGCCGTCTTTTGATTGTCCTGATTTTCGTAGATCAACAAAGGTTCAGATTCGCCTCGAATGACACTTTCTTCAATAACTACTTTGGTCACACCAGGCTCTGAAGGTATGCGATACATGGTATCCAACAAGACGTTCTCCAGAATGGAACGCAAACCACGCGCTCCCGTCTTACGCTCCATTGCCTTATTGGCAACGGCCTTCAGTGCGCTCATGCGGAAGTCGAGTTCAACCGATTCCATATCAAACAACTTCTGATACTGACGTACCAGTGAGTTCTTAGGCTCGGTCAGAATCTGGATCAATGCATCTTCATCCAGTTCAGTCAATGTCGCGACCACCGGCAGACGACCAATGAACTCAGGAATCAGTCCATACTTAACCAGATCTTCCGGTTCGACTTCAGCAATGGTATCGCCCAATTTGCGGCCTTTGTCTTTACTTTTAACCGCCGCATTAAAACCGATACCGCCTTTCTCGGAACGATCACGAATGATCTTATCCAGGCCGGCAAAAGCGCCACCGCAGATGAACAGAATATTGCCGGTATCAACCTGCAGGAATTCCTGCTGGGGATGCTTACGGCCACCTTGCGGCGGAACCGAGGCAACCGTACCTTCGATCAGTTTCAACAGCGCCTGCTGCACACCCTCACCGGAAACATCACGCGTTATAGACGGGTTGTCTGACTTGCGTGAAATCTTGTCAATTTCATCGATGTAAACAATACCGCGCTGTGCCTTATCGACGTCGTAATCACACTTCTGCAGCAGCTTCTGAATAATGTTCTCAACGTCTTCACCGACATAACCGGCTTCAGTCAAGGTGGTGGCGTCAGCGATGGTGAATGGCACATTCAGCATACGCGCCAGCGTTTCCGCCAGCAGGGTTTTACCGCTACCGGTCGGTCCGATCAGCAAGATGTTGGATTTGCTTAACTCAACATCGTCATTGCTGTCACCATACTGCAGTCGCTTGTAGTGGTTATAGACGGCCACTGACAGCACCATCTTGGCACGCGACTGCCCAATCACGTATTCATCCAGCGTCTCACGAATTTCCGCCGGTGTTGGCAAACGACTGCTTTCATCTTTGGGGCCGCTGTCTTGCAGCTCTTCCCGGATGATGTCATTGCACAGATCGACGCACTCATCGCAAATGAATACCGATGGCCCGGCAATCAGCTTGCGGACTTCGTGCTGGCTTTTCCCGCAAAAGGAACAATACAGCAGCTTTCCGTCTTCGCCTTTTCCGGTTCTATCGTCGGCCATTCAACTACTCCATACCTGATACCCATGTCGCTCATTTAAAGATGAAACCACATCGGGCCAATTGCAAGTTTTTTGTCGGCAGATTTACGCCCTACGCGACCTGACGTAACCTGTTGATTTACCGTTATTTTTAAACCCGAACACCGTTCTCAGTCGGTGCTGCGCGAGCTCAATACCTGGTCAATCAGGCCATACTCGACGGCATCATCGGCTTTCATAAAGTTGTCCCGATCGGTATCACGCTCAATCACGTCCAAAGGCTGACCGGTGTGATGTGCCAGAATCTCGTTCAACTTCTGCTTCATCTCGATGATTTCACGGGCATGAATTTCGATGTCCGACGCCTGGCCCTGATAACCACCCAACGGCTGGTGAATCATGACGCGCGAGTTAGGCAGTGCCAGACGCTTGCCTTTAGCACCGCCGGCCAGCAGCAACGCACCCATGCTGGCGGCCTGACCAATACACATGGTGGATACGTCAGGCTTGATGAACTGCATGGTGTCGTAGATGGCCATGCCCGCGGTTACCGAACCACCCGGGGAGTTGATGTAGAGATTGATATCCTTGTCCGGGTTTTCGCTCTCCAAGAACAGCAACTGAGCGATAATCAGATTAGCCATGTGGTCTTCGACCGGGCCAACCAAAAAGATGACATTTTCCTTCAGCAGACGGGAATAGATGTCATAGGCCCGCTCTCCGCGTGAGGATTGCTCCACAACCATAGGGACAAGACCGCTGGCGTTCATGATATCGGGCGCAGACCCGTCCGCAGCAAAGTGTGACATTCAAGCGACTCCTAAATAACAAAAAAGTTGGCACCTCTGGGAAGCGCCAACTTTCATTGCGGTCTAATTCGAGCGGTTCAACCCCGACCGGATCGGTCAGCCTTGCTCCGCACCATTTGACTTGACGGCATCCTCATATCCGATGGTGGACTCGTTCACCTTGGATTTACTGAGGATATAGTCGATTGCGGCGTTTTCAACAACCATAGCGCGGACTTGGTTCATCAATTCCGCATTGCTGTAGTAATAGTCGATGACCTGCTGCGGATCCTGATAAACAGCGGCTTGATCTTCAACATAAGCACGCACTTCAGCTTCTTCCGGCTTAAGCTCTGCGCTTTCGATCAGTTCATTCATCAACAGACCGATTTTCACGCGACGCTCAGCCTGATCCTGGAACAGTTCTTTCGGCAGGCTGGACGGATCCATTTGCGCACCACCACCGAACTGCTGAACAGCCTGCTGCTGCAAACGACCGATCTCATCGTCGACCAGCGCGGCTGGAACATCCAAGTCGTTATCTTCAAGCAGCTTGTCGATAACCGTCGTCTTCAACTTGGACTGCAACGCATTACGCGCTTCGCGTTCCATATTGGCACGCACTTCAGTCCTGAAACCGTCTACGTCGGTATGCTGACTACCGAATGCCTGGAAGAACGCTTCATCCAATTCCGGCAGCTCCGGCTCTGCGACTTCATTGACAGTGATGTCGAACACCGCAGGCTTACCCGCCAGTTCGGTATTGCCGTACTCTTCCGGGAAGGTCACTTTAACGGGCTTGGTTTCGCCAATCTTGATGCCTTCGATACCATCCTCAAAGCCCGGGATCATCTGACCTGAGCCCAGCACCAGAGTCTGATCGGTAGCGCTGCCACCATCAAAGACTTCGCCATCGACCTTGCCGACGAAATCAATCTTAACCTGATCACCTTTCTGAGCCGCTCGCTCAACCGGCTTATATTCAGCCTTTTGCTGGCGCAGGTTATCGATCATCTTATCGATGTCGGCGTCAGTCACTTCAGCGCTGGGCTTATCAAAGCTATAGCCGCTGATTTCAGCCAGCTTGACTTCAGGAAACACCTCGAAGGTCGCCACGAACTCAACATCTTCGCCCGCTTTGTCGCGAGTAAATTCGATGCTCGGCATACCCGCCGGGGTCAACTTTTCTTCGGTAATGGCTTTGGCGTAATTCTGCTGTACAACGTCCTGCAGCACTTCAGCGCGGATACCGTCGCCAAAACGCTGCTTAACAACAGAGACCGGTACCTTACCAGGGCGGAAACCGTCGATACGAACGCGACGCGCGGTTTCCTTAAGCTTTTGATCCACGGCACCATCGACTTCGCTGGCTGGTACGCCAACAGTCACACGGCGTTCCAGGCCGCCAGTCGCTTCGACAGAGACTTGCATGAGGTTTCCTCTTGCTTTTAACGCTAATAATTTAGGGGGCCGTTAATGTAGGGACAGACCGGACCCGAATCAAGCCCGGCGCGGTGGAGCACCCCGGTTGACGCACCCCGAACACATACAAAAAGAGCCGACAAGCGGCTCTTTTAAGAAGAAGGTGGGGTGGACGATGGGACTCGAACCCACGACGACTGGAATCACAATCCAGGGCTCTACCAACTGAGCTACGCCCACCACAATACGTTGTCACGAAACTGGTACGCCCGGCAGGACTTGAACCCGCAACCACTCGCTTAGAAGGCGAGTGCTCTATCCGGTTGAGCTACGGACGCTTAATAAACCGACCCGAGCCCGGATTCGGTTGCCTCGCTCACCAGGACGAAACCACTAAAATTGGTCGGAGCAGAGGGATTCGAACCCCCGACCCTCTGGTCCCAAACCAGATGCGCTACCAAACTGCGCTATGCTCCGAACAAGACGTCCCGTCAACGTGCGGCGCATAGTACCCATGCCCACCGGGGTCGTCAAATCTTTTCTATGAAAAATTCAGCAAAAACAAGACGATAGCGCTTCCCTACCCTCAAGTTAGCTTGCCCGGCCATCAGCGCCATGAGAAAATTCGCCAAACCCTCTTTGGAGCCCTGAATGCCAGCTCAGCTACTGGACGGCAAAGCCGTTGCCGCCAATCTTCGCGCTCGCATCGCCGCAGAAGTCTCGGATCTGACCGAACAAGGTATTCGCCCACCCGGCCTGGCGGTCATTTTAGTCGGCGCTGATCCAGCCTCCCAAGTCTATGTCGGCAGCAAGCGTCGCGCCTGTGAAGAGGTTGGCTTCAAGTCCGTCAGCCATGACCTGCCCAGTTCAACGCGCGAAAGCGAATTAATCGCCCTGATTGACGATCTCAACGAAGACGCCTCAATCGATGGCATTTTGGTGCAACTGCCGCTGCCGGAACATATTAATGCCGACACCATCGTGGAACGCATCCGTCCGGATAAAGATGTCGATGGCTTCCATCCTTTTAACGCCGGTCGACTGATGCAGCGTCGCCCCATGCTGGAAAGCTGTACGCCCAAGGGCATTATGACTTTATTGCGCGAAACCGGCGTTCCGCTGCGCGGCAAAGAAGCCGTGGTCATCGGCGCCTCCAACCACGTCGGACGGCCGATGATGCTCGAGCTGCTGCTGGCTGGCTGTACCGTCACCTCCGCCCACCGCTTCACTGAAAACCTGGAAAGCCACGTGCGCCGCGCCGACATCCTGGTCGCCGCCGTCGGCAAACCCGGCTTTATTCCAGGCGAATGGATTCGTGAAGGCGCCATAGCTATTGATGTCGGCATCAGCCGACTCGAAGACGGCAAGCTGTCGGGTGACCTGCAATTCGCTGCGGCCGCTGAACGCGCCGCCTGGATCACTCCGGTTCCCGGTGGCGTCGGCCCCATGACCGTTGCCACCTTAATGGAAAACACCCTGATCGCTGCGAAACGGTTGCATTTGAACCTGACGCACTGATTTGTCTTATTACACTGAAGAAAGGTAATCCCGTGAAAGTATTGCTGACCACTACTCTGGGCGACATCACCCTGGAGCTGGACACAGAAAAAGCACCCAAGACCAGCGAGAACTTTGCTAACTACGTTAAGGAAGGCCATTACGATGGCGTAATCTTCCATCGCGTAATCAACAACTTCATGGTTCAGGGCGGCGGTTTTGAGCCGGGCATGAAACAGCGTCCGACTGGCGAGCCGATCAAGAACGAAGCCAACAATGGTCTGAAGAACGACATCGGCACTGTCGCCATGGCTCGCACCATGGACCCGCATTCCGCCAGCGCCCAGTTCTTTATCAATGTGGCTGACAACAACTTCCTGAACCACAGCGCCGAAACACCCGAAGGCTGGGGTTACGCTGTCTTCGGTAAGGTCGTTGACGGTATGGACGTGGTGAATCGCATCAAGGGCGTTCCTACCACCTTTGCCGCCGGCCACAGCGATGTTCCCGCTGATGACATCGTCATCGAAAAAGCCAAACTGCTGGATTGATGATGCTGCACTACGATCGGGCCATCATCATTTCCGATCTGCATTTATTGGAAAGTCGCCCGGCCATAACCCGGGCGTTTTTTCAATTGCTGGAACAGCTGCCTGGTCAAACCCAGGCGCTGTTTATTCTCGGTGACTTCTTTGAGTACTGGGTCGGCGACGATGCAGCAACGCCCTTCCATCTCGACATCGCTGAGCGGCTGCGAGCTTTGTCTCAAACCATGAACGTCCACCTGATGGTCGGTAATCGCGACTTTGCCATGGGCGAAGACTATACCCAGCGCTGCGGCGCGACCTTATTACCGGACCCGACCCTGGTTGAACTCGGCGGCCTTCGCTGGCTGCTTAGTCATGGCGATGAGTTGTGCACCGACGACAAAGGTTATCAGCGCTATCGCAAAGTCATCCGTCACCCCTGGGTTTTGGGCACCTTACGTCGCATGCCACTGCCCTGGCGCATTAAGCTGGCAGATTATCTGCGCGGTAACAGCCAGCAACGTAACCGCATGAACATTGTGCGTTATGTGGATGTGACGGAATCAGCGGTGCAAAACTGGTTAGCGGATTCACAGGTCGACGGCCTGGTCCATGGTCATACCCATAAAGCCGACTGGCATCAGCACAAACTGGAAAATGGAATGGCCAAGCCGCGCCTGGTATTAGGCGACTGGCATCATCACGGCTGGTATTTGTCCTTTGATGTTAACCAGCAGCAGTTGCACCGCTTTAACATCGAGGACGGACCCGGGCTGTCTATAAAGGAAGCAACAAGCCAGACAAACGCTTAAGCCGGAACACCGCTGTGGAAACGGAAGACGGTATCTGGCGTTGCGATCAGTTCGGCCTCTAGCTCCCGGAACGCCTCGATTCTCGGTTGAATATCTTCCTCTGCATACAAACGCGCCAACTCTAAATAGTGACGATAATGACGCGCTTCGCTTTTAAGCAGTGAGGCGTAAAACCGTCCCAACTCCTCATCCAGATAAGGCACCAGGGCCGCAAAGCGCTCGCAGGAACGGGCTTCAACAAAAGCACCCAGGATCAGTCGATCAACCAAGCGCTGCGGTTCTGGCTTGCGCACCATCTCGTGCAAGGCGCCTGCATATCGGCCAGCGGATAAATGGGTGTACTCAACGCCGCGCTTATCCATCAGCTTGAGCACCTGATCGAAGTGAACCAGTTCTTCGCGCGCCAGCTTGCTCATCTTCGACAACAAATCACGCCGATCGACATACTTGTACATCATCGACATCGCCGTGGAAGCTGCTTTCTTTTCGCACTGGGCGTGGTCAATCAACAGCGTCGGAAGCTGCGTCAGAGCGTCATCAATCCAGGCTTGCGGTGTAGCGTTACCCAGAAAATCGGGGATGTCTTCGAGCATGGCCTGACAGTCGGCCGCGCTAAGGGTGGTGGTCATAACTAAAGCGCCTGAATCGTTGAGGGCCGCATTATAATGACGCCTAGCCTTATGACCACCAGAACCGCCACAAAAGATAACGGTATAAATTAGAGCTCCGGCCCACTCTGAATAGAATGGCCTGCCGCGCCAGCTTGAGGACCTTTCATGCCCTTTCCGTTCGATCCCGATCACTATCAAGAACAGCTCGACACCAAGGTGGATCGACTGAAAGCCTTACTCGCTGATCGCCCACTTCCGGCGCTGGATGTATTCGCGTCCCAGCCAAGCCACTACCGGATGCGCGCGGAATTTCGTTTCTGGCACGACGGCGATGACGCCTGGTACGCCATGTTCGACCCGGCCGACCCCAAGACACCACTGCGGGTTGACGAATTCCCCGTCGCCAGCCAGCGAATTAACGAGCTGATGCCGCAGGTTCGTGACGCAGTCCTAAGCGATCCGCAGCTACGCCACAAACTGTTTCAGGTGGAATTTCTCACCACTCAGACCGGCGATGCACTGATCACCCTGCTCTATCACCGCAAACTCGACAGCGAATGGGAAGAGCGCGCCCGTTATTGGCAGGACCAATGGCAGGCCGCCGTTATCGGCCGAGCGCGTAAACAGCGACTGGTGTTGGAGCGAGATTACGTTAATGAGACGCTGAACATTCTCGGTCGCGACTATCACTTCCGACAATACGAAAACAGCTTCACCCAACCCAATGCGGGCGTGTGTGAGCAGATGGTGAGCTGGGCCAAAACACACAGCCAGAGCAGCGAAGGCGACTTGCTGGAACTCTATTGTGGCAACGGCAACTTCAGCCTGCCGCTGGCAGAAAACTTCCGGCGAGCCTTGGGAACGGAAATTTCCCGGGTGTCGGTCAACAGTGCACAGCACAATATCGCCGCTAACGGCGTCGACAACCTGCGCATTGCCAGAATGTCGAGCGAGGACTTCTCCGCAGCCTGGCTTGGCCAGACACAGTCACGCCGACTGCGCGAATGGCAAATCGACGACTACGATTTCCACACGCTCTTAGTCGATCCTCCGCGCGCCGGTCTGGACGCCGATACCATCGCCCTTGCCAAACGTTTTGAGCGCATTATCTATATTTCCTGCAACCCGGAAACCCTGGCGCAAAACGTGGCAGAACTGGGAGGCGACTATCGCATCGAAGCCGCCGCTCTGTTCGACCAATTTCCCTACACCGATCATATGGAAGCAGGCTTAGTGCTGAGCCGGGCCTAGCCGCTCTGATCTATTAGTCGCTCTGCCCTTGAAGCGTGGCAACCAGGCGACGGCTACCGCCTGCATTACGATGCTCACCCAGATAAATGCCCTGCCAGGTTCCCAGCACCAGACGCCCCTCACGAACCGGCAGGGTTAATGAAACGCCTAATAAAGAAGACTTGATATGCGCCGGCATATCATCAGCCCCTTCGTAGGTATGAATCAGATCGCGGCGGTCTTCGCTAACCAGACTGTTAAAGACGGTTTCAAAATCATTACGCACGCTGGGGTCGGCGTTTTCATTAATGGTCAGTGACGCCGAAGTATGCTGCAATAACAGATGCAACAAGCCGACACTCACCTGTTTTAACTCAGGAAGCGCCGCCAGCACTTCATCGGTAATTAAATGAAAGCCACGCGCACGCGGTTGCAAGCGAATCTCCTGTTGCGCCCAAATCGATTGTGATTCCGCCATGACTGACACTCCTCATAAATTGTGACAACACCACCTTCCCTAGCGCAAAACTTCTCCGCCTTCAGCTTGCAGCGCGTACCGGCTGATACGCAGCTTCAAGCCTGGAACGCTGCCGACGAGTTAGTGCTGTCGCGACTGTCGCCAGATGACGACAACATACTGCTGATCAACGACAGCTTCGGCAGTTTAGCCGTGGCACTGGATCAGCGCGTCAGCGCCTGGTGGAACGACAGCGCTATGGCACGACAAGCCTTGCAACACAACTGCGCGCGAAACCAGCGTGCTCTGCCCAAGCTGATTCATTCGAGCGACGAACTACCAGACGACATAAGCTGCGCCATCATTCAGATACCCAAGTCAGTTGCTCTGTTCGACTGGCAGCTGGGGCAACTGACAAAGCGCCTGGCGGCAAACGGAAAAGTCTACGCATTGGGGATGGTAAAACATCTCAGCGCAGGGCATCAAAAAACCATGCGTCGCTGGTTTGATCAGGTCAACCCCGGCCGTGCCGAGAAAAAAGCACGCTGTGTTGAGCTGGGCGAACCACTATCAGCCGAGATGGTTCAGGCACACCACAGCCGTACGGACGACGGCCTGAAATTGATCAGCGAACCCGGTTGCTTCAGCGCGCAAAAAACCGATCCGGGTGCACTCGTTTTCCTGAAGCATTTCGCCCAACTCCCCAATGCCGATCGAGTTTTGGATCTGGGCTGCGGTAATGGCATTTTGGCGTTGAGTTATTTACGAGATCATCCGTCAGCGATGGCCATCGGCATTGACGAAAGCGCCCAAGCGATCGCCTCCGCTCGCGCCAGTGCCGAGGCTAATAAGCTGAGCGAACGCCTGGAACTGATTCACAATAACGGTTTAACAGATTTAGATTTAAAAAGCGTGCCGCTGGTGCTCTGTAACCCGCCCTTTCATCAAGACACCAGCCTGACCGATGTCATTGCCGAGCAGCTGATCAAAAGCGCTGCTCTCTCACTCGCCAAAGACGGCGAATTTTGGTTAGTCGGCAATCGACACCTGGGTTACCACCAGCGACTGAAAAGGTATTTTAGGCAGGTAGAGGTAAAATCGAGCCACCCGAAGTTCGTGGTTCTGGCGGCTCTCGACATCAAAAATTAATGCGTTTTATGACGCAGATGCCAGCATTGATGGGGCCGTTTTTGCTGGAAATCGAATGGCACAGAAACGGACGTTTTCTCAGTCACTGCATAGCGTTCTGACAGCTCTGGTTCGAGTCGAAATTTGCGGAAGTTGTTAGAAAAAATCAGCAGCCCTTGTGGTGACAACACCCGCATAACCCGATCAATCAACGCCACCTGATCACGCTGAACATCCAGCGTATCGCTCATCCGCGCCGAGTTACTGAACGTCGGCGGGTCGAGAAAAATCACATCAAACTGTTCGCGACACTCATCGAGCCATTGCAAACAATCGGCCTGAATAAAACGATGTTGAGCATTGGGTTCGCCGCCATTCAAGCGCAGATTTTCCCGCGCCCAGTTTAAATAGGTGCGCGATAAATCGACACTGGTGGTACTCGCTGCACCGCCGACGTAAGCATGGGCGGTCACCGCGCCGGTATAACAGAACAGATTCAAAAAGCGTTTATCTTTGACCTGTTGCTGAATCCAATGACGCGTCGGTCGATGATCCAGGAACAAGCCCGTATCCAGATAGTCGCGCAGGTTAACTTCCAGAAAGACGCCTTCCTCACGCACGATAAAAAAGTCACCGCTTTCATCCTGGCGTTCGTATTGGGTTCGGCCTTTCTGGCGCTGACGTTGTTTCAAAACGATGTTTTCCGGCGGTGCATCCATCACCTCACCCAACACCGCTAACGCATGCAGCAAACGCGCACGCGCTTTGTCTTCGGGAATTTCGCGCGGTGGTGCATATTCCTGAACGTGGTATTGGTTGCCATAGACGTCGATAGCCAGCGCAAATTCGGGTAAGTCGGCGTCGTACAGTCGGTAGGCTTCGATGTCTTTGCCTTTCAATGCCTTGCGCCGTTGCTTGAGATTTTTGATCAAGCGATTACGCAAAGCGCTGTCTTGCTCAACCATCGCCGGCGTTTGGTTACTGGCTTCGCGCTCATCCGGCGCGAACACATAGAGATGCGTTTCCAGACGACCGTTAAAGAAACGCTCCTTGGCGCTGGCTTTCAAACCGGTCTCGCGTGCCAGAACGGTATCGGACGTGAGGATACCCACCGTCCAGTCGGCCAGTTCGGTTTGTGCCAATTCACCCAGACGCCGGTACAAAGCCAGTAACTGTGGCTTGTTGCCCAGACGCTCACCATATGGCGGGTTACAGGCCACCAGGCCCGGCTGTAAAGCCCAGTGTGTCGGCTTGGTCCAATCGTTCAACGGCTTGTGATAACAGCGCGCCTGACGCGACAACCCCAACCGCTCGAGCGTCTCGTTGGCCCGCGCGACGACACCACCATCGGCGTCGTAACCCAAGACCGGGCTCATCTGGCTTTCGCCGTCGAGACGACGCTGGCGCGCTTCGGTAACCAGTTCATTCCACAAACCGCGGTCGTGGCCTAGCCAACCGTCAAAACCGAAACGACGTCGCATCAATCCCGGCGCCATATCGGCGGCAATCATTGCCGCTTCCACCACCAGAGTGCCGGAACCACAGAGTGGATCGATAAAGGCTTCGCCAGCCGCCGCTCGCTTGGGCCAGTCAGCAGCCATCAGAACAGCCGCCGCCAGGTTTTCCTTCAGCGGTGCCGGACCAGTCGCCTGACGGTAACCGCGGCGATGCAAGGAATCGCCCGACAAATCCAATCCCAAGTCGATGCGCTGACGGCCGACCTGAACAAAGACCACGATATCGGGGGAGTCACGCTCAACACTGGGGCGAATACCATGGCGATCACGCATCTGGTCGACGATGACATCTTTCACTTTCTGCGCGCCATAACGCGGATCATCAATGCCACTCATTCGACCTTGAAAATCCACTCTCAGAGTACCGCCCGGGCGAACGTGCTGGTCCCAGTTGACGCTGTCGATCAGCGCCATCAAGCCATCCAGGCTGACGTTATCGCTTTGTCCCAGCGCCAGATGGACGCGGTTGGCCAGGCGGCTCCATAAACAGAGCCGATAGGCGTCGGCCAGCGAACCCTCGAATGCCAGACCACGCGACCAGTCCAGCGCAGGCTGGCCGGTGATTTGAGTGATCTCAGGCTTCAGTAGTCGATGAAAGCCCTGGGGGCAAGTCACCCAAAATGTCGCGGGTTCGGTAATGCTCATTTTTAGACGGATTCTCTATTAAAAAGGATAGAACTAAGACGATAACGCTTTAAGAAAGCTCGAACAGGCTTTGAGACCTGGCTGCAGCCCCCCACTGGATGGGTATGACTATTTTATTACAGTAGCCACTAAGTGTGGCGGTTTTTAGACTGAATCGTTCATCGACACGACCGGACAGTTTTCGATACAACATTCATGAAGGCAGCCTCACCGGGGTCGGTTGTTCCGACCGGCCTCACTTCACCATGGACAGCAAGAGAGGTCTATCTATGAAGCGACAAAAGCGTGACCGCCGTGAACGAGCCTACCAGAAAGGCTATCTGGCCGGACTGGAAGGTCGGTCGAAAACCTTATGTCCCAGTGGCAAACCGGAACTGCATCAGGAATGGATGAACGGTTGGCGTGAAGGACGCAGCGATCAATGGGATGGATTAACCGGCGTGCGCGGTATACATCGCCTCAATGAAGTTTTGATCCACCACTGACGCCACACCCAGGCGTTAGCAACAACAGCCGGCGCAATGCCGGCTTTTTAGTGGCTGGCCGTTGCAATTTCAATCATCCTGCCAAGCTTCGATGCATTCACGAATCAACTTCGGCCCGCGGTAAATAAAACCACTGTATAGCTGTACCAGGCTGGCTCCTGCCTCTCGCTTGGCTTTGACATCATCGCCGTAGCAAATGCCACCAACCCCGATCAACGGAATCGATGGTTTCAAATAGCGTCGGAAGCTGCGTAAGGTTGCGGTCGACGACTGGAATAACGGTTGCCCGGACAGCCCACCGGCTTGGTCAGCAAAACGCTCACCGGAGACGGCCTCTCGGCTGATGGTGGTATTGGTTGCGACCACGCCATCCACTTCGTATTCATTAAACACCGTGGCGATAGCCTCGATTTCGGCTTCGTTCAAATCCGGAGCAATCTTAATCAGGATGGGTTTGTAACCATGCCGGGCGGCCAGTTGCTGCTGGCGCTGCTGCAAACCATCCAACAGCTTTTTCAGCGCATCGCCGAACTGCAAATTGCGCAGCCCGGGTGTATTGGGTGACGACAGGTTGACGACCACATAACCGGCCCAGGGATAAACCCGGTCCAGACAGTAGAGATAATCTTCGAGCGCATCGTCTTCTGCTGTGGTTTTGTTTTTACCGATGTTGATGCCGACAACGCCGTCGTAACGACTGCGTTTAACGCGTTCAACCAGATGATCGACACCTTTGTTATTGAAGCCCATGCGATTGATGATCGCCTGGCTGTCAGACAGTCGAAACAATCGCGGTTTTTCGTTGCCGCTTTGCGGACGCGGCGTCACCGTGCCCACTTCGACAAAACCAAAACCGAGCGCGCCCAGCGCATCCAGATAATCGCCATTTTTATCAAGTCCCGCGGCCAGGCCAACCGGGTTGGCAAACTCCAGGCCCCACAACGACACCGGATCACAGGCCGGCATCTTGCCAAAGAAGCGACTTAATCCCAGGCGATGAGCAGCGCCCAACGACTCCAGACTGAGGTCATGGCTGGTTTCAGGGCTGAGCGCGAACAGGGCTGGACGCAGGATGTCGTACATAACAGCTTTCCCGGCATGATGAAAACGGCCGGCATTATAACAGCTGGGGAAAACTAGGCGATGCGGCGGATGCCGATCAGTTTGAAATTGTCGTCGACTTCCAGACTGAAACTGCCCTGGATGCCATTTCGGGTGACGAATCGTTGCAGAATGCCAGAGGGAAAACGGACTCGACGACCGTCACGCGATTCGCACGAAACATTCTTCACTGAACCTTGATAGTGACGCAGGTAATCATCAGCCGAGATATAAAGATCGACGATCAGCGTTTGTGACATAACATCGAGAACCCAGACAGTTGCTCGGGGCAATTATCCCCGTAGCAACTGTCTGCGCAAGCACCATTGCACAGAGAACCCGCTCAGAGTTCCGGCATGGTTGCCTGCGACAGATCCAACAGTTCGCGGATGGCCACGCTGTACATGCTGAACTCCGGTTCACCGACGGCGCGGATTTCGCTCATCATCTTCAGCCAGCGCTCAACCAGAATCTGATTGCGTTCCAGCCAGTCATCGACCAGCTCATCCAGCGATTCATTACCAATCTGGCTGAACAAACCCTGGGTGATGCGGCGCTGTTGCCATTCCAGATCATCGCGGAACGACTCACGCGCCATCGCCTGCCAATGGGTATTAACGCTGAGGCTGTTGACCTGCTCAGCAAAGCTGTCCAATTCAAGCGCATCACCGACGCGGAAATAACCCTGAGCTACCTGCATCGGATCGCGTTCCTGACTTTGTGCCACAGCGACCACACCCAAGGCGGTATAGAGAATGTCCGAGGCGCAGACACGACGCGCCAGATCTTCCGGAACACCCTGCTCCACCAACTGTGCCGATTCACTCAACCAGATTTCTTTTTGATCATCCGGCAACAGGGTTTCCAACTGCTCGCTCATGCTCTGGATTGGTTGCTGATACAGATCGAGCACCGCCTGAATATCGATGCCGGTGCGATAATTTTTCACCAACCAACGACTGCCGCGACGCACCATGCGCGCCGTTTTCAACATCAGACTGCTTTGCAACTCGGTGTCGATTTGATGGTCGAGCGCTTCCAGTTCATCCCATAAGCTATGCATGCCAAAGATGTCGCGCGCGGCAACATAGGCTTTGGCCGCCTCCAGCGGTGACGCCCCAGTGCTTTCCTGCAGCCGGTTAAAATAGGAAATGCCCATGTAATTGAAGATGTCGTTGGCGACCTGAGTGGCAACAATCTCACCGCGCAACCGATGCTGGTACATGGCCTTGCCAAACTTCTTGCGCATCGCTTCCGGGAAGACGGTGGTAACCGCCGTTTCCAGGTAGGCATCCTGAGCCACATCGGCTTTGATCAACTGCTCTTTTAAGTCGCCTTTTACGTAGGAAATCAGCACCGACAATTCCGGCCGCGTTAAACCCTGGCCTTGCACTTTGCGATCGCTGATCGCTTCATCGGAAGGCAAAAATTCCAGTTCACGATTCAACTTACCGGCACTGACCAAGGCATTGATCAGACGTCGATATTCCTCAACGCGCTTGAACGATTCGGTGTAGGCAATACCCAGCGCCTGGCTTTGGCGATAGTTATTACGCAGCACCAGCTTGGACACGTCTTCGGTCAGCTTGAACAGATTATCGTTGCGCTGCTTGACGGTCAGATCGCCACTGGCGACCAGGTCGTCGAGCAGGATTTTCATGTTCACTTCGTGGTCCGAGCAATCCACGCCGCCGGCGTTATCGATAAAGTCGGTAAAACAGCGACCACCGCCCAGGTTAAATTCCACCCGGCCCAACTGACTAAAGCCCAGGTTGCCACCCTCGCCGATCACCTTGCATTGCAGATCGCGGGCGTCTACGCGCAGCGCATCGTTGGCCTTGTCGCCAATGTCGGCATGGTTCTCGTGGCTGGCTTTGACGTAGGTGCCAATACCACCATTCCACAGCAGATCCACCGGCGCCGTCAGCATGGCGCTGATCAGATCATTCGGCGTGATTTTCGACTTACTGATGCCAAACAACGCTTTCATTTCCTTACTGACCGGAATCGATTTGGCGCTGCGACTGAAAATACCCCCGCCTTTGGATATCAAATCAGCGTTGTAGTCTTCCCAACTGGAGCGCGGCAAATCAAACAGGCGCTGACGTTCGGCGAAACTCTTGGCGGGATCCGGGTCCGGATCAACAAAAATGTGCAAGTGGTTAAAGGCGCCAACCAACTTGAGCGATTCGGAACGCAACAAACCATTGCCGAACACATCGCCGGCCATATCGCCGATACCCACCACGCTGATCGGGTCTTTCTGGACATCGATACCCAACTCACGGAAATGACGTTGCACACTGACCCAGGCGCCACGAGCGGTAATGCCCATTTTCTTATGGTCGTAACCGTTGGAACCGCCAGAAGCGAACGCATCACCGAGCCAGAAGCCGTAATCGATGGCTTCGGCATTGGCGATGTCCGAGAAGGTCGCGGTGCCTTTATCGGCAGCCACAACCAGATAGGGATCATCTTCGTCGTAGCGTACAACGTGCTGTGGCGGTACTAATTCGCCTTCGCTGAGATTGTCGGTTATATCGAGCAATGCGCGAATAAAGGTTTTGTAACTGGCAATACCTTCCGCCTGAATGGCTTCGCGATCACCATCGACCGGCAACTGCTTGGCAACAAAACCACCCTTGGCCCCCACCGGTACGATGACCGCATTCTTAACCTGCTGAGCTTTTACCAGACCGAGCACTTCGGTACGGAAATCCTCAATGCGATCGGACCAGCGCAAGCCACCACGCGCGACCTTACCGCCGCGCAGATGCACACCTTCAATGCGCGGCGAATAGACGAAAATCTCAAACATCGGTTTGGGCAACGGAATGTTGCTGATCTTCGCCGGGTTCAGTTTGAAACTGAAATAATCCTTACGCCGACCATCGGCACCCGGCTGATAGAAGTTAGTGCGCAAGGTGGCTTTGATCAGTTCAACATAGCGCCGGAAGATACGGTCCTCGTTGATATTATTAACGGCATCCAACTGGCCATTAATGGCTTCCTGCCACTTATCAAGATCCTTATGCACATTCTCCTGTTTGTCTGGATTGAAACGGGCCGAAAACAGTTCAACCAGGTTTTGAGTAATGTCGGTGTACTTGATCAGCGTATCGGCAATGTATTCCTGCGACAGACCAAAACGGATCTGTTTCATATAGCGCGCGTAGGCACGCAACATCGCCACTTCGCGCCAGGTCAATTTGGCGCGAAGGATCAATTGATTGTAAGAATCGCTTTCGGCGCGGCCATTCCAGATATTGAGAAAAGCGCGTGCAAATTCTTCGCGATACTGAACCGGATCAATCAGCGGATTAGGTTCATAGAGCAAGGAAAAATCGTAAATCCAGGTGCACTCGTTATCGCCGTAATTGATTTCGTATGGATATTCATCGATAACCTTCAAACCCAGATTTTCCAAAACCGGCATCAGCTCTGACAACAGCAGCGCTTCGCCTTTTTTGAAAATTTTCAGTTTTAATTCACTGCCGGTGGGCTCCATGGCGCGATAAAAACTCAGAGCAATAGGTTCGGCATTTTTCTTGTTCAGCGACTCCATCCGCTGAATATCAGCGACCGCCACTCTTGGGCTGTACTGCTCTCGGTAACTGGCGGGGAAGGCTTGGTGATAGCGCTGATGCAGTTGAATACCCTGCTCTTCGCCAAAGTTCTCCACCAAAACCTGCTGCAACTCATCGGTCCAGCGACGGGCAATCTGGAAGATACGTTTCTCCAACGCTTCCGTTGGTAATTCACCCTCAATGGGATGCGTAAGCTTGAATACCAAACGCGTTCGCGCCAGCACAGATTCGCTGAAAAAGGTGGTAAAATCCGAACCTTCAATATCAAATTGTTCAGCCAGCATGTCGTGAATTTGCTGACGCAATTGAGAGTTAAAAATATCACGCGGAACATAAACAATGGCGGTCAGGAATTTGCCATAAATATCGCGACGTAACAGCAACCGAATGCGTTTACGCTCCTGAATGGCCAGTACATCCAAGGTCATGTTTAACAACGTATCGATGGACGCCTGAATCAACTCATCGCGCGGGAAGGTAAACAGGATGGCCGCCAGTTCTTTATAGTTATGCCCGCCTTTGGCAAAACCACTTTGTTCCAGAACCTGCTCAATTTTCCGACGTACCACAGGAATGGTATCGGGTGAGCCGTTATAGACAGTAGAGGTATAAAGGCCGAGAAAGCGACGACCACCGACAACCTCGCCCTTGTCGTTAAAACGTTTGACCAATACATAATCAGAATACGCCGGCCGATGCACATTGGAGCGGCGTCCGGACTTGGAGAAAATCAGCAGTTCTTTCTCGAACACATGATGACGACGCTGCTCGGTCATCTCATCGATAAACTCTTCGCGTCGTTTGTTGCTCTGACGAAACAGACCCAGCGCACTGCCTTCGACCTGCTTGACCTTACCCTCTTCTATTTCGTATTCGTCGTAAGCCAGGAAGGTAAAATGATTGTCCGCCAACCACTTCATAAATACTTCGGCTTCATCCAACTCGTCTTGATCGACCGGGTATTTTTGACGATGAAAGTCGGCGATGGCGTCTTCGGTCTTCTGCAAAATATTCGGGTAATCAGCAATCACCCGCTTAACCTCTTCCACCACTGAGTTGAGCGCCTTGGCGATGTCATCACGCTCAGCCGCCACCGTCGTTCGATCGACTTCGATGCACAACAACAGCTCGCGCGGCTGTGCTTTGTCGAAACCTTCAAAGCGGCCGTCTTTCGACCGGGCAACGCCCAGGCTGGCATGGAAGATGGTGTGGATATTGGCGTCCAGACGGTTCAACGTCAGCCGCACGGAATCGATGATAAAAGGCACGTCTTCATACAATACCGTGACGATGGTATGCGGTGACTGCCACTCGTTTTCCTCAACATTCGGATTGAAAACATCGACACGTTGTTGACCACCTTCATGCTGCTGCAAGGTTCGCCACAGCGACACCACCATGCCGGCCAGGTCGGTGGTGTCGTAGCTGGCCAGATCCTGCATGGAGGCATGCTGGAACAGATGGTCGATCAGAATTTTCAGATCGGCCTGCTTGTCTTTGGGAAAATGAGGCGTTAAACGGGCATAGAGGGTGTCGAGTAACTCAATCCGTCGAGGTGACAGGGTGGTGGTCATTGTTGGCCTCTGTAGGTTGTTGTTATGCGCAGTCCAAACGGGTTGCTGGCAATCATTGTGCCGTCAGGGGTGACAGCCTTATTCTCTAGCATAGACAAACACTCGCCAGTACGCTGGCGCATCGGTGTCGCCTTTTGACGACTGGGGTCGCAATGGTGAAAGTGACACCGAAACGAAGCAGGAGATAAAAAGATGGTGGAAAATCGAACGCCTCGGACTGAGGGCCGACTGGGGCGGTTATGGCGGCTGGTGTTGAGTCTGTTGGCAGGACTGGTCGGCGTGCAAAGCGATAAAAACAGAGTCAGCGACTTCCACTCGACCAGCATCTGGCCGTTTATCATCGGCGGCGTCTTGATGACCGCCTTATTCGTACTGGCGCTGATCCTGCTGGTGCGCACTCTGGCTCCCTAGCCAAGGGCAAAGAAAAAGGGCCTTGGCGGCCCTCTTTCAGGTCGGCTTCACGGCCGACCCCGATACAATTCAAATCCGCTTGAGTGGATTATCATCGACAACAACCTTCAAGCTGCCGTCGCCACCCAATATATAGCAGCAACGACAACGGTCACGACGATGACCACCGCCGCGATGGCGTCTGCCTGGGCGTCACTCATTCCAACTTTCTTGCTGGCCATGGTTTGTCCTCCTGTTATTGTTGTTCTACCTGCCGCGAGGGCCAATACGACTGCAAGAACTGCCGTCTACGGCGGTCATTTAACTCTGTAAGTGGCTTGGGTTCAAGCGCCAACATATAACGGTATGAACTCAAATTATGAAAATTAAATCATTCCTGGAATAAGTAAACTTCGTTAGAGTAGCGCCCAACCTTCACCAGACCGATACAGGTTGCCTTGATGTACGTTTACGACTCGTTCGACCAGAAAGTGGTCGATGAACGCGTCGCTCAGTTCCGTGAGCAAACTGAGCGTTATCTCGACGGCCAGCTGGCCGACGACGAATTCCTGCCACTGCGCCTGCAAAACGGCCTCTATATTCAGCGCCATGCGCCCATGCTGCGCATCGCCATTCCCTATGGTCTGCTCGATTCGACCAAGCTGCGTAAGCTGGCCGAGCTGACTGAAACCTATGATAAAGGCTACGGCCACTTCACCACGCGCCAGAATATCCAGTTCAACTGGCCGGCGCTGGAAGACGTGCCCGACATTCTGGCTGGCCTGGCCGAAGTGCAGATGCACGCCATCCAGACCTCCGGTAACTGCATTCGCAACACCACTACCGACCAGTTTGCCGGCGTATTGCGCGATGAAATCGCCGATCCGCGCCCCTGGTGCGAGCTGATTCGCCAGTGGTCCACGCTGCACCCGGAATTCGCCTTCCTGCCGCGTAAGTTCAAAATCGCCGTTAATGGCAGCACCAACAGCGACCGTGCTGCGGTGCGTTTTCATGATATCGGCCTGGAGCTGGTGCGTAACGACGCCGGCGAATTGGGCTTTAAGGTATTCGTAGGTGGCGGTCTTGGCCGCACCCCGCTGGTGGGCCAGGAAGTTCGTGACTTCCTGCCCGGCAAACATCTGCTGAGTTACTTAGAAGCGATATTGCGCGTCTATAACCTGCTGGGCCGACGCGACAATAAATACAAAGCCCGCATCAAGATTTTGGTGAAAGCGCTGGGCGTTGAAGCCTTCCGCGACAAGGTTGAAGCCGAGTGGGCGCATCTGAAAGACGGCCCTGCGACGCTGACCGATGCCGAAATCGAGCGCGTCTCCGAGCACTTTGTCGACCCGTCCTATGAAGACCTGGCCGATGCTGATGCCATTCTAGCGCAACAAAAAGCCGACCACCCTGGCTTTGCGCAATGGCTCGATCGCAACGTCTACCTGCATAAAAAGCCGGGTTACGCTGCGGTCACGCTGTCGATCAAGAAACTCGGCTACGCCCCGGGCGATTGCACCGCCGACCAGATGCGCAGCGTTGCCCACCTGGCCGATCAGTTTTCCTTCGGCGAACTGCGCGTCAGCCACGAACAGAACCTGATTCTGGCCGACGTCCGTCAGGATCAGTTACTCGAATTGTGGGAAGCCGCCAAACTGGTGGGTTTTGCCACCGCCAACATCGGCACCCTGACCGACGTCATCTGCTGCCCGGGCGGCGACTACTGCGCCCTGGCCAACGCCAAATCCATCCCCATCGCCGAATCAATCCAGGCGCAGTTTGACGACCTGGATTACCTCTACGACCTGGGCGATCTGGATTTGAACATTTCCGGCTGCATGAACGCCTGTGGTCATCACCACATCGGCAACATCGGCATCCTGGGTGTCGACAAGAAAGGCCAGGAGTTCTATCAGGTATCGCTCGGTGGCGATTCCGGTCAGAACGCCCGCATCGGTAAAATCCTCGGCCCATCGTTCAACGCCGAAGACATTCCGGCGGTCGTCGACAAAGTCATCCAGGTGTACACCGAAAACCGCCAGCCTGAAGAAGCCTTCATCGACACCGTCGAACGCATCGGCCTGGATCCGTTCAAGGAGCGCGTCTATGCAAAATCTCATTAAGAATGGCGCGCTGATCACCGACGACGCCTGGGTGTTGGTCGAAGACGACAGCGCCAAAGTGTCTTCTACTGCAGCGACTATTTTACCGCTGCAGCGTTATCAGGAACTGAGTGAAGCCGGTAACTTACCAGAGCAGGCCGCTGTGTGGCTGAACGATGAACAAATGCCCGAAGACGTTGCCGACCTGCTCGACAATGTCAAACTAGTCGCCCTGCACTTCCCTAAATTCGCCGACGGCCGCAGCTTCTCTAAAGCGCGGCTGCTGCGCGACCGCCTGGGTTACCAGGGTGAAATCCGCGCCATCGGCGACTTCCTGCCTGACCAAGTCGACTACATGACGCGCTGCGGCGTTAACGCCTTTGCTTGCCGCACAGAGCGCGAAGCCGAAACCGCCCTGTCGATGCTCGATACTTTTAGTGTTCACTACCAGGGTGCCTTCAACCAGACCGCCCTGTTCCAACAGCGCTAAACATCCGCTTTAGCCAGACGGCGCCTGCCCTGGGCGCCATCTTACTTGCCAAACACTCCGACTGATTTAAACGCCTTCAAACGTTTTTCATCAAATCGTTTGACGCCAGTATTTTTACTGTATATAAATACAGCTACTGTATGTTTGAACAGTAAAGGAGCCGACCATGCACGCCCTGAACAACACCGACCAGGTAATGCAAAACCCACAGTTTTGGCGCAACCCAGCGCGCAAGCCCATTGCACAGCTGCGTCGCGAAGCAAAAACTACTCAGCCGGAAGGCACCTTTACTGAGATCTTTTGCCATCACGGTGGTCTGAACCAATTGCACTTGCTGGTGCCGACACTGGCTAAACTGAGCCAGCACCAAGAACGTTGGATCACCTTTATCGCCCCACCTTGCCTGCCAAACAACGGCGCACTGAAACGTGCCGGCGTCGATACTGCTAAGGTTCGAGTAGTGCATACCCGCTCAGTCAGCGACTACTGGAAAACGCTGGAAGAAGCGCTGGCCAATGGCCTAAGCAGCACCGTTCTGGCATGGCCGCCGCACGGTGAATTCAATGATCTGCGTCGCGAAGTACTGAAGCAGGCATCCATGGCTGGCAACACCCAGACCTTTGTTTTCCGCCAATTGGGTCATGCGCAAACCACCGTACGACCAGAGCGCGAAACCACTCGTCAATTGGCGTTGGCGCTTTAACCGACTGGTTCACCCAAGAGGAGCTGCAGCATGGTTAAATTCGGTTACACCATCGCTTATGTCGACGATGTCCTCGCCAGCGTCGAGTTTTTCGAGCGCGCTTTCGGCATGAATAGAAAGTTCATTGATGACAGTGGCGACTACGGCGAACTGGATACCGGCACCACCACGCTGGCATTCGCCAAACACAGCCTGGGCGCCGCCAACCTGCCGGATGGCTACATCAACGGCACCACATCAGAGTTACCGCTGGGTATAGAAGTCGCGCTAATCTCTGACGATGTGGCTGCAACCCATCAGGCTGCACTCGCCGAAGGCGCCCAAGAAATAAAAGCACCGCAACAAAAACCCTGGGGCCAGATCGTCTCTTATGTCAGAACCCCGGCTGGCATCCTGCTGGAAATCGGCAGCGAGATGTAGCAACAGCGGTAAACGCAACAACCATTAGATCACTGACGGGAGACCAAGGATGTTCGACCACCTCAGCACCTACGCCACCGACTTCGAAGCCACCAAAACCTTTTACGATGACGCCCTGGCCGCCTTGGGCTATTCGGTGCAAATGGAATTCGTTGCCGAATGGAACACCGACTTCCCCACCCAACGCATGTGCGCCTACGGCCCAGAAGGTCAGCCCAACTTCTGGATCATCGAAGTGAAACAAGCCTACACCCCCAGACACCTGGCCTTTTGTGCCGCAGACCGAAACCAGGTTGGTACCTTCTATAAAGCGGCCCTTAAAGGCGGTGGTGTTGATAACGGAAAGCCGGGGTTACGACCGACCTATCACGAGAATTACTACGGCGCCTTTGTGCTTGATCCGGACGGGAACAATATTGAGGCGGTTTGTCATTTGGCGGAGGGGTGAGTCCCGCCCTAATTAGAGCGCGCCAACAAACCGAAGGCGTCGGCCAGCGCAGAGACCCTGCTGCAAGTGTTGGCCGACCTAATTGGGAAAACTCAGCTTTAAGGCTCATAAATTTCTATGAATCTTATTTAATGTAGGGCACCAACAAACTTACGGGCATCTATAACCTCGCCTGTGCCCAAGTCGATTACTTCAACCACTCGATCTAAGCGAAATGTGCGCATTGCCCTACGGGCATGGCAGTATGCTTTAAGGTATGTCACTCCATTTTTATCAGTGATCGCCCTAACATTGATTTCACGTTCGCTGACATTGCCCTTTGCGTCTTTATAGTGAATAAGAAAATCCCCGTGGGCGGGAGCAACCGCCTTTTTCCTGTGTGTCTTCTTCGGCTTCGGGAGCGGCTGGCTTTTATTTAAAATACGGTCGCAAAACTCGCTTAACACTAACCGCAACTCTTCGGCTTCGTTCCCATCCAAATAGCCATCTTCCAGGCTTATTTTGAGTAAGTTATGAATATCATCAATATTGGATTCATCCGTCGCCACTGGATTCTTAGCTAACCAATTCATCAAGTATTCAGCTTCATTCTGATGAACCAATTCGTCGGCTAATACCGCTTCACACAGTGAAACGAACTGGGCTACTTCAGGGGCCAACACGGCGCTTTTTGATTCACTCTCGCGCTTTTTCTTTTGTTTAAAGTCAATGAGCACTGCACATGAAAACAACGCCAAAATGACCCCAATAATCTGATTGGGAATTGAACCAATAACAAGAATCCCACAAGCGAGAAAGGCAATAAAAAAAGAAGCGACACGCCGTGTGGCGTTTGAATTGATTGAAGGATGAACAGCACCGGCCATCATCGCATAACCGACCCAGGTCAAACCTAAAAAGTCTAAAAACACACTAATAATAGCCAAAAAACCAAAAACACCTGTAAACAGCCACCCCAAGAGCCTTATGAATATCACCTGATTAACTCCTTGTAATTGGTGTCGATTAAGAGATGCAAAAACACACCTCATACTGAGCTATTGAGTTTTATCAGACCCAGAACTGTGGTGTCTATACGCTGGCAAAATCCAGTGTCGGAATTGAGATCCCGAAGGAGTCAGAGTGAAAAAAGAAAGCCCGGTATGCATTGAAACTGATAAGTGAATTTGATCGAGAGCCACCCAAGGAACAACAGATCAAAATTGAGCTATGCGAAATCACCTAATAAACCGTAGATGCCTAGCCACCATCGACCCGGAGTGAAATTGAGGAGACACATTGGCCGGAGGCCAGTATTCATGGGGGTTGTAATGGTGCCCGGAGCCGGAATCGAACCGGCACGGCCGCAATGGCCGAGGGATTTTAAGTCCCTTGTGTCTACCAGTTTCACCATCCGGGCGTAGAACTTACCGGAGAACGATCCCAGGGTTGGATCGTTGCTTTCCTGCATATGAGCAGGAAGAAATGGAGGCTGGAGTCGGAATCGAACCGGCGTACGCGGAGTTGCAGTCCGCTGCATGACCACTCTGCCATCCAGCCTTAGAACCCGAAGGTTCAAAAAGTAAGCTTGTTGCTTTGCTTACTCACCTACCGAAGTAGGATTTTTTTGGGGCGGGAAACGAGATTCGATTGAGCCGGGATGCCGGCTCGCGACCCTCAGGTCCTGCCCATTCCATCAAGATGGAATTTTGGAGCGGGAAACGAGATTCGAACTCGCGACCCCAACCTTGGCAAGGTTGTGCTCTACCACTGAGCTATTCCCGC
>NZ_JBEBMU010000003.1:0-353786 GCF_043196805.1 Saccharospirillum sp. HFRX-2
GCCGTACCGTTGGCGCCGGCGTTGTAGCCAAGATCATCGAGTGATGATCGCTGGAGTCACCTTCGGGTGACTCCGCCGGACGCTTGACGGGAGACGGGAAACGCACTTAAGCGTCTTCCGTCTCCCATTAAGCGTCTCCCTTCTTGCTAACTCCCTGATTTTTCACCATTTTCCTGCCTAAAAATTCCCTTTCAACATCGCGTTGACACCCCTGCTCGAGATACATACAATACGCCTCCCCTGATTTCCCGGGGGTAGCCGTAATTGCTGTTTAACAATCTTGGAGCTTTGGTCACATGCAGAACCAAAAGATCAGAATACGCTTGAAAGCGTTCGATCATCGCCTGATTGATGCTTCGACTCAGGAGATCGTCGATACGGCCAAGCGTACTGGCGCTCAGGTTCGCGGCCCTATTCCGCTGCCGACCCGTAAAGAGCGTTATACCGTGCTGGTCTCTCCGCACGTGAACAAGGATGCGCGTGATCAGTACGAGATTCGTACTCACAAGCGCATGCTGGACATTGTCGAGCCGACTGAAAAAACCGTTGATGCGTTGATGAAGTTGGACTTGGCAGCAGGTGTGGACGTACAGATTAGCCTTGGCTAATCCTAAGTGTCTCTAATGTAACGCCCCTGGAATCATGAATTTGAGCACTCGGGCGGCCATAGCGGGTTGAAGCCCCATACATAGAGGAAAGAAAGAAATGTCTATTGGTCTGATTGGTCGTAAGACCGGTATGACCCGCGTCTTTACCGACGACGGCGTCTCCGTACCGGTGACCGTCATTGAAGTCGAGCCCAACCGGGTATCGCAAGTCAAAAGCCTGGAATCCGATGGCTACGTTGCTGTCCAGCTGACCGCTGGTAAGCGTCGTGCTAATCGTGTCACCAAGGCCGAGGCTGGCCACTTCGCTAAAGCGAACGTTGAAGCGGGTAGCTTTACTCGTGAGTTCACTCTGGGCGAAAGCGCTGAATACAATCTGGGTGATGAGCTGACTGTTTCTGTCTTTGAAACAGGCCAGCGTGTGGATGTGACCGGAACCTCCAAGGGTAAAGGCTTCGCTGGTGCTATTAAGCGCCACAACTTCCGCACCCAAGACGCCACCCACGGCAACTCACTGTCGCACCGTGCACCGGGCTCCATCGGTCAATGCCAAACTCCAGGTCGTGTCTGGAAAGGCAAGAAGATGGCTGGCCAGATGGGCAATGTGCGCAACACAGTGCAGTCGCTGGAAATCGTTCGTGTCGACGCTGAGCGCAACTTGCTGCTCATTCGCGGTGCTGTTCCGGGTGCTACCGGTGCGCACGTTGTTGTTCAACCCGCGGTTAAAGGCTGAGAGGTAAGCAATGGATATTACAGTTGCAGGAAAAGCCAGCGCCAAGGTTGAAGTGTCTGACGCAACGTTTGGCAAAGATTACAACGAAGCCCTGGTACACCAGGTCGTCAATGCCTTCTTGGCTGGCGCCCGTCAGGGTACTCGTGCTCAAAAAAGTCGTTCTGACGTAGCTGGCGGCGGCAAGAAGCCGTGGCGCCAAAAAGGCACTGGTCGCGCCCGCGCCGGTACCATCCGTTCGCCCATCTGGGTTGGCGGTGGTAAGACCTTTGCTGCTCGTCCTCAAGACTGGTCTCAAAAAGTTAACCGTAAAATGTATCGCGGTGCTATGAAGTCCATTCTGTCTGAGCTGGTTCGCCAGGAGCGTTTGGTCGTGGTTGAGAGCCTGGCCATTGAGCAACCTAAAACCAAGGCTTTTATCGCCAAGATGAAAGAGTTGGATGTTTCCAATGCTCTGGTGGTGTCGGAAGAGGTCGATCAAAACCTCTACCTGTCCGCTCGTAACGTGCCGCATATCGAAGTCTCTGATGTGACTGGCATCACTCCGGTCAATCTGGTGGCTTACGAGAAAGTCGTTATCACCGTGAGTGCCCTGAAGAAGGTTGAGGAGGTATTCGCATGAACCAGGAACGTATCTATCAGGTCGTTTTCGGTCCGCATATCTCCGAAAAAGCGACCATCGTAGCGGAAGGCACTGGTCAGTACGTTTTTCGTGTGGCCAAGGATGCAACAAAGCCGGAAATCAAGAAGGCTGTTGAACAACTGTTCGATGTCAAAGTTCAGTCTGTTCGCACTCTGATCCAGAAGGGCAAGGTTAAGCGCACCGCACGCGGCTTCGGCAAGCGTAACGATGTGAAGAAGGCCTATGTTCGTCTGGCAGACGGCCAAGAAATTGATTTCATGGCGGCAGAATAAGGTAGGGGTTGCGAACAATGGCTATCGTAAAAACCAAGCCGACGTCAGCTGGACGTCGCCACGTCACCAAGACTTACAACCCGGACCTGCACCGTGGTGCGCCGCACGCGCCTCTGGTAGAGAAGCAATCTAAGTCCGGTGGTCGTAACAACATGGGCCGGATCACTACCCGTCATATCGGTGGTGGTCACAAGTCGCATTACCGTAAGGTCGACTTCAAGCGCAACAAAGATGGCATCACTGCCAAAGTTGAGCGTCTGGAATACGATCCGAACCGGACTGCGAACATCGCTCTGGTGCTGTACGCAGACGGCGAACGTCGTTACGTACTGGCTCCGGCCGGTCTGAAATCGGGTGATGAAATCATCTCCGGTGAACACGCGCCGATCAAAGTGGGCAACACCATGCCGCTGCGTTCAATTCCGGTCGGTTCTGTGATTCACAACATTGAGTTGAAGCCTGGCAAAGGCGGCCAAATGGTCCGTTCTGCTGGTAACTCAGCTCAGCTGGTCGCGCGCGAAGGCACTTATGCCACCTTGCGTCTGCGTTCTGGCGAAATGCGCAAAGTTTTGGCTGATTGCCGCGCCACCTTAGGTGAAGTGAGCAATTCTGAGCACAGCTTGCGTCAACTGGGTAAAGCCGGTGCTTCACGCTGGCGTGGTGTTCGTCCGACGGTTCGTGGTGTTGTTATGAACCCGGTTGATCACCCGCACGGTGGTGGTGAAGGCAAGACTTCCGGTGGTCGTCACCCAGTCACTCCCTGGGGTGTTCCCACCAAGGGCTACAAGACTCGTAAGAACAAGCGCACGAACAAGTACATCGTTCGTCGTCGTTCTTCGAAGTAACTGATTTAAGAGGAAATAGGCTGTGCCACGTTCACTTAAGAAGGGTCCATTTGTAGACCTGCACTTGATGAAGAAGGTAGAGGCTGCACTGGAAGCCAGTGACAAGCGACCCATCAAAACCTGGTCGCGTCGCTCCACAATCTTCCCGGAATTCGTCGGGTTGACCTTTGCAGTCCATAATGGCCGTCAACATGTTCCTGTCTATGTCACTGAAGACATGGTCGGTCACAAGTTGGGTGAGTTCGCGCTGACTCGGACGTTCAAGGGTCATGCTGCTGACAAAAAGGCTAAGCGGTAAACGAGGGTAGACACTATGGAAACACAAGCTGTATTGCGCGGTGCGCGCTTGTCTGCCCAGAAAGCACGCCTGGTAGCAGACATGGTCCGCGGTAAGTCCGTGGCCGAAGCTCTGGACCTGCTGACATTCAGCCCCAAAAAGGGCGCTGCGATCGTCAAGAAGGTTCTGGAGTCGGCTATTGCGAATGCCGAACATAACGACGGCGCAGACGTTGACGAACTGAAGGTCTCCACCATCTTTGTTGATGAAGCGATGACTATGAAGCGTATCCGTCCGCGAGCCAAAGGCCGTGCTGACCGTATCTTTAAACGTACGAGTCACATCACGGTTAAAGTTGCCGAGAAATAAGGGGAGAATGACAGATGGGTCAGAAAGTTAATCCCACCGGGATCCGACTCGGCATCACTAAAGACCACGGCTCGGTCTGGTATGCCGATTCAAGTAGTTATGCTGACAAGTTGCTGAACGATATCCAGGTACGTAGTTACCTGGAGAAGAAGCTTGAGAAAGCTTCGGTGAGCAAGATCGTGATCGAGCGTCCTGCACAGAACGCCAAGATCACTATCCATACGGCTCGCCCGGGCATCGTCATCGGTAAGAAAGGTGAAGATGTCGAGCTGCTGCGTCAGGAAGTCTCCAAGATGATGGGCATTCCGGTGCACATCAACATCGAAGAGATCCGTAAGCCGGACCTGGATTCCAAGCTGGTTGCTCAATCAGTTGCCGGTCAGCTGGAACGCCGCGTTATGTTCCGTCGCGCTATGAAGCGCGTCATGCAGAACGCTATGCGTAACGGCGCCAAGGGTGTCCGAGTTCAGGTCAGCGGTCGTTTGGGTGGTGCAGAAATCGCGCGTACCGAATGGTACCTCGAAGGTCGTGTACCGCTGCACACCCTGCGTGCTGACATCGACTACGCCACTGCCGAAGCACACACCACTTACGGTGTTATCGGCATCAAGGTGTGGATTTTCAAAGGCGAAATCCTGGGTGGTATCGAGCAAGTTCGTGCTCAAGCCAAGGCGCCCAAGAAAAAGGCTTCACGGTAAGGAGTACGTAGATGCTGCAACCTAAACGCACAAAATTCCGCAAAGTGCAGAAGGGCCGTAACCGTGGCCTGGCACAACGCGGTAGCAAAGTAAGCTTCGGCGAATATGCGCTGAAAGCAACCGGTCGTGGTCGTATCACTGCTCGTCAAATCGAAGCAGCGCGTCGTGCCATGACTCGCCACATCAAACGTGGCGGCAAGATCTGGATCCGTGTTTTCCCGGACAAACCCATCTCCAAGAAACCTTTGGAAGTTCGTATGGGTAAAGGTAAGGGTAACGTTGAATACTGGGTTGCCCAGATTCAGCCAGGCAAGGTCTTGTACGAAATGGAAGGCGTATCGGAAGAAATCGCGCAGGAGGCGTTCCGCCTGGCTGCTGCCAAGCTTCCGGTTGCGACCGTTGTTGTTAAACGGCAGGTGATGTGATGAACGCTAAAGATCTTCGTGAAAAATCCGTAGACGAGCTGAAGACCAACCTGTTGGAGTTGCTTCGCGATCAGTTCAAATATCGCATGCAAAAGGCGACGGGTCAGCTGACTCAGACGCACCTGCTGAAGCAAGTCCGCAAGGACATCGCTCGTGTTAAAACAGTGCTGACAGAGAAAGCAGGTGCCTGATATGTCTGAGACCAATACCCGTACCGTGACTGGTCAGGTTGTCAGCAACAAGTCTGACAAGACCGTTACCGTTATGGTCGAGCGCCGGGTTCAACACCCGATTTACGGCAAGTTCGTAAAGCGTTCTACCAAGCTGCATGCGCACGATGAAAGCAATGAGTGCCAGATCGGCGACACCGTTACCATCGAAGAGTGTCGTCCGCTGTCCAAGTCCAAGACTTGGCGGCTGGTAAGCATTGATGAACGTGCAACTACCGTTTAACACCGCTTGGCGTGTAAGAGGAGTTTGACAAATGATTCAAACGCAAACCGTACTAGACGTTGCGGATAACAGCGGTGCTAAACGCGTTCAATGCATCAAGGTGTTGGGTGGTTCACACCGCCGTTACGCCCGCATTGGCGACCTGATCAAGATCTCCGTTAAGGAAGCAATTCCGCGCGGTAAGGTCAAAAAAGGCCAGGTCATGAACGCTGTTGTCGTACGGACCCGTAAGGGTGTGCGTCGTCCGGATGGTTCTGTCATCCGTTTCGACACCAACTCTGCGGTTCTGCTTAACGCTCAGAACGCACCGATCGGTACCCGGATCTTTGGCCCGGTAACCCGTGAACTGCGTACTGAGAAATTTATGAAAATCATTTCCCTGGCGCCGGAAGTGCTCTAAGCACGAGACGGTAGTAGGAAGTGGAGTAAAAGATGAACAAGTTTAAAACTGGCGACGACGTTGTCGTAATTGCCGGCAAAGACAAAGGCAAGCGCGGCAAGATCAATAAAGTGATCACTGACGCCAAGAAAGGCACTTTGTTTATCGTCTCTGGTGTGAACATGATTAAGAAGCACCAGAAGCCGAACCCGAACATGAACATCCCGGGCGGCATCATCGATAAAGAAGCGCCGATCGCTGCATCCAATGTGGCCATCTTCAACAGCGAAACCAACAAGGGCGACCGGGTTGGTTTTCAGGTCAAAGAAGACGGCACTAAGGTGCGTATCTTCAAGTCCACGCAGAAAGAAATTGGCGCATAAGGGGCGGAATCGACATGTCTAGACTCAAAGAGCTCTACAAAACCGACGTTGTCGCCGCACTCCAGAAAGAGTTCGGTTACAAGAACGTTATGGAAATCCCCCGCGTCACCAAGATCACTCTGAACATGGGCGTGGGCGAAGCCATCGGTGATAAGAAGCAGATCGACAACGCTGTTGCCGACCTGCAGGCCATCTCTGGTCAGAAGCCGTTGGTAACCAAGGCGCGCAAGTCCATCGCGGGTTTCAAAATCCGTGAAGACTGGCCGATCGGCGCCAAAGTGACCCTGCGCGGTGAGCGTATGTGGGAATTCATGGACCGTCTGATCGACATCGCGCTGCCGCGTGTTCGTGACTTCCGGGGTATTAACCCGAAGTCGTTTGATGGCCGTGGCAACTACAGCATGGGTGTGAAAGAGCAGATTATCTTCCCGGAAATCGAATACGATAAGGTCGATAAACTGCGCGGTCTGGACGTCACTGTCACGACCACTGCTCGCACCAATGATGAAGGTCGCGCTCTGCTGAAGGCGCTGGCCTTCCCATTCAAAGGTTAAGGGGAAAGGTCATGGCTAAAGAGAGCATGAAAGCGCGCGAAGCTAAGCGCGAAAAGACCGTTGCCAAGTTCGCTGAAAAGCGCGCCAAGCTGAAAGCGGTTATTAAAGATCCAGCCAGCTCTGACGAGCAGGTTTGGGAAGCACAACAGGCTTTGCAGAAACTGCCCCGTGACGCGAGTCCGGTGCGTCTGCAGCGTCGTTGTCAAGTGACTGGCCGTCCTCATGCGGTTTACCGCAAGTTCGGTCTGTCTCGTATCAAACTGCGTGAACAAGCCATGTTGGGTAACGTTCCTGGTTTGAAGAAGTCCAGTTGGTAAGTTGGTAAGTCAAGTGGACCGGGCCGGCGCATCTGCGCCGGCTACCGCATTTGACTGCACAGTGAGGAAACTTAAATGAGCATGCAAGACACACTTGCGGATATGTTCACCCGTATCCGTAATGCCCAACAAGCGGGCCATGCCACTGTCAGCCTGCCTTCCTCGAAGCAAAAGATCGCTGTTGCGAACGTGCTGAAGGAAGAAGGTTATGTGGATGACTACGCTGTTGAAGGCGATGTCAAAAAAGTAATGCATATCACCTTGCGTTACTTCGAAGGCAAGCCGGTGATCGAGTCCATCAAACGTATTTCCCGTCCTGGTTTGCGCCAGTACCGGGCTGCGACTGAGCTGTCCAAAGTGGCAGGCGGACTGGGTATCTCCATCGTATCCACCTCCAAAGGTGTCATGACCGACCGTGCCGCGCGTTCAGCCGGCGTTGGCGGTGAAGTCATCTGCGAAGTCTTCTAAGGGAGTGGTTTAACGATGTCTCGAATAGCGAATGCTCCTATTACAGTACCCGCAGGTGTGGACGTTAAGCTCGGCAGCGACAAAATTTCCATTAAGGGCAAAAACGGCTCTTTGGAAACGGCGCTGCACAACACCGTTGAAGTTAAACAGGACGGCAACGTTCTGACATTTGCTGCCCGTGACGGCGGCAAATTCGCTCACTCCATGTCAGGCACCATGCGTGCGCTGGTTAATAACATGGTGGTTGGCGTTACCGATGGTTTTGAAAAGCGTCTGCAACTGAATGGTGTCGGTTACCGTGCTAAGGCAGCCGGTAAAACCGTTAATTTAACCGTTGGCTTCTCTCATCCGATCGACTACGCCCTGCCTGAGGGTGTGACGGCTGAGACTCCCAGCAATACCGAAATCGTCCTGAAGAGCGCCGATAAGCAGCGGCTCGGTCAGGTGGCGGCTGAAATCCGCGCCTTCCGTCCGCCGGAGCCGTATAAAGGTAAGGGCATTCGGTATGCCGACGAATACGTTCGTCGCAAAGAAGCCAAGAAAAAATAAGGGCATAGGTCATGAGCGAAAAGAAAGTATCCCGTTTACGCCGTGCTCGTCGCAGCCGCATCAAGATCCGCGAATTGGGCGTGCATCGTCTGTGTGTGAATCGTTCGAACCAACACATTTACGCACAGGTTATCGCACCCAATGGCAGCCAGATCGTCGTCCAGGCTTCTACTCTGGACAGCGCGCTGCGTGACGGCACAACCAGCAACATCGATGCAGCCACCAAGGTTGGTGCTCTGATTGCAGAGCGCGCCAAGGCAGCTGGCATCGAAGAGGTGGCCTTCGACCGGTCCGGTTTCCGTTATCACGGTCGGGTTAAGGCTTTGGCAGACGCTGCCCGCGAAGGTGGCCTGAAATTCTAAGGTGTGAATGATGGCGAATAACGATCAAGTTCAAGCTGGCGGCGATCTGCAGGAAAAACTGGTTCAGGTTAACCGTGTCGCCAAAGTAGTGAAGGGTGGCCGTATTTTCGGTTTCACCGCCCTGACTGTTGTCGGCGATGGCAATGGCAAGGTTGGTTTCGGCCGCGGCAAGGCACGTGAAGTGCCTGTCGCGATCCAGAAAGCGATGGACGCTGCGCGTCGTAACATGGTGCAAGTGCACCTGACTGACGGCACGCTGCAGTATCCGGTCAACGCTCGTCATGGTGCCTCTAAGGTATACATGCAGCCAGCGTCCGACGGTACTGGTGTTATCGCAGGCGGCGCTATGCGTGCCGTTCTGGAAGTCGCCGGTGTTCAGAACGTACTGGCTAAGTGCTACGGCTCGACCAACCCGGTCAACGTCGTTCGCGCGACCGTTAACGGTCTGGCCAAAATGCGTTCTCCGGACGACATTGCAGCCAAGCGCGGCAAATCCGTCGAAGATATTGTGGAGTAAGCGGCCATGGCGAATAAGACTGTAAAAGTTCAGCTGTTTCGCAGCCCCATCGGCACCCAGCCTAAGCACAAATTGTGCGTTAAAGGTCTGGGCCTGAGCCGAGTGGGTCAGGTTCGCGAACTGGAAGATACTGCTTCCGTTCGCGGCATGATCAACAAAGTGAACTATATGGTTCGCATCGTTGAGGGTGAATAAAAATGTTTCTGAACAAATTGAGCCCCGCTGAGGGCTCCCGTACCGAAGGCAAGCGTGTTGGCCGTGGTATCGGCTCTGGTCTGGGTAAGACTGGTGGTCGTGGTCACAAAGGTCAGAAATCACGCAGCGGTGGTGGTGTTAAGCCGGGTTTTGAAGGCGGCCAGATGCCATTGCAGCGTCGTCTGCCGAAATTCGGTTTTACCTCTCGTCAGGCAGCGTTCACAGCCGAAATTCGGTTGCATGAACTGGCCAAGGTCGAGGCGGGTGTTGTCGACCTGGACGCACTGAAGCAGGCCGACATTATCGGTCATCAGATCAAGCGTGCCCGTGTCATCCTGTCTGGTGAAATCAGCAAGGCGGTCACCGTCAAAGGCCTGAAAGTCACCAAGGGTGCCAAGGCAGCGATTGAAGCTGCAGGCGGCAAGGTAGAGGAATAATCCCCCATGACCAGACAAGGACAACCGACTGGATCACAAGGCGGCCTGAGCGAACTTTGGTCTCGCTTGCGTTTCGTGCTGCTGGCGATCCTGGTGTACCGAGTCGGTGCCCACATTCCGGTTCCGGGTATTAACCCGGACCAGTTGGCGGCACTGTTCGAACGTAACCGCGACACCATCCTGAGCATGTTCAACATGTTCTCCGGTGGTGCACTGGAACGCATGAGCGTCTTCGCCCTCGGCATTATGCCGTACATTTCGGCGTCGATTATCATGCAGCTCCTGACGGTCGTGAGTCCTCAACTGGAACAGCTGAAGAAAGAAGGCGAAGCGGGTCGGCGTAAGATGAGCCAGTACACCCGCTTTGGCACTCTGGGTCTGGCGCTGGTGCAATCACTTGCACTGGCCGCTGGCCTGGCCAGTCAGGGCGTGGCCTTTACTACCGGCCCGTCTTTCTACTTCGTTGCCGTGGTGACTTTCACCTGCGGTACGATGTTTATGATGTGGCTGGGTGAACAGATCACTGAGCGCGGTATTGGCAACGGCATTTCCATGCTGATTTTCGCCGGCATCGTTGCGGGTCTGCCAGGTGCCATCGGTCAGAGCTTCGAAAGTGCCCGTCAAGGCGATCTGAGCATCATTGCGCTGCTGTTGATCGGTGTTCTGGCGGCTGCGGTCGTGGCTTTCATCGTCTTCATCGAACGCGGTCAGCGTCGGATCACCATCAATTACGCCAAGCGTCAGCAAGGCCGTAAGGTGTTCCAGGCGCAGAGCAGCCATCTGCCGCTGAAGATCAATATGGCGGGTGTTATTCCGCCGATCTTCGCGTCCAGTTTGTTGCTGTTCCCGGCGTCGGTGGGTAACTGGTTTGGCAGCAGTGATGGTATGGGTTGGATGCAGGACATTGCCCTGCTGCTCAGCCCGGGCCAGCCGCTGTACATCCTGGTGTTTGCCATCGCGGTGATCTTCTTCTGCTATTTCTACACAGCAGTAACCTTCAATCCGAAGGATGTGGCCGAGAATCTGAAGCGCTCAGGTGCTTTTATTCCGGGCATTCGTCCAGGTGAGCAGACCTCTCGTTATATCGATGGTGTCTCGGCTCGTCTGACCTTCTTCGGTGCGATCTACATTACTGCGGTGTCGTTGCTGCCCCAGGCTCTGGTGATTGCCGCCGATGTGCCGTTTTACTTCGGTGGTACTTCCCTGCTGATCGTGGTGGTGGTTGTGATGGACTTTATGTCTCAGGTGCAAAGTCATCTGATGTCGCACCAGTACGCTTCGCTGATGAAGAAAGCCAATCTGAAATCGATTGGTAACTAGCGCAGCGAACGGTGTCTATACCGGTAATTGGAGTCAAGCATGAAAGTACGTGCGTCGGTCAAGAAAATCTGCCGTAACTGCAAGATCATCCGTCGTAACGGCTCTGTTCGTGTGATCTGCACAGATCCCAAGCACAAACAGCGCCAGGGTTGATCCCAGCCGGCTGATGGGCGCTTGATTTACCCATAATCAAGCGCTATCATCTCGCGCCCTCGTAATGGGGGCGTTCATTAATAGAGCCGTTGGGCTCTATTAAAGGTTCAGCCTTTTATAAGGTTAAAAATAGTTGGAGTAAGTTGAATGGCCCGTATAGCAGGCGTCAATATTCCTGACAATAAGCATGCGGTGATCTCGCTGACCTATATCTATGGTATCGGTCGCACCACTGCTTATGACATCTGTGCCGCGGTTGGGGTTGAACCCACTGCTAAGGTGAAGGATCTGTCCGATGAAAAATTGGACGAGCTCCGTACCGAAGTTGGCAAGTTCACCGTTGAAGGTGACCTGCGTCGTGAAATTCAGATGAACATCAAGCGGTTGATGGATCTGGGCTGCAACCGTGGCATCCGCCACCGCCGTAGCCTGCCTCTGCGTGGACAGCGTACTAAGACGAACGCTCGTACCCGTAAAGGCCCCCGCAAGCCAATCAGACGCTAATTCTGTCTGGTTTATTGACAACAGTTTTTGCATAGGAAATCGAAGATGGCAAAGCCAGGTCAAAACCGGTCGCGCAAAAAGGTGAAAAAGCAGGTAGCGGATGGCATTGCGCACATCCATGCCTCCTTTAACAACACCATCGTGACCATTACGGACCGCCAAGGAAACACCCTGAGTTGGGCAACTTCCGGTGGCTCCGGTTTCCGTGGATCTCGTAAGAGCACCCCCTTCGCTGCACAGATCGCCGCCGAGCGCGCCGGTACTGCAGCACAGGAGTATGGTCTGAAGAATCTGGACGTTGAGGTCAAAGGCCCCGGTCCAGGTCGCGAATCCGCGGTACGAGCATTGAACGCGTGTGGCTATCGAATCAGCAACATTACCGATGTGACGCCCATTCCTCACAACGGTTGCCGCCCGCCCAAGAAGCGCCGCGTGTAAGATAGGAGACAGAAATCAATGGCACGTTATATTGGTCCCAAGTGTAAGCTGTCTCGTCGCGAAGGCACAGATCTGCTGCTGAAGAGTGGGGTGCGTGCACTCGACTCCAAGTGCAAAGCCGAAACACCGCCTGGTGTACAGGGCGCACGTCGTGGTCGTTTGTCCGACTACGGTGTTCAGCTTCGCGAGAAACAGAAAGTGCGTCGTATCTACGGCGTGCTGGAAAAGCAATTCCGTAACTACTACACCGACGCTGCCCGCCGCAAAGGCGCTACGGGTGAAAACCTGCTGCAACTGCTGGAAGGTCGTCTGGATAACGTGGTGTATCGCATGGGTTTTGGTGCCACACGCGCTGAAGCTCGTCAGTTGGTATCGCACAAGGCGATCCTGGTGAATGGTCAGACCGTTAACATCGCGTCTTACCAAGTTAAGCCGGGTGATGTCGTCGCGGTACGCGAAAAGAGCAAAAACCAGCTGCGTATTCAAAACGCACTGGACATCGCTGCTCAGCGTGCACCCGTTGCCTGGGTTGAAGTTGATGCCAAGAAGATGGAAGGCAAATACAGTGCTCGTCCAGAGCGTGCCGACCTGCCTTCCGAGATCAACGAAAACCTGATCGTGGAATTGTACTCCAAGTAATCTCACTGCAAATTAGGGGCATCTATGCAGCGTTCAGCTAACGACTTTTTGACGCCACGTCATATCGATGTGCAGGAAATCAGCGCCAACCGGGCCAAGATCACTCTCGAACCGCTCGAGCGTGGCTTCGGGCATACCCTGGGTAACGCGCTGCGTCGTATTCTGCTGTCGTCCATGCCGGGCGCCGCTATCACCGAAGTGGAAATCGACGGTGTACTGCACGAATACAGCACCATCGAGGGTGTTCAGGAGGACGTTCAAGAAATCCTGCTGAACCTCAAGGACGTTGCCGTCAAGCTGTTCGACCGTGACGAAGTGACACTGACGCTGAGCAAGAAAGGCGCCGGTACACTGACTGCGGGCGACATCCAACTGGATCATGGCGTTGAAGTGGCCAATCCAGAGCACATCGTGGCGCACCTCGGTGCCAACGCTGATGTGAGCATGACGCTGCGCGTGACCACTGGCCGTGGTTATGTCCCCGCGGAAGCCCGCAGCAGTGGGGAAGACGAGAGCAAACCCATCGGTAAACTGCAGTTGGACGCCACGTACAGCCCGGTAGTCCGCGTTGCTTACAGCGTTGAAAACGCCCGTGTTGAGCAGCGCACCGACCTGGACAAGCTGGTGATTGAGCTGGAAACGAAAGGCACTTTGGATCCGGAAGATGCGATCCGTCGTGCAGCGACTATCCTGCAACAGCAGGTAGCGGCTTTTGTTGATCTCGACCATCAGTCTGAGCGCGAGCCGGAGAAGGAAGAAGACAAGATCGATCCTATCCTGCTGCGTCCGGTCGATGACCTCGAGCTGACTGTTCGTTCGGCGAACTGTCTGAAAGCAGAAAATATCTACTACATTGGTGACCTGATTCAGCGCACCGAAGTAGAACTGCTGAAGACGCCGAACCTCGGTAAGAAGTCTTTGACTGAAATCAAAGACGTTCTGGCATCCAAGGGTCTTTCTCTGGGCATGGTCCTGGAGAACTGGCCACCTGCAAGTTTGAAGAATGACGATAAGGTTCTGTCGTAACCTTATTTCCGGCTGGTAAGGAATGTAACAATGCGTCATCGTAAAAGTGGTCGTCACTTTAACCGTACCAGTGCTCACCGCAAGGCCATGTTCCAAAACATGGCGAACTCCTTGTTCGAGCACGAAGTGATTAAAACGACCTTGCCCAAGGCGAAAGAACTGCGTCGCTACGCAGAACCCCTGATCACATTGGCTAAGGAAGATTCCGTAGCCAACCGTCGTCTGGCGTTCGACCGCACGCGTTCAAAAGAAGCTGTTGGCAAGTTGTTCGGCGAACTGGGTCCGCGTTATCAAGAGCGCCCGGGTGGTTATCTGCGTGTCCTCAAGTGCGGCTTCCGCGCTGGTGACAACGCACCGATGGCTATCGTTGAGCTGGTTGACCGTCCGGTCAACGCCGAGGTCGTTGAAGACGAAGCCGCTGAAGGCTAAGTTTTCACCTATTAAAAAAGCCGCCTTCGGGCGGCTTTTTTGTGTCTGATAGAAAGGCTTTTAGTCGCTTTGAATGACCGCTAAGGACCAGGGCGTCAGCAGGCATTCGTGTTGTCCGTTGCCACTCGACACACCTTCTGGATCGCTGCTTAACAGCAGCTGCCAATGCCCTTCTGTGAGTAAAAAGTTCTGCGCTTTCTCAGTGGCATTACACAATAGCCAAAGGGCTTCGTTCAGCTTTATTGCTACGGCGTTAGGCTCGTTTTGATCGGCAGTTTGATGCAGCATCTGGCCGTCCGGTAATCGATACTCTTTAGCTGCGCCGGTATCAAATAAGCCGCTGTTGCGCAGCGCAATGCAGCGCTGTACGAAATCGATCAAGGCATTATCTTTGGCGCTCCAACCCAACCAGCTCAATTCATTATCCTGACAGTAAGCATTGTTGTTTCCCGCCTGACTGCGACCCAGCTCGTCACCCGCCAACAGATGAATCGGGCCGGGTGACAACAGCAAACTGGCCAGTAGATTGCGCTGCGTGCGGTGCCGCAACGCAATGATATCGGTCTCTGTTGTGTCGCCTTCCACCCCCCAGTTACGGCTGAAATTTTCACCATGGCCGTCGCGATTGTCTTCGCCGTTAGCCTGGTTGTGTCGCTGTTCATAACTGACCAGATCGGCGAGCGTATAACCGTCGTGGTAGGTGATGAGGTTAAGGCTCTGGCTGGCACCCGCACGTGACTCACCAAAGCGCTGTGGCGAACCCTGCAGTGCATCGATAAAGGCTGACAACTGGTGATCATCACCGCGCCAGAAACGCCGCAAGGTATCTCTATAGGCGTCGTTGCATTCGACCCAGCCAACCGGAAATTGTCCGGCCTGATAACCCTGAGGTCCTAAATCCCAGGGTTCGGCAATGAGTTTGCAGCCGGCCAGTTGCGGGTCTTGCTGCACGACTTTAAAGAAGCTCGCCTGACCGGAAAATGCCTCGGCTTCGCGACCCAGACTGGCGGCTAGATCAAAGCGAAAACCATCGATCTGATAGTGCTGGCGCCAATGCCGCAGGCTGTCCATCACCAGGCGCAGCGTGGCATCTTGTCCGAGATCCAGGCTGTTACCGCAACCGCTGTAGTCGAGATAGCTACCGCCTTGGTGCTCGGGGTGGCGATAGTAGTGGTCATTGGCGAGCGCTTTAAGATTCAGCACGGGCCCAGCCTGATTCCCTTCCGCACTGTGGTTGTAAACCACATCCATGATGACCTCGATGCCGGCCTGATGCAGGGCGCGCACCATGGTTTTGAATTCGGTCACGGCGTCGTCCACGGCATAGCGCGGTTCCGGCGCGAAGAAGCCAACCGGGTTGTAACCCCAGTAGTTCGTCAGCCCCAGATCAACCAGACGTTGTTCGGTCATAAAGGCGAAGCAGGGCATCAGTTGAACGGCGGTCACACCCAGTGATGTTAAATAGTCCAGACTCGCCGGATGGGCGATGCCCAGATAGCGGCCGCGCAGCACATCAGGAATGTCCGGGTGACGCTGGGTAAAGCCTTTGACGTGTAGCTCATAGATCAGCGTTTGTGACCAGGGTGTTTGTGGGGATTGGCTGTCTTGCCAGTCGAAGTTGTCCGGGCCTGGCGTTAATGCTTTGGGCAGAAAGGGTGCGCTGTCGGTGTTGGGATCCGTGGCATAGAAGCTGGAGTGTGATGTCACCGACTCTGTTAATGCCTGCGCATAGGGGTCGATCAACAGCTTAGCCGGGTTGAACCATAAACCCTGTTCCGGTTGCCATTGTCCATCTACACGAAAGCCATAGCGCTGACCGGCCGGTAGATCGACAACGAGTCCATGCCAGATAGCACCGCTGCGTTCGCTCAGTTCCAACTGCTGTTCCGCGCCGTTTTCATCGAACAGACAAAGCCAAAGGCGCGTCGCCTTGGGGCTGTAAACCGCGAAATTAGTGCCGTCCGGTTGCCGGCTTACGCCCAGAGGATAAGGTCTGCCGGCCAGACATCGCAGCTCAGTGTGCATCGTTGCGTCGCTTGATAAAGAGCGCGGCTAAGGGAGGCAACTGCAGTAGCAGGCTTTGCGGCTGGTTGTCACAAGCTGTTTCGTCACTGTCGAGCCAGACGCCGCTGTCGAAATCGCTGCCGCCATAGAAACGTGAATCGGTGTTTAACAGAATGTCATAGCGTCCAGCCGCAGCGACACCCAGTCGATAATCGAGCTGGGGTTCGGTTTGGGTATTGAGCACGATCAGTATTTGTTCAGCACTGTCGGGATCGCAGCGCCAGAGACTGAAGACACTCTGCTCTGCATTGCTGTTGCGCAACCAGGTAAAACCTTCAGGCCGGCCGTCGCCACGATGCAGCGCAGTTTGCTCGCTATAAAGCCGATTCAAATCGCGCATCAGCGCGTGAATACCGCCGTGGTGAGGGTCTTTTAACAGCGTCCAGTCCAGCTCCTGCACTTCACTCCATTCGCGTCGCTGCGCCAATTCGTTGCCCATAAAGTTGAGTTTCTTACCCGGATGAACGTATTGCCAGGCAAAACAGAGCCGAAGGTTGGCGCGTTGTTGCCAGTCATCGCCGGGCTGGCGTGTGAGGATGGTGCCCTTGCCGTGTACCACCTCGTCGTGGGACAGCGGCAACACAAAGTGCTCAGCAAAGGCATAGTTTAGGGTATGGCTCAGTTGCTGGGCATGACCGGGACGGTCATTCGGAGGATGCTGGAAATAGTCGAGGCTGTCGTGCATCCAGCCCAGGTTCCATTTGAAATCAAAGCCCAGTCCGCCTTGGTCGACCGGGCGGGTAACACCGTCAAAACTGGTCGATTCCTCGGCGATGCAAAAGGCGCGCGGGCAGCGCTCGGCGATGGCCAGGTTCAACTGCCGCAGTAACCCAATGGCTGCGTAGTTGTGATGGCCGCCATCGACATTGGGCGTCCACTCGCCGGGGCCGCGTGAATAATCGAGATAGAGCATGGAGGCCACCGCATCGACGCGCAGCGCATCGATATGAAACACCTTCAGCCAATAGAGCGCCGAGGCAATCAGAAAGTCGCGCACTTCCGGTTTGCCAAAATCGTAGATATAGGTTTGCCAGTCCGGATGCCAGCCGCGCTTCGGATCGGCGTCTTCATAAAGTGGGCTGCCATCGAACCGAGCCAGGCCATGTTCGTCCGCCGGGAAGTGTGCTGGCACCCAATCGAGAATGACGCCAAGCCCGGCCTGATGGCATTGATCGACCAGATATTTGAAATCGTCCGGAGTGCCGTAGCGACTGGTCGGCGCGAATAACCCCAGCGGCTGATAGCCCCAGCTGCCGTCGTACGGATGCTCCATCAGCGGTAGAAATTCGAGATGCGTAAAACCCAGATCGAGCACGTAGGGAATCAGTTGGTCGGCCAGTTGGCGGTAATTGAGCGGCTCTCCGCCAGGGCGTTTCCAGGAGCCAGCGTGGACTTCATAAATACTCACAGGTGCTGCTTGTGGGCTGGTGAGTGAGCGTTCACACCAGTGTTTATCCTGCCATTGGTAGCGGCTGTGATTGGTAATCACGGAATTAAATTGCGGGAACTGTCGAGCCTGAAAACCGACAGGGTCAGCCTTGTGCGGCAGGCGTTTGCCCTGAGCATCGGTCAGCGCAAATTTGTAGTCATCGCCGCTGACCAGGCCGGGAATAAAGAGTCGCCAAATGCCGTCATCATGCTGTTGCATAGGATGGCGGCGTTCATCCCAGCCATTGAAGTGACCGATCACACTGACGCTGCTGGCGGCCGGTGCCCAGAGCGCAAAGCGCACGCCTTCCACTGACTGTTGACCGATTTCCGCTCGGCAACATTGCGCGCCCAGATTGCGGTCGATGCGCAGTGGATCGGTATCGAAGTCGGTCTGGCTGCGCTGGGCAAATTGGTAGGGATCGAAGGCGGTCCAGCCGTGGCCATCCTGACCTTCAATCTGCAGTCGATAGGGTTGCTGCAAAGCTTTTGCCAATGGCAGTTCAAACAACCCATCGGGATGCACCGGCGTCATCAGCCCGAGTGAGCGCTGACTGTCGAACGGCAGCACCTCGATGCGTTTTGCCTTTGGTTGGTAGACACGCAGACAAACGTCATCCGCTGTCTGTTGCGGACCCAGAAAGGTAAAGGGGTTGGCTTCGAGAGCTTGGCTGAGCCGTGTGGCCAGCGCCTGTCGATCGATATCCATGACAAGACCGAGATGGTTAGCAGTCAGCCTTCAGTCTAACTGCTAACGAAGGCCGGTGCGCGTTTGGTGCACACCGGCTAGAACAATGGCTTAGCTGCGCAGAGCAGCGATGCGGTCGTCCAGGCTGGGGTGGGAGGCGAACAGTTCGCGCGCCTTGCCTTTAATACCAAAGGCAACGAGTTGGCCGTCCAGTTCTGAATCATGACTGCCTTTTAGGCGTTGCAAGGCGGCAATCATTTTCGGTGCACCGACCAGCTTGGCTGAGCCGGCATCGGCGCGGAATTCGCGCTGGCGCGAGAACCACATGGCAACAATGCTGGCGAGTACGCCAAAGACCATTTCCAACACCATGGTGACACCAAAATAGGCCAGATAGCTGCCCTGGTTATTGCCGCCGCGTACCAGCAGTTGAGCAATGAGTCGGGCAAAGAAGATCACGAAGGTGTTCAACACGCCCTGCACCAACGCCATGGTGACCATATCGCCATTAGCGATGTGGGAGATCTCATGCGCCAGCACCGCTTCGGCTTCGTCTTGATTCATCGACCGCAGCAGACCCACCGAGACCGCCACCATAGAGTTATCCCGGCTGGCACCAGTCGCAAAGGCATTGACGTCCGGTGAGGGGAAAACCGCTACTTCCGGCATGCCAATATTGGCCTGTTTGGCCAGACGTTCGACCGTGGTCATCAACCAACGCTCAGCGTCGGTGCTCGGTTGTTCAATAACCTTGGCGCCAGTAGCGCGCTTAGCCATCCACTTGGATAACTGCAGTGAAATAAAGCTGCCGCCCATGCCGAAGACGAAGGCGATGACCAGCAAGCCGGTGGTGTTGCCCGCCTGGATGCCGAGAATCGGCAGCAGGATATTCAGGAAGACACCCAGAACCAGGACGATGGCCAGGTTGGTGCCCAAAAATAACAGTGTACGGAACATAATCGACCCTCTGTCGGTTATCGTCCGAACATTATGGGGACAGCCCGATGTCAGGCAAGTGACTCCGGTCAGAGCGAGTGCCAAGGAATTGCAAAGGCCGGGGTGTTAACTGGCTTCGCTGTCGGTGGGGCTGTTGTTGAGGCTAAAGTCGCGTGGGTCGAGGCCGTGTTTTTTGAACAGCTTGTACAGGTCGGTTCGGTTACGGCCGATCAAATCCGCTGCCCAGCTGACTTTGCCTTCGGTCATGCGCAAGGCACGAATCAGATACTGGCGTTCAAACTGATCGCGCGCTTCGGTCAGCGTCGGCCAATGATGGCTTTGATCAGCCAGTGCCTGGTCTACCAGCGCCGGCGCAATAACCGGGCTCGGGCTCAGCGCGACGCATTGCTCAATCACATTAACCAACTGGCGCACATTGCCTGGCCATTGGGCGGTCATCAGTCGTTCCAGGGCGGCGTCGGAAAAGGCGCGAACATCGGCCTGGTGACGCTCACTGGCCTGGCGTAACAGATGACGCGCCAGCAGCGGGATGTCTTCGGCGCGCTCGCGCAGCGTTGGCAGATGCAACTCCACCACTTTCAGCCGGTAGTACAGGTCTTCGCGAAACTGACCTTCGGCCATGGCTTCGGGCAGATTGCGATGAGTGGCTGAGAGCACCCGTACATCCACTGCAATGGTCTGGCTGCTGCCGACCGGGCGAATCTGGCGTTCCTGCAGTACGCGCAACAATTTAACCTGTAACGGCAGCGGCATATCGCCGATCTCATCGAGAAACAGAGTACCGCCGTCGGCAGCACGAAACAGTCCATCTTGCTCACGCACCGCGCCGGTGAAGGCGCCCTTGGTGTGACCAAAGAGTTCGGACTCGAGCAGATGCTCCGGTAAGGCACCACAGTTGATGGCGATAAAAGGCTGGTCGGCGCGGCGGCTGGCGCGGTGAATGGCCTGGGCCAGCACTTCCTTGCCGGTGCCGCTGGCGCCGGAGATCAGCACGCTGACATCGCTCAGTGCCACCTGGCCGGCCTGGGCCAATAAATTTTCCATGACATCGCTGCGACTGAGCAGGTCGCGACGCCAATCGGCCTGACGTTGATCGGCGCCCTGTGCCAGCGCCTTTTCCAGTAATTCGCGCAGTTCAGCGTGGTCCAGGGGTTTGGTCAGAAAACCCAGAACACCGCGCTGGGTGGCTTCGACGGCTTCGGGAATGGAGCCATGCGCGGTCATCAGAATGACCGGCAAGTCCGGCTGGCGCTGGCTGATCCAGTCGAATAATTCCAGACCGTCTTCGCCGGGCATGCGCAGATCGCTCAGCACCAGTTGAAAGCGTTGCTGATCGAGCGCCTGTCGGGCGGCGGCGCTGCTGTCCACAGCGGTAACCGCATAGCCTTCGTTATCGAGCCGAATGGCCAGCAGTCGCAGCAGACTGTCGTCGTCATCGACCAGCAGCAGACGGGGGCGAGTTTGGGTATCAACGGTCATCGGCGTCTCCTGCATCCGGGGCTCGCGGTGCGCTGAGTTCTTCTTGGCGCAGCTGTGATTCGATCGCCGTCAGGGCTTCAATCTGGCGTTCCTTCTCCGCCAGATCCGCTTCCAGTTGCAGCATCCGCCGTTCACTGGCCTGGCGTTGGCGCCGGCTGAGGTCGCGTTCCAGCAGGGCGTCGTTAAATTGCAGTGTCTGATCGAAAACCGGCTGCACTGACGCCGGCAGGTACGGCTGTTGACGTTGTAAGGTCTGCTGGCCGAGACGGCGCAGCGCTTCGGGCATATCGGCGCGGCTGGTGACCAGGGCCGCGATCAGTTCAGCGCTGGCCGGCTCGGTGACGTCGTAGTGCTGCAAGGCGCGCCACTGTTGCATCTGTGGTCCGCTGGCCAGCTCCAGCTGAATGTTAAGCCAGCCCTGACGGGCGTTCTGATTGTCCTCCAGCTCCGGCACCTGAGTCGGGGCAATGCATTGCTCGGTGGCACCATCGACCGATGCCGTGCTCGGGTTCAGCGCGAAGGATTGGCAACCAGCCAGTACCACCACTAAGGGCGTACAGCGGAAAAAAAGCTTCATAAAAAGGTGTCCTTTAACGGCAATTGTACGCGCACGCAAACATCGAAATCCGGCAGATCAACAAAGTGTGCCTGGCCACCGAGCAGGCGGGCGCAGTCGCTGACCACCGACAAGCCGAGGCCGGTGCCACGAAGCGCATCCAGCCGTGGCGCCTGGCCGCGCTGGAAGGGCGCAAACAGGCTGTCGCCCTGGTCTGCCGGGATGGCCGGGCCGGTGTTGGCGACGTCCAGTTGCAGGTTGTCTTGCTGTTGACTCAGGGCGATGCGCACCCGGCCATTCTGGTAACCATAGGCTTGGGCGTTGTTGAGCAGGTTATCGAGAATGCGTTGAAACAGGCGTGGGTCGGTGTTGAGCGAGGTCATAGCACAGTCAATTTCCACGCTGAAGTTACGTTGTCGCAGCGCCAGGCCATGTTGCTGCACGGTGATGTTGATCAGATCGCTGGGGTTGATGCGTTGCGGGTCGACCTCGCTTTGTTGCAGCAGCTGGTTGTAATCCAGTAATTGATCGGTGAGTTGCGCCAGTCGTTCAGTGCTGCGGGTGAGCAGTGTCAGGACTTCGCGTTGGCTGGGATTGAGTGGACCGGCGATGCCATCGGCCAGCAGCGCACAGCCTTCTTTCATGCTCGCCAATGGCGTTTTCAGTTCGTGCGAGGCGTGCCGCAACAGCGCCAGGCGCAGTGACTCGAGTTGCTCCAGCCGGCCCGATAACCAGTGCAACCGCTCGCCCAACTCGTTCAGTTCACGCGGACCATTAACCTGGGCTGGTAAGGTCTTGTTGGTTTGGTTCTGACCAATGGTGCGGATCATCCGATCCAGTCGCTGAATGGGCGTGGCAATACGCCGGCTGGCCCAGAACACCAGCACCAGCGTCACCAGTACCAGCAGCACCGTCTGGACGCTGAGCCAGTCTTGGCGTTGAGTGACGTAATCCTGTTGTTGCGCCAGGCGTTCATTCAGGCGCTGCCAGACACTGTGGTTTAACTGCCGCTGATGCAATCGCAGCGTGCGTAACGCCTCGTTGAGCTCGATGCCGTCTAAGCTGTCGAAGTTTTCGCCCAGATCACTCAGCACTTGTTGCTGCTCGGCGCAGACCGGCGGTGGCTGTTGCTGAGCTGCGCTGAAACAGAGCGTGCTCAGCGCTTGGGAATAATCTTGTAACTGTCTGGCTGCGGTTTGGTGGGCGGCGTCGGTGCGCAGAATATCGTATTGGCGCAGGGCGCGTTCTATATCGACGACCAGACTGTCGAGGCCTTCGATCTGCCGGGCATTGCGCACCGCGTCCTGAGCTTCGCGAACGGCCAGGTCGTTAATGCCGTTCAAGGCGGCGTGCGCTTGCCACAGCAAGACCGCCAGCGGAATTAATGCGATAGCAAAGCTGGTCAGCACCCACTGGCGCAATGAGGCCGGGCGTAACAGCTTGTTGAGTGTCTGACGGAGCCGGGTCCGCTGCACAGCCTTTCCTTTGTTGATCATGAGTCCGCTGATAACAAAAAAACCGGCGCCAGGCGCCGGTAAAGTGACCGTTAGAGGACGGTCTGTGGGTGTGGCCGACCTGCTAAAGGCCGGCCGGACGCATTAGGACGCGCCTTGGCCTTCCATGCCAGTACCGCTTTCCATGCCGCTGTTCAGTTCCAGCTCTTCAAATTCGGCCAGGGTCAGATCACCAGAACCGTCTTCGTCGAGCGTTTCGAACTCTTCGGTCAGCGTCATGCTGGCGGACGCTTCTTCCATGGAAATCACGCTGTCGCTGTTGGCATCGAACTGTTCGAACAGCGCTTCGTGGTCTTGCGTTTGGCTGGTAGCCGCCAACTGGTCGGCCAGAGCACCGGTGGCAGTGAACGCTATCAGAGTAGTGGTAATTGCGATTGCAGTTTTCATGGCGTTTACTCCTGACTGTGGTTTAGATCAAAGTTTTGATGTCGCCCAGGTCGCTGTCCGCCTGGGTTAATTGGACTATTTCAAGTGGCGTGCCAAGTCAGAAAAAACGTTTAAAAACAATGAGATAGGGTGGTTTGGTGGTTGGCGGGGCGATGCTTGGCAAGGGGAAAGCGTCGGCGATTGGCGACGCTATAGCAGGGGATATTAAGAAAAGTCTTGTAAATCAATAAGTTAGGGTGTCGCCAAATGGCGACACCTGCTTTAGGTCCGGAACCGCTGGGTTTGTCGATCCAGTTCTTCCAGGCGTTTTGAAACATCCTCAACCTGAGCCCGAACCCGCTTCAGCGCCTGGTTGTCGTTGCGCAGATGGCTGGCCACGCTTTCCATATCGCGGCTGATGCCCGACGCTGCCTTGTCGACTTCTTCGATGGCATGCGCCATCTGGTCGGCCGCGGCCACACCGCGCTCGGCATCGTTCTCAATCGCCTGCATCGCCTGGACAGCATCGGCGCTGTTTTTCTCAACCGCCTCGAGGTGATGACGACCACTGTCGGTCACTTCCACCGCCTGGCGGGTAAAGCCCTGGATGTCGCTGACGATGGCGTCAATTCGCGAGGTGGCATCGACGGTTTGTTCCGCCAGTTTGCGCACTTCATCGGCGACCACTGAAAAACCGCGACCGGCATCACCGGCGCGAGCCGATTCGATGGCGGCGTTCAAAGCCAGCAAATTGGTCTGCTCGGCCAGGCCATTGATCATTTCGACGATGTTGTCGATGTCGGTCGAGCGATCGTTCAGCTCGTTCAGTTTGACGTCGATCTGCGCCACCATCTGGCTGGTTTCGCCCAGACTGTTAACCGCCTGATGCAGAATCTGGCTGCCGGTTTTGGCCGATTGCTGAGTCTGCCGTACCTGCTCAGACAGCGTCCGGGTGGTTTCGGCCACGTCCGACAGCGTCGCGGAAATTTCTTCGGTGCTGGCGGCGACACTCTGGCCCTGATCGTTGATCTGTTCGTTGCTGCGCTCAAGGCTGCGGGTTTCGCCGATCAGTTCCTGCATCATCTGCGTTGAACTGCGGGCTGAGGTCGACACCGCCTTAACCAGCGCGCCCAGACCTTCGGTACTGGCGTTGACCTGGCCGCTGAGCTGATCGAACTCGTCGTTGCGTTTTTGATTGACGCTCAGGCGCGCGCTGAGATCACCCTCTTTGACCTTGTTGAGATCGCTGATGATGTGCTTCAGTGTCAGGCTGACATTGCGGGTGATCCCGAAGACGATGGCCAGCATAAACAGCCCAATACCCAGGCTCACCAGCGCCAGCAACGTCCGGGCGCGGGTGGCGCTGGAGTCGGCGTGGTTCTGCGCCTGGCTGATGCGTTGGTCCAGTTCGGTACGCACCTGCAACTGCTGGGCATCCATGGCATCCAGTGCCGCGCTCATCGCAGCCTGGTTGTCTTCGAGCTGGCTGCTGCCCTGGCGATGTTCATTGAGGATTTCGCGGTAGCTATTGTTCTGCTCGGTGAAGCGTTCAGCCAGACCATAGTCGCTGAGAAAGCTGATGTAGGTTTCGAAGGTTGTCTGTAACTGTTCGAAGCTTTGCGCCGACGGTCGTGACAGGTAGATCACTTCCTGGTTGCGGATCTGCTCAATCTGCTCCTGCACGAAGGAAAGAAAGCCGACATCTTCGCTGATCTGATTACCCTTTTCGCGCACCTGGGCGTTAAAGCCGCTTTCCAGCGTCAAACCCAGCCAATGCGCCTGTTCTATGTAGGCCGCCGTGGCTTGAAGGTAATTGCGGTATTGGTTCAAAAAGCCGGGCAAACCGGTGCTGCTGCCCGCATCGAGGTTTTCGGCATCGAGCCGCTCAAGTGCCGCCTGCAGATCGTCCTGTACCGCCGTGATGTTGTCGTCGTTGAGTCGGAAGACGCTGATTCTTAGGCGCAAGGCTTCGAGCGTGTAAGCATCCAATCGAGTCGATTGGTGATTGAGTTGCTCAAGTTGATCAGTGGAATCCTGCTGCTGATTGAGCCCTTGCAACGCCACCACATAAAGGATGGCAAGCCCCAGCAATGCGCTGACAACAAGCAGCATGAGCTTCATGCGAAAACTGAGATTCTTTATCATTGTTTTATATCCGCCGTCGAACTACAGACCCGCGCATAAAACACAGCGGGTAGATCAGTTTAGCGGCGGGAGAAAGGCTTTATTGAACGTTGTTTTGGAACGCTAGGGTCCATCAGGGCAACACTGCTCAGGCTGAACAGTGTTCCCTGATGGTTGTGATCAGCTCGGCAGGCGCTCGTATTCGTGCGCGCCAAAGAAGTTGCGCTGACCCTGGATCAGGTTGGCAGGCAGGCGGGCGCTGCGTACGCCGTCGAAATAGGCGAGCGCATTGGACAGTGCCGGCGTCGGCACGCCGCCTTCAATGGCGCGGGCCAGCAAGCGACGCAGCGCGCCTTCACAACCATTCAGCTCGGTACGATAGAAGTCGCTGAGCATCAGGTTGTCGAGCTTTGGCTGTTGCTCAAACACTTTCTGAATCGGATCCAGCGCCTTGGCGCGGATAATACAACCGGCCTTCCACACCTGGGCGATGTTGGCCATGTTCAGCTTCCAGTTGTATTCACGTGCTGCCTCAGACAGCAGCGAGAAACCCTGGGCGTAAGCGATCAGCTTGGCGGCATAGAGCGCCGCTTCGGCGTCATCGACCAGACCGTCATAGCCGGCTAATGTTTGCTTGGGCTGATAGAAATCGTGCAGTTGCTGGCGTTCATCCCAGCGTGAAGACAGGGCGCGGGCATACACCGCTTCGGTGGTGATCGAGCCGGGAACGCCCAGCTCCAGCGCCTGAATGGCGGTCCATTTGCCGGTGCCTTTCTGGCCGGCTTTATCCCAGATGTTATCGACCCAGTCGCTGCCGTCGTCGTCTTTGATGCGCAGCACTTCGGCGGTGATTTCCACCAGATAGGACGACAAACGACCCTGGTTCCAGGCGTCGAATTTCTCGGCAATGGCGGCGTTGTCGAGGCCAGTGGCACCCAGCAGATGGTAGATTTCGGCAATCATCTGCATATCGCCGTATTCGATGCCGTTATGCACCATCTTCACAAAGTGACCGGAGCCGCCGTCGCCCATCCATTCACAGCACGGCTCGCCGGCGTCGGTCTTGGCGCTGATGCCTTGCAGAATCGGCTTCAGCGCTGGCCAGGCGGATTCATCGCCACCGGGCATCATCGAGGGTCCGAAACGGGCGCCGTCCTGGCCGCCGGAAATGCCACAGCCGACAAAGTGAATGCCTTTGGGCGTCAGTGCATCGCTGCGGCGTTGGGAATCGGTAAACAAGGAGTTGCCGCCATCGATCAGGATGTCGCCGTCGTCGAGCAATGGCTGCAGTTCGTCGATCACTGCGTCGACCGGACTGCCGGCTTTAACCATCAGAATAATTTTGCGGGGTTTGGCCAGCGCATCGACAAAGCCTTGCAGCGAGTCGGTGCCAACCAAATTGTCGTGGGCGCTTTGTTTGACGAAATCGTCGGTGACTGAGCTCGTTCGGTTGTAGACGGCCACCTTATTGTCGTGATCCAGCAGGTTAAGAACCAGGTTTTGACCCATTACCGCCAGGCCGATCAGACCGATATTGCAGTCACCGCTCATGCGCTACTCCTCGCCAGAATATATTGCTGTTGTCTTGGGGATCCGGTGTGCATCAATAAGGGCAAAACTGACAAATGCAATTATTGACAACAGTCCGGTATTGAAGGGATGTGACAGGAAAAACCGGCACGCGTTAAAGGCGCGCCGGTCGGGCAGTCGTCAGCCGCTGCCGAGGAAGAAAATACTGAAAATACTCAACGCCAGAGAGATCAAACCAACCGACAGTTCAATCAGTGCAACCACGCTGCGGTCAGAACTGGCTGGCCGACTGACACGTTGGGTGCGGGTGCCATCGACTTTTTTAGCGCTGCTCTTAGCCGCAGGTTTAGACGTCTTGCTGGATTTAGCGGCCGGTGCTGCTGATGACCGCTTGATCCGAAACGCTGCCAGGAAGGTGGTGCGCAATGGCTGGGACGCCAAAAAGCCGATGCCGGAAACGATCAGGATATAGATCAGCATATCCAGCAATTGCGGCGGTTCGGCCCAGAAGCGGGACCCATAAAGCGGATAGAGCACGCCCGCGCTGATCAGCGTACCGATCAGGGTGCTGAATAGCGGGTAGACAATTTTGATCAGGCGTTGAATCAGACCCATGACAATGGGCAGACCGATCAACACCACGGCCCAGTGAGCGTAGGAATTAAACTGGATAAAAACGAACAGGGTATCCTGCAGATAGAAAGTACCGGCACTGGTACCCAGGGCAAAAACCAGTGCACCCACCAGGACATTCAGGGTTTTGGAAAAGCGAGTGTTCTTGTAAATCATCATCCCTCCGGGGAAATCTCACCATAACTGTATTCGTCGGCAGATTGTGTGAGCGACCAATACACTTCAGCGATGAAGAGCATTCCGCGGTACATCGTGAAAGCAGGCTGGATAGTTATCCATCAAGGCTGTCTTAGCACCAGGCATCCGCACCGCACCCAATACCGATCCACAAAACTGCAACCGGCAACCGGGCTGAACAGGCTGAATACAGCCGCTGGGCGGCTATTCGAAAACCGTGGCGTAAAAAATAGCCAAGGTCCCAGAGTTTATAAAGTGTGATGCAGTCGTGATCAAGTGAAAACCCATGGCATCAACAGCTTGGCAGCTTTTAATCACGGATTTCCCAGCCAGAAACTGCCGAACCAGAGCCACAGGGGTAAGGACACAAAACCGAGCAAGGATTGCACGGTGATGATGTTGGCCATTAAACGGGTATCGCCGCCAAGCTGGCGCGCCAGAATAAAGGCCGATGACGCCGTCGGCAGCGCCGCCAGCAACAGCAAAACCTGCATTGCTAAGATCGGCAGTGCAAACCAATAACCAAAGCTCAGCATCAACACCGGCAGGGCGATGAACTTGAACAGGCTGGAGATCAGAATCGCGCCGACATCACCGCCGAGCGAGCGCGGTGTCAGCGCGACCCCGACCGCGAGCAGACCTAAGGGCAGGGCCGTCGCGCCCATCAACGCCAGCGTCGGGGCACTCCAGCCGGGCAAGCCAATGCCGACGATGTTCAGGCCCAATCCCAGCAGACAGGCCAGAATCAGCGGATTGGTGGCTAATTGCTTCGCCACCCGGCCGGCACTGATATCGGCCTGACTGCCAGCGATGGCAAAGGCCAGAATGCACAGCACATTGATCAGCGGAATCATCACGCCCACGGCCATCGCCGCCCAGACCAGGCCGGCGTCACCAAACAGAGCACTGGCCGCTGCCAGACCGATATAGGTATTGAAGCGGATGCCGCCCTGGAATACCGAGGTAACCGCTGCCCCATCTTTGGCCAACCAGGGGCTGAGCAACCCGATCAGCACGCTCAAACTCAGCAAGCTGGCGCTGATCACCAAGGCCAGTTGGCCCAAACCGGCCGCAGAAAAATCCGCCAGCGCCAGGCGATGTACCAGCAAGGCCGGAAAAGCAAGGTAATAGGTCAGTCGTTCGATGCCGGGCCAGATGTCGGCCCCGGGGAAATTCAGCCGCCCCAGCAGGGCGCCGATCAGGATCAATAAAAAAACCGGTCCGAGGGCGTCGGCGATCATGGTGTCAGTTTCCGGGCACAAAGCGCATCAGTGTAGGCGGCGAGCGAAGGCCGATAAACTCTTGAATATTACCCGGATTAAATTAAAATAAATTAATTCCGGGTATAAATGAGGCGATTATGGAACTGATCATCTTTCACGGCAACGACAAGGTGGCGCTGGATGCGCCAGCGGAAGCGTTGTCTTCAGCGCGACGCTATCTGGCAGAACAACCCTGTGTCGGTGGCGATCTGCTGGTGCTGGACCGACGCAGCGCGCGCCTGGTGGAAATCGATTTCAGTCAGGACGACGGCGTCATCCTGAAAATGCTGGCGCAGCAATATGGTCTGGCTGAGCCTGGCGCCAAACGTTCGCGCGGTCGTCCCAAGCTCGGGGTGCAGTCGCGGGAGGTGTCGTTGCTGCCGCGTCACTGGCAGTGGCTGAATGGCCAGCCGGGCGGTGCTTCGGCGGCGCTGCGACGTCTGGTCGAGGCGGCGCGGCGATCGCCGGAACTGGTGTTGGAGGAAGCGCGTCAGGCGGTTGATCGGTTGCTGCAAACGCTGGCTGGTGATCTGCCGCAATATGAAGAGGTGTTGCGCCAGTTTTATCGCCGAAATTACGACTCTATGTTCGAGCTGATGGCGAACTGGCCGCCGGCCATTGTCGAGCACGTCACTGAGCTGGTGGCTCAGGTACAGCAGGCGGAACAGGCCTTGCCGGTGGCTGCGCACTAAAGCCCGCCGGTCTTGTTCAGGGCCATTTTCGGAGCATTGTTCCGGGTATCGTTCAGAAAGCACGAAGGTCTCGGTCAGTCTTTTCCGATTGTGGCGCCACTGGGGCGGAACTAGAGTGAGCGGCATTACAGAGGAGAGCTGTTATGTCTGCCAAAGCCCCGGTTTTCTTTTTACCCCATGGTGGTGGTCCGCTGCCGCTGATGGGTGATCCGAATCATCAGGCCATCATCGATCTGCTCAAGCAGGTGTCGACGCGCTGGGAAAAACCCAAGGCGGTGTTGGTGATCAGCGCGCATTGGGAGGCCGACCAACCGACGGTATTGGCCGACGTCGATCCGGGGCTGTATTTCGATTATTACGGCTTTCCAGCTGAGACTTACGAATATCAGTATCCAGCGCAAAATCCGCTCAGTTGGCAGCAGACCATCGCCGCTGAGTTGGATAAAGCGGGCCTCGTCTTTGATCGTCAAACCGATCGTGGCTATGACCATGGCGTCTTTGTGCCGATGAAGCTGATTTACCCCGAGGCCGATTTTCCGGTGATGCAGGTATCGTTGGTGAAAGGGCTGGATGCGCAGGTGCATCTGCAACTGGGTCGTGCGTTGGCGGCCTTGCGTGAACAGGGCGTGTTGATCATTGGCTCCGGTTTTTCCTTCCATAATATGCGCGCCTATAACTTCCAGGGTGGTCCAGCCAGCCCGCAAAGTGAGGCCTTTCATCAGTGGCTGGTGGAGCAGCTGACCGATCCGGAATTGTCGCCGCAGCAACGTCAGGACGCACTGGCGGCCTGGACGGAAGCACCGCACGCCCGTTTCTGTCACCCGCGTGAAGAGCATCTGTTGCCGTTGCATGTCTGTCTGGGTGCGGCGGAAGGCGCCCCGGCGGAAATCATTTTCGACGAAGCCATGCTGGGGCAGCGCGCCATAGCGGCGTTGTGGAATTAACGCCAGGCTGTGGAGAGTGTACCTGGGACTGACAAGCGCCTATGATTTGGCAACGTCGGGCGAGCCTACCAATAGCACAACAAGCTCGCCGCCGGAGGTCCCATGTCCACTCAGCCCGAATTCGAACTGGTGCAGGAGCGCGAACACAGTTTGCGCTATCTGTCGCACGCCGCTGACAGCGAGCTGATCCGCTGGCATTACCATCGTGAATACGAGTTGCATCTGATCCGCGCCACCCGTGGTAAAGCCTTTATTGGCGATTATATTGGTCCGTTCCGGTCGCCTACTGTTTTTCTGTGCGGGCCTAACCTGCCGCATAACTGGATCACCACCGCCCAGTGGCAAAAAGGCACCCGCGACCAGGTCATCAATTTCAGCGACGAACTGATGTCCCGGCTCAGTCTGTTGCTACCGGAAATGCAGTCCCTGCAGCCGATGCTCGATGCTTCCCGTTACGGCCTGGAATTCGACGCCACTGTCAGTCACGAGCTGGTGCCGGCCTTCGATCGCATTGAGCGCGCCAGTGGTATGAACCGGCTGCTGGAGTTCTTTGAGGTGATGAACCGCTTGGCACAGAGCGACGCCAAAGTGTTGTCGACGCGCGCCTATGAACATCAGGCTGATCCGTTGCTCGAACAGCGCATCAATACCGTGGTCAATTACATCGCCGAGCATTTCACCGACGACATCAGCCTGGATGACGTGGCTTCGCTGGTACGCTTGTCGCCGACCTTTTTTTCGCGCTATTTCCGCCGCGCCACCGGCCACCGTTTTATCGATTTCGTCACCCGGATGCGCATCAGTAAAGCCTGCGAACGGCTGGAACTGACGCCAGACCCCATCACCAACATCTGCTTTGAAGTGGGCTTCGCCAACGTCGCCAATTTCAACCGGCATTTCCTCAAGATAAAAGGCATGACACCCAGGCAATATCGGGACTCGCTCGCGTTGCGTGGTGGTGTGCACCGGTTGCCAATTTCCACTGAAGTCAAAAAAGTATAGAAACTTTTGGGTGCAGTATTGGTTGCCTGGCCAGTCCATACGTTTAATGGGGTAATCCACCGGTCACTGTCGTCCGGTTGATTCACACAAAAACAACAATGGACAGGTAATAGCGATGCAAATAACAAAAGCACCCTCAGTGCGTCTGGCCACTTTGGCCTGCGCCATCTCCCTCTCTACCGCAGCCCTGGCCGAAACCGTCACCATCGGTACGGTAAACAACGGCGACATGATTCGCATGCAGGCGCTGTCTTCCGCCTTTGAAGAAGCGCATCCGGATATCGATCTGGAATGGGTAATCCTGGAAGAAAACGTACTGCGCCAGCGTCTGACCACGGACATTGCTGCCAACAGCGGCCAGTTCGACGTCATGACCATCGGTATGTACGAAACGCCGATCTGGGGCGATAACGGTTGGCTGGAGCCGATGGACAATCTGCCTGCCAGCTATGACGTAGACGACATCTTCCCGTCCGTTCGTGGCGGTCTGTCGAACGACGGCACTCTGTATGCGCTGCCGTTCTACGCCGAAAGCTCCATGACTTACTACCGCAAAGATCTGTTCGAAGAAGCCGGTCTGACCATGCCGACTGAGCCAACCTGGGATCAGATGCGCGAATTCGCGGTTGCCCTGCACGATCCGGCCAACGAACAGTACGGCATCTGCCTGCGTGGTAAAGCCGGCTGGGGTGAAAACATGGCGCTGGTCACCACCATGGTTAACGCCTTCGGTGGCAGCTGGTTCGACATGGACTGGAATGCGCAACTCGACGGTGAAGCCTGGCACGAAGCCATTAACTTCTATGTCGATATCCTGGGTAACTATGGTCCTCCGGGCGCTTCCAGCAACGGCTTCAACGAAAACCTGGCGCTGTTCAACACGGGCAAGTGCGCCATGTGGATTGACGCCACTGTCGCCGGCAGCTTTGTGACTGACGAAAGCCAGAGCCAGGTTGCTGACGAAGTTGGTTTTGCCGCCGCTCCGATGCAGGAAACCAGCAAAGGCAGCGGTTGGTTGTGGGCCTGGGCCCTGGCTATTCCGGTCAGCTCTGACGCCAAAGATGCCGCTCAAGAATTCGTTACCTGGGCGACGTCCAAAGAGTACTCCGAGCTGGTTGCACAGGAATACGGCATCGCCGCTATCCCGCCGGGCACTCGTAACTCTACCTACGAAAACCAGGAATACCTGGACGCGGCTGAATTTGCATCCATGACGCTGTCACAAATGCAGAAAGCCGACCCGAACGACCAGACTCTGAACGACTCCCCGTACACCGGTGTTCAGTTCGTTGCCATTCCGGGCTTCAGTGGCTTCGGTACGGTTGTTGGTCAGCAGGTTTCCGGTGCACTGTCCGGTAACGTCTCGGTTGACCAGGCGCTGCGTAACGCCAACCAAGTGGTGAATCGCGAAATGCGTCGCGCGGGCTACCAGGACTGATCCTCAGTCGTCGTTAATCGCTCGTAATCAAGCCCCGCCGGGTTATCCCGGCGGGGCCCGTTTTATCGGAAGCCAGTCTCATGTCTCAGATCAACACCAACGCTGGTATCGCCAAGATACTGGTCGCGCCATCGGTCATCCTGTTGGCGTTATGGATGATCGTGCCCCTGGCCATGACCATCTATTTCTCTACTTTGAATTTCAACCTGATGATCCCTGGCGGTCGCGATTTTATCGGGTTTGAAAACTACTACTGGTTCTTCACCGATCCCAGTTTTATTGCCGGCATTATGAACACCCTGGTACTGGTCGGCTCAGTACTCATTATCACTGTCGGTCTGGGTACGCTGATTGCTGTATTGGTCGACAACCCCTTTCCGGGCCGTGGTGTGGTCCGTGTGTTGTTGATATCACCCTTTTTCATTATGCCCACGGTAAACGCCCTGATCTGGAAGAATCTGTTGATGCATCCGGTCAGTGGTCTCTTTGCCTGGCTGTTTCGCCAGGTCGGTCTGGAACCCATTGACTGGTTCACCGACCTGCCGATGACCTCGATTGTCATCATCGTTTCCTGGCAATGGTTACCCTTCGCTATCCTGATTTTGATGACGGCCATGCAGTCGATGGATCAGGAACAACTGGAAGCGGCGCGGATGGACGGTGCCGGTCCGATCTCAACGTTTTGGCACATCACCTTGCCGCATCTGTCGCGGCCATTGGTGGTGGTCATCATGATTGAGACCATCTTCCTGCTGTCGATTTTCGCAGAAATTTTCACCACCACCTCGGGTGGCCCGGGTACGCAGACGACCAACCTGGCGTATTTGATTTACACCCAGGCGTTGCTGCAGTTCGACGTCGGTATGGCGTCAGCCGGTGGCATCATCGCGGTCGTTCTGGCCAACATCGTGGCGGTCTTTTTGATTCGGGCTGTCGGCAAGTCGTTGGCGGAGCAATAGGAGACCGGTTATGGATATGCATCGCGCTAAAATCGTTAAAGGTATCAGCGTCACCATTGCTGCCTGGCTGGTTGCTCTGCTGATTTTCTTCCCGATTTTCTGGATGGTTTTAACCAGCCTGAAAACGGAATTGAATGCGTTCTCCACGCCACCCTCGTTGTTCTTTAAACCCACCTTGGAAAACTATCTGGTGGTGTTTGAGCGCAGCGATTACCTGAAATTTTTCTGGAACTCGGTGGTGATCAGTTTTGGTTCGTCCATCCTCGGTATGTTGATTGCCGTGCCGGGCGCTTACGCCATGGCGTTCTATCCGACCGAGCGCACCAAGGGTCTGTTGCTGTGGATGTTATCGACCAAAATGCTGCCGCCGGTGGGTGTGTTGGTGCCGATTTATCTGCTGTTCCGTGACACCAACCTGCTCGACAGCAAGATCGGTTTGATCATTATTTTCACCCTGATCAACCTGCCGATCATTGTCTGGATGGTCTACACCTACTTCCGCGAAGTGCCCAACGACATTCTCGAGGCGGTCCGTATGGACGGTGCTCATGTCTGGGGTGAAATTCGCCATGTGTTGTTGCCCATCTCGCTCGGTGGTTTGTCATCCACCTTCTTGCTGTCGTTGATTCTGAGTTGGAATGAAGCTTTCTGGTCACTGAACCTGACCACCTCCAGTGCTGCGCCTTTGACGGCCTTGATTGCCTCCTATTCCAGTCCGGAAGGGTTGTTCTGGGCCAAGCTGTCGGCGGCATCCACTCTGGCGGTGGCACCGATTCTGATTTTCGGCTGGATCAGTCAGAAACAGTTGGTGCGTGGTCTGACCTTTGGTGCGGTTAAGTAGTAGAGCACTGTTTTATTGAGGGCGGCTTTGGCCGCCCTGTTGTCAACCTTGTTGTTAGAAAATCGAGCGAAGTTCGACTTCGCTGACGGAGGTAAGTGCGTGTCTCGATCTTCTCAAGCGCTGGCGGAACTCACCGCAGCGACCTGTCCCGATGGCCTTGGCTGGCCTGCTTATGAGCGCAAGCTGACCACCGGTATTGTCCATGTTGGTGTCGGCGGTTTTCACCGCGCCCATCAGGCGCGTTATCTGGACGATTACCTGGCCGCTGGCGGTGAGTCTCATTGGGGTATTTGCGGTATTGGTCTGATGCCCGGCGATGCCAAATTGTTCGATGCCTTGCAGCAACAGCAAGGCCTCTATTGCCTGACTGAGAAAGACGATCAAGACTCAACCGACCGCGTCATCGGTTCTTTGCATCGGTTGATTTTCGCGCCGGAAAATCCTCAGCAGGCGATTGATGCGCTGGCCGATCCGGAGGTGAAAATCATCAGCATGACCATCACCGAAGGCGGCTACCGTTACGACTTCGACAAAGATCGTTTCTTCAGCGAACACCCGGACATTCAGCACGACCTGGCCCACCCGCAAGCACCCAAAACACTCTTTGGTTATTTGTGGCAGGCCGCCAAGTTGCGTGCTGCTTTAGGTGATGCTGGCAAGGTCACTTTAATGTCTTGTGACAACGTGCCGCATAACGGCAATGTGTTACGCAAAGCCATGCTCGCCTTTATCGAACTGGCCGAGCCGGCTTTGAAACCCTGGTTCGAGCAGTCGGTGTCCTATCCGAACTCCATGGTCGACCGCATTACTCCGGCGCCGGAAGTTGCCGATGCCGAACGTATTGCTGAACGCTATGGCGTTAACGATCCGTGTGCGCTGGGTTGTGAAAGCTTTATTCAATGGGTCATTGAAGACAATTTTATTGCCGGTCGCCCGGCTCTGGAAAAAGTCGGCGCCGAATTTACCAACGACGTTTCGCCTTATGAAATGACCAAGCTGCGTCTGTTAAATGGCAGCCATTTGATGATGGGTTTTGTCGGTTATCTGGCTGGTTACGAACGCGTTGATCTGGCCATTAAAGACGCCGCCATTCTTAAGCTGGTCCGTCAGTATATGGAGCTCGATGCCGAGCCGACTTTGGCCAAAGAAGTGATGCCATTCCGCGCCTACGAAGACACTCTGATCGAGCGCTTTGGTAACTCACAGATTGCCGATCAGCAAGTCCGTATCTGTTCGGACGGTTACGCCAAATTGAAAAACTACGTCATGCCAGTGGTGCGTGATGCTCAGCGTCATGGTTTGGCCATGCATCGTCTGGCGTTTTTGTTTGCCACCTTCCTGGCGTATCTGAACGGCCAATCCGACGACGGACAGCCATTGCGTATTATTGAATTCAACCTCAGCGATGAACAGAACCAGGCGACGCGCGACGACCGCCTGTCGTTGCTCAAAACCGATGCGCTGTTCGGCCAGCAACCGGCCGGTCAGGACGAGGCGTTTCTGGCTTTGGTTGAGCACTGGTACCTGCGCACTGTTACTGAAGGCGGTTATAACGCCTTGCAGGCTCTGTTAAGCGAACATTGATGACGATTCATGGTGGGTGCCTTAGGTAATAAGGCATCGGCAGCGCTTGGCGGCCCCGGGGGCCGCCTTTTTTTGTCCTTTGATTGGCTAACTGTCTAAACGGAAACGTTCGACTTCGGTTTCCAACTGACTGGCAGCGTCGCCCAGACGCTGACTGTCTGCGGAGGCGGAAGCGGCGTCGTCGCGGGTCTCGCGGGCGACTCCGGCGACACGCACCAGGCGTTCACTCATTTCCTGGCCGGAGCTGTCCTGTTCGCTGGTGGCTTCGGCGATGCTGCGACTGAGTTGGTCGATATGGCCGATACGGCCGCGAAAGCCTTCCAGGCTCTGGCTGGAATGGCTGGCCACCTGGTGGCATTGCTCGATGGCGTTGCGGTTGTCTTGCAGCCGCTGCGCCAGTTGGCCGTAGCCGGTGGTGAGTTGTTCGATGATGGCGCGAATGCGGGTGGTGGAGTCGGCGGTACGGCTGGCCAGCGCCCGCACTTCGTCGGCGACGACGGCAAAACCACGGCCGTTTTCGCCAGCGCGGGCGGCTTCGATGGCGGCGTTCAGGGCCAATAAGTTGGTTTGTTCGGCGATGCCTTCAATTTCTTCAGACACCGTTTCCACGGCCTGCATCTGTTGCGTCAGTTCGGTCATGGTGCGCACCGATTCTTCAAAGCCTTCGCTCAGTTGCGCCAGCGCTTGCTGGTTATTGCGCATCTCTTTCAGGGTGGCTTCGATTTCCTGATTGGCTTGCTGGCTTTCGTCCATGCCCTGGCGGGTGGTGTCGGCGACGGCCTGAATAGAGGCGCTCATCTGCGTCATCGAGGCCGACAGCGATTCGATGTCTTCGCTTTGCCGTCCAGCGTTGTGGCTGAGCCGTTGCGATAGCGTCTGGCTGTCGTGTGCCGAGCGTTGCATGGTCAGTGAGCGCTCACGCAGACCTTCAATAATGCTGTTGAGTGACTGGCGCACGGCTTCGACCGAGCGGCTGAGTTCGCCCATTTCATCGCGGCTGTTATGACTTAAACGAACGCTGAGGTCGCCTTGCGACAAAGCGCGTAACGCGGTTTGCAGGCGTCGCATCGGCGGCCGGATGGAACGGATGATCAGCCAGACCACGACCAGGGTGACGACAATGGCGATGCCCAGTGCAGCGATGCTGGCCAGTAGACTGAGCATCAAATGGCTGGAGACGGTCTGGTTGGTGCGCTCGGAGTATTGTTGAGCGAAATCGTTCAATGCACTCAGTTGAGCGGCGGCCTGGTTCTGTAATTGCGCCAGGTTCGCCAGCGTCTGGGTTTGCTGGGCTTCGACGTTGAGCAGGGTGCGGCGGTCGGCAATCAGGCCGGGCTGGTCTTCGGTGCCCTGGGTCAGTTCGGTCAGCAACGTTGAGGTTTCCTGGGCCGAGCGCATAAAGCTCTGGGCTTCGGCAACGCGCATCGCCAGGGTAGTGAAGTTAAAGAACTGCGTCTGGTGGTTTTGGTCCCAGGTGTTGAATTGCTGTTCGCGCTCGGCCAGTTGCTCGATGGAATCGGCTAGGCTGATGTTTTTGATCACCATCAGGCCGCTGAGAAAGGAGGCATAGAATTCGTAGGCGACGGCCAGGGAGTAGTCGTCCGACAGCGAAAACAGCAGGTTCTCGAACAAAGGACCGATATCGGCTGCCAGTTGATCGGCAGTGGCGGCGTTGGTGTCGAAACGGGCGCGCACGGCGAGGCTTTGCTGGTGCTGGTTAAGAGCGGTGTCGGTCAGCGTCGACATCTGGGTGAGCAGGTCCCTCAGGCTGGCCAGGCTGGTGTTGGCGGCTGCGGCGTTATCGAGACCGGCCAGTAATTGACTGAGCTGTTCGGCCAGTGCTCGCTGCCGGGACTGGCTGGCGTCCAGTTGATGACGTATCACGCCCAGGTCGTCGGCGTTGTGTTGTGCCAGGGCTTGTTGAAAGCGTTCGGCGGCGCGACTGATCGACAAATCCAGCTCATTATTGGTGGTGACGATAGGCGTGGCATTGCCGGTCAGTTGGTTGACGCTGTGAATGGTCTGGCGGCCGTAGCCGATGCCCACCGCGGTGGCGATAGCGACCACAGCAATGACCAGGGTGAAACCCAGGCCGATGCGCAGCACGATACTGGGGCGGGGCAGAGTAGGAAGCTTCATATCGGTTGCCTTGGGCGGCCAGGCAGCTACAGCCGCTATTTCTTATTGTATGGTTCAGTTAACGGCCAGCCTGCCAGTCTGACCAATAGCTTATCGTTTAATATCGATACTTTTTTGTCATTTTGCTGTCGGGCCAGAGACCATGGGTTACACTTTGGGCCGTTCACGTCGTCCTTTCTGAGTCCCAAACCGACGGGGTAACAGCCGCATGAGTGTTGTGAAACCGAGCTATGAAGCCGTCTACGAGGCTGATCGCAGTTTCCGCTATCTGGCGCATGGTGCCGACAGCTCGCTGGTGCGCTGGCATTACCACGACGAGTACGAACTCCACCTGATTCAAAGCACCGAAGGCAATGCCTTTATTGGCGATTATGTCGGCCCGTTCAGGCCCGGCACGGTGTTTCTCTGTGGGCCTTATTTGCCGCATAACTGGGTGTCGCTGGGGCATTTCGAGAAAGGCATTCGCGATCGGGTGATCAATTTTTCCGACCAGCGCATTCAGGCGTTGGCCGAATGTCTTCCGGAAATGCGCTCGCTGCAGTCGATGCTGGCCGATTCGCGCTTTGGCATTGAGTTTTCGCCTGAGGCCAGCGCGCTGGTCATCGATGACTTTGCCGAAATTGCCGGCCTGAGAGGCATGGCGCGAGTGCTGCGTTTTCTGGAAGTCATGACCTGCCTGGCGGAGACCGGCGACTATCAGTTGCTGTCGAGTCGTTCCTACGAAAACGAATCCGATAGCCAAACCGAAGAGCGGGTGAATACCGCGGTCAGCTATATCATTGCGCACTGCACTCGTGAATTGACGCTGGATGAAGTGGCCGGTCAGTTGAACCTGACGCCGTCGTTTTTCTCGCGCTGGTTCAAGAAGGCGACTGGTTATCGGTTTATCGATTTCGTCACCCGGTTGCGCATCAGCCGGGCCTGCGAGCAGTTGGAGGTCAGCAGCAAGCCGATCACCAATATCTGCTTCGAAGCCGGCTTCTCCAACGTGGCGAATTTCAATCGGCATTTCCTCAAAATTAAAGGCATGACACCGCGTCAGTATCGCGAGTCCATCGCCATCCGCGGTAAAACACCGATCAAGGTTTCTCTGCGTCGCTGAAGGGCTTGGGCGTCGTCTTATCCTAACGGAGCCAGTTCAGTGGCTCCCTCGCGCGATCACTATCATTCTCGGTTATAGTGATCGTTATCCGCAGACAATGTATTAGGGTGAAGTCGATGAACAAGGGACGGTTGACCGGTGCGGCGTTGTTGTTGGCAGCGTCGCTGGGACCGGTCACAGTTATGGCGGCAACCTTGCCAACGTTGCATCTGACCGACCAGAGTGGTCAGGATGTCGGCGAGGCGGTTGTTGAACTCAAAGGTGCGGCTGCTGTTGAGGTGCCGCCACTGCCGGAAGAAGCCATTGTCGATCAGGTCGACATCGCTTTTGTGCCGGAAATCGCGGTGGTTCGCGCCGGTACCAAGGTGCGTTTCCCCAACAGCGATGAAACCCGCCACCACGTCTATTCTTTCTCCGCCGCCAAAACCTTCGAATTGCAGCTTTATAAAGGCAACGATGCGCCACCGGTCGAGTTCGATAAAGCCGGTCTGGTCGCCCTGGGCTGCAATATTCACGATTCCATGCGCGGTTATATCTATGTCGTCGAAGGTGCCTTGTATGGCCAAACCGACGCAACCGGCGAAGTGACCTTGCCGGCGTTCAATGCCGAGCAGTCGCCTTATCTGGTGATCTGGCATCCGGATATGGATGAGCCTTTTCAACTCGCCATAGCTGACCTCGCCGATGCTGAAGCGGACCGTCTGGAAATCCAGTTACCTTTTGAACTGAGTGTTGATGATCCGTCGCAGTCGCCGTCGAGCTTGTACGACCGCCTGCAAAGGTATCAGTCCGATGGCAATTAGTTTTCGCACCCGGCTGTTACTGATCTTCCTCAGCCTGCTCGGGCTGACATTGGCCGCGACGCTGTGGGCAGTATTACGCGCCACCGATGCCAATGCGCGTGCCGGTGCCAACCGCGAACTGGCGGTTGCTGAACGCGTCTTCGATACGCTGCTGGTGGATAACAGCCGTCAGTTGACCGACCGCACCACCTTGCTGGCGGAAGACTTTGGTTTTAAACAGGCCATCGCCACCAACGAAGAAGGCACCATCGTCAGCGTGCTGGCCAATCACGGGGATCGGGTTGGCGCTGATATGATCGTGCTGATGGACCCGGCCGGTGAGGTGTTGATCAGCACCCACAATATCGCTGCTGAACTGGCTGAGCTGCGTGAATCGATCGACCGCGAAGAACAAGCCTTCAGCGTGCTGACGCTGGCCGACGATGCACCTTACCAACTGGTGATGGTGCCGGTGCGTGCGCCCCAGTTGATCGCCTGGGTGGGCATGGGTTTTATCATGGATGAAGCGCTGCTGGAGGGCTTCCGAAGCATTACCGGTACCAACCTGACGCTGCTGTTTCGCGGCGGCGAATCGGCGCCTGTGCGCGCCTTTACCACGCTCAATGCCGACTTGCCGCTGGATGCTCTGGACGGTGATTTCAGCGCGGTACTCGGCCAGGCGACCGATCGCTTCAGTGAAGCCGGTTGGTTGAGCCGGCAAGGCGTCTTGAAAGATCGCGACGGTCAGCAACTGGGCATGTTGTTGTCGGTGTCACTGCAAGAAGCGCTGGCCGCTTACGACAGCCTGCGCAACCAGATGCTCGCCATCGCCGCCATTGCGTTGGCGCTGGCGGCGTTGGCAACGGCCCTGATCGCCAGTGGCATCAGCCGGCCGATCAATGCGCTGGTAGTGGCAGCGCGCCGTATTGCCCGCGGTAATTACACCCAGCCGGTGGCTTTGCAGGGCAGCGACGAATTCGCGGTTCTGGGCGATACGCTCGATAACATGCAAAGCGCCATTCAAGAACGCGAACGCCATATTCTCTATCAGGCCCAGCACGACTTGCTGACCGGTTTGCCCAATCGCGATGAATTCGGCCGGCAGTTGAGTGAGCGACTGAGCAGTCAACCCGAAGCGCCCTTTGCGGTGATGTTGCTGCAGCTGAGCAACTACGATGATCTAAGCGATGTCTACGGCCTGGCGGTGATGGACGCAGTGCTGCCGCAGGTGGCCAGTCGTCTGGCCGATGCCTGTCGCGAATCCGACCGCGTTGGTCGCATCGGTACCGATGAGTTCTTGCTGTTGATCGATGGTCTGACCGAAACCGGCGCCCATGCCGAAGCCGAGCGTTACCTGGCGTTGTTTGACTACGCTTTCCGCCACGACAGCCTGGAAATCAAGGTGGAAGCGCGCTTGGGCATGGTGTTCTGTCCGCAGCAGGCCAGCGATTACGAAGACCTGATGCGGCGCACTCATCTGGCGATCAGCGAAGCGCGTCATTTAGGCCACAGTTTTGCCACCTATCAGGAAGGTCAGGATGAGCGTCATCTGCGGCGTATCACCGTGACCAACCGCTTGCAGCACGCCATTGCCGAAGGCGGTTTCCAGTTGATGTTTCAGCCGCAATACAGCCTGGAACATCAACGTATGCGCTCGGTGGAAGTGCTGATTCGCTGGCACGACCCGGTGCTCGGACGGATGTTCCCGGAGGAATTTATTCCCCTGGCTGAGCAATCGGGTGACATCACCCTGATTACCGACTGGGTGTTCGATGAATCCATTCGTCAGATGCGTCGCTGGCAGGCCGAAGGCTATCCGGACCTGGGCATCAGTGTGAATCTATCGGCCAAGGACATTCTCAAAGACAGCTTTGTCGACAGCCTGTTGGCGCGCATCAAACAGCACGGTCTGAAGGGTGAAGAATTGATTCTCGAAGTCACCGAAAGCGCCATGATGGCCGATACCGAACGGGCGCTGAAAAATCTTCAGCGGCTTTATGATGCTGGCGTCGAATTGGCGATGGACGACTTCGGCACCGGCTTTTCATCGCTGGCGCAGTTGAAGTCGATGCCGGTGCATGAACTGAAAATCGACAAGGCGTTTATTTTGAATCTGGCCACGGATGAAGACGATCAATGCATCGTTCGTTCGACCATCGAGATGGCGCAGCAGTTGAAGCTGACGGTACTGGCCGAGGGTGTTGAAGACCCGGCTTCGGTCGCCTTGCTGGAAGCCATGGGTTGTCACTGTATTCAGGGTTATTGTCTGGCCAAGGCGTTGCCTTACGACGACTTGATGGATTGGCTGGCCACCTTCAACGAGCAGCGCGAAAGCTTTTTGCGCGCTTGACTAAAAACGGGCCAGCGCTGATGTCATCAGTCGCTGGCCCGTTTTTCATGCGTCAGTGATTTAAGGTTGCAGTGCACTGAGCACGGTTTCCCGATCTTCCTCACCTAAGCCGAACAGATCGGTCGGCGTTTGTTCACGAATATCCAGTGCCAGTTGAGCCGCCGCTGAACCGGCCTCTTCACCATCGCTGAAAGCCCTGTTGCCCTCGCTCAGGGTGGCGTCCTGGTTGGTATTGAAGGTTTCACGCAACTCTTCCAAACGGCCGGTATCCAGATCGGACTGACGCTCCAGCGCGCTGATGGCCTGGTCCAGCGTATCGACCGCGTCCTGACGGCTGCGCACGAAAAAGCCGTTGTCAGCCAGCGGGCCGGCGTCGGCCGAGCCGGTGCCAAAGGGATCCTCCACTGCCAGCGAGCGGATTCGCTCCAGCGCAGCAAAGGTGTCTTCGCTGACCAGGCGCTGGCTTTCCGGCTGTTCTGTCGAGTCATTGGCATCGTCAGAACCTTGAGCCAGACGTTCGCGCTCGCCGCGCAGTTGCTCCAGCACTTCGCCTCTGTCTTGCTGCGAGACCGCCAGTTCATTGGCTTCCTGCACTTGAGAGCGAATGGCAGCACGGCGGCTGTCGATGCTGGTATCGACCTGAACGTCGGCTTGAACGGCGTTCTGGTTGGGCGATTGGGGCGCTGGTGTCGTCTGTTCAGCGGCACGCGTCTGGGGCGCGTTCAGGCTGTCCTGACGGTTCAGCGGATTGAGGTTGTTGAGACTACCAGTCGGTTCGATGGGCATTGTTTTGCCTCCCTGGTCGAACGTGTGCTTTCTAAGATACGGTTGATTGGCTATTTTTCAACCAGCTTAGCGCCTTTACTTGGTCGGGGCTTTATTTTTACCGCAGTGGCGCCATGATGAAGCCGTTCACGTCGGGCTTTGTGCCCGATCAACCAGGGTTCGAGGCGAGGAGGCCAGGATGTCGATCTTACGCGATGAGTATGGGGCGGCACTGGCGGGCATACATGCCCACGGTCTGGAATTGATCGAACGCTATCAGGATCTGGTCGATCAGGAAGTGGTGTCCGCACCCACAGAGACGCTGTTGCGACGTGCCATAGAGGCGCGCAGCGCTATGTTGGGACGAATTGAGGCCATGGAACGTGCTCGCGGTGAGTTGCCGCAGGCTGGAAATCAGGAACGGGCCTTGCTCAAGGCCATCAGTGATTGGGTTCAGTCGCGAGTGCATTCCGAAGCGACTTTGGTGTTACGGCTGATGGAAGCTGAAGCCCAGTGGCGCAGTGAAGTCGATGAAGCGGCGGATCTGGACTGGAGCGATGACGAGCAGGATGTGCTCAGCCAGTTGGTGATCCACAGCGATCGTTTGGTGGATGAACTGCGGTTTTTGCAATCCTCTTTGTAGCGCCTGGCGTCTTTTAGCAACGCATCAGGATGATTCAGGGTCAGTCCAGTATTACACTGGCTGACCCTTTTTATTGGAAGTTAACATCGTGCCGCCGCTGGTAATCACCGTCCTGTTGCTGACCTGTTCCAACGTCTTTATGACCTTTGCCTGGTACGCCCACCTTAAGACGCTCAATCACAAACCCTGGATCATTGCGGCGCTGTTCAGCTGGGGTATCGCCTTGTTTGAATACCTGTTGCAGGTACCGGCGAATCGTATCGGTCATACGGTTTACTCGGTAGGACAGCTGAAAATACTGCAGGAGGTCATTACCCTCAGTGTGTTCGTGCCGTTCGCACTTTTTTACCTGCGTGAGCCACTCAAACTGGATTATCTCTGGGCGGGCTTGTGTTTGCTCGGTGCGGTCTTCTTTATTTTCCGCGAGCGTCTGTTTTAGGCCGGAAGTCACCTTTTTTCATTCAGTCTGACTCAGATCAACTCTGTGACTTGCTTCACAAATTTTCACCCATAGATTGGTGGCGGGTTCGGTTTATAACGCCGAGTTGTACCAACCTCCTGCTGTGGAGTGTTCCTGCCTTATGTTCAGTCGTCTGAAGATTTTTCATCGTTTGGCGCTATTGTCCGGTCTGGCCATGGTCGCTTTGATCGGTGTTGTGCTGTTATTGCTCGGTGTGGTGCGTGAGCAAATGATCGAAGATCGTGCCCAGTTGATGCAGGCACAATTGGACAGTGTTGTGACCTTGTTGGATGGTTTTCGAGCACAGGTTCGGGCCGGTGATATGAGCGAAACCGAAGCCCAGTCTGAAGCCATCAGGCTGTTGAATCAGTTGCGTTATCTGCAAGACGAATACGTCTTCACGCTCGACAGTCGGTCATTGCGGGTGCTGCAGCATCCCTCCGCAGAGATCATGGGCAGCGACGGCCGGCAGATTCTCGACACTGAGGGTACGGCGGTGATGGTGGGCATTGAGCGTGCCGTTGAAGCGGGTAACGGTCGTGGCCGTTTTAATTACCTGTGGCCCAAGGTGGGTGAAGCACAGCCGCAACCTAAGCTTAGTCTCGGCGTCGCTTACCGGCCCTGGAATTGGACCCTGGTGACGGGCATGTATACCCACGATATCGACAAGCGTTACTTCCAGCTGCAACGCTGGGTACTGCTCGGCGCGGCAGGCGTACTGGTGGTGCTGGGATTGCTGTCGTGGCGCATCGGCTCGCAGATTTCCGGACCAGTGGCGCGGGTGACTCAATTTACCCTGGGTGTCTCGGATGATCTTGATCTGAAGCAGCGGCTGCCAACCCAGCCGAGTTGGGAGGTCAACCAGATTGCGCAGTCGCTGCATTCACTGCTCGATTCAACCCGTTCGGTCATTCTCGATGTTCGCGATCAAAGCGACGTACTGAACGCTACCAGTGAAGAGCTCAGTCAGTCGATCAGCACCACCCGCGGTGAAATTCAGCAGCAGTTGAGCGCCATCGATTCCATCGCTGCAGCCATCGAAGAAATGACCGCTACCTTTGATGATGTGGCGCGCAACACTGAGAAAACCAGCGACCTGGCCAGCGGCGTTCGCCAGAATGCCGAAAGTGGTCAGCAGACGCTGGACACCACCCGTGAAGTGACCGATCGGTTGGTGTCGGAAGTGGGCGAGGCCGCCGAGGTCATACGCTCACTGGCCATCGAGATGCGCAGCATTGATGAGATCGTCGAAGTCATTACTGGCGTCGCCGACCAGACTAACTTACTGGCGCTGAACGCAGCGATCGAAGCGGCGCGTGCCGGCGAGCAGGGTCGTGGCTTTGCTGTGGTGGCGGATGAAGTGCGCACCCTGGCGTCCAAAACTCAGGAATCCACCGAGGCAATTCGCGGCAAGATCGAGCAATTGCAGCAACGCGCCGAACAGGCTTACCAGGTGATGGATGACAGCCGCAGCTATGCCAGCCGCACCACCGAGCAGATGGCTGAGGTCACCGAATCGTTCGGGCAAATTCGTCAGGCGCTGGATGAGCTGTCTGACCAAACCCAGCAGATTGCTGCGGCAACCACCCAGCAAAGCGCGGTGATCCAGAACATCAACAGCAACGTGGTTCAGATCAGTGAGCAAACATTGAGTACCGAAGAGCAGGCCAAGGCGATCGAAATGTCATCGCAGGAATTGGCTTCGGTGGCGAATGAATTATCGCAACGGGCATCACGTTTCCAAGTGTAAAGCGATGACGGAATGCTGTATGAAAACCGGCTTTCGAGTAATGTGGCAGACTGAGTATTCAGGGAACCCATTGCCATGAGGCAAACACTCGAAAACCGGTTTTTTCTGCTCTTATTACTGCTCGTCAGCCTGGCATTTTTCTTTGTATTAGAACCTTTTTGGGGCGCCATTTTCTGGGCCGTTGCCATTACTGTTATTTTTTATCCGCTGCAGACACGATTCCTACGGCTTACTGGCAATCGCCGCAACTTGTCGGCGCTGATCACGTTATTGTGTTGCGTTGTCATCGTGGTTTTGCCGGTACTGCTGATCGTTATGCAGGTGGTCAATGAAGCCGTTAACCTGTTTCAGAGTATTCAGGAGGGCGACATCTCACTGGGCGATATTCTCGATCAGTTGCGTACGGCCTTCCCGATGGTTCCAGATTTACTGAACAAGGCGGGTATTGATACCGAGAATGTCCGTCAGCGCCTGTCGGATTTTGCGGTCACCGCCAGCCAGTACCTGGCTCAGGAAACGCTGAGTATCGGTCAGAACACCATGAGCCTGGTGTTGAACCTCGGCTTGATGCTGTATCTGGCGTTTTTCCTGCTGCGCGATGGCCACAAACTGATTGCGCTTTTTATCCGCGCTTTGCCGCTCGGTGATGAACGCGAACATCGGCTGTTCGATAAATTCGCTGAAGTGACCCGTGCAACGGTCAAAGGCAACCTGGTGGTCGCCATCGTTCAAGGCGCCCTGGGCAGTATCATTTTTGCCATTCTGGGCATACCGGCGGTGATTTTGTGGGGTGTGCTGATGGCAATTTTGTCGCTGATTCCGGCCGTTGGTGCAGCCCTGGTTTGGGGCCCGGCGGCGATCTACCTGATCGCCAGTGGGTCGTGGATTTCCGGTATCGTGCTGGTGGCTTACGGTATGGTGGTCATTGGCTTGGCTGATAATATTCTGCGCCCCATTCTGGTCGGACGAGACACCAAACTGCCTGATTACGTTGTGCTGTTTTCTACCTTGGGCGGTATCGCCTTAATGGGAATTAATGGCTTTGTAATCGGCCCCCTGATCGCCGCCTTATTCATGACCTTCTGGGACATCTTCATGCGCGATTTTAATCGCAACGATGAAGCACCTTATTGACGCCTAATTCACGCTTTGACTTGGCGGCGTCCCCACAGCACCAGGGCGATGCCGCCGAGCAGTAAAAAGCTGGCCAGCACCAGACGCGGGTCCAGTCGTTCTCCCACCAAAAGCACCCCACCGGCAGCCGCCAAGAGCGGCACCGACAACTGCAAAACCCCAGCCTGAACACCACTGAGCGACGGCAACACCGCATACCACAACGCATAGCCACAGCCGGAAGCCAGCGCACCCGACAGCACCGCCAGCCAGAAACCTTCCCGGCTGATTTGCACGGTTTCAATAAAAGGCACGAACAACAGCAAGACCAGCGGCGCGGTGCGCACAAAATTGCCGGCAGTATCGAGCAGCGGCTGGCTGGAGCCGCGACCGTTGAGCGTATACAAACCCCAGGCGATGCCCGCGCCCATCATTAACACCATGCCTCGCAACGATGGTGTGGTCAGATCCGGCAGAATCAGATAGACGAAACCAGCACAGGCGGCAAACACACCGGCCCATTCGGTGCTGTTCAAGCGATGTCCTTGCCACAGGCTGATGCCGATCAGCGTCAGTTGCACGGTGCCGAACAGAATCAGCGCGCCGGTGGCGGTATCGAGCTGGATATAGGCAAAGGAAAAGCCCGCCGCATAGAGAAACAACCAGGCGGCGCCGGAAATAGAGCCGGCTTTGACGGCGCGATAAAGCGGCAGTTTGTGGCTGCTCAATTTAACCAGCAGCAATAACACCAGGGCGCCGGCGACCAGCCGTACGGCGGTAAAGGAAGCGGCATCAATGGTGGCGTCACCCAGAGCCCAGCGACACAGTACCGAGTTGGCGGCGAAGGCGACCAGAGCCAGGAGGGTGAAGCTGATCAGGTGCGGGGAAGCGGTCATGGTGGTTCGGTCCGTCGGCAAAAGCGCCACTATATACCGCCGTCTGCCCGGTCGCGAAGATTGGGCTTGAACCTACAATGACTTGAGGGTTTTTAATAAGCATCAAATCCTGAAGGAGATGTTTTGATGTCGCATCATCACGGTTCAACCGCCGGGCATAACCATTCACACGGTCACGCTCATGCACCGGCGCAATACAACCGGGCCTTTGCACTGGGCGTGGCGCTGAATCTTGGCTTTGTGGTGATCGAGGCGTTGTACGGTTTCTGGGCCGGATCGCTGGCGTTGCTGGCCGATGCTGGCCATAACCTCAGCGACGTACTCGGTCTGTTGCTGGCCTGGGGTGCCAGTGCGCTGGCCCGGCGTCATAGCAGTCGATTGCGCACCTTCGGTTTGAAGAAAACCACTATTCTGGCGGCGCTGGCCAATGCCTTGCTGTTACTGGTGGCAGTCGGTGCCATCGCCTGGGAGGCGCTACAGCGGTTCAGCGATCCGGCGCCGGTCGCCGGTGTTACCGTGATCAGCGTCGCCGCCATCGGCACGCTGATCAACGCTCTGACCATGCTGCTCTTTATGAAGGGTCAGCACGATCTGAACATTCGTGGCGCCTTTTTGCATATGGCGGCGGATGCGGGGGTGTCGCTCGGCGTGGTCATTGCCGGTGGTTTGATTCTACTGACCGGCATCAGCTGGATCGACCCGCTGGTCAGTCTGGTCATTGCTGCGGTGATTCTGGTCGGCACCTGGTCGTTACTGACCGAATCGCTGAACCTGGCGGTCGATGCGGTGCCGAAGAATATCGATCTGCGTCAGGTGGAAATGGCCCTGGAGCAACTGCCGGATGTGTTGGATGTGCACCATCTGCACGTCTGGGCGTTAAGTACCACGGAAACGGCCCTGACCGCGCATCTGGTTCGCCCACAGGCGGCGGATGACGATGCGCTGATTCACCGCGCCAGCGAACTGTTGCAGCACGATTTCGGCATCGGTCACACCACTTTGCAACTGGAATACCAGCCGCATCATTGCCCGACCGACGACCATTGCTGAACGGTCAGAGAATACCGGCCAGATAGCTGGGCCCGCCCAGGTAGCGGATGGCGTTGCGGATATCGTAGGCGCGCTTATAGACGTAGTCGGACGGGCGCTGCGCCGATAACCGCTTGGGGTTGGGCAGTACCGCGGCCAGCAAAGACGCCTCATAGCGCGTCAGTTGGCTGGGTGATTTGCCGAAAAAGGTCTCGCTGGCCTGACCCACGCCATAAATGCCCGGACCAAACTCCACCACATTCAGATAGACCTCCAGAATGCGCTCCTTGGGCCAGGTCAGTTCAATCAACAGCGTAAACCAGGCTTCAATACCCTTGCGGAACAAGCTGCGGCCGGACCACAGATAGAGGTTTTTAGACAGTTGCTGGCTGAGTGTGGAGGCGCCGCGCATCGGGCCGTCTTCTTCGTGGATTGCTTCCCAGATAGAACTGAAATCAAAACCGAAATGGGTGGGAAACAGCTGATCTTCCGAGGCGACCACGGCTATCGGCATGTTTGGATCGATTTGATCGAGTGGCGTCCAGTGTTGGCGCATCTGGCTGGCAGAGGCTTCGCCATCGAGCAGGATAAAGGCGGTGATCGGCGGATTGATCCAGCGCAGCGGCACCGTCAGCAACAGGCTGAACAACACCAGCGACAGGCAACACAGCGCCAGAGTTCGCAACAACGATGTGAACGACAGTTTCGACATGAACAGCCGGCGGTTCAAAAGGGCGCGGGATTATAATCGACCGGCGCCGCCTTGTGAGCCGATCGGGCTCACAAAACAGCGCTTTTACGTTCCGGTGACGTCTGCCCGGCTTAGCCGAACATGCCTTTAAACATAAAGAAGAAGAGGATGGCGAGCAAACCACCGGCGGGCAGGGTGACCACCCAGGAAGCGACGATGGTGCCAATAACCCTCAGGTTCAGTGCGGAAATACCGCGCGCCAGACCGACGCCGAGCACCGCCCCCACCAGAGTGTGGGTGGTGGAAATCGGCAGACCGGTGCCCGAGGCCAGCACCACGGTGGTACCGGCAGCCAGCTCAGCGGCAAAGCCTCGGCTGGGCGTGAGCTCGGTAATGCGACGCCCGATGGTGCCCATCACTTTGTAACCAAAGGTCGCCAGACCAACGACAATACCCGCACCGCCGATCAGCAGCACCCAGGCTGGCATCGCCGACTGAGCAGCAATATCGCCGTGATTGGCAACGACATTAATGACCGCCGCCAGTGGTCCCACGGCATTGGCGACGTCGTTAGAGCCGTGCGCGAAGGCCATGGCACAGGCGGTGAATATCATCAACACGGCAAAAACGCGTTCAACCGAGGCGTAACGGAAGGCGCGGTCGGCTTCGGGGTCAACCTGAACGCGGCGCAGCATCAGCAGACCGAGACCAAGAATCACCAGACCCGCCAGCGCGGCCAGCGCCAGACTGGACAGGAAGGACAGCTGCAGGCCGACGTGTTTCAGACCTTTGGTCAGCGTCACCATGGCGATGATAAAACCGGTCAGGAACATATAAACCGGCACATAGCGCTTGGCGTTGGCGAACGGATCGTCGGTATTGAGAATCAGGCGATAAACAGAGCGGAACAGCAGGAAGGCAATGGTGCCGGAGAGCAGTGGCGATATCACCCAGCTCATGACAATGGTCGTTACCTTGCCCCACTGCACATAGTCGACGCCGATGCCGACGGCGGCAAAACCGACGATGGCGCCGACAATGGAATGAGTGGTCGAGACCGGCCAGCCCATATAGGAAGCGATCACCAACCAGATCCCGGCGGCCAGCAGTGCCGACATCATGCCGTAGACTAATAATTCGGGTGAGCCTTCGAGCACCGACGCATCGACGATGCCTTTGCGGATGGTGCCGGTGACTTCACCGCCAGCCAGGTATGCCCCGGCGAACTCGAAAATCATGGCGATGACGATGGCCTGGCGCACCGTCAGGGCGCGCGAACCGACCGAGGTACCCATGGCGTTGGCGACGTCGTTGGCGCCAACACCCCAAGCCATGAAAAAACCAAAAACGCAGGCGAGCAGAACGAACCATGGGCCATATTCGGCAATGATGGTCATGCGCTGTCCTCTGTCTTAACAATACATAAAAGAAAGGCCCGCTGAATCAGCGAGCCATGAGGATTTGCAGGCGGGCGCCTACGCGCTGAGCGACATCGGCCAGATCGCCGATCAACTCGATGACGCGGTAGAGGAACATCACCTCAATGGGCGGATGATCCAATTCCACGGCACGCAGGGCCTTGCGGATGTTGATTTCCAATTCGTCCGTGCGGTGTTCCTGATCATCCAGAGCGTCGATCAGTTTGGACACCAGAGTGATTTCCTTGGTACCGAAACCGGTTTCGAATAATTCGTCCAGTTCGGCCAAAGCGTCGGCGGCCTTGGCACTGGTCGCGATGGCCGCTTCCAGGTATTCACGCATCAGCGGTTGCAGCGGTGCGGGAATGGCCATTTCACGACCGACCATGATGCCGGCGATGTCCTTGGCGCGGTTGGCCAGGCGGTCTTGCTGGGTGACCAGTTCGAGCAGATCCGAACGGGGCACCGGCATAAACAGGCTGTTGGGCAGATGAACCCGAATGTCCTTTTTCAGCTTGTCGGCGTCTTTTTCCAATCCGGCAATATCGAGGCGAACCTGTTCGGCAGCTTGGTAGTCACCGCTGAGCGCGGTGTCATAAAAGTCGAGCAGGCGTTCGGCGCAGGCGTGGGCTTTTTTGATGTGCTCTTGAATGGGCTTGACCGGAGATCGGCCAAACAGCGCCATCAATGGACTGTCGGCAGCCATGTCGCTGTCCTCTGTTATGCGAACTGGGCGCGCATTATAGAGGCCTTTTTCTGTAATAAAAATGTCATCAGCGCAGAAAATGCGGACAACAAAACAGCACGGCGGGTGCGTCCGCCTCAGTGATTACTCAGGCTGACTTCCAGATCCGCTTGCGGCAGCGCCCGAATGCGGCGCTGTTCGTCGATGGCGACGTAGACGAATTCGGTCTCGGTCACCTTCTGTCGCTCGGCGTCTTCGGGCATGCGGCACCAGACTTCCACGCCGATGCGAATGGACGAACGGCCCATGCCCAGAATATGGGTATAGCAGCAGATCACCGACCCGACTTTGATCGGCCGGACAAAGGCCATATCGCCGATGGCCATAGTCGTGGTGCGGCCCCGAGCGATGCGACCGGCGGCAACGCTGGCGGCCATATCCATATGAGTGACCAGCCAACCACCGGAAATATCACCGTTGGTGTTGGTGTCTTTGGGTTGAGCGACGACGCGTAATTGCAATTCACCGCGGGGTTCTGGATTGGTGGCGTCCAGTTTGCTCATGACTCTGGCTCGTTATTGTCGTTGTTGGGTGGATAGTTGTTTTGATAAGAGCGCCAGTATAACGGCGTCGCCGTGGCTTGGATATGGTCAAAAACCGGCCATTGATAGTCGCAAAGACGACAATGACAGCTTGTCATAATACTGTCATCTTTAGTTCATACAGTTGTCATCCGACGCACCTAGCATCCCTTGCGAGCCCATGAAGCCACTGGCGTTTCCAAGGGGAAAGGTCGGGGCTTCACTCAGTGATGAACTAACTGGAGGTTACCAGTGAAGAAAACAATGATTGGCGCCACCCTGGTGGCAGCTATGGCCGCGTCTCTGTCCGGCACCGCTTTTGCCGAAGCCCGTGACCAGATCAGCATCGTCGGTTCTTCGACCGTTTATCCTTTCGCCACTGTTGTGGCCGAACGGTTCGGTCAGACCACTTCTTATGCTACCCCGACTATCGAATCAACCGGTTCTGGTGGTGGTATCCGTTTGTTCTGCCAGGGCGTGGGTGAATCCACTCCTGACATCACCAACGCTTCTCGTCGCATCAAGGCTTCCGAGCTGGAAACCTGTGCAGCGAACGGCGTAGAAGAAGTTGTTGAAGTGCTGATCGGTTATGACGGCATCGCTGTTGCTGAAAGCGTTAACGGCGAAGGCATGAACGTTTCCAAAGCCGAACTGTTCCTGGCGCTGGCGGCTACTGTGCCGAACCCGAACGGCAATGGTCTGGTAGAAAACCCGTACGAAAACTGGAGTGACATCCGCAGCGACCTGCCGAACCACGCTATTCGCGTTTTCGGTCCGCCGCCGACTTCCGGTACTCGTGACGCCTTCGTTGAACTGGTTATGGAAGAAGGCTGTGCTGAATTTGACGCCATCGCCGCTCTGGAAGACAGCGATGAAGACAAGTTCGGTGAAGTCTGCGCTACCATGCGTGAAGACGGCGCTTTCATCGAAGCCGGTGAAAACGACACCCTGATCGTTTCTCGTCTGGAAAACGACCCGACTGCCCTGGGCATCTTCGGTTTCTCTTTCCTGGACCAGAACTCTGACCGCGTTAAGAGCGTTGCTGTAGAAGGCGTGCAAGCGACTTTCGAACAGATCGCCAGTGGTGAATATCCGGTTTCCCGTCCGCTGTTCTTCTACGTTAAGAAAGCGCACGTTGGCGTGATCCCGGGTGTTGAAGAATACGTTGCCGAGTTCACCAACCGTCGTGCCATCGGTTCTAACGGTTACCTGGTTGACCGTGGTCTGATCCCGCTGGACAACGCTGAATACTCGCGCATGAAAAAGGCTGTCGACAATCTGGAACCGCTGGAACTCTAAGCGCCCGGTTTGATGCAGTGACTGATCGGGAGAGCCACTGGCTCTCCCGTTGTTGTTTCAACATGGTGGTTAGAGATAGTCGACCGTCAGGTGTTTCCGGGTTAGTCAGGGCGTGCGCTGATTAACCCGGACATATCGCTAACTTTGGAGCTCTATTGATGCAAACCTCGACGCTGATGCTGGTTATGGTGGCTCTGGCGGCGCTTGCTTACACCCTGGGTCGGGCGCGTTCCATCCAGTTGGTCGGCGGTGCTGCCAAGATCAAATACCTGCATTCGTTGCCTAACTACTATGGCTTGATGGCGGCGGTCTGGGCTGTCTTGCCCGGCTTCCTGTTGCTGATGGTCTGGGTTGGCCTGGAAGAACGCATCATCATCAACGCTGTGATGGATTTTCTGCCGGACAGTTACGGTCAGATGGGCTCGCCGCAGATGAACCTGACGCTGGCCAAAATTCAGAACATCAACTCCGGTTCGCTGTTGGCCGGTTCCGATCCGATGTTGATCCAGGCCGCCGAACTGCTTGAGCACATGCGTGAGCGCAGTCAGTTGTTCAAAGTGGTGCTGACGCTGCTGACCATGATCGCCGGTGCTGTGGTCGGCTGGCTGGTCACGCGGCCGACCTTGCGTGCCCGCCCGCAGTTTGAATTCGTTCTGAAGAGCCTGCTGTTGCTGTGCTCGACCATCGCCATCTTTACCACCATCGGCATCATCCTGTCGGTATTGTTCGAGAGCATCCGCTTCTTCCAGGCCATTCCGTTCTTCGACTTTATCTTCGGTACCAAATGGAGCCCGCAGATCGCCATTCGTGCCGATCAGGTCGGCTCGTCCGGTGCCTTTGGTGCCATACCGCTGTTCGTCGGTACGCTGATGATCGCGGCCATCGCCTTGTTCGTAGCGGTGCCGATCGGTTTGATGTCGGCGGTCTATCTGGCCGAATACGCCAAACCGCGCGTCCGTAGCATCATCAAACCGCTGCTGGAAGTGCTGGCCGGTATTCCGACGGTGGTGTACGGCTTCTTCGCGGCACTGACCATGGGGCCGGTGGTGCGCGATGTGTTTGCCGGCATCGGCTTCGATGGCGTCTCCGCCGAATCGGCGCTGGCCGCCGGTCTGGTGATGGGCATCATGATCATTCCTTTCGTTTCTTCGTTGTCCGATGACGTTATCAACGCGGTTCCCAACAGCCTGCGTGATGGCTCTTATGGCTTGGGTGCAACGCGCAGCGAAACCATCCGTCAGGTGATTTTCCCAGCCGCCTTGCCGGGCATCATGGGCGGCATTCTCTTGGCGGCGTCGCGCGCCATCGGTGAAACCATGATCGTGGTGATGGCGGCCGGTCTGGCTGCCAACCTGACCGCCAATCCGCTGGAAGCGGTGACCACCGTGACCGTGCAGATCGCCACCTTGCTGGTCGGCGACCAGGAATTCGACAGCCCGAAAACGCTGTCCGCCTTTGCGCTGGGTCTGATGCTGTTCTTTACCACCCTAATGTTGAATGTCGTCGCCATGGCGATCGTGAAGAGGTTCCGCGAGCAATATGACTGATCAAAAACTCGACGCCATCGAACGACTGGCAAGCGTCAAGCAGGAACGTCTGCACGCCAAACTCAAGGCGCGTTATGCCCGCGAGTGGCGCTTCAAGGCCTACGGTATTGCGTCCATCGCGGCCGGTTTGGGCTTTCTGGTGATCCTGTTGTCGACCATTTTCAGCCAGGGTTTGTCGGCTTTCTGGACCACCTATGTGGAGCTGGAAGTCACCTACGATCCGCAAGTGCTGTACATCGACGACGCCACCGATCCGGATCAATTGAGCCAGGGCGATTACGGCAGTGTGGTGCGCCAGGCGTTGTTGGACCGCTTCCCGGAGGTGTCCGGCCGTCAGGATACGCGCGCGCTGACGTCTCTGGTCAGTGGTTCGGCCGAATACCGACTGCGCGACCGTCTTAAGGCTCATCCCGAACTGCTGGGTCAGACCGAGCGCCTCTGGGTGCTGGCTGATGATGACTTGGATTTGCTGCGCAAAGGCATCATCGACCGCGATTTGCCGGAGTCCGAACGCCGCATCAGCAATCAGGAACTGGGCTGGATTGACAGCTGGCAAGAAGCCGGCGAATTGAAAGGTCGGTTCAATACGGTCTTTTTCACCAACGGTGATTCGCGTGACCCGGAAACCGCGGGTATCTGGGGCGCGGTGGTGGGTTCTTTCTATACGCTGGTGGTGACCTTGCTGTTGTCCTTCCCGATCGGCGTCGCAGCGGCCATCTATCTGGAAGAGTTTGCGCCGAAAAATCGCCTGACCGACATCATCGAAGTCAACATCAATAACCTGGCGGCGGTACCGTCCATCGTCTTTGGTTTGTTGGGTCTGGCGGTTTTTATCAATTTCTTCGGCCTGCCGCGTTCGGCGCCGCTGGTCGGTGGTCTGGTACTCACCTTGATGACGCTGCCGACCATTATTATCTCGGCGCGTTCTTCCATTCGTGCCGTGCCGCCGTCGATTCGCGAAGCCGCGACCGGCCTGGGTGCATCCAAAATGCAGGTGACCATGCACCACGTTCTGCCGCTGGCCATGCCCGGCATGCTGACCGGCACCATCATCGGTATGGCGCAGGCGCTGGGTGAAACGGCACCGCTGCTGATGATCGGCATGGTTGCCTTTATCGTCGATATTCCGGGCGGTTTTACCGACCCATCCACGGTGTTGCCGGTGCAGGTTTACCTCTGGTCGGACAGCCCCGAGCGGGCCTTTATCGCCAAAACATCGGGCGCCATCATGGTGCTGCTGGGCTTCCTGGCAGTGATGAATTTGCTGGCCGTCTTTTTACGTAGAAAATTCGAGCGTCGCTGGTAAGGCCAGACCTTGCTAGAACTGGAGAGTGACAGATGACAATTTCAAACCAGTACACGGATCAATCGATGGACGACAACGCCATCAGCAAGCCGGAAAGCCGCCATCCCGTTTTGGAAAACTGGGAAGGCACCGTGGGCCCGGCCCTTGTTGACGACCCGCGCATGAGCGCCCGTTCGGTCGACGTTTTTTACGGCGATGCTCAGGCCATCGACAACGTCAGCCTGGACATCGGCAAGAACGAAGTGCTCGCCATGATCGGCCCGTCCGGCTGTGGTAAGTCGACCTTTTTGCGCACCATGAACCGGATGAACGATTCCATCGACATCTGCCGCGTTCAGGGCGACATTCTGCTCGACGGCGAAGACATCTATAAAAAGCATATGGATGTGGTCGCGCTGCGCGCCAAGGTGGGCATGGTGTTCCAGAAGCCGAACCCTTTCCCCAAATCGATCTACGACAACGTCGCTTATGGCCCGCGTATTCATGGCCTGGTGTCTCGTCGCGCCGAGCTGGATGAAGTGGTGGAAACCGCGCTGCGTAAAGCCGGTCTGTGGGATGAAATCAAAGACCGGCTGGACAAGCCGGCGACCGGTCTTTCCGGCGGTCAGCAGCAGCGTCTGTGCATCGCGCGCACCATCGCCATTTCGCCGGAAGTGATTTTGATGGACGAGCCGTGTTCGGCGTTGGATCCTATTGCCACAGCGCGCATCGAAGAGTTGATCGCTGAACTGTCGCAGAACTACACCATCGCCATCGTGACGCATTCCATGCAGCAGGCGGCGCGGGTTTCTCAGCGCACAGCCTACTTCCACCTGGGCAAACTGATCGAGGTTGGCGAAACCGACCATATCTTCACCTCGCCCAGCCACAAACTCACCGAAGACTACATCACCGGTCGTTTCGGTTGATCCCAGAGGATAACGTCATGGACAAGATGCAATTCGATAAGCACACCTCCACTCAGTTCAACGCCGAACTGGAAGAGGCGCGCAAAAACCTGATGCAGATGGGCGGCCTGGTTGAACAGCAGGTCGAAGACGCCATCAAAGCGCTGATGGACATGGACACCGCTCTGGCGCAGCGTGTCATTGAGACCGATCAGACGGTCAACAGCATGGAAATCGACATCGACGAAGAGTGCACCCGCATTCTGGCGCGACGTCATCCGGCGGCTTCTGACCTGCGTTTCGTTATCGCCGTCACCAAGGCGGTTAACGACCTGGAACGCATCGGCGACGAAGCCTCCAAGGTCGCACGTCATACGCTGGAACTGGCCGATACCGGCTCTGGTCCTCAGGGTTACGTGGAACTGCGCCATATCGGCGAACAGGTGCGCCAGATGGTGCAGCATTCACTCGACGCCTTCGCGCGACTCGACGCCGACAGCGCCCTGAGCGTGCTGCATCAGGACAAAGCCGTCGATCTGGAATACGGCACCGCGATCCGCTCGCTGATCACCACCATGATGGAAGACCCGCGCTCCATCAGTCGCGCCCTGAACGTCATGTGGTCACTGCGCTCCATGGAACGCATCGGCGACCACGCCCGCAACGTGGCTGAATCGGTGATCTTCCTGGTGCAAGGTAAGGACGTCCGCCACAAAGCCCTGGAGCAGGTTGCTGCCCAGGTCAAGAAGGGCTGATATCTGCAGCTGAGCCGGGCAACCGGCTCAGGCTGAAAAACCGTTGGGAATCAACTGCTTGTTGTGCAATGGATGTTGACGGCCCGACTGCAAATCACTATATTACGCAGCCGTTGCCGGCATAGCTCAGTTGGTAGAGCAACTGACTTGTAATCAGTAGGTCCCGAGTTCGACTCTTGGTGCCGGCACCACTTCTTCCCAAAACCCGCCTTGTGCGGGTTTTGTCGTTTCTGGCCTTCGCTTTCCTCTCGCTCAAGTCGCGAACGCTGTCATGCCGGTGTTTTTATCCTTGTGGTAGAGTCATCGGCTGTTGTGTTGTTGGACAGTGTTGTCTGACTGAATTCTTTGGCTGATGGAGCAATTCATGTCTGTTCTGACCGACCTGCTGGCGTATCTGTCCGGCTTGATCCGCCCGCATCTGACCTTTGTCGCGGCGGCTCTGGTCGCCACCTTGCTGGTGATCTATGGTAATAACCTTAATCGCGCCGTCTGGAGCATGATACGGGGCGCGCACTTCATCATTCGGACTCTGGTGTTTGTAGCCCTATGTGCATTTGGATACGGTGCCTTGACCGTCTTTTTGATTCCCTTCGTACGTCGCATTCTGCTGTCGGCCGGGCCTTACTGGCTGGCGCCGATCGTTATTATCACCTTCTTCCTGGTCGGTTGGCTCGCCGAGAAAAACAGTCGCCGCGGCTGATTCTGGCAGCGCTGCTGCTGTGCCTGGCCGGTTCTGCCAGCGCCTTTAACGAGCAGGGCCACCGGCTGGTGGTGCAGCTGGCGGAGTTGCGGCTGAACGAGGCAGCCCGTGCCGGCCTGGAAGATCTCTATGGGCCGCACTGGCGCACCGATCTGGTCAACCTGGCCAGTTGGGCGGAAGAGCATGCGCCGGCGGAGGATTTGCGCACCGTGCTGTTCGATGCCGAGGATGAAGGCTTTGAGGCTGCCAAACACTGCCCGCGCAATCGCTGTGTGGTGGGTGCCATTTTGGAAAGCCGCTTGGTGCTGATCCGCAACAGCTATGAGAAGGCGGAAAAGCGCCGCGCGCTGCAGTATCTGATTCACTTTATGACCGACCTGCACATTCCCGTAAATGCGGGTTTGGCGCGTGACCAGGCCGGGCGGCTGATTGCGCTGAAAACCAGCGAGCTGGAGCGGGTTAACCTGAACTGGGTGTGGACCCAGTCGTTGTACCGCGAGCTGGATGCACCGGTGTTTGCCACGGCGCAGCGTTATCAGCGGGAGATTACCGACGAAGAAGCGCAGCAGTGGCTGAGTTCGATGAGCGTCGTCGATTGGGCCTGGGAGACGCATCAGATTGCCATGGAGGTGGCCTATCCGCTGGCGGTGCGCGGCGAATATGATGCCGCCTATCGACGCGAGGCGTTGCCGGTATTAGAGGTGCAACTGAAAAAAGCAGCGGTGCGCTTGGCGGCGCTGTTGAATACGATTTATGGCGATGCTTAAGTGGGCAGTTGGTTGGTAAGCGTGAGCTGATGAATTAGGTGCGTGTTGCCGGACGAGTTGCAAGGGGAGGCGAGCCTCCCCTTGTCGCCGCCCAAAGGCGCCGTTCGTACCTGAACGGGTGCCATCCTGGCACAGGAGCGTCCTGCCCCTTTCCTGAAATACCAATCCCGGTATCGGTCCTGGTTCCTGCATCTGTGCGCCTTCCCGTGGCTGGGCATCCTGCCGCGAGCTTCCCGGGTGTTCATCCACAACACGATGGTTATTATATGGCCTGCCTGACGGACACTGCGGTGGTACCCGGTCGCTGATCGGAGGCGATTCAGTGGTCAGGTCCGTTGCCGGGCGCTTTGTCTGGCGCACCCATGAAAAGCGCCGGTGTAATCAACCGGCTTGCGTACGCATTTTGTAGGAAAAGTCTTACATCCCATGTCGGAAAACCAGCAAGCAGACCGCCCCGGAGGGCGCTTACATGCGTTTGGCCCCAACGCTTGGCTGAGTTGGCTTAAGGCCGGCTATTTGCCGATGCAACCGGGCGCACCGCTGGCCTATCCCTTTGCGCAGTTTGATCGCTGGCTGCAGCAGCGCCAGCAGCAGCGTCCGGTTTCCGAAGAGGCCATGGAGGCGGAGTGGCAGCGTCAGTATGAAGCGCTGCCGGAGGCGGTGCGTGGCCTGCTCAGCTTCGAGCATTTTCGCGCTCAGGGCGGTGCCATCGAGGCCGATATTCGTGCCGCTGCGCGCCGTCATCAGGATGGCGAGCAGCCGCATTATGACAACGGCTGGCAAGGCCAGGGTCGGTTGCTGCGGTTATTCGCATCGCCGGTGTGCTACGCCGGCTGGCGCGATTTGGCGGAGGGGTTCAGTGGTTTGGCGGTGGCGTTGAACAGTGCGCACAAGTCGCTGGCCAGCACTAAGGAGCGGCCGTCGTTGCTGGCGCCGGTGCGCTATGGCCAGGCGCATCGTTTTAAAGTCAGTGCGGATAATCCATTTCCGGGTTTACTTGAAGATCATGTCTCCCAGGCCGATAACCAGGAATGGCGGTTGTTGATGCCCGCTAAGACCACGCCGCAGTATCGCGACAAGCCCGCCTTGCCGATAGCCCGTGATCTGGTGCGGGCCATTTACTGGTCGGTGGCGACGCCCGAAGAGGTCGTTGAAGGCATTCGTGCACTGAAGCGCGACATGCGGTTTCGCTCGGTGGAGTTGGGTTGTATCACGCCGGATGCTCACCGCTGGCAACTGCAAATTGATCCCGACTAGTGGTAGACAGGCTGGCCTTGAACTAGCCTGAACCACTATCATCGACATTTATTGGCGGCTTGGCCCGCTCTTTCAGGAAAGGAAGGAATGCTGCAGACACTACATTTTCTGGTGGCCGATGACGCTGGCTTTATTCGGGATCTGGTGAAGCGCGCTCTGCGCAGTCAATTTACCCAGTGTCAGATCGATGAGGCCGTCAACGGCAGCAAGGCTCAGGCGCTCTTGGTCAAGAAACGCTACGATCTGGTGTTGTGTGACTGGGAAATGCCGGAGTTGTCCGGCCTGGAACTGCTGCAATGGCTGCGTAATCGCGAGCAGGTCGAAGCTGAAGATAAAACGCCCTTTATCATGGTGACCAGTCGTGGCGATAAAGACCACGTGGTGAAAGCCGTGGAAGCGGGCGTTAACGATTACATCGGCAAACCGTTCAGTAACGAACAGCTGCTGCGCAAAATTTTCAAAGCCCTGTCGGTCAATCACCGAGACCTGATTCGCGCCATTCTCAAAGGCCGTTCGGCCATGAATCAGACTAAATCCAGTGACGATTCAGCCAGCTTGTTGACGGGTGGCAAGCCGGCAGAGCAGGCATCGGCGGCCAGTTTGCTGACTGCCGGCTCGCCCAGCAGCAAGCTGGTGGCCTCGGCCAACAACAATAATGCCCCGCCGATTCCTCAGAACCGCAAGAAGATGAACTGGCAGGTGTCGTTGCGCTCTAATCAATCGATCTGGGCGGGTCTGTTGCGGGACATCAATCTGAACGAAGTGGCGGTGCAGATCGCCTTTGAGGATACCTACCCGCCGGTGTTGCACGAGCAGGTGGTGGTCGATATCCAGGCCCCCGAACAAGAAGGTGTGGTGGCGCGGGTTAATGGTTTTGTTACTGGACTTGCGTTGCAGGAACCCAGTCAGGATTGCCGACGCGCCCGCGTCAGCGTCAAGTTTGTCGATGAGGACGAAGATAAGATGGCGGTGTTAAGCCGTCTTGTCGGAGCGTTCCGCAGCCGCTAACACCCGCTCGGCCGGGAAACAGCAGGTAAACACCGAACCGCGCCCCGGCACGCTGGCAATGTCCAGTCGTGCCTGGTGGTGCTGCAGGATGTGTTTGACGATGGCCAGACCCAGACCGGTGCCGCCACGGGCGCTGGAACGGCCCGGATCGACCCGGTAGAAGCGTTCGGTCAGGCGTGGAATATGGCGTGGGTCGATGCCGATGCCCTGGTCGTGAACGGCGATAAAACCACCCGCCGCCGAGGCTTTCCATTTCAGTTCGATATCGCTGCCGTCCGGGCTGTAATTGACGGCGTTATAAACCAGATTGCTGATCGCCGAGTGCAATTCTGAGGCATCGCCCTGTAAGGCGGCGTCGCTGTCCAGCTGCACGCTGATGCGATGGCCGCGATCGTTCGACAGCTCGCGCGCATCGGCGGCAATTTTCTCCAGCAATTCACCCACATTCACGCTTTGCCGCACCGAATGCTGTACTTCGGCGTCAAGCCGCGTCAGTACCAGCAGATCGTTCACCAGATTATCCATGCGCTGAGTCTGGGCTTCCATATTGGTCAGACCCTTGCTCAGCGCCGGTGGCAGATCGCCACCGAAGGTGAGGATGGATTCCAGATAACCTTTGAGCACCGTCAGCGGAGTTTTCAGTTCGTGGCTGGCGTTGGCAACGAAGTCCTGGCGCATTTGCTCGAGTTGCTTGATGCGCGTGGTGTCGCGGATCAACAGCAGGCGTTCGCCCTTGCCGTAGATGGTCATGGAAACATCGATGTAGCGATCCGGAAAGGCCGGGTTTTCCAGCTGCACCGTCTCGCTCATTTCACCCTTGTTGTAGAAGCGCACAAAGGTCGGATCGCGCAGCAGGTTGGTGAGTAACTGGCCCTGGTCCTGAGGCTTCAGGCTGAGCAGCGCTTCGGCCGCCGGGTTCCACCATTCCAGCGCACCTTGACGATCCAGCTGGATAACGCCGTCGCGTAGCGCCTGGGTGGAGGTCTGAATGCGGCTGATGACGTTTTGCAGGTGCCGCACTTGCTGACGATGATCGCGCTGCACGCTGTAGAAGTGATCGAATACCATGCCCCAGAGGCCACCGGCGTCGGGTGGTTCGGAGCGTGCGCCATTGCGCAGCCATTGGATCAAGCGGCCTTGCTGAAACAACTGCCACAGCAGGCAGCCAAGGGACGCCACCAACAACGCCCGAAGCGGATAACCCAAGAGGAAGCCGACCGTGGCGACGGCGGCGAAGAAGAGCAGCAGATTGCGGTAATAAGGCCGACGGATATCTCGGATCATGAAGCCGATTGTGCCGAAACTTTGGTGGAGAAGCGATATCCCGTGCCGCGCACCGTCTGCACCAGCGCCTCGTGCGGCGAGCCCAGGGCTTTACGCAGGCGGCGAATATGAACGTCCACGGTGCGTTCGTCGACATAGACATTCCCACCCCAGACCTGATCGAGCAGTTGCGATCGGGTGTAGGCACGCTCTGGGTGGCTCATAAAGAATTGCAGCAGGCGGAATTCGGTCGGGCCCATGCTCAACTCGCCGCTGGCGTCGTAAACGCGGTGGCTGGCTGGATCGAGTGTCAGACCCTGAATTTCGATGGGTTCATCAACCCCGGCCGGTGTAGCGCGACGCAACACGGCTTTCAGACGAGCGACCAGTTCACGCGGTGAAAACGGCTTGGTGATGTAGTCATCGGCACCCGCTTCCAGACCGGTGATCTTGTGATCTTCCTCGCCTTTGGCGGTGAGCATGATGATGGGGATTTCTGCGGTCAGCGGATCACGCTTCAGACGCCGTGCCAGCTCAATGCCGCTGACTTGCGGCATCATCCAGTCGAGCAGGATCAGATCCGGTTTCTGGTCGACCACCAGCGCATGGGCTTCGGTGGCATCGGCCGCTTCCAGCGTGCGGTAACCCGCCATTTCCAAAGCGGCGGCAATGACTTCACGAATGGCGGATTCGTCGTCAACAATAAGAATGCTGCGAGCGTTCATGAGTAACCCCGGCTATCACGTTCGTGACTATTAGACGCGGCTTTGATGACAGCAGTGTTACAGCTTTCATCAGATTGTCAAAAATCTGCAATGCGTCAGAGAGCGGCTGCTACAGCGGCGTACCCAAATCGATCACCGCCCCGACGAACAGCGCCATCCCGGCCCAGTGATTATTGAGAAAGGCGCGGAAGCTCGGGTCGCGTTCGCGATGGCGAATCAACCACTGCTGGAACACAAAACAACCGGCGGCTACGGCCAGACCCAGGCCCCAGAACAGCCCCAGGTCGGCGTGCAGTCCCAACAACAACCAGGCGACCCAGGTCATGATCTGCAACAGACCGACCATTAAGCGGTCGGCATCGCCGAACAGAATGGCGGTCGATTTAACGCCGATTTTCAGATCGTCATCGCGATCGACCATGGCGTAGAGGGTGTCGTAGTGCACCGTCCACAGAATATTAGCGATATAGAGCAGCCAGGTAGCGGCGGTAAAAGGCGCGTCCACGGCGGTGTAGGCCATCGGAATGGCCCAGGAAAAGGCCGCGCCCAGAAACAGTTGCGGCAGGTAGGTATGGCGCTTCATAAACGGATAAAGCGCCGCCAGAAACAGCCCGACGAAGGACATCAACACCGTGGTGCGGTTGGTCAGCAGCACCAGCGCAAAGGCGATCAGCGTTAATACCGCGAACAAGGTTAAGGCCGCGCGCTCGCTGACCAGACCCTGAGCCAGCGGCCGGGTGGCGGTGCGTTTAACGTGGCCATCGAAATGACGATCGGCGTAATCGTTAATGACACAGCCGGCGCTGCGCATGGCCACGGTGCCCAGAATAAAGATCAGCACCAGATGAATAGGGGGTAAACCGCCGGCCGCCAGCCACAAGGCGGTGAGCGTCGGCCATAACAGCAGATAGATGCCGATGGGGCGATCGAGTCGGGTCAGTTTCAGGTAATGGGGCCAAGCTGAGAGGGTCATAATGGTTCCGTTCAGACCGGTTGCTAGCAGCCCGTGTCCTACCCGGGCCAGTCGACGGCGGCCAGTGTATCCACGGGTTTGGGCATTTGCCAGTGATAACAACTGCCTTGCTTTTAGCGGCTGCTGTCAGTAGTTTCTGCGTCCAACGCACCAACCCATCCCCCGACTGCGCTCGCTGCAACAGAGGCGAAAATGAAGAAATGGCAATGTATCGTCTGCGGTTTTATCTATGATGAAGCCGAAGGCCTGCCCGATGAAGGCATTGCACCCGGAACACCCTGGGAAGAAGTTCCTGAAGATTGGTACTGCCCCGACTGTGGTGCCAGTAAGGCCGATTTCGAGATGATTGAACTGGCATGAAACCGACTTCAACGTCTGCCCCGCTGGTGGTGCTGGGCTCCGGCCTGGCGGCTTATACGCTGGTGCGGGAATGGCGCAAGCATGACAGCGACACCCCTCTGGTCATCATCACCGCCGATGACGGCGCCGGCTATTACAAGCCCAACCTTTCTAATGCACTGAGCAAACAGCAGACCGCTGATGATCTGGTGCAGATGACCGCTGAGGTCGCTGCCGAACAATTCCAGGCACAGATTCTGACGCACACCGAAGTGACGGCTATCGATACCGTGACTCGCACGCTGCAGCTCAGCCAGGGTCAGCCGCAGACCTGGGGTCGACTGGTATTGGCCGTGGGTGCTGAACCTTTGCAGCCACCACTGGAAGGCAATGCGCTGGAGCGAATCTGCCGGGTGAATGATCGTCATGACTTCGCCGCCTTCCAGCAGGCATTGGACGGCCATTCCAAGGTCACCATTATGGGCGCTGGCTTGATTGGCTGTGAATTCGCCAACGACCTGGCCAGTGCCGGTTATCAGGTAGACGTCGCCGCACCCAGCGAAAGCCTGCTGACCGGTCTGGTACCGCCGGAAATCGGTCGCGCTCTGCAAACCGAACTGGAGCAGCTCGGTGTGCGATTCCATCTGGGACCACTGGCCAGCCGGGTGGATAGCGCTGCAGACGGTGCGCTGAGTGTCAGCCTGACCAACGGCCAGCAGCTGCGCACCGAGGTGGTGTTGTCGGCGGTGGGCCTCGCGCCCCGTATCCGCCTGGCGCGCGAAGCTGGCCTGGCCGTGCATAAGGGCGTGGTCGTTGACCGACTTTTACAAAGCAGTCAGGCCGATATCTACGCCTTAGGAGACTGCGCCGAAATCGATGGCCTGAACCTCATGTATATCCTGCCGTTGACCACTGCAGCGCGGGCTTTGGCGAAAACGCTGGCCGGTGAACCGACGCCAGTGAGCTGGCCGGCGATGCCGATTACGGTAAAAACTCCGGCCTGTCCTGTGATCGCCTACCCACCAAGAGGCGATGGGGCATGGCAAATCGAGGGCAGTGGCGCTAATCTAGCGGCCGTGTATCGCCGCGGGGATGATGTACTGGGCTTTGCCCTGTGCGGCGAACGTATCAAAGAACGTAACACCTGGTTGAAGACAGTCCCGCCGCTGTTGGCAACCTAAAAACCGTAACGTATGCTGAAAGATGCATCGTGTACCACGATAAAAACAGAAGGAAATACTTATGCGTAAACCTGAACTGGCCGCTGCAATTGCAGAGAAAGCAGACATCTCTAAAGAGAAGGCCAACGATGTTTTGAATGCCATGTTGGATCAGATCACCAACACCGTTGCCAAAAAAGAATCTGTGACTCTGGTCGGTTTCGGCACTTTTGAAGCTCGTGCCCGCGCCGCTCGTACCGGTAAGAACCCTCAAACAGGTCAAACCATTCAGATCCCAGCCAGCAACACTGTTGCCTTTAAGCCTGGCAAGGCTCTGAAAGACGCTGTCAACTGAGTTTGATGGTTAGCGGTGCCGCCCAGCGGCATTGTTAGGAAACGGGGCCTGTCTGGCCCCGTTTGCGTTTCTAGCGTTTTATTTCCCGCCTAAGCATTCTCATCTAAAACAACCCGCCTAGACGCTGTCCATCTAAACATAACCCAGCGGCAGGTCGGTTTTATCGACCACCCGACGCAGTACAAAGCTGGAATGCACGCCGGTCACGCCCGGAATCCGGGTGATGCGGTTAAGCAGCAGTTCCTGAAAGGTATCCATATCCGGCACCACCGCCTTAAGCATGTAGTCGGCGTCGTGACCGGTAATCAGATAACACTCCTGAATTTCCGGGCAGGCTTCGATCTGGCTTTGGAACTCGGCGAAACGCTCGGGAATGTGGCGGTCCATGCTGATCAGGATGATGGCCGTCAGCGATAGTCCCAGCGCCTTGCGTTCCAGCAAGGTGACTCTTTTTAAAATGATGCCTGCCTCTTCCAGTGCCCGAACCCGGCGCAAACAGGGCGAGGGCGACAGCCCGACACGCTCGGCCAGTTCCTGGTTGGTCAGCCCACCATCGGCCTGCAGGCATTCCAGAATGCGGCGGTCTATCTTGTCGATCTTGACCAGTTTTTCATTCATCGTGAAATTAAATGTCCAATATTTATTAGTTAGCGACATATTATGTCGATATTGAGCGAATAAACAGCAAATTCGCAAACACCTTGCGAAGGCGCCGGCCTATACTGTGTCACGTTGCTCAACCGGTCTGCCGTCTACCCACGCTGGCCGAGACCCGGTCCAGCCCACAAGGCCAGACCATGCAGTCGGACCGACCCGGACCGCTGCCGAGCTGGCCGGTTCCGACCGATCGTCGCGAGCCGGTCCATCATGTTGAGCTGCATTGACCCCTTAGCTAATCTTGCACACTGAGCCCACCGGAGATCCCGGCCGGCCAGAGAAAACAGGACACCGACATGAGCTTCGACCACCGCAAGTACCGTCCCTTCGCCCCTATCCGCAAGACTGATCGCCGCTGGCCTGACCAGGTTATCGAGCAGGCGCCGCAGTGGTGTGCGGTTGATCTACGCGACGGTAACCAGGCGCTGGTCAAGCCGATGAACCTGACCCAGAAACAGCAGCTGTTTGATCTGCTGGTCGATCTGGGCTTCAAGCAGATCGAGATCGGCTTCCCGGCCGCAAGCCAGCCGGATTTCGACTTCTGCCGTAAATTGATTGAAGAAGACCGCATTCCCGATGACGTCAACATTCAGGTGTTGACCCAGGCGCGGCCGGAATTGATTGCGCGCACCTATGAAGCGCTTAAAGGCGCACCGCGCGCCATCGTGCACGTCTACAACTCCACCTCGACGGTGCAGCGCGAGCAGGTGTTCGAACAGGACCGCGATGGCATCAAAGCCATCGCCGTTGAAGGCGCCAAAGAAGTACAGCGCCTGGCTGCGCAATTCCCGGATACCGACTGGACCTTCCAGTACTCACCGGAAAGTTTTACCGGCACTGAGCTGGATTACGCCGTCGAAGTGATCGACGCGGTAACTGATGTTTGGCGCCCCCAGGATGGTCAGAAGATGATCATCAACCTGCCGGCGACGGTGGAAATGGCAACACCCAATGTGTTCGCCGATCAGATCGAATGGGTCTGCGACCACATCCAACAGCGCGAACACATCATTGTCAGCCTGCACACGCATAACGACCGTGGCTGTGGCGTGGCGGCAGCCGAACTCGGTCTGATGGCCGGTGCCGATCGCATCGAGGGTACCTTACTCGGCAACGGCGAGCGCACCGGCAATATGGATTTGGTGACCATGGCGATGAACCTCTACTCCCAGGGCATCGACCCGAAAGTGGATTTGTCGGACATGGCGCGCATCATTCGCACCGTTGAATACTGCACCGAAATCGAAACCCATCCGCGTCATCCTTACGCGGGTGAGTTGGTGTTCACCGCCTTCTCCGGCAGCCACCAGGACGCCATTCGCAAGTGCCTGAACAAGCGCAGCGAAGGCGATATCTGGCAGGTGGCTTACTTGCCGATCGACCCGTCCGATCTGGGTCGTCGTTACGAAGAAGTGGTGCGCATCAACAGCCAGTCCGGCAAAGGCGGCGTCGCCTACGTGCTGGAGCGCGATTACGGTATTTCGCTGCCGCGCTGGTTGCAGATCGATTTCGCCAAGGTCGTGCAGCGTGATGCTGAAGTGACCGGCGATGAAGTCGATTCGCAGCGCGTGCACAGCCTGTTCGATTCGCAATACCTGGCCATTCCCGATGGTTGGCGTTTGCACACCTACGACCTGCATCGCACCGATGCCGGCGTTGAAGCTCAGGTCAATTTCGGCGACGCCGGCAGCCCGACCCTGTTGCAGGGTTACGGTCAGGGCGCGCTGGAAGCCTTGGCGGCGGCGTTGGAGAAACAGTTCGATTTGTCGCTGAAAGTCGATGCCTACGACGAATTTGCGCTCAGCGAAGGCACCAACGCCAAAGCGCTGTGCTGCCTGAAGGTGCTGGTTAACAACACCCCGGTGACCGCCGCTGCTCTGGCGGAAGACACCTCGACCACGGCGCTGCAATCGCTGCTCACCGCCGTTGGCCGTTACCAGCGTGCTAGCAAAGCCGATGTAGCCGCCGCCGGTGCCGAAGCGCCCGCCTTGTAAAACACTCGAGCTTCGACAAGGATGTCGAGCAGTGTGGCAACTCAGGGCAAAAAGATGAGCACAACCCTCATCTATATCAACGGTTTTAACTCCGCGGTCGAAGTCGACGGCGAACTTCCCAGCGACAAAGCGCGCTATTTTTATGATCAGGCCGCAGCCAGCGGCTGGCAGTTCCAGGCGCACAACGCCTTCTATTACAGCGTCCCCGAGATGCATGACGCCTTGGCCGGCCTGGTGCAAAAACTCAATGCGGCACCGGGGCGTCCGCTGCTGATGGGCTCGTCGATGGGCGGTTTGCTGGCCTTGCTGGCGCTGGCCGAAGGCGATCGCTTTGATGCCCAGGCGGTGTTGATTAACCCGCTGCTGGTGCACGAAAGTGGCCTGCTGGAAGACAGCCTCGGTCAGCAATTAACTAACTACGTAACCGGCACTCGCCACCATGTTGATGCTGCGGTCGGCCCGGAACTGACCACCTGGCTTGAGCGAGTACCGTCGCTATTGGCGGGCTTTGGCGATCGGCTGACGGTGTTTCTGGACGAAGGGGATGAGGTGCTGACCAGCGCGGCCACCGCTGCACTGTGTGAACCCTGGTGCGAGTTGCACCAATACGCTGGTGGCAGCCATCGCTTCGAACATTGGCGCGAAGCCTGGGACAGCATTATCCAGCTTTAACCGCGCTCAGCGCACCCGCGTTTCGCGGCGATAGCCGAACCAGCCTTTGCGCACCCCAATCAAAAATGCCCGTCGGCAGCGCTCACATTTAACGGTGTGAGCACCGACGCTACGCGCCGGATAATCACCCGAAAACGGTGCGCTGCAAAACGGGCAGCGCAGATTCAAGCGTCGATTGGCGCCGTCGCCTGGCGCGCTTCCAGGTAGGTAATGCGCGTTAGGCCCTGCTCGAAATCGCGCATCAGACGGCTTTGCTGCTCGCTATCGAGTGTCGACGCATCAAGCTGGCGCTGATAAGCCGAGCGCAGCAATTCCGGATTGAAATCGACCGAGCGCAACACCGCTTCAATCGAATCGCCTTTGCGCTGGTTCTCCAGGCGCACCGCATCGCCGCCGTCGAGGTAAACATCGACGCTGTCGGTATCGCCAAAGAGGTTGTGTAAATCGCCGAGAATTTCCTGATAGGCGCCGACCATAAAAAAGCCCAACCAGGGTTTTTCGTCGGCCTGCCAGGCGGGCAGCGGCAGCGTGGTTTCGATGCCTTCGCCGTCGACATAGCCATCGATGCGGCCGTCCGAGTCGCAGGTGATGTCCTGAATAACACCGCGCTCGGTCGGTTCACGATCCAGGCCAGTTAATGGCAGCACCGGGAAAATCTGATCGATACCCCAGATGTCCGGCACCGACTGAAACACCGAAAAGTTCACGAACAGTTTTGTCGCCAGCTTTTCGTTCAGGTCATCGAGAATAACTCGATGGCTGCTCTTGGCTGCGTTCAGTCGCGTGCGCAATTTCAGGTTCAGGCTGCGCGCCAGCTCTTCGGCCTGAGCGCGACCGGCCAGGTTCAACTGGCCAAGGTTATAGGCCTGGTGGCATTCGCTGAGAAAATAACCGGCATCGTGATACAGCTCCGGCAATGAACGTTTGCGATTGTCGAGATCCTGATGGCAGGACCAGAGCTCGTGCAGCGCCGGCACCGCCTCGGCGTCCGGCGCCTGCAATTCGCTGCTTTCGGCGCGTTCTTCTTCGATCACGTCGGTGATCAGCACCGCATGGTGAGCGGTCACCGCGCGGCCGGATTCACTGAACACATCCGGATGCGGCTGATCGGCCATTTCCGCCGCCTGACGGAAGGCATAGATGACGTTGTTGGCGTATTCGGCCGTGCTGTAATTCATAGAGCAACTGGAGCGCGAACGCGTGCCTTCGTAATCGACACCCAGGCCGCCACCAACATCCACCGCACTGATCGGCGCACCGAGTTCGCGCAGTTCCACATAAAATCGCGCGCACTCGCGCAGCCCGACCTGAATATCGCGGATGTTGGCAATCTGTGAACCGAGATGGAAATGCAGCAACTGGAAGGCGTCGAGCAGGTCCGCGGCTTTTAAGGTTTCGACCACGTTCAGCACTTCGGATGCCGTTAAACCGAACTTCGATTTCTCGCCACCGGTGTTCTGCCAGTTGCCTTTGCCGATCGACGACAGCCGCGCTCTTACGCCAATGCGTGGCTGCACTTCGAGCTCGCGTGCGATCTGCACAATCCAGTCGACTTCGCTGGCTTTTTCGACCACCAGATAGACCCGGTGACCGAGTTTCTCCGCCTGTAACGCCAGACGGATAAATTCTTTGTCTTTATAGCCGTTGCACACCAAGGTGGTTTCGCCTTTGTAGGCTTCGGCCATCACCGCCAAAAGTTCCGGTTTGGATCCGGCTTCCAGGCCAATGCGGCCGCCACAGACGCGCTGTTGGCCGGCGATGATTTCTTCCACCACACGACGCTGCTGATTCACCTTGATCGGATACAGTGGTTGATAACGCCCCTGGTATTTTTCCGACACGATGGCCTGATCGAACGCCTCAACAATACGCGCTACCCGATCGTGAAGGATGTGCGGAAAGCGCACCAGCAACGGCAATTGCAGTCCCTGACTGCGCGCCGCCTCGACGATGCGCGTCAGGCGGATGTCACCGGAATCGTGGCGCACCGTGACCCGGCCATCTTCGGCAATGCCGAAATAACCTTCTGACCAGCGATCGACGTTGTAGCGTTCCAAAGCGTCATTGACGGACCAATTCATGAGCGAACGAACTCCCGCAATAAGGGAAAAAGGATGAATGTTAGCGGATTGTAGTGCTTTGTAGTTGCGCCGCAATTGGCGATAATGCGTGGCTCACTTTTTCAGCGGTGTCAGTCGGCGATATGGCCGGGCTGAAGCCGACATTCATAATAAAATCGACTTAAAGAGAGCCTCACCATGAACAAGAGCGTTATCAGTACCGACCAGGCCCCGGCGGCGATTGGTCCCTACTCGCAAGCCATCAAAATGGGCGACACCGTTTATCTGTCCGGCCAGATTCCGCTGGTACCGGAGACCATGACGCTGGTCGATGGCGACATCTCCGCTCAGGTGCATCAGGTGTTCCGTAATCTGCGCGCGGTTTGTGAAGCGGCCGGCGGCAGTTTGCAGGATATCGTCAAGCTCAACATCTACCTGACCGACCTCGGCCACTTCGCCACCGTCAACGACATCATGACCGAGTATTTCGTGCAGCCCTACCCGGCGCGCGCGGCTATCGGCGTGGCCGAACTGCCCAAGGGCGCGAATGTGGAAATGGATGGAGTCTTGGGACTGGCTTAAGCCAGCCCGGCAGGGAAGCGTGACGATTAAGCGCGGCCGGCTTTTTTACGCGCCTTCAGGGCCGCGCGCGCATCTTTGTAGCCTTGCCAGTGAACTTGCAAGGCCGCCAGAGCACTGAGCAGCTTATGGGCGCCGCGGCGGCGAGTGAGAATTTTAGGCAGAGGCTTAGCCATTGTCTGAATGTCCTGATTTGCAATCGCCCGGCTGGGCCGGTTTTGATAAACTAGAGCGTCATTTAACGATCCCGGCCCAGCATGCGTCAAGCCAAAGCACCTCGTCCCCGAAAAACCCGCCAACGCGATTCACGCGTAACCGATCGCTTCCATTATCGCGATTTCCTAGCCCCGCGTTATTGGGGACCCTGGCTGTTTATCGGTTTTATGCACTGCATCGGCCGGCTCAGCGAGCGCGGCCGGGTACGAGTAGCGCGCTGGTTAACGCCGATCCTGATGGCGGCGGCGCGCAGTCGTCGTCATGTCGCCGATCGTAACCTGAAAGTGTGTTTTCCCGATTTGAGCGAGGCCGAGCACCGCGAGCTGCTTAAGCGCAGCTTCTTCTCCTACATTCTCGGCATGTTGGAAACCGCGCGATCCTGGGTGAAACCCATGGAGCCAATGCGCGATAAAGTCCGCTGGGAAGGTCTCGAACATCTCGATGCCGCTCAGCAGCAGGGCAAAGGCGTGTTGTTAGTGGGTGGTCACTTCACCATTCTCGATATGGCCGGTGCTTTGTTTGGTCTGATTCGCGAATACGATCTGATCTACCGCAAGCACGACAACGAACTGCTCAACTACTTTATGACCCGTTCGCGCGAACGCTGGTGTTCACGCAGCATCGCCCGGCGTGATATGCGTGGCTTGATCCGCTCGCTGCGCGAAGGCCGCATCGTCTGGTACGCACCGGATCAGGATTACGGTCGTAAGGCCTCCACCTTCGTGCCGTTTTTCAACATCCCCACCGCGACCGTGACCATGACCACCAAGCTCGCCAAATCGAGTGGTGCGGCGGTGGTGCCGGTGTTTTTCTATCGCGATGAAGATCCGTGCCGTTATGTGGCGCGCTTTGAACCTGCCTTGCCGATCCCCAGCGACGATGAAGACGCCGACGCCCGGGTATTCAACCAATGGTTGGAAGCCAAGGTGCGCGAACAACCTGAGCAGTATTTGTGGTTGCACAAGCGCTTTAAGACCCGCCCGGAAGGCGAACCGTCGGTCTATTGATCGGCGGTCATCCGACACGCTGACAACGTCGTATTGCATAAACCTGCCCAGATCGGAAATTGCCCATGTTCAGTAACGAAGCCCTGGCCGTCCAGGAAGCCTTGATCGCTCGCGGATTGGAAACCCCCATGGTGCCCAACGACCTCAATCGTGATCAGAAAGTGGCCCGCATTGAGAGCTTGATGGCGGAAGTGGCAGGCACGCTCGGATTGGATCTGGCCGATGACAGCCTGGTGGAAACGCCATTGCGCATCGCCAAGATGTACGTCGACGAAATTTTCTCCGGCTTGGATTACCAGCACTTTCCCAAGATCACCCAGATCGATAATAAAATGAACGTCAACGAAATGGTGCGGGTGCGCGACATCGAAGTGCTGTCGACCTGCGAGCACCACTTCATCACCATCGATGGCCTGGCGACGGTGGCGTACTTGCCGAAAGAAAAAGTGATCGGTCTGTCGAAGATCAATCGCATTGTGCGTTTCTTCGCGCAACGACCGCAGGTTCAGGAACGACTGACCCAGCAGATTCTGGTGGCGCTGCAGACCTTGCTCGGCACCGAGGACGTAGCGGTACAGATCGACGCCACGCATTACTGCGTCAAAGCACGCGGTGTTCGCGACGGCCAGTCGCGTACGGAAACGCGTGCTTTGGGTGGGGTGTTTTTGCAGGACGCGGCACGTAGAGCAGAGTTTTTAAGCGCCTGAGAGGCGCTTTGGGAGACGCTGGACGGAAGCGGTGTGCCGCCCAGACGTGAGGCGCGGGTTTGTCGGGCGCCGGCGGCGCCCGTGCAGTAATTAGCGTCTCCCGTCTGGGCGGCATACCGCTCCCGTTTAGCTTAGAGCAGGCGCCGCCAGGCGCCTCAATGCAACTTCAACCTCGGCCGAATCGCATGATTCAGCCGGTCAATCAACGCCAGCATCAGCGTTCGTGTCACACCGTGCAGCGCCATCTGATGTTGGCGATAGAGGCTGATATAAACCAGCCGCGCCAGGCGTCCTTCAATCATCATCGAACCACGCGTCAGGTTGCCCATCAAGGAACCGACGGTACTGAATCGGCTCAGGCTGATCAGTGAACCGTGGTCTTTGTAGTGGTAATCCACTAATGCCTTGCCGGCTTTTTGGCGTTTAAGGTTTTTCAGAATATGGCTCGCCATCTGGTGTGCTGACTGAGCGCGCGGTGGCACCCAACTGCCATCGCTTTGCGGGCAGGCGCAGCAGTCGCCCAGCGCCCAGATGCGTTCGTCGCGGGTGGTCTGCAAGGTCTGGTTGACCATCAGTTGGTTGTTGCGCGCGCTTTCCAACCCGGCCAGATCCTTCAGGAAATTCGGTGCGCGAACACCGGCGGCCCACACCATAATATCGCCGTCGATCATCTCGCCTTCGTCGGTTTCCAGCGCGCCGTCGTGACCACGCACCACCTTGGTGTTATGACGCACCTTAACGCCCAGCTTACTCAGCTCCTTGATCACCGAGCCGGCAATGCGATCCGGCAACGCCGGCAGAATGCGCGGGCCGGCTTCCAGCAGACTGACCTGCAAATGTTCCGGGCCGATGTGGTCCAGATCGTAGTCCTGCAACACCGTGGCGGAGTTGTACAGCTCCGCCGACAGCTCAACACCGGTGGCGCCGCCGCCGACAATGACCAGTTTCAGTTGTGCATCCTGACCTGCAGCACGGGCGCGATCCTGGCGTAAAAAGGCGTTAAGCAGATGGCGATGAAACCGTTCGGCCTGGCCGGGGGCATCGAGCATCAGGCAATGGTCGGCGATGCCGGGAATGCCGAAATCGTTGGTGACGCTGCCGAGCGCGAAGATCAGTTGATCGTAGCGCACGCGGCGTTCGTCGAGCACGGTCTGGCCTTCTTCATCGACCAGCGGCGCCAGTATCACTTCGCGTCGCTCTCTATCCAGGCTGTAAACGCTGCCGAGGGTAAAGTGAAAACCGTGGCGACGCGCATGGCCACGGTAGTTGACCTCATCGACGCCCGCATCGAGCGAACCGGCGGCCACTTCGTGTAGCAGCGGTTTCCACAGGTGAGTGTTGTTGCGGTCGATCAGGGTGACGCGGGCCTTGCCTTTGCGTCCCCACAGGCGCCCCAGTCGCGTGGCCAGTTCCAGCCCGCCGGCGCCACCGCCGATGATGACAATCTGTTCGATGTCGTTGCTCATGGTTAGATCCCAAAGTTTAGAAAGAAATCGGTGGCTGGCTGCTCGACCGCGTCAGGCGGTGTCTTCGGATACGAAGCCAGCGGTGTTCGGATGCAAGCGCACTGCTGTGGCGTAGGCTAACGGCCATTGCCAGCAATCATCAAAAGGACACTCTAACAAGACTGCCGCCAAGGCACGCAAACTACCAGCGTGGGCAATGATTAAATCGTCCTTACCCAGGCGGATGGTATTGGCCCAGTCGGCCACACGCCGGTACAGATCGCGGCCGCTTTCACCGCCGGGGATCACAAATTCCAGAGGTTGCTGCGCCCAGCGGTCGAGCCCGGCGCGATCAATGGCATCCCAGGCCTTGCCTTCCCAGTCGCCAAAATTCAGTTCCCGTAAGGCGGGTATTAACTCAGCCTTTTCGTCCAAAGCCAGCGCCAGTTGCGCACAGCGTGGCGATGGGCTGGTGAACAGCCGTTGCCAGGGCGCGAGCTTTAGCTTTAACCGAGCCGCCGTTTGCGCCGGTGTTGCCAACAAGATGGGGTCGCTGTGGCCATAACAGAAGCCGGTCTCAAGCGGCGCACCGTGACGCACGAATTGCGGGCTGTTAAACACCGCTGGCCACCCAGACCAGCAGCAACAGCAACTCCTGTAATTGCTGGGCCGCACCCAGGCAATCGCCGGTATAACCATCGAGGCGGCGGCGGAACCAGCCGACCAGAACAGCGCGCAATAACACCGCCAACAGCACTGCCCAGAGCAGCGTCTGCCAAGGCAGCATCACAATAATGAGCAGCGGTAAGGCTGCAACCAGACTGGCGGTAACACCAAAGCGCGTCGCCAAAGGTTTGCTTTTGCTAGTGGCATCGGCGCGCGCGTAGTCGAGTGTCCACAAGGTCGAAATCGCCCAGAAACGACTCCAGCCGTGCACTAAAGGCAGCAGCCAGAAAGCGCTCAGCGGCGCATCACTTAAGACGTAGAACAGAGCTATGCCGCGCAAGCCAAGAGTGATCACCAGCGCCGCTGCACCATAAGTGCCGAGGCGGCTGTCTTTCATAATGCTCAGGGCGGCGTCTTTGCTAAAGCCGCCACCGAGGCCATCGAATACATCGGCCAAGCCGTCTTCGTGAAAAGCGCCGGTCAACAACAGGCTGGCACCGAGCATTAAACCGACCGCGAGTGCGAGGGGTAAAACTGACTGCAGGCCATGAAAGATAAGTGCCAGCATGGCGCCGACGATCACTCCGATCCAACTGAAATAGCGACTGCCCTGGTTTAGGTGGTCGTCGTTAAAGGCGACTTTCGGCGGCGCGGGCAGCCGGGTGAAAAACACCCAGGCGTTAAAGAAGGCGTGATATTGGCGAGTCAGCGCAGCGATCATTCGGCGTCGCTCCGGCTGACACCGGCGCTGTCGAAACTGGCCATACCGCTGAGCATGGCAACCGCCGACTGAATCAAAGGCCAGGCCAGTACCGCGCCAGTGCCTTCGCCCAAGCGCAGGTCCAGTTGCAGCAGTGGTTTTGCGCCGAGCGCTTTGAGCAATTCGCGGTGACCACTTTCATCGGAGCAGTGGCTGAATAAGGCGTAATCGACAATGGCCGGCTGATCTTTCCACACCGTCGCTAAGCTCGCCGTCGCCAAAAATCCATCGACTATAAAGGCATGGCCGGCTTCGGCGGTGGCAGCCATTGCACCGGCCATCATCGCCAATTCCAGGCCGCCGAGATGCTGCATAATTGCCGCACCATTCGTTAGCTGTGAGCTGTGCAGGCGTAACGCAGCCTCAATAACGTCCGCCTTATGTTGTTGCATCGGCTTCGAAGCTCCGGTGCCAGCGCCCACGCAATCTGCTGCATCGCGATGGCAACAGGCGGCCATCAAAGCCGCCGCCGCCGTGGTATTGCCGATGCCCATTTCGCCGAAGCTGAGCACATCGGCGCCAGCTTCGAGTGACTGTCGCGCTAGTTCAGCGCCGGTGCTGATCGCCTGTTCAAACTGCGCCGGTGACATGGCCGGTTGTTGAGTAAAATCGGCGCTGCCGTTGCTAACGCGCGCCTGAATTAAATCGGCATGATCGTCCAGCGGCTCGCCATTCAAACCAGCATCGACCACCTTTAACGGCACCGCATGCTGCCGGCAGAATTGATTAATGGCCGCACCGCCGGCGAGAAAATTCTGCACCATCTGCCGCGTTACGCTGCTTGGATAGGGACTGACGCCCTGAGCACAAACGCCGTGATCGGCAGCGAATACCCAATGATGCAAAGCGCCCAGCTGTGGCGTTGTCGTGTGTTGGATGCGGGCAATTTGTGTGGCAATGCTTTCCAACTGCCCCAGCGAGCCGGGCGGTTTGGTCAGATTGTCGAGCCGTTGCTGAATGGCCTCATCGAGATCGGTCGGCAGGGCGTTGATGGCAAAGGAGTAGGGCATATCAGGGCGCTTTTAAGGTTTGCGGCAGGCCGGCGACCACCCAGGTCACTTCGTCGGCCAGTTCGGCAATGGCCTGATGCAACCAGCCGGCTTCGTCGACAAACCTCCGGCTCAGCTCGCCCAGCGGCACGATGCCCTGACCGACTTCATTGCTGACCAGCAGCCAGTGGCCCTGGCTGCCTGGCAGCGCATCGAGAAAAGCCTGGCGCTGAGCGGGCCAGTGATCGGGATCTTCGGTCAGCCAGTTGCTGAGCCAGAGCGTCAGACAGTCGACCAGAATGGTGTTACCACTGCGGTCAAATTCGGCCACGGCAGCCGCCAGATCAAGCGGGATTTCATGGCTTTGAAAGCGGGCGTTGCGCCCGGCTTGATGATGTTCAATACGCGCCTGCATTTCGGCGTCGCCGGCACGGGCGGTGGCAAAATAATACAAATCACCGGCGCTTTGCAGCGCACGACTTTCAGCAAAGCGGGATTTTCCGGAGCGGGCACCACCGAGGATCAGATGTACCGCCATAGAGGATCCCGCTCCTGATTAGTTGCCGACTCAGCTCACCACATCCGCCAGATTACCCTTGGATTCCAGCCAGGTTTTGCGATCGCCGGAGCGTTTTTTCGCCAGCATCATATCCATGACTTCGCGGGTCGCTTCGCTGTCTTCGGCTTCGATGCGCAGTTGCACCAGCCGGCGGGTGTTCGGGTCCATGGTGGTTTCGCGCAGTTGGATAGGGTTCATCTCTCCCAAGCCTTTAAAGCGGGTGACCTGCGGCTTGCCTTTTTTCTTCTCCGCCTTGATGCGATCGAGAATGCCGTCGCGTTCGGAATCGTCCAGGGCGTAGAAGGTTTCCTTGCCGACGTCGACACGATACAGCGGCGGCATGGCTACGTGCACGTGGCCGTTATCGACCAGGGTGCGGAAGTGTTTGACGAAAAGAGCGCATAACAAGGTCGCGATGTGCAAACCGTCGGAGTCGGCATCGGCGAGAATACAGACCTTGCCATAGCGCAAACCTTCGATGTTGTCGGTGTCTGGATCAACGCCCAGAGCAACGGCGATATCGTGCACCTCCTGGCTGGCCAACAGTTCATTGCTGTCGACTTCCCAGGTGTTCAGAATTTTACCGCGCAGCGGCATGATCGCCTGGAAGGTTCGGTCGCGCGCCTGTTTGGCGGAGCCGCCGGCCGAGTCACCTTCCACCAGAAACAACTCTGAGCGAGCGCTTTCCACACCGGAACAGTCGGCCAGTTTGCCGGGCAGTGCCGGACCTTGAGTGACTTTTTTGCGCGCTACTTTCTTGGCTTGTTTAAGGCGCGACTGGGCATTGTTGATGGCCAGTTCAGCAATCTGATCGGCGAGATCGGTGTGTTGGTTCAGCCACAGTGCGAAGGCGTCTTTGACGATACCGGCAATAAAAGCCGAAGCCTGGCGTGATGACAGCCGCTCTTTGGTCTGGCCGGAAAACTGCGGATCGCGCAGCTTGTACGACAGCACATAATGGCATTTATCCCAGACGTCTTCCGGGCTCAGTTTGACGCCACGTGGCAGCAAGCCGCGGTAGTCGCAGAAATCGCGCAACGCATCAAGCAGACCCTGGCGCAAGCCATTAACGTGGGTGCCGCCCAAGGCGGTGGGAATCAGGTTGACGTAGCTTTCCTGCACACCTTCGCCGCCATCGGGCAGCCATTGCACCGCCCAGTCGACCGCTTCCTCTTCGCTACTGTACGAACCGACAAAGGGTTCGGCGGGCAGCGGGTCGTAAACGGCCGTGGCCGAATGCAGGTAATCGCGCAGGCCATCTTCGTAGAACCAGTGATCGGTTTCGTCTTTTTCTTCGTTATAGAAAGTGATGCTCAGCCCAGGGCAGAGTACCGCCTTGGCGCGCAGCACATGGCGCAGTCGGCTGACCAGAAATTTGCCACTGTCGAAATATTTGGGATCGGGCAGGAAACGCACCGTGGTACCGGTTTCGCGCTTCGGGCAGGTGCCGATTTCTTCCAGGTCGGAGGCTTTTTCGCCGTCGGCAAAACCCATGCGGTAGATCTTGCCATTGCGTTTGACGGCCACTTCCAGCAGCTGCGACAAGGCGTTGACCACCGACACCCCGACGCCGTGCAAGCCGCCAGAGAACTGATAGTTTTTGCCGGAGAATTTACCGCCAGCGTGCAGTCGGGTGAGGATCAGTTCGATGCCCGGTACGCCGTGTTCAGGGTGAATGTCGACTGGCATGCCGCGGCCGTTATCGGCCACCGAGAGGGAGTTATCTTTGTAGAGCACCACCTCGATGCTGTTGGCATAGCCGCCGATGGCTTCGTCGACTGAGTTATCGATGACTTCCTGGGCCAGGTGGTTGGGGCGGCTGGTATCGGTGTACATGCCCGGGCGCTTACGCACCGGGTCGAGACCACTGAGTACCTCGATGGCATCGGCCGAATAACTGCTCTGACTCATGTTGTGGTTTGCCTCGTACAAAAACGGGTTCGGCGCTGGGCCGGGTTGAATAGGTTCAAGGATACTGCCCCGACGCCGCCGGCGTCGAGTTTCGACTGAAATTTCAGGGAGTTAGGGAGCCTCTGAACAACTCTCCAAGGCTTTGGGGTGGTTGTTCAGAGGCTCCTAGATGTACTTAATAGCCCTGGCTGCCGAAGTCGATCTCGAAATCGACATCTTCCACGCGGGACAAGCCGGTGTCGATCTTGCCATCGGCGTGCAACTGTAGCCAGCGGTAGCCTGGGCCGGCGGTATCGACACCGAAATCTGCCGATTGCGGCGTGAACTGCACGCAGGTCGAGGGTGTCGACAGGTAGCGAATGTCGTCAAAGATCCGGTCACTGGCCTGATGCACATGGCCCCAGAGCAGACAGCGAACGTTGTTGTGACGGCTTAAAATGGCCTGCAGTGCATCCGGGTTATCGATGCCGATCTTGTCCATCCACACGCTGCCCATGGAGCAAGGATGATGATGGAAGGTGACCAGGGCGTGTTTGTTTGAATGTTGGGTGAGCAGTTGGTCGAGCAGTGCCAGTTGGTCGTCGGCCAGGTGACCGTAGACTTTTCCGGGCACGGTGGAGTCGAGCAGGATGACCACCCAGTTGTCGAATTCGTAGCACGGCCGGCCAATGGACTCGTGGCCTTCGAGCGCCGCTTTCATGTTGTCGCGCTTGTCGTGATTGCCCGCTGTCCAACGCAGCGGTGCATTCAGCGGTTGCAGTAGTTGGATAAAGCGACGATAGGCATCGACCGAACCATCCTGAGCGATGTCGCCGGTGGCCAGCAGCAGATCGATGTGATTCTGTTCTGCCTGGATGCGTTCAAGGATGTGATCCAGGCTTTTTTGGGTGTTCATGCCCAGCAGAGTGCCATCCTGGCTGGCGTGCAAATGAGGGTCGGTGATCTGCACGATATTCAGAGTTTGGTGAGTCAAAATCAAAGCCTGAAGTCCGTTTGTAGAGCGTTATTTGTACACCAAAGTAGCGCTAAAAGCGACCTTGTGGCGGCGTTTAAACGACTATTACAACGATTATGATTTTTTGTGGCGTCGTCTTGTCACTGAGCTGTCCAGGCCGGTTCAGCAATGCCGTGGCGTAATAAATGCGCCAGCCATTCACCCAGATACAGATTGGCCTGGGCTTTTTCGTCAATCTGATACATCCGCTCATTGGGGTAGGGGTAGACGCCTGATAATTGACGACCGTTATCCCAGCTGACCACTTCGGCCATGCGGGCATCATGGTACATGCGGATGGTCAGTTGCATATCCTGAATCGGTGCGGGTAAGGCCGGGTTGGACTTGGTCAGAATCAGCGTGGAGGTGAATTTGAAGCGCTCGATAATGGCCACTTCCATCTGCACCGGTGCTGCGCTGCTGCCGTACCAGTGAAAGCGATATTGGGGTTGATCGAGATCGCCCAACAGTTTTTCCAGACGCAGAAAATTCGCCTCGCTAAGGGCATTCTGTTCCGGCAGGTCGGGTACGTAGCGTTTTGGCATAAGCCCCTTATTGACTCCAGTGTTGGCGCAGCCAGTCGACATTCAGTTGTAACCACTGCAAGGCAATCAGCGCAGCGGCGTTATTGATGGTGCCGTCCTGGCAGGCGGCAAAGGCTTGAGTGAAAGGCACGCGCAGCACGCGGATATCTTCACCTTCCTCATCCAGGCCGTGCACGCCTTTGGCTGCGTTGGCATCGGCTTCGGCTATATAAAGATAGACGCTTTCGTTGCTGCCGCCGGGTGAAGGCAGATAGTGCGAAATGGGGTGCAGACGGCCGAGTTCAACACCGGCTTCTTCAATGGCTTCGCGGCGCGCCACTTCTTCGGGTGACTCATCCTTGTCGATCAAACCCGCCACCACTTCCAGCAACCAGGGGTTGGGCGTCTTGATGGCACCGACGCGGAATTGTTCGATCAACACCACCTCATCCAGCGACAGATCGACCAGCAACACACAGACGGCATCCAGGCGGTCCATCATTTCGCGCGTGATGCGTTGCTCACCGCCATTGAAACGCTGGTGGCTGATGGTCAGGCGATCCATCTGATAAAAGCCTCGATAGAGTGCTTCGCGCTGGTCGATGCGAAACTGAAAATCGTCGGTATCGCGTTTCATGCGGTCCTCAAAGGTTGCTGCGAGCGGATGTTAACTGTGCTGGTGCCGTCAGGGTCGGCCAGTATGACACAGTGCCTGGTAGTGGATAAGGCGGGATATTCGGTTGCCCACAATATAAAGCAGGGCGTGACTTTTGGGGCTGTTTTGCCTTGACTGGCATCGCCACAATGTCGACCTATTGGCGTAAAGTCGGGCGCATGGGCTGCGAAATGCCAGTCGTTGTCCGCATAATGATGCCACCCCATTCATCCTAGCTTTGAAGAGACAGCGTGATGCGTTTACGAACCCTGGCTGGTGCCCTGACACTGGTCGTTACTTCTGGTGCCTGGGCTCAGGTTTCCCTGATGGATGTCTATCATCAGGCTTTGGACAAAGATCCCGAAATTGCCGTGCAGCGGCTGAATCAAGAAAACGCGGCGGTGCAGGTGCAAAGTGGCTTGAGCCGACTGTTGCCGTCGGTGAATGCTGAAGCTGGCTGGAGTGCTTCCAGTGCGTGTGAAGCCAGAGGCCAAGCGGATTACCAGCTGAACCCAGACTTTGAAAACTGCCAAGCAGCGTCTGCCAGCATCAGTGTGTCGCAAAACCTCTTTGCGCTGGCGGCGGTCGATGCCTACAGCGCTTTGAAACTGAATGCGTCGCGCGTCGAAATCCAGACCGAAGCCGCCATGCAAGACTTGATGGTGCGCGTTGCCGAAGCTTATCTGAACGTTCTGCGTGCCCAGGATGCGCGCGATTCCATCGCTGCCCAGTTGGCCGCGGTTGAGCGTCAGTTCGAGCAGACCGAACAGCGTTATGAAGTCGGTCTGGTGACGGTGACCGATGTTATGGATGCCCAGGCGACACTGGATGAAACTCGTGTTGCCTTGATCCAGGCCCGCAACAGCGCCAGCACTGCGCTGCAGAATCTGTCAGTGCTGATCGGTGAAACGCCGGATTCGGTGCTCACACTCGGTGATGAGTTGCCCGTTGAAATGCCTGCCGAAGGCGAATTGAAGGACTGGGTCGATTTCGCCCTGGCCAATCATCCGGATGTGCTGGCGGCCGAACAGGGTCTGGCCTCGGGTCAGAAAGAACTGCAAGCGCGCCGTAATAACCGGCTGCCCGTATTGAGTGCTAACGCTAGCATGAGATACAGCGACCCGCTGGTTGATGGCACTGATTTCAGCGAACGAACCACGTCAACTGTGGCGCTGTCACTGTCGATACCCATTTACACTGGCGGTGCAACCTCCTCGGAAATTCTGACCACCGGTCTGAATAACAACATCGCCGAACAAAACCTGGAATTGCTTAAGCGCAGCATCAGCGTTCAGGTCACCAACCTCTACCATCAGGTGCAAACCGACGTGCAGAATATTCAGGCGCAGGCGCAGGTTGTGGCCTCTCGCGAAAGCGCGCTGGAAGCCACTCAGGTGGGTTACGAAGTCGGCACCCGTAACATTGTTGAAGTGCTCAATGCCCAGCAGGCGTTGTTCCAGGCGCGTCAGGCTTACTCCGAAGCGCGTTACAACTATGTGTTTGACCGTCTGCAATTGAAAGAAGCGGCCGGTCAGTTGAGTGAAGCCGATCTGGCAGGCTTGGAGATGTATCTTGTCCAACCCTGAAACGCTGATCGTTCATCATCTGGAGTATTCCCGCTCGCATCGGGTGCTCTGGTTGCTCGAGGAAATGGGTCGGTCTTATGAGGTGAAGCGGTATCCACGCAACGCCTCCTGGCTGGCGCCCAAGGAATTGCGCGACGTGCATCTTTTGGGCAAGTCGCCGGTGCTGACGCTGGATGATCGTACTCTGGCTGAAAGCGGCGCCATTCTGGAAAGCCTGGTTGAGGAGAACCCGGAATCCGGACTGGGCATTGCGCCGGGCGAGCCGGGCCGCAGTGATTACCTTTACTGGCTGCATTACGCCGAAGGCTCACTGATGCCGCTGATGGTCATGACCGTGGTGTTCCGTAAAATCCCGCAAGGCAAGATGCCGTTCTTTATCCGGCCCATTGCCCGCATGATCAGCCAGAAGGCGGTCGAGACTTTTTTGCGTCCTCAGGTCACTACTCACCTGAAGGTGCTCAATGACTGGCTCAAGGGTCGTGACTGGCTCGCTGGCGATAAGCTGACGGCGGCCGATATCCAGATGAGTTTCCCGCTGGAAGCGGCGGCCAGTCGTTTTGGCCTGGATGCCTATCCGGCACTGCAACACTATCTTGAGCGTTTGCGTGCTCGCCCGGCGTATCAGCGGGCGCTGGAAAAAGGCGGGCCGATGACGCCGGCTTGAAGCGTCGTTGTCCGCCAAAATAAACAAGCCCGCCTGAGCGGGCTTTTTTATTGCTGTGGTCTCAGTGCAGCAAGCGATATTGCGCGACTGCCTGGGCAATATCGCGACTGGCCTGTTCCAGTTGATTGCTGTCGTTGATCAGGTCGCTCATGTCACGGCCGGTTTGCTGAGCGGTATCGTGAATGCGTTCGACGCTGGCGCGAATGGTTTCGGTGGCCTGCTCCTGAATGCGGACGGTGTCAGCCACTGAATGGCTGATCTGGTTCATGCCATCGATGGCTTCGTGAATCAGTTGCAAGGCACGGCCGGTGTTGTCGATGGTTTCGGTGCTGCTGTTGGCCTGTTCAACACCGTCGCTGATGGCGGTTTTAACGCGCTCGGCATCAGCGCGTAATTGCTCGATCAAACCGCTGATGCGCAAGGTCGATTGTTGCGTTTGTTTTGCCAGGCTGCGCACTTCACCGGCAACCACCGCAAAACCACGACCGCTGTCGCCGGCGCGGGCCGCTTCGATGGCGGCGTTGAGCGCCAGTAAATTGGTCTGTTCGGCGATGGTGTTGATCATGGTGGTGACATCACCGACATCGATAATGCGCTGATCCAGATGGCCCAACAGTTCAGCGGCTTTGTTGATGCTTGTTTTCATGGTTGCCACCGCCGTGCCTGCGGTGGCAATGGTACCGGCCGTGCCCTGCATTTCCGAACTGGCCCGATCGGACACCTCATTGACCTCGGCGGTCTGAAGGGTGATGGCCTTTAACTGTTCGTGCAGCGCCTGGACCGATTCGCCGATCGCCTGACTGTTGCTTTCCTGCTCGGCCAGACGAGCACGGGTCTGCTGATTGAATTCCAGCAGGGCGCGGACGCTTTTATCGACCTCGGTCGAGGTCAGCGCCATGCGGCGCATATTGCCTTCGAACTGATCCATCATGGCGTTGAAACAGGCCGCCACTTCACCGGCTTCGCTGCCGATTTCCACCTCGACCCGGGTCGACAGATCCTTGCTTTCAATGACGCTCTGCATGGCGCGCAAGGTATCGAGCCAACTGTTGGACGCGCCGTGTTCGGATACATTCAAACCCTGTACTTCGAAGGCTTCGGACACACGCAGCATCCTGGTCGCTTTCAGCGCCAGGAACAAAATAAAACCGGTGCCCAGAGACCACAACAACACCGCGCCAACGCCCAGTGCCTGCACACCAAGCTGTGCCATCATGCCGTGATTGAGGTTTTCCACCGGTGCTAGAAAAGCCAACGCCAGGGTGCCCCAGGCGCCGGCAAAACCGTGGACAGCAACCGCACTAACGGGATCGTCCAGCTTGCAGATACGCAGCAAGAATTCGCTGGCGAAATGGGCGATCAAACCTCCACAGGCACCAATGATGACCGCTCCAATGGGATGCAGTACCGCGCAACCGGCGGTGACCGCGACCAGACCACCGAGCACGCCATTGAGAATCAGCTCAATGCGAATCACCGGGCTGATCAGTCGACCGAGCACCAAACAGACTGCACCACCAGCCGCAGCGGCCAGGGTGGTGTTAAACAGAATGCCCGGCACGGCGCTGCTGAACGCCAGCTCACTGCCGCCGTTAAAACCGAACCAGCCAAACCAAAGAATGAAGACACCGAGCGTGGTGAGCAGCAGGTCGTGTCCCATCATAGGGCTGACTTTGCCGTCGGCGGTGAAACGCCCAAAGCGTGGTCCCAGCACGATGATGCCCGCCAGTGCCAACCAGGCGCCGGTGGAGTGCACCACGGTAGAACCGGCGAAATCGATAAAACCGCGTTGCGCCAGCCAGCCGTCGCCGTTCCAGATCCAGTGGCCGACCAGCGGATAAATCAGCGCGGCGATGACCACCGAAATAATCAGATAACCGCTGAAATGCATGCGCTCGGCCACGGCGCCGGAGACGATGGTGGCGGCGGTACCGGCAAACATCATCTGGAACAAAAAGAACATGATGTCGAAGGGTGCGTGGCTGTCGCTGAAAAAGAAATCGCTGGTGCCGAACCAACCGCCGACCGAGCTGCCAAACATCAGGGCGTAACCGATCATCCAGAAACCGATTACCGACAACAGCAGGTCGGACATGTTCTTGACCGCGACATTAAAGCTGTTCTTTTTACGGATTGAACCGGTCTCCAGCAGGCAGAAACCGGCCTGCATAAAGAACACCAGAACGGCGCTGATGCCGATCCACAGCAAATCGAGCTTGGCGTCGACATCCAACTCAGGCAAATCCGCAGCCTGAACCGATGCACTGAAACCAAGGATGAATATTATTAAAGCAAGTAGGGAACGCCCAGGGCGGCGCATCGGGGGTGAAGGCAAAATAAACATCGCTCGTCCTCAAACAACGGGGCGGGTCTGGTGAGTTTGAACAGCGCGAGCGTATCGTTGGAAGTCCCTGTCGTTCTGGGGACAGTGGCCGAGCAAGATTACTCGACTGGTTCTGTGTTGGACAGTATTTTGGCGGCAAATGGATTAATAATTGACCAGTGTCATCTGGTCGCCGGAACATTGGCGACCAGCCGGATTCCATCTAAACCAGAGCAGCCTCCATGCGACCCAGCCAATACCCTCAATTGTGCGCCCTGGCGCGCCGTCTTTTAGTCGATGCCAGTGAGGTTGAAGACGTGGTGCAGGACGCCTATCTGGCGGCGTTTGAAGTTGGACGAGTGGATTTTGAAACGCAGGAAACGCGCCAATGGCTGGTGGGTACGGTGCGCAATAAAGCGCGGATGGCCGCTCGGACAAAGCGGCGTCGACAAAACCGTGAAACGCTTTGGGCGAACGAACATTCACAGCTGGAAGCGCCGGACCCAACCGACATGGCTGCTTGGCTTGGCCGTCTGACGCCAGCCTTGAAAGCCGTCGCGCTGCTGGCGTTGTCCGGTCACAGCCGTCGTGAAATCCAGTATTTGCTGAGGCTGAGCGATACCAGTCTGCGTCAGCGAATTGTGGTGTTGAAACAGCAGGCCCGGCGGCAGCAACTGACAATCCCGGTCGATTTACCCGGTTTGCTGCCGGGGCTGGCGTACGGCCGGATTCGGCAAGCGCTGTTGTCGAAGTTGTTTTATCGCGGTGGTGCTTTGGCCAGTCACGACCCGGATGGCCATCTTTTTGTTATTCGCGGCTCACAAATGCCTGCTTGGCGGCAATAAGGCCATGAACCCACAACAAGGAAACCACCATGAGCTTCAAACCCAAAAGCGCCAGCATCGTCTATTACGTCAGCGATATTGCGCGCACCGAGAAGTTTTATAACGAAACCCTGGCGCTCGATTTGCAACGCATGGAAGGTGCCGAGCCGTTCTGGTTGCAAGGCCAATTGAGCAATGGCCTGGATTTGATCTTCTTCGAGATGGAAGGCGAGCGCGGCAATACCCCGGCTGTTGTTTTTGAAGTGGATGACGGCGGCATCGACGACATCGTCGCTGAGCTTGCGGACGCGGGCGTAACCATAGTGACGCCGGTATCCGAAGCACCGGGTGGCTGGAGTGCCGACTTTCTGGACCCGGATGGCTTTGGTCTGGGCTTGTGGCAATCCGGCGAACTGCCGCGATCGTTAAAACCCTGAGTTCAGTTGGTCAGCAGCGGCCAGTCCAGGCGGTCATTCGCTGGACTGGCTTTTTTGTTTGACTCGTTCGGCAATCTTCCTCATTATAAATTCGAGAGGTAAATTAAAAACAACAACAATGGCCCTGATCCGGGCCGTCGATACGAGAGGACCCACCATGTCGACCTATTTCAGCGAGATCGAGCCGGTTCGCTACGAAGGCCCCGACTCCGACAATCCCCTGGCTTTCCATCATTACGACGCCGAACGAGTGGTACTGGGTAAAACCCTGGCGGAACAACTGCGCTTTGCGGTCTGTTACTGGCACAGCTTCTGCTGGGACGGTTTTGATGTGTTCGGTGAAGGCACCTTTGACCGGCCCTGGCACAAGGGCGCGGAGCCGATGGCGCTGGCGCATCAGAAAATGGATGTGGCGTTTGAATTTTTCACCAAAGTTGGCGCGCCGTTCTGGACCTTCCACGACTACGACATCGCCCCGGAAGGCGACAGCATTCGTGAAAGCCGCCGCAACTTCGATGAAATGATTGAACGCGCCGAAGCCAAGCAAGCCGAAACCGGCATGAAACTGCTTTGGGGCACGGCCAAGAATTTCGGTGCCAAGCGTTATATGGCCGGCGCGGCGACCAATCCCAATCCGGAAGTCTTCGCTTATGCGGCTTCGCAGGTACAGCATGCGATGTCTGCAACCCACCGTCTCGGTGGCGCTAATTATGTGCTCTGGGGCGGTCGTGAAGGTTACGAAACGCTGCTCAATACCGACCTCAAACGTGAGCAGGAACAGCTCGGTCGCTTTATGCAGATGGTGGTTGAGTACAAGCATAAGATCGGTTTCAAAGGCACCTTGCTGATCGAGCCCAAGCCGCAGGAGCCGACCAAACATCAGTACGATTACGATTCCGCCACCGTCTTTGGTTTCCTGCAGAAGTACGGTCTGGAAAAAGAGATCAAGGTGAACATCGAAGTGAACCACGCCACTCTGGCCGGTCATACCTTCGAGCACGAAATTGCCACCGCCGGATCGTTGGGCATTTTAGGTTCGGTCGATGCCAACCGCGGTGATCACCAGAACGGCTGGGATACCGATCAGTTCCCCAACTCGGTCGAGGAAATGACGCTGGCCTGTTACCACATTATCCAGGCGGGCGGTTTCACCACCGGCGGTTTTAATTTCGATACCAAGCTGCGCCGTACCTCCATCGACCCGAGCGATCTGTTCCATGCGCATGTCGGCGCTATGGATGTGCTGGCACTGGCCTTCACCAAGGCGGCCGAACTGGTCGAGCAGAAGACGCTCAGCGACTTTGTCGAGCAGCGTTACGCGGGCTGGCAGGGTGACCTGGGGCGCAACATCCTGGGTGGCAAATGGGATCTGGAAGCGGTTGCCAATTACGCCGTTGAGCAGAACCTGAAACCGGAACCGGTATCGAGCCATCAGGAAATGCTGGAGAACCGGGTTAACCGGGTGATCTATAAATAACTCTGGCTGAACGGCTCTCTGCCCAGTCGTCTGGCGTTGCCCTATACTGCGCCAGACGACTAAAGAGAGCCGATTGATGACCGAACAAAGGCTGAGTGATTTTATACCGTCTCCGGTTTTAGCGGTGGCGGCGACTTACCTTGATGCCGGGCACGAGACCGATGTCTATATCTGCGGCGCCCAGTTGCGTGCAGATAATGAACTGGAGCTGCGTTTTGCCCGTGGCCATCGGTTAACGCCGGGCGCACGCATCACCATCCATCTGGATAATCGCACCGGTGTGTCGGAATACGATGCGCAATTGCGCGTCTATCGTCTGTCTTACAAAGGGCAGGTGGTGCGTCTGGATGACAATCGGGTGTTGGTCCGGCCGGTGGAATTTCAGGTGTTTTACGGGCTGTCGGTGGTGCTGGAATATCAGCAATCCGGTTATCAATTTCCGCAAGATGCGCGACCCGAGCAGGCGTTACCGCCAACGCCGATGACGCAGTTACCGGACATCGATAACGATGAACGCGACAACAAAGTCGGCGTATTGGTCACCCATGCCGAGCAGCAACCGCACACCACGGTGATGGCGTTTTTGTCGACCGAAGCGGACGATATTTTCTTTATTACCTTTCCCAGTACTTTCAAATCCGCCTTGCTTAAACGCGATAACCGCTGTCTCTTTGCCATCGACAACCGCGCGACCTACGCCTTTGAGCAGGCCATTGAATGGAATTACAGCATTATCAGCGGGCACGCCTTTGATGTGCCGAAGGACACGCCGCTGTTTCGCACGGTGCAGGAAGCCTTTATCGCTAAAAACCCCTGGGAAGTCGGGTTTTTCAGCAATCCGGAAGTGGAAATGTTTCATCTGCGCGCCGAACATCTGATCTGTCCGGCACCGCGTCGGCGCGGTGAATAAAGCGCGCCGCGGCGGCTTAGCGGAAGTGTTTCAATGCCAGCGCGATGATGCCTTTGCCGGTCATATCCTGGGACCAGGGGTAGGGATCGATATCGGCGCGGCCGATCAGTTCCGGAATCAACGAATCGTCGATGCCTTCGACAATACCCGCCTGCATCTGCTCATAGGCACGCACACCCGGACCGGTAACCACGACTTTCTGCGGACTCAGCAAGGCCAGGATATTGGCAATGCCAAAGCCCAGCGCCTTGCCGGCCTGATGAAATAAACGGCTGGCCGCGGCATCCCCTTCGATCGCCAACTGCGTCAGTCGACCCATCTGTTTTTCCGAGGGGTGACGGCGGTCGGTAGCGGGTAAATCCATCACGGCGCTGGCGTCGCGATAGAGCGCATAGTCGGCCACATAGGCTTCGATGCAGCCGCGTTTGCCACAGGCGCACTGCGGGCCTTCGTGACTGAATTTGGTGTGGCCGAACTCAGCGGCGGCGCCAAAATGACCGCTGTAAAGTTCACCGCCGACGATCAAACCACCGCCCACACCGTAGCCGATCATGATCACCGCGAAGTCGCGGCAATTGGCGTAGTCCGGCTGTTTGTGAATGGCGTAGGCGATGCAGTTGGCGTCGTTGGCTAATTCGACCGGGCAGTTGAAGGCTTCTTCCAGCGCCCGGGTCAGATTGACGTGACGCATGTTCAGCGCCGGGCTCCACACCACATCGCCGGCGTGCACATCGACAAAACCCTGAATGGCGATGCCCAGACTGACCAGGCGTTGCGCCTGCTGAGGATAATCCGCCATAAACCGCTTGGCCTGGCTGACCAGCATTTCATTGAGTGAATCCTGATTGTGGGCCTGGGTTTTCGCGGTGACCACGCTTTCGGCCAGGATGTTGCCTTTGAGATCACCAAGCATCAGCCGGATTTCGTTGATCGACAGCTTGATGCCCAGCACACAGGCGTGATTCGGATTCAGGTCGATCAGCACCCGGGGGCGGCCACGTCCGGTGCTCGGCGTCGGCGCCTGCACTTCCTCAATCACGCCTTCGCCGGCCAGCTCAGAGGTGATAGCGGTGACCGTTGCCGGGCTCAGTTTGGTAATGCGGCCAATATCGACGCGGGCCACCGGGCCGAAAACACGCAGTGCATTGATGATATCGACGCGGTTAGCGGCGCGGATCTGTTCGGTGTCGGTCTTCTTCATGCAGCCGGCTCTAAGGTTTTTCGGACAAGTCGGCCAGTTTAGGGTTTCGATACTTTTTAGTCGACTCTCGAAAATATTTTGACATCGCAAAGGCGGTTATGGTCTATTTAGTTTGAGACTTAAATTTAGTGGCAACACCGCTAAAGTCCCGAAGCGTTGCCAGACGCTTACTTGGTAAAACAAAGACAATAAAACCAAGGGGAGCCTCGCATGCCTTGCATAGAGCTTCCCAGGAGGACCGACCATGACTCGCTTTAAGACCCTGCTGCCGGCTTCGCTGGCGGCTTTCAGCCTGGCTGCCGCAGCCGTCAGCGTGCAAGCGGAAGAAGTAGTGAACGTCTTGCACAACCAGCAAGATGAAAAAATCCGCGCTGCCTGGGAAGAGATCCGCCAGGATTTCGAAGCCCAGCACCCGGACATTCAGGTCAATCTGGAATTCCAGGACGACTCGGCCATGAAGCAACGCCTGCCGACGCTGCTGCAATCGTCCGCCAAACCGCATCTGTACTGGAGCTTCGGCGGTGCCAACTATCGCACCCGTGCCACTTCCGGTTTGCTTGCCGACATCACCGATCAGGCCGATGGCCTGCGTGAGAACATCTCACCGGGAGCCCTGTCCGCCTTTGAAATCGACGGCCGTCTGTATGGCGCGCCTTACCGACTGGCTCAGGTCGGTTTCTGGTACAACAAGCGACTGTTCGAACAGGCCGGGGTGTCGGCTGACGACATCGAAACCTGGGATGACTTCCTGGAAGTCGTTCAGGAAATCAAAGACGCCGGCATTACGCCGATCGCCGCCGGTGGTGGTGAGCGCTGGCCGCTGCACTTCTACTGGACTTACCTGGCCATGCGCATCGGTGGTCAGGAACTGTTTAACGACATCCTCGCCGACGAAGCCAGCTTCGAAAATCCGGCTTATGTTCGCGCCGGTGTTGAACTGCAACGGCTCGCTGATCTGGATCCGTTCCAGCCAGGCTATCTGGGTGCCAAGTACAACGAAGCGGCGAACGTCTTCGGTAATCACCAGGCCGCTATTCATCTGATGGGTGAGTGGGACATCGGCGTGCAGCGTTCGGAAAGTGAAAGTGGCGAAGGCGTCAGCGATGCCGACCTCGGTTACTTCAGCTTCCCGGCTGTTGAAGGCGGTGACGGCGACCCCAGCGCGACTCTGGGCGGTGTTGATGGCTGGGCCTTTACCGCAGGCAATGGCACCGACGCGGCGGTCGAATGGCTGACCTTCTTCCTGTCGCCGGAAAACCAGGCCAAATTGGCCGAGCAGGACATCATCATCCCGGTGGCCCGTGGTGCGGAAAGCTCGGTGCAGAACCCGCACATGAAGGTGATTGCCGAAAACATCGCCCGCTCATCCTGGCATCAGGTGTTCTGGGATCAGGCCCTGGGTGCTGATGTCGGCGGTGTGATCAACGACATTTCCGCCGAGCTGACCTCTGGCGACGAAGATCCGGAAGGCGCGGTTGAGCGCATCCAGGAAGCCTGGGATTTCCGTTAATCGGTCGTTGCTATAAACAATAAAAATCACCGGCGCTGTCTGCTCGTTAAAGCGACAGGCAGCGACCGGTAGCACTATTTAGGTCACGCTGTCGCACTACTTAGGTCACGCTCATGAGCACCCAGATTTTGCCGTCGCATTCGTCCGGCTGGCGCCAACGCCTGAACAGTTGGTTTTACCGCAATAACTCCGGTGGCCGGCTGACAACCTTGCTGCTGTTTTTGCCGCCGGCGCTGACGGTATTTACGCTCTTTGTCATTCTGCCCATCAGCGAATCCGGTATTTATTCCTTCTTTCGCTGGAACGGTTTTACCGAACTGTCCGAAGGCGGTCGCTGGGTGGGGCTGCGCAATTTTGCGCAAATGCTGCAACACGATGTGTTTCATGTAGCGGTCTGGAACACCATAAAAATTGTGCTGATTTCTCTGGCCATCCAGTTGCCACTGGCGATGGCCGTGGCGCTCGCTGTGGCGTCAAAAAGCCGGGTCAACAATCTGTTCCGGTTGATCTTCTTTCTGCCCTTTATTCTTGCTGACGTCGTTGCCGGTCTGATCTGGCGTTTTATTTACGACGGCGGTACCGGCCTGGTTGCGGCCATCACCGGCTTTTTTAATATGGACGCCTTTTATCCGCTGGCCGATTCCGACTGGGCCTTCAATGCCATTCTGGTGGTGGTGATCTGGAAGTATTTTGGTTACCACATGATGATTTATATCGCCGGTTTGCAGGGCATTTCCGATGACATGATTGAAGCCGCCAAGCTCGATGGTGCGAGTCCCTGGAAAATCATCACCAAGGTTAAGCTGCCGTTGATCTGGCCGGCGATTCGCTTATCGATTTTCTTCAGCGTGATAGGTGCGTTGCAGTTTTTCGAAATGGCGATGCCACTGGTGCAATCCGGTGGCCCGGGCGGTTCGGCGCACACCATCGTCACCTATCTCTATGAGTTCGGCATCGTGCGTACGCGCGTCGGTTTTGGCAGCGCCGTTGCCGTGGTGCTGTTTTTGGCCTGCGCTGTGTTTGCTTTCAGTTATCAGCGCTTTGTCATGCGCCAGCGCGACTAGGAGACCCTTATGACCGCAAACACCCAACTGGAAATCGGTTATTCGGCGCGCCTGGCTCGCTGGGGCCTGATGCTGATCACCGCTGTTTTCGTGCTGTTGCCGTTCTGGATCACGGTGCTCGGTGGGTTTAAAACTCAGGGCGAGCTGCGCGCCAATCCGCTCGGCTTACCGGAAGTCTGGCAGACCAGCGCCTACTGGGACATTCTGATCAGTCCCGATACCTGGCGCATGCTCGGTAACTCCGTTTTGATCACCGGCTTTACCGTGGCGCTGGTGTTGATACTGGCATCGATGCTGGCGTTTACTTTTTCGCACATCAAATTCGCTGGCCGCAATTACCTCTATTCGTACGTCATCCTGGGCATGATGTTTCCCGGTGCGACGGCGATTTTGCCCTTGTTTATCAAGATTCGGGATCTGGGTCTGCTCGATACCTACGCCGGTGTCATTCTGCCGCAAGTGGCTTTTGGCCTGGCCATGAGTGTGCTTTTGTTCCGAACTTTTTTTGAACAATTACCCAAGGATTTATTCGAGGCAGCGCTGGTCGATGGCTGCGGTTACGGCCGCTTTTTCTGGCGCATTGTGATTCCGTTGTCACAACCGATATTGGCGACCGTGGGCGTTTTTGTTCTGGTGCAAAGTTGGAACAATTACATCTTTCCGCTGATCATGCTGAATGATTCAGCGGTTTATCCATGGCCGCTCGGCTTGATGGAATTTCGCGGTCAATACGGCGCTGAATGGAATCGCATTCTGGCCTATATCACCATCACCATTTTGCCAGCGGTGGTGTTCTTTTTATTCGCCCAAAAATACATCGTTGCCGGTTTGACCGGTGGCGCTGTCAAAGGTTAGTGGAGTTTCGATGAGCACTGATATTCGCATTCAAAATCCGATTCTTCCGGGCTTTAATCCGGACCCGTCCATTTGCCGCGTCGGCTCGGATTATTACATCGCCACATCCACCTTTGAGTGGTATCCGGGTGTGCAGATTCATCACTCCAAAGACCTGGTGAACTGGACTCTGGTAGCGCGGCCGCTGAACCGTCCGGACTTGCTCGACATGCGTGGCAACCCCGATTCCTGTGGTGTTTGGGCACCCTGTTTAACCTACAGCGATGGCTTGTTTTATCTGGTCTATACCGATGTAAAACGCCACAAGGGTGACGCCAAAGACGCTCATAATTACATCACCACATGCGCCAGCATTGATGGCGACTGGAGTGCTCCGGTTTATGTCAATTCCAGTGGCTTTGATCCGTCGCTGTTTCATGACGATGACGGCCGTAAATGGTTCGTGAATATGCTCTGGGATTACCGGCCGGGAAAACCCTCGTTCGGCGGCATTGTGCTGCAGGAATTAAACGCCGAAACACTGCAGCCTTTTGGCCCGGTGCGAAACATTTTTCATGGCAGCAACCTGGGCATGGAAGAAGGACCGCATCTGTATAAACGGGGTGGTTATTATTATTTGCTCACCGCCGAAGGTGGCACCGAATACGATCATGCCTGCACCTTGGCACGGTCGCGCAATATCGACGGTCCGTACGAACTGCATCCGCTGACGCACATCACTACGGCGCGTACTAATCCGCAAGCGCATTTGCAGCGCGCCGGCCATGGTGACTGGGTAGAAACCGCCGAGGGTGAGACCTTTTTGGTGCATCTGTGCAGCCGGCCGTTGCGCAATCGTGGTCGCAGTCCGCTCGGTCGTGAAACGGCGATTCAGCGTCTGGAGTGGCGCGACGATGGCTGGCCCTGGCCGCTCGATGGTGACCCGACACCGAGAGTGGAAGTGCTACCGCCGAAAGGCGTCGAGGTTCATAAAACCCCGCAACCGCGAGATGAAGTCAGCGATTTTTCCAGCGCCGAACTGCCCATGGCTTTTCAATGGCTGCGCACGCCTTATCCTGATCAGCTGTTTAGCCTGACTGAACGTCCGGGCTATTTGCGTCTTTATGGTCGTGAATCTTTGGGCAGTCTATATCGCTCGGCCCTGGTGGCGCGGCGTCAGCAGGCGCATCAATTTACCGCGACCACGACCTTGGAGTTCGAGCCGGAACATTTCCAGCAGATGGCTGGCCTGGTGTGTTACTACAACTCGCGCAAATACCACTATCTGTACGTCAGTTCTGATGAGCAGCTTGGTCGCTGTCTGGCGGTCATGAGTTGTCAGGGGGACAGTAACGGCCATGCGCTTTATCCGCTCGGTGCGTCGCCCATTGCCTTACCACCGGGGCCGATTCGATTGCGTGCCGAGGTCCATTTCGAGCATCTGTATTTTTCCTTTGCCGTAGCCGGCGGTGACTGGCAGCGGCTGCCGTTAAAGCTGGAACATTCCTGGCTCAGCGACGAAGCCGGAACCGGCGCGGGCAATAATTTTACCGGTGCCTTTGTCGGTATGGCGGCTCAGGATCTGGCCGGTACAGCCGGCGTGGCCGACTTTGCGGATTTTCATTATCAGGAGCGTGATTAAAGGGTTGTCTTTGGCTTCGTTCGTCCTGCGGTGCCACCTGGCCCGGCTTGTCTCAGGGAAGACGGCCGGGTCTTTTTTATTCCAGAGGCGAATAAAAACATGAAGGAACTGCCTAAAAAACGAACTAATACCAAAGTTATTGGCCTTTCTATTGACTGTGATGGCCCTTTTCGAAAAGAATAAATTCGCGTAATAAAAATAATATCGAAGCTCTCCTTCGATGGCTGTAGCGCAATAACAACAACAAAGCAGACAAGCTAGGAGCAATTCATGAAACGTACGCTGATCGCACTCGGCCTGAGTGTTTGTGCCCTTCCCGTCCTTGCCCACGACATCACCATTGGCGTGTCCTGGTCCAACTTCCAGGAAGAACGCTGGAAAACTGACGAGGCCGCCATCAAAGGCGCGCTTGATCGCCTCGGTGCCGATTATATTTCTGCCGATGCACAGTCATCGGCAGCCAAGCAATTGACCGATGTAGAAAGCCTGATCGCCAATGGCGCCGATGCGCTGATCATCCTGGCGCAGGACTCCAGTGCCATTGGTCCGGCGGTTCAGGCCGCTGCCGATGAAGGCATTCCGGTGGTCGGTTACGACCGTCTGATCGAAAACCCCGATGCGTTCTATCTGACCTTCGACAACCGCGAAGTGGGTCGTTTGCAGGCGCGTGCTGTGTTTGAACAACAGCCGACCGGTAATTATGTGTTTATCAAAGGCTCGCCAGCCGATCCCAATGCCGACTTCCTGCACGCTGGTCAATTGGATGTGCTGCAAGGCGCCATCGATAGCGGTGCGATTCGCAATGTCGGTGAAGCCTATACCGATGGCTGGATTCCGGCCAATGCGCAACGCAACATGGAGCAGTTCCTGACGGCCAACAACAACAATGTCGATGCCGTCGTTGCCTCTAACGATGGTACCGCCGGTGGTGTGGTCTCGGCGCTGTCTGCCCAAGGTCTGGATGGTGTTGTGCCGGTCTCTGGTCAGGATGGTGACCACGCGGCGCTGAACCGTATCGCGTTGGGCACTCAGACTGTTTCAGTTTGGAAAGATGCCCGTGAGCTGGGTAAAGCCGCCGCCAACATTGCCTTCCTGATGGCAAGCGGTACTCCGCTGGAAGATGTACCGGGTGCCACCACCTGGAGCGATGGTCCCAATGGCGTGACCATGAACGCCATCTTCCTGGCGCCGTTGCCGATTACCCGCAATAACCTGAACGAAGTGATCGACGCCGGCTGGGTTGATCGTGCGACTGTTTGCCAGGGCGTGCCCTCTGGTCAGGTCGCTGTCTGTAACTGAGACTAGGGTAAGCCGGACGTTCCAGTCCGGCTTGCTGTTCCCGGTTGATCTCAATCCTGGTAATTAGGAGCTCAGTCCATGGCGGCTAATATCGCCAATCCCGTTAAACGATTTTTTGCTGCGACCGAAGCCGACTTACGTATTCTCGGCATGGTCGCCGTATTGGCGCTGATCTGGCTCGGCTTTGGTCTGGCCAGCGACGGCGCTTTTCTCAGTGCGCGTAATCTGTGGAACCTCAGCGTTCAGACCTCATCGGTCGCAGTGATGGCAACCGGCATGGTGCTGGTGATTGTCACTCGTAATATCGATCTTTCGGTCGGCTCGGTACTCGGTGTCACCGGCATGATCATTGGTGTCACCCAGGCTGAATTGTTGCCACCGCTGATTGGTTATGACCATCCCTTTACCTGGTTGATTGCACTGGGTGTCGGCATTGTCGTCGGCGCTTTGATCGGTGCCCTGCAGGGCTTTGTTATCGCCTATCTGGCGGTGCCGGCATTTATTGTTACGTTGGGCGGTTTGCTGGCCTGGCGCGGTGCTGCCTGGCTGGTGACCTCGGGCCGTACCGTTGCACCGATGGACAGCCACTTTCAAATGATGGGCGGCGGACCGGAAGGCTCGGTCGGTGGACCGGTTACCTGGCTGATTGCGCTGGTATTTTGCGCGCTGATCATTGCCGCTGTGTTAATGGGGCGCCGTCGCCGTCGCCTGCATCATTTCCCGCTGCGTCCGATCTGGGCAGAAGTGGTTATGGCCGTGGTTTATTGCTCGGCGGTGCTGGGCGCCGCTGCGGTCGCCAATGCTTACCACTGGCCAGAGCGCGTCGCAGCTCGCTACGCTGAAGCTCAGGGTATGGTCGTTCCCGAAGGCGGGTTGATCATCTCTCATGGCTTTGCCGTGCCGGTATTGATGGCGGTGGCCGTCGGTATTGTCATGACCTTTATCGCCACCCGCACCCGTTTCGGTCGCTATGTGTTTGCCATTGGCGGAAACCCGGAAGCGGCTGAGCTGGCGGGCGTGAACACTCGCTGGGTGATCATGAAAGTCTTTATTTTGATGGGCATTCTGGCGGCCATTGCCGCTGCCATTTCCACCGCCCGTCTGAACGCTGCGACCAATGCGCAGGGCACCTTGGATGAGCTCTATGTGATTGCTGCTGCGGTTATTGGTGGCACCTCGCTGGCCGGCGGTGTCGGCAAAGTCGCCGGCGCCATGCTCGGTGCCCTGGTAATGCAGTCGCTGCAATCGGGCATGGTTTTGGTCGGTGTCGATACGCCGTTGCAAAACATGGTGGTCGGCCTGGTTCTAGTGCTGGCCGTCTGGGTCGACACGCTTTACCGCAAGAGGGCGACATTATGACGGACACACAAAAAACGCCCCTGGTGGAAATGGATAAAATTTCCATTTCCTTTGGCGGCATTAACGCTGTTGATGAAGTTTCTATCGATCTTTATCCCGGTGAAGTAGTGGGTTTGCTCGGTCATAACGGTGCCGGTAAATCGACCTTGATTAAAATTCTCTCCGGCGCCTATCAAAAACAAAGCGGTGAGATTCGCGTTGATGGCAAACCGGTCAGTATTAACAACCCACGCGATGCCAAGGCGCTGGGCATTGAAACCATCTATCAGACGCTGGCGCTGGCCGATAACGTCGATGCGGCGGCCAATCTGTTTTTAGGGCGTGAATTACGCACCGCCTGGGGCACGCTCGATGACGCTGCGATGGAAGCCGCCTGCCGCGAAGTGATGGGTCGCTTGAATCCCAACTTTAAGCGTTTTAAGGATCCGGTGCGGGCGCTCTCGGGTGGTCAACGTCAGTCGGTCGCCATTGCCCGGGCGCTGTATTTTAATGCGCGCATTCTGATCATGGATGAACCGACCGCTGCGCTGGGTCCGGAAGAAACCGCTCAGGTGTCGCAGCTGATTCAGAACCTGAAAGAGCAGGGTATCGGCATCTTTTTAATCAGCCACGACATTCACGATGTGTTCGATCTGTCCGATCGGGTCAGCGTGATGAAGAATGGTCAGTTGGTCGGCACCGCGCCGGTTAATGCTGTCACTAAGGACGATGTGCTAGGCATGATTATTCTGGGCAAATGTCCGGCCGCGGCGACTGCAGGGCCTGGCGCTTTGGTGGAACAGTCCGCCTGACGGATTAGCTGCTGGTGACGAGGGCCGGTTCGATCATTTCATCGATCAGGCCCTCGCGAATAGCCTGATGAGAAATGCGCATCGAATCCAGATCGAAGGCATGAAAAACGCGCTGCAGAATGATGTAGCCGGCTGCAAAAACGGCAATGCGACGCGGGTTCAGTTCCAATAATTGCGACAGTTGCTGCTGACTTTCTGCCTGCGTCAGCACCGGATGCAGACGATCCAGTTGACCGCGTTCTATCACCCCGTTGGATATTAATCCCAAATTACTCAGCGCCCAACTGACGGCTTTGATGCTGCCGGACGAGCCGATAACGTCATCCCACTGAACCCCTTTGAAGCGATCACTGATGGTCGCGATTTGCGCGTCGACCTGTGCCTCACAAGCAGCCAGTTGCTGGTCAGTTAAGCGGTCTCCGCTGAGGAACTGACCGGTCAAGGTTACGCAGCCCAGATCCAGACTGGCAACCACCTCGGCCTGGCGACCGCGGCCGACGATCAACTCAGTGCTACCGCCGCCAATATCGAGCACGAAACGCCGGGCGCTGTCATCGCGACTTTGAGAAACGCCGCGATAAATATAACGCGCTTCATCTTCACCGCTGAGAATTCGAATCGGTTGCCCTAACGCCGTTTCTGCCTGATGCAGAAAACGCACATCGCCGACCAGACGACGAAAGGCACTGGTGCCGACGGCGGTGATATTAGCTTTGGGGATATGCTGAAGCGCGTCGCGAAAATGATTCAGGCAGCGTAGTGCGCGATTACGCGCTTCTTTGGTGAGGCGTCCGGTGTCGTTATCGACGCCAGCGGCCAGACGCACCAGTTCGCGCTTGCATTCGACGGATTGCAAGTGAGCGCCATCCGAGCGCATGACAACCAGATGGAAACTGTTGGAGCCGAGGTCTATCGCGGCGTAAAGCGAAGGTGCGTTCATGGGCCAGTGAACATTTTATTATGTCTCGGAATATAGCCCCTCTGACGAAAAAATGACACCATTTCGGTGCATAGGGGCACGGGCTTGCCCTGATGGAGCCTCATCGCTCGGCTGTGTTATTATAAGATAATTAACCCTGTCGATTTGGCAGATCGGTAATACCTTCCGGCTGAGAGAACTGAATGGCGGTACTGGAACGAAATTTGAGCTTGTCACAGCGCATGACCCAGGAGCTGGGTCGCGCCATCGTCTGTGGCGAATACAATGTTCATGAAAGCCTGCCCAGTGAAGCGGTTCTCTGCGAGGACTTTGGTGTCAGTCGCACCGCTGTTCGTGAGGCCGTTAAAATGCTCTCCGCCAAAGGCATGATTTCCAGTCGTCAACGCCAGGGCATTCGGGTATTGCCGGAAGAAGAGTGGAATATTCTCGATCCCGATCTGCTGCGTTGGTCGCTGGAAAGTAATCCATCGATGCGGGTGTTGCAGGAATTTTTGCAAATGCGTATCGCCATCGAACCCGAAGCGGCTTGGTTGGCGGCGCGTCATGCGCAACCGGAACGGGTGCGCGCCATTCACGATGCCTTGGATCGGATGGAAGCAGCGCGCGGCAAAGACGCCGAAGCCTCGCTCGAAGCCGATATCGATTTCCACATCAGTATTCTCTACGCCAGCGAAAACCGTTTCTTTATTCGCATGCGCGATTTCACCCGCACCGCCTTGAACGTCAGTATTCGTCATACCAACGTACTCAAAAGTAATCCCGCTGGTGTCGTTGCCGACCACGGCAAGGTGCTCGAGGCCATCGAGCGCCGGCAACCCGATGAAGCTCGCGATGCCATGTACGCACTGATTGATGAAGCCCTGCGTTTTATCGAAAGCGAACTGGAGCAGCCGGGCAAAACCGCCTGACGACCCAGGGACCTTAACGTCCAAGCCGCTGTTGATTCTCTTCTTAGAAATCCATCTTTGCTTAGTTGTTGACGGGCTCAGGCCGGGGCGCTAGGCTGCTTTTTGTTAAAAATGCTATTATAGTATAAATAAGAATCTCATCCGATATCAGCGCGATGACCAACAACAAAAAAGGAAAAACGATGCGACTGATTCAGTATTTAACCGATGACAACCAACCGGCGATCGGTCGGGTAATTTCCGACACCGAAATCCAGCCGATCAGCCCGGAAAGTTCGCTTTATTACCTGGCCAAGCGCGCTATCAGTGAAGGTATAAGCCTGGAAGAAGCGGTGCAGCGTGGCGCCACTGATGAGCGTCTGGATTACCAGAAACTGATCGACGAACAACGCTTGCTGGCGCCTTTTGCCCATCCTGATCCGGCGCATCTGTTTGTGACTGGCACCGGTCTTACGCATCTGGGCAGCGCCGATACGCGCGACAGTATGCACGCTAAAACCCAGGGCAAAAGCGACGCCGAACTCACCGATAGCATGAAGATGTTTCGGCAGGGTGTAGAAGGTGGGAAACCCGCCAATGGAACAGTCGGTGCGCAGCCGGAATGGTTTTATAAGGGCGATGGCAGCATTGTAGCGGCGCCGGGTAAGCCGTTGCGTTCGCCGGCTTTTGCACTTGATGGTGGCGAAGAACCGGAGATCGTCGGTTGTTATTTAATTGATGATAACGGCCAGCCGTGGCGTCTGGGTTTTGCGCTGGGCAATGAGTTTTCCGATCACCAGACTGAACGTCAGAATTATCTGTTGCTGGCGCATTCGAAATTGCGTCCTTGTGCCGTGGGTCCGGAATTATTGGTCGGCGATTTACCTCAGGAAATTAATGGCATGTCGCGACTGCGTCGTGGCGATAAAGTGGTTTGGGAAAAACCTTTTGTGTCCGGTGAAGCCAATATGAGTCACAGCCTGGCGAATTTGGAACATCATCATTTTAAGTATGAATTGTTCCGTCGCCCGGGCGATGCGCATCTGCATTTTTTTGGTACCGCGACCTTGAGTTTTGCCGATGGTATTGAAGCGCAGGAAGGCGATGTTTTTGAAATTGAAGCCAGGGATTTTGGCCGGGCTTTGCGCAATCCGCTGAAGACTGTGGGTGATGAGAAGTTGGTAATCGTTAAGGGACTTTAATCGCCAGGGGGTCGTATTCGCCAGCAGGCAGCTTGCTGGCGGTGCGCTGCAAGTACCTCCCTGTAAGCTCGACGGCACACATCCCTGTGTGCCGACGCCCGCCATCAAGCTGCCTGCTGGCGAACACTCTATCTTGCCCAACTTTGTTTATCGAAAGGTAATCAGTCGCTTAATGGCTGCGGCAACAAAGCCGCATCGGGCGTGCATTCCGGCACACCTTTATAAGGCGTGGCATAAGCAAAGAGACTGCCGGCTTTGGGCTCGGCTTTGAGTTGTTCGTCGCTCATGGCTTCGGTGGCTGAAGTCACGAACAAGACGTTCAGATCGGGGCCACCAAGCGCGACGCAGGTCGGTTGGGACGCCGGTAATTCATGCAGTGCCACCAACTCGCCCTCTGGGTTGAATCGTGCCACGGCGCTGCCACCAAAAAGCGCACACATCAGGTAACCCTCGGCATCGATCAGGCCTCCATCGGGATAGCCGCGTGGCGCTTTGGCGAAGAGGGTTTCGTTGTCGATGTCGCCACTTTTGGCATCGAAATCATAACGACGAATCTGGCCGGTCGGCGTATCGGCGTGAAACAGCTGACGGCTGTCTTGTGACCAGCACAGCGTATTGGGAATGGTCAGGTCGTTAATAACCGGCGTGGCGCCAGTCGAGTCGAGTCGGTAGAGCGTACCGACGGGTTGGCGATCGCCCGTGTCGGAAGGAATGTCCTGCATGGTGCCGGCCCAGAAACGGCCCTGGCGATCGACCCGACCGTCGTTGAAACGATTGCCCGGCAGGTGCCGTTCCGGTTGCGCCAGCCATTGGACGTCGTCGTTTTCCGGTTGATAGAGCGCAAAGCCGCCGGCGAAGGCGGCAAGCAGACGGACCGGCTGGGTGTCGAGAATGCCGAAGGAGGTTATTCGATCGGGAGTGTGCCAGTCGGTCAGTTGTTGGCTGGCCCAGTCGTAGCGATACAGCCGGCTTTGGTGAATATCGGTCCACCACAGCGTCTGACTGGCGTGGTGCCATTGCACGGCTTCGCCCAATTCATTGCCCAAATCCAGGCTGAACAGCAGTTCCAGTTGATCCGTCATTGATACTCCAAAAAGCCCGCTTATAGCGGGCCGGTTTGCCATTGTCCATCCACTCGGCGGCGCAGTTGCCAAGGGTTGGCGTTTTGCAGTGCCGGAGGTAACAGACTGGCCGGGCTGTTTTGATAACAAACCGGGCGCAGCCAGCGGTCGATTGCCGCAGTGCCGACCGAGGTAAAACGGGTGTCGCTCGACGCCGGATGTGGACCACCGTGCATCATCGCTTCGCAGACTTCGACACCGGTCGGGAAGCCGTTGAACACCAGTCGACCGACGCGCTGCTCAAGCATACGCACCAGCTCGCTGTGCTGGCCAAGCTCGGCTTCGGTGCCGTGCAGTGTACCGGTAAGCTGGCCGGAAAGCGCGCTGGCGACTTCGGTCAACTGGGCCGCGTTAGCGCACACCACCACCAGTGATGTCGGCCCGAACACTTCTTCCTGCAACGCCGGGTTGGCAAGAAAATCCTTGGCGGCAACGCGATACAGCCGCGCCTGGCCGCAGTAACCTTGCGTGCCTGGTTCGGCACCGGCGGCGACGCTTTCAACACCGCTTTGCTGACCGAGTTTATCGGCGCCTTTTTGATAAGCGCCGGCGACGCCCTGGTTGAGCATCACTCCGGCCGGTTGACCGGTTAAGACCTCGGCGGTGGCGCTGACAAAGGTGTCCAGTTCCTGGCCGGCAATGCCCAACACCAGACCTGGATTCACACAGAACTGGCCGGTACCCAAGGTGAGCGAACCAACAAAACCCTGAGCGATTTCCTTCGCACTCGCCTTTAAAACTTCAGGTAAAACGACCAGCGGATTAATGGAACCCATCTCGCCAAAAAACGGAATCGGATCGGGTCGATTGTTGGCCAGTTGATGCAGCGCTGCACCGCCGCGATAGGAACCGGTAAAGCCCACCGCCTTGATGTTCGGATCGGTCACCAGTTGGCTGCCAATGCCATTGCCGTCACCGGCGACAAAGTTAATGACCCCGGCTGGCATACCACATTGCTCAGCGGCCTTTGCCAAGGCCTGAGCGACCAATTCGCCGCTGCCGGGATGAGAGTTATGGCTTTTCACCACCACCGGGCAACCAGCGGCCAGCGCTGAAGCGGTGTCGCCACCGGCAGCGGAAAACGCCAGCGGAAAGTTGGATGAACCGAACACTGCGACCGGTCCGAGCGCCTGCTTAACAAAGCGCAAATCTGGGCGCGGCGGGGTGCGTTCCGGCAAGGCGGAGTCGATACGCACATCGAGGAAATCACCAGCACGAACCACACCGGCGAACATCTTCAACTGGTTGCAGGTACGGCCGCGCTCGTTTTCGGCACGCGCACGCGGGTAGCCAGTTTCCAGACTGACGCGCTCGAGCAATTCATCACCCAGCGCCATAATTTGTTCGGCACAAGCCTCCAGAAAAGCCGCGCGGTCTTCCAAGCTGGTCGCCGCAAAAGCCGGCAGCGCCTTGGCCGCCGCTTCAGTCGCTGCACTCACCTGAGCTTCGCTGGCAAAGCTCAATTCGGGACCAAGCTGTTCGCCAGTGGCCGGATTGACGGCCTGATAACTGCCGGCGTCTCCGGCCTGCCAGTTGCCGCCGATCAGTTGCTTACCGGTAATACTCATAAGGCTGTCTCCTTGAATTTTATGTTCTTACTTTCAGTTGTCTTTTCAGCGGGCCAAAGGCGGATTTCAGTGGCAAAGGAACGAAGTCAAAGCGTCCGTATCAAGGCAAGTGAGCGCAGGAATAGCAGCGCTATTTCAAACTCGCTTAACGCCGAGACGGGCGTTTTGACGAAGTGAACTGCCACTGAAATCCACCTTTGTCCCGCTCAAATCCAGCCGCCGTCGACGATGTAGTCCTGGGCGGTGCACATCCGGCTATCGTCCGACGCCAAAAACAACGCCATCGAACAGATGTGCTCCGGATAGAGTTCTTCCTTCAAACACTGGCTGCTGTGAATCTCCGCCTTGGTGTCTTCGTTAACCCAGTTGGCCAGTTGGCGTTCGGTCATGACCCAGCCCGGCGTCAGCGTATTCACGCGGATGCGGTCTGGGCCCATGTCGCGCGCCAGGCCACGAGTCATGCCGAGTACGGCGGCTTTGGAGGTGGTGTAGCCGGTCATGTTGCCCTGGCACTCGTGCCAGCTCATGGAGCCAAAGTTGATGATGGAACCGCCGCCGGCCTGCTTCATCTGTTCGTACACCGCCTGGGCGGCGAAGAACTGGGGTCGCAGGTTGATGTTGATGCGTTCGTTCCAGTATTCGGGCGTGACCTCGCGGAAATCATGACGAGTGTCCTGGGCGGCGTTGTTGATCAGCGCCTTGATCGGGCCAAAGCGCTCGCCGGTATCGCGGATAATTTGCTGTAACTGTTCGACGTTGATCAGATCGCAGTGGTGGAAATAAACCCGCTCGGTGCCGAGACGATCATTCAGCGTTTTCGCCAGGGCGATGGATTCGTCTTTTAAGATATCGACGAACACCACCGTCGAGCCCTGGTCGGCGAAGGCTTCGACCAGGCCGGCACCAATGCCGGAGCCGCCGCCGGTGATAAAGACAACGGCGCCATCCAGGCTGGGGTAACGATTACTCAGTTGCATCTTGCCTCCGATCAGTGCGAGTGGGCCGGCACGGCCGCGCCGCGACAACCGACCAGGAAGTCGAAGTCGCAGCCTTCGTCGGCCTGCAGCACCCGGTCGCGATAGAGTTCCAGATAGCCGCCTTCACGGGCGATGATGTGGTCGGCGCGCAGTTCTTTAAGGCGTTGCTCCAGCTCGGCATCACTGATGTCGAGGTTGAGCACGCCGCCGTCGGCATCCAGATGAATGATGTCGCCATTACGCACTGCCGCCAGCGGACCCAGTTCCATCGCCTCGGGTGCGACGTGCAGCACCACCGTGCCGAAGGCTGTGCCGCTCATGCGCGCATCGGAAATACGCACCATGTCGGTCACACCTGCTTTAAGCAGTTTCGGTGGCAGACCCATGTTGCCCACTTCGGCCATGCCCGGATAGCCCTTGGGCCCGCAGTTTTTCAGCACCATGACGCAGCTGGCATCAATGTCCAGATCCGGGTCATTGATGCGCGCTTTGTAGTCGTCGAAGTTTTCGAACACCACGGCGCGGCCACGATGGTTCATCAGCTCCGGGCTCGCCGCCGACGGTTTCAATACTGCGCCGCGCGGTGCCAGATTGCCGCGCAGCACGCAGATGCCGCCATTGGCGATCAATGGATTGTCGAGGGTCCGGATAACGTCGTCGTTGTAGCAGGGCGCGTCTTTGACGTTGTCGGCCAGGGTTTTGCCATTGACGGTCAGGCAGTCACCCTTGATCAGTTTGGCCTCGTTCAGGCGGCGCAATACCGCCGGCAGGCCGCCAGCGTAATAAAACTCTTCCATCAGATACTGGCCCGAAGGCTGGAGGTTCACCAGCGTCGGTACTTCGCGACCTTCATTCCAGTCATCCAGTTCCAGATCGACACCGATGCGACCGGCGATGGCTTTGAGGTGAATCACTGCATTGGTAGAACCACCAATGGCGGCGTTGGTGCGGATGGCGTTCAAAAAGGCATCGCGGGTCAGCACTTTGGAGAGTTTTAAGTCTTCGTGCACCATCTCCACGGCGCGCATGCCGGACAGATGCGCCAGCACATAACGCCGTGAATCGACCGCCGGAATAGCCGCGTTGTGCGGCAGGCTGACACCGAGCGATTCCGCCATGCAGGCCATGGTGGAAGCGGTGCCCATGGTGTTACAGGTACCGGCCGAGCGTGACATCCCGCCTTCGGCGTCGAGGAAATCCTGCAGGCCGATCTTGCCGGCTTTGTACTCTTCGTGCAGACGCCACACCAGGGTACCGGAACCGACTGGCTCGCCGTGGTGCTGGCCGTTCAGCATGGGGCCGCCGGTGACGACAATGGCCGGCACATCACAACTGGCCGCGCCCATCAGCAAGGCGGGCGTGGTTTTATCGCATCCGGTCAGCAGCACTACGCCATCGATGGGATTGCCGCGAATGGCTTCTTCAACATCCATGGACGCCAGGTTGCGCGTCAGCATCGCGGTCGGCCGCAGGTTCGATTCGCCGTTGGAGAACACCGGGAATTCCACCGGTACGCCGCCCGCTTCGCGAATGCCGTTTTTCACCCGCTCGGCAATCTGCCGGAAGTGAGCGTTGCAAGGCGTCAATTCCGACCAGGTGTTGCAGATACCGATGATCGGCCGGCCGTCGAAATGATGATCGGGAATGCCCTGGTTCTTCATCCAGGAGCGATACATAAAACCGTTCTTGTCGCGCGTACCGAACCACTGCTGAGAACGCAGTGGGGTACTGGAATTTGGTTTGCTGCCCTTGCCGTCGTTATTAGCCGTCATGGCGGTGCCCTATTAATAATAAAATAATACAAATGGTCGGAGTGATCGGAGCGCCTGTCAAGCCGGTTGCCCGGCTTGCCCGTTTAAAAGGAAGTGGCCGCTCAGCCGCTCTTGTTCTTGTTGTAAACGTCGAAGATCACCGCAGCGAGCAGCACCAGACCCTTGATCACCTGCTGCCAGTCGATGCCGACACCGAGGATGGACATGCCGTTGTTCATCACGCCCATGATCAGGGCGCCGATGACCGCGCCGATGATTTTGCCCGAACCGCCGCGCATCGAAGCGCCACCGATAAAGACAGCAGCGATCACATCCAGCTCGAACGCCAGGCCCGCTTTCGGCGTCGCCATATTCAGTCGAGCGGCGAATACCATGCCGGCCAGCGCCGCCAACATGCCCATATTGGCGAAGGTCAGGAAGGTCAGGCGTTTGGTGTTGATGCCCGACAGCATGGCGGCTTTTTCGTTGCCACCGATAGCGTAGATGCGCCGGCCGAAGGTGGTGCGCTGAGTCACGAAGGTGTAGATGGAAATCAGCAGCGCCATCAGGATCAGCACATTGGGTGGGCCTTTGTAGGTCGACAGCAGGTAGGTGATGTAGATTACCGCTGCGGCGATCAGGCCGTTGCGCAGCCAGAAAAACTGCAATGGCTCGCGTGCCGCGCCGTACTGTGCCTGTTTGGCGCGGGCGCGGATATTGAAGTAGAGCAACAGCGCTGCCACGGCAATACCGAGCAGCATGGAGGTCATATGGAAGCCATCGCCGGGCAAGAGGTTAGGCAGAAAGCCGGTGCTCAGTTTCTGGAAGGTTTCCGGAAACGGACCGACCGACTGGCCGCCGAGCAACCACAGCGTCAGGCCTTTAAACACCAGCATGCCGGCCAGAGTGACGATAAAGGCCGGAATGCGGTAATAGGCAATCCAGTAACCTTGCGCCATACCAATCAGCGTGCCGACGGCGAGACAAGCGACAAAGGTGACCGGCGCCGACCATTCCCATTGCACCATCATCACCGCCGCCAGCGCACCGATAAAACCGAGCACCGAACCGACCGACAGATCGATATGGCCGCAGACGATGACCATCAACATGCCCAGCGCCATGATGATGATGTAGGAGTTCTGCAAAAACAGATTGGTCAGGTTAAGCGGCTTCAGCAGAATGCCGTCGGTTAAAAATTGGAACAGCGCCATGATCACCACCAGGGCGATCAAAATGCCGTATTCGCGCAGATGCGACTTGAAGAAACCGCCCAGCGATGGCTGCTTTGCCTTGGGCTGGTCCACGGATGCTTGTGTCGACATGTCAGTGTCTCCCGGATTGAATGATCATCGTCATAATGGCTTCTTGCGATGCCTGCTCACGCGGCAGTTCGCCGATCAGCTCGCCTTCGTTCATGACGTAGATGCGATCGCTGATGCCGAGCAATTCAGGCATTTCTGAAGAGATGACGATGATGGCTTTGTGCTGAGCAGCCAGTTCGTTGATCAGGCTGTAGATTTCGTATTTGGCGCCGACGTCGATACCCCGGGTTGGTTCATCCAGAATCAACACTTCAGGGTCGGTAAACAGCCATTTCGACAGCACCACTTTTTGTTGATTACCGCCGGACAGATTGACCGCTTTTTGCTGTACATGCGGCGTCTTGATATTGATTTTTTGGCGGTAACCTTCGGCGACGTTGTCTTCATATTGATCGTTCATTACCGCTCCCCGGCTGACGGCGCCGAGGTTGGCCATGGAGACGTTGCGGCTGATGGTATCGTCCAATACCAGGCCGTAGGTTTTGCGGTCTTCAGTAGCGTAGGCGAGGCCGGAACCGACCGCTCGCTGCACCGTGCTGACGTCCATCGGCTGGTCGTGCAGCGTCACTTCACCGCTGATTTTCTGGCCATAAGCGCGGCCGAAAATACTCATCGCCAGTTCAGTACGACCGGAACCCATCAAGCCGGCAATACCGACGATTTCTCCGGCGCGAACATCCAGGCTGACGTTATGAATAATCTGCCGATCGGACTGCTGCGGATGGAACACATTCCAGTTGCGCACTTTAAAAACGATGTCGCCAATGTTCGGTTTGCGTGGCGGAAAACGATCTGATAAGGCGCGTCCAACCATGTCGGAAACAATGCGATCTTCGCTGATTTCTTCAGTCGCACAATCGAGCCGACTGACGGTGGCGCCATCGCGCAATACCGTGACGGTGTCGGCCACCTGTTTGACTTCGTTGAGTTTGTGCGAAATCAAAATGGAGGTAATGCCCTGAGCACGAAACTCCTTGAGCAGTTCCAATAAGGCGGCGCTTTCGGCTTCGTTCAGGCTGGCGGTGGGTTCGTCGAGAATTAGCAGGCGCACGTTTTTTGATAACGCCTTGGCGATTTCAACGAGCTGCTGTTTGCCCACCCCCAGCTCGCCCACTGGCGTACCCGGTGCTTCGCTGAGTCCGACTTTGGCGAGCAGCTTTTCGGTCTGAGAATAACTGCGTGGCCAATCGATAATGCCGTTGTGTGCCTGTTCATTGCCCAGATAGATGTTCTCGGCAATCGACAGTAATGGCACCAAGGCCAGTTCCTGATGAATGATGATGATGCCCAGGCGCTCGCTGTCGGCGATGGATTTGAACTGACGCTCTTCACCGTCGAACAGAATCTCGCCGTCGTAGCTGCCGTGCGGATGCACGCCGCTGAGGACTTTCATTAAGGTTGATTTACCGGCGCCGTTTTCGCCCACCAGAGCGTGAATTTCGCCGTCGCGGATGGCCAGATTAACGTTGTTGAGCGCTTTCACACCCGGGAACGTTTTGGTGATGCCGCGCATTTCTAAAATGGTGTTCACTGCGCACCCTCTCATACCAAAAAAAGGCCGACCGGCGGTGCCGGCCAGCCAAAGGGCTTAGCGAATGTCGTCTTCGCTGTAGTAACCGCTGTCGACCAGGACGTCTTCCCAGTTGTCTTCATCGACACTGACCGGTACCAGCAGATAAGAAGGGATCACCTTGACGCCGTTGTCGTAAGTGGAGGTGTCGTTGATTTCCGGCTCGGTGCCACGGAACAACGCATCGACCATACCGACAGTGACGCGCGCCAGTTCGCGGGTGTCTTTGAACACCGTCATGGTCTGCTCGCCGGCGAGGATGGATTTAACTGAAGGCACTTCGGCGTCCTGACCGGTGATTACCGGCATCGGCAAATTACCGCTGCCGTAACCAACGCCTTTCAGCGAAGAAATAATACCGATGGACAGACCGTCGTAAGGCGACAGCACGGCATCGACGCGGGCATCGGAGTAGTAAGCTGAGAGCAGGTTATCCATGCGCGCCTGAGCGACTGAACCGTCCCAGCGCAGTGTGGAAACGGTGTCCATGCCGGTCTGGCCGGAGCGAACGACCAACTGGCCGTTGTCGATGTAAGGTTGCAGGATCGACATGGCGCCGTTGTAGAAGAAGTAGGCGTTGTTGTCGTCGGGCGAGCCACCGAACAGTTCGATGTTGTAAGGGCCATCGCCGTCTGCCAGATCCAGCGCATCGACAATGTATTGCGCCTGCAAAACGCCAACCTGGAAGTTATCGAAGGTGGCGTAGTAGTCGACGTTTGCTGAGCCGCGAATCAGGCGATCGTAAGCGATCACTTCGATGCCCAGGTCGGCCGCTTGTTGCAGCGCTGACGACAATGTTGTGCCGTCGATGGACGCAATCACCAGTACATCGACGCCTTTAACGATCATGTTTTCAATCTGTGACAACTGCGTCGGAATGTCGTCTTCGGCGTATTGCAGATCGGTGTCGTAACCGGCTTCTTCGAATTGGCGCACCATGCTTTCGCCGTCGGAAATCCACCGCGCGGATGACTTGGTGGGCATGGCGATGCCGACGGTTTCAGCGGCGACCTGAGTGGCCAGTGTTGCGGTAAAAGCGGTGGCGAGCGACAAAGCGCACAGCCGGGCTGCGGTCTTAAAGACAGTCATGAGTTGTTCTCCCAAGGCGTTACAGCGCTGTGAATCACTGCCGCCAGCAATATTGTTGTTGGTTGGCCCGCTCCGGTACTGAGCAAAGGCACTTTTTCGGGATCGTGTATTTTTTGCAGCGCTGTTTGACCGCTGTTGCCGATCAAACCAGGAAAAGCTCATCCCCTGCTTTGTTTATTGTCGGGACGGAGCGCTGCACCGGGCCGATAAGGCCCGATTGAAATTAAATGTATTATAATAAGATTTTATGCGCAACCACTGTAAGAAGCAGCGGTCGGGGCTCAGCGCAGCAGCGCCGTCGACTTGATTTGTGCCCAGACGTGCTGGCCGGGTTGGAGGTTAAGCTGGGCGACCGAACGCCGTGTCAGGCGCGCCAGCAGCGTCTGGCTGCCGACGAGAAGTTGCACGGTAATGCTGGCGTCATCGCTGTCGGTAAGCTCAATAATGCGCGCCGGTAAGCGGTTAAGAATGCTCGAATCGCTGGCTTCGCTCAGGCTGAGGCTGACGTCGCGCGCCAGAATACGCACTCGTATGGCGGCATCGAGCGCCTTGCCGTTATCGCCGACCCAGAGACTGAGCGCGCCGTTTTCCAGACGCATCAGGCCCCAGTCGTTATCGCGTTCAGCGAGGCGGGTTTCCAGCACCACACCGCCTTGGTCGCCCAAGCGCAGTGGGTCGTCGGCGCGGCTGAGCAGTTCGGTCAGCGGGCCGCTGGCGCTGACGTTCCCCGCCTGCATGACCACCAGATGATCGGCCAGGCGGGCGACTTCTTCGGCGGCGTGGCTGACGTAGAGAATCGGGCAGGCCAGTTCGTCGTGCAGGCTTTCCAGGTAGGGCAGAATTTCGGCGCGGCGCTGGGTGTCGAGCGAGGCCAAGGGCTCGTCCATCAGCAGCAGGCTGGGGTTGATCAATAGGGCGCGGGCAATGGCAACACGCTGACGTTCGCCACCGGAAAGCTCGGCGGGTTTACGTTGCAGCAGTTTGTCCAAACCCAATAGTTCGATGATGTCGGCACGCGATAATGGCGTGTTACCGGCATCGGCACGTTTGGCGGCGTAATCGAGATTGCCGGCGACATTCAGATGGTCGAACAGACTCGATTCCTGAAACACATAACCGAGCGGGCGACGGTGAGTGGGCAGGAATTTCTGCTCATCCTGCCAGCATTCACCGGCGACCGTTAAATGGCCCAACTGAGCTTTTTCCAGACCGGCAATGCAGCGCAATAGAGTTGTCTTACCGCAACCAGATGCACCAAATAGTGCAGTGATGCCATTGCCCGGCAGCTTCAGATCGACGTCCAGCGCGAAGCCCGGGTAGCGATGTTGAAAACGCAGTTGCAGCGGCTCGCTCATGAGCGCCCCCAATTCAGATGAGTGCTGCGCCGTTGCAAGGTGTAGAGCGCCGCCAGCGCGGCGAAGGAAAACACCACCAAGACGGCGGCCAGTGTATGGGCCTGATCGTAAGCCAAGGCTTCTACATGGTCGTAGATCTGCACCGAGGCGACGCGGGTTTCATCCGGAATATTGCCGCCAATCATCAACACCACACCGAACTCGCCAACGGTATGCGCAAAGCCGAGTACGGTAGCGCTGATAAAACCCGGCCGGGCCAGCGGCACCGCTACTGTCCAGAACCGGTCCCAGGGCCCGGCGCGCAAGGTGGCGGCCGCTTCCAGCGGGCGATCGCCGATGGCTTGGAAAGTGTTCTGAATCGGTTGAACTACAAAGGGCAAAGAGTAGAGCACCGAACCGACGACGAGGCCTGTGAAGGTGAACGGCAGCAAGCCAATGCCCAACGCCTGAGTCAGTTGTCCGATGGGTCCGTTCGGGCCCAGTGAAATCAGCAGATAAAAACCCAGCACCGAGGGCGGTAACACCAAAGGCAAGGCAACCAAAGCAGCGATCGGTCCTTTCAGCCAGCAGCGGGTGCGCGCCAGCCACCAGGCCAAGGGCGTCCCCAGTACCAATAGCACCAGGGTTGAGACGCTGGCCAGACGCAGCGTCAGCCAGAGGGCGTTCCAGTCGGCGCTGCTCAGTGTCACCCTGGCACCTCGATGTGATAACCATACGTTTCAATCAATGCCTGAGTGGTATCGCTGCGCAGATAATCCAACAGCGCCAGGGCGGCGGCGTTATCTTCGGCTCGACTGAGCAAGACCGCATCCTGGCGGATGGGGTGGTAATAGTTGTTGGGGATAATCCAGGTGGTGCCGGTCGGCACCTTGCGATGATTGACCAACTGCGACAGCGCCACCAATCCCAATTCCGCATTGCCGGTGGCAACAAACTGATGCGTCTGGGCAATGTTTTGTCCCAGCACCAATTGATCGGCGAGTTGTTCGTTCAGGCCCAGCCGCTCCAATACTTCCATTGCCGCTGCGCCATAGGGCGCCAATCGTGGATTGGCGATGGCCAGGCGATTGAAGTCGCCGCTGCGCAACAGCGCTTCGCCGTTACTGAAACGGTCTGGCGTGGCCGACCATAACGCCAGCGTGCCGACGGCGTAGGTAAAGTCTGAACCCGCGAGTGCATCGCCAGCATCGATCAAGGCTTGCGGCTTGGCCTGGTCGGCCGACAAAAACACATCAAAGGGCGCGCCGTTTTGAATCTGGGCAAAGAGTTGGCTGGAAGAACCGAAGGACAGCCGCAGTTGATGGCCGGTGTCGGCTTCAAAGCGATCGGCCAGGGCCTGCATCGGCCGGGTGAAATTGGCGGCGACGGCGGCGGTCACGGTATCGGCCCACAGCGGTTGGGCGGCTAGCCCAAGTAATGGACAAAGTAACAGGGTTAACAAACGATAAAGCGGCATGGGAACTTCAAATCTGCAGTCACAAGGTCGACATCATTGACGATCATCAATAGACAGGCAAGGTAGATACAAAGGTCTATGGACAGGCCGGTAGCGCCGCTACTAGAGTGCGTCGATTGTTTTTCAGTTCGAGACTTCCGATGGCCAAGCCCTGCGATATTCACGATTACCAGCAACTCGCCCGCCGCCGCGTACCGCGTATGTTCTACGACTACGCCGATTCTGGCTCCTGGACCGAATCGACCTACCGCGCCAATGAGATGGATTTTAATAAACTGAAATTCCGCCAGCGCGTCGCCGTCGATATGACCAACCGCTCCACTGCAACCACCATGATCGGCCAGAAGGTCGCCATGCCGGTGGCGCTGGCGCCGACCGGGTTAACCGGTATGCAATGGGCCGATGGCGAAATTAAAGCCGCCAAAGCGGCCGAAAAATTCGGTGTGCCTTTTACGCTGTCGACGATGAGCATCTGCTCCATTGAAGACATCGCCGCCCATACTGAAAAGCCGTTCTGGTTTCAGTTGTATGTGATGCGCGATCGCGACTTTATCGGCCGGTTAATCGACCGCGCTAAAGCTGCGGGTTGTTCGGCGTTGGTGATTACGCTCGATCTGCAGATTCTCGGCCAGCGTCATAAAGACCTGCGCAATGGTCTGTCGGCGCCGCCGAAATTCACGCTCAATTCAATCCTGCAATTGATGAGTAAACCAGCCTGGGGTTTGCGGATGTTGGGCACCAAACGCCATGGCTTCGGCAATATCGTCGGCCATGTTACCGGCGTGGAGGATTTGTCATCCTTGTCAGAATGGACGGCGAAACAGTTCGATCCGAAGCTGTCCTGGGATGATATCGCCTGGATCAAAGAACGCTGGGGCGGCCCGGTGATTCTGAAAGGCATTATGGATCCGGAGGATGCCAGGTCAGCCGTCAAAACCGGTGCCGATGCGATCATTGTGTCGAACCACGGCGGTCGGCAATTGGACGGTGCGCCGTCGAGCATCGAAGCCTTACCGGCGATTCTCGATGCGGTCGGCAACGACATCGAAGTGCATTTCGATGGCGGCATTCGCAGCGGCCAGCAGATCTTAAAAGCCATCGCTCTGGGTGCACAAAGCACCTACATCGGCCGGGCGTTTTTGTACGGCTTGGGTGCGGCGGGTGAACAGGGCGTCACCGATGTGCTGAACATTCTGCACAGGGAATTGGATATCTCGATGGCGCTTTGTGGTGAGCGGGATATTTTGAATGTCGGCCAACACAATCTGGTGAATCCGCACGTCTTTGGCGCCTGATTCCGGTTAAAAATAGCGCCGCAGTTCTTCCCGGATTGGCATCGGTTTAACGGCCGGGACATTGGCACCGCCTGTGTTACCGGTCGGCACCCACAGCCGGCTGAACAGCAGGGATGCCAGGATGCGTGTGAGTTGTCCGCATACTTCGCGGGTATCGCTGCGGCACCAGCCGATCTTCAACATCCACCAGTGACTCAGAGTGTGCTCGCCGGTTCGGGTCTGCCCCAGTACATGAGCGTTTTCCAGTTGATAGAAAGCTTCGTCCAGATCGCCGTTTTGATAGGCGAAGCGGGCCTTGTTCATGGCGTCGAGAAAAGCCTGGCGGCGCGGTGTGAGGGGCATGCTGGCATTCCGGAGGTGGGTTGGAATGCCAGCATGAAGGCTACAGTCGTTGTAGCTTCAAGGGGTTAGTTGAGGCGCTCTTCCAAAAACGCCGTTAACGCCTGCCAGGAAGCGCGGTCGGCATCGAGGTCGTAATCGCCGCTGCCATAAACGGTAAAGGCATGGCGTGCGCCGCCGTGAATCTGGGCGTTGTGTTCAACACCGGCTGCTTGCAGCGCGTCGAGCAGGGCGGCGACATCGCTCATGCCGGAAACCGGGTCGGCGGAACCGTGTTGAATCAATACCGGGGCGCTAACGTCGTCGTAATCCTGGCCTTCAGGCAGGCCAAGGCCGCCATGGAAGGAGACAAAACCTTCGGTCTCAGCTCCGGTACGCGCCAGTTCCAATACGCCCGCACCGCCGAAACAGTAGCCGATGACGACGACGTTATCGGTACCGCCGGGAATGTCATCCACTGCATCCAGAGCCGCCGTTAAACGACGCTGAAAAGCGGCGCGGTCAGCGTACATTTCACCGGTGCGCTGCTGGTTTTCCTGCATGGAGGTGGGGCGGTTGTCGCGGCCAAAGACGTCGATGGCGAAGGCGGTGTAGCCCAGGCTGGCGAGCATCTCGGCGCGGCGTTTTTCGTAATCGGTCAGACCATCCCAGTCGTGAATAATCAGCACGGTGCCCCGGCTTTCATCCAGATTGCTGTTGTGGGCAACATAACCCTGGTAGGCGGTGCCGTTGATGGTGTAGTCGTAGTCGGTGCCGGTGATGTCGGCGCGGGCGCTGAGCACAACGGCCAGCGACAGGGTAAAGACGGCAAAGATTAACTGCAGCGGTTTCATGAACTTCTCCTCGGGATGAAGTGGTTGAAACAGTACGTGCCATCGCGATAGCCAGATCAGACTCGGCGCGAACAGCGGCAGTCTTTATACTCCGGTACACAGTCTGAACTATGAAGGTAGAACATGGCACTGTTACCTGCCGTCGAATTGCAAACCCATCCGGAACCGACCGCCACAATCATCTGGCTGCATGGCCTGGGCGCCGACGGCCACGATTTCGAAGCCATCGTGCCCGAACTCCAGCTGGACGATCTGGCGGTGCGTTTTATCTTCCCGCACGCGCCGTCTATTCCGGTCACCGTTAACGGTGGCATGCGTATGCCGGCCTGGTATGACATCACTGCCATCGACATCGACCGCACCATCGACACTGCGCAGTTGGAAGCTTCGGCCGACGCCGTCGATGCTTTTATCGCCCGTGAACGTGAACGCGGCATCGACAGCCGGCGCATTATCATCGCCGGTTTTTCTCAAGGTGGCGCCGTGGCCTATGAGGCGGCGCTGCGTCACCCCGAGCCGTTGGGCGGGCTGATGGCGCTGTCGACCTACTTTGCGACGGCTGAAACCAATCGCAGCAGCGATGCTAACAAAGCTATTTCGGTGCTCGCCTGTCACGGCATGTTCGATCCGGTGGTGCCGCAAACGCTGGGCAACAGAGCGGTGGATACGCTCAAGTCGCGAGGTTACTCGGTGGATTACCACACCTACCCGATGGAGCACTCTGTCGATATGGCGGAGATTCGCGATATCGCCGCCTGGTTGCGCCAGCGGCTGACCGCGCCGCTGGACTGAATCCGCTCAGCGCTGGCGCCGGTACAGCATCATGGTCAGCGGCCCGAAGATGGCTGTTAACACCGCCGGCGCCAGCAGCGACAGCGCAATGCCGGCCAGGCTGGGCTGACCGGCGAGAATATCGCGCAGCGCCGTCACCAGATGCGCGACCGGGTTCACGCCGATGGCTGCTTGCAGCCAGGCGGGCATGGTGGCTGGGTCGACAAAGATGTTGGAGGCGAAGGTCACCGGCATCAGCACCGTCCAGCTCAGCGTCATCACTGCGCCGGGCGTGCGCAACAGCAGGCCGATGGTGGTAAACACCCAGCCAATGCCAAAGGCGAACAGATTTAACAGCACGATGGCCAACACCACCGCGAAAAACCCACCTCCCGGGCGATAGCCCAACAGCATGCCGATAATGAACACGATCACCGAAGAACCGGTATAACGAATCACATCGCCGGCCATGGCGCCGACCAGTGGCGACGCCCGCCAGATCGGCATCGATTTGAAGCGGTCGTAGATGCCCTTGCTGATGTCGGTGTTCAGCGTCACGCCGGTATAGATGGTGGTGAACACCACCGTCTGCGCCAGGATGCCGGGCAGCAGAAACACCAGATATTCCTGTGGCGAGCCCGCCAGAGCACCACCGAACAGGAAGGTGAACATCACCGTGAACATGATCGGCGTGATCAGCACATCGAACAGCTGTTCCGGCACGTGTTTGATTTTCAGCAGGGCGCGCCAGGCGAAGGTGGCCAGGTTCGACAGCGTGCCGGGCAGCTCAGGTGCTTGTTGCTGCATCAGGGCATGCAGATCGGTTGGCGCTTTGGCGGTTTGGTTATCGAAATCGGTGCTGCGCAGTTGCTCGGTCATGCGGGCAGGTCCTCGCGGGTCTCAAGGTCCGATGGCTGGCCGGTCAGCGCCAGGAATACCTCATCCAGGCTGGGTTGGCCTAAACCGAAACTCGCCAGGGCAAAGCCGTTATCGGTCAATCCCTGCAGGGTTTTGCTGGCCAGAGCTGGGTCGGCGCAGGGCACGCTCAGCGACGCAGGTTCGGTATCGAAGCTGACGCTGGCCTGCAATTGCTGGCTGAGCCAGTCGCCGGCCGCGGGTCGTTGCGAGGCATCGGCAAGGCGCAGGCGTAAAACGCCCGAACCGACCTTCTGTTTCAGCTCGCTGCTGGTGCCTTCAGCAATCACCCGGCCGTGGTCGATGACCGCGATGCGCTCGGCCAGTTGATCGGCTTCTTCCAGATATTGAGTGGTCAGCAAGACGGTGGTGCCGGCAGCGGCCAGGGCTCGCACGATGTCCCACACCTGATTGCGTGAGCGCGGGTCGAGTCCGGTGGTGGGTTCATCCAGAAACAGCAAATCCGGTGGCACGATGAGCGAGGCGGCGATATCGAGCCGGCGGCGCATGCCACCGGAATAATGCTTTACTTCTTTGTCGGCGGCCTCAAGCAGGTCGAAACTGGCCAGCAGTGTATCGCTGCGCGCGCGTCCGGCCTGACCTTTAAAGCCCAGCAGACGGGCCAGCAAACGCAGATTTTCGCGGCCGCTGAGATCTTCATCGACCGACGCGAATTGGCCGGTCAGGCTGATGCGCTGGCGGATCGCCTGAGCATCCTTTACAAGATCTAGACCGAGTACCTGGGCCTGGCCGTCGTCTGGTTGTAGCAGCGTTGCCAGCATGCGCACTGTGGTGGTCTTGCCAGCTCCGTTGGGGCCGAGCAGACCATAGACACTGCCGCGCCGCACCTTCAGGTTGAGTCCTGTTACCGCTTGGGTGGAACCGAAGTGTTTATGCAGGTTTTGCACGTCGATGGCCCAGCCTTGCATAAGGCTTCACTCCTGTGAAAAACGGAGGCTTAACTCTAGGTGTTGACTGAAACCGTTGCCAGCATTTTTGATACCCTGACTAAGGCCCATTGCCGCCCTGTTTTCCGCCGGGCGCGGCCATTGAGCCTTGCTATACTGATGCTCTTTAATGCCTGACAACCTGGACCGTCACTCACTCATGGATGCCTCTCCTTCAAACAATCGATGGCGTCGATTGTTCTCGCTGCGAAAACCGACACGGGTTGCCAAAGATCAATATCTGGAATTCCTAGCCATTCAAATCTCCAGTCTGTTTTCATTGTTGGCGCATGTGTTTTTGGTGGTCTTGTATCACCATTACCAGGTAACGCCGATGGTGCTGTTCAGTCTCCTCAGCATGTCGCTCTGGATTCTGGCTATTGTTGCCAATCGGCAGGGTGAACATCTGCTGGCGGTGATACTGGTTTGCACCGAACTCTGTGGATACTCAATTGCAGCGGTCTATTTTTTGGGCCTGGAATTTGGTTTCCAGTTTTATCTGTGGCCAACCACCTGTCTGGCGGTCATTAACTCCCGGCTGGAGGTGCGCTGGGCGAGCCTGACCGGTCTGGCCTGCATTGGTTTATTTTTGGGTTTGAACCTGGCGTTTCCCGGGCAGCGCTATGACGGCGAACTGCTGCTCTGGGCGAAATTTCTCTACAGTGCCAATGTGCTGTTAGCGGCCGCGCCTTTGATCATGTCGGTGGTTTTGGTGCGGCGTCATTTCGAACGCCAGCGTCGTGATCTGGTCGAATTGGCCACGCGCGATGAACTGACGCAACTCTACAACCGTCGTTACCTGCGTGAATTTCTGCATCCGTGGCGCGCCCAGGCACGACGCACCGGTGCCAGCAGTGTGATCGCCTTGGGCGACATCGATAACTTCAAACCGATCAACGATGAGCTCGGTCATGAGGTCGGCGACGACGTCCTGCGTGGTGTGGCGGCTTTTTTGCTGGAGCAGGTGCGCGAAGAAGATCTGGTGTGTCGCTGGGGTGGCGAGGAATTTGTCATTGTCTTTGCCAGTACAACGCTGGCACAGGCGCAGATGATTTTACAGCGCCTGCATCAGGCCATGCCGCAGCAGCGTTTTATGGAGTCTGAGCGCCAGGTGACCATCAGTTTTGGCGTCACCGATTTTCAGCCGGAAGAAGATTTAAGCGATGCCCTGGTGCGCGCCGATCAACTGCTTTATCGCGCCAAGGCAGCCGGCCGCAACCGTATTGAAATAGCAGCGGGAACGGTTCCGGCCGAACAATCCTGAATGGCCGAAAATTGCATTATTCAGATGCCTGAATTTACGAATTCTATTGGCTGACAACTTGTGTCATATTGCCAACGGATTCCTTGCCTGAATAGAACGCCATGCGGCCGGCCAGACTAAAAATAACCAAGCCCCGCTTACAGCTGATGCTTATCTGCTGGCTGTTCTATATTCATATTCCACTGCTCAATGCAGCGACCATGACGCCTACTGTCTGGATGGTTATTTGTTCCAGTCAGGGTGTGCATTGGGTACAAGTGGACCTGGGATCGGACGAAGCACCCTCGGTCGACGATGGTTGCGACTGCCTGCTGAAACAAATGGATACCGCCAGCGTTGTTGTGATGGCGCCTCCGAAGCAGAGGGTTGTCGTCGCTGAGCAAACGCCAGTCGTTTTCTACGACAGCACAATTCTCTCCCATTATTCCATTCGCGCACCGCCCGCCCACTCATCCGTCATTCGTTAATTTTTGTGATTTCTTCTTACCAATAAATGATTGGTGCAGGTGAGTTATGGCTAAAAAATTCTTTTTATCGATGTGGCGTTGGCATTTCTACGCCGGCTTGTTTGTAGTGCCTTTTTTATTCGTGCTGGCAACGACCGGCATGTTGATGCTGATCAGCGAACCCTTGCGCGAATGGCAGCATGCGGATTTGTATCAGGTCACTGAGCAAGCGCAGACGGTTTCGCTGGATGCGCAAAAACAGGCCGTGGAATCCGAGTTAGATGGCACCGTCAGTTTGTTTATTCCGGCTCGATCAGCCGGGCAGAGCAATCAATTCAAACTGATAACGCCACAAGGTTCGACGCTGCGTGTTTTCGTGAATCCCTACAGCGGTCAGGTGCTGGGCAGCCTTCCCGATGACAGCGGTCTCTACAGCTGGGCCAATGATGTTCATGGTCAATTGATGCTGGGCGATACCGGCGACATGCTGGTTGAGTTGGCGGCGAGTCTGGCGGTTCTGCTGGTGTTCAGTGGACTTTATTTGTGGTGGCCACGACAGGGACGGACTTTGCGTCAATCGCTCAGTGTTCGTGGTAAGCCGAACAAGCGACCTTTCTGGCGTGATTTGCACGCTAATGTCGGTCTCTATTTATCAGCGTTTTTGCTGTTCTTTTTATTCAGCGGTTTGTCCTGGACCAACATCTGGGGTGGTCAGTTTGTGCAGGCCTGGAATACCTTTCCGGCATCAAAGTGGTCGGCGCCGCTGTCTGATAAAACCCATGCCGATCTGAACCATGGTGACCATAAAGAAGTGCCGTGGAATTTAGAGCAAACGCCGTTGCCCGAATCCACCGCTGAGGTCGACCATTCCAATCATGGTAGCCACGCGCATGGTGCTGCTTCGACAACCAATAGGGTTCCCGGACGCATCAGTCTCGACCGTGTTGCTGCGCTTGCCGATCAGTTGGGAATGGACGCTTATCAGTTAAATTTGCCGACCGATGATCAGGGCGTTTACACCCTGTCTGCCGATACCATGAGCGGCGATATTACCGATCCGCGCAATGACCGGACGCTGCATATCGATCAATACAGTGGTGAGGTACTCGCTGAGGTTGGCTTTGCAGATTACTCTCTGGGGGCCAAAGCCATGGCTGCGGGTATCGCCTGGCATCAGGGCGATGTTGGCGGGTGGAATTTTGCCTTCAATCTGTTGTTTTGCTGGTCGGTCATGTTGCTGTGTTGTGCCGCCGTTGTTGCCTGGTGGAAGCGTCGGCCGTCGGGCTCGGCGCGACTGGAGGCGCCACCGCAACCGGACCTGCCGATCTGGAAAAGTGCCGCTGTATTGCTGTTGTTGATGTCGCTGTTTTTCCCGGTCGCTGCCGCCGCTTTGCTGATCTTTTTGGTAGCGGATCGCTGGTTGTTACCGCGCGTTGGTTCGCTTCGAGCCTGGTATCAGTAACTGAAAAACGCGGCCGGTTTGGTCTTAAAAAACCGAACCGGCCTCGGTAGATTTATTGCAACCGGAAGAAAGAAACCGACTGCAATAAATCCTTGCTGAGCGCGTTCAGCGTTTCGGTGGAGCCGAGTGAAACGCGGGCGCGTTTGGCGTTGTCTTCACTGATACGGTTTACATCGCTGACGGTTTCGGAAATACCACTGAGCGTCGCCGCCTGTTCTTCGGCGGCGGCTGAGGTTTGCAAGGTCCAGTCTTTGATCTGATCAACGGCGCCGACGAATTGTTCGATGGTGCGACCGGCTTCACCCACGGTGTCGACGGTGGCGACCGACTTGGCGTGGCTGTCGCCGATCACCGTGACCGCTTCACGACTGCCAGAACGCAACTCTTCCAAGGTCTGCTGAATTTCTTCGGTCGATTGCTGAGTGCGATGCGCCAGCTTGCGGACTTCATCGGCGACCACGGCGAAACCGCGACCCTGTTCACCGGCACGCGCAGCCTCGATGGCCGCATTCAGCGCCAGCAGGTTGGTCTGTTCGGCGATCGCCTGAATGGAGCTGATGATGGCGGTGATGTTTTCCGCCTGACCATCGAGCTTTTCAATCACACTGACCGATTGTTCGATCTCGGTGGCCAGTGTCTGGATCGAGCTGATGGTGTCCTGCACCGTCTGGAAGCCGCTGTCGGCGGCGTCTTTGGCTTGTTCGGATACCGTCATCGACTGACTGGCGGCCTCCGATACCTGACCGGAAGCGGTGTGCAGTTCATCGATGGCGGTCGCCAGTTCGTGCATTTTCTGCTGCTGGTTTTCGGCATCGCGGAAGCGGGTTTCGGTGTCGGCCATGATGTCGTCGGCGGAACGTTTCAGATGCTCCGACAGTTCGATGACTGAACCGACGATGTCCGAGAGCTTGGTGTTCATCTGCGCCACCGCCAGCATGACTTCATCGACCTCATCGCCGTTTTCGCGCGCTTCGATGTGTTGGCTGAGATCGCCACTGGCCAGTCGCTGGGTCGCCTGAACAATGGATTTCAAGTCGCGCTTGATCTTGCGCAAGGTCCACACCGCCGCCACCACGGCAATGCCGATCAACACCGCCAGCGCCGCAATCAACACCTGTACCGTGGCCTGCTGAGAAGCGATCAGTTTGGCGGAGCGCAAATCGACCAGTTGGCTGTATTGCGTTGAAATCTGTCCGATCACGTTATCGACCGGTGCCAGCGCTTCCGTCATGGCCGCTTTGATGGCATTGCGCTCGTTCCAGGCGGCTTTGCCGAGCCAGGCGGTGGCGGCGTTGGCTGAGGCTTCTTCCAGCTGGTCCAGGCCGTTGTTGAATTGCTCAGCCAGCGTGCCCAGCGACAGGTCAGTCTGGCTCATCATCACCGAATCCCAACTGCGAATCAGATCTGGGTTCAATTGCCCGACCGTTTGCCGCAGCTCGGCTTCAGTGGCGTCGGCGGCATCGATGGCCGCCTGCAGTTCTTCCTCGCTGATGGCGCTGGCGAAATACTGGGGTCCCAATTCGGTAACCCTGTCGTATTGCTGATTCAGGGTCTCCCATCCCTGAGTCAGGTTTTCACTGAGTCGACGCAGCTGAGCATCCTTCTCGCTGTTGGCAATGACGGTATTGAAACTTGCGATGAAGAACACGGCGAGCACCAGCAGGGCCAGGATGAGGGCCGATACCAGTGCACTGATCTTCAACGTCAGGGAGATTTTTTTCATTCGTATGAGCTCAAGGAAATAGCGGCCGTTGCATAGAACATCGGCTTAAGCTGGGAAAAGCTTGAATGCGAAAGCCGTGCCGCTGCGAATTGTCTCTGTTATGGAAGCGATACCAGCGCGATCAGCTGCGATCTTTGCTGTATTCAAACGCTAGCGCTCCATAATGGAGCGTTGGGTGGCGCAGTATGTCAGCTTTGGTGCGCGTACGTCCGTCTGTGTTTTGTTACAGAAGGCTTATTTTGGTGATCGGATGAAACAAATGTTTCTCTAAAGCGGCCATATCGATCATTTGTTCACATTGTTAACAAACTGGCCTACCCCTTGCAGTGCATCGATCGCCATAACGACAACCGATGCTAATGAGGGGATCTACCATGAATAAGCGGACTTGGCTCAGCGGCCTGGCCGGCCTGATGGCTGCAGCCGGCGCCAGCGCGACCGATATCGACTTTGCGCTCGACTGGAAATTCGAAGGCCCGGCGGCGCCCTACCTGATGGCCATGGAGCGTGGCTATTACGAAGAAGAAGGACTCAACGTCAGCATCGATTCCGGTTCCGGTTCGTTGGAAGCCATTCCGCGCGTCGCCTCCGGCACTTACCAGCTGGGCTTTGCCGATGTGAATTCGCTGATCAAATTCCGCGACCAGAACAGCGCTGACCTACCAGTCAAAGCCATCATGATGACCTATGACGCGCCGCCGTTCGCCATCGTCGCGCGGCGCAGTCTGGGTGTTGAAACACCTAAGGATCTGGAAGGCAAAACGCTGGGTGCACCGGCTACCGATGGCGCCTATGCGCAATGGCCGATCTTCGTCGAGGCCAACGGCATTGACGCCGATGCCGTCACCATCGACAACGTTGGCTTCCCGGTGCGCGAGCCGATGCTGGCCCAGGGCGATGTCGACGCCATCACCGGCTTTTCGTTCTCGTCCTACATCAATTTGAAATCCAAAGGCACACCGGAAGACGACATCGTGGTCATGCTGATGAGTGATTACGGTGTCGATCTGTACGGCAACGCCATCATCGTTAATCCGGCTTTCGCCCAAGAAAACCCTGAAGCGGTGGAAGCCTTTATCCGTGCCACCCTGCGCGGCTGGCGTGACACCATCGCCGATCCGGAAGCGGCGGTGCAGTACGTGTTGCAGCACAACACCGTGGCGCGTGAAGCGGTGGAGCTGGAGCGTCTGCAAATGACCATTGCCGATAACATCCTGACCGACTATGTGCTGGAAAACGGCATGGGCGACATCGATGAAGACCGCATGGCCAACGCCATCGAACAAATCGGTCTGACTTACGAGTACAGCAACAAGCCGAGCGTCGATGACATCTTCACCGACGAATTCCTGCCCGCCATGGAAGAGCGGATGGTCGCACCCTGAGCGTGACCCAAACCCCGGCCGACGTGCCGGGGTTTTTATACTTCTTGTCTAAACACTTTTTATACCCCTTGTCCAAACACATAGGTCCAGCATGAGTTTTATCGACATTCAATCGTTGCGCCTGGGTTACGGCGGTATGGACGAATCCCAGCTGGTGCTCGACGGCATCGACCTGCAGGTCGAAGAAGGTGACTTCGCGGCCATCGTCGGCCCCAGTGGCTGCGGTAAATCGACCTTTATGAAATTGCTTTCCGGCCTGCTGATTCCGCAACAAGGCAGCGTCGTGCTCGATGGCGAACCGGTGACCGGGCCACGCGCTCAGGTGGGCATGGCGTTCCAGAACGCCATCATGCTGCCCTGGCGCACCACCCTGGAAAATGTGCTGCTACCGCTGGAAGTGGCGCCGGCAACAAAAAAAGATTTCCGCAAACGTCGGGCGCAATATCGTCGCCGTGGCGAAGAACTCCTGGCGGCGGTCGGTCTTAAAGGCAAGGGCGATAAATACCCCTGGGAATTGTCCGGTGGTATGCGCCAGCGCGCTTCGCTGTGTCGGGCGCTGATTCATGAACCGAAACTCTTGTTGCTCGATGAACCTTTTGGCGCGCTCGATGCGTTCACCCGTGAAGAATTATGGAACGTGCTGCAGGAGTTGTGGCAACAACAACGCTTCACCGTGGTGCTGGTGACGCACGATCTGACCGAAGCCGTTTATCTCTCGAACACCGTCTATGTGATGAGCGCACGACCGGGCAAGATTATCGAAAAACGCGACATCGATTTTGCCCGGCCACGGACGCTGGAAAGTCGTTATCAGCCGGAATTTGTCAGTGCTGTCCATGAATTGCGCGAGCACATTCGCAGTGCGCGCGCCGAAGATGGCAGCAGTTCTATTGGCTCCTTGCAGGAGGCGTCGTCATGAGTAACGCCGCAACGAAACGATCCTGGAGTCAGCGCTTATTTGGCTGGCTGGGACGCGAAGAAGCCATGTCGTTCTGGGTAACGGTCGGCTTTTTTGTGCTCTGGGAACTGATCTGTCGGTTGAGCGATATTCCGGTTTATTTCCTGCCACCGCCGTCGGTGATTGTGCAGACCGGTATCGAATTTCAGCGCGCCCTTGTGGTCAATTCCATTCAGACCTTGTGGACCACTGCCGCCGGCTTTGGTCTGGCCGTGGTGTTTGGTTTGATTCTGGGCATCGCCATCGGTTGGTCGCGGCGTTTGTATCGCGGTTTGTATCCGCTGATGGTTGGTTTTAATTCCGTGCCGAAAGTGGCGCTGGTGCCGATTCTGGTGCTCTGGTTTGGCATTGGCACCGTGCCGGCCATTCTTACCGCCTTTTTAATTTCGTTTTTCCCCATCGTGGTCAACGTCGCGACTGGTTTGGCGACCACCGAACCGGAAATGGATGATGTCTTGCGTGCGCTCGGGGCGTCGAAAATCGACCGCCTGTTAAAGGTGGGTTTGCCTGGAGCGATGCCGCACTTTTTCGGTTCACTAAAAGTCGCCATTACCCTGGCCTTTGTCGGCTCGGTGATTTCCGAAACCGTCGCCGCCAACTCCGGCCTCGGCCATATGATGTTGATGGCGCAAGCCAACTTCGAAGTGCCACTGGTGTTTGCAGGCTTGCTGGCGCTGGCCTTCGAAGGGGTGGTGATGTACGCCCTCTTCGTGCTGGTGGAAAAACGCATGACTGGTTGGGCGTTTCGCTCGCAGCAGTAAATTTCTCCCGGCGGGGTGCGTTCACAGCCCCCGCCATCTACACTGAAAAAAACAGTGCTATCGCCTTTTGCTATGAACAAACCTGTCGATTTTCGTGAGCTGGCCTGCCATGAATGCCGCTCGGCTGACCTGCTTGGTTTTGATTTCTCCATGGCTTTCCAGCCCATTGTCTGCCTCCGTGACCAGCGCATCTTCGGTTACGAAGCTTTGGTGCGTGGCCTCAATGGCGAGCCTGCCGGCACCATCATTGAGCGGATCAGCGACGACAACCGCTATCGCTTTGATCAAGCCTGTCGGGTAAAAGCCATTACCCTGGCTGCTCAACTGGGCCTGGATGGCATACTCAGCATCAACTTCCTGCCCAATGCGGTTTACCGGCCGGAGCTGTGTATTCGCACCACCCTGGCAGCGGCGCGTGAGAATGACTTTCCCATCGAGCGCATCCTGTTTGAAATCACCGAAGTGGAGCGGGTGGCGGACCATGATCATCTGGTCAATATTTTGCGCCACTATCAGCAGCAGGGTTTTATTACTGCGTTGGACGATTACGGCGATGGTTATGCCGGGCTGAATTTATTGGCCAAGGTGCAGCCGGATATCGTTAAGCTGGATATGGGTTTGGTGCGCGGTATTGAGCTCGATCCCAAACGCCAGATCATCGTGCGTTCCACCCACACCATGTTGCAGGAACTGGGTTGCCGCACTTTGGCTGAAGGCGTGGAAACCGAAGCTGAATTCAAATTTCTGCGCGATCTGGGTATCGATCTGTTTCAGGGTTATTACTTCGCCCGTCCTGCCTTTGAAGCCTTGCCCGAGGTGGATTTTTCTAGCCTTAATTAAATCTTTTCAACATAAAAAAGCCCCCGCGAGCGGGGGCTTAAAAGGTTGGAGAGTCCGATTCTTATTGGTGATTCAATCAGGCGCCGATCACGCCGCCGTCTTCGCGGTAAACCGCGACGATGGACGAACGCGGTACGCCGTCGCGATCGGCATTCGGCCAGGCGCTGCCCGGGTGTTGAATGCCGACCAGCGCCATGCGGTGGTCGTTGGAGAAGCTCAGGCCGGTGATTTCACAACCTTGCGGGCCGACCATAAAGCGGCGGATATGACCGGTTACCGGGTCGCCACAGAGCATCTGGTTGTTGCCCTGGCCGGCGAAGTCGCCTTCGTTGGAATAGTCGCCATCGGTTTGAATCCACAGGCGGCCGAAGTCGTCGAAACGCAGACCGTCCGGGCTGTTAAACATGTTCTCTTCGGTGATGTTGTCGCTGCCGGCGTAGGCGCCGGTCTTCACCGCCGGGTTGCCGGCGATGGCGTACAGATCCCAGCCGAAATATTCGGAAGTGTGGTCGCGGTTTTCCGGCATCCAGCGCACGATCTGACCGTAGTCATTTTCAGCACGCGGGTTCGGTCCGTTCAGAGGTTGGGCGGCGCTGGTGCCGCGACGGCTGTTGTTGGTCAGGGTGCAGAACACCATCGGTGCGGACGGGTGACAGGCGACCCATTCCGGGCGATCCATGGTGGTGGCGCCAACAAAGGTGGCGGCGGCACGGGCACGCACCAGAACGTCGGCCTGGTCGGCAAAACCATTGGCCTGGTTCAGGCCGTTAACGCCATGACGCAGTTCAATCCAGCGGCCGCTGCCGTCGTCATTGAACTTGGCAACGTACAGACTGCCGTCTTCGAGCAGACGCATATTGGCGGCACGATCATCCGGGTTGTAAGTGCCGCGTGAAACGAATTTATAGATAAATTCACCGCGCTCGTCGTCGCCCATATAGACCACAGCGTGGCCGTCGTGGTTGATGGTCATGGCCGCGTTTTCGTGTTTGAAACGGCCCATGGCGGTGCGCTTTTTCGGCGTTGAGGTCGGGTCGGTCGGGTCGATTTCGACAATCCAGCCAAAGCGGTTCGGTTCGTTCGGTTCTTGCGCCAGGTTGAAACGGCTTTCGTGTTGCCACCAGTTGTAGCCGGAGCCGTTTTCGCTCAGACCGTAACGCTTGTGAGCGTCGCTCAGGCTGGTGCCTTCGGGTGCGCCGAAATAACCGTTGAAGTTTTCTTCGCAGGTCATGTAGGTGCCCCAGGGCGTGCGACCGGCGCCGCAGTTGTTGAAGGTACCGAAGACGCGACGGCCAGAAGCATCGGCCGAAGTTTTCACGTAGGCGGTGCCGGCAACCGGGCCGGTCAGTTCAAATTCGGCGTTGCCATGCAAGCGACGGTTGTAGTCGGAACCTTTCTTATATTCCCAGCTGCCATTGCGCTTGCGCTGCAATTCGACCACGGTAACACCGTGGGCGTTCAGGCCTTTTTGCACGTCTTCGGCAGTCTTGGCGGCTTCACCGTGGGTGTAGAAATATTCGTCGTTGAGGTATTCGTTGTTCACCGCCAGCACGGCGCGATCCGGGTCGATATTGCCGTTACGGTCGGTCAGGTGAAACAGTTCCATGCCGTCGGTGTTGTCACCGAACTGGCCGGCTTGATCGGCGGCGCTGTTGTCGCGGGCAAAGTTCGGCGCGCCTTTCAATACCGGGTCACCCCAGGACATCAGCACTTCATAGCGGTAGCCCGGCGGCAGTGAAATGTCGTCAGCGGTGCTGGTGGGAATGTTGTCGAAGCTCATCAGCGTCGTGGCTTCGTTGACGGCCAGGGCCAGCGGCGCAACGCCGCCCAGGAAGGCCGTGGCGCCAGCAGCGCTGCCGGCTTTGATCAGGTTGCGGCGGCTGATGGCGTGGTCGATCAGGCGGTCGAATTCGACCGGTTTGTTATTTTCGTCGTGTGGGATATGCATCGTTTGAAGGTCCTGTGTTTTTTTCAATTGGGTGGGCGAAGCGATAGCGATGTCGCAGTTTTGCGAATGGCTGTGACAATTGCATGACCAACAGATGACGCTTGTCTGTATGCTGTTCGAATGGATTGAATTGGGGATTGGGGAGTAGCCGTTTGACGAAGCAAATAGTCGATGACTGGCCATTGATTGTGGCCGGGCCACAGGTGCGACACCTGGATGCGCAGCAATTGGTGTTGTGGCTGGTGACCACCCAACAGCCGTCCGGCCGCGCACAATTGCATTGCGACAACATGCCGGTGATGGACTTTGATCTGGCGGACTGTTGTCAGTCGGTGCGCATTGGTGAACGCGCCTGGATCAATCTGATCAGTCTCAATGTCGAACAGCCATTGCCGGCCGATCAGCGTTTTGGTTACGACCTCTGGCTGCAGCAGGCGGATACCGAACACAACCTCGCACAACTGGTGCCGGGGTTGTTGTACGACGGCGAAGAGCGGCCTTCTTTGGTACGCCGTGGTCGGCTGGATTATTTGCTGCACGGCTCCTGCCGTAAGCCGCATTTTCCGTCGAAGGACGCGCTGGCGCGTGCCGATGATGTGCTGGCTGACACTTTGGAAAAGCCGCAACAATGTCCAGCCTTATTAATGATGACGGGCGATCAGATCTATGCCGATGACGTTGCCGGCCCCATGCTCCATGTCATTCACCAGCTGATTGAAGCCTTGGGTTTGGCCGACGAACGCTGGCAGGGCGCGGCGCTGAACCAGAGCTCAGAGCTGCACGGAAACACCGATTTTTATTATCGTCGCGCCGAGTTGTTACCGCGCGATAAAGACAACCGGAAATTACTGGAAGCGTTTTTTACCGGGGTGCGCAAACCGATTTTTACCGATGCTTCGGCGCGCAATCATCTGGTCAGCCTGGCGGAAATTCTGGCTATGTATCTGTTGGTCTGGTCGCCACAACTGTGGTCGAAATTATCGCTCGATGCGCCAGATATCGACGCCGAGTTTATCGACGATTATCAGCGCGAGCGTGAAGCGCTGGAGGGATTTGTCGACAGCTTGCCCGCGGTGCAACGCGCCATGGCGCATCTGCCGACCTATATGATTTTTGACGATCACGACGTCACTGATGACTGGAACCTGACTCGCGCCTGGGAAGACGCCGCTTATGGTCATCCCTTTGCGCGACGCATTATCGGCAACGCCATCATCGGTTATCTGCTGTGTCAGGGTTGGGGTAACGCACCACAACGCATGGCGCCCTTGTTCGATAAGGCCGTGCCTGAGTGTTTTGCCAATGGCGTGGGCATTGAGCAACGCGACCAGGCACACAACAGCCTGATCGATCGCTTATTGCAGTGGGAGCACTGGCATTTTTGTCTCGATACCGAACCCAAGCTGGTGGTGCTCGATACGCGCACCCAGCGCTGGCCGTCGGAAAAGCGACCGAGCCGGCCATCGGGTTTGCTCGACTGGGAAGCCATGACGGAATTGCAGCAAGAACTGATCAACCATGACGCGGTGGTCATGGTGTCAGCCGCGCCGGTCTATGGCGTTAAGTTGATTGAAACCGTGCAGCGGGTGTTCACCTACTTTGGTCAGGCCTTGCTGGTGGATGCGGAAAACTGGATGGCGCACCGGGGCGCGGCGAGCATCATGCTGAATATTTTCCGGCACCGTAAAACGCCCGGCCATTTCATGATACTCAGCGGCGATGTGCATTATTCCTTTGTCTACGATGTGGTGCTGCGCCGCAGCAAGCACCAACCGGTGATCACCCAGATCACCTGCAGCGGTTTGAAGAACGAATTTCCAGCTTCGCTGCTGCCGGGGTTTGATCGACTCAACCGCTGGCTTTATGGCCGTAAATCGCCATTGAACTGGCTGACCAAGCGACGCCGCATGTCGATTCGCACCCGCTTACCCGAAGGGCAAAAAGGCCGCGCTCTGGTCAACTGCTCGGCCCTGGGCCAGCTGTGGCTCGACGAAGCGGGCGCCGCGCGCGAGGTGAGCCTTCTGTGCGCCGACGGCAGCACTATAAAGTTTGCTCCGACCTCGGATTAACTGTTTGTTTTTTAACGATTTTCAAAAGGCTGGCGTACGGCGGGGCTGAACCCACTTCTCCCGAGGTTGTACACAACCTTGTCCACGGCTTCTGTGGGTAACTGGGTTGGTTACTGTCTACCCATGCAGGCAATAAAAGCCCCGCATCAGCGGGGCTTTTTTGAACAGCTCAAGGCTTCTTTAACCGCTCAACGGCGGTAGTGCATCAGCATTTCGCTGTCGAGGCCGGCGTCGTAGAGGCAGTAGAAGCCGTCTTCGCTCATGCCGAGAACGGTGCATTGGTAGCTTTCCGCTTCAACCGCTGCCAGTGACTGGCTGCAGCTGTCACGGCTTTGGGCTGACTGGCTGTCTTGGAACAGCTGGTTGCCTTCCTGGCGCCATTGGTAATCGAGGGTATAGAGCTCGCATTGTTGCTGGTCATCTTTTTGCACGTATCGACCAGCGCCCTCGGCGGTAAAGGTTTCGGTGCCGTCGGGGTACCACTGGCAATCGGAACTGAGCACGGAGGTCTGGTACTGGCCCGGCTCAATCTGGTTTCCGGCGCTGTCCGGGCGGCCGATGGTGGCATTCAGCACCGCTTCCCAGCCGCGTTCGGTGTAGGTTTCGCGGTAGGTGTATTCCACTGGCAATTCGCTGAAGGTCAGCATCGACAGGTAGGTGGCTTCGCACTCGCCCCGAGTGGGCAGGTTGAAGTAAGGCATGCCGTCGATCATCGCTTCGCCAAAGCGCGCCATGTTAAAGGCGCCACCGAAAGTGCCATCGCGATTCAGCGGTTCGTTGCTGAGCTCGTCGGCAGCTTGCGCAGCGGCTTCGCCGGTGTAGGCCACCAGGTGCGAGCCTTTAATCGCCAGGTAGATGGGTTCCGGCCAGTAGGGCATGGGCAACGCGACCGGATCTCCGTTGCTGGGAATCTGCGGAATAGGATAGAAGGCGGCGGCGCTGGCACGCAGGGTGTTAGCGAGGATGGCAGGATCGTCGGCGCTGGCGCTGATCAGCGCAGAGCCACTGAGGCCAGTCGGCGATTGGGCGTTGGGTTCGAGGTTGAAAGCAGCCACACCCAGACCTTTAAAGCCCGGCAGCACGCCGTTGATCATGCCGGCAAAAGACGGGTTCAGGCTGTTGCGCAAAGCGGTCTGCATTTCCACCAGTTGCGGGCAGCTGAAGCTGGCGTTGGAGAATTCCGTCCACAGCGCGGTGATCACCGGCGACAGAGCGTTCAGGTCGATACCCGCGGCCAGGGCAAAAATCTTGTCGCTGGCGTCATTGCTGTAGGCCGGCAGCGAACCGGGCAGTTTGGCCAGTTCGGTGGTGACGGCCCGGTTATTCATTTCCAGGATAAAGCGCAGGCTTTGCATGATGCTGTCGGCGCTGACGTCCAAGTCCTCAATGCCGTAAACCAGACGCGGCACACTCTGCGCCAGGCCTTGCCATTCGTCGGCGCAGTTGGCGCTGACCGTGGCGTTCAGCTCAGCCATTTCGCTGGGAATCAGCGCTTGCAGATCCTGACCCATCAGGCTGGTGTGTGGCTGCAAGACGGCCTTGGCGACTTCGGTGATGCTGAAATAACCGCGCATCAGAGTGTCGAAATCGTATTCATCACCCAGGGCTTTCCAGGTTTCGCTGTCGACCAGCGATTCGCTGACGGCGGCGCGACCAAAACGCTGGGCCAGGCGGTCGTCATTGTCGAATTCGTTGATGACGGTGAGGGTGGCGATGCCGTCGTCCAGGCTCAACGCCAGGTTCATCTGGTTGTTATCCTGCACTGCTGTCAGTCGCCATTGCTGTACATCCAGACCGGCAATCTGACGCGTCTTGGCGGCTTTGCCAGTCTCGGCAGCGGCGTCGTTCCAGCGTTGCATAAAGGCTTCCGGGTCGCTGACTGTCATGCGCACGACCGGCATCAGACCATCGAGATAGAAGGCGTAGTAATCACCGGCTTCGATGCCGTAGTAAGCCTGCAGGTTGGTGTTGGTGCTGTCGAGCTGGGCAATAAAGTCTTCATACATGCGCAGCAGAACGGCAAGGCCCGGGGAATTGTCGGTGAGCTCATAAAGCTCGGTCATCGGTGGCTGATTGGCGCTGTAGGGTTCGCCCTGCATAAAGCTGTAGCTGTCTATGTCGGAATGGCCGGCGGTAAACCAGGCGGTGTCGGCCGGTGCGCTGGCGAGTAGACGTTCCAGCTCGGAATCGTCGGAACCAAAGAGACCAAAGAAGTTAAATGACCAGGCCGGGGCGGCCACTAACAGGGTGCTTGCCATCAACAGACAGCGATGTATGCCTTTCATCCAAAACTCCGAAAGCGGGGGAGAATCCCCTCCTAGTGGGTGAAGACTGCCGAGTGTAGCAGGATGGTCTGCGAACGGTACTGCCAGGGCGGACAACTGTGCGCCTGTTGCTATTACGCAGAAATTACGCCGCTTCGGCTGGCCTGATAGTTCGCTTACGGCGCTCTCCATAGACTGTTCGGCATCAGGTCTCGTCTTGGGAGGCGAGTGATGTCCGAGCTGAAACCGGCGCTGCAGATCGCTTCTTTTACCTTGCTGGTCTGGGCGGGTTTTATGGTGGTGCCGATTCTCTGGGTCGATTGGCACAACGATCAACTGGTGCGACCGCTGGTGTTCAGTGCGGTGCTTTGTGTGGTGCTGGCGTTGTTGTGTTTTGTGCTCGGTCGCGGCCGACTGCAGCGTTTGCGCCCCCGTCAGATGTTTTTGGTGACGCTGTTTAACTGGACGCTGTTGTCGGTCACCGGCGCGCTGCCGCTTTATTGGGGTTGGCCGGAACTGAGCTTTGTCGATGCGCTGTTTGAAAGTGTGTCCGGTTTGACCACCACCGGCTCGACGGTAATTGCCGGCTTGGATCGGGGGCCGCGCGCTTTACTGGTGTGGCGCTCCATTACTCAGTGGGTCGGCGGCATCGGCATTATTCTGATGGCGGTGGCGGTGCTGCCGTTTCTTAAAGTCGGCGGTATGCGTTTGTTTCGTACCGAATCGTCTGAGTGGTCCGATATTCAAAACAGTCGCATCGCCCGGGTGGCGCTGACCATTGCGCTGGCCTATGCGGTGATTTCACTGCTGGCGTTTTTAACTTATTGGGCGCTGGGCATGACCGCTTTTCAGGCCTTCAATCATGCGCTGACGTCCGTCGCCACCGGCGGCTATTCAACCTCGGATGCGTCCTTCGGTCAGTTCCAGCGACCTGCTTTATTGTGGGCGGCGAGCGCCTTTATGTTGCTCGGCGGTATGCCGTTTTTATTGTTTGTGAATTCGGTGCGTGAACGCAGTTGGCTGCTGCTGCGCGATGCGCAGGTGCAACTGCTGTTGAAGCTGGTGCTGGCAGCGACCCTGGCGGTGACCTTGGCGCGTCGGCTGGCCGGCAGTGAATTGTCCTGGGGTGAGTTGCTGACGCACAGTCTGTTCAATCTGGTATCGGTGATAACCACCACCGGTTACGCCAGCGATGACTATTCGCAGTGGGGCGGTTTTGCGTTGCTGGTGTTTGGGTTTCTGATGTTTAGTGGCGCCTGTTCCGGTTCGACATCCGGTGGCATCAAGCTGTTTCGCTATCAGTTATTGGCGTTGATGACGCGCGAACATCTGTTTCATTCGTTGCACCCGAAAGCGCATTTTTCCCGGCAATATAATCAGCGCCGCGTTGAAGAAGGCGTGCTGGTTGCTGCGCTGGCGTATTTCTTTCTGGTCATGGTCAGCTGGCTTGGCTGCAGTCTGTTGCTGGCGATGACCGGCCTGGATGCGGTAACCGCAACCTCGGCCGCCCTGACCGCGCTGATGAACATCGGCCCGGGGCTCGGTGCTATTATCGGCCCGGCTGGCAACTTCAGTTCGCTCAATGAAGTGGCCAAGTTGTTGTTGTGTGTTGCCATGTTGCTCGGTCGCTTGGAGTTTCTGGCGCTGATTGTGCCCTTTACGCCCGGCTTCTGGCGTTGGTAAGGAGAATGCTGTTGAGACTGCCCTGGCCTAATCGGAACGCCTGGTTGCTGGCGACGCTGTTGCCGGTGTTGGTCACCTTGCTGGGTTGGTTGCCCGGCGCCTGGCTGAACCAGTCGACGCATCTGCTGTTGTATTTAATGGTCGCGCTGGTGTGCGCACTCTGGACCGGTTGGGCCGGGGTATTGATCTGTGCCTTTCTCGGTTTTGCGCTGTTTAACTTCTTTCATACCCAGCCGCGTTTCAGTTTTCAGATGCACGATGCGGGCGAACTGGCGGCGGCGCTGGCTTATGTTTTCTTTGCGCTGCTGGCCGGTTGGTTGGCCTATCGGTTGCGCTCGCAACTGCTGCAGTTGCAGTTCCAGGAAGGCTTTCTGAAAGCCCAGCTGCGGTTAATGGCGCAGTTACAGCGCGGCGATGATTTAACCGCAGCGCTGGCCGAATTCAGTGCCGAACGGTTTCCCGATCAGTTGCGGCTCATCCCGGCACCCGGCGAACGCGACGCCTTAACCGGCGCTCGGGCACTGCGCGTCGAAGTACTCAACGAGCAGCGCTTGCCGGCCAGTTGGCGGACGCTGGTGCGCAGCCTGGGTGAACAGGTACAGACGGCGCTGGAGCGGGATGCTGCCGCCGACGAACTGAAACGCGCCGAGCGCCAGGCCGATGAAGAGCGTTTGCGCTCGGCCTTGTTGTCGTCGGTATCGCACGATTTAAAAACACCACTGGTGACGATGATGGGCTCGGCGACATCGTTGCGTGATTTGCACGCCGATTTGTCGGAACAGGACCGGCTGGATTTGCTCGATTCGATCATCGATGAAAGCCAACGGCTGGAAACCTATATCCAGAATCTGCTCGATATGACGCGCTTGGGGCAGGGTGAGTTATCGCTGAATCGGCAGTGGGTGTCGGTCGAAGAACTCTACGCCGTCATGGCACGTCGTTTGACGCAAGACAGTCAGCGCCAGCGTTTGCGACTCAAGGCCGAGGTGGATTTGCCATCGCTTTGGGTACACGCCGCTTTGGTTGAACAGGCGCTCTACAACGCTGTTGATAACGCCTTCAAAGCATCGCCGCCGGATGGCCAGGTATTGATCAGGGTGCGGCGTCAGGATGACTGGATGGTGTTGGATGTGTGCGATCAGGGTAAGGGACTGCCGGTCGATCAATGGGAGGCGGTGTTTGCCCAGTTCTATTCGTTCAGCCGGGGTGATCGCTACGAAAAAGGGTCCGGTCTGGGGTTGACCATCTGCCGCGGCATGATGCGGGTGCATGGTGGCGAGGCGTGCATCGTGCCGCCGCCGGAGGGTTTCGGCCATTGTTTACGACTGAGCTTGCCGTTGTCGCAGGCTGGCCGGTCGGGAGAAGCGTAGATGAACCGAATTCTAATCATTGATGACGAACCGCAGATCCGCAAATTTTTGCGCATCAGCCTGACCTCCCAGGGTTATGAGGTGATTGAGGCAAGTGATGGCGCCACCGGTCTGGCTCAGGCGGCGCTGGCCGAGCCGGCCTTGGTGGTGCTCGATCTGGGCTTGCCGGACTTGGATGGCAAGGAGGTGCTGCGGCGCATTTTGGCGGAACGCAGTCTGCCGGTATTGGTATTGTCGGTGCGTTCGGATGAAGCCGAAAAAGTGCAGGCGCTGGATCTGGGCGCGCTGGATTATGTGGTGAAGCCCTTCAGCGTTAATGAGCTTCTGGCTCGGGTGCGCCGCTTGCTGGCGTCACGGGCGACCGAGCCAATGCAGCCGGAGCCGTTGTTTAATGATGCTTATCTGAGCATCGATGTGGCGCAGCGTCGGTTGTTGGTGCGTAACGACAATGTGGTGCTGACGCGTAAGGAGTGGGCGGTGTTGCGTCACCTGATGCTGGCCTCGGGTCGGTTGGTGACCCAGACGGCACTGCTGGAAACCATCTGGGGGCCGACGCATCGCGACGATACTCAGTATCTGCGTAATGTGGTTCGTCAGCTGCGTCAGAAGCTCGATGACGATGCGGCCAACCCGCGCTACATCGAAACCGAGCCGGGTGTCGGTTATCGTTTTCTGGGACAAAACCAGCTATCAAACTGATTGGCTATTGCTTGGCCGCTGTGGCTGCGGCAAACTGCTGGGCGTTGTCGCTGTGGCGATGAAGTCCCATCTCAAAAAGGAGGCGTTTTGATGAACATGACCTTTGTAGAGCTTGCCCCAGTGGCAGGTCGAGGCTGAGCGCACTCCTTCTTCCTGTGGAGCTTTCGCTCCAGTTTTACCTGCCCTGAATCGGACCGGATCGATCCAAGTTAAATGACTTGGATCTTAGCCTGTTAATGCCAGTTTGACGCTGGCTCCGTGAAGGGAAACCCTCATGACTTCTGCATTATTAACGCTGGCCGACCTCGGCTGGCGACCGGTATTTCAACAACAACTGAGTCTCGACGAACTGTCCAATGGCCGGCCGGCCAGAGTGACGGCGGTGCATCGCGATCGTCTGGAATGGCTCGACGAAACGGGCGCACACAGCTGGATGATCAGCGGCGCTTTTCGCCACGCCGAGGCCGAAGATCGCCCGACGCTGGGCGATTGGCTGTGGCTCGATGCTGTCAGTGGTGAACCACAACGCTTGCTGCAGCGGCAGACGCTGTTGCGGCGCACCGCCTCGGGCTCTGAGCCGAAGCCTCAGTTGATCGCAGCCAATCTCGACACCTTGCTGATCGTCGCCTCGTGCAATGCCGACTTTAATTTGTCGCGGCTGGAGCGCTATCTGGCCTTGGCGCTGGATGCGGGTGTCGATCCGGTGATCGTACTGACCAAGGCGGATTTGAGCGCGGACGCTGACGCACTGCGTGATCAGGCGCAGTCGCTGCGTTCGGATTTGCCGGTGGTCTGTCTCGATGCCCGCCAAAGCTGGTCGGTTGATGCGCTGTCACCCTGGTTGATGCGGGGTCAGAGTCTGGCCTTGGTAGGGTCGTCCGGCGTTGGCAAAACCACGCTCACCAACAGCCTGATCGGCGAGGCGCGCTATGCCACTGCGGCCATTCGCGAAGACGACGCCAAAGGCCGGCACACCACCACTCAACGACAGATGGAACGCACGCCTCTGGGCGCCTGGATCATGGATACGCCGGGCATGCGTGAGTTGCGTTTGGGTGAGGCGACCGAGGGTGTCAGCGCCCTGTTCGATGATATTGAAGCGCTGGCGCAGCAGTGTCGTTTCGGCGACTGTTCGCATCAAGGTGACGCCGGCTGTGCGATAGAGGCGGCCGTGGCGTCGAGCGAGTTGGATGCCCGGCGGCTGCGTTCCTATCAAAAACTGCAGCGTGAAACCGCCCAGGCCAGCGAAACCAAGTGGCAGCAACGGCGTCGCCACAAGGCGTTCAGCAAGATGGCTAAGCGCGTGGTGCAAGACCAGCAACGGGCCAAAAAAACCGACTGAGTTGACCGTCGCTAGTCGGCTGTCATTAGAAATTCACGCCCGGCCAGCAAGCTGTTTTTGGGTCGGGCGTGACTCGCAATTGGTGAAAAAACGAGCAATATCAGATAGTTGTCGAACAACGCTCAGAAAGCGGGTGAGAACGGCGCTGTTAAGCGACTTTGGCGGCTTTTCGGGGCGCTAAAAAGTACTTTACATCCGATTTGGCTTCGCTAAAGTGAGCTTTGTAAAAGATTGTCGCAATACTTATAAGCAAGACCCGGTGAGACTTTGTCGTACTCTGAAGAAGTTCCCTAAGCAGGTTGCGCGTAAGTAAGACGTTATCTTTACCGGCAGCGACTGTCTGGATTGCTCTGGCTCGAGCGCTGTCCGAAATACATCGCATCCTCTTCCAGGAGAAAGCAATGTCTGTACAGACTGGCAAAGTAAAATGGTTTAACGAAACCAAAGGCTTCGGCTTCATTGAAGTGGAAGGCGGCAAAGACGTTTTCGTTCACTTCAGCGCCATCAAGGGTGACGGTTTCCGCACTCTGGCTGAAGGCCAAGCCGTTCAGTTCACCATCACTGAAGGTCAGAAAGGTCCTCAAGCCTCTGACGTCGAAGTTATTTAAAACCCTAATCGGTTTACCCCATTCCATAAAAGGTCGCCTCGGCGGCCTTTTTTTGTGGCTGCGGTTTTTTGTGCGCACCGGTATGACCGACGTCACCCTCTTTATAACGCGCACTTCAATTAGCACCCGGCGACAGGCATGCTGGAAGCATCCTAATCATCCTACAAGGAGAGGGTTTTGAATAAAGGCAGGGTGTTAGCTGGGTGTGTTTTGCTTGGGATCCTGGCCGGTTGTGCCAGTCGCGAGCCCGTTACCGAAACCACGGATCAAGCCAGTTTGAGTGTTTTTGAATGCGCTCAGACCAGTGTCAGTTTTTATTACCTCAGTGCCGAGGATGCCCGGCTGTATTTACCCGACGGACCGGTTGAACTGAGCCAGGCGCGCTCGGCTTCCGGAGCGCGTTTTGTCGGTGAGGATGTGGAGTTCTGGGATAGAGGCAATCACGCCTTGCTGACGTTGCCCGGCCAGGCCAAAACCGAGTGCCAGCTCAACGAAGCCCGGGCGCCACGCGATACGCTCGGGCGTTATCCGGTCAACTTTCGTGCCTTAGGCAACGAGCCGGGCTGGCTATTGGAGTTGAGCGATCGCGAGGCGCATTTGTTAACCGACTACGGCCAGGTACGAACCGTCACCCCGCTGCCTGAAGCCAAGGCCGTCGGGCCAGGCATTAGTTACGATATAAGCGGTGAGGTGACCGAATTGATCATTCATCTGGAGCCGGTGCCTTGTCAGGACAGCATGAGTGGCGAAGATTTCGATTGGACGGCAGTCGTTACCCTGGACGGCCAGGCATTTCATGGCTGTGGTCGAGCCTTGACGAAAGCCTGGCCAAAGGCGCTTTAACCGAGTGTCAGTGGCCGGTGCGCAGCGGACGAATGTCGCGTGAGGCGCTGCTCGGGTCGCTGTCTGGATTCAAATCCAGGTGCTTTTCGATCCAGCTTTCCAAGCGTCGCAAGGCACCCTGTTGCTGCTGGAAAAACAGATAGGCGCGTTGGCCGTAGGTGTCGCGCAAATCCTGGCTTTGCAGCAGGCCGAGCAGGCGCTGGGTCAGTTCTGTACTGTTTTCGACCGTCACCAGACAGTGCTCTTTAAGCATTGCATCGACGATGGATTGGAAGTTGATAAAGCTCGGGCCCAGCAGAATGGGCTTGGCCAGCGCCGCCGGTTCGATGGGGTTATGGCCACCGCCTTCGTTGAAGGTGTTGCCGATCACCGAGACATGCGCCACGCCGTAAAACAGCAGCAATTCACCCAGCGTATCGCCCAGAAAGACCGCATCATTTTTGCGCGGCTGACCCGTGCGTGAGCGGCGGCTGTAGCGCCAGCGTTCGCGATCGAGCAAATCGGCAACCGCATCGAAACGATCGGGATGACGGGGCACCAGAATCAACAGAGCATCGGGCAGTTTGGCGCGAATATCACGATGCACCTTGAGCAGCGTTTCTTCTTCACCGGCATGGGTGCTCGCTGCCACCCAGACCGGCCGGCCAGACAGCTGCTGACGATAGGTGTCGATGCGGCTGTGCAGTTCCGGCGTCAGCGGTAAATCGAATTTAATCGAACCGGTGACTTCGATGCGTTTGCTGTCGATGCCCAGTTCAGCAAAGCGTTCGGCATCGGGTGCGTGTTGGGCCGCGACACCATCGAGCTGGCGCATCATCGGGCCGATCAAAGCGCTCAGTCGCTGATAGCCGCGCAAGGAACGCTCGGACAGGCGGCCATTGGCCAGCAGTACCGGTACTTTGGCCTGTTTGCAGGCGTGTAACAGGTTGGGCCACAGCTCGGTCTCGATGATCACCAGCGCACGCGGTTGCAGGCGCTTGAGCAGACGCCGCTGTACGTGCGGTAAATCCCAGGGCAGATAGGCGTGATAAACGCTGTCGCCGAATTGCGCTTTAACGGTTTCGGAACCGGTGGGTGTCATCGTCGTGACCAAAACCGGCATACCTGGATGGCGCTCAAGCCAGCGTTCAATTAACGGCTTGGCAGCGATGGTTTCACCGACGCTGACCGAATGCACCCAGAGCGCACCGGCCGGTATTTTGGGCCAGTGACCAAAACGCTCACCCAGACGTTTGCGATAAGCCGGCAGGGTGCGACCGCGCAGCCAGACGCGCACCAACAGCAGCGGCGTCAGCAGATAAAACAGCAGCGAATAGAGGTGGCGCGCTAGAGTGCTCATGCCAGCCACTCGGCAAGAATGTCATTTAAGTATAGAAAACCTTGGGGTGTAGTACGCAAGCGTCCAGCCTCGATGGTCAGTAAATTTTGTTGCTGCAACTGGCTTAGAGTCGGTTCCAGTGTAGCGCGATCCAGGCCGGTGGCGACCTCAAAATGGTCCAGCGGCATGCCTTCGACCAGGCGCAGACTGTTGATGAAATAGTCGAACGGCCGGTCTTCAGCGCTGACCTCTTCTTCCTGACGCAGCAGCAGTCGTGAGCGGTCCAGATAATCTTTCGGCAGCCGGGTTTTACGGGTGCGGCGAATAACGAACGGATCGGTTTGGGTGATTTTACCGTGCGCGCCCGGGCCCAATCCTAAATAGTCGCCATAACCCCAGTAATTGAGATTGTGCCGGCAGCGCTTGTCATCGCGGGCGTAAGCCGAGACTTCGTACTGCGCAAAACCAGCTTCTTTAAGGCGTTGCTGGCCGGCTTCCTGAATCGCCCAGAGCGTATCATCCACCGGCAGTTCTGGCGGACGTCGGTAGAATTCGGTATTGGGTTCGATGGTCAGTTGGTACCAACTCAGGTGCGTCGGGTTCAAGACGATAGCGCGATCGAGGTCAGCCAGTGCATCGGCTTCGCTTTGTTCCGGCAAGCCATGCATCAAATCGATATTAAAATTATCGAAGCCTGCTTCGCGGGCGCGTTCGATTGCGTGCACCGCCTGATCCGGATCGTGGATACGGCCCAGACGTTCCAACTGGTGCGCCTGAAAACTCTGCACGCCGATGGATAAGCGATTCACACCGGCCGCGCGCAAACCGCTAAAACGACTTTCATCGATGGTGCCTGGGTTGGCTTCCAGGGTGATTTCGCAATCCTCGGCCAAACCCAAATGCTGATGCAGCGCGTCGAGAATGGCGCCGATGGTTTCAGCGCTGAGCAGACTCGGCGTGCCGCCACCAAAGAACACCGAATGCACCGCGCGGCCTTGCGCCAGAGGTGCGTCCTGCTCCAGGTCTTCGATCAACCGTGCTAAATAGTCGGCCTCGGGAATGGCGCTGGGATCCAGAGCGTGGGAATTGAAATCGCAGTAGGGACATTTGCGCACGCACCAGGGCACGTGCACATAAACCGACAGTGGTGGCAGCGTTGACGACTGGGGTGTCATAGACCGAAACGATCACGCAGCAGCGGCAACAAGGCTGCCAGCGCCTGGCCGCGATGCGACACTTTGTTCTTAGTGGCCTTATCCAGTTCGGCCGCCGTCTTGCCCAGTTCGGGCACAAAAAACACCGGATCGTAACCAAAGCCATCGCTGCCGGATGGGGTTTCCAGAATGCGACCTTCCCAGCTGCGTTGCACGATCAGCGGGGTCGGATCGGTAGCGTGACGCAACACCGCGAGCACACATTGAAAGCGAGCGCTGCGTTGTTCGGTAGGTACGCCGTCGAGTTCACGCAGCAATCGTTCGATATTGGCGGCATCGCTTTTTTCGCCGCCGGCGCGCAATGCATAACGCGCTGAATAAATACCCGGCTCGCCGTTGAGTGCGTCCACTTCCAGGCCGGAATCGTCGGCCAAGGCCGGTCGTCCGGTGGCCGCTGCGGCATGGCGGGCCTTGAGGATGGCGTTTTCGATAAAGCTCAGGCCAGTTTCGTCGGCGTCGGTCACGCCCAGTTCGCCCTGGGGTTGAATATCGATCGACAGCGGCTCCAGCAAGTGGCGGAATTCGCGCAGTTTGCCGGCGTTACCGGAGGCCAGTACCCAGGCGCTGCTCATGCGTCTTCCTCCCACATTTCTTTGCTGAAGCTAAACTCGTAATCGCGTTCGCCGGGAATCTCGACGTTGATATCAAACCAGAGCATTTCACGGTCGAGCAAACGCACGATGCCCAGGTGATAGATGGCGTTTTGTTCACGTACGACGTCCAGTTCAATGTTGCGTTGTTGGCCGAGTAAATCACGCACGCTCAGGCTGACCGTTGCTTCAACGGGCGTGGCCACGCCATCGTCCTGCTGTTGCAAAACCGAGAGGTTAACGATGGCGCTGCGACCGGCGCGAGGCAGGTTGTATTGACGCGCGATCTCTGGCTGCAACATGGTCGAATTAAAGACGATGTAGTGCAGTTCGTAGTCGCCATTGAAGACGACTTTTTGTTCGGCCTGGGCAGTCAATGACAGCACACCGAACAGTGCAATAAAGAAGACAGAACGAATCATGGCGATCACCGGCTGATGTGATAGAGCGCAATTTCACCGAGCAGGTTGGGCAGCATGCGCATCTTCCAGTTGGCCTGGTGATTGCGATCCACCACCGCTCGGGTGAGAATTTTTATGCCGCGTTCGCGACACAGTACTTCGAAATCGCGAAAGGTGAAGAAGTGAATGTTGGGCGTCTCGTACCAGGCGTAGGGTAAGGATTCCGATACCGGCATACGGCCGCGAAAACCGAGATAGGCGCGCGTGGTCCAGTGGCCAAAGTTGGGAAAAGTCACCACCGCCTGGCGGCCGATGCGCAGCATTTCCTCGACGATGCGATCGGGCGCTGTGGTCTGTTGCAACGATTGCGTCATGATGACGGTATCGAAACTCTGGTCGTCGAAATTGTCCAGGCCCGCATCCAGATCCTGATGAATAACATCGACGCCGCGTGCCACGCATTCGACGATATTATCGGTATCGATTTCCAGGCCGTAACCGTGCACGTTTTTGTTGTCTCGCAGCATGGCGAGCAAGCCGCCGTCACCACAACCGAGGTCGAGCACGCGGCTGTTGGGTTCGATCCAGGGTTCGATAAAATCGAAATCGGGGCGTTCTATTTGACTCATGCCGGCGCTCCTTCGGTGCTCAGTGAAGCCAGAAAACCGCTCAGCAATTTAACGTACTCGGGAATCGGAAACAGAAACGAATCGTGACCCTGGTCCGCCTCAATTTCCAGATAACTGACCGGCTTTTTAGCGCGCACCAAAGCACGCACAATTTCTTCACTGCGCGCCGGCGTAAAGCGCCAATCGCTGCTGAAGGAAGTCACCAGAAAACGACACTGGCTCTGTGACAGGCACCGCGCCAGATCACCATCGTGATCACCGGCCGGGTCGTAATAATCGAGTGCCTTGGTCATCAGCAAATAAGTATTGGCATCAAAATTATCGGAGAAATTTTCACCCTGATAACGCAGATAGGATTCGACTTCGAAATCGACATCGTAACTGAAATGCAGTTTGCCCTGACGCAGTTCGCGGCCGAACTTTTCGCGCATGCCGCTTTCCGACAAATAGGTGATATGACCGAGCATCCGCGCCAACATCAAGCCGCGGCGCGGTGACGTATCGTGCTGATAATAATGGCCGCCGTGAAAATCCGGGTCGCTGGTAATGGCCTGACGCGCCACCTCGTTAAAAGCGATATTTTGCGCCGATAATTTGGGCGCCGAGGCGATCACCGCACAACCACGCAAGCGCTCTGGATAGTCGATAGACCAGCGCATTGCCTGCATGCCGCCCAGGCTGCCACCGATCACCGCCAGCCATTGTTCAATGCCCAGACGATCGGCTAGACGCGCCTGGCTTTTCACCCAGTCGCGCACCGCCATGATGGGAAAATCAGGGCCGTAACGACGACCGGTTTCCGGATCGACATCGGTGGGTCCGGTGGAGCCGTGACAACCGCCGAGGTTATTCAGTGACACCACAAAATAACGCTCGGTGTCGATGGCTTTGCCCGGTCCGATGCAGGCATCCCACCAGCCGGGTTTACGTTCATCGGTACTGTGGAAACCGGCGGCATGGTGATGACCCGAGAGGGCATGGCAGATCAAAATGGCGTTGGAACGATCGGCATTGAGCGTGCCGTAGGTTTCATAAACCAGTTGATAAGACGACAGCGAACGACCGGAGCGCAGTGGCAACGGCTCATCAAAAAAAGCGGTCTGGGGTTCGACCAGGCCGACACTGTCGGCCGGTATTTCTGTGGGCATGAAGCGATGTCCTGTTGAGCTCATTCCGTCGGCGCGTTGCAGGCGGGCGAATCGATAACGCTTAGAGGCCGATCACCGGCATGATGCCGCCAGTGGCAAAGCCAATAAAATTATTGTCGTACAGACCGGTCATCGGCACGATGACGCCGCCAAGAATAAAATCGCGCAGAATAATCAGCACCAGAAAGGCGATGATGTAGGACAAATCGAGCATGCCGATTTGCAGGTTTAAGCGCCGGAACGGACCGACAAAAGGCTCCACCAGTTCCTGCAGAAAACTGAGCATGGGGTTTTGTTGACCCATGCTGATCCAGCTGCCAATGGCGACGATGATCATGCTCCATTGCAGCACCGTCATCAGCAGACCCGCGACCGCCAACAACGACAGCACCGCCATCGAACCCAGATGCGGCACAGGGTTGTTACCGTTCACCAGAATAATGGCCAGGGCCAAAACAAACTGACCGATCCAGATGCACACCAGAGCGGCAATATCGAGACCGGCAAAGCCGGGAATAATGCGCCGCAGCGGCAGCAAAAACGGATTGGTGATTTTCAGTACGGTCTGGGCCAAAGGGTTATAGGTATTGGCGCGCGCAACCTGCGCCAGGAAGCGGGCAATCAAGGCGATCAGCACAATACTGAAGGCGGTTTTCAGAATTAGGACGGCGATACTAGCCAGCACCATGTCGGGCTCCTTTTAATCGGTCGGTGGCAACGAGCGAGGCTCAGTCAGCCAGTTCTTCGGACAATTCAATTGAGCGCACACGACAAGCTTGCATGGCTCGATCCACCATCGCATCGAGGTCGTCTGCCTCGAAACTGCGGATGGCGCGTTCGGTGGTGCCATTGGGTGAACAGACCTTGCGGCGCAGTTCGGCCGGCGTTTCGCCGGTTTCCTGCACCATCTTGGCGGCACCCAGGGCGGTCTGGACGATCAGAGCGCGGGCGCTGTCGGCATCCAGACCTTGGTGTTCGGCGGCCTTCTGCATGGCTTCCATAAAGCGAAAGAAATAAGCCGGTGCGCTGCCGCTGGTGGCGGTGACAGCGTGCAATTCGTCTTCGTTATCGACCCAGAGGGTGGCGCCGACACCATCAAAAATCTGCTGTACTGCCGTGCGTTCTTCGGCGCTGACGCGCTTATTAGCGAACAGGCCGGTGGCGCCGGTCATAACCAGCGAAGGTGTATTGGGCATGGTGCGCACAATGGCGAAATCGCCACCCAGCCAGCGGTCGATGCTTTCGGCAGTGACGCCGGCAGCCACGCTGACCACCAAGGGACGCCGTGCCTGAAATGCGGGTGCCAGGGGCTCAATAACGGACTTCAATACCTGGGGTTTGACCGCCAGCACAAGGATATCGCAAGCGGCGACGAGTTCGGCCGCATCGGCGGTTGTGACTAAACCTTTGCGCTCAAAGTCGTCGCGCTTGGGCGGGTTGCGATCGCAAATCTGAATGCGTTTGGCGTCAAAGCCACTGGCGAGCATGCCATTGATAATGGCGCCTGCCATATTGCCGGCACCAAGAAAGCCGATGGTGGCTGTTTGCATTCTGGTCTCCTTCAAAACGTTGCCGCTGTTAATTGATGGTGGCCGCTAATGATCAACGTCATGCTTGCGAAGCATAGTTGCGCTGACCAAAGAGCGCGCTGCCCACCCGGACATGAGTCGCGCCGCACTCGATGGCGGTTTCGAAATCGGCGCTCATGCCCATCGACAAAACACCGGCATCCGGCTGCTGTTGAATAAGGGTATCACTGAGGCTTTTCAATTCATTGAACTGGCGGCGCAGTTCGGTATCGCTGAGATCGGCGGCGGTAATGGCCATGATGCCGCCCAGACGCAAGCGCGGCAGCGCGCTGAGCTGGTCGGCAAAAGTCAGCAGTTCAGCAGCGTCGATGCCGGCTTTGGCCGGGTCCTGGCTGATGTTGATCTGAATGCAGATGTTGAGCGCTGGCAAGTGCTCCGGGCGCTGATCAGACAGGCGTTGAGCGATCTTCAGTCGATCAACACTCTGCACCCAGTCAAAGTGCTCAGCGACCAGCCGTGTCTTGTTCGACTGCAATGGACCGATAAAATGCCAGACCGGCGCCGGACCTTGCCATTGCTGCACCTTGTCGACCGCTTCCTGAACGTAGTTTTCACCCAGTTCGGTGACGCCGGCGGCGACGGCCGCCTGCAAATCGGCCAGCGGCCAGGTTTTGCTGACGGCCACTAAGGTGATCTCATCAGCAGACCGGCCGGCTCGCGCACAGGCGGCGTTGATGCGCTTGTTCACGCGGGCCAAACGGTCGTACAACGGGCTTTGTTCAGGGCTCAAGCTGGCACTCCGACAAGCAGGAACGGTGCTCGCAAAACATCGTTCTTCGGTTACACTGGCGTCGTTATTCATTAGGGCTGGCGGCGCTCGCCACCGGCCTTGCAAAGCGCAACAGCATACCGGTTTTCGACTCGCCTGAGTATCATCCGCCCACTTTTGAAGGAAGCCTTTTTCTCATGGATATGACCGAACTTCTGGCCTTCAGCGCCCAACAGAATGCGTCCGATCTGCATCTCTCTGCCGGATTGCCGCCGATGATTCGGGTCGATGGTGAGATGCGCCGGGTGAATGTGCCGGCCTTGTCGCATGCTGAGGTTCAGGCGTTGGTGCACTCCGTTATGAAAGAGCAGCAGCGCGCCGAATTCGAGCAGCGGCTGGAGACGGATTTTTCCTTTGAAGTGCCTGGCGTGGCGCGTTTCCGGGTGAATGCTTTTAACCAGAACCGGGGTTGTGGCGCGGTGTTTCGCACCATTCCTTCGCGGGTGTTGAGTATGGCAGAGCTGGGCCTGGGGCCGGTGTTTGAGGAAATCGCCAAGGTGCCGCGAGGATTGGTGCTGGTAACCGGACCGACCGGTTCGGGCAAATCAACAACGCTGGCGGCGCTGCTCGATTACATCAATGACAACAAGCAAGACCACATCCTGACCATCGAAGATCCCATCGAGTTTGTGCACGAGGCCAAAAAATGCCTGGTCAACCAGCGCGAAGTGCATCGCGATACGCACAGTTTTGCCGATGCCTTGCGCTCGGCGCTGCGCGAAGATCCGGACATCATTCTGGTCGGTGAGCTGCGTGATCTGGAAACCATCCGGCTGGCGTTGACCGCCGCTGAAACCGGTCACCTGGTTTTCGCCACCTTGCACACCACCTCGGCGGCCAAGAGCATCGATCGGGTGGTGGATGTGTTCCCCGGTGAAGAAAAAGCCATGGTGCGCTCGATGTTGTCCGAGTCGCTGCAGGCCGTGGTCTCCCAGACCTTATTGAAGAAGGTGGGCGGTGGCCGGGTGGCAGCGCACGAAATCATGATCGGTACGCCGGCGATTCGGAACCTGATTCGTGAAGACAAGGTGGCGCAGATGTATTCGGCCATTCAGACCGGTGCGCAGCAGGGCATGCAGACGCTGGATCAGAGCCTTGCGCAATTGGTGCAAAGTGGGGTGGTTGAGCGCGATGCGGCGCGTCAGAAAGCCAAGCATCCGGAGAATTTTTAAGTTCAGTCGGAGCTGGCCATCAGTGTCGGGTGGCCGCAGCGCGCATCTGTTTGAGGTCGCGATAATTGCGTAGACCGCCGTACATTAAGGTCTGGAATTTTTGCGCGGTCAGTTCGGTTTTTTCTTTGTAGTCGTTGATGTCGTAGTCACGCACGACTTCGCTTTCCGGGGCATAGCCGGGTTGGCCGGTGCGCAGCACCAGGCGGATCAGGTGGTTGCCGATCTCCTCGCGAATCGCTTTGACCAGATCCAGGCCCGCGTGCTCGGATTCCATCACCACATCAATCAACGCCATCGCCAGGTCATCACCAAGCTGACGCACGATATTGAGGGCTTCTTCTGCGCTGGCGGCGGTATGCACGATGAGCGGTTTGTCTTCGAAGCGAAAGCGTCTTAATGCCAGGCGGGTTACGGCATGAACTTCGGGTTCGTCATCGACGACCAAGACTTGCCAGCTTTCATTGGAAGCCGGGCTGTCGTCATCATTTTCTTCGGCCAGCCAATCCACGGGCGTCATCAGCGTCACTCCTGTTCGCCGCGCTGGAACGTCCAGCGATTACCGTGCCACTAAGATAGTCAAAAGCCGGTTGTTTGCAATTCTGAAATCGTTCTCAAGGGCGCATATCTGTCCGCTGTGTCGAAACAGTGGCTAAAAGGTTCGATTCGGCGGGGACGGGTGCTTAGGCGTCGGCTATGGCCGCTTGCTGAACACAGCGGGCACAGATGCCATGCACTTCCAGCTGTTGGCTGCCCATCTGGAAGCCGACGCGACTGGCGCTGGCTTTGAGTTCGGTCATCAAGGCGCGTTGCATGCCGACTTCTTCAACCGCCTGGCAGCGGTCGCAAATCAGGAACTGCGGCACTTCGTGATCGTGATCGCAGCTGATGTGCGAGCAAGCGAGGAACTGGTTGGTGGTGGCCAGCTTATGCGCCAGGCCAGCATCAACCAGGAAATTCAGCATCCGATACACCGACATGGCCGCAGGCGCCTCACCGTAGGCGGCCTGATGATCGCTGATCAGGTCATAGGCGGATTTGGGGCCTTCTGCGGCCAGCAGCAAGTCGAGCAAGCGTTCGCGCTTCGGCGTCAGACGTTCGCCCAGTTGTTGGCAGTGTTCGCTGGCTTTATCCAGAATTGCCTGTTTTTGATCAGTCATGGCAGTCGGTCATCAAGATGAGGGACCTATGGTAACCAGTCAGGCCGGCGAAGCGAAGCCTTGCTCAATTGGCCAGCCGCGCCGCCAGTTGCTTGCCAATGGCCTCGGCCTGACGCTGGTTCAGCATGCCAATACGCAGGCGTCGGTTCAGCACGTCTTCGGCGCGGCAGGCGCCTTCGTAATCCAGCGCCCAGCTGAGTTCGGCGTCAACATAGGGCGCATCGTCCAGCAGGCGCTGCGCTGAACCTTGGGCCAGCACGGCCGCGGCGCGATCACCATAGGCCTGCCAGAGATGGTCGGCGATGTCGGCCGGCAGCTCTTTCAGCGCCTGCTCGGTGGCGGCACGATCGCCGTTGGCACCGGCCAGTTGCAGCGATTGAGTGCGGCACGGGCCGGCCTTCAGTCCGTTTTCTTTAACCACCACATCCATGCAGTCTTCCGCCATACGGCGCCAGGTCGTCCATTTACCGCCGGTCAGGCTGGTCAGGCCTTGCTCAGTGACGATGACGTGATCGCGCGATAGCCCGGAGGTGCCCGCAGCGTGCGGATCGCTGACCAAAGGCCGCAAGCCGGAGAAGGTAGCGCTGATATCGGACTCGCTGATGGTGTCACTCAGCAAGCCATTAAGGTGGCGCAGCAGATAGTCGATTTCTTGCTGACTGGCTTCTGGCTGATCGCTGAGTTCGGCCGGATCGTCGGTGGTGCCGACCAGCGTCTTGCCCAGCCAGGGCAGCAGGAACAGCACGCGGCCATCTTCGGTCTCGGGGATCAGAATGCCGCGGCCATCGGGCAGCAGTTCGCGATCGATCAGCAGGTGAATGCCACTGGAAACGGTCATCATCGGCTTGGCATTGGGGTTAGCTATCTGGCGCAGTTGGTCGGTCCAGGGGCCGGTGCAATTGACCACGGCGCGGGCACGCAGCTCGAATTCATCGCCGCTGAGCTGGTCACGGCAGCGGGCGCCGGTGACGCGGTTGTCGTCCATGATCAGACTGTCAACTGCGCAGTAATTCAACGCCAAACCGCCTTGCTCCAGAGCGGTGCGGACCATGGCGATGCCGAAACGGGCGTCGTCAAACTGGCCATCCTGATAGCTGACACCGCCTTTGAGTGGTGTTTCGTCAATGGCCGGGCAGGCGCGTTTCAGTTCGTTTTTGCTCTCGATGCGTGACCGACCGAGCCGTTGCGAGCCAGCCAGCAGATCATAAAGACCCAGGCCGGTGCGGTAGTAGGGCAGGCCGATCCAGGATTTGACCGGCGTGATCAGCGTCAGCGGCCAGGCCAGATGCGGTGCCATGGCGAGCATGCGTTTGCGTTCGGCCAGCGCTTCGCGCACCAACTGGTATTTGCCGATGTCGAGCGTTTTGAAAGCCTGTTCCAGATAGCGCACGCCGCCGTGAATCAGCTTGGTGGAGCGACTCGAAGTGCCGGCCATAAAGTCCTGACGTTCTATCAGGGCGGCTTTCAGTCCGCGACTTTGAGCGTCCAGCAACACCCCCGCGCCACTGGCACCACCGCCGATGATCAGCACATCGAGGTCGGCTTCGGTCATAGCTTGACGTTGTGCCTGGCGGTCCCAGGGTTGGTCGGCTTGGAGTGGGCGAGGCATGCTGGCTCCTGTCAGATGAAGAGAGTGAAAGGATGGTAGCGCCGATGTTCGTTATTAGTAAATAAATATTCGTTATTTTTCGTTTTGTGTTTCGCTATCGAGGGAATTATCCAGATCGAACAGGGCGCCATAGCGCAAACCGATGTAGGCGTGTTCACCGCTAGGCTAACGCTGTTTCTGCCCAATACCATGATGAACTGACGCTCCCTTTGCTTGGCCGGCGCGCCAGCCTTAAACCCGGACTGTCTCAGCTGTCACTGGGGCGTCATTAAAAAGCAACGCACGCTTTAGGCTGTTCGAACGATGGGCTTTTATAGCAACGTTCAGCGAGCGGAATAAAAAACAACGTCATGCATCCGGGGCTGTGCCAAGGTCGTCTTACTCAGGGAACACAGACACTGTCCTGACAATTCAAGGAGTATGACCATGAAAAAACTGATCACCACCACCGCAACTGCAACCTTGCTGGCACTGGCCGCCAGTGTTCTGGCCGAAAACCTGCCTGACAATGTTCCGGTGGACACCCACGACAGCAGCCAGGGCTCGGTACTGACCGATGACGACGGCATGACGCTCTATATATTCACCCGTGATGACGCCAGCAAGTCCAACTGTTACGGCGGTTGCGCGCAAAGCTGGCCGCCGTTTGAAGCCGGTCGCCGCGCTCGGGACAGCGGCATGTTTACTGTCATTGAACGGGATGACGACAGCCGCCAGTGGGCTTATGATGGTCAGCCCCTGTATTACTGGGTGAACGATAAAAAGCCGGGCGACGTCACCGGACATGAAGTCGGTGGCTCCTGGTTCGTTGTCCAGATGGGCCGGTAATTAAGGAAAGTCGGGGAGTCTCTTAGCAGCGCCCCAGATTAATAGCGTGAACACTCCGGTTTGCGTTCAAGGATCAGCCCGGCCAAATTGCCGGGCTGAATTTTATCAGCCGTGGCCACCGCAAAACGTCACCAGACGTTTGGCCAGATTAATCGGGATTGTAGTTGTGACCCAATCTTCAAGCTCAGTGCCAGATGCTTCCAAGCAGCACGATTCGGCCTGGATGATGCGCGTGATGAATCGTGTTGCTCATCAGGATTACGCTGCTTTGAAGTCACTCTACGATGCAACATCCAGTCGCCTGATGGGCGTGGCGAACCGAATTCTGAAAAACGAGCAGGAAGCCTGCGATGTGTTGCAGGACGTTTACCTGAAAATCTGGCAGCAGGCGGGCGATTACAGCGGCCGCGGTTCGGTCATGGGCTGGCTGACGGTGATGACGCGTAATGCGGCGCTGGATCGCTTGAAGAGCATCAAACGCAAGCGCGAAGATTTATCCGAAGATCCCGGCGCCGATATTCTGGTCGAAATGCCCGCTTCGGAAAGCCATGATCTGGGTGTGCATCAATGCCTGGATCAACTTAACGAAAACGCACGTGAAGCCATCGTGCTGTCGTACATCTATGGCTACAGCCATCAGGAATTGCACGAACGTTTGGCACGGCCGCTGGGCACGGTTAAAGCCTGGATTCGGCGCGGATTGCAGGAGCTGAAAAAATGTCTGGAAGCCTGAACAGCGCCGCTCGATACGACAACCCGCAATTGTGCGATCAACTGGCGGCGCAATACGTCGCCGGTGATATGACTCCCCGGGTGCGGCGTCGTACCGAACAACTGATGCGTCGCCATACGGCGCTGCGCACGGCGGTTGATTTTTGGTCCACTCATCTTGAGCCGCTGCAGCAGCCTTACCCGGAACAGGCGGTACCTGCCGATCTCTGGTCGCGCATCGATCGTCGCGTTAAAGCCGATATGAAACAGCAGTCCTCATCCGAGTCGACCTCATCCTGGTCACGCCTCGTCGCCCAGTGGGATATCTGGCGCACCAGTGCTGTTGGTGGCATGGCGACGGCTATGGCGTTGGTGGTCACCCTGACTTTAGTCCTGGGGCAACCGACGGAACTGCGCGCCGCCGACTATATGGCACCGCTGAGTTGGCAAGGCAATGTGGCGCTGGTGGTCAGTGGCTATAAAGGTCGGGACGGCGATGCGCCCTGGATTTCCACTCAGTGGTCAGAGCGATTGGGTGACCGGCCGGAAGGCGAACTGCACCTGTGGGCTGACGGTGGAGCAGAGCAAAGCTGGGTTTATCTGGGCAAGGTCACGACGGAGAATCGTCGCTGGCAACTGGATTCCGATGCCTGGCAGGCGGTGGCTAACAGTCACAACCTGGCGGTCAGTACCTCGGCTGACAGCGTCAGTCTGGAAACGGCGGCGCTCGATGGACCCTGCATACAATTGACGAATTGGTAAGCACAAAAAAGGCCGGCGATTGCCGGCCTTTTGCTTTAACAGCGACGTTTAATCCAGTCGCGGATTCAGGCGACTTTGGCCTTTTGGTCGGCCTTTTCGTCTTTCTTGTGTTCCAGAGTGTTGGAACCGCTGTTAATGGCGATGCTCTTCGGCTTCATAGCCTCCGGCACTTCTTTGACCAGGCTAACGGTCAGCAGGCCATTGCGCAGTTCGGCACCTTTGACTTCCACATGGTCGGCCAGGTTGAACTTACGCTCGAAGGAGCGATAGGCGATACCTTGATGCAGGAAGCGACGCTGGTCGTTGCCTTCACTGTCGGCTTTCTTGCCGCGTACGCTCAGCACACCGTTTTCCACCTGAATATCCAGTTCGGACTCTTCGAAACCGGCCACGGCCAGAGTAATGCCGTATTGGTTTTCGCCAGTCACTTCGATGTTGTACGGCGGGTAACCGCCACCGCTGGACTGTTCACCGCGCAACGCGGAATCGAGCAAAGACGCCATGCGATCAAAGCCGATGGTGCTGCGGTACAGGGGAGTGAGATCAATCGTAGTCATGGTGTATATCCTCCATTGAGAAGCAATATAAAGTGTTGGCCCTTATGGCCGTTGCCCTCGGACTCTCATCGAGACATCCGCTGGCAAAGCACTAAATAGGGACAGCCCAACTCAGAGCAAAGGGGGAAGGTTTGTAAAGATTACGTTAGCGCGCTTCGAGCAATTGGGCGTAAGCAAGGGCAGCGGCGTTAGCTTGCGGATTATGCCCCTGGCGCTGCTGCTGGCGAGCGTGCTTGAGCAATTTGCTCAGGTGACGACGATGCTCGGCATCCTCCGGGTTCCAAAAAGGTGCCGGATTTTCAATCGTTTCGAGCGCGTCGGAACGCACCCACAACCACTCATAAAGACGGCCGTTTTCCGCGACCACGCCTTCATCCAAGATCCCAAAAATCGGCTGCAAAAACTGCCGCACCTGAAACAGATTATTGGCCGGTGAAATCAGCCAATCGATTTGGGCGTCAGTGGTTTGAGCGTTCAGCTGTTGCACGATGCGGATGGTCACTTCATCGCCGACCCCGGCCAGCACCAGCAGATGCTTGCCCGTTGTCGGCAAGGAAATTTGCTCGGCCGGACAACACTGTAACTGATAATGGCGCGCGCCATATTGCTCTAAGCGCGCCGCCAGGTCGGTCATAATGCTGTCGATGCAATCGACAAAATGCACTTGCGGTGCGCGCCCGGTTTCCAGCAGCGCCATGCCGAGCCGGCCATGATCGCAACACAGATCCCAAACGCTGTCGTAGTCATCGGCAACGACGTTGAACAGCGCCGTCAGGCGTTTGCCCAGTCGGGTTTTCATGCTCGCGCGACCGGTTCAACGGCGCGTACTTCGGCTTCCAATTCGGCAATCCATTGGCGGCGGGCGGGTAACAGCTTCACGGCCAGGTAGTACAACGCCATGGCCAGTAACACCAGCGCGCCGGTCACCCACCAGGCATTGTGGTCGAGCAATTCCAACATTAAACCGCCGAAGGCGGGCGCCAGCGAAAACCCAAAATTGCTGAGCGCATTGGCGCCAAAATAACTGCCGCGTAAATGCTGGGGAGCCATCACATCGATCTGAATATTCAGGGTCGGAAACAGCACCGATTCACCCACGCTCATAATCAACGTGGCCAGTATCCAGGCGATGGCAAGCTGTTGCGGCAACCAGGCGTAAGCACTGAAACCGAGCGCGAATAACGCCAGGCTTAAATAGATGCGGTTGTGCAGTTGGATATTGCGCAACAAAGCCAGCATCGGAAATTGAAAGATCAAAATGGTCGCGGCATTGACCATCACCAGGGTCGCATACAAACCAACCGCATCGCCGGGCCGCACCAAACCCAGGTACTGCACCAGGGTAGCTTCGAACTGGCCGTAGCAAGTCATGATCAGGGTGTTGGCGATCACCAACAGCTGAAACGCCTTGTCTTTTTTCAGCACGATCCAGGCTTTCGCCAAGCCTGCTGCGGCTTTTTGATCGTCACTGATACTGGGTTGATGACGGCTGAAATAAGCCAATGCCAAGCCGTATATCACATAGGTCGCCATCACCAAACTGAAGGTCGATTGTTGGGCAGTCAGGCCAAAATAAACCCCACTTAAGGGCCCGGCGGCGGCACCAATGTTGAGAAAATAATAACGCAGATTAAAAGCCAGACCGCGCGCTTCCGGGTCGCTGATTTCGTCGGAAATCATCGCTTTCGAAGGCGGCTCCAGCAGCGAGTAACCGGCACCGACCAGCAAGATGCAGGCGATATAAACCGGTAAATGATGAGCCCACGCCAGGCTACCGAAGGCGATGGCCGATGCCAGTGTGCCGGAAATCATTACCACTCGACGGCCGAAGCGATCGGACAAATTGCCCACGACAAAACTTAACGAACTGCCGGTGAAGGCCGCGCTACTCAAAATCAGCCCGATGGTGAACACCGATAAGTCGAACTGCTCTTTGAGCAAAATGGCCATAAATGGCCAGACCATAAAGTAGGTCAGGCGGGTCAGAAAGGTGCCACCGATAACAGTCCAGATCAGCGGTGAGAATTGCGACAAGCGATGGAGCATCGGCGGGCCCGTACGACGACTGGTGAAGGGGGCTGGATTATAGGGAGCGATGGTCAGGGTGTCACGGCGGCGGAGATCGCCAATGCTTTTTGTCGAACAGGAATTTATCGCGACCAGGCGGGAAAAGTGCCTCTGTTTCGACGCGAAAAAAGACACCGTTAAATCAATAGCAAAATCAAACACTTAATAAAAACGGTACAAAATGTCTCAAAAATGTTTTGACAGCCCCAAAATTGTGCAATTACTATCCATCTATGAAATTTATTTCTTTTAACTGAAATATATTTCAAACAAAGGCGTAATCGACTACCTATGCTGTTCAACGCCTGACGAATCTCAATGCACCTATAAAAATAAGGAGAGTGCTGATGAGTAAGTTGTCCATCCTCAAACGGGGTCTGTGTGGCCTGTCACTGACCCTCGCAGCCAGCCTGACGCTGGCCGAAGAAGCGCCCAGCTCGGGCCACGATCACGGTCCCTTCCGCTGCGATCCGGGCGAAACCTACTACATGAACGTTATGGTCTCTGGCGTCGAGTACTGGTTCCCGGTCTATGAAATGATGAAGCAAGCCGCCGAACAGATGGGTTGCGACACCGTTTACACCGGTACCCCGGAATACGACGTTAACAAGCAGCTGGCGTCTTTCGAGCAGATTCTGGCGCGCGATCCAGCCGGCATTCTGTTGCATCCGATGAACCCCGATCCCTTTATCGAACCGATCAACCGCGCTGCTGAAATGGGCATTCCGGTGGTGACCTTTGCCGCCGATTCTCCCAACAGCGACCGGGTTTCATTTATCACTTCCGACAACTACCAGGAAGGCCGTTACGCCGCCGACACCATCGCCGAAGCCATGGGCGGTGAAGGCGAATACGCCGTGCTGGAAAACCCCGGTCAGGACAACCACGACCGTCGCATCGCTGCCTTTATCGAGCGCATGGAATCGAACTGGCCGGATATGGAACTGGTCGCCCGCGCCGCGAGCAACCAGGACCCGACCCGCGCCTACAACGCGGTACTGACCATGGCGCAAGCCAACCCGAATCTGGGTGCGGTCTTTATGCCCGAAGCCAACTCCGCCCTCGGTGCTGCTCAGGCGGCGAAGGAGTTGGATCGCGGCATCAAGGTATTCAACGCCGACGTTAACGCCAAGATTCTGGACATGATCAAAGCCGGTGAAATCTTCGGTGCGGTCAACCCCAACCAGGGTATCCAGGGTTATATGGGCATGATGTTGCTCTACCTGGCGGCGCATCCGGAACAGATCGATCCGATGAACGATTATCTGCGCAGCGGCTTTAACCCCATGGGTGTGCCCTTTGTCGATAATGGCTTCTCCATCGTCACCGCCGACAACGCCGACGACTTCTATTGGGGTGATTACCTCGAACGTCGTGGCACACGCGGTATTAACGAGTAAGACCGGTTTGGGGGCGGTGCATTCCGCACCGCCCCCGCAGGGATTCTTAAGCACCGCAGGGACGCTGTTTTGGACAGATGGGAGGATCGGTTTTGACACGCTTTGATGAAACCGTCTTGGAATTGATCGGCATCGAAAAAGCCTTCGGCGCGACCCGGGCATTGCGCGGCGTCAACTTCAGTTTGCGCAAGGGTGAAATCCATGCGCTGGCCGGTGAAAACGGCGCGGGCAAATCAACCTTGATGAAAATCATCGACGGCATTCACCAGCCCGACGCCGGTGAGATTCGCGTCCATGGCAAGGCGACGCAGATTGCCGATCCATTGGCGGCGCAAAAAATGGGTATCGGTCTGGTGCATCAGGAAATTGCACTCTGTCCGGATGTGTCGGTTGCGGAAAATATTTCCATGCCGATGCTCAACGCCAGCAAACGCTGGTTTGTGAATTTTCGTGAGATTCGCCGCATCGCTCGCGACGCCATTAAACCGCTGGCGGATATTGATCCGGATGCGCTTATCCAAGAACTGAGTATTTCCAATCAGCAGCTGGTGGAAATTGCCAAAGCCTTAACCCTCAACTGCGATATTTTAATTTTCGATGAGCCGACCGCAGCGCTCACCGAAAGCGAAACTCAGGCACTGTTTCGCATCATGCAGCAGCTGAAAGCCAAGGGCATCAGCATTATTTATATCAGCCATCGCATGGCGGAAATTTTTGAGCAGTGCGATCGCATCACCGTGCTGCGCGACGGCCAGTTTGTGTGCACCGAAAATATTGCCGACACCACGCCCGATGCCATCGTCGGCAAGATGGTCGGCCGCGAACTGGGTGAACTTTATCCGCCTAAATTGAGCACGCCGCCGGAGTCCGGCGAGGTCTTGCTCGACGTGCAAAATTATTCCGATGAACGGCGTTTTCACGATGTCAGTTTCCGCGTCCATCGCGGTGAGATTTTTGGCATCGCCGGCTTGATCGGCGCCGGTCGCAGCGAGGTGGTGAAAGCCATTTGCGGACTGCACAAACGCACCGGCGGCGAGCTGACTTTTTTGGGGCAGCGCGCCGACATTCGCAATTATCAGGACAGTGTCGGACTGGGCATTGTTTATCTGTCGGAAGATCGCAAAGAAAACGGCGTTTTTCTAGACCTGCCGATTGCCGGCAACATCGCCGCGCTCGATCTCGATCAGGTATCGCGTTACGGCTTTGTGAATCGTCGTCTGGAGCGCGAGCAGGCCACCGAACTGGCGCAACGGCTGAACCTGAAATACGGCCGGCTCGATCACCCGGTGTCGTCGTTGAGCGGCGGCAACCAGCAAAAGGTCGCCATTGCCAAGATGCTCTCGGTGAAACCGCGCCTGGTGATTATGGATGAGCCGACGCGCGGCATTGATGTTGGCGCCAAGTCGGAAATCCATCGGCTGACGCGTGAGCTCGCCAGCCAGGGCGTAGGTGTCATTGTCATCTCTTCTGAATTGCCCGAGGTGGTCGGTCTGTGCGATCGCGTCATGGTGATGTGCGAAGGACGCAACAACGGCATCGTCAGTGGCGAGGCAATTAATGAAGATCGGTTGATTCGCCTGGCCTCTGGTCTGGGCCCGGCCGCGGCAAAAACCGGCGCAGAAAACCAGGCGCAATTGCGTGTGCAACCGGCGACCTAAGGCCGTGCAAAACAATAACAACAGGCAATACAGGAGAGTGGTTTTATGACCGCCAATACACCGAGTTTTTCACCCGATCCAGCGAATCGGGGACTGTTCGGCAACATCCGGAAAATGCGCGAACTGACGTTGATTCTGATCATCGTCGGCCTGTTTATCGTGATGAGTTTTGCCTCACCCTATTTTCTGACCTGGGCCAATATGAAGGCCATGCTGCTGTCGTTCTCCACCGAGGGCATTGTGGTGGTCGGCATGACCATGTTGCTGATTGTCGGTGGCATCGATCTGTCGGTTGGCGCGGTCATGTGTCTGGCCATGGTGATGGCCGCCAAGCTGTTTGTGCTGGGGATGAACCCCTGGTTAGCCAGCCTGACGTCAATTGGTATCTGCAGCATCATTGGCCTGATCATGGGCAACTGCGTGACCCGCATTCGCATGCATCACTTTATTGTAACGCTGGCGTTTATGGGCATCGCCCGCGGCGCTTCGATGGTGATTACCCAGGGCACGCCGATTTCGCTATTTTCATTACCACCGGAATTTAAATTCGTCGGTCAGGGCACGCTCTGGGGTGTGCCGTTTTCGATCATTATTTTCTTTGTGGTGGTGATCATCGCCGACTATCTGCTGCGCAACGCCACTGCTTTCCGGAAGATTTTCTACACCGGCAGTAACGAGCGCGCTGCAGAATTCTCCGGCATTCGTACTAACCGCATCAAGATTGGCGTGACGGTACTCAGCTCAACGCTTTGTGGTCTGGCCGGCATTATTTATATGTCCAAATTCGGCGCGGCCACGCCCAACTTTGGTGTCGGGCTCGAGCTCAATATCATCGCCGCAGCGGTGATTGGTGGCGCTTCATTGAAAGGCGGAGAAGGCACTGTATTTGGCGCTATTCTCGGTATCGCTTTGTTATCGGTGGTGTCGAGCTCACTGATTTTGCTCAACGTTTCGGTGTACTGGCAGGACCTGATTAAAGGTCTGATTCTGCTGGCGGCTGTGGCCATCGATCACATCCTGCACAACCGTTCGGTGCAACAGGGTTAAGGCGAAGGAGATGAAGGTGGATTACGACAAGGCGCGATTGTTCAGCCGGATATTGACGATGCATTTTATTGAGCAGCGCAATCAGTCCGATATTTCCAAACTGCTGGGACTGTCGACCGCCAAAGTTAATCGCATCATCCGCCAGGCGCGCGACGAAGGCTATCTGGAGATCAGTATCAAGACGCCTTACCAGTCGTTGTTTGAACTGGAAAAAGCGCTCACCGAGGCCAGCGGTATTCCCGAAGCTTTGGTCAGCCCGACTTACTCGGACGACCCGGATACCGTCGCTCGCACCGTCGGCAGTTCCGCCGCCGACTATCTGCTGCAACACCTGCGCGATGGCGATGTGCTGTGCATCAGTGGCGGCAAGCAGATTACCGAAATCGTTAATGCGCTCAATCCACAGCGCCATTACGACGTGACCGTGGTGCCAGCCACCGGTGGTGTGCAAGGCAAGCATTACACCGATGTAAATCACCTGGCGATGGAGCTGGCCGAACGCCTTGGCGGACGCGCGCTGCAATTGCACGCGCCGCTGTTCGCCGACAGCGCCGAAGAACGCAACATGCTGATGGACATGCGCCAGACGCGCGAAGTGCTCGACAAAGCCCGTCACGCCGACATCGCCTTGCTGGGTATCGGTTCCATCGTGCCCGAGGATTCCAGCTATTTCGATTTACGCGCCATGAGCCGAACCGATCGCGATGCCTTGATCAACGAAGGCGCGACCGGCGATCTGTTCGCCCATCTGTTTAACGTTGATGGCCAATTAGTCGGTCATCAACATAACGAAAAACTGGTCGCGTTAACACTGAATGAATTGCGCGACATTCCACTGTCGGTTGGGGTGGCAGCCTCCGCCAGCAAGGTGAACCCCATCGTGGGCGCTTTGCGCGGTCGCTTTTTCAAAACGCTGATCAGCGATGAAGTCACCACCAAGGCAGTGCTAAAACGCTTGGAAAAAGGAGCCTGACTATGAAGATGAGAACGCTCGGTAGCACAGACATTCAAGCCTCGGTTGTCGGCCTCGGCACCTGGGCCATGGGCGGCTGGATGTGGGGTGGTCATGACGATGACAACTCCATCGCCGCCATCCGTGAATCCCTCGACCGTGGCATCAATCTAGTCGATACCGCTCCGGCTTATGGTCTGGGTCGTTCCGAAGAATTAGTCGGTCGCGCCATTGAAGGCCGGCGCGACGAAGTTATTCTGGCAACCAAGTGCGGCATGATCTGGCACGACGAATCCAAGGGAAAATTCTTCGTCGACGAAGACGGTCAGCCGGTCAATCGCTACCTCGGCCCGGAGTCCATCGAATACGAACTGGAGCAAAGCCTGAAACGGTTGCGTACCGATTATATCGATCTGTACATCACTCATTGGCAGGACCCAACCACGCCGATTGAAGCCACCATGAATAAGTTACTGGAACTGAAAAAGGCGGGGAAAATTCGCGCCATCGGTATCAGTAATGCCAGCGAAGCAGACCTTCGCGAATACCTGAAATTCGGTCCGGTCGATGCCATCCAGGAATGCTATTCGGCCATTGATCGCGGCATCGAAACCACGCTGTTGCCGATCTGCAAAAGCAACGGTGTTTCCTGTTTGAGTTATTCGTCTATGGCGCTGGGTTTGCTCAGCGGACGAATGACTCCGACGCGTCAGTTTGAGGGTGACGACCAGCGCAAAAATAATCCGCGTTTCAGTGTCGACAACCGCAAAAAAGTCGCTGATTTTTTTGCCGATATCGAACCCTTGTGCAGTCAGTACCACGCCACGCCCGGCCAGATCATTATTGCCTGGACCTTGCAGCAACCCGGTATTACCTACGCGCTGTGCGGCGCGCGCAATCCTTCCCAGGCAGCGGAAAATGCTCGCGCCGGCGAGGTTGAATTAAGCGCCGCCGACTGCGCACACATCGAAGCGGCCCGGGCTAAGCACCTGTCGGATATCGACGGCTAGCGCTCACGCCAGCGGGCGCGGTGACGCGCGCCCAATCGACCAAATGCAGATGAGATCAGGGTTATGAACGAGCATAGCAGGGCCGCGCTGTGGCAAAAATTAACCGCCAGGGAAACGGCTGAGGTAGTGGTAATCGGCGCCGGTATTAACGGCATCAGTGTCTATCGCGAACTGGCGTTGCAGGGCATTGATGTGGTGCTGATTGATCAGGGCGATTTTTGTGGCGCCGCCAGCGCCGCGCCATCGCGCATGATTCACGGTGGTTTACGTTATCTGGAAACCGGCGAGACGGCTCTGGTGCGTGAATCCCTGGCTGAACGCAATGCGCTGCTGCACAACGCGCCCCATTATGTACGGCCGCTGCCGACCACGATCCCGATTTTCTACTGGCTCGCCGGTGTCGGCGCAGCGCTCAGTCGTCTGTTCGGTCGCGAACCCGGTCCGTCGCGTCGCGGCGCTTTTATTATCAAGGCCGGGCTTTGGTTATATGACTTCTATACCCGTCGCCGTCAGGCGTTACCGAAACATCGTTTTCGCTCGCGTTCGGCAACCTTAAAGCGCTGGCCACAACTGAATGAAAAACTGGTGTGTAGCGCGACCTATTACGATGCCTGGATCAGTTATCCCGAACGTCTGGCGTTGGAAATGGTGCTCGACACCCAGGCCAGCGCGCCTGATTCGCTGGCGATGAATTATGTCGCTTTGACGAATACCCAAGACGATCAATTAACCCTGACTGATCAACTCAGCGGTGCCCAAACCACGCTCAAACCTAAGGTCGTTATTAACGCCAGCGGTGCCTGGATTGATCACACCAATGAGGCGATGAACAGTGCCAGTGAATTTATCGGCGGTACCAAAGGTTCGCATCTGATTGTTGCCAATGATGAACTGCGCGCGGCCACCGGCGACCATATGATTTTTTATGAAACGCCAGACGGTCGCGTCTGCATTCTGTTTCCTTTTATGGGCCAGGTTTTGGTCGGTTCCACCGACTTGCCAGTGGACTCGCCAAACGAGCCTTATTGCACGCCGGAAGAAGAGCAATACATTCTCGAATCGCTGGCTTATGTGTTTCCTAACATTCGCATTGAGCCGCAACAGATTCTCTATCGTTTCAGTGGCATTCGCCCCTTGCCGCGCAGCGACGCGGCGGTGACCGGCCAGATCAGTCGCAATCATCAGTGCCGCGAAAGCGCGCCAACACCGCAACGGTCTTTCCCGATTTTGTCGATGGTCGGCGGCAAGTGGACCACCTTCCGCGCCTTCGGCGAACAGGTTGCCGACCGGGTTTTGCAGCAGCTTAAACGTGAGCGAAACGTCGCTACCAACGCGCTAGCCATTGGCGGTGGTCGGCATTATCCGAGCGACAGCCGCGCCCGACAAAACCTGCTTAATGATTGGCAACAGCGTTACGCCGAGTCACTGGAGCGCTTGACGCAATTGTTTGAGCGTTACGGTACCCGTGCGGAAAAAGTGCTCGATTATCTGGCTGCTGGCAGCGATCAACCGTTGCGCAGCCTTAACGATTACAGCGAACGTGAAATTGGTTTTCTGATCGAATTCGAGGCGACCCAGACGTTGTTGGATCTGGTCTTACGCCGCACCAGTATTGGCATTGGCGGACGTATTTCGCCCGACTGTTTAATCGAATTACAGGCGTTACTGAACCGGCATTTGGCACTGAGTGATGCCGAAGGTAACGCCATGCTGCAACAAACCCGAGACCAGCTTCGCCGCCTGCATGGCCTGGCGGACTGGCAACTGAACCCCGCCGAACGCAATTCGCGTTCGGCCTGACGCATCATAAGGAGTGCATCATGTTTAATACGCATAAGGTTCGGATGAACCGCTTGTTGAATAACGGCAAATGTCTGGATGTCGCCATCGATCATGGCGTCTGTAATGAGCCGAGTTTTTTGAATGGCCTGAGCGATATGGCCGGTGTGGTTGATCAGTTAGTCGCGGCCAATCCCGATGCCATTCAGATGAATTATGGCCAGGCGGATTTGCTGCAAAACCGCAATGGCAAAGACAAGCCGGCGCTGGTATTGCGCACCGATATGGGTAATCCCTACAACCCGGAACGTCATCGCAGTATGTGGGCGGTGTTGCAGAATGAAGACGATCCGATTAACACAGCGCTGCAAATGGATGCGGCCTGTGTGGTGGTGAATTTATTTATGCTGCCTGATGAACCCGATCTGTTTCGCCAGTGTGTGAAGAATATCGGTAAAGTTCGTAATGCCTGCGACCGTGTCGGGATGCCGTTGATGATCGAGCCGTTGGTGATGCGTCCGCATGATGGCAAGGGCGGTTATATGGTCGATGGCGACCGCGAAAAAATCGTCACCCTGGTGCGGCTGGCGCGCGAGATGGGTGCCGATATTATTAAGGCCGATCCGACGACCGAAGCTGAAGATTTCCACGAAGTGGTGGAAGCGGCGCGTTGTCCAGTGTTGGTCCGTGGTGGCGGCAAAGAGGATTTGTCGGCGGTGTTTGGCAAGGCCGAGCAACTGCTGAAACAGGGCGCGCATGGCATGGTCTATGGTCGTAATATCTATCAGCATCCGGACCCGAGTCGGGTGGTGAAGGCCTTGATGGCGATGATCCATGATGGCGTTAGTGCGCAGGCGGCTATGGGGATTTACGAGCAGGGTTGAGTTTGGAGGTTAGCGGTCCGCTGCCATCTTGGGTGGTCCACTTGGAGGCACGCCGTAAACCCATCCATGGGGGCTCGACTTTGACATCCATGTCAAAGACGTCCTCCAAGCGGACCACCCAAGACAGCCGCTACTGGTGGTGGTTAAGTTCGAAATAAAACAACAACAAAAAGCGAGCAAGTTATGGCAACCCAGACGCCTTTATTACTGGGCATCGATTGCGGCAATACCGTGGTGAAAGCAGCGCTGTTCGATTTGAACGGCCGCGAAATTGCGGTGCATGCTGAAAGTGTCGATACCCAAAAACCGGCGCCCGGTTTTACCGAAACCGATATGGACGAGCATTGGCAGCACTGTGTAAATGCCATTGCCGGTGCCCTGAAAAAAGCCGGTGTGACCGGTGCGGCGATTCAGTCCATCGGCGTCAGTGGCCACGGCAATGGCTTGTATCTGCTCGACCGCGACGGCCAGCCGCTCAAAGCCATTCAGTCGATGGACACGCGCGCCGAAGCTTTGGTCGCCAGTGGCGAACTGGACGAGGCGGCGATTCTGCCGCTGAACCATCAAGGCATCTGGGCGGCGCAGACGCCGGTGTTGTTGCGTTGGTTGCGCCAGCATAAGCCGGAGCTGTATCAGCGCATTGGCACCGCTTTTTTGTGCAAGGATGCTGTGGTGCATCGGCTGACCGGCGCGCGTTCCAGCGACTTCAGCGATATGAGCGGTTGCGGCCTGATCGATTTTGGCCGGGGCGGTTATTCCGATGAACTGCTGGCTGCTTACGGTCTGGACGACGCCCACGACTGGTTGCCGCCGTTGCATCAATCGACCGAGGTGGTCGGCGAGGTGACTGCGGCCACAGCAAAAGCCACTGGCCTCGCTGCGGGCACGCCAGTAGTCGCCGGTCTGTTCGATGTAGTCGCCAGCGCTCTGGGCAGTGGTGTTGAACGCACCGGTCAGGCGTCGTTAATTGCCGGTACCTGGAGCATTAATCAGGTGATCGTCGAGCAGCCGCCCGAGCCCGGCTCGGTGTTTATGGCCAGTACCTTCGATGCGAAGCGTTTTCTGGCGATTGAATCCAGCGCCACCTCGACCGCCAATCTGGAATGGTTTATCCGCGAGTTCTGCGCCGATGAATGCCAGCGCGCGCGTGACCGCGACGCTTCTGTCTATCAGATCATCGCCGAAGAACTCACCGACGTAACGCTGCCCGCCGATCTGCCATTGTTCCATCCTTATCTGTATGGCGCCGGTCAGGCGCTGCACGCACGCGGCGGCTTTTATGGCGTGACTGGCTGGCACGACCGCAGCGCCATGCTCTATGCGTTGTTTGAAGGCGTGGTGTTCGGCCATCGCCAGCATCTTGATCGTTTGCGCGCCGCCGGTGTGCACTTCGATTCGGTGCGCTTAACCGGCGGCGGCGCGCGCAGCGATTACTGGGCCCAGTTGTTTGCCGATGTGCTCGATGTCGAGATCGACACCGCTGACGGCAGCGAAACCGGCGCCCTGGGCGCCGCCATTGCCGCCGGCGTCGGCGCTGGTTGTTTTGCCGACTACGCCGAAGGCACCGCCCGAATGACGCGACTGAGCGCTCACTATCAGCCCTGCACCGATAAACGCGACTTCTTCGAGCGGCGCTATCAGTTCTTCTGCCAGTTGCGCCGCGCCATGGAACCGCTGTGGCAGCAACTGGCCGAGTTTAATCAGGGCCTGACCCCGAGCGATTAATTCCCCGTGAACCCTGCTGACCCGGTAACAGGCACCGGGTCGGCTTTGTGCGGCTTAAAATTTAAATTTGTAAAAACGGTACAAAAAGTCTCAATATAAATTATATTGACCAGATAACAGCGAGAGCGGCGCCTGAGCCGCCCAACAGATGCCGGTCCGCCGGCGGCAAGGAGGGTCCGACATGACTCATAGAATCGTTCTACCCCGACTGATGGAAACCGGCGCCGGCGCAGTGCAACAGGTGCCGGCCTTGTTGCAGACGCTGGGCTGCAAAAAACCGCTGCTGATCACCGATCCGATTATGGTGCAGCTCGGCCACGCGGCACGCCTGCAAGACATCCTGGCGACGGCCAGCATTCACAGCGCAGTGTTTGCCGACACCATGGCCGAGCCGACCGAGGATTCATTGTTACCCGCCGTCGAACAGGTCAAGGCCGGTGATTTCGATGCATTGATCGCCCTCGGCGGCGGCTCGGCCATCGACAGCGCCAAGGCCATCGCCATTCTCGGTAAGCACGGTGGCCAGATGGCCGATTACAAGGTGCCGCGCATCGTCGATGAAGCCGGCCTGCCGGTGATCGCCATTCCCACCACCGCCGGTACCGGCTCAGAAGCGACCCGCGTCACCATCATTACCGATGCCAAAACCGACGAAAAAATGCTCTGCATGGGATTGGGTTTTATGCCGGTCGCGGCGGTGATCGATTACGAATTATCGATGACGGCGCCAGCGCGGGTGACTGCCGATACAGGCATCGACGCGCTGACCCATGGCATCGAAGCTTACGTCAGTCAGAAGGCGAATCAGTTCAGTGACCAGCAGGCGCTCGCGGCCATCGAATTGATTGCGCCGAATCTGCGCCGCGTCTATCACCACCCCGACGACAAGCCCGCGCGCGAAGCCATGATGCTTGGCGCGACTCTTGCGGGCGTGGCCTTTTCCAACGCCTCGGTTGCCTTGGTGCACGGCATGAGCCGGCCAATCGGTGCGCACTTTCATGTGCCGCACGGTTTGAGCAACGCCATGCTGTTGCCGGCCATTACTGAGTGGTCGCTCCCGGCTGCCGAAGCGCGTTACGCCACCTGCGCACGCACCATGGGCATTGCCACCGCAAGCGATAGCGATGCCGCCGCCAACGCCAAATTGCTGGTTGAATTAAAAGCATTGAACGACGAATTAAAAGTGCCAACGCCGGCTGGTTTTGGCATTGGGGAAGGCGACTTTTTCGGCAAGCTGGAATTGATGGCCGAGCAGGCATTGGCGTCGGGTTCGCCGGGTAATAATCCGCGTGTACCGACGGCTGACGAAATCGTCACGCTCTATAAAAAAGTTTGGAATCAGGCTTAAGGAATCACCATGAAAACCATCGAACACTTTATTAATAACGCACGCGTTAGTGGCGCCAGTGAACGCTACGCCGACGTTTATGATCCGGCGACGGGCCAGGTTCAGTCGCGGGTGCAACTGGCGTCGGCCGACGACACCCGCCAGGCCATCGCTGCTGCCCAGGCGGCTTTTCCTGCCTGGTCCACGGCCGCGGCCTTAACCCGCGCACGCGTCCTGTTTCGTTTTAAAGCTTTGCTTGAAGAACACGAAGACGAACTGGCCGAACTGATCAGCCGCGAGCACGGCAAGGTGTTGTCGGATGCGCGCGGTGAATTAACGCGCGGCAAGGAAGTGGTCGAATTCGCCAGCGGTATGCCGCATGCGCAAAAAGGTGAATACAGCCGCAACGTCGGCACCGGTGTCGATACCCACAGCCAGATGATGCCGCTTGGCGTTTGCGTCGGTATTTCGCCCTTTAATTTCCCGGCCATGGTGCCGATGTGGATGTTCCCCATAGCGCTCGCCGCCGGTAATACTTTTGTGCTGAAACCCTCGGAGAAAGATCCGTCGGTGGCGCTGCGTCTGGCCGAATTGTTGCGCGAAGCCGGCTTGCCGGATGGCGTTTTTAATGTGATCAATGGCGATAAAGAAGCCGTCGATACCTTGCTCACTGATGAACGCGTCCAGGCGGTCAGCTTTGTCGGCTCCACGCCCATCGCCGAATACATTTATCAAACCGCCAGCGCCCACGGCAAACGCGCCCAGGCCTTGGGCGGCGCGAAAAATCATCTGGTGGTGATGCCCGATGCCGATCTCGATGGCGCGGTCAGCGCTTTGATGGGCGCGGCTTACGGTGCCGCCGGTGAACGCTGCATGGCGATTTCGGTGGCGGTGGCGGTAACCGACGCCGTCGGCGATGCGCTGGTTGAGCAACTCAAACCCCGCGTCGAGGCGCTGAAAATTGGCGCCGGTTACGGTGTAAAAACCGAAAACGATATGGGCCCGCTGATCACCCGCGAGCATCGCGACAAGGTGCGCTCTTATGTCGATAGCGGCGCGGAGCAGGGCGCGCAGTTGGTTGTCGATGGACGCGATTTAACAGTCGCCGGCCACGAAGATGGCTTCTTTATCGGCGGCTGTCTGTTCGATCACGTTCAACCCAAGATGACCATCTACCGCGAAGAAATTTTCGGCCCGGTTTTATGTGTGGTGCGCGTGCCCGATTTCGACAGCGCGGTGCAATTAATCAACGCTCACGAATACGGCAACGGCACTGCTATTTTCACGCGCGATGGCCAGGCCGCGCGTCGCTTCGGCGAGGAAGTTCAGGTCGGCATGATCGGCGTCAATGTACCGATTCCGGTGCCCATGGCTTATCACTGCTTCGGCGGCTGGAAGCGTTCCCTGTTCGGCCCGCTGCATATGCACGGCCCGGACGGCGTGCGTTTCTTCACGCGCATGAAAACCATCACCACGCGCTGGCCCGACAGCGAGGTCGCGGCACCGGCCGAGTTTGTGATGCCGACGATGAAGTAATTATTTTCGAGTGCGATGCAAGACGGCTTCGGCCAATGACTGCCTGTCTGAAAACCGCCTTTAGAGCGGAGCAGGGATGAAGTTTGGGCGCAGGGATGCGCCTGTTTTCCCACATAAGTATCTTGCTAAGAACGCCGCTACTTCCAGTGGTTTTTATTGCGCCTCAAGACCTGCCTAAAAATGACGTGATATAGTCCCCAACTTCCACCACCGGCACGGAGCCCACCCCATCCATGACCCAACGCCGCGAAAAAGGCTCTTCCATCCTGCGTGTGCTCGACATCCTTAAAACCGTCAGTCTGGCCGAACGCGGTGCTTCCTTGCCGAGCCTGATCGACGAACTCGATATTCCCAAAGCCACGGTGCATCGTCTGGTGCAGCAGATGGAAGAAGCGGGTTTTTTGCAGATCAATCTCAAAGGCAATGTGGTGCCCGGGTCGGCGTTGCAGGAAGTGGCCTTGGGTGTGCTCAGCAGCAACGAGGTGAAAATTCAGCGTCAGGCGATTCTGCAAGGCTTGGCGCGGGAAGTGGACGAAACCTGCGGCATTTCCATCCCTAATGGCACCGACATGCTGTATTACGATCGCGTTCAGGCCAACTGGCCGTTACAGGTGCATTTGCCGGTAGGCAGCGAAGTGCCGATCTGGTGTACCGCCAGTGGCAAACTGTATCTGGCGCTGTTGCCCAAAGCCGTGCGCGAGCGGGTCATTCGCAACCTGCCGCTGGATAAGCGGGCGCGCAATACCGTGACCGACCCGAGCGAACTGGCCACGGAACTCGAACGCATCCGGGCGCAAGGCTTTGGCACCGACAACGAAGAATTTATCGATGGCATGGTGGCGGTCTCGGTGCCGGTGCGCACCGGCGATGGTCAATTGGTGGCTTGCTTGTTTGCGCACGGCCCGGTGATTCGCTGCTCGCTGGACGAGTTAAAAAGCCATATTCCGGCCATGCAACGCGCCGCCACCGAGCTCGGTCAGGTGCTCGATGGCGTGAAAAACTGAAATATATTTCAATAATGAGATTATTTGTCTCATTATTTTGACTTTGGTGCGGGCTCCCGCTAGGTTGTTTAAAAAAACAACAACCTTGCGGAGCCCGCTCAATGACCTTCGCCCAACCGCTCGCTGATCCAATTTCCGATACCCCAGTCTGTGTGCTGCCCTGCGCCGATGTGATCGGCGAAAGCCCGATCTGGTGCGCCCAATCCGCCACCCTGGTGTGGGCCGATATCGAAAGCGACCGCATCCATCGCTTCCATCCCGCCAGCGGCCGGCACAGCGAACATCAGGTCGATATCGGCATCACCGCTTTGGTGCCGACCGACGCCGGCGACTGGATTGCCGCCAGCCGCAGTGGCCTTTACCGGCTCGATGCCGATTTCAAAACCACCGCTTTCCTGCTCGACCCTTGCGCCTACCAAACCGACATCCGCCTTAACGATGCCATCGCTGACCGCGCCGGCCGGTTGTGGACCGGCAGCCTGTGCGAGGCTGATTTAGCGAGTCCCAAAGGGGAGCTCTTTCGCCTGGATGCCGACCTGAATTGCACCGCTGTCGATGCTGGTTTTGCCGTCGCCAACGGCATCGCCGCCAGCCCGGATGGCAAACGCCTCTACGCCGTCGATATGTTCCACCGCCAGGTGCGCTGCTACGACCTGAACCCGGTCAGCGGTGAACTCGGGCCAGCGCGTATTTTCACCACCCTCGCCGAGGACGAAGGCAAACCCGATGGCCTGTGCTGCGACGATCAGGGCGGGCTCTGGGTGTGTCACTGGGGCGGTGGTTGCGTCAGCCGTTTTGCGCCCGATGGCAGGCTGAGCACGCGCATTCATCTGCCGGTTTCCCAAGTCACCCGCTGCACCTTTGGCGGGCCGGACCGGCGTGATCTGTTTATCTGCACCGCCCAGTTTGAACTCAGTGATGCTGAGCGCGCCCACGAGCCCGAAGCCGGCGGTCTGTTCCATATCCGGGTGCCCTGGAGCGGGTTGCCTGAAGCGCAATGTAACAGTGACGGGCAGGAGCCCGGCGCGGTTAAGGAGGTTGCCCGATCCTGAATTTCAGCCAGACCTGACCGGACTGACCCAACAAAAAACTCAGCCGGTCTTACGCCAATCACAGTGCGTCCGAACGATCCGTGCGTCGTTCGTTCGGCAAGGAGATCACAATGAAAACAATAAGAAGGATGCTGTTGGCGACGCTGCTGTCGCTGGCCGCCGTGCCATTCGCCTTTGCTCTGAACGGGCCGGGCCTGGGCAATCTCAACTACAACGCGGGCGAGCTGTACCAGCGCATTTCGCTGGTCGATGGCTCGCTCGGTATTCCCGATAATTCCAACGACCCGGCGGCCGTGTTCGGCCTGAATCTGGGTTATATGTACAACGGCTATTTTGTCGGCATTTTCGCGCCCGACCACGGCCATTCGTCCGGCGGCTGGCTGGTGCTGGATGTGTCCGATCCGCGCAATCCGACGCAGGTGGCGCGCAAATACGATTCCACCTACAGCTTCGGCAACGCCTACAACGGCTACAGCAACGGTCAGCAGGATCCGCACTTTTTAGGTGAGACCGGTGACTTCCGCGAAAACCACGGCACCGGTTTTTCCATTCAGAATGGCCGTTATTACGCCGCCATTCCCACCGGCTACGGCGTGGAAATCTGGGACTTCACCGACGTTGGCCCGGGCGTGCCACCAGAGCGCGTCACCGCTTTCGATATTCCCAATATCGCCGCTGGCGATTACACCAACACCTCCTGGCAACTGACCTGGCAAGCGCCGTATTTGTATGTCGCCAATGCCAACCAGGGCATCACGGTGATCGACACCAGCGACATCAACAATCTGGAAATCGTCAGCCGCACGCCGATTTCCCTGCTCGGCGGTTTCCGCATCGGGCCGATCTTTGCGATGGGCAACCATATGGTGGTGTCGAGCATGGACACCAATGGCCGCGTTGCCAGCATCGACATCAGCGACCCGGCGCAACCGCAATTGCTGGCAACCTATTCGCCCGGCCAACGCTTTTACGCCATCTGTTTTAACGGCTCCCAGGTGATGTTCACCAACCGTGGGACTCCGGCTTACATGCAGGTGGTCGATATCAGTGACCCGACGCAATTTGTGGAACTGAGCAAGAACGAACTGCGCATCGATGAGGCGCTCTATTGCGCGACTCAGGGCGACCGTTATTTCTCTGGTAATCAGGAAGACGTCAGCGTTGTCGATATGAGCACGCCGGCCGATCCGGTGTTGCAGGGCGCAGGCACCTTGAGCGTCGGTGGTGGCAGCGACCATGGCCAGGTGTCGGTATTCGGTAACCTGGTTTATATCGGTAACGACCACGGCGGTGGCAATGGTTTTATCGTCCATCAAACGGCCGCCGATTCGACCGGTCCCAACGTCACTCAGGTGAGCCCGCGCGATGGCGCGACCAATCAAGGTTTGAAAAGCCGTATCGGTTTGGCGCTGGCTGACAATGCGCTGATCAGCTCGCTCGATAACACCACCTTCATCGTGCGCGAACAGGGCAGCAGTGTGCCGCTGGCCGGTCAGTACAGCGGTCAGGCCGACATCGTTAACTTCACGCCCGATGCCGCCCTGCAGGCCAACACCACCTATGAAGTTATCGTGCCAGCTGGCGGTATTACCGACTGGTCCGGCAATACCACCGATGTCGCCTTCAGCTCAACCTTTACCACCGGCGACGGTTCCGGCTCGGCCGATTGCAGCGAGAACTGCCCGATTGGCGGCGGCACGGCCAGCGCCAGTACGACGCAATCCGGTCACCCGGCCAGCGACGGTAACGACGGCGATTACAGCACTCGCTGGACCGCCAGCGATGGCTCGGTGCCGCAATGGTTCCAGGTCGATTACGGCACGCCGCACGAGTTCTCCGGCGCCCAACTGACCTTCGAATTCGGTGGCGAGCAACACAACTACACGATCGAAGTCTCCAGCGACGGCAGCAGTTGGACCCAGGTCGCCGATCGCAGCAACAACCCGGAAACCACCATCCAGCAGACGCTGACGTTTGCGCCGGTCACCGCCCAATACATGCGCGTCAACTTCACCTCCTTGCCGCCAAGTTCCTGGGCCGCGCTGTACGAATTCAGCGCGCTGCAACCGGTACAGGGCTGTAATGCGGTGGGCAACGAAGTATGCTTTGTGAAGCTGATTGCCGATTCGGAAGTCAACGGCGAGGCCTGGACCTCGGTCGCCGAACTGACCGTGCTGGATAGCAATCTCAACGCGATTTCGGTGGCCAATCTCGACCTCTACGACGTCGACAGCGAAGAGCTGGCCGGTGAAGACGGTTCCGCCTTTAACGCTATCGACAACAACCCCGCCACCTTCTGGCACACCGAATGGCAGGCGGCGAATCCGGTGCATCCGCATCACCTCACGCTGAAGCTGGCCGAAGGTCAGGTGCTCGGTGGTATCGATTACCTGCCGCGCCAGTCTGGATCCAACGGCCGCATTGCCAACTACCGCGTTGAAGTCAGCGCTGACGGCAACAGCTGGACGCAAGTTTCCAGCGGCACCTTCGCTGATTCCGCCACCGAGCAACGCGCCTTGTTCGATGAGCTGGTGCTGCCATTAAGCGTCGAATTGCCCGCGCCCGGTGCGGTTGAAGCCGGCCAGAGCGTGCAGTTCGCAGCCGATGGCGAAGGCGGCGACGGCACCCTGGAATACGCCTTCGACTTTGGCGATGGCAACAGCCGCGGTTTCTCCACCGATGCCACCGCCAGCCACAGCTACGCCAACGCCGGCCACTATCCGGTAATCGTCACGGTGCGTGATGAAAGCAACAACACCGCCAACGCCAACCGGTTGCAAACGGTGCATCGCACCCTGACCGCGAGCGCACCAACGCGCGCCTCAAGCATCGCTCAGGCCAACGGCCGGATTTATACCGCCAATACCGATGCCGGCACGGTCACCGCGATCAGTGCTGCAACCTTGCAGGTGGACTGGGAAGTCAGCGTCGGCGACAAACCGCGCACTCTGGCCATCGCCAATAACGGCAATGTCTGGGTCGCCAACCAGGGCAGCGACAGCCTGAGCGTGCTCGATGGCAGCAGCGGCGCTGTGGTGACCACCGTCGATCTGCCGCGCGGTTCGCAGCCTTACGGCGTGGTGTTCAATCCAGCCGGCTCCTCGCTGTATGTCAGCCTGGAAGCCAGCGGCGAATTGCTGTCGCTCGATACCGGCACCGGCGCTCAGCTCGACAGCCTCGATGTCGGCGCAACGCCGCGCGGTCTGGCGGTCTCGGCCGATGGTCAGAACATCTATGTGACGCGCTTTATCTCGCCGGTGCAGCCGCAAGGTGAAGTCTGGCGGGTCAGTGCCGCTGGCCTCAATCTGGCGGAGACCATCGTGCTGCAAAACGACACCAGCACCGTCGATGGCGAAGACCGTTCCCAGGGTTATCCGAACTATCTGGCCTCGGTCACCATCTCGCCCGACGGCGAACGCGCCTGGGTGCCATCGCAGAAAGTGAACACCGGTCGCGGTACTTTCTTAAGCGGTGAAGCCCTGACCTTCGAGAGCACGGTGCGCACCATCGTCTCGCAAATCGATCTGGCGACGCACGACGAAGACTTCGCCGCCCAGTTCGATTTCAACGATTCGAACCTCGCCACGGACGCCGTGTTCACACCGCTCGGTGACTATGTATTTGTCGCGCTCCAGGCCAACAACAAGGTGGAATTGCTCGATGCTTACGCCGGCTCCAGCCTCGGTCAGCTGATCACCGATCGCGCGCCCAAAGGTCTGGCGATCAGCGACGATGGCCGCCGTCTGTACGTGCACAACTTTATGGGCCGCAGCGTGGAAGTGTTCGATACCGGCGGTCTGATCGACGGTACCAACTTCCTGGCATCGTCACTGGCGCTGGTCGATACCGTCGGCAGCGAAGCCTTGTCAGCGCAGGTGCTTAACGGCAAGCGCATCTTCTATAACGCCGACGACACCCGCATGGCGCTCGACGGCTATCTGACCTGCGCCTCCTGCCACATCGATGGCGATTCCGACGGCCGCGTCTGGGACTTCACCAACAGAGGTGAAGGCCTGCGCAACACCCGCAGCCTGATCGGCGCCGCCGGCACCCGCGACGGCAATGTGCACTGGACGGCGAATTTCGACGAAATCCACGATTTCGAAAACGACATTCGCGGCGAGTTCGGTGGCAGCGGCTTCCTGTCGGCGGCCGACTTTGCCGCCACGTCCGATCCGCTCGGTGCAGCCAAAGCCGGACTGAATGCCGACCTTGATGATCTGGCGGCTTATGTCACTTCGCTCGCGGAAACACCGGCCAGCCCGTACCGCAACAGCGATGGCAGCCTGACCTCAGACGGTGTCGCCGGCGAAGCGCTGTTCAACAGCCTGAACTGCGCCTCCTGCCACAGCGGTGACTATTTCACCGATGGCCAGCGCCACGATGTCGGCACCATTCAGGCCAGTTCCGGCCAGGGCAGTGGGCAATCGCTGGCGGGTGTCGGATTCGACACACCGTCGTTGCTCGGCCTCTGGTTCAAAGCGCCCTACCTGCACAACGGCCAGGCCGCCACACTGGAAGACGTACTCGATTCCAGCAGCCATGGCGGCACCGATACCTTAACGCTGCAACAACGCCAGCAACTGGCCAGCTATTTATTGCAGATTGAAGGACCGGACGAACTGCTAATCGGCACCGGCCGGCTGCAATCGAAATCCAGCGGCCGCTGCGCCGATGTGGAAAGCGCCGGTAGTGCCGACGGTGATGACGTGCTGCTCTGGACTTGTCACAACGACGCCAACCAACGCTGGCAGGCCACGCCGACCAGCGCCGGTTACCTGACGCTGACCGCCGAGCATTCCGGCAAATGTCTGGACGTGGACGGCAACTCCACGAGCGCCGGCGCCAATGTCCAGCAATGGACCTGCAACGGCGGCAATAACCAGCAGTGGCTGCCGGTCGATACCGGTGACGGCTACTTCCAGTTGCAGTCGCGCTTGAGTGGTTTGTGTCTGGGCTTGCTGAACGACGGCACCGCCAATGGCGTCACGCTCGAACAGCAAACCTGCTCCAGCAGTGACGGCCAGCGCTGGCGCCAGAACTGAACGAAAAACACCGGGGGCGTCAGTGAACGCCGCCGGGTAATCGTTCGACCGGTTCGCGCTGCGCCACCAACAATGGCCAATCCGCTTCCGGATGCGCCAGGCAATGAGTGCGCAGCGCAAAAGCCTCGGCGATGCGAGCTGAGGTCAAACTTTCCTTAACGGGGCCGAGCGCCAATGCTCGGCCCGTTTTCATTAACAACACCTTGTCGGCGTACTGCGCCGCTAAATTAATGTCGTGCACGATGGCGAACACACCGATATTTTGCGTCGTTAATTGCCGCACTAATTGAAACACCTGATGCTGATGCGCCGGGTCTAAACTCGCCGTGCATTCGTCCAAAAATAAATAGCGATTTTCCGCCGTGGACGACAACAACTGGTGCAGCACCCGCGCCAATTGCACGCGCTGCATTTCGCCACCGGAGAGCGTTGGAAATAAACGCTCGGCAAGATGATCGGTGCCGGTTAAACGCAGCCGTTCCAGCGCCAGTTTTTTCTCCACTGCTTTGCGTTTACGACCGTAAGGCGTGCGCCCGAGTGCCACCACTTCCCAGACCTGAAACGGAAAATGCAGCGGACTCGATTGCGGCATGACGGCGCGAACTTTGGCTAAGTCGGCGCGCGAAAAACGGCTCAACGAACGTCCGTTCAGTTCGACTTCGCCGTCCTGCATCGGCCATTGGCCGCTGAGAATTTTCAACAGCGATGACTTGCCGGCACCGTTGGCACCGAGCACGGCGACCAGTTCGCCGGGCTTTAGTTGCAGGTCGATGCCCTCGACCAGCGCGCGTTGGCCGGCTCGCCAATAAAGATTGCGGGCGTTAATCATGGTTCAGCGTCCTGTCGTTTTGCCGCAGCAATAAATAGAGGAAAAAAGGCCCGCCGATCAGCGAGGTGATGATGCCAATGGGCAACTCCGCCGGCGCTACCACGATGCGGGCCAGGATGTCGGCCCAGACGAGCAGGGCGGCGCCGACGATACCGGACAGGGGAATCAAAGCCCGGTGGTCGGGCCCGATGGAGAGCCGCACCAGATGCGGCACCACCAAACCGACAAAGCCGATCATGCCGGCGACAGAGACGCCAGCGCCCACGGCCAGGGCAGTAAAAATAAACACCAGACGGCGAATGCGATGCGGATCGATGCCCAGGTGTTCGCACACAGCTTCGCCCATCAGCAGCACGTTCAATGCCGGTGCCAGCAACGGAAAGGCGATCAGCGATACCACTATCCAAGGTGCCGAAACCGCCAGATCACGCCAGGTGACCGAGGCCAGCGAACCCATGCTCCAGAAGGTGAAAGAGCGCAGCGCCGCGTCGTTGGCGAGAAAGGTCAGAATGCCGGACACCGCCCCGGCGAAAGCGGTGATGGCAACGCCGGCCAGGATCAGGGTAGTGATCTGGCCGCCGCCGGGCGTGCGCTTGGCGATCCAGTAGATGATCCAGGTGACTGCTAACGCGCCGCCGAACGCCGCCAGCGGCAGCGCCAGAAAACCCAAGGTCGCCATCCAGCCGGCGAGCAGCGTATTGCCGAGCACGATCACCGCCAGTGCCGCCAAGGCCGCGCCGCTGGACACACCGATCAAACCCGGATCGGCCAGCGGATTGCGAAACAAACCCTGAATCGCCGCGCCGGCCATGGCCAGAGACGCACCGATCAACATGCCCATCAGCAAGCGCGGCGCGCGGATATCGCTGAGCACAATCTCCACATGGCGCGGCAATTCGATGGCGTTACCCGGCCACCAGCGCAGCGACCACAAACCGAGCTGATCAAGCGATACCGGCACCGCGCCAATCGCCAGCGCCATGACCACGGCCAGCGCCAGCAGAGCCGTCATGGCCAACGAAAACGGCGTGGTGTTCATAAAGACTCGGCCATGCGCTCCGCCAGTTGTTGCAGCGACCAGCCCAGACGCGGGCCGAAGGCCAGTAGGTCGATATCATCGACGCTGTAGATGTGGCCGTTTTCCGCTGCAGCGGTCAGGCGCAAGGCCGGGTTCGCGGCCAGCGTCGCCAAATCGTCCTGGCTGTGAAACACCAGAATGGCGTCTGGGTTGGCCTCGATGGCGGCTTCTGGCGTCAGCGGCTTGTAGCCCTGAATATCGCCAAAGGCGTTGTTGAAACCGGCGACTTGCAAAGCGCCGTTGGCGAGCGTGCCGGTGCCGGCCACCTGAAAGCCACGCGAGCCGCCGTCCATCACAAACATCACCTTCAATTCGCCGACGTTTTGCTGCAACGCCTGTTGCGCTGCTCTCACTTCTTCGTCGACTTCGGCGGCCAGTTGAACGCCGGCGTCACTCAGACCGAGCGCATCGGCGGTGGCCTGAATTTTAGTTTTCAGGCCGTCGAGACTGGGTTCGTTGTCGAGAATGTCGATCTGCACACCGGCGTTCTGCAATTGCTCCAGCGCATCGGCCGGGCCGGCATCTTCGGTGGTGATGATGCGCTCCGGTGCCAGCGACAAAATGCCTTCGGCCGACAGCGTGCGCATATAACCGACGTCGGGCAGTTCGGTGGCCGCTTGCGGATAAATCGAAGTGGTGTCGACGCCGACCAGCCGGTCTTCGGCGCTGAGCGCATAAACGATTTCGGTGATGGAGCCGTCGATGGTGACCAATCGTTCGGCCTGAACCAGACCGGCCATTGCCAGAGTGGTCAGCGCGAGCAAAGCGGACTTCAGCCTCATGCCGGCACCTCCTCGGCAGCAGTCAACTCATCCATCAGCGCCCGCCAGTCGGCGCGTTCAGCATTTCCCTCGTGGCGTTCGCCAAAGAACTGCACGATGGAATTGCCCTGGGCATCGAAAGCTTCCAGGGACGTCACCTGACCATCGCTGGTCGGACGGCGGATTACCCAGGCGGAGTCGATCGCCTCGGTGCTCAGATGCAGGTTGAAACCCGGATCGAGAATGTTGAACCAGGGGCCGGTGCGCAGCAGTTTTTGCGGCACTTTGGTGTGAATCTGCACGGCGCCGGCGTTGCTGACGAAGGTCATCAGCGGGATGGCGCGGTCGCGGCAGGCGGTGATGGCGGCTTCGCAAGCGCTGACATCGACGCGCTCGGCCAGTTCCGAACCGGCCGCTTCGAGTGCGCTCAAGCGGTCCGTTTCATGGCGTTTCAGCAAACCGTGGAATTGATGCACATCGGTAATGGCGTTCCATTCGCTGCGGAATTGATCGACGTTTTTTACGGCGCGACGCACCAGCTTTGCCGCTTTTTCCAACGCTGGGGCCTGAGTTAGCTCGGCGCTGTATGCGGCCACCAGCGCATTCCAGGCGTCCGCATCGGTCGCGTCTTTGCGGTAGATCTTGATCACCGCCGTGCCCGTGGCATCGAACACCTGCAAGCTGTGGCGTTCATCTTCTTCCACCGCCACCACAAAGGCCCATTTGGAGAAGAACAACCGCTGGTCCTGAGCGCCGAGAAACAGCCCGGTCTGCTCGCCGCCTTTGAGTTCGCCAAAGGCGCCCGTGGTTTCGTGCACGGCGTTATCGTTACGCACCAGCGCCATCACCGTGCCCAGCTTGGGCAGGTTGCCGGCCAGTTGGTGACCGCTGACCGAGAGCCAGGTCACGCCGTCGCCCAGACGGGTCAACAGCAAATCCAGTTCGCTGACGTTTAGTTGATCGGCAGCGTTGCGAATGCGCAGTTTGGGGGTATCAGCCTTGAGCTTGGCCCAGGCCTGAGCCAGTTCAGCGTGAATCATGGTGTGCCTCTAAGGGTTGTCTGTTTTTAAGAATGATTCTCAACTCTGTTGACGAGAGCGTGGTTGTTTCTATATCGTAATTGATAAGTATTTGCATTTACAAATGGTTATCAAAAGAAATGAAGAGAGTCAGCCAACCCTCGTCAGGGCGTGCGTTTCGGTGCGCCATCTTGCCCGCACTGCTGGTCGCCACGGGCGCCGTTCAAGCTGAACAAAGCCTCCAGAGCGCCGATAAGCCAGAGCTCGACACCGTTGTCGTCACCGGCACGCTCAGCGAAACCCTGATCGAAGACAGCCCGGTGCCGGTGCAGGTGATCAGCCGCGACGCCATTGAAAGCAGCCAGGCCGCAACGCTCGAAGATCTGCTGGGCGATGTGCCGGGCATTCAGTTGATTCAGACGCATGGGCAGACCGGGTCGTCGATCATGCTGAATGGTATGGGTGAAAAACATGTCCTGGTGCTGGTCGATGGGGTGCCGCTGAACCAGGCTAATCGCTCGAACATCGACACTCGCAAGGTGCGGTTGGCGAATGTCGAACGCATTGAAATTGTTGCCGCCAATGCGTCCTCGCTGTACGGCAGCGCGGCCATGGGCGGGGTGGTGCAGTTGATCACCCGCCAAGCGGAAGATCCGGGCTATGAAGTTGGCATTCGCACCCGTCAAGCCGAAGCCAGTACCGACCGTGGCCCGACCCGGACCGATGTCGATGGTCGCGTGGTGACGCCCTTCGTCGGTGGGCAATTGGCGTCGACTGCGTCGCTGTCTTATGACACCGGTTTTGATCGCACACCCGATACCTGGGAAGGCCAAAGCGCCAGCGGTCTGTCCTGGTCGCTGGACGAACGCTGGGACCTGCGCGGTGATGTGAATCACAGCCTCGGTTTTGGCTGGAGCGGCTGGGATTTATCGCAACCCGGTGAACACGCTGTGACCGGCAACCCCAACGAAAACTCGGTGTTCGAACAACACCTCACCGGCCAATACCACGCCAAAAGCGACAAGGCTGAAATTATTCTGGCCGGCGGTTTAGGTCGCGGTGTTTCCGAGCAAGACAAGATGGCAACCGAAGAGGTCGACCTGACGCGCACCTATGAAAGCTGGGATGCGTCCATCGACAGCCGATTGTTTTTCAGTTGGGCATCGCGCGATCAGGTCGTCGGTGCTCGACTCGGTGCGGCTTATCTGGGGCAGACCAAAGAAGAATTGGGCCAAGCGGATGTCAAAGAAATTGAACCGGCGGACCAGCAAAGCGTTGAGGTTTATGTCCAAGACGATTGGTTCGTCGGTGAGCGGGTCGAGATCGTCACCGGTTTGCGTGGCCATTGGGAAGACAGTTACGGCCTGCATTGGGCGCCGAACCTGGCAACGCGATTGGACTTATCCGAACAGCAATTTATTCGCGCCAGCGTCGGCCTGGGTTATCGCGTTCCGGATTTAAAAGAACGTTTCTATTTGTTCGATCACAGCCTGCATGGCTATCGCGTGATCGGTAATCCAGATTTGCAACCTGAGACATCTTTGAGCGCTCAGGCTGAATGGGTGGCTGGCCCGGCCTCGGTCGAAATCTTTGTGCGCGACGTTAAGAACTTAATCAGCACCCGCGAAGTATCCAGCAGCGGCGGCATCACCGATTACCAATACAGCAACGTCGAAGAAGCCGATATCTGGGGCATTAACTTAGGTCTGGATGGCAGCTGGAAATCGCACTCTTTATCAGCCGAATTTCAGTGGCTGTATGCCGAAGACAGCCTAACCGGCGAGCGCCTGGCGCGCCGCCCGGAGTATCACCTTGGCCTGAATCATCAATGGCAATTCAGCACGCTAAAACCGCATCGACTCAACACCCGCCTCACCCATACCGGGCCGCAATTTTATGCCGCCGAAGAGAGTCAGCCGGTCGACCCTTACACCTTAATTGATGTCTCTCTGGCAACCGAATTAACACCCGCCATAACGCTGACCGTTGGCGTCGACAACCTGACCGATGTCTGGTCGGAAACGGCGCGCAGTCAAGATCCTTTGCCCATTGCCGGGCGTGAGTATTTGGTCGCTGTGCGATATGCGCCGCAATAACTTTTTTTAAAACATTAAAAATAATGGGAGGAGATATGACATTTTCTAAACTGGGATTGCCGGTGCTGTTTTCCGTCTTGGTATTGGCAGGCTGCAATCCGACTGAGGACGGTGAAGAAGGGGCGCAACAAATACCCATCACCGACGGTAACAGCATTTTTGGCAGTGCCTTTGCGACGGATCGTTTCACCAATGCCTTGGTTAAAAACCCTTGGTACGCCTATGACCTGAAGGGCGGTCATGGCATTTATCCGAACTATCGTGTGTTCGTTTTGAAAAATGCGGGCGCTGCGTCTAGTGATGGCGACATTGTTACGCTGTTTCAGATGTCAAACTACTACAACGATTCGGATGTCAGTGGCCATGTAACTGTTCGATACCGACAGCTGGAACCCTTGGAAGCGCACACCATTAATGAGATTGAATTGGATGCATCCGCCGGCGCGGCGTACTTAGTCTTTGATGAAAGCGGCACTTCTGAAGGCGTATCAACGAGCGACTTTGATCTCGCCTTCAGCAGAACTTCCGTAACGCTCGGTGAAGACCGACAGGTGGCGCTAGCGGCCGCGCAAAGCCAGTACTACAACAGTAATGGCAGCGCTAATGTGTCGGTGTTTACCAACGCAAACTCAAGCGATAAACCGGGCAAGGCTAACGACGTTTTAGCGGCAAGTTACGACCTCAATGATTTGTCGTTTACGGGCGATGAATTTGAAGCGGCGATAAATCGTGAAGGAACAGCTCTTGTGCATGGAGCGGCTAGTCCAAATGCCAATGTTGCCAATCCAGGCAATGTACACATTATTCGCTCTGCGGAAGGCGATAGTTTTGCGAAAATGAGTGTTAAGAAATATACCTACGATTTTATGCCAAATCATACGATGTCCATCGAGGTCGATTTCTTCGTGCAAGGAAATAGTGATGGAACGTTCAGCGATACCGCTGTGACGTGGACAGCAACAACGGGTGGTACGGCACCACTTCCAGCAAGTTGTTTTGACTTCGATTCGGGCACTACGGTCAGCTGCTCTGGTAGTGTTTGGGATGTGCAGTTGACTGGCGACGGCACTTTCCTCCTTAACGGCGGTGAGTCTGGTAACGGAAGCGCTGCAATTTATTACGGCGTAACGATGTAAGTTTAACCTTCATATATCACCATCAAGCCGGGCCCAGCCCGGCTTTTTCATACCCGCTCGCACCACCATCAAGTTTGAAAATGCAACCAATTCGCAATACCATTCCCTTCCTACAGATTCTTCTGCTCTGACCTCCAAGAGTGCCCATGACTGCGAATTCCACCGCTAACTCTTCCCGCAACTCTCACAACACCGGCAGCCGTTTGCATGGCGAAGCCCTGACTGTGGGTTATGACGATGCCAATATTCTCGATGGTGTCGATTTTGAAGTGCCCGATGGTGAAGTGACCATTCTGGTTGGCCCCAACGGCAGCGGTAAGTCGACGCTGCTGAAAGCGTTGGCGCGTATTCTGTCGCCGCGTTCGGGGCAGGTGATTTTGGATGGTGAAGACATTCATCGCAGCAAGACGCGCGAAGTGGCTAAGAAACTCGGCCTGTTGCCGCAGGGGCCGATCGCGCCGGAAGGTTTGACCGTGCGTGAACTGGTCGGGCAGGGTCGCTTTCCGCACCAAAGCCTGCTGCGCCAGTGGTCGAGTGACGACGAGCGGGCGGTGAACAGCGCCATGGAAACCGCGCAGGTGATGGAGTTTGCCGACCGGCCGGTCGATGGTTTGTCCGGCGGTCAGCGTCAACGTTGCTGGATTGCCATGGTGCTGGCGCAGGAAACCGATCTGATTCTGCTCGATGAACCGACCACCTTTCTCGATCTGAAAGTGCAGGTCGACTTGATGGATATGCTGGTGCGGCTGGCCCACGACACCGGTCGTACTTTGGTGATCGTACTGCACGAACTGAACCTTGCCGCCGCCTATGCCGACCGGCTGGTGATGTTGCGCAGCGGTCGCATTGAGCAGTCCGGCACGCCGGAAGCCATCTTTAACAGCGCTAACCTGAAGGCGGTGTTCGATCTGGATGCGCATGTGATTCGCGATCCGCATTCGCAACGCCTGCTCTGCGTGCCGTCCTCTTTAGGCGAGGTGTCGTCGACCGTTGAGGTTGGAGCCCGCATCGCATGACGGCAGCCGCCGTCGCCAACCCTGGATCACGACAGCATCTGTGGCTGGGCCTGTCGGCTTTGCCGCTGTGTTTGTTGGTGATCGCCGTTTTATTTGCCTGGCATCTGGCCGTAGGTGCGCGCCCGGTGCCGCTGGGTACGGTGTTTCAGGCATTGCTGCATTTCGATCCCAGTCAGTTTGATCACATCATCGTGCGTCAGTTGCGTTTGCCGCGAGCGCTGATGGCGGTGCTGGTCGGCGCCAGTCTGTCGGTGTCCGGCGCTTTATTGCAGGGCGTGACGCGTAATCCGCTGGCCGAACCCCATATCCTCGGCTTGATGGCCGGCGCTTCTTTTGCCGTGGTCATGGTGATTGGCGTGTTCAACTGGCTCGACGGTTTCTGGTTGCCCTGGGTCGCCGCTTTGGGGGCTTTGGTGGCGGCGCTGGTGGTCTGGCTGATTGCCCAGTGGGCACCCGGTGGCGCCACGCCGCTGACTCTGACGCTGGCCGGCGCTGCCATTACTGCTTTTCTGACCGCGCTGATTTCCGTGGCGCATCTGCTCAATCAGGATTCGTTTGAACAGCTGCGCGTCTGGCTGGTCGGCTCGCTGGCCGGTTCCGGTCGGGATCTGATCTGGGTGGCGTTGCCGTGGCTGGGTATTGCGCTGGCGCTGGCCATGCTGCTGGCCAACAAGGTGACGATATTGGCGATGGGCGATGAGGTCGCGCTTGGTTTGGGCGTGCGCACCGGCTGGCTGAAAGTGCAGGCGCTGCTCTGTGTGGTCGCGCTGACTGCCGGTTCCGTGGCATTGGCCGGCCCACTGGCCTTTGTCGGCCTGGTGATTCCTCACGCCGTGCGGCTGTTTTTCGGTTCCGATTACCGCTGGATCGTGCCCTATTCGGCGTTGATCGGCGCGGCTTATCTGCTCGGCGTCGACATCATCGCCCGGCTGATTCTGCGGCCACAGGAAATCGCCACCGGCATTGTCACCGCCTTGGTCGGGGCGCCGCTGTTTATTCACTTGGTTCGGCAGCGAGCGCGCTAATGGCTAAAGCATCCCCTTCTGTCTACTGGACCCTGCGTCTGGCCAATGAACGCCTGGCATTGCGACTGCCACGCCAACCCTTGCTGGCGTTAGTCGGGATGTGTCTGGCGTTACTGGCGCTGCTGGCGCTGAGTTTGATGCTGGGCAGTTATTCGATGTCACCGGCCGAGGTGTGGCAGGTGCTGAACGGCCTGCATGCTGAATCAGACCGCGCCATCGTGGTGTGGGAATTCCGCTTTCCGCGAACCCTGGTGGCGGCGCTGGTGGGCGCCATGCTCGCCATGTCGGGCGCTGCCTTGCAAAACGTTACCCGCAACGGCCTGGCCGACCCGGCGTTGGTGGGTATTTCACAGGGCGCCGGTCTGGCGGTGGTGTCGCTGACCATTGTTTGGCCGCAGCTGCCCGGCAGTTGGTATCCCTGGGCGGCTTTTTGCGGTTCGCTGATCGTTGCTGCGTTGATTCAGGCATTAAGCTGGAATCGACAGGGCGGCAGTTCCATTCGTTTTATTTTGATGGGCATCGGCATGGCGGCTTTTATTACCGCCATTACCTCTGCCTTGCTGACCTACGGCGATGTTCAGCGCGCCTTATCGGCGCTGGCCTGGCTCAGCGGCAGTCTGCACACCGCAGGCTGGCCGGATGTTCAGATGCTGAGCCTGTGGCTGGTGCTGCTGTTGCCGCTGGCGCTGGGGTTATCGCGTGCCATGGCGGCGCTGCAGATGGGTGAAGATACCGCTATTGGTCTGGGCGTATCGGCGCGCCGGGTCCGCTATGCCCTGATCAGTGTGGCGGTAGCGCTCGCAGCGATTGCCACGGCGGTGGTTGGCCCGCTGGGGTTTGTCGGGCTGATTGCGCCTCACGCCGCGCGCCGGCTTGCCCGGGCCGGGGTCGGGTTACACCTGTTACTGACGGCGCTGCTGGGTGCGCTGCTGGTGATGTTGGCCGATCTGCTTGGTCGCGCGCTGTTCGCCCCCATACAGATTCCGGCGGGCTTGGTGACGGCCATCATTGGTGTGCCGTTCTTTGTGGTATTGCTGCACCGGGCTCAGGCCAAAAGCACCTTCTAACGCGGAGTCATCGATGACGCAGTTTTGCGCTCAATACAGTCAAGAGGTTGGCGAGCCGCTGCCCGGTACCGCAGCGCATCTGCCCAATAACCTCTTACTCAGTTGGCCCATTGGCGACTGGACCCGGACCTACCATCAGGCCAAGTCGATGACGCCGGAGGTGTCCGACCAGATTCGCGCCCTGGTGGCTGCCGGCCGTCGCGTCAATCTGATCCATCGCGCCGATCAAGGCGGTGATGTGCATCGCGCTTACTTAATGCCCGAATGTCTGGCCTTTAACGTCCCACGCGGGGAACTGGCTGCATTCCTCGATGCCCTGCAACAGCAGCAATCGCTGGCGCCTTGGCAGGTTGGCGCGGTGCACAGCCGCATCCTGCTGTGCTGCACCCACGGCGTAAAAGACAAATGCTGCGCCAAGTTCGGCAACGCCGCCTTCAAAGCTCTGGATCAGGCGGCGCAAGCCTATGACGACGCTTTTGAAATCTGGCAGAGCAGCCATCTGGGCGGCTGTCGGTTGGCATCCTCGGCGCTGATGTTTCCGGCGCTGCGCAAATACGGTCGCATCGAACCGGAGCAGGCCGGCGCGCTGTTGCAGGCCGAGCTGGCCGACCAACCTTATTTGCCCAACTACCGTGGCGATGGCCGGTTAAGCCCGGCGCAGCAAGTCGCTGATGTGGCGGCGCGTGAGCATTTGCAATCGGCCGGCACAGTGCCGTTGAACATTGAGCTGACCGAGCTGCCTGCAAGCCGCGCAGGCGGTCTCGATTTCCACGCCCACTGGCAGTCCGTCAGTGCTGAGGGCGCGCTGTATGTACAGCTTGAAGCCATCACTAGCGTTCGTTACGGCACCTGTGCGGATATCGACGAAGGCCTGCCACCGGCGGTTTACGACACCTGGCAGCCAGTCGTTGTTGAAGCGGTAAGCTGAGTTCGACAAAGCGCATCACAAAACGTTATGGGAATTGTTATCATTAACGTTTTGGTCCAAGTGAAGGATATAAGATGCGCTGCCCTGGTTCTGTGTTCCGTCGTTACGCCGTTTTACTCGCCCTCAGTGTCGCCGCTGCGTTTGCTCAGGCCGACACCCAATACCCGCTCAGTCTGGACACCAAATTCGGCACCACTGTCATTCCCGCCCAACCCGAACGCGTCGCCTCAATCGATTACGCCGGTGGCGATAACTTACTGGCACTGGGCTACCAACCGCTAACGGTGCGTTACTGGTTTGGCGATTACGACAACAGCTACTGGCCCTGGGTACAGCCGCTGGTCACCAAACAACCGCAAGTGTTACGCGGTGAACTGAACTTCGAACAAATTGCCGCCACCGAACCCGATGTGATCATCGCCATCCGCTCCGGCATTACCGCTCAGGAATATCAGCAGTTGAGCAAAATTGCCCCCGTGGTGGCGGTGCCGCCGGGTGTTGGTGATTACGCGCTGACCTGGGACCAACGCGCGCGCCTGGTCGCCCGGGTGTTGAATCGCACCGACGCGGCTGAAGCGCGCATCGCCGAGGTCGAAAATCGCCTGCAACAAGCCGCCGATCAGCATCCCGATTGGCGGGGCAAAAATTTCGTGATGGCGACCTACTGGAACAACAGCGTGGGTGTTTATTCCGCCGAAGACACCTCGGTGGCGTTGATCCAGGCCATGGGCCTGACCGTCTTGCCCGAAGTTACAGCGCTGACCGAGCCGGGCGAGTTCTACATCACCCTGTCGGAAGAAGAACTGCCGCGTTTGGATGCCGACCTGTTGTTCTGGTACAGCTCGGCGGATTCGCGCCAACAGATCGAACAACTGCCGCTGCGGCCACAATTACGCGCCTACCAAGAAGGCCGTGAAATCTTCCTGCCCGACACCTCCGAGCGCAACGGCGCGCTGTCTTACGGCACGCTGCTGAGCCTGCCATACGCGGTCGATCTGCTGGTGCCATTGATAGAAACCGCCATCGATGGCGACCCGAACACCCAAGTTCCCGAACAGGATTAATCGCCATGACCTTAAACGCGCTGAAAACGCTTTTGCTGGCTGTGCTGCTTAGCCCATTGCTGGCACTGGCCGAAACCCAGACCGTGATCGACGACGCCGGTCGTGAAGTCGAGATTCCGCTGCAAGCACAGCGGGTGATTTCGCAAAACGACAACCGCCTGACCTTACCGTTACTGGAACTGGGCGTACCGCTGGTCGGCAGTGCAGGCCGTTTGGATGCCCAAGGCCAACCCTACCTGCGCGCCGTACCGGATTTGCTCGGCATCACCTTCGCCAACAGCGACATCGACTTTATTGGCAGCTACAACGAACTGGATTACGAACGCATTGCCAGCCTGCAGCCGGATTTGATCATCACCATGATCGAAACCCAGGCCGAACCACTGTCGCGCATTGCGCCAACGGTGGTCATCGATCCCAACGAATATCCGGTGCGCGAAGGCATGCAACGCCTGGCCGAGATCACCGGCCAGCAAGCCAACTACCAACGCCTGGACGCCAACTATCAACGCAAGTTGGCGCAAACGCGCGGTTACTTCGAAGCGCTGGAAACCAAACCGGACATCAGCGTGGTGTTCTCGTTTCCCGCCGGCGACGCCCTCTACGTGTATCGCGACCTAGGCGCCTTAACCGTCGCCATCGACGACCTCGGCCTAGCGTTACCCGACTGGATTGCGCAAATGGACGAACGCCAGATCTCACTCAGCCCGGAACGGCTGATGGATATAGACGCCGACTTCCTGATCAACTTCTACGGCAGCACCCCAGAAGACGGCCCCGAAGCCGTGCGCGCTGGCCTAAACAGCTTTTTCCCCAGCTGGTGCCAGGCACTCCACGCCTGCCGCCAAGGCCAGGTGCTGTTCTTCCCCTACGCCAGCTTCGGCTACGCGTTCAGTGCGTTGGAACTGAATTTGGATTTGTTGACCACGCATGTTGTTGGGCGGGATTGGCAGAAAAAAGCTGACTGATAGATAGCTGGTAAAGCCATGGCGGGGTATTAATGGGCGCGATCAGGAATAACAGCGCCAGGCCCCGCCAGCACGGGTTCTATCGTTTTGAACCCATCGCCAAGGAAGGCGTTCTGAACATTATTGAACATCGTTCACTCCCCCAAAGCGGACACATCCGCGCCACCTAATCTTGAACTCCATCACATTTAGCGTTAACCCTAGATGCACCGCAGATTTCGTCTGATGACAAGTAATACCATTGGTGTGCCCTGTAACCGGCCTGGCGGTAGCGTGGTTATTGCGAAGAGCTTAAGGGAGATGCCGTTGCTTATTTCGAATAGGTGTTGATAGCAAACAAGGCTCGCGTCTTTGGAGATACTGATACAAGGAATAGGCGTCGGGGACAGTTTCTCTGAATTGATGTTAGCGGTAGTAAGCCTTCAACCACACTGGGATATACGATAGCTGAAAATACTGTGGTTACGTGGAACCAAGGTTGCGCCTAAATAAGAGGCGTAAGTGACAATGAATAGGCTGTTATGACTAAATCGAAATCGGAGGTCCTATGAGCTGGAAAGACAAAATAGCAGGCGCTTTTGGCGTCGCCGACAAGAAGTTTGCCGGTCACGCAAATGATTCTGAGAGAGCGGCGGAGCTACTTGAAGCAGCGAATAAAGAAAATGTTGGCTATGCGGATTATCTAAAAGGCATTGAAGATTGGCTAAAATCGCAAGGCTGCAACCAGCAACATATTGATCAAGAAATGGCAAAGGTAAGGGATGTTTCGTCGTACCTAAAGTATGACTAGTTATCTTTGTTCAAGTCATAACAATGCGCGGCAATTCGCCACTTTAGGTGCCGGACGCTCGCAAGCTGGCGCCGTTGCGCTTGTCATTAATACTCAATACAGGGGGCAAGATGAACGAATATTGCGTCAGTAACCAATTGATTTATAACAGTCGGAGGCATAACGACGGATTTTTCGTTGAGGCTTTTCCTTCACTACAAAGCCGGGCATGGTGTGGGCGTTATGTGAGAAAGAAATCTTCGCGATGAAGGTATTAGACAGAATTAATCTCATTAATCTCATTGATCGAATTGGCGGTGAACTCCAGTCGAAGATGGGCTTTTCTGACATCGATGTTTTTCTCGGTGCCTACGGCATTGACTGCAGGGATTTCCAACCGAGTGTTAATAGCAAGTGGGTTTACGTTAAGGAGCTATTGGCCGGTGCGAAAGAAGATTTGGTGCTCAGTATCGCAGACGAGTTAGAACTAGACCACGCGTACTCTTCAAGCGCCCCTAAAGAGGCTACGTTTTGGAAAGTTGGACATTTCAGATTGTTTTTAAGCCACCTTGCTTCCTTTAAGGTCAAAACTGGTCAACTCCAACATGTACTAAGGAATTACGCCATCTCGGGGTTTGTTGCACACGAGGATATTGAGCCTAGTGAAGTTAACAGGACACCCATCATAGGAAATCATTAAGATGGGTGTCCTGTTAGTTCCAAAGGCGTAAGTGACAAGAAATAAGCTGTTAGCTGTAAGTAGAAATCAGAGATATGAGATAGATGACGAATACGACAACAAAAACATTATCTCCTGAAGAATATGCTCAAGAATTTAGGGGAAAGGAGTTGGCAGCATTTAATCAGGCTGTCGATATTCGTAAATTTGAAATCGAACTTTACTGGAAAAGGGCTACTTATTTTTGGACATTTATCGGTGCTACTTTTGCTGCGTTCTTAGCTGTGCAGGCATCTGACTCACCTTTAAGAACCGATCTTTCTGTTTTCCTATCTTGTATAGGGTTGGTGTTTTCATTTGGTTGGGTGTGTGTAAATAAAGGAAGTAAGTACTGGCAGGAAAACTGGGAAAAACATGTTGACATATTAGAGGACGGTATCACCGGGCCTCTATATAAAATCGAGTTAAAGCGAAATGATGAAATGAATGGGTGTCAACGTGCTTCCAATTTTATTACAGGGCCAGCAGAAGTTTCGGTGTCAAAGGTTAATATACTTATCAGTATATATGTGTTCCTGTTGTGGATATTATTTCTTATTTACTCGCTGCCGGAGTTGAATAAGTCCGCCGATATTAATTGGTACTATGTGGTCTCCATTATTCTGTCAGTGCTTGTATGTATTTCATTCATTTGGCAAGGTAAATCATATAAAGACGGGCTTTATCATATTGCGAAAAAAAGACAGTCTAAAGTCAAGCCAGCTAACGATTCAATTCAGCCGACCGCTAACGCATCGGCTGATTAGATGTTATGAAGATCAAGATTCAATATATGAGAAAAGTAAATGACTAATGATAATGAAGAGTACGATAGCGATGAGCTAATAGGACACCTACCTTAACCGCTATGCACTACGATGGGTGTCCTATTTGCCTTTCGAAGGTGGAGCTTACGGCGTCACCTTTTTTGCCTCCTTATCTCCAAATGCTATTGGGCTAGGAATCTACTTCGTGCATGCAAATCTTGGGATACTCTACTATCCAAAATATAGTCTTCAGGGAGAGATAATAAAGGGTAAAAGTCCAGTCGATTTTATTAAGTCTATACTTGAAAAATATAATATGCCTTTGCATGGTTTTTATCTGGATGAGCAGGGGAGATTCAAGCATATTGACGCTAGGAAATTACTGGCTTAGCAATGGAAGTCAGTCTGACTGCCTTTCCGTTCCTTGTTTTGCGCTTTAACGCTCCGCTAGCGCAAAACAATCCACTATAAAGCCGCAGCTGCTTACGGCGTTAAGCATCTCATCGAAATTGGAGTTCTAAATGAGCGAAGATAAGTCAATCGAAGAAGTTGAATATGAACAAAGGCTTCGCCGACGTTTGAAGATTCTTCAAGAGCAATTTAAAGAAGGGAAGATAAGGATTGCTGAAGGACTTGATGTGGAGAAGAGCCTTCTTGCTGTTCGCACCGGTCCAGATGGTGAGGTAGATCTCGATACTGTGGACGGTCTTGTAAGGTCTATGGCGCTAGCAGTCACCGCGATGCATGATCGTGAGGAGCTTAAAAAAGAAGCTTCATTGAGTGAAATACAAAATATGTATTTTAAATTCATTGAAGACAATTTTGGAAGCTTTTTTAAGATTATGAATCAAAGAGGAATGACTCCTCATGATGCAGGAATGGCGGCACAAAATAGCGAAGGTTCTATAAAAGAAATAACAGAAAATCTCAATAAGTTTCTTGATGTGATAGATCAATTTTGGGAAGGCATTGGCGAAATAGCACACATCCATGTCGAAGATATGCATCACAACGTAAAGGGCATTTTTGGCGGTGATCTTTTTCCTTCGCATGATGAAAATATCGCGTCTAAGTGTGGTATATATACCGATACAATTATTCTTCCAGATCCTTTCTTAAGGTCTAAAGTAATTTTCGAACATTATAGTCTCGCGGATAAAGCCTACTACTTCATGAAACACGCAATGAACATCCTGCAATACAGGGAGCTGGCGTGTGCAGATGTAGAATATCCGATAGTTGTTATATTGCCTGATATGGGCGTCTTGCAAGAAGGCGAACGGGAGTTTTTCAATCGTTTAGGAAGAGAGGATTCATTAGTTCACGCGGGTAAATTGTTTGGTCGAGATTTTGAGTCTTTCGAAGAGTTAATGGACTTTTGTGGTTCATTGGACTCAATTGAAAGAACCGTCGCTGAAATATCTGACGGTAGTAGAGTCTTATTCGACACAGATTGGGATGAAGATATTGGAGACCAAATAGAAAAGGCAATGAAAAGTGAACATATGCAGCCTTTTGGTCAAATTGCTCCCGGAGTAGCGTTAGCGAGTCAAGCTCTTGGCCGCATGTCTGTCAGCAACGAAATGCTTGTTAAAGCAAGACGCTTAAATGGCACTCCGATGATAGATGCTCCGACATCCTGGCAGTACCTCGTATGGAAGATGGAGTACGATGCTGAAAGAGCTGAGTCAGAATTAAATTCTCAAGACCTCCATGTCGTTAAAGGCCTTAGTGATCTTTCAACAGGTGAGATGCATTGGATTGGAAACATCCCTCCAGAAGCACTAATTGAAATACGAAAAGAAGGCGCAATGGAAGAGATTAGAGAAATTTTAGGTAAAGGGGTAAATGATTTAATTGAAGTCAATCCTGCTAATTTTCATCGCAGTCGAGACCAGATTTTCGATAATATAAATTTAGCATTTAGCCAACACCAAAAAAATATAGATGATCTCAGTAGTAGAAAATGGAAGTTTGCAGGCAAAGATATTGGTTCGTGGTTAGTTGTTGGCTCGCTTGAAGTGGCCGCCGCAGTCACTGGAACTCCTGTTTGGGGTATGGCTACAATAGCAGCAGGTCAAATGTTTGATGTGCCGAAATTAAAAGACATTCCAAAATCAATTAGAGACCTCGCAGATGAAAACAAGAAAGTGAAGAAATCACCAGTAGGTCTTCTTTTCGATATTCATAAGAAAAATGCTTAACAAGGCGCTGCTGTCGGACAAATTTTTCGCTGCATTCCAAATTTTCCGCAGAGCGCGGCGTTATGTATAAGAGGTAGGCAATGGACGGACCGTGGTCAGAAGGACCAAAAGAATTACTTCAGCACGCTGTAGATCATATTGCACATGACGGTGATTTTGACAGACGAATCGCCATGATCAGCGTTGATAATGCGGTCGAACTCATGATCAAAACGTATCTCGGTCTACCTCGACGCAAAGACAAAGGAGGTAAACCCTCTCGGAAGCAGCTTGAAGAGGCGAGCAACTCATTTCCTCTTCTTCTAGATTTACTTGAAGAATTCGCAGGTGAAAATCTTACCGGTGTTAGTCTTGATGAAATCGAGTGGTATCACAGAATTCGGAATCAGTTATATCACTCTGGTAATGGAATAACTGTAGAAATTGCTAGGGTGCAAACCTATTTGTCTTTGGCCAAAACGTTATTTCAAAACCTTTTTAAAGTTGAGCTATCTCTGATTTCAGAGAGCCAGATCCAAAAGAAACTGGGTACATTTTTGGGTAAGTGGGGCATCTTCGAGCATGAGCTTATTGATCGAGCTAAATCTATGAATTTGCCTGATCATAGGCCGGGGGCATTGATTTTCTATAAAGCCGAGCAACCTATCAAAGAGCTCTGGCAGGAAACGAAGAATTTTAGAAATATTGCGGTCCATAGGCTGGAAACCCTTGAGGCCAAGGATTTCGACCAACCAATTGTGAATATAGATAAGCTGCGAGAGAGTACCAAGAACTACACATAACAAGGCAGTGAAATTCGTTCTGGCTCTTTGGGCCTCCACCGGACCCAATAAGCTACGCTTTTCGGTCCGTTTATTGCGGCGTTAGCTTCTCTTGAGGCAGGTTCATGATTCTATACAAGTACATGTCCTTTGGTGCTGCTCGAAAGGTGATTGAAACCCTGTCACTAGGATTTTCATGTCTTGAAGATTTGAACGACCCTTTTGAATGCACAGCCTTTGGTTTTGAAGATAGCGATGAGTCTATAAGCGCGAAAACCGCCACGGATGCTTGTAGAACCCATTTCTCGAGGAAATACGGTGTTTTATCGTTGACTCGTCAGCCGTTAAACGCGCTTATGTGGTCGCATTATGGAGACTCTCATCAAGGAGTAGTTCTTGGGTTCGATTGCGATTTGACAGGCTTTTCAGACCTGCAAAGCAATGTGATTCCAGGCCAGTACGGAGAGATGATCTACTCGGCTACGAAGCCGCACAACGATCTCCCCATGATTGGCGAAGATGAGCTACTGAATATTGGTGGTAGGCTCCGCTTTGACTCGAGTGCCTTCAACCTAATGAAGAGAGCTTTTCTGTATAAGTCTCTCGAGTGGGCATACGAAGAAGAAGTCCGTGTTGTAAAGAATATAGAGGATATCCCCTTCGGTTATCACACTGGTGGCGGTCGCTATCGTGAATGGAATAAGGTGACTGTCTCTGGTCGACCTCTATACTGCTTTGATGTGCCGGAGAACTCACTTAAGGAAATATACTTGGGGCGGCATTTATATCGAAATGTTACCAAAGAAGGCTCTGTTACTGATGAAGAGTTGAAAGGTGTGCTCCAGTCCTGGGGGAGAAAAGATATGAAGATGATGCAATGTGAACCTGATGTTCACTCATGGAAACTCGTTGCAAAACCATCTATCAACAAAAGCTAACCAATGGCTGTTGGCGGACGTACCTACGCTGGCGCTCCGGCACGCCGTAAAGCCAGGGCGTTAGATGTAGGCTCTGCTCAGAGAGAAATTTATGAACTGGAAATCAATATTAGCAACTGGGTTAGTCACGGCCATTGTTACCATAGGGACCGGAATTTTTCTCTTTTGGTGGCAAACCAAGGAACCTGAGCTTACATACAACTATGTAAGAAGTATTCCCTTTGACGATAGCGGTAGCCAAGTTTTCATTCAGCAATTTGAGGTTTCAAATAGTGGAGATGAAACAGCGGAAGATATAACCCTAATAATACGATTCCCTGAGTCACAGATAGAGAAATCAAATATACGTATTGATAATGCGATCAAATATCAAAAAGATATTAAAGATGATTCAGTGACGTTATCAATAACTAGCTTGAACCCAAACGAAGGGCTTAGTCTATCTGTATTATTAAAAAATCAGTCAACTTTGGCTTCAGAGCCCGAAGTATCACTACGGGCTAAAGGCATAGTGGGAGAAAAGATCGGGGCAACAAAAAGTGAAATTAAACCCGCCATAGGCATTGCCCTTGCTGCTGCTTATGCGGGTATTTTTGCATTCATGTTGTCAAATAAGAGATATCGAGAAATTTTTCCTCTGGTTATATTTAAGCTGCTTCGAGGTGGCTCGATTTCATCAGGTAGCCAAAAGGACAATATAGCTTCTCTTCTTTCTCTATACGGGTTCCCCGAAAAAGCGAGGGAGTACCTAAACTCCGGTAGTGCAAGGAGATATTGGGTTGAAGCAGATCTTATCGGTGCAGATGCCATCGCATCAAATGAAAAAGATCGCAAAAATATGCTCAATGTTTTAGTGCATTTAGCTGAAGAAGTTGATATGGCGTCTTCGTCAAAAGCAGTCGTACACTACAACATAGCAAGAATACAAAAATCTTTGAATTTGCAGTTTCAGGAACAACTAGATCAGGCTAAAAGTATTGATGAAAAAGAGATCAATATACGCTTAAAAAGAGACCCGCTATTTAGTCAGGAAACATCTAACAAGTAAAGGTACAGGACGTCAAAAATGCCGCTTCACTCTGGCTTTTTCGCCCGTGCTTTAGGCGTTAAGTGCAATAGGAAAAAGAGTTTCGAGTGAGTCTAAAAAAAGAGATAAGAAAACTAGTTAACTCAGACTTAGACAAACTTCAAAAGGAAGACTTGCCTAATCAAGAAACATTAGAGAAATCCTTCAAAAGAGTTTCCGAGTTGGCACCAATACTAAATGAGATAACTGAATCTGCAAATAAAGGCTTCATTAAAACGGAAATAAAGAATAACTGGGAAGGTTATACAGCTGCTGCATTTATTCGATTAGGTGATCTAAAATTCTATGGTGATTGCACACACTCAGGTGACATGCTGCCAATCGGGGAAGGTTCATACTGGTACTTCTTCCCCTGTTACTCCAAAGATGGAAAAGAGAGCTGGAGTTTCAATGACCAACGTTAGTTAAAAGGACACCCACCCTAGCGAAAACACCATTGAACCAATGATCTTTCAAAACATTTTAGTTGCGATATAAACAGTTGATGCGTTCGATATTGGTTTTTAAACATCTACGCAGTATCAATGCCAAATTTCAGGCACGATAAATCACTGAAGAAGATCAGTCGGCGGATTTTTCGAGAAAGATTTATTGAGTTAAAAGCACTGAGGCAGAACGCCCCGGGTGTTCGTCGATAGCCGAGTTTTTTGCAAGCGCTAATTAGTAGTCTAATAAGTAGTCTAATAGGACACCCACCTTAGGAAGTCGTTAAGTGGGCGCCCAATTAGCCTTTAGTTTTTACATCCATTTTTATTGCAGGTGATAGCACTATTGGTATTTGTCCAATGCGATGGGTTTTTAGTGGTATCAATTCCGCAACCTGTATCTCTGCCTTTTTGCCCTTTGTGCACGATACTTTCACCGTTCGGAGGGGTATGTCGTACAGCCATAGTTTTGTTCCTCATAATGGTTTAGTTTGAAGCCAAGTCAGACAGCGACCAATCTAACCAATAGCAGGGTAAATGGCTTAGATCAAATTAGAGGAGCAAGGGGCTAGCAAGACACCTACTTTTAGCAATAGTTATGTATTCGCTCCGGCATCTTAACCATAGATTATGCATTGCAGGCGATTCTATGAGCATCGAGAGAGATTATAAGGTATTGATCTATAAAGCCGATGAACTTGTGGCCACTTACGAGTTACATACGGAGCTTGAGGATGGCGAATATGTGGATGTCTCATCCCTCCACTTAGATGGATTGTTTACCGAAGACCCACTCGAAGACGAGGGAGTCAATGTAATTTTAGACTCTGGCTTAGATTCAGGCGTTGGCATCGCCAATGGTTACAAGATCTTGTGGACATTGCTTTCCGAATCAGAAGGTTAAACCAAGCAAGTTAGTTAACAAGACATATATGGACGCCCGACCACTGTCAAGGCATAGCGGCCTTCAGGTTGGGCGAAAGCCCAACGCCTTTGTTTTATTTTGTCACTGCCATTATCAATCAAAGGAATGATGCAAAGTACAGTCGTACTGACATATATCCGGCCTTCTGATTGGGGTTTCTTGAGAATACCCCGGGCCCTGATGAGATCCGCACTTGACTGTCTAAAACACCCATTCGGTTTAAATCAACCGTGTCCTGACCAGACTCGTGTCAAGGCGGATTGACCGCTTAATCATCATTGCATCTGTAGTCCCCCACAAACCTGTTTTTTTTATCTGACGTTACAGATTGTTGAATCCCTTGTTCAGCACTAGCGGAATTTTCAAACCTTAGTTAATTCGAAAATCGTCATGCAAATTACGCCAGTGTATCTGCAATTTTTCCTTGTGCGTCTCATTCATTGGAAGGTCTTCAATCATTTCCCGCCAATGAGTTCGAGCCTTATCCATTACATCATCCAAGTGCGGTTTAATGGCTCTCCAGGGAATCTCAGCATGATCAGCCCACGACTGAAAATGTTCCATTGAGACGGCGTACCAATCTTTAGTCTTTCCTAAGTTGAGCGCGAAATTTTTTTCACCATCGATATAGACGTTCGTGGTGACGATGTCGTATGCGGGTGAAAGTCGGGGCGTGAATGTGTCTGAATAAATCAAACTCCAATTCTTCAAATGCGCATCGCCGTTAGCTAGAAGAATATTAACGAGTAGTCTTCTGGCTAACTGTTGTGCATCAGTTATGCTGTTGCCAGAGTAACTGTAAATGAGTCGGCCGATTTGTTCGTAGTTGGCGTTGTTGTACTTTTCATGCGCATATTTGACCAAAACCTGGGCAAAGTCTTCCATGTGAATGCGCGCGTCACCATTGCGGTCAAAACGTTTAATTGCAAAAGCTAGCTTTTCATCGGGTAGATTTATCGGAGGAAGATTGTCGAGTTTATTCAGTTCAACCAATTTTATTTCTGGAATATCGACACCAACCGATTCAGCTAGTTTCATTGCCGTGTATTCATTCAGAGGTACATCTTTATGCCGGGTGGATGGCGTTTTAACAATCCAATCTCCCAAAACGCCGTTTTTGGAAAGGTTGTAGCGTCCATCCTTTTCTTTCATTGAAAATTTCATTTGGACACCGGCCAACGAAAATTTATTTTCCGCTGATGTTTTTTCAAACCTTACTGCGCGAACGTCGCCGTAAGTACTGAGTATATTTCCTGGAACATCGTCAGGCTCCAAAGGCTCGGCGATCAAAGCGCCAGGCAAATCATCACCCAAATATGAAAAAATACGGAACTCGTTGTCGGTATGGACTTTGAGCTCTCGTGCAATTAACTCACGCAATGAGCCTTCAGGAAGTAAGTTAGACAGAACAGGATGTAATTTTTGATTTTTTGCCCAAGGTTCCGACAGTATCTGTCTAGAACGAGGAAATGCTGGATGAGTGATCAAACTGAATGTGGGGCGGTTTGTATCATTTATGAATTCTTCGGCAAAACTAAGCACGTTCTTACCGTTTTGAAAGCCAGCCAAATAGCCAACCAATCTTCCGTGCAAGCTCAACTTAAGCACGTTTATTTCATTGCTACGGTCGTCACTCATGATTCATCCTCCAGCAAACCCTGCCACGGATCATCTGAAAGACTTTCCTTTGCCTCTTCCCCAACCCCATTTCCCGGTTGAAGCCTTTGCGCGCTGCCTGGCTCGGAACTCTCGTGCTCAAGGAGCGCCAAAACAACGCCTAGTTTTTCCTTTGGAATGAGTACAAGCTCGCTATTCAAACCCTTAGCGATCAACTCCAGCGTATCCAGCCTGGGGTTGCCTTTTGATTCCAGACGCTGATATTGCTGACGCGAAACGCCAACGCGCATCATCATATCGCTCTGTTTAAGGCCAAGAGCCAGTCGCCGCCGTTTTATCTGTCGCAGTATCGATTTCATCATGGTCAACGTATATGTTGCTTTTCCAGTATATAGCAACATATTGGTTGCTTATTTTGCAGAAGGCAACTTATTTGTTGCTTTTAAGGTGTTCATCCTATCGAAAACAGAAAAAGAAACATATAAGTTGCTTTTTCTATTGAGCTTTAATGTTGTACTGCTGGACCAAAACCTCACGACTTTCCCACTCAAGCATTTGCTTCCAAGCTTTCACACAAAGCGTTTCAACCAATACTGCACCTTGAAACACCGTTCATCGCCAAAAGCGGACATGACCGCACCCATAAATTTGAGATGCGTCACAAAAAGGCGTAGTCGTAACCCTATTCGGATAATTAAGAACTTGGCGCGCTCTGTAACCGGCTGGGCGGTAGCGTACGTAGTGGACCTTTCTTACTTAGCAGTGGCGTTATCAACCATCACTGCTTTGCCTTAACTGAAATCAGCCTCATACGATTCTTTAAAGATAAGTATCTTGTTTGCTGTTCTTGATAAAACGAAACTATGAAAATCGACCTAGTTAATGTGTAAGTAATTATGCGGAGAGTTAACAAAACACCCATCATAGGAAATCGTTCAGATGGGTGTCTTTCCGTGTCAAGGCTTAAGGTGGGTGTCCAGGTAAGCTGGTAAGCTATCTCAGCTGTAAGCGAATTAATGTCAGTAGTTAAATGGATATCTCGTTTATAGTGTGTACTGACAATCAGCGAGCTAAGCCCAATGCCAATAATCACTCTGACGGGCTACATCGATGTTCCCATCGGCGACCTGGATTCTTTGCTAGCGGAATTGCCCACGCATATCGATCGGACGCGGGCGGAAGCCGGTTGTTTGGATTTTCGCGTTGAGCAAGATCCCAATGAGCATACCCGTTTTACTGTCTATGAAGTGTTTGCCAGCGAGACGGCATTTGCGTTACATCAGCAGAACGTTAAAGCCTCTCGCTGGGGAGCGGTTAGTAACAATGTTATACGGAATTACCGTATTCAACGCAGTTAATACCGGCCAGATTGGATGTGTATGAAACGGTACATAGTTATGGGCACAGTAGGATAAGGCGTGGGAAAGGTTGTCTGCATAGGTTGGTCAACGGTGAAGGGATGACTTCGTTGATTGGGATGGTTTTAAGTTATAGAACAATGAAAACGCTACACCATTATCGCTGTGCTATCGCTGATGTATCCATGGCTGCAACTGCCGGATAATTCGTTAGCGATTTTAGCGTTTAAATAAGTGTATTCTCGGCCGTTTATTAGATGTTTTAGGTGCGATATTTAACGAATTCAGCATTCAATATTTTAAAAAGAAAAGGCGCCGAGGCGCCTTTTTGTTTTGTGGTTACTGTTCGTTTGAGAGCGGATTCTGTAAGGGGGTTTTGACGGACAACCGCCAATCTTTGCCATCGGTGGAACGCCACACCTCGTTATAGTTAACGTTCGAGTCGGAAATATTGAAGTAGGTATTGCCGCCAATCATCCACAGCGCATTGTCTTCTGGTTTATCTGGGTTGCTGCCGAACACTACCAGTTGATGTGAGTTGCGTGCTGAGAGAGATGGGGCATCGGTTTCCAGGTTCCATTCGACGCCATCGTTGGATGACCATATGTCATTTAGATTTATATCGTTACGTCGCCCGCCAACCAGCCATAGTTTAGGCACGGTCTCGCCGGGTGCGGCATAAACCACTAGCTCATGGCCGGCACGGCCAACGAAGCATGGTTTGGGTGTGCAGAGGTTTTGTTGGTCCCATTTTTTGCCATCCTTCGACGACCAGACATCGTTGTAGAAGGGTATTGCGCCGGTTGAAAGGTCACTCGACGTACCGCCAACCAGCCACAGTTGGTGCTCAACAGTCCCTGCCTCATCGTGAGTATCAAACACCACCACTTGATGCTCAGTGCGTCTTGGGAAGTCGGCCGCCTCGATCACTTGGTGCCAATGAATGCCATCGACTGACGACCAGACGTCATTGTTTCCGTCACCGTCCACAGAGGCACCACCAATCAACCAAAGTCGTTCGCCTTCGTTGTTGGCATCGAACACCACCACTTGATGGTCACTCCGTGCACTGAAGCAGTCGCCGGTGCAGACGGGTTCGTGTTCGGTCCAATGAACGCCGTCCGGGGAAGACCAGACATCATTGAAATAGTTTCCGCCGTTCGCACCGCCAATCACCCAAAGCTGCGGGCCCTGTGGAACGCTTTCCTCATCGCTTTTGGCCTCGAAGACTACCAGTTGATGGCCGGAGCGTGGTGCAAACAGGGGTTGGCCCGGGGCGGTTTCTACCTGCTCCCAATGGATGCCATCGGTTGAGGACCAGATGTCGTTGAGATTATTGGCCCCGTCATGTCCACCCACCAGCCACAGCCGTTCGCCCTCACCGGCATCGAAGCGGACGACTTGGGTATCGGAGCGTGGGCTGAATTCGGCATAAACGCTTTCATTTAGCTCCACTGGGGTAGTGGCTTCCCGTTCGCCCAGGCGCAAGCGGGCGTAGAGGGGTTGTTCGAGGCCGAGTTTGAGGTGGGTTTTGTCGTTGAAGGTAAAGGGCTGTTTGGTCAGTTTGTGTTCCTGGGCGCAGGTTTCGCCATCGGCGATGACATCGCAGTCCGGGTCTTGGCCGAGGTAGAAGTGTAGGTCTTCCAAGCCATTGTAGTCGCCACTGATGGTTAGTTGGCTGTTGTCAGCACCCACCCAGGCGCTGAGTTCAAGCTTAGAGTTTGGTCCGAGTGGGGGCGGGGGTGATTGTGTACCGGGCGTGGACGAGCCGGAATCACAGGCGGCCAGGCCGAGGCTTAGCAGCATGGCTAAGCTAGGTGCCGACCAATGAGTGTGTTTAAAGGGTTTGCCTAAGGTGTTAGTCATTTCGCTTCTCTCCATAACTGCTTTCCGTAACCGCTTTCTATAAATGCTTTCCATAACCGTTCTCCTTAACAGTGTGATCCAGCCGAGCTGAGCTGGTTTTTTAGATCAGCGTGCTCAGCGAACGCCAATATATTGACACTAAACCGACGGAAAATAGTGGAGTTGTTGGCGGGAGATTGAGCGATGGGTCACAAAAGTGAAGGTTGTTGGGGGTTGAAGCTTTGAGGTCTGCTTTTAAAGACCGGTTAACCAGACACCCACACCGCATACAGTTGGGTGATCGGTTAAATCCGGTGTGCCGGCCCAGCTGGCTCAAGGCCTGGACGACGCGGTTATTGAGGTGATGGTTCAACGGGCATAAAAAAACGCCGGGCAAAAGCCCGGCGTTTTTGCGTTCCGTACTAACGTCAAGCCGTAGCAGGCTCAACCGTTTTCAGCGTAACCACCGACAACACCACCGCAATGGTCGCGCAGGTTGCGATGCCCGCCACCAGTGCGACCGGTGTGCCATTAAAGAGCGCACTCAGAATGGCAATGGCAACCGCGCCCAAAACCATCTGCAAGGTGCCACCCAAAGAAGCAGCGGTGCCGGCGATGGGGCCGTGTTCTTCCAGTGCCAACACCATGGAGGTGGGGATCACCAGGCCGAGGAAGGCGAAGGTGAGGGCGAGCATGGCGACCAGCAGCGGGAAGGCGTCCCAGCCGAGCAGTACAAAGGTCAGCAATAACAGCGCTGAGGTGGCGTAGCCGGCGACGGCCCATTTTACGACGGCGATGGAACCGAAGCGGTTGCCCAGGTTGGCGGCAATCTGGCTGGTGCTGAAAAAGCCCAGCGCATTGACGGCAAAGAACAGGCTGAACTGGAACGGATTCAGGCCGTAGTAGTCGGTGTACAGGAAGGAGGCGATGGACAGGAACGAGAAGAAACTGGCCATGCCCATGCCGCCGATTAACGTCAGGCCCATAAACACCGGGTCAGCGAAGAGCGTCTTGAACGCGCGCATCATGTTGCTGAATTTAAACGGTGCGCGATCTTCCGGGGCCAGGGTTTCCGGCAGGCCGAATTTGGCGGCGCTGACGCTGACGATGGTGACCAGTGCACAGGCGATAAAGACGGCGCGCCAGCCGAACGGGATGATAACGGCGCTGCCGATCATCGGTGCCAGCATGGGGGCGACGGAAATCACCAGCATCACGGTCGACATTAAGCGAGTCGCCGCTGCGCCGGTGTAGCGGTCACGAATAACGGCGCGCGGAATCGACATCACGGCAGCCGCACCCACGCCCTGGAAGAAGCGCAGTACGATCAGCCATTCAATGCTCGGCGCCAGCGCGCAACCAATGGAGGCGACGGCGAACAGACCCAGACCGAAATACAGCGGCGGCTTGCGGCCCAAAACATCAGACGCCGGGCCATAGAAGAGTTGCGACAGGCCAAAGGCAACAAAGAAGGACATCAAGGTGCCCTGAGTGGCCGAGGTGGTGGTGGCCAGGTCCGCCGTGATGGTGGGCATGGCGGGTAGATACATATCGATGGCGAAGGGGCCAAGGGCGCCCATCAGCCCAAGGATCAGGGCTGTTTTGAATAAGTCGGTATTCACGGATGGTTCCTTTGAGGTTTGATGTCCCGGCAAGGCAACCGAGACGGGTGCGGACACTGCAACAGAATAACGGTTTACAGCGAGTGGCGAATGTCCCGAAGGTCATGCTTTTCTGGCATTTTATCTACGTCGTTCACTCAGCGTCCCTGCTGAGTGAACGACACGCCTTGGCAACTCTGGCGAAGATGCGTGGTTCTTCTTGAGTTGCCAAGGCTCGCGCCCGAACAAGGTCCGGCGGACGGCACGTCCCTGTGCCGCTTGGCGGCCTTGGTCAATCTTGAGTCTAATCGTTTGGCGCAGCAGCTTATCGACAGTTGGTGATGAATTAATGACGACGCCGGTACAGCAGATAAATAAAGAAGGGTGCGCCGACGGCGGAAACGAAAATGCCGGCGGGCAAATCCTGAGGCAGGAAGAGGGTGCGGCCGATCAGGTCGGCAATCAGTACCAGGGCGGCACCGGTGCAGGCCGAACCGATCAGTCGGCCGACGATGGTTTGGCCGGTTAAACCGCGTGCCAGATGCGGCGCCAGCAAACCAACAAAACCGATGCCGCCGGCAAAGGCGACCGCAGAACCGGCCAGCCCCACGCTGGATAACAACAACAGCAAACGATAGCGGCCAACGGCCAAGCCCAAACCCAGCGCCTGGCTGTCGGTCATGCCCATCAGGCCGAGCTGGCGGGCGAACAACAGCGTTAGCGGCAACAGTGTCAGCGTCCAGGGCAATAAACCCCAGACATCCTGCCACTGGGCGCCGTACAGACTGCCGGTCAGCCAGACATAGGCGCGCACCGTGGTCGACAGCGGGCTCATCACCAACACCAGGGTGGTAATGGCCTTGAGCGCTGCGGCCAGAGCGATACCGACCAGCACCAGCCGGATCGGCAGCACACCACCGCGCCAGGCCAGGCCGTAGATTAAAACCGAACTGGTTAACGCCCCGGCAATCGCCAGCGGCGGCAGCCAGTCCAGGCTCAGCGCGCTGCCCCAGGCCAGAAACAGCACGGCGGCAACGGCGGCGCCATCGGTGACACCGATAATGTCCGGCGAGGCCAATGGATTACGCACCAGTTGCTGTAACACCGCGCCAGAAACGCCCAGACCGGCACCGACCAGAACCGCCAATAAAGCCCGGGGCAGACGCAGCGTATGGACGACAAAACGATGCTCGCTGTCCGGCCGGAACGCAGCGGTGAAAACATCGGTCGGCGTCAGCACGCTCGAACCCAGGCAAAGGCTCAGCAACAGCAGTCCGCCCAGTGCCAGCAACGCCAGTACACAGCCGGTTAGCGTGCGCCGATGCAACGCCAGCGCCAGGCTTTCGGAACGGTTGCGCAACAGAAAATGGCTCATAAGGCGGGGCTCCGCTTACGCGCCACCATAATAAAAAAGGGCGTACCGACCAGAGCGGTGAGCGCGCCGACCGGAATTTCCTGAGGCGGCACGATAAAGCGCGACAGCGTATCGGCGCCGAGCAACAGGCTGGCGCCCAATAACGCAGACGCCGGTAACACCCAGCGGTGATCGCGACCAAAAAGTCCGCGCGCCAGATGCGGAATAATCAAACCGATAAAACCGATCATCCCGGCCAAAGCCACCGAGCCGCCGGCGAGCACCACTACAATCACGCCCAACGCCAGCCGCGTTGCCAGCACGTTCTGGCCGAGGCTGCGGGCGACGGCTTCGTCGAGCATCATCAGGTTGATCTGCCGGACCAGTAAGGCCGTGGCGATCAGCGCGATCACAAAGATCGGCACAAAGGGTTTCATGGTGGCAAAAGAGGTACCGGCCACCGAACCGCCGAGCCAATAGAGAATGCCTTCGAGGCTTTCCTGATTGAGGATCAGCAGGCCCTGGGTGAAGGCAACGAACAAAGCCGTCATGGCCGCGCCGGCGAGCACGATACGCACCGGCGACAGACCGGCCGGACCGCTCATGCCGAGCAGATACACCAGCACACCGGCCACCGCCGCACCCAGATAGGCAAACCAGATAAACTGACTGACCGAGGTCAGCGATAAAAAGCTGAACGCCAGAGCGACAAAAAACAGCGCGCCGGCGTTGATGCCGAACAGGCTGGGCGAGGCCAGTGCATTACGGGTTAACGCCTGCATCAGCGCGCCGGACACCGCCAGGCTGGAACCGACCAGCAGTGCCAGCACCGCCCGATTCAGCCGGTTGGCGCGCACGATGATGTGGTTGACGACGCTGTCGTCGTAGGCGAACAGCGCCTGCCAGACGGTGTCGAGCGACATCGCCGTCTGGCCCAGCGCTATGCTGGCAAAGCCGCTGACCAGCGTCAGCAGCAGGCAGAAAAACAGCGCCAGGCTTTTGGTGAAGGTGTTGGCTAGCAAGGTCGGGATTCAGTCCAGACCGTAATGTTCGAACACGCTGTCGACCATGCGCTGGGCAGCAATCGGCCCGCCGCCCATATTCCAGTCGACTTCATTGACGCGGTAAACCTGATCATTACGCACCGCATCGAGGGTGTTCCACAGCGGATGGCTGGTCCATTCCTGATAGTTTTCCATCACGGTGGCGTCGGTTTCGGTCATAAAGATAAAGAACACATCGGCGTTCATTGCCGGAATGCTTTCTTTGGACGTCAGCTTCACACCCCAGACATCTTCTTGATGCGCTGGCGGCCGTTCAAAACCCAGTTCGTTCAAAATATTGCCGGCAAAACTGGAGTAATAGATGCGCGCATGGTCGTTGCGGAAATTCAGCAGCGCTACTTGCTGTGGCCAATCGATGGTGTCCAGTTCGGCGACTTTTTGCTGGAATTCGGCGATGCGCGCGTCCCAGTTTTGATGCCATTGCTCGGCGGCGTCAGTGCGACCGGTAGCGGCGGCAACCAGATCGAGCGTTTCCTTAAACTGAAACACCGTTTCGTGGGCGATGGTCGGGGCGATCTGGTTGAGCTGATCGTAAACCGCTTCGTGACGCATCTTGGCGGCGATGATCACATCGGGGTTCAGCGCGGCGATTTCTTCGAGGTTGGGCTGAGTTTCCAGACCGACATGCGCCACGCCTTCCAGTTCATCGCGCAGGTATTGATACATGGGCTTTTCCACCCAGGAATCGACGACTCCGACCGGGGTAATGCCCAGTGCGACCGCCGCATCGGTAGCGCCCTGATAGAGGGTGACGACTCGCACCGCCGGCGCGTCCAGTTCGGTGCTGCCCATGGCGTGATCGATGGTGAGGGTGTCGGCCTGGGCAAAACCCCAGATGGCAAGCAGCGGCAGGGCGATTCTGAGCTTGAACATGGCGTCCTCTGGTTTGTATCGGCGGGATTGGGTGGCGCGTGTGGCGGCGGTCAGGCCAGCGCAAAGACCCGACATACTATTGATAGGAGTTCTCATTTTCAATACTATTCCGGCCAGTTCCCTTCAACCGGAAGGCGGCCTCAAACCGCACTCCGCTGCCTTATTTTGGAGTCTTGCTGTGTCGTCACTCTTGCGTATTGGTGCGTTCTTTTTGTTAGCCCTGGCCGGTGCCGCCCAGGCCGAATCGGCTTTTCCGGTCACGCTGGAACACAAGTACGGCAGCACCACCATCGATGCCGAACCGCTGCGGGTGGTTTCGGTCGGTTTCAGCGATCAGGACGATATTCTGGCGCTGGGCGTTAAGCCGGTGGCCATTCGTGAGTGGTACGGCGAGATGCCCTACGCCACCTGGCCCTGGGCGCAGGACGAACTGGGTGATGCCCAGCCGGTGGTGCTTGGTCGTGGCAACCTCGATTACGAAACCATTGCCGAGCTGGAGCCGGACCTGATCATCGGCATTTCCTCGGGCATGAGTAACCGCGTCTACAAGCGCTTAAGCCGTATTGCGCCGACCTTGCCGCAGTCGGGTGATTACATCGACTACGGTGTGCCCTGGGATGTTCGCGCGCGCACCATTGGACGGGCGCTGGGTAAAGACGACCAGGCCGAGGCGCTGGTCAGCCGGTTGCAGGCGCGCATTGACGCCGTGGCAGAAAACCACCCGGAATTTCAGGGCAAAGAGGCGGCCATCGCTTTTTATTACAACGGCGATGTCGGCGCCTACAGCTCCAACGATTTGCGCAGTCAGTTAATGCAGTCCTTTGGGTTTGATATTCCCGAGGTCTACGACGAAATAGCCGGTAGCTCTTTCTATGCGTCGTTCAGCGAAGAACGCCTCGATTTACTGGATGTGGATGTGCTGGTCTGGCTGTCGGGCAGTAGTGCGCTGGAAGCCGTCGATGGTTTGTCGTTACGACCGATGTTGACGGCCAATCGGGAAGGCCGGGAAGTCTTTGTCGGCGAACTGCTCGGTGGTGCCTTTTCCTTTATGAGCCCGCTGAGCATGGATTATCTGCTCGACGAGTTGGTGCCGGAACTGGAACTGGCGGTCGATGGTGATCCCAATACCGTCGTTCCGTCATCGGTGGAGTAAGACGATCATGAGCTCAGCGGCGCGTCTCTACAAAGTTCCCACTCTGGCTGATTCGCTGGCACGAATGGCGGCGGTGTCAGAGCATTTGGGCTCGGACGTTGGTCCGCTGGAAGGTGAATGGACGCCCTTCAGTGAATTGCTGAAACAACAGTCGCCGCTGCGCGATGAATTGCTGGCGCTGGAAGCGCAACGCTGCCCGGGGCTGGATGACAAAGGTCAGGTCGCCTTCCTGCTTGGCGGGGTGGTGCACTATCTGGTGATAGTGCTGGCGCCGCTGTTGTTGCTCGGTCGACAGGTGCCGCTGTTGCAGGCTGACCGCCTGGCGTTCCGGACTCGCCAAGTGCCCTGGCAACACGGCAAAGAATCCGGCACCTATCAGGCCATCGACTGGCGTTTTATCGACGACCGTTTCTGGACCGACCAAAAGGGTGAACTGCCCGCCGGTGGCGTTGCTGTCGAGTCTACTGAACAGCTGTACCGCCATCTGAACGAACAATTGGAAAGCGTGCTCTCGCCGCTGATCGAGCGCTTTAAATCGATCAGCCGGTTAAGCCGCGGCGCGCAATGGCGCCAGGCGGCCGATTCTCTGGCCGGCGCTTTTCTGACCACCGGGCAGGTGTTGCAGATGGAAGCCCAGGCGCGCGCCGTTGCCGATGCGCTGATCGGCGATCCGCAGGCGGCAATGCACAATTCCAAGACCGGCTTTGTCGAGATCACGGTCGATCACCCCAGCAAGCCGGGTGAAACCATTTCCCAGACCTTCCGCGCCCGCGGCGGCTGCTGCCGTTACTACACCGCCGACAGCGGCCATCTGTGCAGCACCTGCGTGCTGGTCAAACCGGTCGAACGCGATGAGCGGCTGCGCCAGCATTTGCTGCGTCACCATCACGACTGAGGTTGCTGGGAAAAGCGATCGAGCTGCTAAGTTGTGACGAAAGTCACATTTATCATTTGCAAATGATAATAATTATCGTTAATGTTGCTCTCGAAGGTCGATTCAGTACCCGCCTCGATGGTTTGGAGCACGGTCCGCACGCCATCGAACATGGACGACCTCCGCACCGTTTTCCGATTACTCTCCCTCTGTCGTGATCGGGTCTGGCTGGAAGCGGAACAGGACGTAAGGGTACTGAATGGTTGCCGGCCGGGATGGGTGGGCGAACATGCATCCCGGCCGGTGTTTTTTTACCGGTCGCCTTTTGCGCCAAGGAACTGCGTTATGGACATCAAAATCAAACTGCTGTCATTGCTGTGCGTGAGCGCGCTGTTTACTGCTGCTATTGCCATTGCGCAATTCTGGCAGCAGGGCTTCAGCGCGTTCTGATGCCGTTATTACACGGCGCCGGTTGCCGTGCGTCGTTGCAGCCGGATGTAAACCAAGGTGGCAAATGCCAGCGCTGCAATGGCAATGAGCTGCACATGGAAAGCCGCTGTCAGTCCTGCCAATAATCCTTCTGTTAAACTCATCTGATGCACCACCAGGCCATAAAACGCCGGTCCAAAACACAGGCAAATCTGTTGAGCGGTGCTTAACACGGCTGAGGCGCTGCCAGCTTGTTCGGCGGGTACCTGCGACAAGCCAATGCGGAAGAAACTGCCCAACACCAACGCCTGACCAAAACCCAGCAAGACGGTGCTGCCAATCAACTGAACCGCATCGGGTTGCGACCAGATGGACGCCAGGGTCAGCGGCAACCAGACCAATCCCAGCAGCGTCAGCACACAGCCGAACAGCAGGGTGTTGAGTAACCCCAAACGGGCGGTGATGCGGGCGCTGACGTAGGACGCGGCAAAGAAGGCCACACCGCAGGCGATAAACGCATTGCCCGATTGCTGCGCCGTCATGCCCAATCCCATTTGAAAACTCAGCGCCAGGCAAAACATCATGCCGCTGACGTAGGTGAAGAAGAACAACGCCAGCACCAGACCAAAACGAACCGAGCCGGTTTGCATCAGCGACGGCGGAATCAATGGCCAGCGGTGTTGGTGTTCTTTGCGGCGCTCCAGTTGCAAAAACAGCGGCAACAGCGCCACGCCCACCAACATCAGCACGAAGCACCAGCGTGGCCAATCCAACAACGGACCAATTGCCAAAGGCGACAGGATGGATGCGATGGCAACCGCCAATAGCAGCGTGCCGCTGACATCAAAACCCGCCGGTTGCCCGGATCGCGTTTGCGGAATAAAGCGCGGGCCGAGTAACAACACCAGCAGGCAAACCGGCACGTTGACCAGAAAAATTCCGCGCCAGCCAGTACCGGCGATGTCCGCTGCGATGATCCAGCCACCCAGAATCTGACCGATCAAAAACGACAGGCCAATGACCGCACCAAAAATGCCGATGGCGTTGGAATGCGCTCGACCGCTGAGTGACACATGAATGGTCGCCAACACCTGCGGGATGATCAGCCCACCGGCGATACCTTGCAGAAAACGACCGACCAGCAAGATGGGAATATTGGTCGCCAAACCGCAGAACAATGACGCCAGGCCAAACAGGGCGACGCCGATGTTGAGCACTCGGCGGCGGCCAAAACGGTCGCCACTGCGACCACCGAATGCCAAGGTCAGTGCCAGTGCCAGGCTATAAACGCTCATCAGCAATTCCAGTTCGATCTGGCTGGCATTGAGACTGGCGCTGATGGTGTTGAGCGCGACATTAATAATGGCGACATCGATTAAGGGCAGCATCTGCCCGCACAACAGTAATACCAGGCCAAGTCGACCCAGGTGTTGAGTGGTGGTTGTGGTCATTCAGGTTCCTTGATTCATACCGAAAGGACGCGCATTATCAGCAGCGCATTAAACAGGTACCAGTAAGTAGTTATCCTGGTATCAAAACTAACAGGAAAGGCGATGACCACGGTTGATCAATCCACGCCAGGCCAGGCATTGGCCAACTTTCTGCGCAGTCGACGCGAGAGCCTGGACCCGATTCGTCTTGGCTTGCCGCGCCAGGGTCGCCGCCGCACGCCGGGTTTGCGGCGTGAAGAGGTGGCGCAACTCGCGAACGTCAGCACCACCTGGTACACCTGGCTGGAACAAGGTCGGGAAGTGCGGCCATCGGCGGCGACCATGCTTGCCATCGCCGAGGCGCTGCAATGCAATCGGGCCGAGACCGATCATCTGTTCAGTCTGGCGCAACTGGCTCCGCTTAATCGCGAGTCCGGTGATGTCGACCCGATGCTGGAAGCGTGTCAGAAGATGCTCGATAAACTGCTGCCGTACCCGGCCTATATGCTGAATGCGCGCTCGGATTATCTGGCTTGGAATCGGGCACTGGATAATTTCTACGGTTTTAAATTGAGCGAGCTCGACGAATTTGACCGCAATGTGATGTATCTGGCGTTCAATAACGAAACGCTGCGCAGCCGGTTTCGCTCATTGGAGCAGACGCTGCCACGAATGGTCGGCCGGTTTCGCAGCCAGATGACCGCGCACGAAGGCGATCCGGCATGGCAGCTACGATTGGACAGCCTGATGGTCTCCGAGGAATTTCGCCGCTATTGGCAGCGTTATGAAATCAATGGCGTGGAGAACATGCTCAAAGAAGCACATCACCCTGAGGTTGGCGTTTTACGCTTTCAGGTGTTGAACTGGTGGACGGCGCCGCGCAATGGCGACCGCATGATGGTGTACATGCCGCAAGATGACGCCACCGACGTCAAATTGCACCAACTGATGGCTCAGCCAGATTGATGGTCGAGCGCGAAGAATCCCTCATCCGATAACTGCCGACTGAGCCACGGCAAACAATTGCGCAGTTGCTCGGCCAATAAATAAGGCGGATTCAGCACGAACATACCCGAGCCGGTCATGCCATAGCCGTCGCTGTCTTGCGCGATATTCAGCTCCGCCACACACCAGTCTTTGCTCAGCTTCTTCAGCTTGCGCACCAGCGCATCGCTGCGTTCGCGCTGCACGATCGGATACCAGACCAGCGCGCACAGCGGCTGGAACTTGCGGGTGACGGTCGCCAGCGTTGCGGCCACCTGATCGTAATCGGATTTCTGTTCGTAGGGCGGATCGATCAGCGCCAGAGCGCGTCTTTCCTTGGGTGGCATCGCCGACAACAAACCCTCATAGCCATCGCGTTGATAACAGCGCACCCGGCGATCACCGTGAAAGTGACGTTCCAGCGCCGGGAAGTCGTTGGGATGCAATTCGAATAACTGCAGGCGGTGATCGGCTTTAAGCAAGCTGGCGGCAATGGCGGGCGAGCCGGGATAGAGCTCGTTCAAGTCCAGACCGGTGCGGCTCAGCGCTTCGAGAAAAAACTGAACCTCAGCCGGTGGTTTGTCGGCGGCTAATAAGCGGCTGATGCCGGTTTCGAATTCTTTGGTTTTTTGCGCCTGGGCGGCACTGAATCGATAAGCGCCGGCGCCGGCATGAGTGTCGACATACACCAGCGGTTTGTCTTTGCGCGTTAAATAATCGGCGCACAGGCTGAGTACCAGATGTTTGAGCATGTCGGCGTGGTTGCCGGCGTGAAAGGCGTGGCGGTAGCTGAGCATGGCGCTGGGAACTCTGAGCGGAAAAGAGCGGGCATACTAAGCGCTAGGGGCGCTGGCGACCAGCACCGCTATCGACTAATGCAGGGTTTGCGGCGGCCGGCAGCAGCGGCTCATCATCGCCACTTCGAAATACAGATCCCTCACCTCACGTTTTTCAGCGCTGCTTTGCGCTAGTTGCTCCAGGCGTTGCAGCGGTTGGTAAATCGATTCCAGGCAACGGCAACGCCAGTCTTCAGGGACGAATTCGTCACTAATGGTTTCGCGCAATAGCTGATATTGCAGCCGGTAATAATGGCGTTGCGAGGCCTGGCTTTGCAGTCGATGTGGCACCGGCGCATCCAGCCAGTGACGCAGTAGTTCGGGGTTGTCGGGTTCTGAGGCAAAGCGGATTTTGCGCGCCAGCAATGCAGTCGGGGCGATGGCTGCCTGGGTCATACGGCCTTCCTTGTAATGATAACTATTATCATTAAGTTAAGTGGCAGACGTGAGGCTGTCAAGGTTTAAGGGACTGGCTTTGCCGATAAAAAAACCGGCCACGAAGGGCCGGTAAAACAAGCAGAGTAGGACGCCATAATGACAAGGGTGTCGGGAAGATTGGCTTCCCGTTAAAGAGTCAGTTCATTGCGATCACACGATCCATGCGTTCCAGATCGTTCAGTACCTGCCATTCGCCGCCACCGTCGAGTACCCGTGCCTGCCAGGCATCGAGGCGGTTTTGATAGTCGCGCGGATCGATGTTGTCCTGGTTCAGTTTGGTGACGTTCAGTGCCACCACCTGAATGCCGGCGACGTCGATTGGGAAGTCGCGGATATGGCCTTCGGGCAGTTCTTCCGCCAGGTCGGAAAACACCAGCAGGTATTTTTCACCGGCTTCGGTTTCGTTCAGATAGTCGACCGCCTGAATCACACCTCCGGTAACATCGGTGTAGGCACTGCCGCCGTTCACGCTGGCGATAAAGTCGTGCATCTGTTTCTGGAAGGCGCGCTTTTGATCGTTGGCGGCGCTGGGGCGCGGGTCGAACGTTGCCTGAACGATGATGTCTTCTTCATTGAAGCTGGCGCTGTCGATGCGTGCCAGTGCCAGTGAATCGCCGGTGTTCAGCGTGCCCAGCAGGTAGTTCATGATTTTCTCGGCCTTATCCAATTGCTCGGTGTAGGTGCCGGAAATATCCATCAGCATATAAACAGCGCGGCTTTGTACCGGCGGTTCACCACAGCCGGCCAGTAGTACGGTGACCGCTAGGGTGCTGGCGGCCAGACGGCCGCGGCGGGTCAGGTGTTGCAGTGAGTTCAGCAGTCGCATGGTGATTCTCCTCAAACGTCTGCGGTGGATTGGTTGCGGATGCGCTTGCTTTCCAACAGCGCCGGTTCGTCGTCCCAGTCGTCTTCCGGACGATGCTGTTCGCGACGTGACTTGATCAGTCGTTCCACGCCCAGCGGCACCATGATGAACAGGTCATAAAGGCTGATGACGATCTGGCAGGCATAGCGGCCCAGGCTGCCGACCAGTCGCAAAGCCACTCTCAGGGTGCGCAGCAGGCCAACCATGACCATGCCCATAACGGTGCGCAGTGAATGGATAAAGGATTCCAGCGGGATGGCGACGAATGCCAGCGCGAACGGCAGAATAAAGCCCATCACCATCTGGCCGATGGACGGAATCCAGCGGAATTGCGCTTCGACCACGGCCACGCCAGACAGCGATTGCTGCAGCGCGGAACGGTCCAGCGCCAGCAGATCACGCATATAAGCCAGAGAAGCTTCGATGGTGGCGAGGATGGTCAGAATGGTCAGGGTAATGATGATCATGCGCCGGCGCAGACGGTCGTCCATGGAGTGAATCACCGGGAACAGATGGGTGATGCGCAGCGATTCGAGCAAGAACAGACCCATGGCGATTTCCACCAGAATGATGACCAGAGCAGCAATGTCTGAGGTGCGCATTGAACCGATGGTGGAGGTCGCGCCAACCATTTCTGACATCGGCAGGGCGATCAGCTGGAAGTTGATCAGGCCGCCCAGGGTGGCGATAACCAACACCAGACCGGCAATCAAAAACTGGGTGATGGACGAGGACGTCAGCGCGTTCACCGAGGCGTCTTCACCTTTGCGGATGGACTCGTAGCGCTGCATCTGGCCGTCGATGGTGCGGGTGCGTTCTTCCAGGCCATCGAGGGTTTTCTTAACGTTATCCATCGAGCTTTGCAGCGTACGCCACTGAGGTTGCATGGTGCTCAGATGGCGATGACGGTCGAGCGTCGCCTTCTGATAGGCCTTTAAGGTTTGCTGGTGCGACTCTTCGATGGCGTCCTTGATGTTGTTGAGCACCTTGTTCATGGCCGGGTCGCCGTTGGTCGGCAACGCCGCTATGGTTTCCACCACTTCGGACCAGGCCGGTGGCAGCGGTGCGGCTTGCGTCGAAGCCTGATAGTCGGCTTCGATTTTTTCGATGGCGTCGGCTATTTTGCGGTGCAGCTTGGGGTAAGCGCCCAGATCGCGTTCGACCAGGGTGCTGACCCGATTGAATTCGCGCTCAATGGTTTTTTCCGCCTGGGCCCGGCCTTGAGCGATGAGCACATCGCGGTTACGGACGATCAGACGGGTCTCCAGCCCACGCACCGAAAACGCCGCCAGACGCATGGCGTTATGGATGGCGCGGCCGAGAGTGATAAAAAGTTGATGAGCCTGCTGGCGGCCCAGGTACAAAACGGTAACCAGCAACACCAGCCAGATGGCCGCCGAGATGGCGAGCGAATCGGACCAGACGGTTAGTAGTTGTTCGAACATGGCGTCGTTCCTCTTGTTGGATTCGAGTACGACGCGGAGTGTGCTGGGTGCTGGTGAAAAATTTGTGAGATTTGGCGGGAGCGGATTGCCGCCCAGACGCTTGCTACGCAACCAGCGAAGCTGGTTGACCGCTACTTGGCGTCTCCCGTCTCCCGTCCAGCGTTAAGCATTCCCCGTTAACTCCTTCACGCTAGAGCCGTCTTTACAATGCTAGACTGGCACTATCCGTCATCGCAGTAGCAACACCATGACCAATATTTTGTGGGTAGAAGACCAAAGTCACTGGATAGAGCGCTTCAAGCCTGTGCTTGAGGCCACCGATTTTGGTGGCCAGCCGACCGAGGTGACCACCTTTAAGTTTGCCGAAGCCGCCTGCCAGCACATCCGCACCGCCAAAGCAGCGCCCGATGTGGCCTTGCTCGATGCCCATATGGGCGGCAACAGCATGGCCGGTTTGCAGGTGTCGCGTGCCTTGCACAAGCGCTGGCCGGGGTTGCCGGTGCTGTATTTGTCGGAACATTCAGGAACCGACATTGAGCAGGAAGCTTTTGAACAAAGCGGCACCATGGACTTTATCGCCAAGCATCAGCGTAATGTGGAAGCCGTGTTGTGCTGGCGTATCCGCGCGGTTTTGCGCCAACAACACCACCAAAACAGCGCCGCTCAGCCACAGAATGACGACACCATTCGCAGCGGCTCGCTGAGCATCGATACCCGCACCTGGGAAGTGTTCTGGCACGGCACTCGGCTGATGAATCCGACCAATGCCCGGCGACCACTGGCACCGACGCCGCGCAAAATTCTGCGTTATCTGGTCGAGGCGGCGCCCAGCCCGCTGTCGACCTTGCAGATTGCCGATAAACTCGATGCCGACCCGGAACGCTTTTCCTACGCCAATTACCGTCAGCACATTCGCACCCTGAGGCGCGCTTTTGACCAGGCTGAAGCCCAACCCAATGCCTTCAGTGAACGCTGCCGACAGGGACAGGGCATCGTCACCTTTGGCGATGAAGAATCTTATTGCTGGAGGCCGGATGTCTAAACAAACCGCCAATAACGATCAGCCTTATCAGGCCAAATTGAAGATTCATTTCAGTTGGCCCAGCAGCTTTGCTGCCCTGGCCTTGGTCACCTATTTATTTTTGGCGACTGAACCAGAGATCGCGGCCTATTACGGTCTGACCGACGCCGTTTTCGACTGGCCTTATAAAGTGGCCGCCATGGCCGTTTTTGCGCTCTTGCTGTGGTGGGATGCGCATCGTTATGGACGCGACAAAATAAAACATCGCCGCGAGCGTGAACGGCTGCGCGATGAAATCAATCAGCTCTGGGACAGCCGCAAGCAACTGCAGCGCAAGGCCCACACCCACGCTGGCCAGGCGGACAAACTGAAATTATTTATCAGCGATAAGCTGCTCGAATACATCGAATACGACGAAAAATTTCTGCACTTTAAAAGCATCGCCGCCGAAGTGCGTCACAACGGTGTGATCAGTTTCGACAAGGTTCAGGGCGCACTGGAAGCGGCCTATGCCGGCCTGCCCGAAGGCGACTTTGCCCGCCGTATGACCGGCGATGCGTTAGAGCAACTACGCTATCTGTGGGACCTGTTGGATTTGGCGACGGCGGATAATATTGCGCTGCACATCGCTAACCAGATGGGCGAGCTGGAAGAACAATATTATCAGCGCGAACTGAACCCCGAAGCGACCTCGACCTGGGCACTGCAACCGGACTTCTCGCCCCAGCGTGCGCTGGAACGAGCGCTGATCCCGATGCTCGAAAACTCCGAGGATTTTGTACAGCAACTGCAACAGGATCTGCCGCTGCGTTGGAGCGATGACAGCCAGTTCCATATCGAGATAGAACCCTGTGGCAGCTTGCTGGGTAATGAAAACCACTGGGTATTGATGCTGGAAAACCTGCTGAAAAATGCCCAGTTCTTCAGTGGCAAACGGCCCTATCGACATAAGTACCGGCGCATTGCCGTCAAGCTCAGTGAGCAGCAAGGGCGCGCTCATCTGAGTGTCTTCAATGGCGGACCACCGATCAGCGAAGAAGATCAGCAGCGGGTTTTTCAGTTGGGTTATTCGACCCGCCGCGTTCAGGAAAATCACGGCAAAGGCTTGGGGTTATTTTTTGTCGGTGAGATCGTCAAAGGCTATGAAGGCCAGGTGCGGATTCGCAATATCGAAAACGAAGCCAGTCGGTTATCGCTGCGGGTGACTTTAAAAGACGGTCGCGTGGTTAGCGATATTATTGAAACCCTGCTGGACAACGAACTGCCCCTGGTAAAACAGGCCGACGGCACGGCTGACAAAGAACGCAGCTGGCAGTTTGATCATCGCGCTGCGGAAATTGAAATTGCCATTCAGGGGCGCCGCGAACCGCAACGTTTAACGCTCGATGACAGCAGCGGCAAAACACTCTGGCTGGACCCGGATAACCCCGGTCGGCCGGCCTGGGTGATTCAGCTGCAAAACCGCCGCCGTGAGTCGCAGTTGCTGTTTACACCGCTGGATGTGCGCGGTGTGGCGTTCGAAGTGGCCTTGCCGTTGGCGCAGACACGGCTGGAAGATGATGGTTTTGATAGCGATTTAGAGCCGGATTTTGAGCGGCTCAATGAACCTTTTAGGGCGCTGGAAGATTTTCGCGATACCGGCACGGAACCTTTCTCCAAAGGCTGAGTCGAAGTCTGACCCGGGCGCCGATGGCGGCTGGGTCAACTCACTGCAAACGGAGAATAACGATCATGAGTCAACTCAAACTGCTGAGCCTGCCTGCCGCTGCTTTTATCGTTTTGTTGGGCGTTGCTGGTTGTTCCAGCATGGGATCGGACGATCACATGATGGACGACGATATGAAAGACAGCGAAATGATGAAAGACGACGACATGATGAAAGACGACGATATGTAAGTCGTCATGGCGGGCTGATACTCACAGTGTCAGCCCGCCTTTCTGGTCAATCCCAAAACTCCACCGTGGCATCGACCACCACCTTACAACTGCACGCCAGAATGTCGTTGGCGCCGCAAAAGGCGAGTGGCTCGCCAACCTCTTCAACCCGACCACGAATCAGTGTCATGCGGCAGGCGCCGCAATAACCTTCGCGGCACTGATAGGGAATTTGAAAACCCTGATCTTCCAGTTGTTGCAGCACCGTTTTGTCACGCTGCGGGAACAGCGTGACTTTGCGGGTATTGCGGTTGTCCGAACGTTGCTGACTCACAACTCGAAATCGCCCAGCGCATCGGCGTCGACATCAGAGTGAATGGCGCCAACCAGATAGGTGGTGATTTCGGTTTCCTGGGGCGCAACCTGCACCGAATCGCTTTGCAGCCAGGCGTCCATCCACGGCAGCGGATTTTTCGGCGCACCGAACAACGGCTGTTGACCCAGTGCCGCCAGGCGTTGGTCGGTAATGTGCTCAACGTACTGACCGAGGATGTCGGCGTTGAGGCCGATCATCGAACCGTCTTTAAACAGATACTTGGCCCACTCGCGTTCCTGCTCGGCGGCTTCTTTGAAAATCTTCACCAGATTTTCTTGCTCTTCAGCGGCAATTTCACCCATCTCCGGATCGTCCTGACCTTTGGCCATCAGGTTCAGCATGTGCTGAGTACCGGTTAAATGCAGCGCTTCGTCGCGGGCAATAAAGCGAATGATTTTGGCGTTGCCTTCCATCTTGGAGCGTTCGGCAAAAGCAAAGCTGCAAGCGAAGCTGACGTAAAAACGAATCGCTTCGAGCACGTTGACCGACACCATGGTGAGGTACAAAGCACGCTTTAATTCACGCAGCGCTTTTTTGCCGTCGGCGCCGGCGCGCCATTCATCGGACGCCGTCTGGAAACGTTGCGTCTGGGCGATCAGTTCGTCGTAGTAACGGGTGACCGAAGTGGCGCGCGCAACGATGGCCGGGTTGGCTACGATGTCGTCGAATACCTTGCCCGGCTCGGTCAACACATTACGCATGATGTGCGTATAGGAGCGCGAGTGAATGGTTTCGCTGAACGCCCAGGTTTCGATCCAGGTTTCCAGTTCCGGCAACGAGACGATCGGCAGCAGGGCGACGTTCGGTGAACGGCCTTGCACGCTGTCGAGCAGTGTCTGGTATTTGAGGTTGCTCAAAAAGATGTGCTGTTCGTGATCGGGCAGGGCGATAAAGTCTTTACGGTCGCCACTGAGATCGACTTCTTCCGGGCGCCAGAAAAACGACAACTGCTTTTCGATCAGTCGTTCGAAGATGCTGTATTTTTGCTGGTCATAACGCGCGACGTTGACGGTTTCGCCAAAAAACATCGGTTGGCTGAACGGATCAAAATCAGCCTGGTTGAATGTTTTGTAACTCATGATGTGTCCTTGTCAGCCGCAGCTGAAAATCTAACAAATCGGATGGGTCAATGAATTCGGCCCCACCCGAAGGTGAGGCCGTTGGGGATTTAGATTTTGCATGCTCCGGATGCGCAATCGTCGTCCTCGAGTTCGGCACCGGCGCCGTCTCGGGTGTTGTGATAGTAGAGCGTTTTCACACCGAGTTTGTAGGCAGTGAGCAGGTCGCCGATCAGTTTCTGCATCGGTACTTTGCCGCCTTCGAAGCGCGCCGGGTCGTAGTTGGTGTTGGCGGAAATCGACTGGTCGACGAATTTCTGCATGACACCGACCAGGTTCAGATAACCTTCGTTGCTGCCTTGTTGCCACAGCAGTTCGTATTGGTCTTTGAGGTTGGCGATGTCCGGTACCACCTGCTTCATGACGCCGTCTTTAGAAGTCTTGACCGAGACCAGACCACGCGGCGGTTCGATGCCGTTGGTGGCGTTGGCGATCTGTGAAGAGGTTTCGGACGGCATCAGCGCAGTCAGCGTGGAGTTACGCAGACCGTCGCGTTTGATGTCGGCACGCAGACCTTCCCAGTCCAGTTTCAACTCGGTGTTGCACACCTTGTCGAGATCTTTCTTGTAGGTGTCGATCGGCAGTTTGCCAGCGGCGTACTGGGTTTCGCTGAAACCAGAACAGGCACCGAATTCACCGGCCAGTTTGTTGGACGCCTTGAGCAGATAATACTGAATGGCTTCGAAGGTATCGTGCGTCAATTCCAGCGCAGAACCGTCGGAATATTTCTTGCCGTTTTTGGCCAGGTAGTAGGCGTAGTTGATGACGCCGATGCCCAGTGTGCGACGCTTCATGGAACCGATTTCGGCGGCCTTGACCGGGTAGTCCTGGTAGTCGAGCAGGCTGTCGAGTGCGCGCACGATCAGTTCGGACAACTCTTCCAGTTCGTCCAGTGATTCCAGCGCGCCCAGGTTGAACGCGGCCAGAGTACACAGAGCGATTTCACCGTTCTCATCGTTGATGTCGTTGAGCGGCTTGGTCGGCAGGGTGATTTCCATGCACAGGTTGCTTTGACGCACCGGCGCCTGTTTCGGATCGAAAGCGCCGTGGGTGTTGCAGTGGTCGACGTTCTGAATGTAGATACGACCAGTCGAGGCGCGTTCCTGCAGCAGGGTGGAAAACAGTTCCACGGCCGGAATGGATTTCTTGCGAATGTCGGTGCGCTGTTCGTACTCAGCGTAGAGCCGTTCGAACTCTTCCTGGTCTTCAAAGAAGGCGTCGTACAGACCCGGAACATCGCCTGGGCTGAACAGCGTGATCTGTTGGTTTTTGATCAGACGGGTGTACAGCAGACGGTTGATCTGCACGCCATAGTCGAGCTGACGCACGCGGTTTTCTTCAACACCACGGTTGTTTTTCAGTACCAGCAGGCTTTCCACTTCCAGGTGCCACAGCGGGTAAAACAGGGTGGCCGCACCACCGCGAACGCCGCCTTGCGAGCAGCATTTAACCGCGGTCTGGAAATGTTTGTAGAACGGAATGCAGCCGGTGTGGAAAGCCGCGCCGCCGCGAATCGGTGAGCCGATGGCGCGAATACGACCGGCATTAATACCGATGCCCGCGCGCTGGCTGACATAACGCACGATGGCCGCTGAAGTCGCGTTGATGGAATCGAGGCTGTCGTCAGATTCGATCAGTACGCAGGAACTGAACTGACGTGTTGGCGTACGCACACCGGACATCAGTGGTGTCGGCAGTGACAATTTGAAGGTCGAGGCCGCTTCGTAGAAACGCTGGATGATGTCCAGACGCTGGTCTTTCGGGTAGGACGAAAACAGGCTGGCGGCGATCAAGACATACAAAAACTGCGGCGATTCATAAACATCGCCAGTCACCCGGTTCTGCACCAGGTATTTGCCTTCGAGCTGCTTGACGGCGGCGTAGGAGAAGTTCAGGTCGCGCTCGTGACGCAGGAAGCTTTCCATCGCTTCGTAGTCGGCTTCGGAGTAATCGGTGAACAGGTGTGAATCGTAGCGGCCAGCTTCGACCATGGCTTCTACGTGGTCGCGCAGTTTCGGCGGCTGGAACTGACCATAGGCGCGTTTGCGCAGATGGAAGATCGCCAGGCGCGCGGCCAGGTACTGGTAATCGGGGTTTTCTGCACTGATCAGATCGGCCGCGGCCTTGATCAGGGTTTCGTGAATATCACTGGTGGTGATGCCATCGTGAAACTGCAGCTGGGCTTTCAGTTCCACCTGGGAAACCGATACATCGTCGAGGCCTTCAGCCGCCCAGTTCAGTACTTTATGAATTTTGTCGAGGTCCAGTGGTTCTGAATGCCCGTCGCGCTTGGCCACTGTGATTTGAGAAGTGTTCACCTGCGTCTCCTGTTTGGTCTTCTGGTGGTGACGCGTCGAACGGTGCAAACCCTCCTGGCTTGTTGCCGTTGTGCCGCAGTTCACCTCCGCCTGCTGGGTGTCAAAAAGGAACGCCCTGAGGGGTACTGAAAGCAAGGCGTTTCGCTGTGCATTTGGTTGCCTCAACCGGCAGGATTACGACGGCGGATCCTGCGTTGTGCACCACCCGGGACAGCGTTTTTCAAACGTGCGGGGCGGGCTGTTATGGCGTTTTCCAGGCCACTGCTGACGTTCAGGGCGCTGCTGGGCTTAAGTGCCAAAATGCCTAGATATGGTGGTCGCTAACGAGGATGCTGTCAATATATAGTTTTAAGGTGAGTGTTCGCTTGCCCGCAATTGACCGCATAAAGGGGGGCTGAATCTGACTGGTTGATTTTTGTGCGCGAACGCGTTGGGATAGGTTCAAACGCATGCCTTTCGTCAACCCCAAGATGTCGTTTACTGAAACCTAAATCCGCAGGTGTACACCATGGCCATCGTACAATTACAAACCTGTACATTGACGCAGCAATGGGTGTCGCACTCGCACGACCATCATCAGTTGATTCTGGCAACCTCTGGCAACACCGAACTGAGCATTGAAGGTCGGGGTAATCGCATTACCGGCGACACCGGCTGTCTGATTCCGTCCGGTTATCATCACGATTACCTGGGCGACGGCCGTAACACCACCCTGGTGATGGATCTGCCGGTCGCCGCCCTGGGCAAACTCACGCGCAGCGACGATGCCCAGCGGCTGTTCGAGCGGCCCACCTTTTATAGTGTGCCCGGCGCGCTCAAACAGATGGGCGCTACCCTGGCGCAGCAGGCGAGGGTGACACCCGGGCTGCACGATGAAATCTCGGCGCTGATTCTGCGCACCCTCTATTTGGGGTTGTACGATCGGGCTCTGCCGGCCGAACGACGCCCCGCGGTGGCGGCGCCGTCGGTGCACAGCCGGCTGTCGTCGGCCAGCATGAATCAGTTGGTGGCCTATGTTGAGGCGCATCTGGCCAGCGATATTAAAGTCGAAGATCTGGCGGCGCTGTGTTGTCTCAGCCCGGGCTATTTTCACCAGGCGTTTCGCGCCCAGACCGGCCAGACGCCCATGGCTTTCGTGCAGCAACGTCGCCTGCAACGGGCGCGCTGGTTGCTCAGCGAAACCGATTGGCCCATCGGCACCATTGCCGCCGAAGTGGGTTTTCGCGATCAGGGCAGTTTCAGCCGCGCCTGTCGGCGCCGCTTCGGCTGCGCGCCCTCTTCGCTGCGTACCTGAGTTTCGGGCAAAACTGCCTGAGCCTCGGGCAAGCACCTCTCACCGCTCTCCCTTAGAGTCGAAATAACGCGATCACAGCGGCTCCATAAACCAAACCAATAATAATCGCTTAAAAAAGGGAGAGACCCATGATCAGCAAGCAGACAACAGCGCTGGCGCTAACCGCTGGCCTGGCATTCGGCGTTGCCGAAGCCGCGGAATACGAGATGGCCATCGCTACTTTGATTCCGGAAAACCTGAACAATAACGCTATTTATCCGGCCTTGGTGCATTTTAAAAACCAGGTCGAAACACGTACTGACGGGGAAGTGGAAGTTGTTATCTTCGGCGGTGGTCAGCTCGGCTCGGAAGTGGAAACCGGTTCGCAGGTTCAGGCCGGTGGCCGGGCGTTGCAATCGACCATTCTGACCTCTGGTGCGATGTCGTCCTTCTATCCGAAATATCAGGCGGTCACCACGCCCTTTATGTTTGAAGACTGGCGTCAGGCCTGGGCGTTTTTCGACGGTGAATGGTTTGCCGATTTTATGAGCGGCGCCATCGACGAAGCCGATATGCGTTACCTCGGCACCTTCGATGACGGCGGCGGCTTTGTGGCTTTCACCAACAACGAACGCCTGATTCGTACCGTCGAAGATCTCGAAGGCCTTAACATTCGCGTCGAAGAAAACCCGGCCCACGTGGCCATGATGAATGCGCTGGGCGCATCCGCCACACCGCTGCCCTGGGGTGAATTAATCACCGCTTTGGAAACCGGGCTGGCCGATGGTCAGTTCAACGCGCCGGTGCTGAACACCACCTTTAACTTCAACGAAGTCACGGACTACACCACCTTGACCGGCCACGTTTATAACAGCGCCAGCTGGGTGGTCAGCGAAAGCTGGTATCAGGAACTGCCGGAAGAGTATCAGCAGGTGATCATTGAAGCGGCGCGCGAAGCGGTGACCATGAGTCACGGAGCGTCCGGTGCTTTTGCGACCGCCAGCTGGGAAAAATCCTGCGAAGTTTTTGACGAGTGCTACCTGATGCCGACCAGTGAACGTCAGCGCATGGCCGAGATTGCGCGTCCGGCCTGGAAGGAATGGATCGTGGACGACTTCGGTCTGGATGAAAGCCTGATCGACGATCTGTGGGCTGAAGTCGAGCGCATCGGCAGCGAACTTGAGCAGCAGGACTACGCCCGCTACGGCAACTGAAACTGACCGTTGACCGGCGCTCAAGAACGGCGTCGGTCAACTTCTGGAGTCTGTGATGAAGCGCTTGTTAACCGCAGCGCGGGCGTTGAGCGATGGCGTTAATACCGCTGCCATTGCGGTGTGCATTTTCTGTGTACTGGCGATGCTCGCGATATCCTTTACCGGTTTTCTCTACACTCTTTTCACTGGCGGTGCGTTGAGCTGGACCTACTCATTGGCGCGTTTGTTTTTGCCGTGGATTGGTTTGCTGTCGTCAACGGTGGCACTGCATTCGGGTGAGCACGTCGCCATGACCTTGTTGATGCGTGTGTTGCCCGACTGGGGGGTGCGTATTGCCGCTGGTTTATCGATGGCAATTCTGGCGCTTTTTGGTCTGGCGCTGATCGTTTATGGCTGGGATTTTTTCAGCAACGCCCGGCAGATTTATATGGTCTCCGACAGCATTCAGGTGTCGTATAAATTAACCACCATTGCCGTACCCATTACCGGCGTGATCATCCTCTTGCATCTGGCGCAGGGCTTTTCGCTGCTCGAGCATTATCTCGATGAAGACGAACTGATTGATGCCAGCCTGGATGATGCTGAACAGGAGGGTGTGTGATGGCCGTCGCCTTGATTGTTTTTGTTTTAATTTTGTTGATCGGTGCGCCGGTGGCCATTGTGATGGCTGTCTCCGGTATGGCCGGTTCTTTTATGCTCGGTGGCGAACGCATGATTGGCATTGTGGCCGATCGCATGTTCTCCGGCGTGTCCGGCTATATGTTGATCGCTGTGCCCTATTTTATTTTTACCGCCGAGCTGATGAACCAGGGTGGTTTGACGCGCAAACTGATTGCTTTTAATAACGCCTTGCTCGGTCGGGTGCGCGGTGCTTTGTCGCATGTGAATGTGACCGTCTCCCTGTTCTTTGCCGGCCTTACCGGTGCGGCCATTACCGATACCGTGGCCATCGGCAAGATCATGATTCCGGAGATGAAAAAGCAGGGTTACGACGCCGATTACGCCGCGGCCATTACTGCCTGTTCGTCGATCATCGGGCCGATCATTCCACCCAGTGTGGTGATGGTGGTCTATGCCTCCATGCTGCGCGATATTTCGGTGATCGATTTATTTGCCGGCGGCATCATTCCCGGTGTGTTGATGGCGGCGGTTTTGCTCGGTACCAGCTTGGTTTTGTCTTTTAAACGCGGTTATCCGCGTCAGCCGGCACAGTCGATCAAGGTGGCCTTGATTGCGTTTGTGACCGCGCTGCCCGCCTTGTTTGTACCGGTGATTATTCTCGGCGGCATTTTGACCGGCGCTACCACCATTACCGAGGCGTCAGGCTTTGCCACCGTCTATGCTCTGGCGATTGGTTTTCTGCTGTACCGCAATCTGACCTGGCGCAAGGTATTGGAATCCTTGGTAACCACGGTGCGTTTATCCGGGGTGGTGTTTTTTCTGCTGGCGACTTCGGCGGTGCTCAGTTGGTTTGTGACCCGTTCAGGCATTGCCCGCGATGCCGCCGAAATTATTACCGCTATTTCCGATGTTGCCATTATTCAGATTTTGCTGGTGTGCGTGCTGTTGATTTTGCTCGGCACGGTGATGGATGTGTTGCCGGCCTTGGTGGTGGTGGCACCGGTGATCGTGCCGGCCATGGTGCGGCTTGGTTTTGATCCGCTGCACTTTGCCATCGTCATGATCGTCACGCTGAACGTCGCCAATGCCACGCCGCCGGTGGGCATGACCCTGATGACCGCCGCACGCATCGCCAAGGTGCCGTACGAGCGTGCCATTGTGGCCAGCTGGCCGTTTTATCTGGCGTTTCTGGTGGTCATCGTGTTGCTGGCGCAGTTCCCGTTGTTGTCGACCTGGATTCCTTCTTTGCTGGATTAATGGAGCCAAGATGCAGTGCTTTTACTCTCCGCGTCAGGCGGATCATTCGCCCGATAGCTTTTTGTTGCGCGGCGAGCCGGCCCCGTCACCCGAACAGAGCACTCGCGCTGATGTCTTGCTGGCCGCGCTCGATAAAGCGGGGTTGGCGGTCGAGCAACTCGATGGTCAGGGTTCGGCGGCGCTGGCGCAGCGGCTGGCCTCGGTGCATCAGCCGCGTTATCTGAGCTTTTTGAAAACCATCCAACAGCGCTGGGGCGAACTGCCCGGTGCGCCCCAGCGCGTTGCACCCAACGTTCATCCTACCTCGTCGGCTCAGCATTACCCCAGCCACCCGGTCGGTCAGGCCGGCTGGCATCTGCACGATATGGCCTGCCCGTTAGGGCCGACCAGTTACAGCGGCGTTGTTGCCAGCGCGGCGACGGCCGAACGAGCGGCGGAAGCGGTGTTGCTGGATCCGGCTCAGCGCAGCTATGCCTTGTGTCGTCCGCCGGGTCATCACGCCGGGCCGGAACGCGCCGGAGGTTTTTGTTTTTTGAACAATGCGGCGCTGGCGGCGGCGGTGTTGCGTGAACGCTTTGCGCGGGTGGCGATTGTCGATGTCGATCTGCATCACGGTAACGGCACTCAGGAAATTTTTTATTCGCGCAACGATGTCTGGACCGGTTCCATTCATGCCGATCCGGATGGCTTTTATCCGTTTTTCTGGGGCACGGCGAAGGAGACCGGTGACGGCGCGGGCGAGGGTTTTAATCTCAATGTGCCCTTGCCCGTCGGCGCCGATGGTGATGCCTTTATGGATGGGCTGGAAACACTGCTTAAAGGTTTCGATGACTTTGGCGCCGAAGCGGTGGTTATCGCTCTGGGACTTGATGCCCATCAGGACGATCCGCTGGCCGGCATGACCTTGACCACCGATGACTTTACCCGCGTCGGTCGGCGGCTGGCGCAACTGACACAACCGATGGTGGTGGTCCAGGAAGGCGGTTATCCGACGCCGGCACTGGGCGCTAACCTGAGCGCTTTTTTATCCGGCCTGAACGGCTGATTTTTTTACTGCAACGATCGATAAGGAAACCCCATGAGCATTCAATATCACAAGCCAGGCGCACGCATGAGTCAGGTCACGGTTCACAACGGCACGCTCTATCTGGCCGGTCAGGTGGCTGCCGATGCCAGCGCCGATACCGCCGGTCAAACCCAACAGATACTGGAGCAAATTGACGCGCTACTGGCCGAAGGCGGTTCGGATAAGTCGCATCTGTTAGCGGCGACCATCTGGGTCACCGATATGACTAATTTTGATGCCATGAACGCCGCCTGGGATGCCTGGGTGGCGCCCGGTCGTCCGCCGGTCCGCGCCTGTGTGGAAGCCAAGCTGGCCAAGCCGGAATGGCTGGTCGAAATCATGGTGACCGCGGCCGTTAAGGAGTAAGGCATGGATATTCTGTCGTCGCAGGCCGTGGCGACGGCCTTGCCTTGGCCGGCGCTGGTGGACCGACTGGACACCACCTTTCGCCAGGGCATCGAAGCGCCACCGCGTCATCATCACGCCATCGAACGCCCCGAGGGCGAAGCGACCATGTTGCTGATGCCGGCCTGGGAGCCGGATGGGTTTATCGGCATGAAGATGGTCAATGTGTTTCCGCAAAATGCCGACCGTGGCCTGCCGGCCATTTCCGGCTTGTATCTGCTGTGCGATGGCGACACTGGTCAGCCGTTGGCCTGTATGGATGGCAGCGAACTGACACGGCGTCGTACTGCAGCGGCCTCGGCGTTGGCGGCGCGTTATCTGGCGCGCGAGTCGGCCGACAGTCTGGTGGTGGTCGGCACCGGTCGCTTGGCGCCGATGCTGATTGAAGCGCACGCCGCAGTGCGACCAATCCGGCGGGTGCGCATCTGGGGTCGCAATATAGATAAAGCCAAAGCGCTGGCTGATGAATACCGTGGTTACAAGGGTGGCGTGCAGGTGTTGGAGTCGGTCGAGGCAACGGACGATCTGGCCAGCGCCGTCGCTGACGCCGCTGTGGTCAGTTGCGCCACCCTGTCCACCGAGCCACTGGTACACGGCGCCTGGCTGAGTCGTGGTACTCATCTGGATCTGGTCGGTGCGTTTCGCAAGTCGATGCGCGAAACCGATGCTGCCTGCATCGATGGTCAGGCGGTTTTTGTCGATACCTACGCCGGCGCCAAAGGCGAGGCGGGGGATCTGCATTTTGCGCAACACGAAAGTGGTTTTGAGTTTGCCGATATCCGCGCCGATCTGGCTGAGCTGACGCGACAGCAGCATTCGGGTCGCGCCGATGAAGATGCCATAACGGTGTTTAAATCGGTCGGTGCATCGCTGGAAGATTTGGCGGCTGCGATTGAAGTCTGGCAGCAGGTGAAGGCTGCCAACTAAACGGATATGAACATGAAAGTTGTAGTGATTGGCGCCGGCGTGACCGGCGTCACCCTGGCTTGGGAATTGTGTCAGCGTGGTCATGACGTCACCGTTGTTGAAGCACTCAGTGAACCTGGCTTGGAAACCAGCCGCGCCAATGCCGCCCAGCGTTCTTATGGCGCGGTCTATCCCTGGGCCTCGCCGGCTTTGATGCAGCAGGCGCTGCGAACTTTTTTCAGCAAGAACGGCGCGTTCAAACTGGCGTTACCGCCCAGCCCGGAAACGCTCGCCTTTGCGTTGCGTACGCTCAAACACGCTCTGACGCCTGGCCGCTTCGATGCCAACCGCGAAGCCATGTTGCGTCTGGCTGAACACAGCCGGCAGTGCTTTTTGGCGCTGCAGGAGGAGTTGGGAGCGGCGCTGGCATTCGATGGCGATCACCGGGGTTTGATTGAGCTGGCCAGCAGCGTCAAAGAACGCGAACGCCTGGGCGCCGATACCACCCTGTTGGAGCGTTTAGGCATCGACTATGAACTGCTCGATGCAGCAGGCGTACGTCGTTACGAACCAGCCTTGAATAACGACGCCCCGCTGGCCGGAGGGTTGCGCCTGGTCAGCGACGGAACCGGCGATTGTCATCAGTTCACTCAGGCTTTGGCGGCTCAGGCAGCCGTTGCGGGTGTGCGCTTTCGCTACGGTGTCTCGGTTAAAGAACTGGCTGTCGAGAACAACAGAGTGCGCGCCGTCATCCTCGATAACGACGAGCGGCTGGAACTCGATGCGGCAGCGCTCTGTGCCGGCGTTGCCAGCCGGGTACTGGCACGGTCGGTGGGTCTGGCGGCGCCGATCTACCCGGTGAAAGGCTATTCGATGACGCTGCCGCTGATCAACGCCGATCAGGGACCGCGTTCCACCGTGCTCGATGATCGCTACAAAGTCGTCTGTACCCGTCTGGGTGAGCGGTTGAGAGTCAGTGGTTTTGTGGAACTGTGCGGTCTCGATCGCCGCCTGCCGCCAGCGCGTTTTGAGGTGATGCAACAGGCACTGCGCAGCCGCTTTCCCGCAGCAACCAACGGCCAGGTGGAGCAGGCCTGGGCCGGTTTTCGGCCGATGACGCCGGACGGTCCGCCATTGTTGGGTGCCAGCCCGGATGGCCGTTTGCCCAATCTGTATTTTAATACCGGCCACGGTACCTTTGGCTGGACGCTCTCCGCCGGCTCTGCCAATTGGGTCGCCCGCCAGCTCGATGGTGAAGCCTTGCCAGACTATTTAAGGGGTTTTGGGGTTCGCGGATGAAGGATGATCGGCTTTGTTCTAAAGGTATAGCATTACAATACCAATTATCCTTTTGAGGCCGAACAATAAATAATAGTCGCGAATCAGTCCACAAAACCTTCCTGTGCTGATCATTAGCACTTGCCTTTAAGGTATCTAAATGATCTCCTTCTGCGCTTTCGAGTTAATGAAACGTATAAGGTGGTTGGGTGTCTGCGGTTCAGCTCTCCTTGGTTATTCCGACTTATAACGAAGTTGAAAATATTGCTACTTTGGTGCAACGGTTGCGCCAGGCCTTAGCGGAGTACTGCTGGGAAGTCATCTTTGTCGATGATGATTCGCCTGACGGTACGCTGGCGGCGATTCAACAGCTGGCCAGCAGCGATGAGCGCATTCGTTATATCAGTCGCAAAGGGCGCCGTGGTCTGAATTCTGCCTGCAAGGAAGGCGTGCTGGCCGCGCGTGGTGAGTGCGTGGCGATCATGGATGCCGATCTGCAGCACGATGAAAGCATCCTGCCGCAGATGCTGGTTCAGGCGCAGCACCATGATCTGGTGGTGGCCAGTCGTTACAGCGGTGATGGCGGGGTATCGGATTGGTCGCGTCTGCGCTTGCTGGTCAGTCGTGCCGCTACCTTGCTGAGCCGGATGTTTATTCGCCATTCGCTGAGCGATCCGATGAGTGGCTTTTTTCTGATGCGCGGCGATTTTGCGCGTCGTCATATCGACCAGGTTGGCAGCGACGGTTTCAAGATTTTGCTCGAGCTGGTGGCCAAGGCGCCCAGGCAAACGCGTGTTGCCGAGGTGCCTTATGTTTTTCGCAGCCGCGTCGCCGGTGAAAGCAAACTCGACAGCCGCGTTGCTCTGCAAATGCTCGAGTTTCTGGTTAAGCATCGCTTTGGTGAACGCTTTCCGTTTGCGCTGTGTCTTTATGGTCTGGTCGGTGCGATTGGTATGGCGGTGCATCTGAGTGTGTTGTGGTTACTGCTGCAGGTTTTTGCGGTGGATTTCCGCTTGGCGCAGGCGGTCGCGATCCTGGTGGCGATGGTGGGAAATTTTCAGCTCAATGACTGGCTGACCTTTGCCAATAATCAGCGTCGTCATGCGCATTACCTGAAGGCGTTGTTGTCTTACGGTCTGATTTGTTCCATGGGCGCTGGTTTGAGTTATCTGGTTTCGGTGTTCCTCTACGCGCACGATACCCAGTGGTGGCTGGCCAGTTTCTCTGGCATTCTTGCCGGCTTTTTCTGGAACTATCAGGCGTCGAGGTTATGGGTTTGGTGTCGCGTCTAACATCAAAGTGGGTTCGGCTGGAATGGCTCGGCAATGACCTCGGCATTGCGCTGCTGTTGTTTGCGGTCAGCAATGTGCTGGTCTATTCGGTAGCGCTGATCGGTTCGGGTTTTCTGCCCATTGAAATGCCCAGTTTTTCCGGTTTCTGTCTGGCGGACTGTTTGTGGTATGCCGATCTTACCTCGGGCGGCTACGCCGATGGCAGCACCGATACCAACTTGCTCCGCTACGCAAACTGGGCGTTTTTTCCGTTGTTGCCGATGCTGGCGCGCGGCTTGGTAGCTGTGCTGCCGATCAGCGCTGAGACGGCGTTGATACTGTTGGGTAAGCTGTTTCTGCTGGGCAATATTTACGCCTTTATCAAACTGCTGCGGCACTATCATCCCGACGTGCAACCGCACTGGGCTGGCGCCTTGGTTGCGCTGAATCCCTTCGTTATTTATATGCACGCCGGCTATACCGAGTCGCTGTATTTCCTGTTGTTGACGCTGTCATTTATCGCTTTGCAGCGCGGTTACTGGTGGTCGGGTGCGATAGCAGCGTTGCTATCGGCCACTCGGGTGGTAGGGGTGTTTTTTGTGTTGCCCTATTTGCTGCTGGCTTGGCAGCGTCGGGATAAGCAACAGTGGTTGAGTCGCCGCAATCTGAACTGGTTGCTCGGGCTGATGCTGATCCCTCTGGGGCTGGCGCTGTTTATGCTGTTGCTGGATCAGTTGGTTGGCGATCCTCTGGCGTTCAAATCGGCGCAGATATACTGGGGACGCACGCTGCAAAATCCGTTCGGCGCTATTATTGATGGCTTTCGCGGTTTTGAATCCGGTTATTACTCGCTGACGGCGGTGCTGGGAATTATCTCAATTGCGGTGCTGATGTATTGTCGGCAATACGCCCTGGCCCTGTTTATGATTCCGACCCTTTTTATGCCATTGCTGACCGGCTTGATGTCGATGCCGCGTTTTGTTTTTTGGCAGCCGCCGTTTCTGGTGGCGCTGTATTTTGTTTTCTATCGTCTGCACCGCCTCTGGCCGATGTACTTTGCCGCCAGCGGCGTGTGGATTGCCATCATGGTGTTAGCCTGGTTTGTGCCTCATGCGTATTTTAAGTACTGATCTGTTGCGCGGCCTGGCCATTATTGCGCTGGCGGTATTTTATCTGTGGCTGGGTTGGCGCGTTCTCGTGGCCACGCCGGACCCGGTCTACCAAGCCTGGTTAGACCGCGAGGCAGAGCGAGTCCGAATTGAGCGTATGGCTGGCGAAACTCCACCAAAATAACCCGATTGAATGCGGGTAGTTGCCGGTGTCAGTGGCGGTGTCAGAACGACACCAGCGTCCACACCCCAAAACCGATAAAGAGCGCGCAGGCAAACAGGTGAGCGGCGCGCACCGGAACTCTTTCCATGACCCAGTTACCGGCAAAAATGACCGGCAAGTTAGCGGCCAGCATGCCGGCGGTGGTGCCCAGCGTGACCCATAAGATGGACTGATATTGCGCCGCCAGAATAACCGTCGCGATCTGGGTTTTGTCGCCGATTTCGGCCAGGAAAAACAACACCAGCGTTGCCAGGAAAGGGCCCCAGCGTTCGACGCTGCTGGTATCGGTATCGTCTTTATCGGGAATCAGAATCCACAGGCCGACGGCAATAAAACTCAGGCCGATCAACCAAGGGCCCCAACCCGCCGGTATCCAACCGACCAGCCAGTCACCGAGCCAGGCCGAGATGCCGTGGTTGATGACAGTAGCGATCAGAATGCCGAAGGTGATGGCCGTACGCGCGCGAAAACGCGTGATCAACAACAGCGTCAGCAGTTGGGTTTTGTCTCCGATTTCGGCAAGAGTCACCACAGCGGTGGAACTGAGCAGAGCGTCCAAGATGATTCCTTAGGGGCGGGATGAGATCACATAAGGCAAACCACACGGTCCCGCCCGGCACCGTGCCGTTTGCCTTAGGTCTCATCAAGCCAGCCGAGAGGCTGGGTGCGACGACCATGAGCTGTGGCTCAATTATGTTGACCGCCGCGCCGGTGGGGATGGAACAATACCGGCCGATTACTCCCCCAAGACGGCACGCAGTTTAGCGGCTCGACCGGGGGGAGACAAGCGACGGCCCTGGGTTGCTCAGCCGTTGGCCGGAGCGTCTCGGTGCCTGGACGACGACCAGGCGTTGACCGACAACAGCGCCACCATGGTGATCACTCCGGCTATCTCAAACGCCAGGCTGGGGTAGAAAATGGCGATAACCGCCGCCGTCAGTACCAGTCGTTGCCAGATCGGCAGCGGCGCAAACAGATAGCCCTCAATCACGGCGGCAAAGGCAACCAGAGCCAGAATGACAATCAAACCATTCCACAGCAGCAACAGCAGTGGCCCGCCTTCGATGATGATCGGATTGAACACAAAGAACAGCGGAATCAGATACAGTCCTTTGGCGAATTTCCACGATTGCACACTGGTTTCCATGGTCTTACTCCCGGCAATCGCCGCTGCGGCGAAGGCCCCCAGCGCCACCGGCGGGGTGACGTTGGAATCCTGCGAATACCAGAACACCAGCAGGTGAGCGACCAGCAACGACAACCCGAATTCGTTGGTCAGCGCCGGGCCGACCAAGACGATCAGCACGATGTAGCTGGCGGTCACCGGCAGACCCAGGCCGAGAATCAGGCTGGCAATGACCACCAACAGCAAGGCCAACAGCAGATGGCCGCCGGAGAAGGCGATCATCATCGAGGAAAACTTCAGTCCCAGACCGGTTAAGCCGACCACACCGACGATGATGCCTGCTACCGCACAGGCGATGGACACCGCCAGCGCATTGCGCGCGCCCAGTTCCAGTGCCTGCAACAGCTTAATCGAACCATCGCGCAGCGCTTGAGTCAGGCATTGGCGTAAACGACCCTCGCGGCGACCTTGTTGAAACGCCAGCCAAAGCCCGTTCAGCCCGGCCACACCAATCAAACCGACGATGGCGTAGAAACCCACCCGCATCGGCGAAATGCCCAGCACCAGCAGATAGACCAGCAACAGCAGCGGTGCCAGAAAATACCAACCGCTGGCGAGCACCTGACGCACCTGCGGCAGTTCTGAACCCGGCAAACCTTTCATGCCCTGCTTAACGGCGATGATGTGCACAAACAGATAGACGGTGGCGAAATAGAGCAACGCCGGAAAGATGCTGACCTTAACGATGTCCAGATAGGGCAGGCGGGTGTACTCGGCAATCAAAAAGGCACCAGCGCCCATCAGCGGCGGCATGATCTGCCCGCCGGTACTGGCCGCGGCCTCAATGCCACCGGCCTGAGCCGGGCGATAACCGAGTTTCTTCATCAACGGAATGGTGAAGGCACCGGTGGTGACCACATTGGCAATGGCGCTGCCGGAAATCGAGCCCATGCTGGCCGACGCCAACACCGCTGCCTTGGCCGGGCCACCGCGCTGACGACCGGTGGCGGAAAATGCCAGGTCGATAAAGAACTTGCCCGCGCCGGTCACTTCCAGCAGCGCGCCGAACAGCACGAAGATAAAGACGAAGGTAGCGGCGACGCCCAAAGGCAATCCGAAAATGCCTTCCTGACCCAAATAAAGCTGAGCCGCCAGACGATCCAGCGAATAGCCCCGGTGACTCAACAATCCCGGCAGCCATTCACCCAGCCAAGGCAGGGCGCCGCGTGAACCGGCCAGGGCGTAAACGATAGCCACCGCACCGATAATGGTCAGGCCGGTGCCGACGGCGCGGCGGCTGGCTTCGAGCACGGTGACGATGCAAACACAGGCGACAATGATATCGGTGCTCGACCAAAACCCGGCGCGACCCACGATGTCATCGAGAAAATACACCAGATAAAAGCCCGACAGCGCAGCGGCTGCAACCAGCACCGTATCGAGCGCGATCGCCAGCGGGCCACGTGTCTGGCCCGGACGTGGGCCAAACAACACAAAACACAGCATTAACATCAAACCCAAATGAATGCCGCGTTGATAGAACAGACCCAGCGGTTGAATGCCGGCGCCGTACAGATGAAACAGCGATAAACCGATGCCCAGGATGGTAATCAGCGCCAGGCTGAAGCGGTTGCCCGGCAGCGCCTCTGGCTGCCAACTGCCACTGGTTTTGATAGGAAGGGCGGAATAGTGACTCATAACGATGAAGGTCCGTCAGTCGATGGGATCAGCCGAATTTCGACGCGTTCGCCCGCCGCCAATTGGCTGAGGCTGAGACGCCGCTTACCCACCGCAATGCGATGATCGACGCGCATACTGCCGACGCGCAACAAAAAACGATTGGCTGGCACCGGCGCATCAATATCGACAATGCGATAGCCGTGCTCGGTGTCAGACAGCAAACGGCCGCGCCCCGGCGTATGGCCCAGGCCAGCGGCGAAGTCCGGGGTGTGCGTGCTGCTCAGCAGCATCTGGCCATCGGCCACTCGGTAACAGTCTTCGACTTGAAAGCCCTGTACCGAGTGATGCCACAGCAGACACCAGCGTCCGTCGGCCGGTAACGCCAGGCTGGCCAGCGGTGCGCCGTCGGCTGCCTGAACCACCAGCGTTCCAGCCGATTCCGGCGCTGCCGCTGGCGCCTTGGCCAGCAACAGCACCGCGCCCAGAACGATCCAGGCCGAGCGCGACAAGCGTGGCCGACTCACCTCAGCGGCGCAGCCGGGCCGGAATATCAGCGCCGATTTCCTCGTAGTAACGCAGCGCACCCGGATGCATCGGGATCGGTGTAGAAGTCAGCGCAAAGTCGACCGTGGTGTCGTCAGCGGCCGGATGAATGGCGCGCAGTTCCTCGACGCGTTCGAACAGCAGCTTGGTGATTTCATAGGCCAGGTCATCGGACATGGCGGTGTTCACCACCAGGACGTTGGGAATGCCTACGGTCTGTACGGCGCTGTCCATGCCTTCGTACAGGCCCGCGCGCAATTGATAGGGCGCGAACACCGGCTCAACGGCAACCGCATTGCGGATTTCCGCATCGCTCAACGGCAGCAGGCGAATATCGCGCGCACTGGCCAGACTGAGGATGGAACTGGTGGGCGGGCCAACGCTCCAGAAACCGGCGTCGATATCGCCATCACGCAGCGCATCGGCGGTTTCGTTGAAGTTCAGGCGTTGCACCGTGAAGTCGTCGTAGCTGATGCCGTTGCTTTCCAGAATCGCCTGGGCGTTGACTTCGGTACCACTGCCAGGAGCGCCGACAGAGACGCGCTTACCGGCCAGGTCGGCCAGTGAGTTGATGCCTGAATCGGCGAGCGTGACGATTTGCACCGCATTGGGATAGAGCGACGCCAGGGCGGCGACATCCAGTTTGCGGCCGGAGAAGCGCTCACCGCCTTCGTAGGCTTGCAGCACAGTGTCGGCCAGAGCGATGGCGAGGTCAGAATCTTCGCGATGGATCAGCCCCATGTTTTCCACCGAGGCACCGGTGACTTCCGCCACAGCGGTGGCGCCATCCAGATGTTCGCTGATCAATTCGGCCAGACCGCCGCCGAGTGGGTAGTAAGTACCGCCGGTACCGCCGGTGGCAATGGACAGGTCTTCAGCCTGGGCCGCGGACCAGCCCAGCAGCAGGGTCGCGCCCAAAGCAGGGAGTAGGGTTTTCATCGTGCGTTCCTCTATTGTTATTGTGCGAGGTTGTTTTTGTGTGAGGTCGGTTTCTGTGAACCGAGGTCGATAGTACCCGAGCTTGGCGATGGCCCACAAAAAAACCGGCCCTGAGGCCGGTTTTTCTATACCTAAGCGTTCGCTTACTCGTCGAGGAAGGAACGCAGGTGGTCGCTGCGCGTCGGGTGACGCAACTTGCGCAGTGCCTTGGCTTCGATCTGACGAATCCGTTCACGGGTCACATCGAACTGCTTACCGACTTCCTCGAGGGTGTGGTCGGTATTCATGTCGATGCCGAAACGCATGCGCAGCACCTTGGCTTCGCGCGCGGTCAGGCCGGACAGCACTTCACGCGTGGCTTCGCGCAGGCCGGTGACGGTGGCCGAATCGATCGGCATTTCCATGGTGTTGTCTTCGATAAAGTCGCCCAGAGAGCTGTCTTCATCGTCGCCGATCGGCGTTTCCAGGGAGATCGGTTCCTTGGAAATTTTCAGCACCTTGCGGATCTTGTCTTCCGGCATTTCCATGCGTTCAGCCAGTTCTTCCGGCGTCGGCTCGCGACCCATTTCCTGCAACATCTGGCGGGAAATACGGTTCAGCTTGTTGATGGTCTCGATCATGTGCACCGGAATACGAATGGTGCGCGCCTGGTCCGCAATGGAGCGGGTGATGGCCTGACGAATCCACCAGGTGGCGTAGGTCGAGAACTTGTAGCCGCGACGGTATTCGAACTTGTCGACGGCTTTCATCAAGCCGATGTTGCCTTCCTGAATCAGGTCGAGGAACTGCAAACCGCGGTTGGTGTACTTCTTGGCGATGGAGATCACCAGACGCAGGTTGGCTTCCACCATTTCTTTCTTGGCGCGACGCGCACGCGCTTCGCCAATGGAAATGCGCCGGTGGATGTCCTTGATTTCCGCCAGGGTGATGCCGCTCTGCTTCTGCACATTGCGCAGTTTGCGCTGGGCACGACGCAGTTCGACTTCGTACTTGAAGGCTTCTTCGGCGAAACGGCTGTCTTCGAGCAGGTTGTTGAGCCACTGTTCGTCGGTTTCGTTACCCACGAAGGTGTTCACAAACTCTTTGCGCGGCATCTTCAACTGACGCACACAGATTTGCAGCAGCTTACGTTCCTGAACACGAATGGTGTCGACGATGTCTTTGATCTTATCCAGCGATTCATCGAACTGACGCGGCGCCAGTTTGAAGCAGGAGAAGGTCATGCCCATGGCGCTCAAGGCGTCGTTGGCTTCCTGGCTGTAACGACCGTGCTTATCGATCGCCTTGGTGGCGTCTTTGAGCTGTTCGGCCAGCAGGGTGAAACGCTCGCGCGCCAGTTCCGGATCCGGACCGCCTTCGTTGTCGTCGTCATCGCTGTCGGAATCGTCGTCGTCATCGCTGTCATCGTCGCGGCTGTCATCTTTGATGTCAGGCGGGGCGATGGCGTCCGGTGAGTCGGCGGCCGGTTCCGGGTCAGAATCATCCGGGTCCTGGAAGGAGGTGAGGAAGTCGGACAGGCGGCCGCCTTCTTCAGTCTGGCTGTTTTCGTAAGTCTGCAGAATGTCTTCGATAACACCCGGATAAAAAGCCATGGCCTGCATGACTTCACGGGTGCCTTCTTCGATGCGCTTGGCGATCACGATCTCGCCTTCGCGGGTCAGCAGCTCGACGGTGCCCATTTCGCGCATATACATGCGCACCGGGTCGGTGGTGCGGCCGGTGTCGGTTTCCACCGCAGCCAGAGCGGCGGCGGCTTCTTCGGTGGCGTCATCGTCGTCAGTACTGCTTTCATCGTTCATCAGCAGTTGTTCGGCGTCGGGCGCCGATTCGAACACGCTGATGCCGATGTCATTGATCATGGCAATGATGTCTTCTACCTGATCCGGGGAGTTGATTTCCTCCGGCAGGTGGTCGTTGACTTCCGCGTAGGTCAGGTAGCCCTGTTCCTTACCGCGGGCGATAAGTTCTTTGAGGCGTGACTGTTGCTGAGATTTTTCAGCCATAGAAACCCTGTCAGTTCAGTAGTGGATCAGGCGGGCGCAAAACAGCCCTACATTTTACCGTAATTCAGGGTGTTAGCCAATTTTTGACCAACACTTTCTCAGGGTCGAAAACAGCTTGGCCCGGTAGCAGCCAAGGCGTTTCGGTGATGAAGTCAGTCAGTCCGCCCTGGCCGAAGTCAGTATCGGTCGGTCTAAACTGCCCATCACAGCTTGCGTTGCTTTTGCAGCTCTAGGAAGCGCTGCTTCTCAGCCTTCGTCAGTGAAGGATCCAGGTTGTTGATGCGCTGTTTCAGCGCCTCATACTCCGCGTGGGGAGCCCTCTTTTTAAGGGCGACCAGCAGTTTTTCAAGTTCTGTCCTGGCAAGCTCGGTGGCATCGGTGGTCTCACCTTCCAGTACGCGATGCTCCAGCCACAGATAATCCGAGGCCGCGATGGGCGCCAGAGTTTCGCGTAAACCATGCTGACAAAGATAGTCAAAGGCATGGTACAGATCGTTGCCGGGCGCTTCCTGCAAAAGCCCGACCACTTGCGTCAGCAGGCTTTTGCCTTCCTGCTCCGGCAGTGTTTCCAGCGCCGCCAGGTCCAGTTCGTGGGCCATTTCCGGATGGCGAATGAGCCAGGCCAGACAGCGATGCACCAGCGAAAAGCGCACGCCCATGCCACTTCTCAGGGCCTGGCTGTTAGCGCCTGCGTCGCGATAGGGCGGCGCCTCGTCATAAGGCCCATAGTCGTCCGGCGGCGGTTGATCATAGGCCGGCATTGGCTCGGGTTCAGCCGTGGCCGGTTTGATCGGCTTGTAGCTGCGCAGTATCTGTTCGACCGGTAAACCGACCAGGTTTGATAACTGTTGCAGCAGCAATTGATGCAGCACGCCTTCGGGCACCTGATCGATCCAGCCACGGGCGATACTTGCCAAGCGCGCTTTGCCATCCAGGCTAGAGGTATCGGCCTGAGACTGCAGATGTTGAAACAGAAAATCCGGCAGGCTCTGCGCCTGGCGGGCGCGGTGCATAAAGCCGTCGTAACCTTCCTTGCGCACCAGGCTGTCCGGGTCTTCGCCGTCGGGCAGGAATAAAAAGCGCGCCTGCTGGCCGTCACGAATTTCCGGCAGGGTGTTCTCCAGAGCGCGCAGGGCGGCGCGGCGACCGGCGGCATCGCCATCGAAGCAAAAGACGATTTCCGGCGTCAGTTTGAACAGCCTTGAGACGTGCGTCTGGCTGGTGGCGGTGCCCAGTGTTGCGACGGCATTTTTGACGCCGAACTGCGCCAGCGCCACCACGTCCATATAGCCCTCGACGATGATGATGTTGTCGAAATTGCGCAGCGCCTGACGCGCTTCATACAGGCCGTAGAGTTCCTGGCCTTTGTGGAAAATCGGCGTTTCCGGACTGTTCAGATATTTGGGTTTGCCATCGGGCGAGAGTACCCGGCCGCCAAAGGCGATGGTGCGGCCACGCAGATCCCGAATCGGAAACATCAGCCGCTCGCGGAAGCGGTCGTATTCGCGGCCGGCGTCGTTGCGAATGGTCATGCCGGTGGCCAGTAACTGGCTGCGGTTTTCGTCGTTGTCGCCGAAATGCTGAATCAGGTTCTGCCAACCGGCGGGCGCGAAACCGATCTGGTAGCGCTGCACCACCTCTTCGCTGAGGCCGCGATTGAGCACGTATTGCTGTACTTCACCGGCTTTGGGGTGGTGATACAGCTGGTGAGCAAAATAGTCGCCACAGCTGCTCATTAAATCGTAGAGACTGCGCTGACGTTTTTGCCGCTCGCGTTGTTGCGGCGATTGCTCTTCGCGTGGCACATCGACGCCCGCCAGACGCGCCAGTTCTTCCACCGCTTCGGGAAACGGCAGGCGTTCGTATTCCTGCAAAAAGCGTAAGGCGGTGCCGGAAGCGCCACAGCCGAAACAGTAATAGAACTGCTTGGCCGGGTTGACCGAAAAGGACGGTGATTTTTCGTTGTGAAACGGGCAGCAGGCCCAGTGATCTTTGCCTTTACGCTTGAGCGGCACGCGCTGACCGATGACTTCGACGATGTCGGTGCGTTCGAGCAGATCGTCAATAAAGTCGTTGGGGATCAGGCCGGCCATGCGTTCCTCAAAAAGCGTGAGCAATCAGTTCGATGGTTCAAATCACCACTGAACGAAGCGGCTGGGTGGTGGGTGCAGATTTCGGCGGCGTGCTCAGCATGGATGCTGAGCTCGAGTCTACAGGGATGTATTCACGACGTCCGACGAAAGCTGTGCGCACCAGTCAGGCGCGTCCGCCAGGCAACTAAGGGGCAAGCATAACGCAAGCCGTGGTAGTTGGTAGAGCGGAGAAAATAGATAACGTTGGAAGTTCTGATAGTTCGGTTGATCACTCAACCCTTTAACGATCGGGTTGATGCTCAACTATTTACGATCGGGTTGATACTCAACCCAGGCGGGCTTTGATGGTCTTGCTGACCGCGCCCATGTCGGCTCGGCCTTGCAACTGGGGTTTCAACACACCCATGACCTTACCCATATCCTGCATGCCGCTGGCGCCAGTCTGGCTGATGGCCTGATCGACCAGGGCGTTGATTTCGTCTTCGCTAAGTGCCGCAGGCAGAAAAGTGGCAATCACCTCCATTTCTTCCCGCTCAACTGCGGCCAGATCGTCTCGATTCGCAGCTTCAAACTGCTGGATGGAATCGCGACGCTGCTTATTCATCTTGTCCAGGACGGCCAGAACTCGGGCATCGTCCAGCTCGATTCGTTCGTCAACCTCGATGCGTTTGAGCTCAGCAAGGATCAGGCGAATGGTGCCCAGGCGTGCCTTTTCTTTGGCACGCATGGCGTCTTTCATTGCTTCCGTGATCGTATGCTTGAGCTCAGACATCGTCGGTTAACCCACTCGAAACCGGCTTTTAAAAGGTATTGATCAGTAGAGACGGACCAGGCGCTTCTGTTCACGCTGCAACTTCTTGGCGTGACGCTTAACGGCGGCAGCGGCTTTGCGCTGACGAACCCAAGTGGGCTTCTCATAGTGTTCGCGACGACGAACTTCAGACAGCACACCGGCTTTTTCGCAAGAACGCTTGAAACGACGCAATGCGACGTCGAATGGCTCGTTTTCTCTGACTTTTACGCTTGGCATTCAATCAACCTTTGTTTGTGGGTTTGGCCTCAACTCAGGAAATACGGGCGTTTCGCAACCCCCTGAATTTGAGGCGCGCAATTTTACGTCGCCCTCTGCCGGGTGTAAAGCCTGGGTTCCTTTATCGGTGGTGCTTCATTACACTGCGCAGCGCTGTTCCGACCGGAACTAAGACCCTAAACGATGATCCCTAAGTGACTGACTGTGGAGCCCGGATGCGCGTTCTTGGTATCGAAACCTCCTGCGATGAAACCGGTGTTGCCCTCTACGATACGGACAGCGGACTCTTGTCTCATGCGCTGTTCAGCCAGGTGGCCATGCATGCCGAGTTCGGCGGCGTGGTGCCGGAGCTGGCCTCGCGCGACCATATTCGCAAGTTGGTGCCGCTGATTCGACAGGCGTTCAAAGAGGCCGATCTGCCCTTTGGCGAGGTCGATGCCGTCGCCTATACCGCCGGACCTGGCTTGGTAGGTGCCTTAATGGTGGGCGCTTCTTTGGCGCGTTCGCTGGCCTGGACCTGGGAAGTGCCGGCGCTGGGTGTGCACCATATGGAAGGTCATTTGCTGGCGCCGATGCTGGAAGAGAATCCGCCGCGCTTTCCCTTTGTCGCTCTGCTGGTCAGTGGCGGCCATACCCAGTTGGTCGATGTGCGCGCTGTGGGTGAATACCAACTGCTCGGCGAAAGCCTGGACGATGCTGCCGGTGAAGCCTTCGACAAGACCGCCAAGATGATGGGCTTGCCCTATCCTGGTGGGCCGCTGCTGTCGAAACTGGCCGACACCGGTACGCCCGGCGTCTTCGAGTTTCCCCGTCCCATGGTCGACCGGCCGGGCATGGATTTCAGCTTCTCTGGTTTGAAAACTGCGGTGCGCTTAACCGTGGCCGAACATGCCGTCGACGAAAGCGTGCCTGAAAGCGTCATGGCCGATATCGCCTGTGGCTTTCAGGAGGCGGTGGTCGATACGCTGGTGATTAAATGTCGACGTGCGTTAAAAGCCACCGGGCATCGCGCTCTGGTGATTGCCGGTGGCGTCAGCGCTAACCGGCGGTTGCGCGAGAAATTGCAGGCCATGGCCGATGATCAGCGCTGCAAGCTGTTTTATCCGCGTTTGGAATTCTGCACCGATAACGGCGCTATGATCGCCTACGCCGGTGCGCAGCGCTTATTGGCCGGTCAGCACTCGGATTTGTCGATCGACATTAAAGCGCGCTGGCCGTTAGACAGCCTGGAACCTATCGCTGCGGAGTCGTTATGACCGATCGCGTCTTTCTCGAAGGCTTAAAAGTTGAAACGCTGATCGGCGTCTACGACTGGGAACGTGAGATCCGCCAAAACCTCTGGCTCGATTTATCGCTGGCCTACGATTGCGCGCCAGCCGCCGTGAATGACGATATCAGCAAGGCGCTCGATTACGACGCTCTGTCGCGCCATATTCGCAGTTGGGCGGCCGAGCAAAGCTTCGAGCTGATCGAAACCTTCGGCGAACGGCTGTGCCAGGAAATTCATCGTTTTGCTGGCATTACTGACATCGAATTACGCATTAATAAAGCTGGCGCCGTGGCCGATTGCCAGGCTGTCGGCATCCGCATAAGGCGAACCTTCCCTTGATGGAAAGAACCGAGACTAATGCTGCCGTCCTTGATGTTGCCTTGAGTCTGGGCAGCAATATTGATCGTTACCGTCATATCAGCGGCGCTCTGGATGCGCTGACTGACGCCTTTGGTGAGCTGCTCTGTTCGCCGGTCTATGAAAGTGAATCGGTCGGTTTCGATGGCAGTCCGTTTTTGAATTCGGTGGTGCTGATTCGCACCGCTCAGCCGCTGGCTGAGATAGTGCGTTTGCTCAAACGCATCGAAGACGATCACGGTCGTAATCGCAGCGGCCCCAAATTCAGTCCGCGAACCCTGGATATCGATGTGCTGACTTACGGCGATGTGGTCGGCGAGTTGGATGGCGTTGAATTGCCGCGTGCCGAGACCGCCGAGAATGCCTTCGTGCTCAAACCCATGGCGGATATTCTGCCTGACACCCGCATGCCCGGCAGTGAGCAAAGTTACGCTGAGCTGTGGGCGGCCTATCCCAAAGACCGCCAGAAACTCTGGCCGGTCCCTTTCCAATGGCGCGATCAGTCGCTGTAATTCCCTAGCTTTATTACTTAGCCAAAAAAACGCTCCCCGGCCGCTACATCGCGCCGCACCACTGTGTTGGCGGCGATGATGGCGTCATCGCCAATGCGGATGCCGGGCAAAACCTTAGCACCGCCTCCAATCCAAACTCGATTACCGATACGTATTGGCTTAGCGAAGCATTCGCCGGCAGCGCGGGCGATGGCGTCTCTGGGGTGGTCGATGGTGTAGAGATGAACGCCCGGGCCGAGCAGAACGTCGTCACCAATATGGATGTCGGCGGCGTCGAGCAGAATGCACTGGAAATTAATGTAGACGTTCCGACCGAGGTGAATCTGGCTGCCATAATCACACTGGAAGCCGGGCTCGATGACGGCCTGGTCATGTACTGCAAAAAGCCGCGTGATATGACGCAGATTGCCCTTGCTGGGATGGGCGTTAAAACGCGCGCAGGCCAGGCGGGCGGTTTCGCGGCGCTGGCGTAAATCGGCGTCTTTGGCATCGAAGGGCAAGCCCTCGCGCATGCGTTCGAACTCGGTCATAACCGGCCTTCGGTGCGTTGTAATCTTTCTGTCAAGATGACCTCTCGCTCAGGGCGGCGGCGACCAGCGGCCATACATTGTCCAGCACCTGAGGCTGGGCGGCGGCGGTCGGATGCAGACCATCGTCCTGCATAAGGGCATCGGTCAGCGCCACGCCTTCGAGCAGGAAAGGCAGATAGCGTAAGTCGAATTGCTCGGCCAGATCGGCGTACTGCTGAAAAAACGGCTCGGTGTAACGGTTGCCAAAATTAGGCGGCAATTGAATGCCCAGCAAAATGACCTCGGCGCCGGCGCGCTCGCTCAGTTCAATCATGCGGCTGAGGTTGGTGGTGATGCGCGGTACCGGATAGCCGCGCAGGCCGTCGTTGGCGCCGAGTTCGAGCAGCACCAGATCCGGTTGATGTTGTTCCAGCAAGGCAGGCAGACGATCGAGCCCGCCGCGCGAGGTTTCGCCGCTGATACTGGCATTAATGACTTGGTGCGAAGCGTCCTGTTGGTCGAGTCGCTGCGCCAGCAAGCTGACCCAGCCATCTTCCGGGTCAATGCCATAGCCGGCGCTTAGGCTGTCGCCCATCACCAAAAGGGTGGCGGCACGGGCCGGGGCTGACAAAAAGGTGGCAAGAATCAGAACAGTGGCCACGAGGCCGCTGACAATCCATTTGCTCTGTAGAGAAGTAACGCTCATGACAACGGAATCCAAGGCGATGATCGAGACCCGGCAGCTTAAACAGGAAGTGCCCAGCCGGGAAGGGCGCTTAGTCATCCTTAAAGGCATCGATATGCGCATCGAACGCGGTGAATCGGTGGCCATTGTCGGCGCGTCCGGCTCCGGTAAATCGACACTGCTGGGCATGCTGGCTGGCCTTGATCGGCCGTCCAGTGGTGAAGTCTGGTTGGGCGGTCGCGAGATCACCGCTCTGGATGAAGAACAGCGCGCTTTATTACGTGGCGAGTTGGTCGGTTTTGTGTTCCAGAACTTTCAGTTGCTGCCATCGCTGACGGCGTTGGAAAACGTCATGTTGCCATTGGAAGTAAAAGGCGTTCGCGATGCCGAGACGCGCGCGCGTGACTGGTTGCAGCGCGTCGGTCTCGATGGTCGTGAAACCCACTATCCTTTGCAGTTATCCGGCGGCGAACAACAGCGTGTAGCCGTCGCCCGAGCCTTCGCCAGCGAAGCGCCGATTCTGTTTGCCGACGAACCCACCGGCAACCTCGATACCCGCACTGGTGAGACCATCGCCGATCTGTTGTTTGACTTAAACCGCGCCAGCGATACCACTCTGGTGCTGGTCACCCACGATCCCAAACTCGCCGCACGTTGCTCGCGACAACTGGAAATGAAAGCCGGCGAACTGGCTGAGCTTTTCAGTGAGGAGCAGCCAGCGTGAATTTATCGTTAAAACTGCTGTGGCGTGATTGGCGCGGCGGCGAATTAAACGTGCTGATCGCGGCCTTATTAGTGGCCGTGACCACAGTTACCAGCATCGGTTTATTCACCGATCGCATCCGCAATTCCATCCTCGATGAAACCGGCAGTTTGCTCGCCGCCGATGCGCAGATACGCGGCGGTTCACGCCAGACCATCGATGACGCCGTACGCGAACAAGCTCAGGCTGCCGGTCTGCAAACCGCCGATATGGTGACCTTCCAGGCCATGGCGTTCGGTGCCGATGGCAACCTGCAATTGAGTTCGGTCAAGGCGGTATCCAGTGCCTATCCGCTTAAAGGTGAGGTGGTGTTGGCGGACACTCCTTTCGGTGTGGGTCAAGCGATTACCTCCGGTCCGGCACCGGGTGAGGCCTGGCTAACCTCGCGTTTGTTTCCGGCGCTCGGTATCAACATCGGCGATACTATTGGTTTAGGCAATACAGAGCTGACCGTCACCGCCGCTTTAATCAGCGAACCCGATAGTGCCGGCTCCTTCTTTGGCGTCGGTCCTCGGGTGCTGATTAACGTTGCCGACATTGACGCCACAGGTGCGGTGCAGCTGGGTAGTCGAGTGCGTTATCGGTTATTGCTTGGTGGTGATGTTGCCGGTTTCCGCAATCAGTTCGAACAGAACTTTGGCGACAACTCTGACTACCAATATCGCTGGGTGGACCCCAGCGACGCCAACGACGGCATCACCTCCGCTTTGGAACGCGCGGAAAGTTTTCTGATGCTCGCCGGCTCACTGGGTGTGATGTTGGCGGGCGTTGCCTTGGCGCTGGCATCGCGACGTTACGCCGACCGTCAATTAGGTCACGTGGCCTTGCTGAAAACTCTGGGGCTGACGCCGCGTCGTATCGCCTGGCTTTACGCCGGTAATTTGCTGGTGCTGGGTGTGCTGGTGGTCTTTGCTGGTTTGGCTTTGGGTTGGTTTTTGCACTGGGGCTTTCTCGAACTGGCGGGTGATCTGCTGCCACGTGAATTGGAACCCGCGGGCATTCGGCCATTGTTGATCGGCTTTGTAACCGGTCTGATTTGTTTGCTCGCTTTTGCCTTTCCGCCGGTCTGGGTATTACGCCATACGCCACCGGCGCGGGTGCTGCGATCGGAACTCGAAGGCGGCACGCTCGGCCGCCGTTTAACGCTGGCCTTAGGTGCGGCCGCTGTGGTGGCGCTGGTCTGGTTGTACAGCGGTGATCTGTGGTTGACGGCGGCCTTGCTTGGCGGTGGTTTGGTGACTGTTCTCGGCGTCTCGGTCTTGGCGGTTTTGCTGATCGCCGTGGTGCGTCGTTATGGCAGTCGTCTGGGCACGACCTGGCGTTTGGGCCTGGCCAGCTTGCAGCGTCACAGTCGGCAAAATGCTTTTCAAATCATGGTGTTCGCCATCGCCTTGATGTTGTTGTTTGTGCTGACGCTGTTGCGCTCGTCGCTTATTGGCGAATGGCAAAACCAACTGCCCGAAGGCGCGCCCAATCATTTCGCCTTTAATTTATTCGAAGATGAGCGACCCGGCTTTGAAGCCGTGCTCGATGGCGCCGATGTAGAGCGCGAACCTTTCTACCCAATGATTCGCGGTCGTTTGACCGAGGTAGAAGGCGAGTCCATGGAGGCTCGTCTGGAGCGTCTTCAGCCCGAAGGCGATGACTTCCGTCGCGAACTGAACCTGACCTGGAGTGACACCCTGGCCGACGATAACGAAATCGTTGCCGGCGACTGGTGGCAGGATGGCGATGCCGAATTATCGCGCGTCTCGGTGGAGGAAGAATTTGCCGAAGATCTCGATATTAACATCGGTGATGAGCTGAGTTTCGATATCGGTGGTCAAGCGGTTACCGCCGAAGTGGCCAGCATTCGCTCGGTGCAATGGGATTCAATGGCACCGAATTTCTACATCATTTTCAGTGGTCCAATACTTGAGGGCTCTGGCGCGGCTTACCTGACCAGCTTCTATCTGTCGCCGGAGCAGAAACCCATACTGGCCGAGTTAATGCGGCAATACCCGACAGTCACGTTGATTGAAGTAGACGCCATCATCAGCCAGATCCAATCCATCGTCGGCCAGGTCACCGTTGCCGTTGAGTTCATTCTGGCGCTGGTGCTGGTGGCCGGCTTTATCGTGCTGCTCGCCAGCGTCCAGGCGACGCTCGATGTGCGGCTGATGGAAAGCGCTATCTTGCGAACGCTGGGCGCGAAAGCAGCGCTGGTTCGTGGTGGTTTATGGATTGAATTTTCAGCCCTGGGTGCGCTCGCGGGGTTACTTGGCGCCTTGGGTGCCGAAGCCGCGCTGGCCTATTTCCAGGTGGAGATGCTCAATCTGGAGTGGACACCGCACACTTTGCTTTGGATCACGGGCCCGTTCATCGGCGCTGTGGTGATTGGTGCCATCGGCGTGGTTTCCACTCGCAGAGTCATCAAGGCGCCGCCGATGGTGGTGCTGAAGTCAGTTTGAACCTTGCAAAGTGGATCGGTGCTTGAAGGCGCCGGTCCAAGCCCCCATTCTGTAGGGCGCAGTAAGCCGGTGATTGATTGACAGAGTCGAAGATGGTGATAGCTATTTGCTATAACCTTTATAGAGGTCCATGTCATGAGTTGTCATCACAAAGACCGTATTCTTAGGCTGCATCAATGCATCGGCGATGCCCCGATTTTTTGACCCTAAACACACCATAATTGGATCCGACAGGAGTCTCGTATGAGCGTATTGCTTGGACGTAAAGCCCCCGAATTTGTAGCCCCCGCCGTACTGGGCGACGGCCAGATCGTTGACGACTTTAACTTCGCTGAAACCATCAAGGGCAAATACGCCCTGGTGTTTTTCTATCCGCTGGACTTCACCTTCGTATGCCCGTCCGAGCTGATCGCTCTGGACCACCGCGTTGAAAAACTGAAAGAACTGGGCGTTGAAGTCATCTCTGTTTCTGTTGACTCTCACTTCACCCACAACGCCTGGCGCAACACCCCGATCAACGAAGGCGGCATCGGCAAAGTGAAGTACACCATGGTTGGCGACATGAACCATGACATCACCAAAGCCTTCGGCGTTGAGTCTATCGGTGGTGACAGCTACTACCCGCCTGGCGTCGCTTTCCGTGCGTCTTTCGTCATCGACAAGCAAGGCGTGGTTCGGGCTCAGCACATGAACGACGAACCGATCGGCCGCAACATCGACGAACTGGTCCGCGTGGTTGAAGCGCTGCAGTTCTTCGAAGAAAACGGTCACGTCTGCCCGGCAGGCTGGCAGAAAGGCGATGCCGGCATGGTTAACACCCCGGACGGCGTTGCTGAGTACCTGGGTACCAACTCTGAGAAGCTGTAAGGTTGTTTGAGCTTTTCAATTAAACCCGGCATCAGCCGGGTTTTTTGTTTTATGGCTTGCTCGAATAATTGAAATCCTAGTTTTAACGGCTTAATTCTCCGCTCATTGCTTTCCTAAAGATGGTCATTATTGAAAGCTACCTTTAGTATCCAGCCCGACCCCTGTGCCAAACTGAATGAACTTGGGGTAAAGGAGCTAAGGGTTTGTTGTGTTGTCTTTCCAATCAATCTGTTCGCAGCGATAGTCGTCCATCCATTCGAAGTGCGTTGTTCGTTCTGTTTATTGCGCCGGTATGCGCATGGTCAGCTCAAGCCCCCAGCCAGGAAACGCTGGATCGCAGTGAGCAAGAATCACTGGAGCAGTTCAGGCGCTTTGAGGGTTGGCAGGACGAACTGAATGAGCGCTTCCTGAACGAACCCGATATTTTTCTCGACACACCACAAATTCCTTTAGCCGAAGAGCCTGAAGAGGAAGCTGGTCCGTGTTTCCCAATCACTGAAGTTCGACTGGTGTCGGATGAGTATGACCGCTTTCAGTGGTTGGAAAAAAATCTCAATGAAGGGTTGCCACCGGACAACTGCATCGGTGCTGAAGGTATAAACCGCATGATGACTGAAGCCCAGAATGCCGTTATCGGTGCGGGCTTTGTAACCAGCCGCGTGGTAGCCGAAGCTCAGGATATGAATTCCGGTGTGTTAAGCCTGACGTTATTGCCGGGTTATGTCGAAGACATTCGTTTTGTTGAAGGTGTACCGAGGCGCGCTACCTATTGGAATGCACTGCCTATGCGCCGCGGAGACTTGTTAAATCTGCGTCATATTGAACAGGCGCTGGAAAACTTTAAGCGTGTGCCGTCGGTGGATGTGAATATCGACATCGAACCGGGCGAAGAGCCGGGCTACAGCGATCTGGTGATTCAATGGAGTCAGGGTGACCCCTTGCGAGTGACTGAAACCTTGGATAACAGCGGCAGTGAGTCGAGCGGTATTTATCAGGCCGGTGTCACCATTAATTACGATCCTTACTGGGCGTTTAACGACTTATTTTATTTAAGTTATACCCAGTCGATTGTATTCGATGTTGATGATCATGGATCGCAAGGCGTGAACGGTCACTATTCCATCCCCTACGGCTATTGGTTATTGAGCTTCAACGGCGGGATCAGCGAAAACTTCCAGATGGTTGAAGGCGTGATCGAAGACTATAAATACGGCGGTACCAACGCCAACCAGAGTGTGAAAGTCGAGCGAACCCTTTTTCGTAACGACCGCAATAAGTTATCTGGACATCTGAGTGTTCAGGCGCGCCAGTCGGCCAACTACATCAATGATGTTGAGATCGAAGTGCAGCGCCGGCGCAGCAGTTCGCTGGAGGCGGCCTTAAATCATCAGTTGTTTGTTGGGCGGGCGACGCTTAGTTCCGGTCTGACCTACAAACTGGGATTAATGGCATTTGGCGCAATAGAAGATCCAGAAGTTACGCGCGGAGATGGCGTAGAAAACCCGCAATGGTTCATGATGAATACCGGCTATCGCCAACCCTTCCAGTGGCTTAACCAAAACTGGAGTATCGACTCGCAAATAAAAGCACAAGCTAATATAACCCAGTTGATACCCCGTGATCAGTTCTCCATTGGCAGCGCCTATTCAGTGCGAGGATTTAATGGTGGGTTCAGTGGCGAATCCGGTTTTTATTGGCGTAATGATCTCACCTGGGTTGTGCCTGCTTTATCATATCTGCCGGGTAACGGTCACCAACTGACGTTGGGCCTGGATGCCGGAACCATCTTCGCTGAAGACCAGTATTTAGCAGGAAGCAGCCTGGGTTTGAAAGGCCAGCTATGGGGCCTGTCTTATGAAAACAGCCTCAGTTTTCCGTTGGTTTCTCCTGAATCTTTGGAGACCGAAGGGACGATTTATCGCTTTCAGATATCGAAGTCTTTTTAGGGGTGTCGGTTTTTTGGCACTCGAATATTTAAGCCTTATCAAAGGTCAAAAAAATAACGTTTTTGCTTGTTGAAATTATTATTTTGACAAAAAACAGGCGCACATCTGTCCGCTTTGTTGACACCCTATTTTTAATTCCCTATATCCCTCTTTCGTGACCGCCTTCACTCTATCCCCAAGCTGTGAGCACGGTCCGTCACCCTGACTGTCCTGGTGTTCATAGAGAGGGAACTCCCCAATGAATAAGCGTTGCTTTCGCGTAATTTTTAATGCCGTACGCGGCCAATTGATGGTGGCTGGTGAGCTGGCCGGTTCCGGTGATCGTGCTGCTAACGGTGCATCGGTTCCGCCGTTGCAGTCCTCACCCTTACGCTTATTTGGTTTGCTGACCCGGGCGGTGGGCAAAGGTCTGGTGGTGCTGATTGGTGGCCTGACGATGGTTCAGGCCGACACGCAAATCACCGCCGACAGCAACGCCAGCAATGCGCATCAGGCAACGGTGACTGAATCCGCCAGCGGCGTCACTCAGGTAAACATCACCAAGCCCAGTGCCGGCGGTGTATCGCGCAACGTCTACAGCCAGTTCGACGTCGGCGGCGACGGGGCGATTCTCAACAACAGCAAAAATTCGGTGCAAACCGAATTGGCCGGTTGGGTGGAAGGCAACGCCAACCTGAGTCAGGGCACGGCCAGTATTATTCTCAACGAAATCAACAGCGACGATCCGTCATACCTGCAAGGCTACATCGAAATTGCCGGCCGCCGTGCCGAGCTGATCATCGCCAACCCCTCGGGTATTCAGGTCGATGGCGCCGGTTTTATTAACGCCTCCAGTGCCACTTTGACCACCGGTCGCCCGGTCATGCTCGGCGGTCATCTCGATCACTATCGCGTTACCGGTGGCACCATTGGCATCAACGGCGATGGCCTGGACGGTCAGCAAACCGATTACACCCGTTTGATTGCGCGCGCCGTGGATGTGAACGCCGGCATCTGGGCACAAGATTTGTCGGTAATCGCCGGCGCCAATAAGGTGAATGCCAGCAGTCTGGACGCCTCGCAATTAACCCTGGACGACGACACCGACGCCCCGGTGGGCGCGTCCATCGACGTCGCCTCCCTGGGTGGCATGTACGCCGGTAAAATCTTCTTGGTCGGCACCGAAGACGGCGTCGGCATTCACAACCACGGCACCCTGGCCGCGACCAGTGGCAACGTCGTCATCACCGAAGACGGCCAACTGCTGAACGCCGGCATCATCCAGGCCGAGCAGGGCGATGTCGACCTCACCGCCGAGACCTTAACCAACAGCGGCGACATCACCGCCGAAGACGCCCTGATTGCCCACACCGAGACGCTCGACAACCGCGACGGTAACCTGCAAACCAACCGCTTCGATATTGAAACCGACACCCTGATCAACGCCAACGGCACCCTCCAACAACTGGGCAGCCGAGAACTGGATCTGGAGTTGGCCGAACTCGACAACCGCAATGGCTGGCTCGGCCAGCTGGAACAGGAGAGCGACGACGATATTGACCTGGACGTCCCGGACGACATCGACGCCCCGACCGATGGCAACAGCGGTGAACCGGCCGCCCCGGTCGACAGCGCCGATGAGACGTCCGCTGAAAAACCACTGGCCGGTCGCATCCAGGTTAACAACCTGGCTAACAACCAGGACGGCACGATCTCCAGCGCGGGCTTAATGAACCTCGCCGCCGAATCGATCAACAACCAAACCGGCGAACTCCAGCTCAACAGTCTGAGCATGGACGGCAGCTCGCTGAACAACAGCGATGGCCTGATCGACACCCGCAGCGCCGACCTGACGCTTGAAAACTGGAACAACCGCAACGGCCAACTCAGCGCTGGCAGCCTGATCGCCCAACTGGATGCGCTGAACAACGACGCCGGCGACATCCAGGGTGAAAATGACCTGACGTTCACCTTCACCGGCAGCTTTAGCAACAACGGCACCATCAACGCCGGCCGCACCGAACTGACGGTCGCCGACACCTTAACCAACCGTGGCCTGATCGACGGCGACCTCACCTACATCGACGCCGGTACGCTGACCAATATCGGCAGCGGTCGCATTTATGGCGACCATATCGGTCTGCAAGCTGAGCAACTCAATAACTTCGCTGAAACCACCGACGGTACCACCCAAACCGGCACCATCGCTGCACGCGAACGGCTCGATATAGGCGCGACCAATGTCGACAACGCCGATGGTTCGACCTTGGTGAGTTTGGGTGAGTTGTCGATCGGTGGCAGTCTGGATGAGAACTATATGGCGACCGGTTCGGCAGAGTACGTTCTGAACCGCAGTGCGACCATTGAGAGTTATGGGGATATGTTCCTCAATGCCGATCGATTGGTGAACCGTGACGATCACTTGCAATATAAAATCGTCCTTGACGACTCTTATCATGAACACGTCGATATCAACAGCACGGATTACCGTGACTACACCGTTAATGTTTATGGTGCTGAAGTAACATCAAAAACCCAGGGGGTAATTCGCAGTGGCAGTGACATCAACATTGCCAGTGCTGATGCTCGAAATATCGACAGTCATATAGTCGCGGGCGAAACGTTAGACGTTGAAGGTACGACGCTTAGAAATATAGCGACAGAAGTCGGAGTAACGACAACTCATAATGGCATTTATCGCTATAAGGAGCGTTATTGGAAGTGCTGGGGCCCTGCTGACATCTACTGCGAAAGAAGAACTCGTTATCCAACAAAAACGTACAAAAAAACATTTAACCGTACAGTTGATTTAGCTGCTTTTCGCGAAGAACAAAATGCAACGGTCGATCTAACCTCGTCGGTCGATGCCAGAACTCAAGCGGAAGGCTTGGGTGATGCGCCTTCGCTGGCACAGCTGACTACCAGCGGCCTGTTCCAAATCATGCCGAACACCTCGTCGGGCTACCTGATCCAAACCGACCCCGCCTTTGCCAACTATGGTGACTGGCTCAATTCCGATTTCATGTTGCAAGCCTTGGGCTTCTCAGAAGGTGAAGCGCCCGTTCGTTTAGGTGATGGTTTCTACGAACAGCAACTGATCAAAGAGCAAATTATCGCCCAAACGGGTCAGCGTTATCTCGGCGACAACACCGACGACAATACCCAATACCAAAATCTGATGACCGCCGGCGTTACCTTTGCACAAGAGCAAGAATTACGTCCCGGCATCGCCTTAACAGCCGCTCAAGTTGAGGCCTTGACCACCGACATCGTTTGGTTGGTGGAGCAGGAAGTCACACTGGCTGATGGCCAGGTTACCACTGCGTTGGTGCCCAAGGTTTACACCATCGTCCGCGAGGGCGATCTGGAAGCCAGTGGTGCTCTGTTAGCGGGTCGCAACATCAACATCGATGTCGATGGCGACTTCACCAACACCGGTACTGTTCAGGCCACTGAAACAGCCAAGGTTGACGCTGATAACATCAACCACGAAGGCGGCGCCATTACTGGTGAGCAAGTACAGCTCTCCGCCGATGAAGACATCAATGTGATCGGCGCCAGTGTTAAGGCCGAAGACCTGCTGGCATTGAATGCAGGCAACGACCTGAACGTGACCACCACCACTGCACAAGGCCGTGGTGTTTACGAACAATCTGTTCGAAATAACGTTAACTGGTTTTCTAACACCTCGACAACGCAACAAGTCGGCGAAAGTACCAGTCAGGTCATTGATCAATACGCCAGTCTGTCGGTTACCAATGGCACCGGAAAAATCATTGCCACCGCCGGTAACGACATCAACCTGACCGGCGCGCAACTCGACAGTGCCGGTGATGTTTACCTGGATGCCGAAAACGACCTGAACCTAAACACGGTTACCGAAAGTTCCAGCGACAACATCAAAGCCGGCCGTACCACCATTGCCAATGAAGAACGCCATGACGTTGGTACCCAAATAACGGGCGGCGGTAACATCACCATGCTGGCCGGTAACGACATCGCTGCAACAGCAGCCAATGTTGAAGCGGGAGAGGGGCTGACCGTTCAGGCCGAAGAAGGCGGCGTAGAAATTCTGGCGGGCGTCGATTACTCCTCCAGTTCCAAGAAAACGAGTTGGAGCGGTGGCCTGTTTGGCGGTGGCGGTAGTAACAGCACCGAGTCTCGCAGCACCACCGCCGTTGGTTCCAGCTTCAGCGCCGGTGATGGCAACCTGGTTATTCAGGCCAATGATACCGTCACCGTACAAGCCTCCGAGCTCAGCGCCAGCGAAACCTTGCAGATTGCCGCAGCGGACATCGAAATCACCGCAGCGGTTAACGAAAGCTACAACCGCCAGACATCAGAGCGCGAAGGCACCTTCAAGAAAAAAAGCAAAGACGAAGGCTCCATTGAACAAACGGCTGCCAGCAGTTCTCTGAGTGGTAACAACATTCAACTGCAAGCGGACAACACCGTTCATATCACTGCCTCCAATTTGGATGCCGAAAACAACCTGATGATCGGCAACCTGGAAGTGGAGCAGAATGACGACGGCAGTTTCAGCGCCGTTAATGGCGAAGGCACGCCTGACCAGTTGATCGTCGACTCCTTGGCGCTGACCAATGAAGACTGGAAGCATGAGACGGAGGAATGGACTGGGATTGCTAAGGTTGCGGCAGGCTATGTGGCTTACGTTGGCAGCTATATTGACGACGATTTTGAAGTCACTCTTTCGAAGTCAAGCGGTGAGCGTAATACCTCGACCACGCAACAGGGTAGTTCCTTAGAAGCGGGTGGCAACTTGATTTTGGCCGCCGAAGAGCAGGTCGATATTGTTGCCAGCGACATTACGACAGAAGGTACCGCTATTGTTTCCGCTGACAACGTGAACGTTCTGTCGGCAGAAGAAACACATGTTTCCGAAACGTCTGAAAGTGAAACCACTATAGCCGGTGTCGGCATGTCTTATGACAAAGACAGTGCTGAATTAACCGTCGGTGGCCTTGAGTATACCGACACAACTGTCACCGAAACCCAAACGTCGACGACTCATAAAGGCAGCAATATAAACGCTGGCAATCTGATTATGCTGGCCGATGAGGACATCAATATTCTGGCCAGTACTCTGAATGTTGAAAATCAGGCGGTACTGCAGGCGGAAGAGGACATTGTTGTTGGTGGCCATCAGGCAACAATGACCAATGAAACAGATACTGAAACAGAGGTAACGACAGTAACGGTCGGCGCGCGCAATGCTTACGCAGACTCCTACAAAGCCGGTGAAGCGTTGGTTGCTGCCACAGAGAATGTTGGCAAAGCATACAGGGCACTTGAGCGAGCAGAAGAACGGGTCAAAAACGGCGAGTTAGACGAGGCCGCACTGGAAGATTACAAGCTGAACCACGCTGCCGCAGTTGCAGCGGCAGTCCAGGCGCAGATCGCTCTCACCGCGTCTGTTGCCGGTGTCGCGACTACGGGCGGGACCGGTTTTTACGCTAACCTTAATGTTGAAACGACTAACTCCTCTAGTCACAGCGAAAGCACCCAGAATACCTGGCAAGGTTCGTCCATTAACGCGGGTAGTCTGAGTGTTAGTAGTGAAAATGCGACCTTCGAAGGCAGCAACATTGCGGCCGGTCTCGCCAGTCTGAACAGTACCAATACTCTTATCACTGCTGGTGTTAATTCCAGTTCCAGTTCGAGTGAAAGCAGCAGTGTTACAGCCAGTGCTACAGTAAAATTAGGTGGTGGAGGCGCTAGTGGCAGTGTCGGGGTGAATAGTTCTGAAAGTGAAAACAGCAGCACCCAATACGTTAATAGCCGCTTTAATGTTGGCACTCTCACGAGTAACAGTGAAAACCTAACGCTGCGTGGTGCTGAAGTTTCTGCTCAGACAGCACAGCTCGATGTCGGTAACTTAACCATCGAAAGCCTTCAAGATACTCATAACAGCACTAATTCAAGTAAGGGTGTGAATGTAGGGTTCAGTGATACCAATCCGCTTAGCAGCCTGGGTGCCAATACTGGTGAAGGCGAAGGTAGTGGCAAACAGGTTAGTAACCAATCTCACCTTTTAATTGCCGATGGTGAAAACAGCCAGGTTACCGCGGATAGCACCACCTTAGTCGGCGGAATGATTGCAAACGCCAGCTTCAACGAAGAAGGCGTACTGGAAGATCATGGCAACCTGAACTTGGTGACTGGTGAACTGAATGTGTCGAGCTTGGAAGACAGCAGTCACAGCAGTCAAACTGGTTTCGGTCTGACGATGAATTTCAGCAACAACTCGGCAGAGGCTGGAGAGGGTTCCGATAGCGGTGGCTGGAAACCCAGCAGTGGCACAATCAACGCCAGCCGTTCCGGCCATGAAATGGAAGGCAGCACCCAAGCGACGTTGGGCGGTGGAAACATTCAAGTCGGTGGTGTCGCCTTGGATGACAGCAATGCGCCTGAAGGTCTGAATCGTGACGTTGCAGATGCACAGATAACCACTCTTGATATCGATACTGGCGGTTTGAATGCCAGTTTGATGGTGGATGGTCAGTATCTGACAGAAGCGGGCCGCGACAGAATCCTGAGGAACCAATTGGCGTTTGCTGGAAACACCCTTAAAGCGGGAACTGGCGCGTTCACTGACGTAGCGGCTATTACCGCTGCGACCGTCGGTGGTGCAGGTGACCTTCTTCAAGGTCGTGGCTTGGGTCAGATGGATGATGCTTTTAACGCAACCATTAATTCGAAACGTTTGGCCTCTGATAACGAAGGCAAAACTGCAGGCATGACCGAAGCCATGCGTGACGGGGATATTGAAGATGCACAGGCGATGCAAGATGCGATCAATGACATCGACGCTGTAATCAATGGTGGAGATGGAGATCGGGTTCGGGTCGTAGAAGGCGTGGTTAATAAAGAAGGTAATGGTGTGCATGGCGCCGCTGAGATTGGTGGTGACGCCATGTATGTTGGCATTGGTGACGACAGCATCAACAGCGTGGTCAATACGGTGACCCACGAAGGCATGCACCTGGCTGGAGCTGAGGAAATCAATGCCCATACCACCGGCTTCCTGGCGGATATGAGCTATCGCTTGAATGCGTTTGCTAATAGGGATCAGATTAATGAAAACCGTCCGGCGCCGATAGCGGTTCAGGATCCGGCGGCTAATGCGCAGTTGTTGGCGGCGAATAATACGCTGTTCCGGATGGCCGATGACCGGGGAGAGCTCAATTATAGCGATTTTACGGGCGCGGAAGCTGGGCTATTGGATGAGACAAGATTAGCAATACACAATAATCCATTTATAACGCCCGCAATGCGAAGTGCTCTACTAGAAAAAGTCAACGAGCAAGCATGTGCCGCTGTTCATTGTTCTGCTGGTGTCTCTGAGAACGATCCACATTACGAACAACTGAAAGCGATGGAAGATGCTGGGAATGCTAGCCTAAGAGATGGCTTGAATATTCAGCGAACACTGGAGACGTTTGAAGTTGAGAGCAACCCTGATGAAGACAACTTTGAATACGGGTTGCTCGATCGCGGAAATGATTTCATTTATAGCAATGAAGTCGCTGTTTCAGTAATAGTTAATGCGAAAGAAGTTACAGACAATGCCTTAATCTACACTGTTGGTGCCGCGACAGAACTGGTTGGTAGTGTTTGTGACGATTGCGAAACTGTCCGTGGTTTCGGGCAGGGCCTTCAAGATTCTGCATTAAATGGGTTACAGGATAATGCAGAGGCGCTGCTAGGTGATCACAATTACTTGGCTGGAGATCAAGTATTAAAAACTCTCTCTCTAGAAACACATACGGAAGAGTTTAATCCCACAGCAGATTTGACAAGGGTGGCTGTAGAGACTGGTACAGAGATGGCCCTTGGATTTGGCGCAGGAAAAGTTCTAACTGTAGGGGCGAAAGTAGTTAGGAGGGCTGACGATGTAGTTGATGCGGCATCGGATCTTCCCGCTTCCGCAATAAATAATGTTAGCACGAGTAGAGCCGTAACGAAGGGCTCTGATGAGAGTGTAGATAATAGTATAGTTGCAGACGGCCCATTCTCGTATCTTCCAGGCAATCACGCTGACGGCGTTGATTATGTGGGGCCATACACACGCTTTGATACTACGAGTACGGATACTCTCTATAGAGTGGATACCAACCCATATCCTCCTCGTATTTCAAGTGATGGGACTATACCCGAAGTTATTAACAGGGACGGTAGTGAACGAGCACTTTTCATAAATATTGGACAACCAGAAAGGGCGAAGGAATTTGCTCTGGTAAATCGAAATGGAAATGCTACAGTCACGGCTGTTGAGGTTAATTCTTCTTTAGCAGATAGATTGCGATCGACAGCAGTATACGATAGAGCAGCTACAGGCAATAATGTAACGTCACCTTTGCAAGTCGATATCAAAGCTTCTGATCAGTTTGGGTTACGTGATTCGGAACAAATTCAGTGGTTAAGGGATGCGATGGATCCGTCAACTGTCCGAATTGTTGATCCCAATGATTTATAGATAAAAGAAGAGGTGAGCGGATGAGAAAAGTTTTTATCGTGTCGTGTCATGTAAAAGGGCTAGAAAACTCTATAATGCCGAAGGAGGTTGAGGGGGCGTATGTTAGTTGTTATTCGCAAGGAATTGATTATGATATGGCTGTCAAAAATATTTTAGAAAAGCTGGCTAATGATGGGCTTTATCTTGAAGAGATTTTAGAACCGCTGCATGAAATGGATGTTGCTTCATGGGATGAGCATATTAATGAGATGTGGCCTGACCATATCAATAGCTTACCTAGCCAGTCTGAGTTTTCTCAAGCTATTGCTGATAATAAAGTTATATATGGTCCATTTGGTACGTATGGGTCGTAGATTAAATGCACACCCATCTTAAAGGTGGCGACAAAAAAATGACCAGTTAGATTGCAGCTTAGCTATAAGTTGGATTAAAAATTTGGCCGAATTAAGGGAGTACTCACCTTAGTGGAAACCGCCAAAAAACCTTCTACGAGTCTGTAGTTCAACAGAGTTACCAAGCAGCCAGCTAAAAAGAGGCATCCAACTTAATAATAAAGGCGCTTTAGGTTTCGTAATAAACAGCGTTTTTAACTCACCTAGGCGTTATCCTTTCAAATAACGCATCATTGAGAGGGTATTTTGTCTCTATCGGCGCATGTGACTTGGCGGCTTCTAAGTTTTCTTCATGCACCAGTGAGCGAATGTTCTCCGCTAAAGATGTTACATCGGTAATGCGCTGTATCCATTCGTTAACATAAAGAGTGACAGCTTCATTGCACAGACCGATCTGGATGGCTCGATGCTCCAGTGGCTGTAAGTGGAAATCCCTTTCGGGGTCCCATTGTATCCGGACGGGTGTTGATTTTTTTATTCTTAACCACTCATCTCTATCTTTATAGTTCTTGGCTTCATGACTCAGCACGCTGTTTGATAAGGCCCACTCAAATCCCTCTCTTGATATATCGATGGCCAGAATGCGATTTTGGTTGGCATCTTTTTCCCCCCAGCCAGAGCGATACATCATCCATAGGAATGAAGGTTTAATCCAAGTCATGCGCTCCATTTTAAAAGGGGGCGATCTGAACGTTCCATGCTCCAGTGCAGCATCTGCTATGGCGTCGCTATAGGCCTGATAAACGCGTATGGTTTTATCGTCATAGGTGGCGCGAATTTGGTGTGTTTTGTTAGGCATTACTGTATTCCTGTATTCCATGAGCCTGATATATAGCGGTGATAGTGGCATAGGTATTGGCCAAGTTGAATTTCCGGGAAGGAAGATAAACTGCCAGACAGCACTGAAAAGTATCTTTGAATACTAGTGGATAAACAAGGCATATATGGACGCCCGACCACTGTCAAGGCATAGCAGCCCTTTAGGTTGGGTGAGAACCCAACGCATTTGTTTAGTTTATTACTGCCATTCTCAATCAAAGGAATGATGCAAAGTGCAGTCGTACTGACATATATCCGGCCTTCTAATTGGGGTTCCTTGAGGATACCCCGGGCCCTGATGAGATCCGCACTTGACTGTCTAAAACACCCACTCGGTTTGAAGCCGATAAACCAAGCGATAAACAAGACACCCATTGCAAGAGGCCCGAGATAGGAAGCGGCTTTTCGATTTTTTAGGCTCCTACCTTTCTATTGTTTATGTCCGGCTATAAACCAGACACCCATCGTAGCGAAAACACGCTTAAAACAGATGGTCCTAGTACAGGTTCTAATTGCTACCTGAACAGTTATTACGTTCGATGCTAATTATAAGTGTATTCGCAGCGTCCTTCTGGAATTTCAGACATGCTGAGTCACTGAAGAAGATCAGGGTTAGTTTGTTTGAGGACGATTTTTATTGAGTCAAAAGCACTGAGGCCGAACGTCCTGGTGTTCCTCGATAGCCAAGCTTTTTACAGGCGCTAATCAACGAATGTGTTGAGCCAACTAAATTCTTAAATGAACTTTCGAAGTGCGTTGAGATATAAAGCCATTTTTCAGCATCGATATTAAGTCGCTCCAGAATGGGCGGCAGTGACTCATCGATACGACAATAAACAGGACACCCATCATAGCGAAAACACGATTAAAACCGATTGCCCTAGAATAAGTTTTAGTCGCTACCTGAACGGTTATTACGTTCGACGCTAATTTTGAGTGTATTCGCAGCGTATTTCTTGAATTTCGGACGCGGGGAATCACTGAAGAAGGTTAGTTGGTGGGATTTGTAGGGATGGTTTTATTGAGTCAACAGCACCGAAGCAGAACGTCCTGGCGTTCGCTGATACCCTAACCTTTGGCATGCACTGATCAGCGAATGTGTTGAGCCAACTAAATTTTTAAATGAACTTTCGAAGTATGTTGAGGTGTAAAGCCACTTTTCAGGATCGATATTAAGTCGCTCCAGTATTGGCGGCAGTGAATCATCGATATGTCCACGCTTTCCTCTACGAATTTGCCGGCCAGTCCAATCCAACAGTTCCAGATAATCTTGCAGTCGAAACGGTAAGCCTGCTGGCATATTCTGTCGCGGGTAACTCACGAATGGAAATAGGCCCTTAGGTTGTTTGGGTCTGGTTGGCGTTTTACCTTCCTGCACTTTCTGAATACGTAGTAGAGCTGAAGTGTAGTCTGAGCGCTCTGGGCTAGTGGTCATCTTAGCTCGACCGGATTGAGATCAATGTAGGCCAAACAAGCTGCCAGAGCCTTTTCATCAAGCAATGCTTGGGATTTAAATCGACCCTCCCGACCAATTCGTCCGGAACGAATTGGCACGAGCGAAGCGAGCTTTCGGTAAAGGCCATGGATGGCCTTTATAAAAACGGCCAGTGCATTGATCTTCGAAATTTGCTTGTCGGGCAATGCCTTCATTCAAGACCCGCATAAACCAGCTAATGTCCATTAGGTGGTCACGCCATTGAGCAGCCAGGTTTTCTACAACATCCATTTCAGCCTTGGTTTGCAAAGAGCCTGCTAAGTAGCGATGGGTCAGTGGAACCCCTTTAAACAGAATATGCCAGCGATCGACTACCTCTTTGGTGCTCCAGGCCTTGGCCTGGGCCGCATGGATATTAAGTGCCATATGATAGTGATTGGACATAACGGCATAGGCGCAGATATCCAATGCAAATACCTGGGCCAGTTCGCGCATGCGCTGCTCGATCCAACCGCGCCGATGCTCAAAGTTCATCCCCGTCTGTGGATCACGGCCACAGAGGAAGGCACGTCGTACACAGCGGGAGACGCAGTGGTAATAGGGTGTTGCGTCAAGTGAGATAAGGCTCTTCCTTGGCTTTGGCATACTCATCAACCCTGATAAATATACAGTATTGCGATGTTCGCTATACAACGGCCGGCTGTCAAGGGTTAGAGTGGGTGTCCAGTTAGTCAGCTGCCTGGTGCAATTGTTCCTAACTATACATTGAAAGCACCTACAAACCCTCCGTTAAATATCTTTGAAAATTCAACGACAGTTGATTTGAGTACTAAGTTAGACCAGTTGTTGCAACCCCATATGGGTTGTGTTTAATGGGCCGCATGTACATTGAATGAGATAATAAATATGCACTACAATGATTATAGTTTGTATAGCCACTTCTTAAGTGAGCCGGTTAGTTCAGCTTATAATATTGGTTGGCTCGATGTTGAAAATGAATTCAAGAAAGGGGCTGTGCCGGTAGGATTTGTTGATAAACTAAATTCTATAATTATTGGCACTAACTCATTCAATGCTCAGATTTCTCGTAAGCGTTCGGCAAGAAAATGTAAGTTATGTAATTCGGATTATATTTCAATTGAAAATCAAGAGGGTAAAGAGGTTTTAGGGGCTGCGAATTTGTTAATTCCATATGCTCAAAATACCTATTTTATAGCTCCGACTATGGTTGGTCATTATATTAGCTATCATAATTATATGCCTCCTGAAGAATTCATAAGTGCCGTATTATGTGTAGACACTTCAATACCTTACTTCGCTGATCAAATTTATTTGGAGTTGATTTCTGGCAAGTTTTGAATAAAACAATTAAGGGGACACCTGAAGTATTAAGGGGACACCCATCGTAATGGCCGTCTGCATAAATAGCATATGATATCCGTACCTGAGCAAAGCAGTCACTCTGCTCATGCCTGATTGCGCTTTCTGATGATAGAGCATACCTTGCTGTTTCAAGCCACTTCGGCTATTTAATACCAGCTGTCGTTATATTGCCTGATTCGGGGCATAGAGAAGGATCTCAAGCGATGATGAAACATGGGCTATGGATAGCTGTTTTTCTATTGTTGTCGTCTTCTGTCAGGGCGCTGGACATCACGCCAAAGATTATTGGCGGTGAATCAGTGGAGACTGGCTATGGCTTTTATGCTGCGCTCCTGGTGCCCCGTTCTTTATCGGGCGACTCCTCCAATATGGTCTGGTTTCATAGCTGTGGTGGTAGCTATCTGGGGGCTGGCATTGTGCTGTCCGCGGCGCATTGTTTTACCCATTTAAAAGAGGGCGACTCATTCGCTGTTGTGTTGGGGAATCACTCCGGGGAGTACGATTATGTGCATTGTTCAGATGTAGGTGATTGCCGTTTGGTGGGGACTGACAGTCCGCAGCCAGGACTCGATTACAAAGGCTATATCGCCATGGCAAAGCTGCCATCTGCTGCTTTCCAGGTGCGTCGCTCCATTCATACAGTTGCCGTGCACCCAGGTTTTCGTTTGACGACGTTGCGTAACGATGTGGCGCTGATTCGTTTGCCTATGAATGTCGATAGTGAGTTCATCAATCTCTCTATGCGTGGACAATCAACCTTGCTTGCCGATGCGGTTGTCATTGGTCATGGTGATACCCGTAAGTCATTCAATAATGATGTGGCTGAGCCGAGCGCCGAGCTCCAGGCTGTTGCGTTACCCACGGTGTCTGACCGCACCTGCCAAGATGAATATGCCCGCTTTGCAGGTGGCGCTGACTTGATACATGGGCCGTCTATGCTGTGTGCGGGTTTTGCCGATGGGGAAGATCCAACTGACGGCAATAAGCCGAAGGATTCCTGCCAGGGCGATAGCGGTGGTCCCTTGGTCTATGATGCTGGCAATGGATACGAGCAGATCGGCGTTGTCAGCTGGAGTTTGGGCTGCGCTAAATCCTATGGCGTTTATGCCGATATTAAAGAATTGAGACCCTGGATAGTGAATAAGATGAACGAGCGTTCCTGGAGAAAGCAAGGCGGCACGATGTTTTCGAGTGCTTGGTGGTGGTTGTTGTCGTTGCCATTGATGGTGCTGCGCCAGCGCAAGGTATTATTGGCAGGTTTTGTGAGTGGTGTTCTGGCTGGCTGCTCCACCATGCCCCAAGGCGCAGGTGAGCCCGAAGTGCTGTTCAATCCGGAAGTCACGGCGGAAGGCTTTGAGTTTTCCGTGGTGTCTCATGGCTGTACTGAAGATGATCATCTGTTTTTGCGGGTTGATGGCAACCGTCTGACGCTGTTGCGCACGCAAAAAGACCTGTGTCGTACCGCGCCTCAGATGCTGCGCTTTGTGATGCCGCTGCCGATCTCCGACAACGTTTGGCAGATCGAAAACCCGGTGCGTTATTCCAATCGGGTGGGTCACGGCGCGGCGCCGCTTTGAAACGATGCTGAGGGTCGCGGACAGATCCGACACCTTTTGTCGGCATCGGTCATTGCATGCCTTTGGCAATACCGTAATATTCCAGACAGGTCGCTTTGAGCCGTAGTGACACTTTATGGAAGGTCTCCAGTGCTAAAACGAATTCTCTTGGCGTTGCTTGTTCTGAGTAGCGCATCAGCCTATGCCGAACGCAACGATATTCTGGTGGGTCTTGGCATTGGCTTGGGGCCGTCCGATGCCGATTTCTCCAGTACCGGTGCGGATATTACCGTTTATGAACGTCCCATCTTCATGACGTCCTTTAAGTTGGGCGGCATGTTCTCGCCTCAGCACGCCTTGTATTACCAATATCGCCTCGGCTTTTTCCGCTTCGACCGTTCCGATTGGGAGGATGGCGCCCGGGGTGTCAGCTCTTTTTCTGGTCTGGGTTACACCTATTTTCTGAATCCGACAGTCGGCTCTCCTTATGTTGAGGCGGCTATGGGCATGAGTCGTGTTGCGCTGTCGCAGGAGTTCAGCGAGGGCGACGCTGAAGGTTTCGGTTTTCTGGTGGGGGCGGGTAATGAGTTTAGTGAGAACCTGCATATGGGCGCTGTGTTGGACGTCAGTGACACCATCAATCGCTCAAGTCGGGAAGGGTTGTTGTTGAAGACATTCACTTTCCAGTTGGAATATAAATTTTGAGCCTGCGTTCGGGGATGTTGTATCGATGATCAACAAGATCGTTTTAGTCGTTGCAGGTTGCCTGCTGGCCGGTCAGGCCAGTGCCGAGCGCAATGAGTTAGTGCTGAATCTGGGCCTGGGTTATGGCATCAACAATCAGAGTGTTTCTACCTGGGATGTTGAAAATCAGCCGGCGGCATCCAGTGATGGCCTGGTAGGGCGGGTTAAAGTGGGAGTGATGACGACGCCGGTCGATGCGCTCTTTGTGTTCGGGCAGGCTTCCCGGATGAGTTATGACAACCAGGAAGCGAACATTGATACCGCAACCCTGGGCCTCCTCGGTGTGGGTTATACCCATTATCTGGAGTCGGATATCGGTTCGCCTTTCTTTTCATTGGGCGTCGCTCTGAGTCGATTTGACGCCGATAATGGTAACGACCCTATCGTCAACACCGGCCAGGCGTTTTTGCTCGAAACCGGTTATGAAGCGAATGATCACTTGCAGCTGAGTTCGATTTTTATGATGTCGCGGATGACGGACCGTGATTGGTATGACGACAATTTTGTCGACGTTGCCAACACCTCGGTCATCTTCAATATTGAGTTGAAACTCTAGCGGCGGTTTATTCCGCTTATTCCGTCAGCGCGGTTCTTCGCGCATCGATACTTCATCCAGCGAATCCCGGATTGCCAGAAAGCTCTCGTAACGTCGTTGCGAGAGCGTGCCATCTGCGACTGCCTGACGCACCGCGCAGCCTGGTTCACTCTTGTGATTACAATCGCGGAATTTGCATTGGCCGGCCGAGTTGGCCAGTTCCGGAAAGCCGGCGAGCAGGCTGTCGGCGTCGACGTGCCAGAGGCCGAATTCGCGAATGCCGGGGCTGTCGATCAAATCGCCGCCACCGGGAATGTGATACAGCTTGGCGGTGGTGGTGGTGTGTCGGCCTTTGCCGGTGGCTTCGGAAATATCACCGACTTTAATCACTTCTTCCGGTAATAAAGTGGCAATGATGGACGATTTGCCGACACCCGATTGCCCGACGAAAACCGAATTACCGGTCGCCACCAATTGCCGAATTTCCGCCATGCCCGCTTCAGTCTGGGCGGAAAGCGCGTGGGTTTCGTAGCCGAGGTTTTGGTATTCGCTCAGTTCGTCACGCATTTCCGGCGCCTGGTCCAGGCAGTCGATTTTGTTCAGTACGATGATCGGGTGGATGTCGTGGTGCGCAGCAGCGACTAAGTAGCGATCAATCAGGTTGGCCGGTGTTCTCGGGCTGGGTGCGGCGACGATGATAATGCGATCCACGTTAGCGGCCACTGGACGCATCTGACCGCGACTGTCGGGGCGGCCCAGTTCACTGCGTCTGGGTTGGCAGGCGGTGATCACGCCGCTGTTGTTGTCGTCCGGTTGCCACAGCACCACATCACCGGTGACCAGCGCCGGCAGGTTGGTGCGTTTGTGGCAACGGGTGCGCTGGCCATCGTCACTTTCCACATCGGTGGTGACGCCATAGTGGCTGACCACCAGACCGGGGCGGGCGTCGCCGAGCGCGCTTTCATCGATGGTGGCCTCTTTCTTCTGCGCGCGCGACAGGCGTTCATCCTGAACTTTGCGAATGCGGAATTGTTGCTGGCGGGACAGTTTGCGTTTGCTCATGAATCGACGTGAAGGCTCAGGCGCTATACTCTGCGTCTATTCTACACGTCCACCGGAACAAAGGTTGAATGCATGGATAAACAAACGAATCTGATTTGGGTTGATCTGGAAATGACCGGCCTGGATCCGGACAGCGATCGCATCCTGGAAATCGCCACGGTGGTCACCGATAAAGATCTTAATGTGCTGGCCGAAGGGCCGACGCTGGTGGTGCATCAGAGTGATGCGCTGCTCGATGGTATGGACGAATGGTGCACCACTCATCATGGTCAGTCCGGTTTAACGCAGCGCGTTAAAGACAGTGACTTAAGCGAAGCGGAAGTGGAACAGCAGACACTCGATTTTCTCAATGAGTGGGTAGAGCCGGGCGCGTCACCGCTGTGTGGCAATTCCATCTGGCAGGATCGACGTTTTCTGATTCGTTATATGCCCAAGCTCGATAGCTACTGCCATTATCGCAATATCGATGTTTCGACGTTAAAAGAGTTGGCGCGACGTTGGCGGCCGGACGTGTTGGACGGCGTTCATAAAAAAGGCAGCCATCGCGCGCTGGACGATATTCTCGATTCCATCAATGAACTGCGGCATTACCGCGATAGCTTCCTGAAGGTCTGAGCCATCACGCCGGTTACAGCACGCTGTACAACCGGCCGATGTGGTTCTGGAAATGATCGAGAAACAGTCGGGTTTTTAACGGCAATTCGCGGCTGCGGTAAATCACCGTCAGTTGCTGCGCCACCGGCTGACCCTCCAGCTTGACCTCCAACAGCGCGCCACGGCGCACAAAAGGCTCGGCCTGGTAACGCGCCAGCCGGGCCAGCCCCAGGCCGCGTATCGCGGCTTGCAACTGCATATCCGGACTGTTCAGAACTAATCGCCCGGATACTGCCACCGTCTCAACACGCTGCCCTTTGCGAAACGACCACTGGGTTTCACCGGCCTGCAAAATACAACGACAGCGCGCCAGATCACTCAGTTGCGCAGGTTGCTGATCGCTGCAATGACGCGCCAGAAACAAACCCTGAGGAATACTCATCAGCGTGCGAGCGATCCATTCACTCGGCGGCAAGGGATTATCGTGCAGCACAAATTGCAGGTCGTAATCCGGCGAGGGTGCCGGGAACAGGCCGCTGTATTGGGTGCAACTGAGGCTGATGTCCGGGTAGCGCTGCAGGAATTCGCTGATCAATTCGCCCATCTGGGTGGTGAACAGTTCCTGCGGCATTTGAATCGCCAGTCGACCTTTGGGCTGACGCTGGTAGGCGCGCACCGAATCCTGAATGTCATCGAGTTCTTCGATGTAGGGCGTGGCGCTGTCGAACAGCATTTGGCCGGCTTCGGTCAAATCCAGCCGGCGCGTTGACCGCTCCAGCAGTTTGACACCCAGTTGCTCTTCGAATTGACGCAGATGGCGGCTCAATGTCGACTTCGGCACGCCGCGTTTGTCGGCAGCGGTGGTGATGCTGCCAGCTTTGACGATATCGATAAAAAGGGACAGGCCGTCCAGATCCATAAAAACTGCTCCGATTGATTGTGCCAAATATGGCACAAAGAAGCTCAGAATTCATGGCTAGTATCAAATCGGATCAGGCCTATTATGTGTCCTGTCAAAGTTAGTCATTCAAGGAAACAACATTATGTCTGCTGTAACCATGCTGAACGCTGAACAATTCGCCCAGTCTGTCGAAGGCGGTGAAGGCCTGACTTTGGTCGATTTCTACGCCGACTGGTGCGGTCCCTGCAAAATGATCGCCCCCGTGCTGGAAGACCTGGCTGGTGAATACGACGGCAAGGTCACCATCGTTAAGCTCGATGCCGATGCCCACCCGGAAGTACTGTCCAAGTACGGTGTGCGCGGTCTGCCGACGCTGATGATGTTCGAAAACGGCAAACCGGTCGGTACTCGTGTTGGCGCTCAACCCGCCAGCGCGCTGAAAACTTTCATTGGTGAGCACGCTTCCTGATTCCCCTTTTCCCAGGGAGCAGCGGGCTTTTTCCCGGCCCGCTCATTTCTAGCCCGGCTTTATGCCGGGCATTTTTTTGTCTGGCGTTTTTGTATTCAACAAGAGTCGGATTGGGTGTTTTTTATTGCGCTGAAGTCAACAACCGTTAAAAAAATCTCCTAGTATTGGCATCTGAGTCCGTAAATCGATACGTTTTCAAACAGTTGTTTGGTTTACTGTGACAAGTGTTTTCTAACCGGGAGATCCTTATGAACCATTTACTGGTGTTGATCCTCGCTGTGGTGGTGATGCTGGCGGTGTTGCGGCGTGAGCCGGGCGCGTTGGTGTCGGTCATCACCCTGGCGGTCCTGACGGTTGTCGCCTTCGTGCTGGGCAGTCCGTTGCTGGGTTTGTTGTACGCCCTGATCGCTGCGGTCGTCGCCTTCGCTGGTCTGCCGCAATTGCGGCGCAGCTGGCTGACGCCCAAGTTGTTCGCCTTTTTCAAGCAAGTAGCGCCGCGTGTGTCGCAAACTGAGCGCGTTGCTTTGGAAGCCGGCACCGTCTTCTGGGACGGTCAGTTGTTCTCCGGCCAGCCGCGTTGGCAGCAGTTGCTGGGTCAGCGTAATCCGGGATTAAGCGAACGTGAGCAGGCGTTTATTGATAAGCAGTGCGATCACGTCACCGGTCTGGTCAATGCCTGGGAAGTTGCCGTTGAACAGGCTGACTTGCCGGAAGCGGTGTGGGATTACCTGAAGAAAGAAAAATTCTTCGGCATGATCATCCCCGAGGAATATGGCGGCCTGGGTTTTTCTGCCAAGGCGCAATCGGCGGTGCTGCAAAAGCTGTCGTTAAACGAAACCTTGATGGTCGTTGTCGGCGTGCCCAACTCTCTGGGCCCAGGCGAGTTGCTGCTGAAATACGGCACCGAAGAGCAGAAGAATCATTACCTGCCGCGTCTGGCTGATGGCCGTGAAGTGCCGTGCTTCGGTCTGACCGGTCCGCGTGCCGGTTCCGATGCCACCTCGATTCCCGATACCGGTATCGTCTGCAAAGGCTTGCACAACGGCAAGGAAGTGGTCGGTGTGCGGCTGAATTTTGAAAAACGCTGGATCACCCTGGCGCCGGTCGCCACCGTTGTTGGTTTGGCGTTCCGGATGTTCGACCCGGATAAACTGCTCGGCGATGTTGAAGACATCGGCATCAGTTGCGCGCTGATTCCGCGCGACACCGATGGCATGGAAATTGGTCGTCGTCACTGCCCGATCGGCAGCCCCTTTATGAACGGCCCGATCAAAGGCAAAGATGTATTTATTCCGCTGGAGTATTTGATCGGCGGCGCCGAAATGGCCGGCCAGGGCTGGCGCATGCTGGTTGAATGTCTGTCGGTGGGTCGTTGCATTACCTTGCCGTCTGGCGCGTCCGGAACCGGTCGTTATATGGCCGGTCTGGCTGGTGGCTTCACGCGCATTCGTCGTCAGTTCAATACGCCGGTGGCGGAAATGGAAGGCGTTAAAGTGCCGTTGGCGCGCATTGCGGCCATGGGTTACATCGCCCGGGCGACGGTGGCGCATACCGCCAATATGATCGATAACGGCCAGAAACCGGCGGTGCCCTCGACCATTCTGAAGAGCCAGCTGACCGAGTTCCAACGTCAGATGGTGACCGATGCCATGGACGTTCATGGTGGCAAAACCGTCACTCTGGGTCCGCGTAACTATTTAGGCATTGGTTATTCGGCGACAGCGGTGTCGATCACCGTTGAAGGCGCCAACATCATGACCCGCAGCCTGATGGTCTTTGGTCAGGGTGCGATTCGTTGCCATCCCTATGTGCTCGATGAGCTGGCGGCCAAAGACGCCGACGATATTAAAGCCTTCGACAAAGCCATCTTCGGCCATCTGGGCATGGTCGCTGGCAACGTGGCGCGTTCGTTCAGCGCAGCGCTGGGTGTACCGACGGGTAGCAATCCGTTCAATGGCGAGGCTGCACGCTATGCGCGCGCTGTAAACCGCTTCAGCGCCTCGTTCAGTCTGATGGCGGATGTCGCCATGGGCACGCTCGGCGGTTCGCTGAAGCTGCGTGAAATGCTCTCGGCGCGGCTCGGTGATGTGCTGTCGAATCTGTACATGACGTCGATGGTGCTCAAGCAATGGCAGGAAGGTCGTAAGGTGCCGGGTGAAGAAGCGCTGATGCGTTATTCCTGTGAATTCCTGTTGCACCGTGCTGAACTGGCGCTGGATGAAGTGCTGCACAATCTGCCTAACCGTTGGGTGGCGCGGGCGGTGCGTCCGGTGGTCCTGCCGCTGGGTCGTCGCTGGCATATGCCGGCCGACCGGCTGACCTCGGAAATCGCTCACGATGTATCGACCGATTCCAAGCTGCGTGCCTACTTGCTGGAAGACACCTGGCAGACGCAGAGCAAAGGTCAGTACAGCAATCCGGTCGCGCGTTACAACGCCTTGCTGAAAGACAACGCGCGCGCCACCGATCTATACCGCACCATCGACAAAGCCTACGCCAAAGGTCAGTTGCCGATGACGGCGCTGCACCCGGAGCAGCGTTTTGAAGAGGCGTTGAAGGCCAAGCTGATCAGCCAGGACGATCGTGACTTTATGGTCACTTACGAAGCCGAGGTGCTCGACTTACTGACGGTCGATGACTTTGCCTTCGACGAACTGGCGCGCGATCAATCCAAGGTGGTGTGGCACAACGGCAAGCCCAAGTCTGCCGCCAAGGCACCTGCTAAAGCCAAAGCAAAGGCAGCGCCGAAAGCAAAAGCCAAGGCGAAGTCCAAGGCCAAGACGGATGCCAGCGCCACCACAACGGCGCGCAGTACCTCCGAGAAGAATATGGACAGTTCGTCCTCGAACGAGTCCAGTTAAGCCTCTGCTCTCCTGGCGGTGGCGTTGCCTCAACGGCACGCTGCCGCCACTTCCCTTTCCTCCGTTTTATCTCCTATGCTGGCAGCATTGTTTTGCTGACCGGGAAGCTTTGTCATGGTGATGGATATTGTCGCAGTCGTATTGGCCACGGTTGTCGGTATGGGCGTTGGCGCTTTGTGGTACGGCCCTCTGTTGGGCGAGGAATGGCGTCAGGCGGCTGGTGTGACCTTGGAGCAGGTTAAACAGTCCAATTTTAAACTGATGATGGGCGCGACCGTCGGGCTCGAATTGATCATGGCAATTTTCTTCGAGCTGGCGGCACGGGATGACACCGTGATGCACGGTGTGCAATTGGGTTGTTTAACCGCGCTGTTTTTTGCGCTGGCCCTGGCGGTGCATTATCTGTTCGAGCACCGGCCGATGCGGCTCTATCTGATCAACGTTGGCCACACCAGTCTGGTGTTTATTCTGATGGGCGCGATCTGCGGTTTTTTACGGTAAGAAAGTGCTAGCAGGACGCTGATCAGTCTTTGGCGAGGCGGTCGAGCACAGCGTTTTTCTTGTCGGCGAAGGTCTGGTCTTTGTCGCTGCGGGTGCCGACTTTAATGGTCGAACTCAAGCGCGTGACACCGGCTTCATGCAGCTCCGCATGGCAGGCCTTGATGGCGGCGAAGACCTCGTCCCAGTCGCCATACAAGGTGGTGCCGTAGGCGTGCAGTTCGGTGTCGATCGCAAAGCGCGCCAGAATCCGCTGGCACTGCGCAATTTCATCGGCCACCGACACGCCTTCGCCGATAGGAATGACACACAAATCAGCCATGCATTTCATGAACCGTGCTCCTGATCCATAGCGTCCATCGCATCGGCCATTGTCGCCGGCTCTTCAAACAGCGGCCAGCCACCGAGTTTTTTCCACCGATTCACCATCTCGCAGAACAGCTCAGCGGTTTTGCGGGTGTCGTATTCGGCGCTGTGGGCTTCGCGGTCGTTAAAGTCGATGCCAGCCGTGGTGCAGGCTTTTTTCAGCACCGTCTGACCGAACACCAAACCGGCCAGTGCCGAGGTATCGAAGGTGGAAAACGGATGGAACGGATTGCGTTTAAGGTTGGCGCGATTGGCCGCGGCCATCATAAAAGAATGATCGAACGTGGCGTTATGGCCGACCAGAATGGCGCGCTTGCAGTCGGTTTCCTTGATGCCACGACGCACCATTTTAAAGATGCTGGTCAGGGCGGTGCTTTCGTCGACGGCCTCGCGCAGCGGGTTATCCGGATCGATACCGGTAAACTCCAGCGCAGCCGGTTCCAGGTTGGCGCCGGCAAAGGGTTCAACGTTGAAGAACTGGATTTCATCGGGTTGCAGCCAGCCTTCGTTATCCATGCGTAAGGTCATGGCCGCAACTTCCAGCAGGGCATCGGTCTGGGCATTGAAGCCGGCGGTTTCAACGTCGATAACAACAGGGTAGTAGCCACGAAAACGCTGCGACAGCAGCCAGTGGGCATCGGGGTGCGACACGCGCGCTCCACTCCAGGGGTTTGTCGGTCATCTTAATGAAGTTGCTTGCTATGGCAAGGAAACTGATGGTCCGGCCGATAACCTCATCAAGACTGGCAAAGGCTTTGCTATAGCCAATAATAATCCGCACAGAACGACCGTAAGACGAGGAAATTGCATGAACGGACGGCAACGATTGGCCCGGTGGCGGCGCACGGCGGCGAGAACTCGCCGTTTCAGTGTGTCGCTGATGCTGGCCAGCCTGACGTTGACCAGCCAGGCAGTCACCTTCGGTACCGGCATGACCGATACCGACTGGGTGTCCGAAGGCAACGAATTCTACTGCAAATTCATGCAGCCGATTCCCAATTACGGCATGGCGGTTTTCTTTCAGGAAGCCGGGCGGGATCTGGAATTTTATCTGGAAGTGTCGCGCAATTTGATGGCCGAAGGCGAAGCGGCGATCACCATCGAAGCGCCGGAATGGCGTTCCAGCGCGCTGACCTCGGCGCTCGGTTACACCCGGGTGCGTGAACGCTTGATTCCGTTGCGGGTCGAACCGGACCGGGCGCGGCGCATGATGGCCGAGCTGAGCAATGGCATGTCGCCGACGCTGACCCGCCAGGCCAAGTACCGCTCCGAGCCGGTGCGGGTGCGGCTGTCACCGGTCGATTTCAAACAGTTTTATCCGCAGTACCTGGCCTGTTCGGCGGGCCTGCTGCCGGTGAATTTCGCGCAGATCGAACGTACCACTGTGCTCTATCCGCCGGGCCAGGATTATTTAACGCCCCAGGGCGAATCCATCCTCGATGACATGATCACCTACATCGAGGCCGATCCCTTTATTTTGTCGCTGTCGGTCGTCGGCCACAGCGATAACCAGGGCACCCGCTACGAAAACCGGCGGCTGTCCGAGCGTCGCGCCAATCTGGTCACCGATTATCTGGTCGAACACGGCATCGAACCAGGCATGATCGAAACCGATTACCAGGGCGACCGCTATCCGGTGGCCAGCAACGAGACCGTCGCCGGCCGTAACGCCAACCGTCGAACCACCATTCTGGTGCGACGCTTGGAAGACCAACCCAATGATCCACTTGACGGCCTGCCGGATTTTGAAGCGCGCTGAACGATTGCAGTAATGGAGAAAGCAACCCGATGACGACCCCTGCCGTGGAACTGAACAAAGACCGCCTGATATACCGCCGTGGCCTGCAAGCCAAGACCGAGCTGGATATGGCGGACCTGGAAGAAGTGGCCGTGATGGCCAATAACGACCTGTGCTACTGGCATCTGCGCACCCGCACGCGCGGTGAGGCTCTGGTGCCGGTCGGCATTCCCGGCGAAGCCCAGATTCGCCAGTATATGTCGCGCTGGCGCGGCTTTGATTACGACGCTCTGGTGCGCTTTGTCAGCGAGCCGCCGGCAAGTGGCAGCCTGCGCTTATGGCCGTTAATCTGACCACTTTTGCGGGCTGGCGTTAACGGAAGCCCGGTCCTTGGAACAGCAGCGGCGGCCGGCCGGTGTATTGGCCGAAGTACAGCATGGAGGCGGGTCCGTTCTCATCCGTGCTGCTGTCATCATCCCAATCCCAGCTCAACCAGTTTGGCACCCGAGCACGGACGCCAACCACGCCAATAGCGCCGTTGCCTGCCACGGTGAAATAACCCTGGCCGCTGGTTAAACCGCTGAGTTGGCCGGTGGCGCCGGCGGCAATGGCGGCGCAGTCAGCCACATCGTTCTCCCCATCCAGGCGACACACGCCATCGGCTATGAGGCCGGTCAATTCGGTGTTGCTGGTTTGGCCGTCCGCAGTGACCAGGTCGTTGAAGGTAAAGGCGGGTTCCTGATCCGGATCGACAGCGGTCAGGGGCTCCACCCAAACCGGGAGAATGACCTGAGTTGTGGTGCCACTGGCGCGCGGATCGGCGTTGAGCCGGCCGTAGTGCAGTTGCACCTCAGACAGTTCGAAATCGAAGGGCGCGCAGGCTTCCTCTGCATCGCCATTGGGCTTGTAGCAGACGCCGTCGCTGTCGGTCAGCGCAGCAGGGCTCAGGCGCAGTCTGTCGATTTTCTGCGACACATCGTTGGCATCAGGTAGGGTTTTACGCGGCCAGGTCAGTTCGACATCCGCTAAGTCCAGTTGTGCGGCAGTGTCGGCATCGTAGTCGACGTCGTCCTCGTCGCGCTGCCAGTCGAGATCGTCACTGTTGTATTGCAGCGCCGCGCCGGTTGTATTCTGGCTGTCGAGGCGAGTAATCGAGCCCGAGAAGTCGGTACCGAATCTGAACAGGTCGCCATCGTAGTTGGCCAGCGGCAGGCCGGCGTAATCTTTGGCGACGATGTTCAAACTCAGGCCGCTCAGATCACCCGGTTGGCCCTGATAGCGATAAGTGTGCTCACTCCATTGCGCCAGACCTTCCTGACTGACGCTCAGCCAGGCCGGCACAAAACGCCCCAGCGGACGTTCATTGATTTCGACGCTGACATCAGCCACGCCGTCAGTGTCCAAATAGCTTTCAATCTTGCCGCTGAGTGCCGTGACCCCGACTTCGGAATAGCTGACGCCGGTGGTTTGCAGTTGGTTGTCGTCGTCGGTGGCACTCCACTGATCGGCCTCACTGATCTTTGGTGCGATGGCGCCAGCGAGGCCAGCACTGGGCGCGCGCAGATCCGATGACCAGGTCACCTCGGGCATGACCGTGGTGCGGCCGAAGCTGGCGGTTGGCTCGCCCTCTATATCGAGTCCGGCCAGGGTCACCGAGAAGGGGGCGCCGGCGATTTCAAAATAGTTCTCGTCCAGCAAGTCAGCCACGCTTTCATTTAGGCCCGGTGTTCGCCCGGAGCCTTCAACCGTGACGATCTGTAACGCCGCCGGCCGCACGCGCAGATCAATTTGATCGCTGATGACGGTGATGGCGCTCGGATCGCTGTCCGGGTCGTTAAGCTCAAACGACATCAACAGCGGCTGCTTGCCAACGTCTGGCGCCATGACTTCGAAGCTGGCGGTCGAGTCGGTGTTGAAGGTCAGTGCAACGCTGGTGCGCTCGGCGCCGGCTATCTTGTCTTGTGGGTTGGGCAGGTTGGTCCCGTCGAGCACCACCTGTTCGCCAGCCAGGCAGGTGGCTGGGTCGCTGCAGCGGCTGCCGATGCTGAAATCGAGTGTTTCGCCGTCATCAAAAATGCCCTGACAGAGGCGCGTGCCAGGATCGGTTTCGACCGCCTGAACGCTGATATTTCGTGCAGCACCGGCGACCAGATCGATCAGCGGCAGCGAACTTTGGTCGCTGTCATCAGGGTCGAAAAAGCGCAACCCGGTGTCTTTCATGGTGACGTTGCAATTAGCCTGCGCGGTCGTGCCGATAAAGCATTTTAGTGCGCTGGCATTGGTCGTTGCCGGTGTGCTGTTGGCGACTGAGAGGCTGTAGTCGCCGGCATTGCTCAACCACAGATTCAGGCGGTCGCCACTGTTGATGTCGTCACCGGATACGCTTCTGTTGATGGGGCCGTTGGCGTTCAGCTGAATATCAAACGGCTTGCTGTATTGACTGCTGCATTGGGCATCGAGGCAGGCGCGCACCGCCACCGCCAGCGGTTCACAGGTGAGACCGGTGGCGCGACTGCGCACCAGTTCGAAGTGGTGAATTTCCGGTTCATAGGGTTCGGCCCTGGTGGCACAGACTTCCAGGTTGTCGATTTCGTGAGTGGCGCTGGAGCCACCGGTCGAGCCGGTCAGGGTGAGCAGCATTTCTGCGGGTATTGCACTCTGGCCGGGATGAGTGAGCGCATCGAAGGGCCCGACCAGACGATCGAAAATGCCATCCTTGTTGGCATCACGATAGACGCTGACCAGCGCCTGGCTGCCATTGCTGTGATCGACCGTCAGCCGATAGCGCTGAGCATTATTACGTCCGGTCAGCAGCGCCGGCGACAGGTTGGCGGCGGTGCCGGCCAGGTAGGCGTAACCACTTCGGCCCTCACCCGAGCCACGCACCGACACCGAATTTGGCCGTTGGCCCACACCGCCCTGACGACCTTCGGTGGCGTTGGCGTAGTTACCGAAGATATCAATACCGGCGCCCAGCCAGCCACCGAGGAAACCATCTTCGTTGGCATTGTTGTTCTGGGCGTAACCGAGCGAACCGCCGTAACCACCGGCGACCGGCGCGCGGCTGGCATCGGACAACACGATAGCGACGCCGTCGGCGGCATCGTCGTTGTTGGTGTAGGCGTAAAAATCAAATTCCACCTGGATGCGATTACCGGCGCTGGGAAAACGCTGCAACAGCGTCGCTGAGGTCGCGCGATTGGCGGCATCGTCGGTCAGGCGCAGTCGGCCGCCCTGGGTTCGTGGGGTAAAGCCGTTGCCGTTAACCTGCCATTGGCTGTTGTCGAGTGCACCCTGGAAATTATCGGTGATGCAAAACGGTTGGCTGCCGCCGCACTGGCTGAGGTCGCGATCGCTGCCGTCGAGGTTTTTACCCTGGCGTTGCAGGTCGTACAGCAGTTTGACGTCGCCGTTGCTGAACAACTGCTCGAACACCATGACTTCATCAAGCTCACCTTGGAAATAGGTTGGCCCGCCGTTGGTGTTTTCTACCCGGCCGAGGCTTTCGAAGTAGGTTCCGATCAAGCCGCTGGCCTGACGCCCGGCGTGATCCAGTTGGCCATCGATATAGATGCGGTAATTGCCGTTGCTGGCGTTGCGAATCAGCACGACGTGATGGAAATCGCCGTCGTTGATGGCTTGTTTTGATTTGCCGTCGCTGTCGTTGCCGACGGCCAGGCCGATGTGTCCGCGACTGTCCAGCCAGCCCCAGAAAATATCGTCGGTGCCGCCACTTTCTTCGACGCCGCTAATGCCCGGTGCCAGATAGGGGGTGTCGTTGCCGGTGGCCCTGGTTCGAATCCAGAAGCTTAGCGTCGCATCACCCCTTAGAGCGTTATAGAGCGATGGCGCGCGGATAAAATCGTCAACGCCGTCAAATTCACCGCCGCGACACAAAAAGCCGGGCACCGTACTGATATTGCCGCCGCCGGTGCCGCTGTTATTGTTGTCGCTGCTGTCGGTGACTTCGCCGGGGCTGCCGTTCCAGCGCGGTTCGTCCATGCGCCACGCCAGTGTCGGTGTGGGCAGCAGCGCGTCGCAATGCACCAGATACTGCGCTGGAATGGGAGTGAAATTGGTGCGGCCGTCGTTGGTGATATCCCACAGTAATTCGATGCGGGCACTGCCGGTTGCTTCGTAATATTCCAGCTCCAGCGCGTAATAGCGGTCGGCCTCCAGATTCAGTTCGGCGCTGTCCAGAGTGGCGCTGTGATTGGTCCAGTTATTGATGATCAGGAATTCGTCGACGCTCAGGCGCACACCGTCGTCGCTGCGCACGGCGATGTCGAATTGGTCACTGGTCGGCGCACGCAGATAGCCGCTCCAGCGGATGGAGAAATCGTCGCGGCCAACGGCGTTGCGATCGGGTGAATTATTGCCCCAGTTGAAATCGATCTGGCTGTCGGTACGGGTAAAGGCGCTCGGTGGCGATAAGTCGACATTGGCAAAGTACTCACCTTCCAAGCCACTCGCGAGTGGGCAATTCACCGGTGGTCGATTGATGCAACCCGGGCTTTGCGGCGTGCAGGTGCCAAACACCTGGCTGTCGTCGGAGACGTTGATGGTGGACCAGCTTGGCGCTGTCAGATCGCCATAAATCACCGAGCTGTTGATTAAACTGATGGCGCCATTGCGGGCGTTGGCGTTGACCACTCCAGTGGCGCCACCCAGGCTGGAATCGGTAATGCGGATGGTGCCGGCGTTGAGGCTGCCACCGGTCATGGTGACCCGGTCGAGGTACATCCGATTACTGGTGGAGTGGAAATCGCCGGTCAGGGTACCGCCCGTGATGCGAATATCGCCGTTTGACTGAGCACCACCGAGTAGGTCTGAATCGGTGGTTGTGATGCTGTTGGAGGTGCTGGTGACCTGACCGATAACCTCACTGTCGGTCAGCTGGATATTGCCATTTGCGGTGACGGTTCCTTGCAGCAAGGTGCCATCGGCGACAATACCGTGACTGGAACTGGTGACATCACCACTGACCAAACCGCCGGACAGGTCGATACTGCCGCCGGTCATAATGTTGCCATCGACGCTGCTATTGGTGAGGTCAATGTCGCCGCTGCTGGCTTCCAGATCGCCGAACACCGTGGCGCCATTGGCATCAATATCGCCGTAGCTCGACTGTATCTTGATGGGACTGGTGGTTGTGCCGATTGTGGCGTTGCGCAGGTTAAAACCGTCGTTGGCAATCAATGTTGCAGAGCCATTGGCGATGACGATATCGCCACTGCCCAAAGTAATACGGCCATTGCTGTTGCAGCGATAGGTCGAACCTGAAACGCTCCAACTGGTTGAACAGTAAGGACGCTGACCCAGCGATAGATTGTAAGTCGCTGCCTGGAGGGTACCGATGCAGCCAACCAGCAGCAGGCCGAAAACCGGTTTAATTAAATTCCAGCGTCGCATTCTGCTCCGTCCACACATAGTCCGCCGCGCCCAGCTGGCCGTATTCGGCCCGGGCGGTTAAATCATAAAGCACGATGGTTGGGTTGCCGTACTGGCGTTGCTGGCAAAGCAGGCGGACGCTGATAGTGGGGTAAGCGGGTACGGTGACCGTCGCTCCCTCTAGAGTGCCCGTGCACAGGGTGGCCGGATCACCAGCGGTGACCAGTTGCTGCGTGCCCCATTCGAGCCCGGCCTGGGCCGCCAGACGCGCCCGGCTTTGCAACAGGTTCTGGGTGATCTGTCCGCTGCTTTGGGTAGCGAGTGTTGCCAGCAACGCCAGAGCGCCGCCGAGCACGATGATCAGAAAGATCACCGCCACCAGGGTGAAACCTTGCTGGCGCTGCGGCGATGTCATAGCGCACCTGCCAGGATGATGGTGTCGATCAAACGGATATTCTCGCGCGCATTGCCGATACTCAGTGTCACCGTCAGGCTGGGCGGTTGCATGACGGTGCCGGGCTGCCAGTCGAAGCGGCAGCTTTGCACCGAGTCGATCACCCGGGCGCTGGTTACCGCATTGCCAGCAAGCGATAGGCGGTCGCTCAAATCGCTGTTGCTGACGCTGCTGTAACCACTGTGCCGCCACAGAAAACCGCCACTGCACTGGTAAGCCACCGGGCCATCGCTGAGATAGGCGCGATAAAACGGAGAGTGGTCGGTAAAGGTATGGGCGGCGTTGTTCAGATTGAGCGTCGTCACCGGGCAGTTAGCGCAGGCACCGCAGTCACAGTTAAAGTCGGCTGGGTCATCGCTGTGAACATTGTAGCTGCTGATGACTGCCAGGCTTCCACTTGAGGCATTGGCTTGCCAGTCACCCAGCACCTGGGCAGCGCTGCCGCCGGCAATACTGACTCTGGCCGGCAGCTGTAAGTTGCCGAGGTCAGCAAAGACATCAAAGGCGTTATCGCCGCCGGTTGTCAGTTGATCAAAACCGCTCAGTGCTTGTTGCCGATAGCGCAGTCGGGGCGTGGCGCCGGTCTGGCTAAAACCGAGAAATTCCACGGCCTGGGTATCGCTGTTATTAATCGGCGTGCGCACCGAGTTAGGCACCGACTGACTCAAATCCTGACGCAGATGAAAAAAGGCGTATTCCGCCTGCTGTACCCAAGAAGCGCGTTCGCTGGACTGGAACACACTGCTGTAACCGCGACCGATCAAAGGCCCGACCACCACCGCCAGAATACCGGTGATGACGATGACAATGACCAGTTCGATCAGGGTAAAACCGCGACTGGATGTCAGCATCAGCAGCCTCCCTGAGTGTCATTGAAATAACTGGTGCGGTAAGCGTCGAGTGTCAGTGGCTGGCCGCGCGGATCGGTAACGGTGACGTTGATGTGGGCGATCTGCGGAACGCAGCCGGCGGTGTTGCTCAGGTCGCCGAGCGAAACGCCAAAACCAGCGTTGACCGCTATTTGAACCCGATAATCAGCGAGTTCCGTCATCGGCGAGCCATCGCGAAAGCTCGGTCCGTCGGGATCGGAATCGTAACCGTTGTAGTCGCAGATATTGTCCCAGCCATTGCGGTCGTTATCGCTCAGCGTTTCCGGTGTCGGGCAGATGGTGAGAGGAATGCTGCCGGGATTTAGCGCCGGGTCGTCATTGCTGTCGAAAAAGGCTTTGGTCTGAACTTCGTTGAGCATGGCTTCGGCCAGCAGACGGCTCTGGCTGCGCAGCATCGGGTCGACATTACGCAACACCAGCACCCCGAGAATTTGCAACACGGCGACGGCGGCAATGCCGAGCACGACGATGGTGATGATCAGCTCGATCAACGTCAGCCCGGCCTGGCGTCTGGCGCCCTTACTGCAAGCTGGCATAGCCGGTGACTCCATCAATGCGCAGGGTGGCCCCGTTCAGAATAATGCTGGTATCCGGGGCGGGCGGATTGTTGGCATCGATTGTGCCGCCGCACGCGGACGTGAGCCGATGCACCTGGCCGCGCGGGGTGAAAATCAGCCGGACCTGCGGCGTTGCCGAATTGGCGGGCAGCGACAAGGTACCGGTTAAGTCGCCGCCATTGCCGTCGCTGAACGCATAGGCCGGATCGTTACCGCAAACTGGCGCCGGTGAGCTGAAACCGTTACTGGAATCGCAACTGGTGGCGCTGTCCTGGTCACGCCAGACGCTCCAGCCGTTGCTGTCGATGCGCACTTCATAGCTGCACTGAGCGGTCACGGCGCGATTGCGCACCAGGTTTAAGGCTGACTGAAAGGCGGTGCGGTCGTCTGCGGCTTCGAAGGTGTCGGCGTTAAAAAAACGCGGCATGCCGACGGCGGCCAGAATGCCGATGATGACAATGACCAAGACCAATTCGACTAGGGTGAAACCTGTGGCGACTGTACCTGGGGTTCGGGAAATGATGGTAGTAACTCCCTCAGGTCGCAATACGATCAAGACCTTAGCGAATGCCAGGCTGCATTAGCGATGCAGCCCTGGCATCCAGTCAAGAGACAGGTATTAAATCATGTTACGAGGCTGCGGCGCAGGTGTCGTCGTCGTCGTCAAAGACGAAAGAGTCGTCGTAAGTGATGGTAGGCGCCGTACCTGCCCCAGTGGGCTCAGCATAAGTAAAGCAGGGTTTGCCGTCACCTAAGTGCACGATAACGCCACCGGTAATGGGCGCTTCTTCAAAACCATCCAAACCAGCGGCATCGCCGATAGAACCGGCTGCGGGATAACCGTGTACCAAACTGATGTTTACGCCTTCGAGTGACACTGTGCCGGTCGCACCGGTAGTGCCCGTTGCCAATGCTTGAGCGTGGGCAATAGCTGATGCTGAACGCACCGAGCCCAGGCTGCCTTCGAGGCTGGCGGTTTCTGCACCGCTACTAAAATCCACAAAACGCGGCAGGGCAAACGCCGACAGAATGCCCAACACCACGATCACCATGATCAGTTCGATAAGCGTAAAACCTTGCTGTTTTTTCATTACTTCTTGTATCCGTATCGGTCAATTTTAAAAAAGGTGGGCCGCAGTGCAGGAGGGGATGCCGTCAGAACGGGCCGCCGACTCCACACTGGCTGCCTATAAAGTGTAGACAATTCTAGAGTGTTCACACGGCTATTCAAACGATTTTTAGAATAGAAAGATATTTGCTAGCCCAGATACTATCTGGGCTAGCGGTATATCGGCGGGAAATTAGAAAGGTTTAATTGGCTTGGTTGTCGCGAAATCGTTTGATTAAAACAGCGGTCGACGAATCATAGCCGTCGGTGTTGCCAGTGCTGAGCGCCTCGAAAACGCTGTTGCCGAGCACCTTGCCTAACTCAACGCCCCACTGGTCGAACGAATTCACGCCCCAGATAACGCCTTGCACAAAGACTTTGTGTTCGTAGAGCGCAATCAGCGCACCGAGAATTTCCGGCGTCAGTTTTTCAAAGGTAAGGGTATTGCAGGGTCGGTTACCGGCGATCACCTTGTGCGGTGCGACTTCCCGCGCTTCGGCTTCGCTCATGCCTTTAGCCGTCAGTTCAGCCATGACTTCGGCTTCGGTTTTGCCTTCGAGCATGGCCTGTTGCTGGCCGAGGAAGTTAGCAAATAACCACTGATGATGATCATCGACCGGGTTGTGGCTGGTCAGCGGCATGATGAAATCGGCCGGGATCAGACGCGTGCCCTGGTGCAATAACTGGTGATAAGCGTGCTGGCCGTTGGTGCCGGTGCCGCCCCAGATCACCGGGCCGGTGGACCAACCGACCGGCTTGCCATCCTGAGTCACGCTCTTGCCGTTGGATTCCATATCCACCTGTTGCAGGTGATTAGGCAGATCTTTCAGCGTTTCATCGTAGGTCAGCACCGCCTGCGTTTCGGCACCGAAAAAGTTGTGATACCAGACGCCCAGCATGCCCATGATCACCGGCAGGTTGTGCTCCAGGCCGGTGGTGCGGAAATGCTCGTCCATAGCATGAGCGCCGCTGAGCAGTTGTTCGAAGACATCGAAACCGAGCACGATCGATTGCGCCAGACCAATGGCCGACCACAGCGAATAACGACCGCCCACCCAGTCCCACATCGGAAACATATTGGCTTCGTCAATGCCGAATTCGGTGGCGGCTTTAACGTTGGTGGACACGGCGACGAAGTGATGTTTGACGTCGTCCGGCTTGCCGCCCTGACGCAAAAACCAGTCACGCGCGGCCTGCGCATTTTTCAGTGTTTCAAGCGTGCCGAAACTTTTCGAGGCGACCACGAACAGGGTGGTTTCCGGGTCCAGATCGCGGCAGGTTTCGGTGACATCGGTGCCGTCGATATTGGCGATGTAACGCAGCTCGTAGCCGTCTTGCCAGTAAGGTTTGAGCGCGTCGGAAACGACTTTGGGGCCAAGGAAGGAACCGCCGATGCCGATGTTCACAATGGTGCGCAGTTTCTTGCCGGTGTAGCCAGCGAACTCGCCACTGTGCACCGATTCAGCGAAAGCGCGCATGCGTTTTAAGGTGTCGTTGACGGTGGCGGTGATGTCTTCGTCACCGACCTTGATCGGGTGATTGCTGCGGTTGCGCAAGGCGATGTGCAGCGCCGGACGGTTTTCCGAACGGTTGATCACCTCGCCACTGAACATGGCTTTGATGGCTTGCGGCAGGCCGGCTTCGCGCGCCAGTCCCATCAGCTCAGCCAGGCTTTCATCGGTGATGCGGTTTTTTGAGTAATCCAGATCCAGGCCGGCGGCAGAGGCGGACAAACGCGGACCGCGTTGCGGGTCTTGGGCGAATAGATCGCGCAGATGCAGCGGTTCAACGCGCTTTTTGTGTTCGTGCAGTTTCTGCCAGGTGCTCAGTTGCGTCGGATCGTAGGACATGGCTTGGCTCACTTTGATCAATGCGGTGACTGTGAAATGACGTCGTTCAGCCAGGCTTCAAGGTGGCCAAACGGGCTGTCATTTAATGACAAAAAGCAGGGCAAGACCACCGTGAGGTGAAAGAAAACTACATTTTTGGATGGGAGATGCTGAAAAGCAATGGCCGCCCTTGGCGGCCATCAAACAAAAGTCAGGCGAACTGGACTGGGATGGCGTTGCTGGTGTGGCTGACGCTGTTGTCGGCGTTCATATAGAGCATGCTCGGTTTGAACTGAGGCAGTTCGGCTTCGTCGAGCACGGCGTAGGCGCAGATGATGATGACGTCGCCGACCGACGCCTTGTGTGCCGCAGCGCCGTTAACCGAAATAATGCCGGAACCGTCTTCGCCACGAATGGCGTAGGTGGTGAAGCGCTCGCCATTGGTGATGTTGTAGATCTGGATCTGTTCGTATTCGTGAATGCCGGCCATATCGAGCAGGTCACCGCCGATGGCACAGGAGCCTTCATAATCGGGTACCGCATGGGTGACTCGGGCCTGATGCAGTTTGGCTTTGAGCATGTTCAGTTGCATGGATCAATCTCCACCTTGGGAACGCAGTCAGCACGATTCTGGAATCAGCGATCGAGCTGGATGTTGTCGATCAGTCGCGCCTTTCCTAAAAACGCAGCGGCGAGGATAACCAGTTCGCGGTCATCGTCACCGGCCGGTTCCAGGTCCAGACGGCGGCTGATATTGAAGTAATCCGGCGTGAAGCCGGCTTCGGTCAGGCGTTCCTTGGCCTGGCGGGTCAGTTGCGCGAAGTGGTTGTCGCCGGCTTCGATGGCTGTCGCCGTTTCCCTGAGGATTTGGTACAGCGTTGGTGCGCGCTCGCGCTCATCCGATGTTAAGTAGTTGTTGCGTGAACTGTGCGCCAGACCGTCGTCGGCGCGACCGGTATCGACGCCGATCATGCGAATCGGCAGGAACAGATTGTCGACCATCATCTTCAGCACGGTGAACTGCTGATAATCCTTGAGGCCAAAGACGGCAACATCCGGCTGCACCTGGTTAAACAGCTTGAGCACGATGGTGGCGACGCCGACGAAATGGCCTGGCCGGCTGGCGCCGCAGTGCAAGGTGGTGATGTGTTTGACGTCGACGCGAGTCAGATCCGGTTCGGGATACATGATGGCCGTGGTCGGGGTATAGAGCAGCTGACAGCCTTCGGCAATCAGGCGTTTTTTGTCTTCTTCCAAGGTGCGCGGGTAGCCGGACAGGTCTTCGTTTTCGCCAAACTGAGTTGGGTTGATGAAGATGGACGCGACCACGATGTCGGCGTTTTTGCGCGCCTCGGTCACCAGGCGTATATGGCCTTCGTGCAGGTTGCCCATGGTGGGCACGAAGGCCACCGTTTTGCCGCCCTGACGCAGCTCGGCCAGGCTGGCGCGCAGCTGCGCCATGTTATCGACGGTTTTCATCGCAGAGTCTCTCTCGCGCTGGGAGCGTTATTCAAAGCTGTGTTCCGGGCCGGGGAAGGCGCCGCTGGTGACATCGCGAATATAGGCGGTGACTGCCGCTTCGATGCTGTCGTTGTCGGCCATGTAGTTTTTGACGAACTTGGCCATGCGGTGCGGGTTGAAGCCGAGCAGGTCATAGCTGACCAACACCTGGGCGTCGGTGTCGGGACCGGCGCCAATGCCGATCACCGGAACTGAAACCGCCTCAGTAATGGCTTTGCCCAGCGCTGACGGTACGCATTCGAGCAACAGCATATCGGCGCCGGCATCAACCGCCGCCAGAGCGTCGTTGATCATCGCCTGGGCGGCTGCTTCGTCGCGACCCTGCACCTTAAAACCACCGAGCTTGTTGACCGCCTGAGGCGTCAGACCCAGATGAATGCAGCTGGGAATGCCCATGCGGCTTAAAGCTGTGATGTGTTCGGCAAGCCAGGCACCGCCTTCAATTTTGACCATTTGCGCACCGGCCTGCATCAGCCGGCCGGCGTTGTGCAGGCATTGCTCGACGGTGCCGTAGCTGTTGAACGGCAGGTCGGCCATCAGCAGGGCACCCTGATTGCCGCGCGCCACGTTGGCGGTGTGATAAACCATGTCGTCCATGGTCACTGGCAGGGTGGTTTGCTGGCCCTGAATCACGTTGCCCAGGGAATCGCCAATCAGCAAAACATCGATGCCCCATTCGGAGAATCGGTGTGCGAAGGTGGCGTCGTAAGCGGTCAGAACGGTGAATTTCTCACCCTCGGCGACCTTTTTTTGCAGGCTCGCCGTTGTCTTGGTTTTGGCCATGGTACCGGGCGTTGTCGCTGAAGAGGGTGCGAATGGTTGCGATTTGGTCCGAGCAAGTCAAGCAACGGATGTCATCAAAGTGTCAATCGCGGTGAGCAGTCAGTCTGGCAGCCGCTTTATGGACTGATCGGCAACGCTGTCGAGCCAGTGTTGTACGCTGCGACCGGCAATCAGCAGGTGTGGATTAAGATCGGCCAGCGGGTAAAGCACGAAGGCGCGCTGATGGGCACGCGGGTGGGGCAGGGTCAGCTTTGGGTCGTCCGATTGCAGATCGTCAAAGGCGATGATGTCCAGATCGAGCGTTCTCGGCCCCCAGCGTTCGTGACGTACCCGGCCGGCGTTCTGTTCTATGTGCTGCAAGGCGCGCAGCAGTTCGATCGGGCTCAGTCGGGTTTCAAGCAGGCAGGCGGCGTTAACGAAGTCCGGTTGCTCGGGCCCGCCAACCGGCGCGGTGCGATAACGCTTGGAGCGCGCCACCAATTGGCTGTCGGGCAGTTGGGCGAGCTGTTCCAGCGCCCGGTCGAGCAAGGCACCGGAATCACCCAGGTTACTGCCCAGCGCAATCCAGGCCTGACTCACGACTCGGAACTGTTGGACGCCGGTGACCGACGCCGGCGACGCTTCGGTTTGGTGTTGGCGGTATCGCGTGCCATAGCCGCGCGGACATCGGGGTTCTGTTCCTGATAATCGGTCCACCAGCGCCCCAGATTACCCGGCTGTTCGCCGGAGCGTTCACGCACCAGCAGGAAGTCGTAACCGGCGCGGAAACGCGGATGGGCAGCGGTTTGCTCGGCGCGTTTGGGGGTGCGCTTGGGCAGGCGCAGCTGCAATTCCCAGATGTCTTTCATCGGCAGCGAGAAACGCTTGGGAATGGTGATGGAACGCACCTGGTCAGCCACCACCTGCGCCATGGCCTGCTGCCAGGCCGGCACTTCCGGGCTGCCCATATCGATGCGATGTTCGGCATCTTCGCGCACCGCCGGCCACAGCAGCGCCGCGTACAAGAAGGCGGGCGTGACCGGACGACCGCGATTGATTCGATCGTCGGTGTTGATCAACGCCTGTTCGATAAAGCCGTTGTAAGGGCGGTCGCTGTTGCGCGCCAGAGCCGCGTGGGTAGCCGGCAACAAGGGCTCAACCAGACCGTATTCGCGCATCAGCCGCCAGGTCGCCAGACCCTGGCCGGACATCAGCATCTTGATGACTTCATCAAACAGCCGCGCCGGCGCCACATGGCTGAGCAGTGGCGCCAGTTCGGCGATGGGTTTGCTGGTGCGCGGTTCGATCTCGAAGTCGAGTTTGGCGGCGAAACGCAGCGCTCGCATCATCCGCACCGGATCTTCGCGATAGCGGGTATGGGGATCGCCGATGATGCGCAGGGTCTGGTTTTCCAGGTCCTTCAGACCGCTGCCGTAGACCCGCAGCGAAAAATCTTTGGGGGTGTAGTAGAGCGCATTGACGGTGAAGTCGCGGCGTTCGGCGTCTTCTTCGAGGTTGCCGTAGACGTTGTCACGCAGCAGCAGGCCTTCGTTCGATTGTTTTTGCTCGCCCGGTCCGGCATCGCCAGCACGGCCGCGGAAGGTGGTGACTTCGATGATTTCGCGGCCGAAGGTGACGTGCACGATCTTGAAACGGCGGCCAATCAGGCGGGAATTGCTGAACAGCTTGCGCACCTGTTCGGGCGTGGCGTCGGTGGCGACGTCGAAATCCTTGGGTTTTAAACCCAGTTGGAGGTCACGCACACAGCCGCCGACCAGATAGCCCTGATAGCCGGCATTTTGCAGACGATACAACACCTTAAGTGCGTTCGGGCTGATGTCCTTGCGGGAGATACGATGGTGATCACGCGTCACCGTCTGCAGTGCCTGCGCCGGGCCTTTGGCGGGCAACCAGCGCTTAATCCATTCTACGACCATGCGAGGGCTGTGTTCTCAACGAAAAACGAAGGGCGCAGTTTAGCGGAACTGACGGCTGTTCTCCATGATCGGCGCGAAGCTGTCCGCAGCGCTGCAGATTCGGGTGGTTTGGGCGGTTAAATATGGCTGGTGAAGGGGACAAAGATAAGGAAGGGGATAAAGACGAGAAAGCCGGCACGAGGCCGGCTTCAGCAGCAAGAGTACAATGGCGGGCCGTTGTTGTTTTTATTGAGGCCTTACTCTGTGAGTGCGGTTTTTATTGTTATTCAGCGTTTATTGTTTTTGTTTTTGCGCTTTAGGCGATGCGGTCCGGATCCGAATGCAGCCCCCTTATTGTTGTTTTTGGGTGGGGGCGCTTTAAGGCATCTCGGTCGACCCATTATTGTTTTTGTTCGCGGGCCTTTCCTGCATTGCGCGCTAGTAAGAGCAGGCTGCGTGCCAACAATAAAAAATCTTTATTAAACAAATGGTTAGCAAAGTGTGGTTAAAACGTAAGCAGCTCGTCAGCGTCCATCTGTTACGTAAGGTGTCAGTTTTGTTACGAAGTTTTGGGCGGGATTGTTACGGTTATTTGGGGTGCTGTTCGACCGGTGGAACGCTGAGCGAAAGCGGGCGTTTTTAACGCGAAGAGCTGGCGGTCGCGGCACTCTTTTTCGGGCGCGGAATGCCCAGGCGCTGACGACGTTCCCACAGGGATTTGCGGCTGATGCCGAGTTTTTGCGCCAGTTCGGTCTCGGACATGCTTTGCTGGTGCTCCAAGACAAAATGCTGGAAATAGTCTTCCAGCGACAGTTCTTCGTTTTCCGGTTGCAGCTCGTTGCTGCTGTTTTGATCGTTACCGGTACTTTCCCGGCCTGCCAGCGATTCCGGAATCTGCCATTCGTTTTCATCCAGGCCCAGCTCATCGAGGCCGATTTCACCGTCGTCACAGAGGATCAACGACCGCTGAATGGCGTTTTCCAGTTCGCGCACGTTGCCGGGCCAGTCATATTTCAGCAGCGCATCGCGAGCGTCACGCGACAACACCACCGAACCTTCGAGCTTCAAGCGGCGGGCGTGCTTGGCGAGCAGGTGTTCAGCGATGTCGAGCACATCCTGGCCGCGTTCGCGCAGTGGCGGCAGGGTGACTTCGATCACCTGCAGGCGGTAATACAAGTCTTCGCGGAAACGACCTTCCTTAACCAGTTGCTTGAGGTTGCGGTGGGTCGCGGCGATCAGCCGGACATCAACGGTGCGCGCATGGACTGAGCCGACGCGGCGCACTTCGCTTTCCTGCAGCACGCGCAACAGCCGGGCCTGAGCTTCCATCGGTAGCTCACCGATTTCATCCAGAAAGAGAGTGCCGCCTTCCGCCGCTTCGACCAGACCCTGGCGTGCTGCTGTGGCGCCGGTGAAAGCGCCTTTTTCGTGACCGAAGAGTTCCGACTCGATCAGGCTTTCGGGGATGGCGGCGCAGTTGACGGTGACCAGCGACTGGTCATGACGCGGGCTGTGCTGATGAATGGCGCGGGCGGCCAGTTCCTTACCTGTGCCGGATTCACCGTGAATCAGGATAGTGACATCGGCCGGTGCAACCCGCCTGATGCGTTTATAGAGTTGCTGCATGGCATCGCAGCGACCGACCAGATCACCAAGAACGCTGGCGGCCTGGGGTTCGTCCGGATTGGGACTGTCAGACTCCTCCGGGCTCTCGATACGCACCTGCTGACGACGCTGCTCATTAATGATGCGGCTGACGGTGCGCACCATCTCTTCATGATCGAAGGGTTTGGCGATGTAGTCGACGGCGCCCATCTTCATCGCATCGACGGCCGAACGCATGGAAGCGTAGCTGGTCATGATCAGCACCGGGACGGACTTGGCCATCTCGATCAGGTCGGTGCCCGGCGCGCCGGGCAGGCGCAGGTCGGTGATGATGAGGTTGAAGCGGTTCAGGTCGTGCTGGCTGGCTTCGGTGACGGATTCGGCTTCGGTCACCCGGTACTGGTGACGTTCCAGCAGGCGTTTCAGTGCCGAGCGGATGATGCTTTCGTCTTCAACAACGAGGATGTCGCTCATCTTGGCCTCCGTCAGATCGCCCGGTGGGCGTCGCTGTTAGCGCTGGCACCGGGCTGGGAAAGCCGTCCGGTGACCTAGTCAGATTCGGTCTCGCCTGTTACCTCTGGTAACAGGGTGTGCAAGGGTAACCGAATTGTGAAACGAGTGCCAAGCTTGTCGGCGTGGAAAGCCGGGCTCTCGACGCTGATATGACCGTAGTGTTCCTCGACGATGGTGTAGGCCAGAAACAGCCCAAGGCCAGTGCCTTTGCCGACTTCCTTGGTGGTGAAGAATGGATCGAAGACATGATCGATCACCGCTTCATCGATGCCGACACCGCGATCGACCACTTCCACCAGTACGCTTTCGCCATCGACCGTGGCGCTGATAACAACGGTCTCACCCGCCGGGCTGGCATCGCGGGCGTTACCGAGCAGATTGATAAACACCTGGCTGAGCCGCTGGGGTTCGCACAGCAGCACCAGTTCCGGGTCGATCTGGTTATCGAACACGACCGTCTGGCTGTGCGACAGCGACAGCAGATCGATGGCGTCCTGCACCACCTGGCGCAGCGGATAAGGCTGATGCTCGCTCTTGCTGTCGTCCTGCTGGCCGGCGTGGGCGAAATTCACCAGCGAACGCACGATGCGGGTGACGCGTTTGGCCTGATCGCGAATCTGGTCGGCAATCTGCTGTTGCTCGTTTGGGTCGGTGACGTAGCGCAGATCCTGCGCCAGACAATCGATGCCGGTGATGGGGTTGCCGATCTCATGCGCCACACCCGCGGCCAGCCGGCCAATCGACGCCAGCCGCTCCGAATGCACCAGTTCCGATTCCAGCAATTTGTGCTCGGTTTCGTCTTCGAGCAGCACCACCTGACCTTCGTTCATCGACAACCGCAATGGGCCGGGCGCCTGATGAAGACTGAACCAGCGTTTGCCGGGGCCCTGGGCATCGGGTTGTTCGACCGTGACCTTGCTGGCGCCGCTTTGAATAAAGTCGTGCAGCAGGTCGTGCCAGTGAGTCGGCAGACTGTCCAGGCGCGCGCCGATGGCTTCGTTCTCGCTGATGCCGGTCATCTCCGCCATCACCCGGTTCCACAGCAATATTTCGCCGTCGTTGGCCAGGTGACAGACACCGATGGGCAGGTTGTAGAGCGTCTCGCGATGGTGGCGCCGCAGCCGGTCCAGCTCCGCCGCCATACCGGTCAATTGATGGTGGAAGCCATCAAGCTTTTGCTCAAAGAAATGAATGTCGTCGCGCTCGATGGTGCCGCTTTGTTCGTACGGCAGCGCCCGCATTACCAGGGCTTGAGCAACGCTGGGGCCCATCAGACCGGACAGATTGGCTTCGATGGTGTCGCGCAGTCGGCGCAGCGCATAGGGCCGGTATTCGCCGAGCGGAAAGCCCAGCGTTTTCAGGGCGCGTTTGACTTCACGCTCGGCCATGATGCGTCCTAACGGCCGGCTCAGCGATTCGATAAATTCTTCGGCATTGCGCGCTTTCAGCGGCAATCGATGACGGCGGTCAACCGAGGTGATAACACAGGTCTGAGCCGCTTCCTGCTCTTCCGGACTGGTGCGGGTAAACACCGAAACCAGAATAAACACCAAGGTATTCAGCGCCAGCGAACTGAGGGTGGTCATCGACCAATGATCGGTTTGCAGCGCAAATTGCAGCGGCAACCGATTGGTCAGATGCAGACTGTCGGTGACCAGTGGCACCAACAAGCTGATCGCCCAGACACCGAGGCCAACCAACATACCGGCGATATAGCCTTTGCGGTTGGCACCGGCCCAGAACAGCAGGCCGAGAATGCCCGGCAGCAGTTGCAGCAAGCCAGTAAAGGCGGTGATGCCCAGCGACGACAGGTTCTGCAGCTGCCCGAGAAACAAATAGAGGCAGTACGACAGCCCGATCACCACACCGATCAGCAAACGGCGCACCCACAGCAGCCAGCGGTAGACATCGGTATCGAAGCTGGGTTTGTGGAACGGCAGCACCAGATGATTCAGCGCCATCGAAGCCAGGGCGATGGACGCCAGCACGGTAATGCCGGCGGCGGCCGACAGACCACCAAGGAACGCCAGCCAGACCAGCCAGGGTTGTTCCAGCACCAGGCCCAGACCGAGCGAGAAATATTCCGGATTCACCGGCGCGCCCAGACTCATGCCGGCCCAGAAAATCGGCATGATCGGCAGCGCCATCAACAACAGATAAATCGGTACCGCCCAGGCCACCAGACGCAGCCGGCGCGGGTCGGCGTTTTCCCGGAACAGCAGCTGGAACAGATGCGGTAGCACCAGCGGCGCAGCGATAAACATCAGCAGCAGTGAAAACCATTGCACCGGTTGCAAGGGTTCGATGGCGCGATTCACCGGCAGACTCGCCGGCCATTCCAGCAAGCCGGACCAGCCACCGAACAGATGGCTTAAAGCCACTGCGCCTAGCACCAGCAGCACAATGAGTTTGAAGGCCGACTCAAACGCCAGCGCGAAAATCAGCCCCGGGTGCTTCTCACTCGGAGTCACATCGCGGGCACCGAAGAGCACCGAAAACGCCAGCAGGATCACACAGATCAGCAAGGCCAGTGGTTTGGCCTGGGTTTGCGGGTCGAGCCGCGTCAGGGTGTCGGTGATGGCCTGAATCTGCAGCGCCAGCAAGGGTAGCATCGCCAATAAAACGCCGAGCGCTGTGACCAGACCGGCCCAGCGGCTGCGATAACGAAAGGCAAACAGATCGGCCAGCGAGGCCAGTTGATAGCTGCGCGCCAGCTCGTGCACCGGGCGCAGAATGATGGCGGAAAACATCAACGCCACGGCCATGCCGAGGTAATAAGCCAGATAGCCATAACCGACTTCGTAGGCCAGACCGACGCTGCCGTAAAACGCCCAGGCGCTGCAGTAGACGCCGATCGACAACACATAGACCAGCGGATGCTGAGTCAGGCGCTGCGGCACCCAGCCGCGTTCGGCGGCGTAGGCGATCAAAAACAACACCAGCAGATAGCCCAGACCGACGGTCAGCAGCAGTTCCCAACGAAACACCATCAGCGCCGGCTCCGCAGATATTCAGCCAAACCATTGATGGCAATCAGCCCGGCCCAGATTAAAAACGGCAGCGGCCACAAATCGCTACGACCCGCCCAACCCAGCGTAAAGGGCAGCAGCAGATAGAGCGGCAGAATCAGTAATTTCAGCAGAATGGAAAGAGACATCGGGACCAGCGTTCACTATGCGGCGGCCATCTTACCGCCGCAGGCGGTCGAAGGTAAGAGCACCGCCGCAGGCGTTTGCAGGTAAGAGCACCGCCGTTCGCGGATAGCGTTCAGCTGGGGTCTGGATAGCGTCGTTTGATCTCGGCGAATTCATCGAAATTGGCCAGCAACAGATCGACCAGTTGCGGGTCGAAGTGCTTGCCGCGTTCGGCTGCAAACAGCCCTTTGACCTCTTCCAGCGCCCAGGGCTCTTTATAACAACGGCGGCTGGACAGCGCATCGAAGACATCGGCCAGGGCCGTAATGCGTCCGCCGATGCTGATGTCTTCGCCGGCGAGGCCGCGTGGGTAACCTTTGCCGTCCCAGCGCTCGTGGTGTTCACGCGCAATCTGGGCGCCCATTTTCAGGATCGGTTTATCGGTGTGGCTGAGCAGATCATAGCCGCACTGAGCGTGGGTTTTCATCACCGCCCACTCGTCGGGATCGAGCGCTCCGGGCTTGTTCAAAATGGCGTCCGGAATGGCAATCTTTCCTAAGTCATGCAGTGGTGCGGCCTCGCGAATCAGTCGTGCTTCGGTGCTGGGCAGACCGGCTTTTTGCGCCAGCAGATAACTGATTTCCGCCACCCGGCGCAGGTGCTGGCCGGTCTCGCGCGAGCGATGCTCCACCGCATCACCGAGCAGATAGACCACCTCGCGCTGGCTGTCTTCCAGTTCAGTGCGCAGCGCCAGGTTCTCAAAAGCGGTTAACGCATTCTGGCAAAACACTTCCAGCAGATGGCGCTCCATAGAATTACGCACCACCAGTCCGTTCAGAAACAGCACACTCAGATGCATTTCGCTGGAGCGGTACAGACACAGATAGCCGCCATCAAGTTGCTGGGCGCGAAAGCCGGTATCCAGACTTTTGATAAATGACTGAGCACTGACCGGCAGCAGATCCGCCACCGGCTGACCCACCTGGTGATTGTATTGACCGGTACCGGCGAGCACCGTCAGGCGGCCGAACTGCTCGTGCGCAGCAACGCCTTCGCACAGGGCATAGAGCGCATCTTCATCGGGCGCGAGGATGGCGGAAATCTGCTCCAGAATGCCGTGCGCAAAATCCTGGATAAAGGCATGTTGCTGCAGCGCCGTCGAGGCGTTGAGGATGCGTTCCAGCCCCTGACGGTTGCGCTCCAGCGCCAGAATGTCGCGGTAGGAACGTAGGCACGAATACAGCAGGGTGTGCATCTTGCTGCGCGTCAGTTCGGTTTTCTCTTTGTAATCGTTGATGTCGTAATCGGCGATGATGGTTTCTTCCGGGGCCTGGCCGGGCTGACCGGTACGCAGCACGATACGGGTAAAGGAGTTGCGCAACTGGTCGCGAATCACCTCGACCATATCCAGACCGGCGTGCTCGGTTTCCATCACCACATCGAGCAGACAGAGCGCCAGGTCAGGATGGTTGCGTACCTGTTCAATGCCTTCGGCCGCACTGTAGGCGTGGAGAAACTGCAAGGGCCGGCCATCGAACTGGAAGTTGCGCAACGCCAGAGTGGTGATGGTGTGCACTTCATCGTCGTCATCGACGATCAGCACTTTCCAGGGTTTCTGGTCGTTCGGGCCGTCTTGAGATTGTTCTTCAGCAAAGATCAGTTCGTCACTCATGCTAAGCATCCTCCACTGCTTCAGCCGCCGGCTCCAGCGGCAGCGTGATGCGGAAGCGGCAGCCGTCGTGCGGCGGGCTGTGTATCTGAATGCGCCCGCCCAATTTGCCGGTCACCAGATTGAACACGATGTTCATCCCCAAACCACTGCCGCCGCTGGAGCGGCGCGTGGTGTAAAACGGATCGAAGATGTGTTTCAGGGTTTCCTCGCTCATGCCCTGACCGTCGTCTTCGTACAGCAGTGCCAGACGATTGGAACCGGCCGGGGCGTTGGAAAAACGAATCTGGCCGGCGCGTTGGCCGTCGTCAAAACCGTGCAGCAGTGAGTTGATCACCAGGTTGGTGACCACCTGCGCCAGTGCACCCGGTGACAGCCGCGTGGTGATGTCCGGGTCGATATCATTAATGATCTCCACCGGAGCGGTCTTGTACTTGGGTCGCAAACTGGCCAGCACTTCATCAATGTAGGCGTGCAGATTGATGCGGCGTTGTTCTTCGCTGGTCTGGTCGACCGCCACCTGTTTGAAGGAACGAATCAGCTGGGCGGCGCGGTCGAGGTTGGCCGACAGCAGGTCGCCGGTTTCCAGACATTCATTAAAGAAACGCTCCAGATCGGACTTTTTCAGTTCATTACCCTGCAGCGCCCGCTGCGCCAGCCGGGCTTCCGAGGTCAGGTGACTGGCGGCGGTAATGGAAATGCCCAGCGGCGTGTTCACCTCATGCGCTACGCCGCTGACCAGATTACCCAACGACGCCAGTTTTTCGCTCTGCAGCAATTCTTCCTGAGCAATTTTTAATTTATCGAGCGAGTCGGTCAGGCTGCGGTTGCTTTGTTGCAGCTGCTCGGTGCGTTCGGCAACGATTTTTTCCAGGTTGTCCTGGTGCCGGCGCAAGGCTCTGTCGCGTTCGACCAGACTGTCGTGTTGGCGGTTGAACACCTCGTAGAGCTGACCGATTTCGTCGTTGCGACCTTCCAGCAAGGGTTCGCGCTGCTGGCTCCACTGGGTGACGTCCCGAGGCGAGATGCGTTGCACATAGTCGCTGAAATGGCGGATGGGTCGCGCCACCAGATGCTGCACCACCCAGTACAAAGCGCCCAGCAAGGCGATGATGGCGACGATGGCCGACACCAGCGCGCCGCCCAAAACCAGGCCCACCTGGTTGCGGATCAATTCGTTGTCCGAACGCAGATAAATCCAGCCGATGGTGGTCAAACTGCCGTTGAATTCGTGCGCCACCGGCGTGGCGATGATCAGGGCGGTTTCGGTGAGTCGTTCGGTGCGCGAGTCGGCCGGTTGCAGCCAGTCCGGATTCTGGCCAGCCAAGTCGCCCAGTTGCAGGTCAATCTCTCCCTCCACCGAGCGTATCGCCACGCCGGAGATGTAAGGGTCGCGCAACAGTGCCTCGGCGGCGCGCTCGACGTTAGCGCTGTCGAACGCCCAGATGGATTCGTTGATCAGCGGCAACATATTACTCAAAGAGGCATCGACGTTCTGGTCGCGCAAGCCTTCCATGGTCCGCGTCAGCGTCCAGGACTGCATCAATATCGTCACCAGAATTGCGCAGGCCACACCCAGGGTGATGGCAGCCAGCAAGCGTCTGGCGAGAAACGCATTGACCTCAAACATGGCAGTTCTCACAAGAGTCTGGTTCAAGGTTAGGCGGGGATATTGGCTTTTGCCAGTGAGCGGGCGCGGGGCTGTCCGATCAGTGCTCGAACGCTGGATTGGCGGCTGGAATTAACCAGGGTGTTGAGTGGAGGACGAGACGCTGCTGAAGGTTTCAGCGTTTGCGCTCGTCCCCGGACGGTTAAGCGGCCTGGACAAATTCGTTCAAGGCATCCAGGGCTTCGCAGCCATAGACCATGGACGGGCCGCCGCCCATCAGCACTGCAACGCCGATGGTCTCGATGACTTCTGCGCGGCTGGCGCCGGATTGCAACGCATCGTGAACGTGAAAGGCGATGCAGCCATTGCAGCGCACGGTAATGGCGATACCCAGCGCAATCAGTTCTTTGGTTTTGGTATCCAGCGCGCCACTGGCAACGCCAGCTTCATGCAGCTGGCCAAAGGCGGACATCACAGCGGGGGCTTCGTTGCCCAGTTGTTCCATCAACTGCTGCAGGTTTTTATAGACGGCTTGGTGGGTTTGTGTGCTCATGGCGCGCTCCTTTTTGTTAAAAGATGGACCGATGAGAAGCCGCTGTCCGCACCGCTCAACACCTCAAACCAACGGCTTATCGCCTCACTGTAAAAGGTGAGGGAGCGGTGTCGCAAAGCAAGCAGGGTCGAGGCTTAAAGCTTGCTCTGCGTCAATTTTTAACGGCAATTTGCTGGCGGCCTTGCAACTGCTGAGCCGGCCAGGCCGAGAGCGCCTGGGCGAGCATGGTTTGCGGCTGATCCGGCTCGATCGCCAGGCCCATATAGCTGAACGCCTGTTGTAGATTGTCACTGGCGTGCCTGTCATCCAGTGCCGGAGCGTGATTCTGCTTGCTGAGCTTTTGGCCATTGTCGCCAATCAGTACCGGGAAGTGTGCGTAGTCCGGCGGTGTGGCACCGAGGCTGCGCAACAGCGCGCGTTGCCAGGGCGTGGAATCGAGCAGGTCGATGCCGCGCACCACCTCGGTAATGCCCTGGTCCAGGTCATCGACGGTGACCGCCAGTTGATAGGCGAAAGGACCATCGCGGCGACGCAGCACCACATCGCCCAGCTCAGCCGCCAGATCGACGCTTTGTTCACCCTGATAACGATCATTGAAACGTTCAATGACCTCGGGCACCTGCCAGCGAATGGCGGCGTCCGTTCGCGGCTGCCGACAGTCACGGCAGGTACCCGGGTAGATGGGTTGGTCGGCCAGTTGCTTGCGGCTGCAACGGCACCAGAACAGTTGATCGGCGCTCGCCAGTTGTTCCAGTGCGGCTATGTAGGCGTCGCTGCGCTGGCTTTGATAGCGCAGGCTTTCGTCCCAGTGCAGGCCATGTGCTTCCAGACTGCGCAGAATGGCGTCGGCGGCGCCGGGTTGTTCGCGTGGTGGATCGAGATCTTCAATACGCACCAGCCAAGCGCCGCCGCGCTCGCGTGCATCCAGGTAACTGACCAGCGCCGCCACCAGCGAACCCAGATGCAAAGGGCCGGTCGGTGAGGGCGCAAAGCGGCCGCGATAGGGCGTATTGATCATGCGTAGCAGGGTTCCGCAATTGAAGCTCGGCCCGACATTCTGCATGATGCCGCCGGACCTTCCCAGCCACGGACTCGCCAACAATGAAGCTCGCCAACCGCACCGACCGCATTCAGCCCTTCCAAGTGATGCAGATTTTGGCGCGTGCCAAGACGCTGGCCGACCAGGGCCGTTCGGTGATCGGGCTCTATGTGGGCGAGCCGGATTTCGGTACGCCAAAAGCCATTATCGAAGCCGGCCAGGCGGCGCTGGCCAACGGCCATACCGGCTATACCCCAGCGACCGGTTTGCAGCCGCTGCGTGAAGCCATTGCCGATCGCTACCGGCGCTGGCACGGCGTTGAGGTCGCACCGGAACGCATTCTGGTCACGCCCGGCGGGTCCAGTGCCCTGTTGCTGGCGTTTGCTGCCAGCATCGATGCCGGTCGCGAGGTGTTGCTGCCAGAGCCGGGTTATCCCTGTAATCGCAATTTTCTCGAAGTGATCGGCGCCAAACCGGTATCGGTTCCTTTGGCCGAGCAAGGCTTGCGACTGTCGTTGCCCAAGCTGGAAACGGCGCTGACGCCGAACAGTCAGGGCTTGCTGCTGGCATCGCCGTGCAACCCGACCGGCCAGGTGCTGACCATGGATGAATGGCAGCAGGCGGCGGACTTTGCGCAGCGTCATCAGCTGGCGTTATTTGCCGATGAGATCTACCACGGCCTGACCTTTACCGAGGCGTTGCCGCCGTCGGCCTTGAACGTCACCGACGATGTCTGGGTGACCCAGAGTTTCTCCAAATTCTACGGCATGACCGGTTGGCGTTTGGGCTGGCTGGTGGTGCCGCCTTATGCGATAGAGGCGGCGGAACGGCTGGCGCAAAATCTCTATTTATCGGCGCCGTCGATGGCGCAGCATGCCGCTCTGGCCGCCTTCGATGCGGAGGTCGAAGCCGAATGTTTTGCCCGCCGCGATGAACTGCGTAAGCGCCGCGATTATTTGGCACCGAAACTCGAAGCACTCGGCCTACCTTTGCTCGCACAACCTGATGGCGCCTTTTATCTGTACGCCGATATGTCGGCCTACGGAAACGACGCGGTGGACTGGTGCGATCGACTGCTGGAAGAAACTGGCGTCGCCATCACCCCAGGTATCGATTTCGGTGGCGCCACGGAACATAGCGCGGTGCGGATTGCGTATACGGCGGAGGTAGGGGTGCTGGAGGAGGCGGTGGAGCGATTGGCTGGGTTTATTCGCTAATGCTAGACGCTGAACGGGAGACGGAAGACGCCAGATACGCTAACCCAGCGTCTCCCGGCGCGAAGCGCCTAAGCGTCTCCCGCAATAACAATCATGTCATCGCGAACCTCAAACCCCACCGGCGTCAAATACTCGCCCTGGCACGGCCCTACCAGACAATGACCGGTTTCGATTTCAAATAACGCGCCATGCGTTGAGCATTCGATCAGCGCGCCGTCCATATCGAGAAACTGGTTTTCCATAAATTCCAGCGCCGTATGCAGATGCGGGCAGCTGTTTTTGTAGACGTAAATCTGGTCGTCTTTGCGCACGGCAAAAACCGGGTTGTCGGGTAAATCGAAACCCAGTGACTGACCTTCTTCCAGGTCGTTAACGTTGCACAGTTCGGTCATGATTTTCCTCAGTACTCCCCTCAGTGACTGATAATCAGCGGGCAGTCGTGATGCGGATGCGGCTGCACCGTCACGCTCAGCCCAAAATGATGTTGAATGTTTGCCGCGGTCAGCACCTCGGCGGGGCGGCCAGTGCAGACTGATTGACCGCGATCGAGCAACAGCACCCGGTCGGCGTAACGCGCCGCCAAATTCAGATCGTGCACCACCAGCAGCACACCCACGCCACGCCGGGCAAAACCACGCACCGCCTGAAACAGCCGTTGTTGATGATGCAGATCGAGGCTGGCCGCCGGCTCATCCAGTAATAGAAAACGATGGCCTTCCGGCTGGGCGTCCCAGATTTGCGCCAGCACTCGCGCCAGATGAACGCGCTGAAGTTCGCCACCGCTGATTTCATGAATATTGCGCTGCGCCAGGTCGGTTAATTCACACAGTTCCATGGCCTCGGCGACGATGCTGTCGTCGCGGCGTTTGCCGGTGGCGTGCGGGTAGCGACCCAGCGCCACCACTTCAGCCACGCGAAAAGCGAAATTCAGCGAATGTTGCTGGGGCAACACCGCGAGCAGACGCGCTCTGTCTTCACCGCGCCAGTCGTTGATGGCCTGGTCGTGCAGGCGTACCTGGCCGGCGTTTGGCGCGCGCTCGCCGCTGAGCACATTCAGCAGGCTCGATTTCCCCGCGCCGTTCTGGCCGATCAACGCCAGCACTTCACCGGCGTCGAGCTGAACGGAAACCTCGTCCAGTGCAGTGCGGCCGGGAGACAGCTGCAGTTGCAAACGCTCGCCCGTCAGACTCATAACCCGGCATTCCGTTGGCGATGGATCAGGTAAATAAAGAAAGGTCCGCCCAGCAGCGCGGTGATAATGCCGACCGGTAATTCGGCCGGGCTGATCACTACCCGCGCCAGCCAATCGGCCCAAAGCGTCAACAGCGCGCCGAAGCCCAAGCTTAGCGGCAACACCCGGCGATGGTCCGGGCCCACCAACAAACGCACCATATGCGGCACGACCAGGCCGATAAAGCCGATGATGCCGGTAAAGGCGACGGCAGCGCCGACACCCGCCGCACACAGATAAATCACCTGGCGTTTCAAGCGCGGCACGTTAAAGCCCAGATGACGGCACTCAGATTCGCCCAGCAACAGCGCGTTTAAGGGTTTATGCAGCGGCCAGGCCAGCAGGGTGATGGTCACCAACACCGTGGCGGTGATAGCCACCGCTGCCCAGGTTGCGGCACCGAAGGAGCCCAGCGTCCAGAAGGTGAGGGTGCGCAGTTGTTCGTTGCTGGCGAGATAAGAGCACAGCCCCAGACCCGCCGCGGCCAACATATTAAAAGCGACACCGGCGAGGATCAGCCGCAGCGGTGAACTGGCGCTGTCGCGGCCGATCAGCATGACCAGTTGAGTGGCGATTAAACCACCGATAAAAGCCGTGGCGGGTCGGGTCAGTGTTTGCAAAGCAGATGGCAACATCGTCAGCAGAGCGGGCGCGAAAATCAGCGTGGCGACAACCGCCAGGGTCGCGCCACTGGAAACGCCCATCAAACCGGGTTCGGCCAAAGGGTTGCGAAACAAGCCCTGAATCATGGCGCCGCTGATGCCCAGTAAAGCACCGACGCACAAGGCCAGCAGCAAGCGCGGCAGGCGAATCTGCCAGACAATAAGGCTGTCCACACTGGCACCCGGCTGGCCCAGCGCCTGCCAGACTTGAGCAGTGGTCAGGCTCGATGGACCCACGCTCAGCGCGCAAAAGGCCGACAACAGCGTCAGGGTGACCACCAGCCAGGCCAGCTTGCGGGCGCTGACGGTCATCGCAAGCGCTCGACCAGGGTATGCGCCTGAGACGCCAGCAAACGATCGCGATGGCCGGCAATGGCATCAAGCTCCCAGACTTCCAAACGGCCGCCGTCGCTGAGCGTAATGTCACGCAGCAAAGAGACTTCGATGCTCTGGTTCACTTCCTGATACTGCAACATCGGTTCAGCCAGATAGATGGCGCCACGCGGTTGCTGGGCACTGACCTGCTGCAGCCACTGGGCGGCATCACCGGCGACCAACGGCAGCGGCAAACCGTGTTTGGTGGTGCGCGAAACAAAGGCAGGACCGGCGCTGAGTGAAAAACCAAAGGCCGGTTGCAACGCCGGATGTTCACGCTGGCTTTGCAGAATCGCCAGTTGCAGGACGCGCGCAGCGCTGACCGCGTGCATGGCGAAATGCTCGTCATCACCCAGGCCAAACACCAGCGTAAAACCTTCCGGCAACAACACACCGCCGTAAAGTTCACCGACCTGAGTGATCAGATTTTCGTAGCGCGCCCACAGGCTTTGCAGTTGGTGGGCGTCGTAGTGGCGGGTCATGGCGTCCCAGTTATGGCACTGCACATGGAGCAAGGCGACGTCGCAATAAGCGCCCTGTTCGCCGGCCAGATGCACCTGTTCCAACAAGCGTTCGGCTTCGCCGTCGCTGCTCGCAGTCGCCAGGGTACGCAATACCTGGCTGTTGGAATCGAGCGAATTGCTCAACCGCGCGACTAACGCTTTCAGTTGCGCTTCCGGCGGGCCGCTGAACTGAGCGCGCCAGCCCGGCAGATGCTCACTGAGCTGTCGTGCCAGCTTGCCGGTGGTGGCGTCCTGAATCTGGCTGCGCCAGAAAATCAGTCCGCCGGCAGAGGCCAGCGCCAGCAGATTGAACAAAAACCAGGAACGTTGAGTGCGGGTGCGCCACTGAATCAACAGACGTTGATCGAGTTGAATTTCGGCCTGGCCGAGCAAGGTCGATTCAAAATGCACCGGATGTTCAAAGGCCACTGGGTCCAGTGGTTCGGGGCCGACCGGCCGGGAGTTGAGCGTTAAATTCTGATCGGCGGCGCTGAGCGAAGCTGACGCCACTAAGGGTTCTTCGGCGGTGCGATTCAATAACAAACTGATCGCCAAGCGATCGCTACGCTGCAAGGGCGCGGCGATATCAAAAGCCAGAGTCCGTGCCAGACTTTCGCCGAGGCGCTGCTGGGTCTGGTCGATGGCATTCAGCGCTGGCAGATACCACAGCCAGGCGAGTAACAGATTGAGCACGACCAAAATGGCCAGTGCGAAGGCGGTCAATGGCTGCCAGAGCCAACGCAGAGCATGCATGGTGGAATAATTCAGTCTGGTCGATACAATATCGCCTCCGCTAGGGGGCCCCCCGGAGCGACAGTCGGTTGAGTGGACTGTCGACCCAAGGGCGCAATGGTAGCGGTATTCGTCGCTTTAAAGAACCGCCCGGCTGCTAAGGCCGGTCCGCCCAATTGATGTTGAGAGGATGTCCCATGAGTGATGCCGCCAACCAACTGGCTGCCCAGTTGAAAGAAATCAAACAAGGTCTGTTTCTGATGGGCCCGGATCGCTACCGCGCGTTGTCGACCCACGAAACCGAAGACCTGATCGCCAAGCTGGAACAGGTTGCTGACCAGGCGTTGCAAACGCTGGAAAACATCAAGGGCTGAGCCCAACTGACGGAGCTCGTCCTTGAGTACCATCCTGATGCTCAAGGTCAGTGGTCATGACCGCCCCGGTCTGACCGCCGACCTGACCCAGACGCTGGCGCAGTTCGGCGTCACCTTGCTCGATTTAGGGCAGTCCGTCATTCACGACCAGGTGTCGCTGGGCATGCTGCTGCAGCTGCCCGACGGTGAAGACACCTCGGCCTTGTTGAAAGAAATTCTGTTCCGCGCCCACGATTTAGGCATCGACGCCCGCTTTACCCCGGTCAGCGACGACGCCTACAGCGACTGGGTCTCCCAGCAAGGCAAAGACCGTTATGTGTTGACGCTGCTGGCGCGGCGCATCAGCGCGGAGCAACTGGCCTGGGTATCGCGCGAAGTCTCCAAACAGGGCCTGAACATTCAGGACATCACTCGTCTGACTGGCCGCATCGCGCTCGATCAGGCCGATGACAGTGGCCAGGCCTGCATCGAACTGACCTTGCGTGGCCAGCCCGCTGATGACGCTGCCTTGCGTCAGGCGTTTCTGGATATCAGCGCGCGTTTCGATATCGATGTCGCCTTCCAGCTCGATTCGGTTTACCGCCGCAACCGCCGTCTGGTCTGTTTCGATATGGATTCAACGCTGATTGAAGCCGAAGTCATTGACGAGCTGGCGCACGCCGCCGGCGTCGGCGAGCAGGTGGTCGCCATTACCGAACGCGCCATGGCCGGTGAGCTGGATTTTCAGGCCAGTTTCCGCGAGCGTTTGGCGTTGCTGAAAGGGCTGGATGAAAGCGTGCTGGCCGACATCGCCGAGAAGCTGCCACTGACCGAAGGCGCCGAACGCTTGATCGGCACGCTCAAAGCCTACGGTTTTAAAACCGCAATTTTATCGGGCGGCTTTACCTATTTCGGCCACTATCTACAGCGCAAACTGGGCATCGATTACGTCTATGCCAACGAGCTGGAAATTGTCGATGGTAAGGTGACCGGCAACGTCAGCGGCACCATTGTCGATGGCGCGCGCAAGGCCGAACTGCTGCGCGAACTGGCGCAGCGCGAAGGCATTAAGCTGGAGCAAACCATTGCCGTCGGCGATGGCGCCAACGACTTACCGATGCTCTCTGAAGCGGGCCTGGGCATCGCCTTTCGTGCCAAACCCCTGGTGCGTGAAAGCGCACGTCATTCCATCTCGACCTTAGGTCTGGACGCCGTGCTCTATCTGCTCGGTTTCCGCGACCAGGACATCTACTGATTCAGCCAGCGTTTGCCGGCATCGCCCGGCACTTCGCGCACCAACCTCGGCACCAGATAGCCCGGCAGACTGGCCTGTAATTCGCGCCACAATTGCTGGGCACGTTCGTCGGGTACATCAAAATGCGCCGCGCCGCGCACCGCATCGAGCTGGTGCAGGTAGTAGGGCAACACATCGGCGGAAAACAGCGCCTGGCTCAAATCGGTCAGCGCTTCGATCGAATCATTCACCCCCGCCAACAACACCGCCTGATTCAGTAGCAAAGTGCCATTTTGCCGCAACGGTGCCAGCGCTTGTTGAACTTCTGCGTTGATTTCATTGGCATGATTGGCGTGCACCACCAGCACGGTTTTCAGGCGCGTTTGTTCCAATAGACGCACCAGTCCCGCATCGATGCGCGACGGCATCACAATCGGCGTGCGGCTGTGAATGCGCAGCGTGGTCAGGTTGGGTAATTGCTCCAGATCGGCCATCAGTTCGGCCAGCCGTTCATTAGGCAGACTGAGCGGGTCGCCACCGCTGAAAATGACTTCGTGCAGGTCATCCTGGCTGGCTAAGTAATTCAGCGCGCCTTGCCATTGCGTCGGGCTTAGGCGGTTATCGGCGTAGGGAAAGTGCTGACGGAAACAGTAACGGCAATGCACCGCGCAGGCCTGAGTGGTGATCACCAGGGCGCGGCCCTGGTATTTGTGCACGATGCCCGGCGCCGGCGCGTGCTCGCGTTCGGCCAGCGGGTCATCCAGGTAACCCGGTTGCGGATCGAGTTCAGCGCCGCTCGGCAACACCTGGCGCAACAGCGGGTCGTGCGGATTTGCGCGTTGCATGCGGTTGACGTAACTCAGCGGCACGCGCAGCGGAAAATCGGCATCGGCCAGCGCCGGCTGGTCGAGGTCTGTTGCCTTAAGATCGAGCAGTTGCAGCAATTGCGCGACCGAACGGACGGCGTTTTTCAGCTCGGTTTGCCAGGATGGAAGCGCTTGGGTGGAAATGATGGTGGGGGAGTCCACACGGGGCTCGAACTCGGTTAACATACGCTCCTCTTGAATTTCCAGGCAATCAGGACAGGTCATGGCCTCCTATTCTACCAATGAATTCCGTGCAGGGCTGAAAGTGATGCTCGAGGGCGACCCTTGCACCATCGTCGAAAACGAATTTGTAAAACCCGGTAAAGGCCAGGCCTTTAACCGCGTTAAACTGAAGAACCTGAAAACCGGCCGCACTTGGGAACGTACTTTCAAGTCCGGTGAATCCGTCGAATCTGCCGATGTGATGGACATCGACATGGAATACCTCTACGAAGACGGCGAGTTCTGGCACTTTATGAAGACCGACGGTTCTTTTGAGCAGCTGCCGGCCGACGCCGCTGCTGTGGGTGACACCAAAGACTGGCTGAAAGAACAGGAAACCTATGTGGTCTGCCTGTACAACGGCGACCCGATTTCGGTCACGCCGCCCAACCACATCGAGCTGGAAGTGGTGGAAACCGACCCGGGTTTGAAAGGTGACACCGCCACCGGTGGCTCCAAGCCGGCAACGCTGTCGACCGGCGCTGTGGTTCGAGTACCGTTGTTCCTGAACCAGGGTGAGAAAATCCGCGTCGATACCCGCACCCGCGAATACATCAGCCGGGCCAAATCCGACTGAGGATTCCGGCGCAGTGTTATTGCTGTGTTACACCGCCGTTTCACAACGAACGGATATAAAAAACGAACCTCGATTGAGGTTCGTTTTTTTTTGGCACAGGTTGGCGCGCCGTTAGGCGCACTTTTTATTTGGAGACATAGACCCGGTCGCCGTTTGTCAGGTCTACGGCCAGCAGGGCGTTTGAACCATCGTTCAGCACCAGCGCTCGGTTGTTGACGCTGTCGAGTGCGATTGCAGTGGGGTTGTAGAACGCATTATCGCCGCCCCCGGTGGAGGCATCGGAAATAACCGTGCGTGCGCCAGTCTTGAGGTTTACGGCCAGCAGGGCATATAAACTGTAGTCCAGCACCAGCGCTTGGTTGTTGTTGCTATCGAGTGCGATCGCAATGGGAGAAATGAACTTCTGGCCGCTGAAGTCTGTGGAGTTATCGGAAATGACCCCGCGGTCTCCGGTACCGAGATCCACGGCCAGTAGGGCCTTTAAACCATTGTCCAGCATCAGCGCCTGCTTAGTGTCACGGTCGAATGCGATTGCAACGGGAGTGGAGATGAACATCTGGTCGCCGTAGTCGTCGGTGCTATCGGAAATGAGGCTGCGTTCGCCGGTATCGAGATTCACCGCCAGCAGTGCATTTAAACCATCGTCCAACACCAGCGCCTCTTTGTTGTTGCGGCCGAGTGCGATCGCACTGGGATAGCTGAGCCCCGGGGCGCTGCCCTTGGTGTCGTTATCCGAAACAACCTCGCGTTCGCCAGTGCTGAGATCCACTTTCAGCAGGGCCTTTAAACTTTTGTCCACCACCAGCGCCCGGTTGTTGTCGGTATCGAGTGCCATCGCATAGGGGGCGATGAACGTCGGGCCGCCATTCTTGGTGTCGTTATCCGAAATAACCCTGCGTTCGCCGGTGTTGAGGTCCACTGCGAACAGGGCTTGTAAATTGGCGTCCACCACCAGCGCCCGGGTGTTGTCGCGGTCGAGCGCGATTGCTTGGGGTGAGCTAAACGCTTTGTCGCCGCCCCCGATGGAGGTCTCCGAAATAACCGTGCGTTGGCCGGTGTTGAGATCCACGGCCAGCAGGCCCTGTCTGGTTTGCACCAGCGCCCGCTTGTTATCGCTGTCGAGTGCAAGGGCAGTGGCAGAGCTGAATCCCTTGTCGCCGCTCCCTGTGGTGGCATCCGATATGATCGTGAGTTTTTTGTCTCGATCCAGAGCCAGCAAGGCGTCTAAACCTGCGTCCAGCACCAGTATTCGCATGTTGTCCCTGTCGAGGGTGATCGCAACTGATTTGCTGAGCGTCGTTTCACCGTCCTTCGGTGTTGTATCCGAAATGACCGTGCGTTTGCCTTCGTTATTGTTGTCAGCTAGGTCTACGGCCAACACAACGTTTAAAAATGCGTCTAGCACCAGCGCCCGGTTGTTGTCGCTGTCAAGTGTGATCGCAGTGGGGGTGGCGAACGTTTGGCCGCTGCCTTTAGTGTCGTTATCCGAAATAACCCGGCGTTCACCGGTATTGAGGTCGACGGCCAGCAGGGCAGGTGAATTCTCGTTGTCGATCACCAGCGCCCGTTTGTTGTCGTTGTCGAGGGCGATGGCAATGGGAAAGTTGAACGCCGGGCCGCCGTTCTCAGTGTCATTATCCGATATCACCCTGCGTTCGCCAGTGCTGAGGTTCACGTCCAGCAGGGCTTTTAAACCACTGTCCACCACCAGCGCCCGGTTGTGGATGCTGTCGAGTGCGATCGCATTCGGAGAACTGAAAGCCTTATCGCCGCCCCCGATGGTGGCATCGGAAATCACCGTGCGTTCGCCGTTGTTGAGGTTCACTTCTAGCAGGGCTTTTAAACCGGAGTCCACCACCAGCGCCCGGTTGTTAACGCTGTCGAGGGCGATTGCATTTGGGTTCTGAAGGATATTGGGCTGGTAGGTCACCTGCGCCTGTGCCGCCAGGCTGTTGCGGTTGCCTGCCCGGTCGCGAACATCGACGGTGATGGGGTTTTTGCCATAGACCAGCGGCACTTCCGCCGACCAGTGGGCAAAGCCATCGTCGCTGGTGGCGGGTACGCTATTGACTACGACCGAGTCGACGCCGCTGTCGAAACCACTGGTGGTGCCCCTGACCCGAATGGTGTCGGATTCAGTGAGGGCGTTGGGCGTGGGGAATTGGATGGTGGCGCTGGGTTGGGTGGTGTCGGGGCTGACTTTGGTGCTGGAAGAATCGCAGGCGGCCAGTAACCATAATAACTGGCCGATCAGCAAGGCGGTGTAACCTATCCTTGGAATCCGTTTCATCGTGGTGCTCCATAATGTTGGGGTCTGCATTGTTTGTCGCAGCGTGCCCGGGCCTGAGTTATAACCTCCTGCCTGGGGCTCAAACTCAGAGACAATAAAGGACGCTCATTTGAATAAGCGTTTGAAACATCGTTGTTTTTTTAAGTGCGAATATGATTGTGTGACGCGCTTCTCGTTTAACGGAAAACCGGTGTTGGTCAGCGCAGCGAAGAAGGTGGCAACGATGGATGGACTGGGGAGAGATGATGATCACAGGCACTCAAGATGACTGACTGGCAACCCACAGCGAGCTTAAACAACCTGCGCCGCCGGGCTCAGTTATTGGCGGATATTCGCGCTTTTTTTGCGGCGCGCCAGGTACTGGAAGTCGATACGCCGGTGTTGTCGAACGTCGGCGTGACCGATGTCAATCTCACTAATATCCGCACCACCGACGGCGGTTTTTTGCAGACCTCGCCGGAGTACGCCATGAAGCGTTTATTGGCGGCGGGCATGGGCGATTGTTATCAGCTGGGTCATGTATTTCGCCAGGATGAAAGCGGCGCGCGCCATAACGCTGAGTTCAGTCTGCTGGAGTGGTATCGGTTGGGTTGGGATGATGCTCAGTTAATGGATGAGGTGGCGCAGTTGTGCCGCGAGGTTTCCGGCCAGCCAGAGTTAGCGGCCGAACGTTTGAGTTACCTTGAAGCGTTCGTACAGGCTGGTTTGCCCGATCCGCACCGGGCCGATGTAACGGAGCTGCGCGCGGCCGTGCATCAGCATCTGGCAGCCGACAGCCATGATTGGCAACGCGATGACTGCCTCGATGCGTTGATGGCGCTGGTGGTGGAACCTTCTTTGCCGGCCGATCAACTGACGTTTATTACGCATTACCCCGCCAGCCAGGCTGCCTTGGCGCAATTTGAAACCCAGGATGAGCTGACATTGGCGCGGCGCTTTGAGTTGTACTGGGGCGCTATGGAGCTGGCTAACGGCTATTTCGAACTGACCGATGCGGCCGAGCAGCAGCGGCGTTTTGCCGAAGATCAGCAACGCAGAAAAGCTCAGCAATTGCCAGAGGCGGAGATGGATCAGCGGTTGCTGGCGGCGATGCAGGCGGGTTTGCCGGATTGCGCCGGGGTGGCGCTGGGTGTGGATCGGTTATTGATGCGGATACTGGGCGAGGACCGCATTGCTGCGGTCCTGCCCTTTAACCGGGAAAACGCCTGAACTCAGTCGTTTTTGGGTTTGTTAACCAAGGCTTCCAACTTGCGTTGCAAGCGATTTTCCTGGTCCTCGGCCGACACCTTCGGCTGCGCCGGTTTTTTAGGTTTGGCTTTCGGTTTTGCCTTGGCTTTTGCTTTGTCTTTTGGCTTGGCTTTGGCGGCACGCTCGGCACGACGCTTGTCGATGGCGTCGAGTTTTTCTTTGGCGTGCGCGGCGTCTTCAGCGCTGACGGTGCCGGCGGCGCTGCCGTCGATGGTGACGCGATCGGCGCCTTCCACCATGCAGGCGTAGTAGGAACGCAACCGCACATAGACGTTGAGCGCGCGGCGAATGCGCGTTTTCGACAGTTTGCCGTCTTCGGCCAAGGCTTCGTGAATGCCAATTTTCAGCGGCTTCGGCTGGCGCGGATTGAACGCTTGCGGATACAGCTCGCACAATTCATCCATGGCCTTGCGATTGGCCTCAAACTCTTTTTTACGCTGGGCGTCGGTCTTCTTTTTCCTGGCCGTAGCCGCCTCGGCCTGAGGCTGGGCTTCAGGCTTGGTTTGAGACACATCTTCCTGGGTCGTTTCGTCGGTCATGGTCTGTCCGGCAAGCTCATTGAACGGCGCAGGATACCGGCTTTGAAAACCCGATTCCAGAGACCTTGTTCATCATTTTGTCGCATTGAGCGGTTGGCCCAGTCGAACCGGCTGGCCGGCGCTGATGGTGGCGTCCCATTCCAGGGCGTCGGCTTCGAATAAAGCGATGACGGTACTGCCCAACCGAAAGCGTCCCATTTCTTCGCCGCGCTTGAACTGGGGGCCGTCTTCGCCGAAGTGCTGGTGTTTGATGCGGCGGCCGTCGGGCGCGACGATGCCGGACCAGACGGTTTCGATGCTGGCGACGATCATTGCGCCGACCAAGACCAGAATCATGCGGCCGTGCGCGGTCTCAAATTCGCACACCAGCCGTTCGTTACGGGCAAATAAACGCGGCACGTTGTCGGCGGTGACACCATTGACGCTGAACAGCCGACCGGGCACGAAGGTGGTGCGGATCAGTTTGCCGTCGCACGGCATATGGATGCGGTGGTAGTCGCGTGGCGATAAATACAGCGTGGCAAAACGACCGTCGCGAAACGCCTTGCCCTGGTCGGCATCGCCGCCGAGTAATTCGGTGAGGCTGTAGTCGCGGCCTTTGGCTTGGAAAAGTCGGCCATTTTCGATTTTTCCAGCCTGGCTGACGGCGCCGTCGACCGGGCAGATTAAGCGCTGTTGATCGTCCGGCAGCGGCCGTGCGCCGGGCTTGAGGGCGCGGGTGAAGAAGTCGTTGAAGTTGCGATAGTCGCTTAAATTTTCGCGTTCGGCTTCGCTCATATTGACTTGAAATTGCTTGGCAAAGCGGCCGATAAACAGCCGGCGAATCGGTGCCCATTCGCTGGCGGCCAGACGGCCGACAAAACGAGACAACAGATGATGCGGCGCCAGATATTGGCTGGCGACGAAGAGGCGTTCGGTCAGTGAGCTCATGTTATTTCCGGTTCAGGGCGCTGTTCCAGTCGGCACAAAATTCACGGAACAGGCGATAATCGTGTTCGTTCAGTTCTTCTTTATCGTCTTTGGCGTCGGCGTAAATCAGCAACGGTATTGCCGTTCCTATCTTGAAAGAGCGCAAGAAAAACGCTTCGCCATCGGCGGCTTTCAACAGATCGGCCGGCAGCGTTTGCTGGCCTTTGTTGCGATTGCTGTCGTTGACCCACAAAGCGGCGGTACGGCGACTGAATTCCTGCATCACCGTGCTTTTAAACAACGGCAGGCGCAGGTTACGCAGCAGCAGATAATAACTGCAACCGGCGGTGCGCGTCGCCTGCCAGTTACCTTCGATCATTTTTAAAATCACGATACGGCTGAGCCCCAGACCTTTTTGCAGGCCTTCGAGCGCTGTCTTGTGGATTTCCGCATCGGGAAGTTCAATGTCGCGCCGCAACAGGGTGCGGGCGTTATCGAGGTGATCTTGATTCACAGCGCTGCGCTTTTTCACCGGTGGCGGTGGTGGCGCTGGCGGCGGTACGGGTTTGGCGGCCACCCGGGGACGCGGCTCTGGGGGTTTTTCACGCAGGCGCAGATCATCGGCAGTATCGAGATTGGGGTCGCGGACTTTTTTGGGTGCGACGCCCGGCGCCGCTTTACTGATCGGTGGCTGGTGCGCCAGCAATTGCCGGGCCGCGCTGCCGGCTTCCGGCAGGTGGTATTGACGCGCTGCCTGAGGAATCCAGGTTTTCAGCCGTTGGCGGAAGTCGGCGAGGCCCAGCGCCGTTGCGCCAATTTTGCACAGTCGGTCCAGCGCCGGCGAATCCCACGATAGCCTCAGTTGATACGCCAGTTCGTGACTGAGCGGCAGCAGCGCGCTGAGCATGGCGCTGCGATTGGGCAACAGACGCTCGCTGATTTGGTCGAGTTCTGCGGCGCTCAGATGCTCTGGTGGCTGCGGTAAGTTCAGGTAATGGCACAACCGGCGGGTCCAGTGGATCAGTGGTTGTTCGATCAGATTTTCGACCAGTTCGGCGCGGTCGCGGCCTTCGGTCGAGCGTTGCTCAAAGGCTTCCATCCGCTGCGGCTCCAGCAGCCACAGCGCCCAGAAACCGAGGTTGTGAAACAGCACACCCCAGAAATCGGCGTCACTCCAGGGCAGGCTGCGCTGCTCGAACCATTGCTTCATCAGGCTGGCGGCGACCAGGCTATCGGCAATGTTCAGGCGCAGGCCGCGATAGGCAGTGCTGCCCGGGCTGATGCGCGGAATGGTGCGGTTCAGGTTGATCAGGCGCTGTACACCGAGCACAGCTGCGGCGTGATCGAGGGTGCTCAGTTGCTGGTCGCGGGTGGCGTAAATGCGGTTGGCCTGCCCCATGATCTGCATGGCCAATAACGGATCTTCACGCACCGCCTGGCTCCAGTCGGACAGCGGTGCGTCCGACGAAGGCAGGGCAGTTTGGGGAATCAGAGCGGGAAGATTGGCCGCTTGAATACGTTCTAGCCAGGGGTTGGAAGTGCTCATCCGCAGGTCGTCGGGTCCGGTTGTGGCTGGTCCCCGACACGGATCGGGGTGGGCCGGCAATCCCAATGGCCGACCCACATTTTAGTGTGGCTTAAAAACGTTGTTTTAACCAGTTGCCGAGCGCCAGGCGTTCGTCGTCGGTCATTTCCGTCCGGTTCAGAAACGGCATGTCGCGGGTGACCACGGCGCGTTGTTCGATGCGTCCGGACCAGCGCTCAATCTGGGCCAGATCATCGAGCACCACGCCCGATGGCGCCGAGGGGAACAGGCTGTCGGTCGGCTGCGCCGAGTGGCAGCTGGCGCAGCGGTTCTGCACCAGCGCCAGAGCGTCGGCATCGGACATCACCGAAGCGGTTGCTTCGCTGTGAGCGGCGTTGTTGCTGGTTGCCGGTGTCGATTCTGGCCAGCTGAGAATGGCCGCCATCAGCACAAAGGCGATGCCCGCGGCGACCAGAAAGGCCGGTTGCCGAATACCGCGATGCGCCAGGTTGAAGTAATGCCGCACGCACAGGGTGATGGCGATGATGGCCATCAAGATCAGCCAGCTGTCGTCGCCCTGATAGGTCATCGGGTAGTGGTTGCTGATCATCAAAAAGATGACCGGCAGCGTGAAGTAGTTGTTGTGGACGCTGCGTTGCTTACCGATCAGGCCCGGTTTCGGATCGGGCAGTTCGCCCCGCGCCACGGCGGCGACCATTTTGCGTTGGCCGGGGATGATCTTGAAGAAGACGTTGGCGACCATGATGGTGCCGATCAGCGCGCCCATATGGATAAAGGCGCCACGGCCGGAAAAGGTATGCGTCAGCAGCCAGGCAAAGCCGCAGCCGATGATAAAAATAACCACGCCAAACCAGCGGCTTTCGACCAGTTTGGTGCGGCACAGGGCGTCGTAAATCACCCAGCCGGCAAGCAGATAACCCAGACCATAAGCTATGGCGCGGCCGGTGCTGAGCGGCATCACATTGGGGTCGATCAGATAGGCTTGAGCGCCAAAATAATAGACCCAGGTGAGCAGTAGGAAGCCGGTAATCCAGGTGGTGTAGGCTTCCCATTTGAACCAGTGCAGCTTCTCGGGTATCGCCTCGGGGCCGACCTTATATTTGGCGACTTCATAAAAGCCACCACCGTGTACCGCCCACAGATCGCCGCCAATGCCGGCGTCTTTTTTCCATTGCGGTGGCTCGTTCAGGTGGTTGTCGAGCCAGATAAAATAAAACGACGAGCCGATCCAGGCGACGCCGGCGATGACATGGAACCAGCGTAAAAACAGGCTGACCCATTCAGCGAAAAAAACGTCCATTAACTGCCTCGGTAGGTGGAATAGCCAAAGGGACTGACCAACAGCGGCACGTGGTAGTGCGCATCGCTGCCGGACAACTGAAAACAAACGGTCGCTTCGGGGTAGAAAGATTGACCGTGGGTGGCGGTGAGATAGTCGCCGGTATGGAAGGTCAGCGCATAAACGCCATCGGCGAAACCGCCTTCGGGCCAGTCGCCAAAACGACCGTCAGCGTTGGTGACGCCTTCGGCGATGATCTCGCCGCTGGAATTTTTCAGCGTCAGCTTCATGCCCCGGGCGGGTTGGCCCAGGGTGGTATCGAGCACATGGGTTGAGAGGGTGTGGCTCATTTTGACTCCGTGTTTTTGTTGTCGGCGTTGGCCGCACCGGTTGGCGGACCCTCCCCCAGAGGGACGCTGCAAGTACGTCCATGTATGCTCGGGGATTCCCATCCCTGGGAATCCACGCCCTCTGGTGAAGGGTCCGCCAACCGGCGCTTAATGCAGTGGTTTCACATCGCTTTATAAGACGGCTTCATCCAACCGCTTCAAAGTAATTTTCAACTGCTGCTGCGCCGCCAGTTTCAGTTCCTGATCGGTGCTGTTGTCGATGCGGGCGTTGAGCAGCTCTAGCATCTGGTCGGCGGTTTTGCCGCTGGCGAAGACGATAAAAATAAAACCGTGGCGTTTCAGATAGCGCTTATTGCCTTCGGCCAGCGCTTGCAAGGTGGCCTCACTGGCGCCAGTTGCACCGGCCTGTTCGGCGCTCGATAGGTCTTTGCTGGCGTGGTATTTGGCGCGCAGGCTGTCGATGTCGCCAATCATCGGGTGGCCTTCGAACGCCTGACGCCAGTCCTCTTCGTTGGTGCCGGCCCAGTGGATGCGGGCGCTGTCGAGCAGGTCGGTACGGTCTTTGAACGGCCGCGCCGCAACCATGCGTTCAATCCAGCGCTCGGCGGTGCAGGTGGTGCGCAAAAAAGCAGCCATTTGATCGGCGGGCAGGGCGTTGATTTCTTCCACTGTCATTCCGTTTCTTCCTGGTTCAGCGACTGGCTGTGTTGCCAGTTCAGGCCGGTCACTTTTTTGGCCGACTGCGCCATCGGCTGATGCAGCCGTTGGATCAGTTGGCCAGCAATCGATACCGCCACTTCCGCCGGACGTTTGCCCGGAATGTCTGCCAGGCCAACCGGGCAGATAAGGCGCGCGATATCGGCGTCTGACCAGCCACGATGCGCCAACCGCTGACGAAAACGCTTGGCTTTGGTGGCCGAGCCGATAACGCCGATATAACCAATATCCGGTCGTTTCAGCGCCGCCTGGACCAACTCGAAATCGAGTTGGTGATTGTGAGTGAGCACCAGCATCCAGCCGTTTTCCGGCAGATCTGCCACGGCATCGACCGGGTTGCTCAGGCATTCCACGCGTACGCCGGCGGGCGCTGCGGCTAACCAGTCGGCGCGCGGGTCGATCCAGCTCAGTTGCACATCCAAGGGCGCCAGTATCGGTAGCAAGCGCTGGGCCACATGGCCGGCACCGAACACCGCCAAAGGTTGGCGAGCGTTTACCAGCACTTCAAACAACAACTGAGCCGCACCGCCACAGCATTGGCCGCGACTGGCGCCGAGTTCGACACGTTCGACCTCGGTTCGCGCTTCGCCCGCGGCCAGCAGCTCCCGCGCTCGTTCGATGGCCTGATATTCCAGGTTGCCGCCACCGATGGTGTCCCACTGATCGGCGGCGCTGACCACCATCTTGGTGGCGGCGTCACGTGGCGTGGAGCCGGCGGTGCTGAGCACGGTGATCAGTACCAGCGGCTCGCCGTTTTGTTGCAGCTCGTTGACCGCTTCGAACCAGCGCCAATGTCGTTTCATGATTGGCGTCCTTTCAGTGCTTCGATGGCAAACAGCACCCGTTCCGGCGTGGCCGGTGTATCCAGCGCCGGGCTGAGTTGGTAGTCACTGACGCTGGCGATGGCATCGCGCAGCGCACACCAGACGCTGATCGGCAGCATCAGCGGCGGCTCACCCACGGCTTTGGATTTAAACACCGTGTCTTCGCGGTTGGGTTGTGGGTAGAGATCGACATTGAACACCGGCGGGGTATCGCCGATGGCCGGGATTTTGTAGTTCGCCGGGCTGTTACTGAGCAACCGGCCGCTGTTGTCCCACTTCAGTTCTTCGCTGGTCAACCAGCCCATGCCCTGAATAAAGCCACCTTCAATCTGACCGATGTCGAGCGCCGGGTTGATGCTGTCGCCGACGTCGTGCAGCACATCGACGCGATCGACCGAGTATTCGCCGGTCAGGGTGTCGATGCTGACTTCCGAGCAGGACGCGCCGTAGGCGAAATACAGGAAGGGCCGGCCTTTGCCGTTTTCGGCGTCCCACTCCAGCTTGGGCGTGCGGTAGTAGCCGGTGGCCGAGAGTGAAATGCGGTTCAGGTAGGCGGTTTGCACCAGGTCGGCGAAGTCGATGATGTTAGTGCCCAGCGTGACTTTGCCGGCCTGGAAACTGACTTCATCGGGCCTTAAACCATAATGATCGCAGGCGAATTCGATCAGCCGTTGCTTGATTGCCCGCGCCGCGTTTTGCGCCGCCTTACCGTTCAGATCGGTGCCGCTGGAGGCGGCCGTGGGCGAGGTGTTGGGCACCTTGTCGGTGCGGGTGGCGGAGACCTGAACGGTCTCCAGCGCGACGCCGAATTCGAGCGCGACAATCTGCGCCACCTTGGTAAACAGACCCTGACCCATTTCCGTGCCGCCGTGGTTCAGGTGAATCGAACCATCGGTATAGATATGCACCAGCGCACCGGCCTGGTTCAGGTGTTTGGCGGTGAAGGAGATGCCGAATTTTACCGGCGTCAGCGCCAGGCCTTTTTTGATGATCGGGCTTTGGCGATTGAACTCGGTGATTGCTGCGCGGCGTTGCCAATAGTCGCTGGTGGTTTCCAGACGTTCGATCAGCTGCGGCAGAATGTTGTCTTCGACGGTCATCTGGTAGGGCGTGACATCGCGTTCACCCTGACCATAAAGGTTGCGCTTGCGGATGGTCAGCGGGTCTTCGCCGCGATGGCGGGCGATATCGTCCATGGCCGCTTCGATGGTCATCATGCCCTGAGGTCCGCCGAAGCCGCGAAAGGCGGTGTTGGAAACGGTGTGAGTCAGGCAGCGGTAGCCGTCGATGGCCGAATCGCCGAGGAAATAGGCATTATCGGCATGGAACATGGCGCGATCGACAATGGCGTTCGATAAATCCGGCGAATAACCGCAGAAGCCATTGACCTCGATTTTCGCCGCCTGAATCACGCCCGCGTCGTCAAAACCCAGCTGCCAGCGGTTATCGAACGGATGGCGTTTGCCGGTGGCGCTCATATCGATGCTGCGCGGCAGCCGTATTTTCACCGGCCGGCCGGTGTGATGCGCCAGCAAGGCTGCGATGCACGCCCACTGCGCCGCCTGGCTTTCCTTACCACCGAAAGCGCCGCCCATACGCCGCACGTCGACGGTGACCTTGTTAAAGGAAATCCCCAGCACTTCGGCGACCAGTTTCTGCACTTCGGATGGGTGCTGGCTGGAGGTGTAGACCAGCATGCCGCCGTCTTCTTCGGGGATAACCAGGCTGGCCTGGCCTTCCAGATAGAAGTGTTCCTGACCACCGATCTGAATGCGGCCGCTGATTTGATGCGCTGCGTTTTTGAGCGTGGTATCGGCATCACCATAGCGAAAATGCACCGGCTTACCGACTTCGGCGCCGGCGGCTCGGGCTTGTTCGACACTGAGGATGGCGTCGCTGGCTTCGATTTCCCAGCTGGCCGCCTTGACCGCCAGGCGCGCCTGTTCGTAGCTGTCGGCAGCGACGGCAAATAACGGCTGACCGTGAAACAAAATGGTGTCTTCCGCCAGCACCGGATCGCCGCCGAAGACGGCGCCGATGTCGGTATGGCCGGGCACATCGGCAACGCTGATGACGCGCTTTACACCGGCCGCCGAGCGCACCGCATCCAACTGCAGCGACTTAAGAGTGCCGTGCGCGACATCGGCCTGGCCAACGGCTGCGTGCAGCAAACCGGCAGGCTCGGGCATATCGTCGATATAGCGGGCTTGGCCTGCGACCTGGCGGCTGGCGCTGTCGTGTTCGACCGGCTGACCAGCCTGACCGAGGCTGAATTCGGGCTTGAGCAGGGCATCGGTGAGTTTACGCATGATGGAAGGCTCCCGGGTTCGATACACGGGTAATCAAACCGCTGTTGCTGGTTTCCAGATAGAAGCGACGCAGCAGATTGGCGGTGACGGTGATGCGGTACTGGGCGCTGGCGCGAACGTCGTCGATGGGTTGCAGTCGGCTGGCGAGATCGCTGGCGACGGCATCGATATCCAGTTGCGACCAGGCTTGGCCAACCAGCTGTTGCGACCAGTCATCCAGGCTTAACGGCGTTGCAGCCAGGCCGCCAAAACCGGCGCGGAAGATGGTGACGCTGTCGCCATCGCGCTCTAGATAGAAGCAGGCGCAGACGGTGGAAATATCGTCTTCAAAGCGCTTGGAAATCTTGTAGGCGCGTACCGTGCTGTTGTCGGGTCGGCGCGGAATATGAACCGTGTCGATCCATTCGCCGTCGGCCAGCACCGTTTGGCGATAGCCGGTGATCAACTGCGCGACCGGCAACCGACGCTGACCGTTTGAGCTGGCCAGCGTGACTTCGGCATTCAGCGCAATCAGCAGCGGCGGGGTATCGCCAATCGGTGAAGCGTTGCCGAGGTTGCCGCCCAGGCTGCCGCGATTGCGGATCGGCGTGGAACCGAGGCGATCGAGCCATTCGCTGGCTTCGGGGTAATCGGCCAGCAGCGCCGGAGCCAGATCGGCGTAAGGCAGGGCCGCGCCGATATTGATAAAGGCGGCGTCGACATTCAGTTGCTGCAACTCGGCTACGGCGGTTAGGTCGATTAGGGCGGGCAGCTCTTTGACTGACTGAGTTTTTTCCAGCGCCAGGTCAGTGCTGCCCGCGCTGAGCCGAGCTTCGGGATGCGCGGCCAGCATCTCGCCCAACTCATCGCGATTGCGCGGCTGCCAGAAGCCGACACCGCTGTCGCTCTGGGCCGGGTTCATCGCCGCCAATTCAGCCTCAATGGCCTCGGCCTGCTCGCTGAACGCATCGCCGTGACGCTGTTCGAGCAATTCCATGGCGGCATCGATAATTGGCCGATAACCGGTGCAGCGACAGAGATTGCCAGACAGCGCATTAAGCACCGCCTCGCGTTCCGGCGCGGTGTCGCTGTGGTAGAGCGCAAACAGACTCATGATAAAACCGGGCGTGCAAAAGCCGCATTGCGAGCCGTGGTGTTTCACCATGGCCTGCTGCACCGGATGCAACTGGCCGGTTGCGGCCAGATGCTCGACTGTCAGCAATTGTTTGCCGGCCAGGCTGTGGACGAAGGTGATGCAGCTGTTGACGGCGCGGTAACGCAGCCCCGCCTCGGTGCGTTCGCCAATCACTACGGTGCAGGCGCCGCAGTCGCCGGACGCGCAGCCTTCTTTGGTGCCGGTCAGTTTGGCGTCTTGGCGCAGGTATTCGAGAACGGTGAGGTCCGGATCGGTCGGCGCCAGCTCGACGCGGGACCGGTTTAATAAAAAGGTGGTCATGCCATGGCTCGCTGTTCGCGGGCAAGCCGTCACGGTTGCTTGCCCTTGTTGTTTTTAGCAATGCAAATTAAAGACCATAATATGACCGAACGGTCAGGAAATGCAAAGAAGCAGCGGGGCGGGAAAAGCGCGGCTTCGGAGCCGGTTGTCCGAAGCCTCGAATGAACCAAAACGATGCGCGCAATTTTTACGGTGCGCCGTTTTGGTTCGAATGGTAACGGCTTAGGCCGAGGCGGTTGAGCGCCGATGTTGCAGCCGGGTTTCGGGAATAAAACAGGTGAGGATCAGGCCGAGGGTAATGACCAGTGCCTGAGCCCAGAGAATGGCGCTCATGCTCTCGGTCCAGGCGCTGCGCAGATCGCGATCCAGTGCTTCAGCCGCAGCCAGCGTTGCCTTGCGTTCGTCCCCGGCAGACAGCGATTCAGTCTGGTAATGCGCTTCGATGTCGGCCTGCAAGGCCGCCAAATCCAGATGCGGTTGCTGAACATCGGCCTCGGTCAGTTCGGCGACGGCCTCGTAGTCGGTCAGTACATCGGGAATGGCCGGTAACACCTGGCCGCTCAGTTGCGCCTGCATCACCGCCGCGAAAATAGTGCCCATCACCGCCACGCCCAGAGTGGAACCAAACTGGCGGGTAAAGTTGGCGGCACTGGAGGCCATGCCGATTTTGTCGGCTGGAGCCGCGTTGATCATCATCTGGGTAAAGAGCGGCATGGACGGGCCCAGGCCAATGCCGAGTAAGACCACGCGGGTGGTGACCGCCAGCTGGCTTTGGTCCGGGCTTAACGTCAAGGTCAGCCAGATTACCCCGGTCAATAGCAGTAACAGGCTGGGAATCAGCACCGGTTTATAAGCACCGATGCGCGACACCAGCTGGCCGCTGACGATGTTGCCAAAGACAATGCCCAGCGTCAGCGGGATCAGTGTCGCGCCGGACGCGGTGGCGCTGACGCCCAGAGCGTTGACCATATAGAGCGGAATAAACACCAGCGAGCCGAGAAAGGCAGCACCGACCAGAAAACTGGCCAGCGCTGATAAGCCATAGCGCGCATCAAGAAATAGACGCAATTCGATGATGGGTTCGGCTGCGCGCCATTGATGCCAGCCAAAGCTCAGCGCCGCGCCGACGGATAACGCCAGCATGCTCAGCGTCTGAGGGGCACTCCAGGCAAAGCGGGACGGCGCCAGCGACAGCGCCAGCAACAGCGGAATCACCGCCAGCAGTAACAGCAGGGCGCCGCTGTAATCGATTTTGCGTGGGCCGTCGTGACGCAGCACTGGCATGCGCGTCAGCACAAAAGTCAGCGCAATCGCCGCAATGGGCAGATTAACCAGAAAGATCCAGTGCCAGCCGACCAGGTCAGTCAGCAGACCACCGATGCCCGGGCCGATCACCGAACTGAGGCCAAAGACCGCACCGAACAAACCCTGATAGCGCGGCCGCTCTTCGGGGGTAAAGAGGTCGCCGATCACCGCCAATGCATTGGTTAGAATCGCCGCGCCGCCCAGGCCTTGCAGTGCCCGCGCCAGGACCAGTTGCAGCGGTGATTGCGCCAGGGCGCAGCACAGACCGGCGAAACTGAACAACAGTATGCCGGTGGTGATGCTGTTGCGGCGGCCATAGAGGTCGGACAGCTTGCCCCAGATCGGCAGGGTGGCGGTGCTGGTCACCAGATAGGCAGTGGCAATCCAGGTAATCCAGCTGGTGGGAAAGGCCAGTTCCCGCACGATCTCAGGTGTGGCGGTGGTAACAATGGTCTGGTTGAGCGCGGCCAGAAACAGCGCCAGCATGGCGCCGATCAGGGTGGCGTTGCGCTCCGCCTTGGTGAATTCGTTCTTGGGCATTTACGGCTCCTCGGTCAGGGTGGCGGCCAGCTTTTCCATTACGCGGGTTGCGGCCGTCAGTTCGTCTTGCGTCAACCCCGATTGCACGATGACGTCGTGCAGTGCCTTGGAGACCTGCGCCAACAGGTTTTCGCCTTCCTCGGTCAGCGACAGCAAAAAGCGACGGCTGTCGGCCGGGTCCAGTTCGCGTCGAATCAGGCCGTTACTCAGGCCGCGCTCAATAAGGTGCGATACTCGGGAATTGGATACCTGGATGCGTTTGCTGATGTCGCTCGGTGAGCGGACACCCTGGGCAACGGCCGACAGCAACGGATAGTCGGTAAAGGGGTGGCCGGTGGCCTGTTCGACTCTCTGCGCCATCACTGGCTTGATCAGCAAACCGTAGCGGCGGGTGGCGCTTTGGAAGCGTCGGCTGTCTTCAGGTTGGGGTTTCATTACACTTCCTAAATAATTTAGTTTAGGTAGTAAATAGTTTACTCAGGGAAGTGAAAGCGGCCAGTGTGGACCGCTGTTAGAGCTTAAATTGGCCGTTGCTCTGGCCGTCAATTAATCGGTACAGGTCGTCCAGACGGGCGTTGGAGAGGGCGCGGTAGTCAAAATAGGGTGTCAGTATCAGGCGGCGTGACGGTGACCAGCGAAAGCCATTTTCCGTGCGCAGATTGTCCAGTTGATCAAGCCCGCAACTCTCGGCGTAGGCCTTACCCATAACCAGTTGCCAGCGGTTATTCGCCGGCAGCGGTGGCGCGGAGAACAGCAGTGCGCAACCGCTGCCGGCTTGCAGCAGACGCTGGTCGCGACAGTCTTGCCAACGCGGTTCCTGTGGCTCGAGACGGTGCACTAACTTGGCGTAGAGATTAAAAATTTTGCGCCAGTGATTGCCTGTTGCGCTGACCATCGCGCCCAGTTCACCCTGCGCCAGCGGCTGCAGTCGGTCGAGGCTCTGATAGGGCTCCAGCGGTGGTCGATGCGGTGCGAAGAGCACCCACCGGGCATCGGCATCACCCAGGCCAATGGCTGTGTTCGCTAGGTCTTGGGGCATTGCGAATCCGTAAGTTGTTCAATTGGTCGGTTTTTTGCTGTGAAATGCGCTTTCTATCTGTGATCGGAGTTTACCCATGTCCAGTTCGCAAACGCACTATCCGCGCGACCTGATCGGTTACGGTGCCCAGCCGCCCGCGGCGCAATGGCCCAATAAGGCGCGGTTGGCGGTGCAGTTCGTCATCAATTACGAAGAGGGCGGTGAAAACGGCCAACTGCACGGCGACGCCGAATCGGAACGTTTTCTGTCGGAAATAGTCGGTGCCGAAGCTTATCCAGAGCGTCATCTGAGTATGGAAAGCATCTACGAATATGGCAGCCGCGCTGGCTTCTGGCGGCTGCATCGGTTGTTTACTGAACGTCAGTTGCCGGTGACGGTTTTTGGCGTGGCCATGGCCATGGAACGTCATCCCCAGGCGGTCGAAGCCATGCTCAAAGCGGATTGGGAAATTGCCTCTCACGGTTACCGCTGGATTCATTATCAAACTATTTCCGAAGACGTTGAGCGCGAACATATGGCGTTGGCGATCGACATTCATCAGCGTCTGACCGGTAAACATCCGGCGGGTTGGTACACCGGCCGCACCAGTCCGAATACGCTGAAACTGGTCGCCGAGCGTCCGGAGTTCCTATACTGCTCCGACAGTTACGCCGACGATCTGCCTTATTATGATCTCAATTATCAACGACCTTTATTGATGGTGCCCTACACCCTGGACACCAACGATATGCGTTTTGCCACACCTCAAGGTTTCAACACCGGCGAGCAATTTTTCACCTACCTGAAAGACGCCTTCGATGTGCTTTATGACGAGGGCGCGACTACACCACGCATGCTCAATATCGGTCTGCATTGCCGATTGGCCGGCCGGCCGGGCCGCTTTGCGGGTCTGAAACGCTTTGTCGATTATGTGCAATCGCACAGCGATGTTTGGGTCACGACGCGTGAAGCCATCGCTCATCACTGGCAGGCAATGCATCCACTAAATTAGTGAATTTTAATGCAGCGCCAGGCGGTCCGATCCGACACCGGGCCGGTTTTGCCAGCAGACAATTTCCCGATGTCATTGGTATAGTAGCGGGCTGAAGTTTCGGAGGGTGTATCGTGTCCGAAGAAGTACTGTTTGCCCGCCAACCGATTTTTGATCGTGGCTTGCAGGTGTTTGGATATGAGTTGTTGTTCCGGCAGGGCGATCTAACCCAGGCCGTTTTCGAGGATGGCGATCTGGCCACCCAGGCGGTCATGCTCAATGCATATACCCACAGCAACATCGCTCAGGCGCTGAATCAGAAACCCGGTTTATTGAATGTCACTAAAACGATGCTCAATGCGCTGCCAGATTTTCTGCGTCAGACCCTGATTATTGAAGTGCTGGAAGATTATCACGCCGATGACGATCTGGTGCCGATACTCAGTCATTTGCGCGAGCGCGGTTTTCGCATGGCGCTGGATGATTTCGAGCAGAAAGATTATCGACCGGAACTGATTGATCTGGTCGATATTGTCAAAATCGATGTGCTGGCAACCAGCCGCGACGGCATTGTCGAACTGGTGCGTCAGTTGTCGTCTCACCCGGTAAAACTGGTGGCCGAAAAAGTTGAAGATTACGACACCTTTCAATTTTGTCTGGACCAGGGTTTTGATTATTTTCAGGGTTATTTCTTCTGTCGCCCCGAAGCGGTTCATGGGCGACGATTACAGCCGTTGCGCGTTAATCTGCTGAAGGTTCTGGCGCAGTTATATAAGCCGGATGTAACGGTCAATGACATCTATTATCTGGTGCAACAGGACACGGTGCTGTCTTATAAATTGTTGCAGCTGGTGAACTCGTCTTTTTATCGTCGGGCGCACAGTATCGAATCCATTCATCAGGCAGTGACCTTGCTGGGGATCGATCGTATTCGTGGCTGGGCAACCTTGATTAATATGGATCGCTTTGAAAACAAACCCAAAGAATTGCAGCGCGAAGCGCTGACCCGAGCGTTCTTCTGCGAGCAATTGGGTGAACGCCTGGCACCCGATGAAAAGGACTGTTTTTTCACTGTGGGTTTGTTATCGGTGCTGGATGCACTGATGGATCAACCTATGCCGCAGGTGCTCATTGAACTGCCGCTTAAGGAAGATCTGAAAGCCGCTCTGAGTGACAGAACTGGATTGACAGGACGAGTGCTGAATCTGGCGACAGACTATGCACATGGCAAGCCACTGGAAGCTGATTTTTTGCGCGACTATGAGCTGGAACTGTTTGATCTGTCGGCGTTGTATAACGGTGCTATTGAGCGGGCCGATGAATTACTCGGTCAGTGATGATGGGTATTTGGATGGGGTGGTGAGCCTGGCCGGACGGATTGATCGGATGTTAATTCTTCCGCCAATCGCTGGCGCATCAAGCGCAAATACAGATCGGGCCACAGCCGATATAACCAGGCGGCCATCGCACTGAAACGGTCTGGAAAACAGCGGCGTTTGCGTTTGCGATGATTGGTGATAATACGCTCGGCCATCCAGCCGGCGTCGCGGATTTTTCCGACTGACGAGCGCCGATGCTGAGCTCTATGGCCGTTTTGGTCGAGCGCATTCTGCTCAATGGGCGTTGCCAGAAAACTCGGATAAATCAGCGTTAATTCATCGGCGCGAATCAACCCTTCGGCACGGGCGGTTTCAAAAAACTGATGCAGTGCTGCCTTGGCGGCGCAATAACCTGCACGGCCGAGCACCGGCATCCAGCCAGCCATGGAACCGATCACTATGACCCCTCGATCACGATGATCGGGGGCTGTTTCCAGTAACGGACGCAGCGCCAGCGTCAGTTCTAAAGGCGCAAAATAATCCACCGCCATAACCCGACGAAACACCGCCGGCTGCGTCTTTTGGGCGACGCTGCGATGGGTGATGCCGGCGTTGTTGATCAGCAAGGTCAGACTCGGAGTGAGCGTGGCGACCCAGGCGACAATTTGCTCAGCGGCATCGAGCCCAGTGAGGTCTTGCACCTTGCTGCAGTGATTGGCTTGCGGTTGTTGGGTCTGTAGTTGAGTTTGTAGGTGAGTTAGACACTCTTCCAACGCTTCGGCGTTGCAATCGACCAGTAATAATCGATGGCCAAGCCGTGCATAACGCTGCGCCAATTCCCAACCCAGCCCAGAGGCAGCGCCGGTAATCAGCGTGGTGGCTTGGGCATCAACCATGCGGCAAGGTTCTCAGACCAGCGGCGAATTCGGCCAAGACTTCAGCGGAGGTTTTGCGCGGACAGTAACCGAACTCCTGTTTTAAAGCGGTATTGGCCAGCACCGGCCGATAGCGCAAAAAATTCAATTGCTCTGGGCCGTAAGCGGTTAACCCAAAAAGACGCCCGCAGCTTAAACCAAAGCGCACTAAAGGCACCGGTAAATGCCAGATGGGTTTACCCAATTGTTCGGCAATCTCATCCAGGGTGAGTGCGCCGTCGCCCGCCAGATTGTAGATGCCGCTTTTTTCTTCGCGCACGCCCTGTTCGATAATGGCGAGCACATCCTGATCCCAGATAAAGACAAAAGGCGAACTGGAACCCTTTAACGCGATCAGTCGTTTGCCTTCGAATAAACGGGTGATGAGGTTGTGGGTGTGGCGACCGAGAACGGTGCCAGGACGCAAAATTAACTGGCGTAATTCCGGGTGGTTTTGGCGATAGTCGGCGAGCCGTTCTTCGACCAGCCGTTTATGCCAGGCGTAGGAAAATTCGATGTTGCCGCGCAGCGCATCACGCTCGGTTAACCAGTCGGGATTGTCGGCATGATAACCGTAGGCGGCGCCGCTGGATGTGAGCGTGAAATGGCGTACGCCGGTGGCGACGCAGGCGGCCAATAATTGCTCGGTGCCTTCGACATCGATGCGGTAGTCGCGCGCTCGATCGCGGCTGGGTTCGAGTACCGAGGCCAGATGAATAACGTGGGTGAAGGCTTCCTGGTCCATCCAGTCGGCCAGACCTGCGCTGCTGATGTCGCGCTGCTCGATGGGAAAGGGACTGTCGTCTCTGGCGCGAATATCGAGCCCGGTGACCGCATAGTGCTGACTTAACCGACAGCCCAATTGATAACCCAGATAGCCACTGGCGCCGGTGATGAGGATGTGTGTCATGCCACTTCCTCGGCGCTGTGCACGATGCTGCGCAGTGGCGATTCGAGGTCACGTTGCAGGCGTCGCTGGTGCTTTTTCAGCGTCTTCAGATAGGTCGCTTTATGAACGTAATAGGCCATGCGATCGACGGCTAAATAGTTCATGCCACCGCGACAGTCGCTGTTCGGATGGGCGCGAATAGCGCGTTCAAACTGACGCGCCGAAACGGTGTCGCGGGCGCGCTGATGCAGGTAGAGCGCCACCAGATGAGCTTGCTCATCACGACCCTGCCAACCCAGACCGGCGGCTTCGATCATGCCCATCACAAACAGATTGGGGTTGTCCGGATTGAACACATTTAAAAACAGGTCCGGCGCGGCGCCTTGCCAGTTCAGTTCGCGTGAATCGATGTAGGGATAACTCAGACGGTAGCCGGTAGCCTGAAGAATCAAATCGTAGTCGGCCTGTTCACCATTGCTGAAAGTGACGCTGTGGCCATCGACCGCTTGCACATCCGCACGGGGTTGAATGTCGCCATGACCGATGTGATGCAGAAACTGGGAGTTCACCACCGGATGCGATTCGTACAGGCGATAATCCGGGTCTGGCAGGCCGTAATCGGACGGCTTGCCGATCAGGGCGCGGATGATGCCGCCATCGATCCATTGCTTCAGTCGGTTCGGCAAACGCACCTTGCCGCCGAGGGTGTCGATGGGCCGGCCGGCAACGAATTTGGGCAAAAAATAATAACCGCGGCGCACCGACAGATCGACGCGGGCAGCGCGGTGTACGGCATCGACGGCGATGTCGCAGCCGCTGTTGCCGCAGCCGATGATCAGTACGCTTTTGTTATCGAACACCGCCGGGTCGCGATAGTCGGCGCTGTGCAGTTGCTCACCACTGAAATGGCCGGGCAGGTCGAGGTGTTTGGGCGCGTGCAAGGTGCCGCTGGCAAGCAATACCCCGGCGACGGCATGACGTTGCTGACGACCCTTGCATTCAGTCTCGATCTGCCAGTGGTCGCCATCACGCTCAACCTTGAGCACTCGGGTGTTAAAGGCAAAGCCGCAGTGCAGGTCAAAGTGTTCAGCGTAGGCCTCGAAATAGGCCTTCATCTGGCGGTGACTGGGGTAGGGCGGCACCGATTCGTGCATCGGGAAGTCACGGAATTCGGTCATGGTTTTTGACGAAATCAGATGCGCCGATTGGTACATCGTCGAGTGTGGATTATCGATGTCCCATAACCCGCCGACGCCGTCGTTCAGTTCAAAACCGATCCATGGCAGTTGGTACTGACTGAGCCGGCGCGCGCTGCACAGTCCCATCGGACCGGCGCCGATAATGGCGTAGGGAAGCATAACCCTGTCCTGGAGTGGTGATTCAAGCAATCAGCATAAGGACAGGGTGCTGGCCCTGGCTTGGCTGCTTCGAGACGGTCAGTGGTTTATTTGGGACAGCCTATGCCTGCTTGACGCCACGACAGCCGCTGCGATTAAATACAATGTTACGATGTAACATATCTGATAAAAGGAAAGCGTGTGAATAAAAAGACGGGAATTTTAGTCGGTGCGGTTGTGGTGTTGGCAGCGCTGGCGGCTTGGGTGGGTCTGGGCGATAAGAAGTCCGATACTTCATCCGAGGTGCTGGATATTGCCAGTCCGCTGGAAATCTCCGGTTTGGAACCGGCCAAATCGGGTTATCTGTTTACCCGGATGCAAGCGGCGGAAACGCTGTTCACCATCGACCACGAGCGCCAGCTGGTGCCGCAACTGGTCGAGAACGTTGAGGTGTCTGACGATGGCCTTAGCTGGCGGATGGACGTGCGTGATGCGGTGCTGTTCCACGATGGTTCTGAGCTGACGCCAGAGGTGGTTGCCAGCAATTTGCGTCGTGCGCTGGAGCGGCCGGGTGTGTTGCAGAATGCACCGATTGAAAATGTAACCGCCGATGATCAGTCGGTCGTTATCAGTCTGAGCGAACCCTTCGCTTTGCTGCCGGCTTTTCTGGCGCATTACAGCACCCTGATGCTGGCGCCCTCGTCCTTTGATGACGCCGGAGAAATCACCGCCATCGTCGGTACCGGCGCTTATCAGGTTAACGAAGTGGTACCGCCGCTGCGCATTGAACTGTCGGCCTTTGACGACTGGTGGCAGGGCCGCGCCCATATCGAACGGGTGAGCTATCTGGCGGTGCCGCGCGGTGAAACGCGGACCATGATGACGCAAAGCGGCGATGCTGACCTGACGCTGTCGCTGCTGCCAGTAGCGACCCAGCAGTTGGCGGACGATCCGAACATCAATCTGCAAGTAGTGACCATTCCGCGCACGCGCTTGCTGAAATTGAATACCGCCAAGCCGTTTTTCGACAGCGCCCAGGAACGTCAGGCAATGAGTCTGGCGATCAATCGTGAAGCCCTGGCCCGGGTGGTGATGCGTAACCCGGACCTGGCCGCTGAACAGCTATTCCCGGCAGCCATTTCCGGTTGGAGCAATAGCCAACTGGCACCGCTGCAATACGATCCGCAGCGCGCCAGCGACCTGCTCAGCGAAGCCGGTTGGACGCTCGGCGACGACGGTTATTTAGCGCGCGATGGTCAGCGTTTTGAAGTCACCTTGCGCACCTACGCCAGCTGGCCGGATCTGCCGTTGCTGGCGACGGCAATTCAGAATCAGTTGGCGGCCGTGGGCATCGATCTGCAGATTTCCGTGGGCAGCTATACCGAGATTCCGGCGGGTCATCAGGATGGCACCCTGGATTTAGCGCTGGTTACGCGCAGCTTCTCCATGGTGCCCGACCCCTTGGCGACGGTGATGGAAGATTACGGCCCGGGCGGTGCGGACTGGGGCGCCATGAACTGGTCGAACGAGCGCGCCTTTGGCTTGATTGATCAGCTGAGTGTGAGCACCGATGCGGATGAACGCGACGCTCAGTTGCAGCAACTCACTGCGGTACTGCACGACGAACTGCCGACCATTCCGGTGGTATGGAGTGAGTTGGCCGTGGCGTCCAGCAAGCGTCTGGAAGGCGTTTATGTCGATCCTTATGAGCAGAATTATTACCTCTCCGAGCTGCGTTGGACGGAAGACTGATGAAACAGCTGTTGATGCTGCGCTTGATGCAGTGTGTGGCGGTGGTGCTGATCGTCGGCACCCTGAGTTTTGCGCTGATGGTGGCGCTGCCGGGTGATCCGGCCATGCGTATCGCCGCCGGTCGCTACGGCCCGGATATGATGAACAGTGCCATTGCCGAACAGGTGCGTGCGGAACTCGATTTGGAGCAGCCGCTGGCGCAGCGCTTTGTCGTCTGGATGGGTGATCTGTTGCGTTTCGATCTGGGTCATTCGCTGGTGACCGGCGCGCCGGTGGTCGATGAAATCGGGTTGCAGCTGGGCCATAGCCTGATGCTGGCGGTGCTCGCCTTTATCATTTCGCTGTTCATCGGGCCGACGCTGGGCGCCCTGGCCGGGCTGATGCCCGGTTCCTGGATGGATCGTTTTACCCTGGTGTTGGCGACAGCGCTGCGGGCAGTGCCACCCTTTGTGCTGGCGGTGCTGATGATGGTGATCTTCGCCGTCACGTTGCGCTGGCTGCCCACCGCCGGTTTTGGCAGTTGGCAGCATCTGCTGTTGCCCGCCATCACCCTGGCGTTGGGGCTGGCGGCGATGTCATCGCGGGTGATGCGCGATGCTATGGTGCGCGTCACCCGTGAACCCTACTTCGCCCACGCTCGTCTCAAAGGGCTCAGTGACCGCGCCGTGGTGCAGCGCCATGCGTTGCGCAATGCCTCCCTGCCGGTGTTCACCTATCTGGGGCTGCAACTGGTTTATCTGGTTGAAGGTGTGGTGGTGGTGGAATCCATCTTTGCCTTCCCCGGCATCGGCCACGCGCTGGTGCACGCCATTATCGCGCGCGATGTGCCCATGGTTCAGGGCACTGCGCTGGCTATGGGCGGTCTGTTTGTGGTGCTCAACAGCCTGGTGGACCTGGGCTGTGTGCAGTTAGACCCGCGTTTACGGAGGGCTGCCTGATGCCAGCTTCAACCGTTACTTTGCCGGCCGAGGTGTTGCCGGAACAACAGTCTGTTGGCTTCTGGACGTCCAGTCGTCTGGTTGGCGCGACCATCTTGCTGGCGTTGGGCCTGTTTGCCTTTTTGGGACCGGTGCTGATCGAAGCCGATCCGTTGTCGCAAGACTACGATGCCGTGCTGGTCGCACCGGGTGATGCCGAGCACTGGCTGGGCACCGATCAGTTTGGTCGTTCCATGCTGGCGCGTTTGGCGCACGGCGCGCGGTTGTCCTTTGTCATGGCCTTGCTGACCGCCGCCAGCGCCGCCCTGCCTGGCATAGCGCTGGGCATTCTTGCTGCCTGGCATGGTGGTTGGGTCGAGCGCGCGCTGGTCGGCCTGTCCGATGTGGTACTGGCCTTGCCTGGTTTGTTATTGGTGCTGTTGTTGCTGGCCTTTGCGCCGGGCAGTTTTGGTCCGCTCTATCTGGGTCTGGCGCTCTATCTGTGGGTGGAGTTCTTCCGGGTGGCGCGCATTGAAGCGGCGCGGGTTTTTACCCAGCCGGTGGTCGAAGCCACGCTGCGGCTCGGCTTTGGCTGGGGCTATATTCTGCGCCGCTTGTTATTGCCTGCGCTGGCGTTGCCGATGTTGACGCTGTTCGCCTTTGCCATGGGCTCGGCGGTGGTGGCGGTCAGTACGCTCAGTGCCATTCATGTCGGTTTGCGACCACCAACACCGGAACTCGGGGCCATCATCGTTGAACTGATGCCGCATTACAGCGAAGCGCCCTGGCAGGTGCTGATGCCGGCTACGGCCATCTTTCTGTTGGTGCTGTCGCTGCAACTCTTTGCCGGAGCTAAACCGAAATGAGCGCTTTGATCGAAATTGAACAGCTAACTATCAAAACCGCTGACGGTCAGTCTCTGGTGACTGACGTCAGTTTTTCCATCCAGGCTGGAGAACCTTTTTGCCTGGTCGGTGAAACCGGCTCCGGTAAGAGTCTGGTAATGCATGCGCTGATGGGCAGCCTGCCCGATGACTTGCACTGCAGCGGCGCGATTCGCTACCAGGGTGAAAACCTGCTGGCGCTGCCGGCGGCGCAGCGTCGCGCTTTCTGGGGGCGGCACTTTGCTTTGCTGCCGCAGGAACCCTGGCTGGCATTGGACCCGACCATGACGGTGCTCGATCAGGTCGCCGAAGTCTTGCTGGCGCTGGAAGGTATGCCGCTGGAGCAGGCGCGCAAGCTGGCGACGACCGAACTGAGCGCTCTGGGACTGAGCAATAATCTGCTCAGCTATCCGTTTGAATTGTCCGGCGGTATGGCGCAGCGCGTGTCCATTGCCATGGCGCGCATTGCCGCCAGTCCGTTACTGCTCGCCGATGAGCCGACCAAGGGGCTCGATAAAGCCCTGTGTGAGACCGTCGCCAAGCTGTTGTTGACCGAAGCGGATGCCGGTCGGGCTTTGCTGGTGATTACCCACGATCTCGATCTGGTTGCCGCTCTCGGTGGTCGCCTGGGTGTGATGCGTGACGGTCGGCTGCTGGAAGACGGTGCCACCGAGCAGTGGTTAAAGGCGCCGACGCAACCCTACAGTCGCGAACTGATTGCCGCCATGCCACAGCACTGGCCACTGCCTCAGACCAAGGTCAGCGCTCAGCGTCCGGTGGTGGTTGAAGCGCAAGGGCTTAGTAAAAGCTTTGGCGACCGGCACCTGTTCAGTGATCTGGATGTGACGCTGCGTGAAGGCGAAGTGACGGTGGTACTCGGCCCCAGCGGCAGTGGCAAAAGTACCCTGGGTAATGTGCTGACCGGCCTGTTGCCGGCCGATAAGGGTCAGTTGAACTGGCCGGAAAGCGCGTCGCCGTTGAAGTACCAGAAGATCTATCAGGACCCGCCGGCGGCCTTTATTGCGCACCAGACGTTGCGCCAATCCTTCGATGATCTGCTGGCGTTGCACGGCCTGGAACGCGCCCGTCTGAACCATTTGCTCAGCGAGTTGGGACTGGCGGAAGCTTTGTTGCAGCGTCGTCCGAGTGGTATTTCCGGCGGTGAGTTGCAGCGTCTGGCGATTGCCCGGGTCTTGTTGCTGGAACCGGTGATGTTGTTTGCCGATGAAGCCACGTCGCGACTGGACCCGGTCAGCCAGAAAAAGGTTATTGAACTGTTGCTGGCCGAAGTCGCCGAACGTGGACTGGCCTTATTGTTGGTGACCCACGATCCGGCGTTGGCCGAACGCATTGCCGATCAGCTGATTCGACTGGAACAAAAGCCAACCGAGGCCGCTGTCCAGCGACAGGCGGCCTGAACCAAAAAGGGCGCTATCGATCGATAGCGCCCTTTTTTCTCCCGCGGTTAAAGCATCCGCGCTTCCTAGCTTTATTCCGGTGCCAGTGCCGTCAGCAGCGTCTGGAAGTTATGGCGCATCATGGCTTCGTAGGTGGGCGCCGGACCATCACTTGCTGACAAGGCGCCGGTGTACAGGGTGCCGCCCACCCGGGCATCGGTTTCACGTTCGATCTGACGCACCAGCGCATCGTTGGCGATGTTTTCGACAAAGAGGGCGGCGATGTTTTCGTCACGCACCTGGCGAATCAGCTGGGCGACTTTTTGCGCCGAGGCTTCGGATTCGGTCGACAGACCCTGAGGCGATTCGATGTGCAAATCAAAATCGCGCGCCAGGTAGCCGAAGGCATCGTGCGGCGTAATCAGACGACGATGTTCAGTTGGTAAGGCATCGAATTCGGTTTCTGCCCAGCTCTGCAGGTCGCTAAGTCGCTGGCTGTAATAGTCGCGGTGGTAGCGATAGAAGCGGGCGTTTTCCGGGTCCAGTTGCTGTAATTGCTCGCTGATGGCGGCTACGTACTGAATGACGTTGGGCACGCTTTGCCAGGCGTGAGGATCGAATTCGCCGTGGTGATGGTGGTGGCCTTCGTCGTGCTCGTCGTGATGACCGTCTTCGTCATGGTGATGTTCATGCTCATGGTGGGCTTCGTCATGATCGTGGTGGTCTTCTTCTTCATCATGATCATGGAATGGCATGGCTTCGATTTGCTCACCCAGTACCAGTTGCGGCCCCTGGTATTCGGCCGATTCCAGTAAGCGTGGCAGCCAGCCTTCAAATTCCAGACCGTTGAGAATCACCAGATCGGCCTGAGCAATGGCGACGGCATCGCTGGGTGTCGGTTCGTAGACATGGGTATCGCCGTTGGGTCCGACCAGGACGGTCAGGTCAACCTTGTCGCTGGCAACCTGCTGAACCAGGTCGCCGAGAATGCTGAAGGTGGCGACGACCTTCAGCTTGTCCTGCGCCAGGGCGGTGCCGGCAGTGGTGGCTGACAGCAAGAGCGTTAGAGTCAGCAAACGAAAAACCTTCATGAATGGATCTCCTTGGATGGGTGAGGATGCAGCCAGGCGCGCAGCCGGTTGCCCAACAGGCTTCGGTAGCGGCCAAACAACTGCGAGAACAGAAAGACGCCGCCTAAACACAGCAGGATGGTCGGGCTGGTCGGCCAGTCGGCGTAAAAAGAACCGAGCAGACCAAGCGTGCAGGCCGCCGCGCCGAGCAAAACGGCGCTGAGCAGATAGCTTTCCAGGCGTTGGCACCAATGGCTGGCGATGGTCGCGGGCAGAATCATCAACCCGACCGCCATCAAGCTGCCCATGGCGTGCAGACCGGCGACCAGATTGAGCACAATCAGCAACATCAGGCTGGTTTCGGCCAGATTGCCCAGTCGGCCTTGCTGCAAGCTGGCGCTGTCGACGCTGTCCAGCACCAGCGGGCGGATCAGCAGTAGCAGGGTCCAGAGCGTGACGGTGGCGGTGCCGGCAATCCAGATCAGGGCAGCATCGGTCATGCCCAGAGCGGCGCCAAACAACAGATGCATCAGGTCGACCGAACTGCCGTGGATCGACACCATAAAGACGCCTAACGCCAAAGAGGTGAGATAAAACGCCGCCAGATTGCGGTCTTTGGGCGCTCGGGTACGGCGGCTCGACCAGGCCGTAATCAAGGCCACCAGCGCGCCAGCAACCAGGCCGCCGCTGGCCATGGCAACCACGGAGTAACCGGCCAGTAAATAACCGGCGGACACGCCCGGCAAGATGGCGTGCGAGAGCGCATCGCCGGTCAAGCTGATGCGCCGCAGCACCATAAAGACACCGACCGGCGCGCTGCTCAGACAGAGTAACCAGCAACCGAACAACGCTCGGCGCATAAAGGCGAATTCAACGAAGGGTTGTAGGGCGTCAAGCATGCAGCAACTCCGCCCTGGTCGAAGCGCTGGTGTCGAGCTGTCCCTGTGCAATGTGCCAATGGAGTTCGAAACCCGATGCCGCCAGCTTGCTGTCGTGCAAGACGCACAGCACGGCGGTTCCGGCCTCGCTGGCGTCCTGGATGGCCGCCATCATGACCGTCTGGCTGAGTTCGTCGAGGTTGTTAAAGGGTTCGTCCAACAGCAGCCAGCGCGGTTGCTGAACCAGCAGCCGTGCCAGGCGCGCTCGCTGCCATTGCCCGCCCGACAATTGATCTAAAGGACGGTGGCTCAGTGAGAGCAATTCAAAGCGTTGCAGCTGCTGCTGCACCAGCATTTGATCGCTGCGGCTGAAGGCGGCGAACAAACCACGGCGGTGCCAGTGGCCGGAAAGGACCCATTCGAACACGCTGATCGGAAAATCGCGATCCTGCTCCGATTGCTGCGGCAGATAACCGATTTGCTTCGCTGGCGGTAGCCGCAAGCTGCCGCCCAAAGCCGGAATGCGGCCGGTCAGGGTGTTGAGCAGAGTGGACTTGCCGCTGCCATTGGCACCAATGAGTGCCACCCGGTCGCCGGGCTTTAACTGGGCTTGTTCGATATACAGCAAGGGTCGGTCGTAGCCGACACTCAGTTGCTTCAGCTCAACCAGGTTCATCAGCCGACTGCCGTGAAGGCCAGTGTCCAGATGCCAGCCGTCAGCAGCGCTGCGAGCAGGGCGCGTTGACCGCCAGTGGCGATAAACAGACTCAGTGGCGCAGGTCGCTGCGAGCGTGGCAGTTTCCAGTTGTCGGTGGTGTAGCTTGATGGGGTGTGTGTCGTCATGGTTTGAACGGCTCTTTGGTTAGCGGCGCGATTAATCGGCCAGGTCCAGCGTTAACACCCAGCGGCCGGCGCTGCAGTCTTCGGTGGGCGAACGATGCACCAGCGCAGGCACCGGGCTGTCGGCCCAGCCGCTGCCTTTAAGCAGTGCCACATCGCCGGCTTGCAGTCGTTGAATCTGTTGTTCGTCCTGAATCAGGCCGCATTCGATGTCACTTTGCCCCGCTGGGCGCGGACCGAGTTTGCTGCGATCCAGATTGTCTTCTTGCAGCCAGTGGGTGCCCGGGCCGGTCAGGGTGTGGACCAGCCGAACGGCGAGGTTGTCGACGTGAAAGCGCGGGCACATGGCTTGGTCGAGGCAGCGAAATCGCACCCCGACGCGTTGTTGGTCGAACAGGTAGGCAAACAGATCGATGCACTGGCACAGCCAATCGACTAATTTGGTACGGCCTGGATGGTCAGGGAAATAAGTGGTCAGAATGGCCTCGGCCTGGCTCGCTGGCAGCGCTGTTTTGATGTGCACTCCGGGCGTCGTTTGGCGCAGTTCGTCAAGGAAACTGAGCGTGACGTTATCCAAGGGTGGCGCTTGCCAGCAGGCCAGATTGACATCGTCTTGGTAGATGTCGGTCAACACCAGAATGTCGTCACTGCGTCGGTATTGGGGTTGGCGGTGGCTGTGGTTGGTCGGTAGCGGCTGAGATGCTGAAGTCATGTCGATTTAATCAGGGTTGCATGGAGAGATGTTACAACATAACATTTTGGCCATTGATACATCAATATGGCTGAACCGTGTTGCTCGGCCGACTGCGACAGAGGATTTCCCATGACTGAACCACAGAAGCTGCCGGTAACAGTGTTGTCCGGCTTTCTTGGCGCCGGTAAAACCACGGTGCTGAACCATTTGCTCAACAATCGCGAAGGCTTGCGCATTGCCGTCATCGTCAACGACATGAGCGAAATCAACATCGATGCCGCCACGGTGCGCCAGGACGTATCGCTGAACCGGCGTGAGGAAAAGCTGGTGGAGATGAGCAACGGCTGCATCTGTTGCACGCTGCGTGAAGATTTGTTGATTGAAGTGCGGCGTCTGGCCGAAGCCGGGCAGTTTGATTATCTGGTGATTGAATCGACCGGCATTTCCGAGCCGCTGCCGGTGGCAGAGACCTTTACCTTTGCCGATGAAGCAGGCGTCACGCTCAGCGATGTCGCGCAGCTCGATACGCTGGTAACGGTGGTCGATGGTGCCAACTTTTTAGATGATTACGATCAGGCTCAGGCCTTGGCCGAACGCGGTGAAAGCCTGGGTGAGGAAGACCAGCGCAGTGTGACTGATCTGCTGGTCGATCAGGTGGAGTTCGCCAACATTATTTTGGTCAGCAAGACCGATCTGATTGCACCGGCAGAACTGAAACGCCTCAGTGCCATTTTGCGCACACTCAATACCGACGCCGAGATTGTGCCCATTGTGAATGGTCAGATTCCCAGTCAGAAAATCCTCGCCACTGGCTTGTTTGATTTTGCCAAGGCCGAACAGGCACCGGGCTGGCTGAAGGAAATGCGCGGCGAACATCTGCCGGAAACCGAAGAATACGGCATTGGCAGTTTTGCTTATCGCGCCCGGCGTCCGTTTCACCCGAAGCGCTTTTTCGATTTCCTGCACAGCTCCGATATAGCGGGCAAACTGATTCGCTCCAAAGGCTACTTCTGGCTGGCGACACGGCCGGATTTTGTCGGCCAATGGCAGCAGGCGGGCGGCATAGCACGCTATGGTTTTGCCGGTATGTTTTGGGCGGCGGTCGCAAAAGAACAGTGGCCAGAGGATGAGGATTATCTGGGTGCCATTCGTTCGATCTGGCAGGAACCCTATGGCGATCGTCGTCAGGAATTGGTGTTTATCGGTCAGAACCTGGACCGTGATCAGGTCGTGGAAAAGCTCGATGCCTGCTTACTCAGCGAAGCAGAGCTGGCTGCTGGCGAACAGGCCTGGCGCGAACTGGAAGATCCGTTTCCGGCCTGGGCGTAACCGCTAGTCTTGCGTCCTGCACTGTCGGATACCGTCCATCCATGGACATAAAAAAAGCCCGCCGATTAGGCGGGCTAACACTCATTCCCTTTTGGGGACCTCACTGAGAGACGGTCACCCGGTCGGGGCTATGCAATCAAGCCTCGACCAGACGTTTCATATCAGTCATATAACCGCGCAGCTCTTCACCGATCCACTCGATCGGATGGTTGCGAATCGCTTGGTTGGCTTGGATCAATTCGATGTTGTCGACCTCAAGGCTGGTGTTACCCAGACCTTTGCCAATAACGTCGGTTTTGATCTTCGGCATGAACTTCTCAGCCAGCAGCGGCACTGCTGCGTTGGCGAACAGATAGTTGCCGTATTCGGCGGTGTCGGAGATCACCACGTTCATCTCGTACAGCTTCTTACGCGCGATGGTGTTGGCGATCAAAGGCAGTTCGTGCAGTGATTCGTAGTAAGCCGATTCTTCGATGATGCCGCTGTCGACCATGGTTTCGAACGCCAGCTCAACACCGGCTTTAACCATGGCGACCATGAGGATGCCGTTGTCGAAGTATTCCTGCTCAGACAGATCGTTTTTCACTTCCGGCGCTTTTTCGAAAGCGGTCTGGCCGGTGGCTTCGCGCCAGCCCAGCAGGTCTTTATCGTCGGCGTCCCAGTCGGCCATCATGGTGGCGGAGAAGTGACCGCTGATGATGTCGTCCTGGTGTTTCTGGAACAGAGGCGCCAGCAGGCCTTTCAGTTCTTCTGACAATTCATAGGCGCGCAGTTTGGCCGGGTTGCTCAGGCGATCCATCATGTTGGTGATGCCGCCGTGCTTGAGCGCTTCGGTCACGGTTTCCCAGCCGTACTGGATCAGTTTGCTGGCGTAGGTAGCGTCGACGCCTTCGGCAATCATCTTGTCGTAGCACAGCAGTGAGCCGGCCTGCAGCATGCCGCAGAGGATGGTTTGTTCGCCCATCAGGTCGGATTTCACTTCGGCCACGAAGGAGCTTTCCAGCACGCCGGCACGGTGACCACCGGTGGCCGCCGCCCAGGCTTTGGCGATTTCCAGGCCTTCGCCTTTGGGGTCGTTTTCCGGGTGAACGGCGATCAGGGTCGGTACGCCAAAGCCGCGCTTGTACTCTTCACGAACTTCGGTGCCCGGGCACTTGGGTGCGACCATAACGACGGTGATGTCGTCACGAATTTTCTGACCGACTTCGACGATGTTGAAACCGTGCGAATAACCCAGGGCCGCGCCTTGCTTCATCAGCGGCATCACCGCTTCGATGACGCTGGAGTGCTGTTTGTCCGGCGTCAGGTTAACGACCAGATCGGCCTTGGGAATGAGGTTTTCGTGGGAGTCGACTTCGAAGCCGTTCTCGGTGGCGTTTTTCCACGATTGGCGCTTGTTGTCGATGGCGGACTGGCGCAGGGCGTAAGCGACGTCCAGACCGGAATCGCGCATGTTCAGACCCTGGTTCAGACCCTGGGCACCACAGCCGACGATGACGACTTTCTTGCCTTTGAGGGCGTTGCAGCCATCGGCGAACTCGGCCTTGTCCATAAAGCGACATTTGCCCAACTGAGCCAGCTGCTGACGCAGGTTGAGGGTGTTGAAATAGTTAGTGCTCATGCGAAATCCTGTTAACAGTCATGGTGGAAAACCCACCGTTAGCGCCGCAGTCTAGCGGCTTTTGGATATTGCTTTAAATGAATTGTTCACAACGGACTGTTGCTGGAAATGCATTTGGTGGCGGCCGCGGGCGCTGCCGTCAGGGATTGATGGGCAGCCGTTTACCGCTCAATACCGTCAGTCCGACCAACAAGGCAGTGGTGGTGAAAATGGCCACGGCGCTCATTGCCATGCCAACACCGGGTGAACCCTGCTCGAACTGACTGAACACAAAGGTGGCGACGGTCACGGTGCCGGCGGGCGCAACCATCAACGACGCCACCAGTTCGCGCGAGGCGATGGCAAAGACCAATAGCATGGCGACCACCAGACTCGGCGCCAGTGCCGGCAGCAAAATGCGTCGGAAGGTGGTGATAAAGCCGGCACCGCTGACGCGGGCGGCGGCTTCCAGGCTGTCGCTCATCTGGCGGAAGGCAGCCTGTGAATAGCGCACCGGATAGGGCAGCAGTAGACAGGTATAAGCCAGCAGTAGCATGGCGCCGGTGTTGTAGATCTGGATCGGCCAGAAACGCTGGTTCCACGCCAGGATCAGACCCACAGCGATGACGATGCCGGGCATGGTGTTGGGCAGCAGCGACAAAAAGTCGAGCAGGCGTCGTCCTCTGACTTCGGCGCGCACCACCAGATACCCCACCAGAGCACCCAGTACACCGGTCAACAGAGCGGCGGCGATGGCCAGGCCGAGGCTGGTGCTCAGCGCTGATACCGCGCCACTGCTTTGATCGAGCAGGGCTTGAAAGTGGCCCAAGGACAGGTTGTTCAGCGCCAGGCCACCGGACAGGGTGCGCGTCAGCGCTGTGGCGAGCACGGCGAGAATCGGCACCGCCACGGCAGCGGCAGCGGTCAGACTGAACAACAGCACCACCGGCCAGCGCCAGAGGCCTAATGCTGCTTGAGTCGTAGCACCGGGTTTGCCGGTCTGGCTGACGTAGGAGCGTCGGGTGACCAGCCAGTGCTGCAAATAGAAAGCGCCCATTGCCAACATCACCAGCAGGATCGACAGCAGTGCTGCGCCGGGAATATCGATCGGCCAGTCGGAAAACCGATTGTGAATACCGGTGACCAGAACCTGATAACCAGCCTGGGCGCCGAGCGTGGCTGGCGTGCCGAACTCTTCAATGGTCAGCGCAAACACCAACAGCAGGCTGGCGGCAATTCCTGGCGTCGACAGCGGCAAGGTGATGCGCCAAAAAGCGCGCCAGCGGCTGGCGCCACTGACCCGCGCTGCGGCTTCAAAACGGCCGCCGATGCCCATCATGGTGCGCGAAACGGCGAAATAGACCACAGGAAAAACATTCAGCGCCATCACAAAGACGATGCCGGCAAACGAAAACAGAAAGTCGTTGGCCTGCAATCCGAACAGCTGTTGGGCGTAGCCACTGGGTTGCAGGGTGAGCATCCAGGAGAGGGCGGCGATAAAGGGCGGAATCATAAAGGGGATCAGAAACAGCACGTCCCAGAGAGCGCCGCCCGGTACCTGAGTCAGGGCGCGCAATGCCCCCAGAGGTACTGCCAGCAGCGTACAGGCGATGACCACCGCCAAACCCAATTGGACGGTGTTGCGCAACAGACCAAGCAGATTGGCATCACCCAGGGTGCTGGCAAGGTGGCTGAAGGCGCCGCTTAACTCGCCCCGCGACAGCCCCGGGAAAATCGCCTGCAACACAATAAACAGCAGCGGCAGGCCGACCAGAACCAGCACGGCCAGCGCCGTCAGCCACATGATCAGGCTGGCTGTGTTCAGCGAACGCAGCCAGTGGGTTGGCGACGGTAGCGACATTAATTAACGGTGTCGGCGAAGTGCTGCAGGATGGCTTCGCGCTGGCCGTTGACGGCGTCATCGACAGCAATGATGTGCAGTTCATTGATGGTCGGACGCAGCGCCGGAATGTCTGTGCGTGCTGGCATCAGGTAACGCTCGGCGACGCGTGCCTGGCCCTGCTCGGATAACACAAAGTCGATAAAGCGTTTAGCCGCTTCTGGTTGTTGAGTCGATTGCAGAATCATCATCGGACGCGGTGCGATCACCGTGCCGCTGGCCGGGAAGATGACGTCGATGGCTTCACCCTTGGCCTGCTGACCTAAAGAGATGTAATCCACCGCACCAAAGACAACCGACTTGGCTCCCTGCAGCACCGGGTTCAGTGCGCGGGCGTTCGGGCCGGGAACGATCATGCCATTGTCGTCCAGGTCGCTGATCAGCTCCCAGGTCGCGGCTTCGCCGTCAGCGCTGATCAGGCCGGTCAGCAATTGGAAGGCGGCGCCGGACTGGGCCGGATCGGGCATGGTGATCTGGTTGGCGTAAGCCGGGTTGGTCAGATCGTGCCAGTCGCTTGGCGCCGGGGTGCTGCTGTTGCGATTCCACACCAGCGCCAGGGCCGATACGCCTTGAGCAACGTAGTGATCGGTCTTCAGGTAATCGGGCACCATGGCGGCGTTGGGTGATTGGTAGGCGTAGAGCAGACCTTCGGCATCAAGATCGACGGCGCTGTCCCAGGAGGCGGAAATAACGATGTCGGCCAGCGGGTTGCTGCGTTCGGCTTCCAGGCGTGCCATAACCTGGCCGGTGGTGCTTTGGAAGACGTTGACCTCAATACCGGTTTCGGCGGTGAAATCAGCCGCCAGATCATTGATCAGCGCGCCGGGGCCGGCGGAATAAACGGTCAGGGTGTCAGCGTGACTGAAGGCGCTGGCACCGACCAGCGTCAGGCTGGCGATAGCGGTACGCAGGATGGAACCGAGATAGCGTGATGACATGGTTGGTTTCCCTTGTTGGTCGAAGTAATGAGTGGGAGCAAGTGACGGAAATGACAGCCGGGCTGCCGCACAAGACACTGAATCAGCCGCTGCTGACCCAGTTGGTGTTGACGCTATAGAGCCCGGGCAGAAGCTGGCCGTCATCTCCCCAGACGGTGATCGCCGCTGGATCGATGCCCAGCTCGATGCGTTGCTTCTGGGCGGCAAGATCCGGGGTTTTCAGCGTCAGCTCGGTCTGATCGTCAAGTTGCAGGCGCAGGCTCCAGTAGTCGCCCTGAAATAACTGCCCCAGCACTCGCGCCTGAAGTTGGATCGGCTCGCTGGCATCGATGCGGATGGCATGACGTGGCAACAGCAACCGCACCGGTCCTGAATAATCGGTGTCACAACCGAGCGGCAACCATTGTTTGCCCAGCTGCAAGCCCTTCGGCTGTAGCTGGCCGTCGAGCAAAGCTCCGGCGTCGATAAAGTTGGCGATATCGGCTGTTGCCGGCTGGCGAAACAGTGTCTGAGGTGTGGCGACTTGCTGGATACGACCTTGTTGCAACACCGCCACCTGATCGGCCAGAGCGAAAGCTTCCTGTTGATCGTGGGTGACGAAGACGGCGCTTAATGACAGTTCTTCGATCAGGCTGCGAATTTCCAGCGCCAGGTTTTCACGCAGACCTTTGTCCAGGTTGGACAGCGGTTCGTCCATCAGCAGCAGTTGTGGGCGACCGACAATGGCGCGCGCCAGTGCCACGCGCTGTTGCTGGCCACCGGACAGTGAGCCCGGGCTGCGCGAGGCGTAATCGGCCAGTCCGACCAACGACAATGCCCAGTCCACCTGTTGTTGACGCTGCTGCTTGGCGATGCCGCGCATTTCCAACGGAAAGGCGACGTTTTCGCCCACGCTCATATGCGGCCAGAGCGCGTAATCTTGGAACACCATGCCCAGTTCTCGTTGGTCAGGACTGAGCTGGTGACCGGCCTGGGCGACGCGTCGACCATGGAGGTCAATGTGTCCGGCATCCAGGTTGCTCAGGCCAGCGATGCAGCGCAACAGGGTGGTTTTGCCACAGCCGGATGGACCTAATAACGCCAGTACCTGACCTTTGGGCAGGGCCAGATCAATACCAGCCAAGGCGGTTTTGTCGCCAAAGTGTTTGTACAGGCCACTGACGACGAGCGCGAAATCGGTCATAAGGGGTTCGGGTAACAGCAGGAAACCGGATGGTATAACGCTAATGTGACCGAAATCTGACAGCGCCGTGACAGCCCGGAATGATGATCTCAGAGCCTTTTAAGAAGTTCTGATAGTGACTGGTGTCTGAGTTTTGCTAAACTTTGCGCCGGGAAGGGGTCGGGCCCATTCTCTTAAAGGAGCTAAGCATGTCTATTAAGCAACTGTGGCTGGCGCTTTCCCTATTGGGAATGGTCACATTAATGAGTCGGCCACAAGCGGTCACCAGCCTGACAGAAAGCCTGATTGATGCCGGGTTTTGGGTGCTGTCCACGACCTACGAAACCTTCATCAAACTTAATACTGACTACTGACGCAATTGTGCTCTGTCTTTATTGCGTTTGCTGCAATAAAGGCTGGGCCATGCCATAATCAGGCCTCTTCAGAGGAGGCCCGTTATGGATCTGCGAGCACTGAAACAGTTCTTGCACCTGTCTGCGACCCTGCATTACGGCAAAACATCCGAAGCCATGCACGTCAGTCCTTCGACGCTCAGTCGAAGCATCGCCCGTTTGGAAGACGAACTGGGTGCCACTCTTTTCGAACGTGATAACCGCACTGTGGTACTGACTCAGGCGGGGCGGTTGTTTCGTGAATTTGCCGAGTCAACGCTGGCGCACTGGCAGGATCTGCGCCACAAACTGCAGAACGATCCGGTTGAGTTGCGCGGCCAGATTCGCCTCTATTGCTCGGTGACCGCCAGCTACAGCTTTATGCTGGGATTGCTGACCGAATTCCGCGCCCGTTTTCCCAATATTGAAGTGGTGCTGGAAACCGGTGATGCCGCCCAGGCGGTGCAGAAGGTGATGGATGATGAAACCGACATCGCCATCGCGCCGCGTCCGGATCATTTGCCCAATCCGTTGATGTTTCAGTCGATCGTGGAAACACCGCTGGAATTTATCGCGCCGGCGATTGATTGCCCGGTGCGTACTCAACTGCAACAATCGCCCATTCCCTGGGGTCAGATACCCTTTGTGGTGTCTGAATACGGCCTGGCTCGCAAGCGTTTGGACAACTGGTTTCGCGCCCACAGCATCAAGCCGAATATCTACGCTCAGGTGGCCGGTAACGAGGCCATCGTCAGCATGGTAGGGTTGGGATTCGGTATTGGCGTGGTACCCGGGCTGGTGATTGAAAACAGTCCGTTGCAAGAGAAAATCGAGCGCATTGAGACCGACAGCCAGCTGGAACCCTTTGACGTGGGTGCTTGCGTCCTTAATCGACGTCTGCAGGATCCGTTGGTGAGCGCTTTCTGGAAAACGGCCAGTGACCTGACCGATGCCGTGAACTGAATGGTCGGTAGCTAACATTTCGATTTTATTATTTGGAGGGAACTATGAGTTCCAATGACAGCAAGGTGGCACAACCGACGCAAAATCTTCCGGTGCAACAGCCAGCCCATCGCCGTGGCATCTATCTGCTGCCCAACTTGCTGACCACAGCGGCGCTGTTTGCCGGCTTTTTTTCCATTGTCTCGGCCATCAACGGCGATTTTGTGCGGGCTTCTATTGCGATCTTTGCCGCTCAGTTGCTGGACGGCATGGACGGACGCGTAGCGCGTATGACGCATACTCAAAGCGAGTTTGGCGCGCAGTACGACAGCATGTCTGACAACATGGCCTTTGGTGTGGCACCGGCGATTTTGATCTTCCAATGGTCGCTGCACAGCCTGGATAATCTGGGCTGGGTTGCCGCCTTTATTTTTGTCGCCGGTGCGTCCTTGCGTCTGGCTCGGTTCAATATTCAGATCAACAGCGTCGACAAAAAATTCTTTGTCGGGCTGGCAAGTCCTGCTGGCGCCGCCATTCTTTGGGGCTCTGTCTGGGCGTTGACCAAGTCGGGTGTGGCCGGCGAGTCCGTTGCCTGGATCATGGTCGTCGTTGTGCCTTTGGTCGGTGCCATGATGGTCAGTCCGATACGCTATTATTCATTTAAGGACCTCAGTGACCGTGGTCGCGTGCCTTTTGTAGTGTTGCTGCTATCGGTAGCGGTGTTGGCGCTTATCGCTCTGGACCCGCCGCGGGTCTTGCTGGGGATGGCGGTGCTCTATGCGTTGTCGGGCCCGGTTTTTGAAATCTGGCGACGTGCTCGGCAGTACCGTAACGCCCGTAAGTCCGGAACTTCCTGAAGCAGAACCGGTCAGAGGTCCGTTACGTACAGTATGTGAACGGGCCTCAAGGCCCACGACCGGTTTTTACGGAGGGCTCCATGATTATCAAACAACGCTCCGAACTGACAGAGAATGACGTCACCCCAAAATCTGCCTACCTGAATCGTCGTCAGTTGATGCAGGCTGCCGGCGGTCTGGCAATGACCAGCCTGGTACCCGCAGCCATGGCGACGCCACCCGCGGCACCGCCCTGGTTAAGTACCAAGGTTGCTAACACGGCTTATCGCTCAATCACTACCGATGAAGGTGTGACTGATCAACGCGACGCCACCAGCTACAACAACTTCTATGAATTCGGTACCGGTAAAAGTGATCCGGCCAATCATGCCGATGAGTTCAATCCTTATCCTTGGGAAATTGAAGTTGGCGGCTTGTGTGATAACCCCGGCACTCTGGATCTGGAGGCGTTGCTCAGCGGCAAGCGTACCGAAGAGCGTATCTATCGACTGCGCTGCGTCGAAGCCTGGTCGATGGTGATTCCCTGGATCGGTATCGAACTGGCGGCCTTGCTCAAACCCTTCCAGCCGAAATCCAAAGCGCGCTATGTGGCTTTTCAAACCATCCAGCGTCCGGATGAATTGCGCGGCCAGCGCTCCTTGTTTTCTTTTATCGACTATCCCTATGTCGAAGGCTTGCGACTCGATGAAGCCATGCATCCGTTAGCCTTCCTGGCGGTGGGTATGTATGGCGAGCCGTTGCCCAATCAGAATGGTGCGCCGATTCGGTTGCTGCTGCCTTGGAAGTACGGTTTTAAAAGCATCAAGTCGATCAGCAAAATTGAGTTCGTTGAAGAGATGCCACCGACCACCTGGAATATCGCCAATGCCAACGAATATGGTTTCTATGCCAATGTGAATCCTGAGGTCGACCATCCGCGTTGGAGCCAGGCAACTGAGCGTCGCATCGGTCCGAATGGCGACATCAATCGTATCGGTACCCGTCTGTTTAATGGTTACGACGAAGTCGCTTCGCTGTACCAGGGCATGGATCTGCGGACTTTCTTCTAATGCGTATTCAATTCTTACCAAAGCAAGGCTTGCTGTGGTGGGCGCTGTTTTTGTTGGCTCTGTCACCGGCGCTTTACTACTGGACTTTGTTTATCGTTGATCCGCGCACCCTGGGTGTGGATGCGTTGGAAGTGGTGCTGGAAGAGATGGGTAAGTGGGCGCTGTGGCTGTTGTTGATAACGCTCAGTTGCTCCCCCTTGTCTCGGCATACCGCATTTAAGGCCGTTCGCTATCGACGCATGTTGGGACTTTATTGTTTCTTCTATGCCAGCTGTCATCTGGCGACTTATCTGTTTGGCTGGATCGAGTTGGATTGGCGCGTCTTTGTCGAAGACCTGGGTAAGAGACCCTTTATCTATCTCGGCATGCTGGCCTGGGTGGGGTTGTTGGCCTTGGCGGTGACGTCGCCCAAAGCCATGGTGCGTCGTCTGAAGAAAAACTGGAAACGTCTGCACCGGGTCATCTATCTAATAATCGTGCTGGCATTGATTCATTTTTGGCTGCAGTCACGGGTGTCGTCCTTCGAAGCCTGGCTTTATACCTTGCTGGCGATGGTGCTCTTAGGCGAGCGTTTGGTCGTCAAACTGCGGGTACGCCGAGGCGCAAAAACCAACAGTGCACTGAAACAAAAAGCCGCCTAAACGCCGTTCGGCACCTTTCTTTCAACTTTCCCTTCAGCGGCCGTTGACAGCGGCCGCAAAAAGACTATTATACGCCTCCCTCGCCGCTGAGCGCGGTTGGGGAACGAAGTTTTCCAGTCTTTCTTCTCTTGGTTCGGTGCTTTCTAAGTGCCTGTTTTGAAAAGAAAAAATCTGAATCTTCGGTTGACAGTGCGGCGCCGATCGGTAGAATGCGCGCCACGCTAAAGGGTGGTCACCAACAGCTGTGACACCTTGTGATCTTTAACATCGTCAGAAGTAATTCGTGTGGGCGCTTGTGGGTCGACCTATATGCCTTTCGAGGCAAAACTCGATCGACAAGTGACCTGTCAG
>NZ_JBEBMU010000004.1:0-203908 GCF_043196805.1 Saccharospirillum sp. HFRX-2
CATTCCGGTTCGTCGGCATTGTCGCTGTCACTGCAGAACAATTCCTGGCAGACGGGATCGTTGGCATTTTGGTCGTCACTGCAGAACAGTTCTTGGCAAACGGGATCGTTGGCATTTTGGTCGTCGCTGCAGAACAATTCCAGGCAGGCGGGATCGTCGGCATTTTGATCGTCACTGCAGAACAGTTCCAAACAGGCGGGGTAGTCAACATCCGAAGGATCGCAGGTACCATCGCCCCCACCGTTACCATTCCCACACTCGGCAGGCGGCGGGTTTTGGGTGTCACATAACTTGGCACAGTCTGGATCATCCAGATTGAAAGGAAACGTACACACTCCGTCAGAGCCATCTCCAGAGCCGCCATCTCCAGAGCCGCCATTCCCAAATGGATTGTCGATCTCAAAGTTGGGGAGCGGAATGCCCTGTCCTGCATTTCTTTCACCAGCATTTCCCAGTTCATCCGGTGGCTCACAACCAGCCAACGTCAGCAATACGATAAAACTCAGAAGAATGTGTTTAATAGAGAATGAGGTCAGAGCATCCATGATCGTTCCTATGGCCCAAAGGGCACTACTGAGACACGCTGAGTATCTCAGATCATCGTTTAACTCAGCGTTTGAAAAATCGTGGTTTTTTCAGGTTTAGTGGCTGGAAACGATGAAAAAATGACAAATATTTACCCTGCGTTTATTTTTGCCTGACAATTTTTGTCAAAGCGCCGAATGCTGGCATTCTCGTTTTGTAGCTGGTTTCACGGGTTAGCACTCCCGGCGTTTGCCAGCCATTCCTCCCTTGACTATTCTGCTTTTGGTCCCCACGGCTGCACCTGAAAGCCTTTTGCACACCAGGGAGGAAAACGCGGATGAAGCACGACCCACTCACAGTCGCCGATTGCATGACACCAACCCGTGTCACCATTCAAGACACCGCTACCGTTACCGAGGCCGTTCAAATACTGCTGAAGCATCACATTCTGGGCAGTGCTGTGGTTGATCAGGAAGGGCATCTGGTTGGCTACATTTCGGAGCAGGATTGCCTTAAACAACTACTGACCGACAGCTACCACAGTGAAGATGCCGCTCAGGTTGCCGATGTGATGCGTCGCGATGTGCTGACGGTGAACAGCGATATGAGCATTGTCGATCTGGCCCAGACCATGACCGGCGACAAGCCGAAGAAGTATCCAGTGGTTGAACAGCGTCGCTTGATTGGTGAAATCACCCGGACTCAGGTAGTGCAGGCATTACTCAAGCTGCGCGCCTGGCGCCAGGCTTCCGAGACCGGGCGCAAGCGGCCCGTGGTGGGCATGGCCAAGCCACTGGCTGCCCGGGCACCCTCTCCCCGCAACTGAATACGAACTGGCCGGTGCGTTCCAGCGTGCCGGTCAACTCGTAATCAGGGCGCATTTCGTTAGAATACCGGCCTTCCCTGCAACATTGCCGAATACACCGTGCAGAACGAACCAGCGCCAAACGAAACAGTGCCGACCCTGATGATCCCCCGAATAGCTGAAGTCACCCCAGTTCAGAGCCACTACCTGGCCTACATCGATGCGCTCAAAGCCGCTGGCTTTGAAGGCGAGCTCGCGCCGGATTACGCCCACCGCACCGTGCTGGCGACCGACAACTCTATCTATCAGGTATTGCCGCAGGCGGTTATCTTCCCGAAACACGCCGAAGACCTGCAGCGCGCCACCCGCCTGGCCAGCCAGGAGCAATGGCAGGACATCGTACTGAGCCCACGCGGCGGCGGCACCGGTACCAACGGCCAGTCGCTGACCGATGGCATCGTGGTCGATCTATCACGCCATATGAACCGCATTTTGGAAATCAACGCCGAAGAAGGCTGGGCGCGGGTTGAAGCCGGGGTGGTGAAAGATCAGCTCAACGCCGCCTTAAAAGAACACGGCTACTTTTTCGCGCCGGAACTCTCGACCAGCAACCGCGCCACCATCGGCGGCATGATCAATACCGATGCCTCTGGCCAGGGTTCGGTGATGTACGGTAAAACACGCGATCACGTGCTGGCATTAAGCACGGTGCTGCTCGATGGCGAACGCCTCGACAGCGGCCCGCTGTCCGACACTAAACTGGATGAATTAAAGCAGGCACCGGGCCTCACCGGTGCCATTCACCGCACCGTCGATGATGTGCAGCAACGCCGCAGCAAAGACATCGACGCCCGCTTTCCCAAGCTGAACCGCTGCCTGACCGGTTACGACCTGGCGCATATCCGCAACGACGCTGGCCAGTTCGACCTGAACAACATTCTGTGCGGTAGCGAAGGCACGCTCGGCTTTATTGTCGAAGCCAAGCTGAACGTGCTGCGCATCCCCAAATACTCGGCGCTGGTGAACGTACGTTACGATTCGTTCGAAACCTCGCTGCGCGACGCCCAGACGTTAATGCAGGCGCAGCCAACCTCGATTGAAACCGTCGACAGCAAGGTGCTGGGTCTCGCCAAAAACGACATCAGTTGGAACGGCGTGGCAGAGTTTTTCCCGGCCGCCGACGGCGAAGTGGTTGAAGGCATTAACCTGGTGGAATACACCGCCGACGACGAAGCCGAACTGGAAACGGGCATTAAGCGCCTGACTGACAGATTGGATGGATTGGTCGGACAGCCAGGCCAGTGCAACGGCTACACAGTGGCTCGCGGCGCGGCGGCGGTGGGCCGCATCTGGGGTATGCGCAAGCGTGCGGTCGGTTTGCTGGGCAATGCTCAGGGTGAGGCGCGACCGGTGCCCTTTGTTGAAGACACCGCCGTGCCGCCGGAAAACCTGGCCGACTTTATTATGGATTTTCGCGCCGTGCTCGACCGTGAAGGCCTCGCCTACGGCATGTTCGGCCACGTCGATGCCGGTGTACTGCACGTGCGCCCGGCGCTCGATATGAAAGACGAAGCCTCGCTGGCGCGGGTACGGCAAATCACCGACGAGGTGGTTAAGCTGGTGCAAAAATACGGCGGCCTGCTCTGGGGCGAACACGGCAAAGGCGTACGTTCGGAATTCGCACCGAGTTTCTTTGGTGACTTATACCCGGAATTGCAGGCGATCAAACGCGCCTTCGATCCGCACAACCAATTAAACCCGGGCAAGATTGCCACCGCCGAAGCCGACCAGAAGCTGACCATCATCGATGCCGTCACCACGCGCGGCGAACTCGACCGCACCATTCCGCTGAAAAGCTGGCAGCACCAGAAAGAAGCGGTGTACTGCAACGGCAATGGCGCCTGCTACAACTACGACCCCAACGATGCCATGTGCCCGTCCTGGAAAGGCACCCGCGACCGTCGCCAGTCGCCCAAAGGCCGCGCCTCGCTGATGCGTGAATGGTTGCGTGCGCTGGGTGAGCAAGGTGTGAACACTCAGGATATTGCCAACGCCCAACTGAAAAGCTCGGGCTGGAAACAATGGCCGGCGCGCGTCAAAAACAGCCTGTCATTAAAGCGCGGCGATTACGATTTCAGTCAGGAAGTCTACGATTCGATGGCCGGCTGTCTGGCGTGCAAATCGTGCAGCGGCCAGTGCCCAATTAAAGTCGATGTGCCGGAATTCCGCGCCAAGTTTCTGCATCTGTACCACGGCCGTTATCTACGCCCGCTGAAGGATTATTTTATCGGCACGCTGGAGTTTGTGATTCCATTGCTGGCGCGTGCGCCCTTCAAGTGGATCTACAACGGCCTGATGCGCGCCAAGCCGGTGGCCTGGCTGCTCGATCGCGGCGCCGGCATGGTCGACAGCCCCTTGATTCACCGCCACCACCTGGCCAACCTGATGCACCGCTACAACATCGGCTGGGCCAGCCCCAAACGCCTGGCCGCACTGAGCGATGCAGAGCGCCAGCGTTCGGTGGTGATCGTTCAGGATGCCTTTACCTCCTTCTTCGATACCGACACCGTCGGCGACATTCTTAAGTTGTTGCAGCAACTCGGCTTCCGCGTTTGGGTGATGCCCTACCGCGCCAACGGCAAACCGCTGCATGTGCATGGTTTTTTGAGCGCCTTCACCAAGGTCGCAAAACGCCGGCAGAAAGAATTCAATGCCCTGGCGGCGGCCGGTATTCCGCTGGTCGGCATCGACCCCTCGATGACGCTCGCCTACCGCAGCGAATACCGCAAATATCTTGAAGGTGATTTGCCTGAGGTGTTGTTGCTGCAAGAATTCCTCGGCCAGCGGCTTGACCAGTTGGCAAGCGTACGCAGCCAGTTCCGCCCGGGCCGGGTGCAGTTGCTCGGCCATTGCACCGAGAAAACCAACGCCGCCGCCAGCATGGCCGAATGGAGCAAGATTTTCGCAGCCCTGGGCCAGGAGCTGACGCTGAAAAACGTTGGCTGCTGCGGCATGGCCGGCACCTATGGCCACGAAAGCCGTAACCGCCAGACCTCGGAACGCATCTACGATCTGTCCTGGCGCGAGGTCATCGACAGCGAACCGAGCGAAGGCCTGGTTGCCACCGGCTATTCTTGCCGCTCTCAGGTTAACCGGCTGCAAGGCGTGCAGTTGCGTCATCCATTGCAGTTTTTGGCCGGTCAATATCAGGCCGACTGAGCCACCGATAGACTGCATTACCGAATTCGTCATAGTTTTCGGTAATGCAGTGCATAACATGCAGCCGCTCGCCTTTTAAGGCAAAATCGCGCTTCTGCTCATACTCAAATCATTCAGGAAGCACGATGACAAGCTGGACGCCCGATTCCTGGCGCACTAAAACCATCCGCCAGATGCCCACCTACCCGGACCAGGCCGCGCTGGAAGCGGTTGAACGCGAACTGGCCGGTCAGCCGCCGCTGGTGTTTGCCGGCGAAGCGCGCGAACTGAAAGCACAACTGGCCAAGGTAGCCCGGGGCGAGGCGTTCTTGCTGCAAGGCGGCGACTGCGCCGAGAGCTTTAAAGAGTTCAACACCAACCACATCCGCGACACCTTTATGGTGCTGCTGCAAATGGCCGTGGTGCTGACCTTCGGTGGCCAGAGCCCGGTGGTGAAAATCGGTCGCATGGCCGGCCAGTTTGCCAAGCCGCGCTCGTCCGACAGCGAAACCCAGGGCGATGTGACCCTGCCCGCTTATCGCGGCGACATCATCAACGGCATCGACTTCGACGAAGCCTCGCGCACGCCGGACCCGCAGCGCATGCTCAAGGCCTATCATCAGTCGTCATCGACGCTGAACCTGCTGCGCGCTTTCGCTCAGGGTGGTTTGGCTGATCTGCACAAGGTGCATCAGTGGAATCTGGGTTTCGTTGAGAAAAGCCCGCAAGGCGAACGCTACCAGCACTTCGCCGATATGATCGACGATACCCTGGCCTTTATGAGCGCCTGCGGTATTTCGCCGGACAACACGCCACAGATTCGCGAGACGTCTTTCTACACCTCACACGAAGCGCTGCTGCTGCCTTACGAGCAGGCATTGACGCGCCAGGACAGCCTGACCGGCGACTGGTACGACTGCGCTGCGCATATGGTGTGGATCGGCGATCGCACCCGTCAGCTCGACAGCGCTCATATCGAATTCTGCCGCGGGATTAACAACCCGCTGGGCCTGAAAACCGGTCCGAGCACCGATCCGGATGAGCTGATCAAACTGATCGATATTCTCAACCCGAAAAACGAACCGGGCCGGCTGAACCTGATTGTGCGCATGGGCGCCGATAAGATCGCCGATTACTTCCCGGCGTTGCTGCAGCGAGTCAAAGCAGAAGGCAAAGAGGTGGTGTGGAGCTCGGACCCCATGCACGGCAATACTATCAAGACCGACAACGGCTACAAAACCCGCGCCGTCGATTCGATTCTTTCCGAAGTGAAGGATTTCTTCCAGATTCACCGCGCCGAAGGCACTCACGCAGGCGGTGTGCATTTCGAAATGACCGGCCGCAACGTCACCGAGTGCATCGGCGGTGCTTTCCAGATCACCGAACACGATCTGGCCGAGCGCTATCACAGCCACTGTGACCCACGATTGAATGCCGATCAGGCGTTGGAATTGGCGTTTCTGATTGCAGATGCGGTGAAGACCGCGCGCGGTCGCTGAGGCGACCTGCTTGACGGGAGACGGGAGACGCAGGCTAGGTTTTCGCTAATCGGCGCCCTGCGTTTCCCGTCAAGCGTCTTCCACGGGTCGTGTCAGACTGCTAGGGGTCGCTAGCGCGACCCTGCTGGACGGGAGCGGAGTGCCGCCCAGACGTGAGACGCTAGCTAGGTTTTCGCTAATCAGCGTCTTCCGTTAAGCGTCAAGCGTCTCCCATCAGAGTCAGACGACTCTGATATGCCATGGCTCAAAACGCACGCCGAATTCGTTGTCCTGGGTGTAGCGAATGTGCACAAAACCCAGGTCACGCAGACGCTTGTACTCGTCGGTTTCGGCGAAGTCGGACGTGAAGTTGCTGAGCCCGCCGCCGACACGGCCAACGTCGAAATCGCCGATGGCGTGGTAGGAATGTCCCGGCGGTGCCAGTGAACGTGAGGCACGCGAAATGTTGCCTTCGGCCTGCACTACCTTGGCCATAAACAGATGGTATTGCTTGACCACGCCGCGCACACCGCTGGTCAGAATCAACGAATCCCCGACCTGAGCACGCAACTGGTTATAGAAAGTTTCCGACTGGCCACGCAGCAGGAAATGACCGGTGCCCTGAATTTTCTGAATGTCGTTGGCGTTTAACCGGTGATCGAGACGACTGATGACCCGCTCACCGAAAAAGCCCAAATTCCGAACATCGTCATAAAACAACTGTTCCAGATAATTCAATTCCGCCGGCGTGAATTCTCCGATGCGCGGCTGATAACGCGCATAACGCAGCATGTCGTCGAAGGCGATAATATTGAAGTTGCCGTGACCGACATAAGCCTGCACCCGGTTCATGCGCTCCAGTGCCGATACCAGGGTTTGGAAATCGGCAGTGGTCACGAACACATCATCGGAAAAATCGTATTCGAAGTGCTCAACTTTTTGGCGAACTTTCTCAGCCTGGTCCTGCGACTCTTCAACGTAAACCGGCGCATCACTGGTCACCTGGCTTTCATCGAGCAGCGTTTCTGATTGCGCCAGCGTGCTCGGCTCAGTTGCGGGGTCGGGAGTTGTCTCAACAGCAGCCTGCTCAACCTGCGATGGCGTTGAGGTCAATGATTGCTGCGCCGCTTCTTGCCGCGCCAAACGATTCAGGCGCTGTTCACGACTCGGCTGCGGCGCGGGTGTTACGTCGGGCGCTGCTTCAGCCTGAGCGACATTATTCGGTTGCTGTACCGGCGTGTCGGTCAGGGCTTGCTGCTGGGCTTGCTGTCGCGCCAGGGTACGCCGCCAAGCATCACTGCCGGGTTCAACCGGAGTTGGCTGTTGGCTGGCAATATCGCTGGCCGGAGTCGCCGGTGTCGGTTCAGCAACAGGGGAATTGGTTTGGCTTGGATTGGTTGCAGGCTGGGCTGGCGCACTGGCCAGAGTACCTTCATCGGAAACCGGGCCGGATTTCAATGCGTCTTCTGCTGCCTTGCGGGCTTTCTCAGCCTGGCTGATTGCCCATTCCGGTGAAGATCTACGAATCATATCCAAGGTCGCATAACCGGTTCCTGCGGCCATGGCAGAGACCGAAAGCGCCTGAAATAGGAACTGTCTACGATTCACTTCTTTATAACTCCAACCAGAATATATCCTTGCGCCCAGATTGGGGAAAACGGTCAGACAGCCGCTTTCCAATCCGACTGCGGTTGCAGGCAACTGTTCTCGCAACCCGAATTGTCACTAGTATTGACCGAGTTCACAAAGGTTGCAATGTGATGACCCGCTTTGTGAACTCCGATCAACACCTTTGCCGAAATTTAGGTTAAAGAGCGCCAAAATTCCGGCACAAAAAAGCGCCGAATGGACAACATACTGACAAGCGTCAGAAATTTATCGGCCGATTAGCTTGATTGTTGAGCTTCGAGCTTGGCCTGGATGAAGTGACTGTGGTGCAGGTAGAGCATATCGGCGATGCGCCGGATCATATGCTCTTCGAGTTTATCGATATTGTTATCAGCCAAGGCGGTGCGCCACAGGTCGACAATCAGATCGTATTTTTGATCTTCGTTGAAGCGATCGTTAATCGCTCGGGTGAAAGGATACAAATCGGGGCTTTCATTATGGCGTTGCTGTGCTTTTTGCACCAGCGACGTGGCCGTTGCTTTGTCGTCTCCGGTACGAATGGCGAGACGTTCGGCAATCAGATCGACCTCGCGTTCGTCCAGATCCTGATCGGCCAGCATGATCTCAACCATCAAAACCGTCGCCGCTTCTTCGGCGCTTAATTCATCGGGTGCTTGCTGTGGTGCTTCAAACCAACCCAGCAATTTGGCTAACATACGACTCTCCTCCCCTTGCTGAACGCCGGAGTGTAGCAAGCTGATGAATTTGACCACACCCGCTTTACTCTTTCCCGCCATTTCGCTGTTATTGCTGGCGTATACCAACCGTTTTCTGGTGGTCGCGCAATTAATTCGCACCTTGATCCGGCAAAACCAGGATGATCCGAACAGCGATCTGACCGACCAGATTCTTAATCTGAAAATTCGCATTGAAGCCATTCGCCGCATGCAGGTACTTGGCGTACTCGCCTTTATTGGTTGCGTGCTGGCGATGTTCTTTCTGTTTCTCGACCAGTCGATGCTGGGCACCGGCTGTTTTGCACTGTCGCTGATCTTGCTGGTGGCGTCGCTGTGCTTCAGTCTTTATGAAGTGCAGATCAGCGGTCGCGCGCTGAATCTGCAGCTCAAAGGCCTGGAATTTAAGTAAGTAGGTTTTCCATGACCGCCAGGTAGAGCTCGGTCAGTTGATCCAGGTCGGCAATGGCGACGCATTCATCGACTTTATGAATGGTGGCGTTGACCGGCCCCAGCTCAACCACCTGAGCGCCGGTCGGGGCAATAAAGCGACCATCGGAAGTGCCGCCGGCAGTCGATAGCTGGGTTTCAAATCCCATCACATCCTGTACCGCCTGAGTGGCGGCCTGCACCAGCGCGCCGCGCTCGGTCAAAAACGGCTGACCTTTCACTTCAAAACGCAGCTCATATTCGAGTTCGTGTTTATCGAGCAGTACCCGCACTCGCTGCTGCAATTGCTCGGCCGTCACTTCGGTGCTGAAGCGGAAACTGAACACCAGATGCGCCTCGCCAGGAATGACATTAGTGGCGCCGGTACCGGACTGGAAATTGGCAATCTGAAAACTGGTCGGCGGGAAAAAATCGTTGCCTTCATCCCAGACTTCGGTGCTGAGATCGGCAATGGCTGGCGCCACCCGGTGCACCGGATTACTGGCCAGATGCGGATAAGCAACATGGCCCTGAATGCCTTTAACGGTCAAATAACCCAGCATGGAACCGCGCCGGCCGTTTTTAATCACATCGCCGACTTTATCGGTGCTGGAGGGTTCGCCGACCACCGCCCAGTCGATGCGTTCACCGCGCTCAACCAGCGTATCGACCACCCGAGTGGTGCCGTTGTAGGCGTCGCCTTCTTCATCAGAGGTAATCAAAAACGCCAGTCGACCCGGATGATTCGGGTGCTTCTTGGCAAAACGTTCGGCCGCGACGGTCATCGCCGCCAGACTGCCTTTCATATCAGCCGCGCCACGTCCGTACAGATAACCGTCAGACTCGGTCGGCTCGAACGGCGGAAAGCGCCATTGGCTGGCGTCGCCAGTGGGTACCACATCGGTATGGCCGGCGAACACCAATAAGGGTCCACCTTCGCCGTGAACAGACCACAGATTATCAACGTCCTCAAAACGCATCGGCTCATTACGGAAGCCCACGGCGGCCAAACGTTCGGCAAGCAGTGCCTGGCAACCGGCGTCTTCGGGTGTGACAGAGGAGCGAGCGATAAGATCTTTGGCCAAAGCCAGGGTGGCGGACGACATGGACAACCTTTGTGCAGCGGGTTTGGAGCGCGCTATCATACGGTTAAATGCCTTCAGCGTCATCGCCCATGCTGTCCCGATTATCTGCCGTGCGCTCTGTTTTGGTCGATTGGCTGCGCCGCCAAACCGAGTCGCCCAGACGAGCGTTAAAACAATTCACCACCGGCGGTTTTATCTTCTGCGCCGGCATGATGGTGGTGGTTTTTACCGACCAGTTGCTTGATCCGAGCATCACTCAGGAAGCCGTTTCGCTCTTTGGTTTGCTGTTAATTCTGGCTGGTGGACTTTATGCTCTGGGTGGTTATCTGGCGCTCAGCGTTTTTCGTGTTTTATTGTTTATATTGGAACCTCGCCCGTGACCCATCACCGCGCTTCTGACATCGAAATTTATCTCAAGGGGATTGGTGTTGCCGATCTCGAACCTTGGCTCACCGACCAACTGGATGACCTGACCGCGACCAAGCGCGTCGCCGGCATGCCCAAAAATGCACGGTCCTTTCAAGGTATCTGGGAAGGCGAACGCTTCACCATCGTGGTGCTGGAAAAAGAGATCGAGGGTTTTACCAGCCTGTGGCTGAACAGCCCTGACCTGCCCTGGCGCGACGATTTGGAATGCGCGCTCACTGCAGCGGCGCATTTTCAGCGCGAAGTGCGCATTGCCGCCGATAGTTGGCAGGAAGGTGCCGACCCCGATGCCTGGATCAGCGTGCAACCCGATGGCAGCCAGACACAGATCACCTGGCAAACCGCAGGCGCTTAAGCCTGATTCGACTGACATAAAAAAAGCGAGCCAGGCTCGCTTTTTTAGTGTTGCCGCTCAACCATCAACGCTGGCGGACCACAGTTACGTCTTCAGCCTGCAGGCCTTTGGTGCTTTCAACCACACCAAACTTAACGCGCTGACCTTCCTGCAACGAACGATGACCGCGCCCGCGGATAGAACGGAAATGCACGAACACATCTTCGCCGCTATCGCGGGTGATAAAACCGAAACCCTTGCTGACGTTGAACCATTTGACGATGCCTTCTTCGCGGGTGTCGACGTCGATTTCAGACAAAATAGGCTGGGCAATATACTGTGCCAGTGTTGTCAGAATGAGCATAACCAGCGCGGCTATTGCATAGGCACTCCACTCAACCGGATGAACCCGTGCATCGGTCAGTTCGTCCAGAGTCCAGGTTTCAGGTACGGATGACAGCGATAAGGACGCCGCCATGATAACGGGGCCAGGAACAGCCACCAGCAGGGAAACCCCTGTTCGAATAAAAAACGCTTTCAACTTCATAGTGTCCACTCAGATGTTGTTGTCTTTATGACGCTCTGTCTTTAGATACGCTATGCTGTCGCCCGCTATGGTGTTTGATTGGCAGCGCCGGCGGGCCTGACGTCCTGTCCTGAATCATGCTATGCAGTTAACGACAGAAAAAATCCCTGTAACGGCCGTCATAATGCCAAAAACCGCCGTAAAAACCAGCCCTGGAACACTGAACATGAGCGATACCGACCGCCTGATTGACCTGGAAACCCGCCTGACTCACCTGGACGACACCCTGGAAGCGCTGGATCAAGTGGTGATCGCCCAACAGGACCGCATTGAACGCCTGGAACGTGCTTTAGAGCGCGTACTGTCGGACCAACAAAGCCTGCGCGATGCCTTGCCTGAGGACATCGACAACAAACCGCCACCGCATTATTGAATTGGCCGCTCATCGCCGTTGCGCATGCCAACGACGAATCAGACGATTGACCGCGCTCGGGCACTGGGCTGAACCACCCCCAATCCGTTACACTCGCGCCTTTCATCGGCCAATTCATAGGACACCTCATCATGCGGTCCCTGTTCGACCTGATCGGTCGCTTTGCTCAAACCATCCTGTTCTGGTGGGTCCGACTCGATAACCAACCCGCCAAGATCGATCTGGAACCCTTAAAGCAGGCACGCACCGTTGTTTATATTCTCGAACAACAGTCCACGGCCGATGCCATGGTTTTGGACCGCCAATGCCGCAAAATGGGTCTGCCCGACCTTAGCCGGCGTCTGCAACTGGAAGGTTTGGAAAAACGTCGCCCGGTTATTGCCCTGCACGCCCGCCCTTCGGTATTGCGTCGCCGCCGTTCCGGTATAACGCCGGTTTTATCGCAACTGCTGGATCATCTGCGCGATCATCCGCAAGAAGACATCCTGCTGGTGCCCGTCGCGCTGTATTGGGGACGCGGCCCGCGTAAGTCGAACAGCCTGGTCAAGGCTCTGCTCAGTTCTAACTGGAATCTGATCGGCCGCTTCCAAAAGTTGCTGACCATTCTGTTTAACGGTCGCAATACTTTCTTTGAATTAAACGAACCTATTTCCTTACGCCGCCTAGCCGAAGACGAACCGGAACCCAAGATTGCTGCACGCAAGGTCGCGCGGGTTTTACGCATTCACTTCCGCAGGGTGCGTACCGCCGTTATTGGTCCGGATCTGTCGCATCGGCGGGTGTTGATCAGCCAGTTGTTAAACACCGAAGCGGTACGCAAAGCCATTGAACAGCACGCGGCTAACAAGAAAATTCCGCTGGAAAAAGCGCAAAAACTGGCCGCCAAACACGCGACGGATATCGCCGCTGACGTGTCTTACAACGTCATTCGGGTGCTCGATCTGATTTTGTCGTGGTTGTGGAATCGCATCTACAACGGCGTGGAAGTCAGCGGTATCGAACCGGTGCGTGAATTGGCGCGCGATCACGCCATCGTTTACGTGCCCTGCCATCGCAGCCATATGGATTATCTGCTGCTAAGCTACTCACTCTATTACCAGGGCCTGAACGTGCCCCATATTGCCGCCGGCGAAAACCTGAATATGCCGGTGGTGGGCAGCATTCTGCGCCGTGGTGGCGCCTTCTTTATCCGCCGCCGCTTCGGTGGCGATAAACTCTATACCGCCGTTTTCAACGAATACATTCACAGCGTTTTTTCCCGCGGTTATCCGGTTGAGTATTTTATTGAAGGCGGTCGTTCGCGTACCGGTCGTATGCGCCATCCGGCCACCGGTACCCTGGCCATGACGGTGCGCAGTCATCTGCGCGATTACACCCGGCCGGTGGTCTTTATTCCGGTCTATATCGGTTACGAAAAGGTCTTGGAATCGCGCTCTTATCTGGGTGAATTACGCGGCAAGGAAAAGAAAAAAGAAAACCTGTTCGATCTGGTTAAAACCGTACGCAAACTGAAAAACTACGGCCATGTTTATCTCAACTTTGGCCAGCCAATGGCGCTGAGCCAACTGCTCGATGACCACAACCCGGACTGGCGCAATCACCAATACAGCGCTGAAGACAAACCCGGCTGGCTGGTGCCTTTCGTTGATAAGTTGGCGAGCCAGGTCTGCACCCGCATCAACCAGGCTGCGGCGCTGAACCCGATCAATCTGGTGGCTCTGACGCTGTTGGCAACCTCCCACCGGGCCATCGATGGCGCCCTGTTGCGCCGACAACTGACGCTGCTCGGTGCCTTGCAGCAACACCATCCTTACAGTCCGTTCATCACCCTGCCGGAAGGCGACGCCGATGACTGGATCGAATACGCTCTGGCCATGGGCACCTTGCGGCATATTCCGCAAAAGCTCGGCGACCTCTACGGTTTCGACAGCCAAAACGCCGTGTTGATGGCCTACTACCGCAACAACATCCAGCATCTTTATGCGCTGCCGGCGTTGATTGCGGCGTTGCTCGGTCAAGGTCAGGGCATTGATGAAAAATCACTGAAGGATGGCGTCAAACTGATCTACCCCTATGTGCGCACCGAATTATTCCTCGATATCAGTGCTGAAGAAGCGGCCGACAGTGTGCCGATCTGGCTGGCGTGCCTGGCCAAACAACAATTGATTTTCCAGGACCAGGAACGTTGGTACGCCGCCGATAAAGGTTCGGCTAACCGACTGCAACTGGAACTGCTGGCTGCCATCATGCTGCCGACTCTGGAGCGCTATTTGCTGACGCTGGCGGTGTTGATTCGTCTGGGTTCGGCCAAAGCTTCCACCAAGGAGCTGGAGAACCAATCGCAACAGATGGCGCAGCGTTTGTCGGTATTGAACGGTCTGGATGCGCCGGAGTTCTTCGATAAGGACTTGTTTAAGTACTTTATTCAGACGCTCAAGCAACAGGGCGTGGTCAGCGTCAATGCCGACAGCTGTATTGTGTTCGATGATCGTCTGCCGCGCGTGGTACGCGCTTCCGATCAGGTAGTTCCGGCAGAGGTGTTGTACAACATCATGCAGGTGACCAGCCTGGGCGAGACCAGCAGCGATCAGTCTGAAGAAATGGAACGCAAGGCGTAGATATCAAAGCGATTGCTTTTGCCGGTCAACGCATAGCTCGGCGCCTGTTCTGCCAAAACCGGCGCCAGGCGCGGACGTTTCACCACCACACGTAAGCGGGCAGCGGCCAAAGCGGCAGGCAATAAGGCATCAGCGTCGGCATCACCGCCCACCAGTTGCTGAAACATCGCCATGGGTTTTTTCACCGCTGCTTTGCGTGGCCCTTCGGGAAACATCGGATCGAGATAAACCACGTCGGCCGCCTCGATATCGGCCAGGCTTTGCGACTGCGGCAATAATGCCATCCGCATCGCCGCCTCTATGCCGGCCAGCTGAGCTCTGGCCAGCCCATCGCTGAGCAGCAAATAAACCCAGGGATGACGTTCCAGCAGACGCACCTCGGCGCCCAGCCCGGCTAACACAAAGGCGTCCTGCCCCAGCCCGGCGGTTGCATCAATCACCTCCAACTGGGCGCGCTGATGCAAACCCACCGCCTTGGCAATCGCCTGAGAGCGTCCGCCACCGTATAGCTGTCGGTGACGCGCCTTGCCGCCGACAAAATCGACCAGCACCGGTTTTTGCTGAGGCTGACCGCCATCGACCAAACCCAGGCAGCCATCCTGCACCGTTAAAAACAACCTATCCGTGGGTTGCGCTAACCACTGCACGTCCAGCCCGGCCAAGGCTTGCTGAGTTTCAGCCAGCAGCTGTTGACGTTGGTTGCGATCCGCCAGAACCGGAATAGCGGCCATGCTCAGCTCCAGAAATAGACCGCCAGTAAGAGCGCGCCCAAGGCAAAGCGATACAATACAAAGGGCAGAAAACCAACGCGTTCAATCCATTTCAGGAATACAGCGATACACAGATAAGCGCTGAGGCCCGACAACAATACTCCGGCGAGAATTTCACCCCAATAGACCGGCAGCGCTGATTGCGCCAACTCCAGCCCTTTCAACAAAGCCGCCGCTGCGATCAACGGAATGGACAGCAAAAAACTGAACCGCGCCGCCTGAGTTTTTTGAAAACCCAGGGCCAGAGCAGCGGTCATAGTAATACCACTGCGTGAGGTGCCGGGTATCAAAGCCACGGCCTGCGCTGCACCGATGATCAATACCGAGCGCCAACCAAGCTGCGACAGATCATGATTGGCACCACTGCGACGATCCGACCACCACAGCAAGGCACCAAAAACAATGGTCGCCACGGCGATCACCAGCATGGAACGCAAATGCTGTTCGATGAAATCTTCCAACAATAAACCGGCCAGACCCGCCGGTATGGTGCCGAGAATAACCCACCAGGCGAGTCGGCTGTCGGCCGTTGCATGAGGTTTGCGAGCAAGACTCGCCAGCCAGGCAGTCAGCATGGCCCAGACATCGCGTCGAAAATAACCGACAACAGCCAGCAGCGAGCCAAGATGAACGGCAACATCGAACGCCAGCCCCTGATCCGGCCAACCCAACAATTGCGACGGCAAAATCAGATGGGCGGAACTCGAAATCGGCAAAAATTCGGTCAGGCCCTGAACCAGAGCCAGGATAATGACTTGCAAATCACTGAGCACAACAATGTCCTTATAACAGCGATCAGGAGCCAACCTTGGGCTTGTTATCCCAGGTGACCTTATCGCGTAAATAAATCGGTAAAGCCGACTCCGGCGGCAGTGCCAAACCAGGATCGGCCGCCAAACGTCGCTGCGCCAAACGCGCGGCAACCGCAGCCTTGGGTAAGGTCAGGGTTATTTCCCGGGTCGACAGATGGGTTTGCCATGGCTGCGAAAAACCATAGTCGGTTAACCAGCCATTACCCACCAACCGAACATCGGACGACGGCTCGGGCAATGTTGCCGGATCGATTAATTGTTCTTTATCCAGCAGAGCCGGCAGACCATCCGCATCCATTTGATAACGGGCAAAATACAGTTCCTGCATGCGCGCATCCAACGCCACCCAGACTTGCTCACCCAACTGGCAATCTTCATACGCCAGCGTTTCCAGTGTACTGACCGGCAAGATGGGACAGTCGGCGCCCAGGGCGATGCCTTGAGCCACACCGGCAGCAATGCGAATGCCGGTAAAGGAACCCGGACCACGGCCATATACAACGGCGTCCAGACTGCGCTTGGCCCAACCGGCTTCGGTAAAAAGCGCATCCAGTCGGGGCAGCAGTTGGCGAGCATGTTGACGGGGTAATTCTTCATGAATGCTGAGCTCGGTATCGGGCCCGAGCAATGCCAGCGAACACACGTCAGCGGTGGTATCGATGGCCAATAATCGAAGCATGAGATCTCTTCCAGCCTGGCGGCGCTGTCGCCGTTATGAAAAACCGGCAGTTTATCACAGCCAGGCGGCCGGCCAGCTATCGCGCCCATAAAAAAAGCCACCCGAAGGTGGCTTTCTTGTTGTCGACTATCCCGAAAATCAGGCTTTCTTCTTGGGAGGACGACCCGGTCCGCGTTTTTTCTTGGGACCTGGTTTTTGCTTAGTCGCTTCTTTCTTTTCCAAAGCTTTGACCTTGGCCTTGATCTTGCGAGCGTTGGCTTTGATCTTCGCTTCTTCTTTGGTGCGGAAAGTTTTCAGCTTTCTAACGTCTTTCTTCTTACGAGCGGCACGCCATTGAGATTCGAACTTGGCCAATGCACCGGCCAGATCTTCTTCCAGCTTGGCGGTCAGGTTCAGTTCCTGCTCGGCAACCCGCAAATCGACCTTGGCTTTATACTCTTCAGCCTGGGCTTCGATTTCTGCAACTTTCAAATCGAACTTAGCAGCTTTAACAGCCTGCTTGGCTGCGGTTACTGCATCGCGAGCTGTTTTTTCCTGGCTCAGAGCCGTATCCAGTTGACGCTTAGCCGCCGGTGTTTTAACGGTGGAGGCCTTGGTACGAGCCGTCATTTTTTTCGCTGCAGCGGCACCCAGTTTCGCCTCTGCTTTCACAACGTCAGCTTCGGCTTTATCCAATTTACGGGTAGCGGATACAACGCCAGCCGTCATAACTGGTTCAGCGACTGTTGCTTTCGCTTTGGCTTTACGTGCAGTGGATTTACGTGCGGTGGATTTCTTTGCCGCAGTTTTTTTCGGCGTACGCTTAGAGCCCGGCTTGGGTCCGCGCTTGGCCGCAGTTTTTTTCTTGGCAGCTGCCATCCTTTTCTCCTTATGTTGGAATCATCGAATTTATTCGATTAAACCCGTGAACAATTTAGTCAGTTGAAACCTAAGATGCAAATTACTGCAATAAAAAAGTAAGTAAAACTCTACTCAAACAGGAACAATTAAAATGTGAAGTGATTCCAATATCAATTTCTGAACTAAAATCCTAATTGTGACTTAACCGATCACGCATTAATTTTTGATCAAATCCGGGAAAAAGCAATAACAAAAAAGCCGCAGTCGATATATTGAAATTGAGCCGGGAAATGAATTTTTTGATCGTTTGATGACCACGCATCACGCCTTGGCAATAGCTTTCAATTACAAAGAACTACAAAGTAAAAACCTTTATTTTTCAATGCACTAAGAGTAAGTGCGCGCTAACATCGGGTTACCGACATCTTATCCACAAACACTCCCCAGACTTATCCGTTGCCAGCCAATCCATCCCGGCGGTAGCTTGACCGCGCTGCATTCAAGCTAATCTGACAGAGGGACTCAAAGTGGCAGTTTCCGCTCAAGTGATGGTTGAGGCGTCTTCATCGCTGGTCTTTTTACGTCGTCAGCAGGTCGCCGACATGATTGTGGAATTATCGTTTAACGAAGCAGCGCGTCAGCGGCTGCCACAGCTGAAGGGCTTACTGATCGATTCCCTGCAGCAGTTGCCTGAAGCCTGTTTTATTGCCGATGACTGGACTCAGATCCTGTCACAGGTTGTACAGGCGCTGATGAACCCTGGAACCCAAGGCGGCAGCACCCTGCCCACCCATTTGCAATGTGCCCTTGGTCAACTGCAACGCCGTCTGCAATAGCGGAATCAGTCTGCGTAAGGTTCCAGTTGAGTTAACTGCCATTGCTGGTCTTGCCACACCAGGGTCGCTACGCCGTTTAACGGCTGATTAACACTGCTCTTCAAACGTTCCAGGCGCGGCTCCTGATCAAAAGCCGGTGCCCAGAGCCATTCTGCCAGTTGGTCGGCAACCCATTGGAAATGAATTTCGGCGCGGGTGGCGTCCGTCGCCGAGGATGTCACCCAGATTTCCCCCGTTCCGATCAATTGGGCGTGACCAAAGCGCACCGGTGCCTGGCGTATCATCAAAGGACGATCATAACGGTGCGCGCCAATACGACGGGTCAACAGACCATCGGTATTCAGGGCTCGTTCGGTGGCGATCATCGGTTGCCGATCCATCAACCCTTCGGCGACCAACACATTCATCTGCGCAATCAATCGATCGTGTTCACCGTCGACCAACATCGCCGGCAGCGAAGGCATATTGAATTGCATGGCGTTGGGAGTCAGACGCGGTTCGATCAGATTGATGGCAATCAGCCGCAGTTGCTGACGAGCGTGACCCGTGGCGCCGTAGCCGAAACTCAGCGTCGGTAATATCAGCAATAACAGTGAGAAAAAAACAGTCTTAGCGGCCATAACGTTTGTCACCCGCGCCAGATGGCGCTGTTGAGCCTGGAAAGTTTCTATTATGTCGGTACGGCACTAAAAATCTTGATGTTAGAAGACAATCGTTCAACAAATCGCCCTTCAAATTGAGCAGTTGTTCTATAGTCAAATAACTGTTGGTCGTAGCAGCAGCAGTAATGGTGACTACTCCCTAACTGGGGTTTTACCCCACTTTGATGCGGATATCTTCCCCGGTATCCGCTTTTTTTATAAGCGCTGGTACACTGCGCCTCCCCTATTATTAAAGCGACTTGCAATGCACCCTTGCTGGCAAATACTGGAACGCCACCGCGACAGCCTGGACGCCTCTTCAGTTCTGTGGCTCGACCCGCCCGAGACTCATCCGCTGATCAAAGCCGGCGATCACTGCATTACGCCCAATCGCGCTTTGCATATTCAACAACCCGATCGGTGGTTGGCACCCGATAGGGCGTGGCCGGAATCTGTCGATCAACTGGTACTGTTCTACCCCAAAGCCAAAGGTCGATTGGAATGGTGGTTGCGTCAAATTCAACAGCATTTGGCGTCTGCCAGGCTGTGGATAGCGGGAGAAAATCTCGGCGGTATCAAAAGTCTGCCCAAACGCGTTGCGCCCTGGGCCGCTTGCGACAAACTCGACAGTGCCCGCCACTGCGGTTTGTTTGAGATTCAACTGGAAAAACCGTTGCCGACCGATCAGGACTGGCTCAGCTTCGATTGGAACGGCCAAAGTATTTATGCGCTGCCGGGTGTATTCAGTCAGCATCGGTTGGATACCGGCACGGCTGTCTTGCTCGATCAGTTACCCGAGTTATCTGGCAATTTGCTGGAGTTGGGTTGCGGCTCGGGTGTGCTCAGTCTGGCATTGCTCAACAGCAATCCAGAAAATAAGTTGACGACCTTGGACATTGATTGGTTGGCGACCACCTCGACCGAGCGCACCTTGAGTGAAGCCGGCGTTGCCGATCGTGCGCAAGTGATCTGGTCTGACGGACTCAGTGAAGTGCCGCCGGCGCGTTATGATCATCTGATCACCAACCCGCCCTTTCATACCGGTTTGCGGACTCACTATGAACCCAGCGAGCGTTTTTTTGCCGTCAGTCATGACTGGCTGAAACCCGGCGGCAGTCTGTGGTGGGTCGCTAACGATTTTCTCGATTACCAGAGGGTGCTGAAAAAAGGCGCGTTCGAAGTACAAGAAGTCACCCAACAACGCGGCTTTCGCGTTTATCGGGCGCTGCGCAAAGGCTGAACTGTTTCAGTGCTTGGAAAGGTCGCCGACGAATAAATAACCTTTGGAACGCACGGTTTTAATACGGCGCGGGTGCACCGGATCGTCACCGACTTTAGGGCGAATGCGCGACACCCGAACATCGACTGAGCGGTCCTGGCCATCGTATTCAATGCCACGCAGGCGACTGAAAATTTCTTCCCGCGTCAGGATCTGACCGGCATGACTGGATAACAGCCACAGCAGGTCGAATTCGGCACTGGTCAGATCAATCTGTTGCTGACCAAGCCAGGCTTCACGCATGGTGTTATCGATGATCAGATCGCCGAACTCCAGACGCTCAGTCTGACGTCTGGCTTCCAGCCGACGGCCGCGTTCGGCGCGACGCGTCAGCGTCTGACAGCGCGCCAGCACCAGGCGATGGCCGGTATTTTTAATCAGATAATCATCCGCGCCCATGTCCAGGCCAAGCACCTGATCCATCTCGCTGTCGCGGTGGGTATAAAACAGAATGCCGCCGTCGTAGTCCTTACGGCAGAGTTTGCAGATAGTCAGGCCGCTTTCACCCTCGAGATCAACTTCCATCAATACCAGGTGCGGTTGCTCTTCACGAATGCGTTTTAACGCCTGACTGCTGTCGGTTTCGAGTTCAACGTCGTACTCGTTATTGATCAGGTACTCGCGAAGTTTGCGAACGTCTTCAGGGTGGCTGTCCACCATCAGAATACGCTTCTTGCCCATCGTGTCCGCCCGATATGCCACGGATGTCCAACTCCATTGAGGCCATCGACGTCAGCGTGCGATGGCATGTTGTTCTGTCATGCCATTACTCTAGACGGTATTCGCGAAATTGCAGCTTTTTTAGCGGGTGCCAAAGATCTTATCGCCGGCATCGCCCAGACCGGGAATGATATAGCCGTGCTCATTCAGTCGCTCATCGATGGCCGCTACATACAGATCAATGTCCGGATGCGCCTCGGTCACCGCGGCCAAACCTTCCGGCGCTGCCACCAGAAACAAACCCATGATGCGCTTACAGCCTTTCTCTTTAAGCAGATCGATGGTGGCGATCAAGGTACCGCCGGTGGCCAGCATGGGATCGACAATCAAGGCGGTGCGGTCATCAACGTCTTCAATGACCTTATCGAAATAGGGCACCGGATCGAGCGTTTCTTCGTTGCGATAAAAACCGACCACACTGACCTTGGCGTTGGGGATCAACTGCATCACCCCGTCGAGCATGCCCAGGCCGGCACGCAAAATTGGCACCACGGTGATTTTTTTGCCCTTGATGCGCTCCACCGTCATCGGCTCGCCGGTCCAACCGGTGATCTCGAAATGCTCGGTTTCCAGTTCCCGACCGGCTTCATAAGTCAGCAGATTACCCACCTCCCCGGCCAGTTCGCGAAAATGTTTGGTGCTGATACCCGCTTCACGCATCAGACCGAGTTTGTGCTGGATCAGCGGATGTTTAATTTCATGAACGGCCATGAGTCTCTCCTGTCATTAACTGAAGTTAAGCGTCTACATCCGCCAAAAAATCGAGTTCGGCTTGCTGACGAATCACCTTGCGATGATTAGCCCAGAGCGCCTTAATTTTATCCTGATTGCAGCGCTGGCGATCAACCAGTACCCGCGACTGCAATTCTCCAACGCGGTGACCGCCGGCCAGCGGTACCTTGGAAAACACAAACTGGTTGGAAATCATGTCCATAAAGGGACCGGATTTACTGGTCGGCATAATAAACAGCAATTGCAGGCCGAGCGCTTCGGTCAGATAGCGAATCACTTCTTTGGAGCGCGTTTCGTCCATTTTCGAGAAGGCTTCATCGACCAGCACCATGCGCAGATGGCTGTCGCCTTCATTGAAACGGAACGCCGAGGTGATCGCCGCCGAACGAATGATATAGGCCGGGGTTTCCAACTGACCGCCGGAACCGGTGCCGTATTGGCTCAAGGCAATGGGTTGTTTGCCTTCCGGTTGTTTGTAGATTTCGTAGTTGCGGTAGTTGCGGTAATCGGAAATCCGCTCCAGTTCACGCAGTGCTTTTTGATCGTCATCGTCGAGCAGCATCGCCATCAGTTGATCACGAATGCGCGCCGAGCGTTCACTGAGTTCAGCATCAAACAGCGTCTGGCCTTCGCCCAGTGTCGGGTTCTTGATCACTTCGTCGAAGAAGTGCCAGTACTCCTTGTACTCCGGCAACCATTCCCAGTCGAACCAGTAGCGTTCGCTGTCGGCACCGAAGCGATGGTGTTCCAGCTCGCGGTTAAGATCTTCCAGCACCCGTTTGCCGTCGTTGATCGATTGATAGATCGCATGGCAAAGGTTGGTAACGAAGGCGTTGTTAAAGCTTTCTTTCAGGCTGCCCAGATTATCGACCTTCTCCACCAGAATGTTGTTCTTGATGCGGTTATAAATCTGGTCAATCTGACGGCGCAGCGAAACGATGCCTTTAAAGAAGTCGCTCGAATGCAGGTCGGAATAATTCAGGTCCAGGGCGATGGCATCCTGCGGCTGGCATTCCTGATTGTGCTCGGTTAAGGAGCCTTCCAGGCTGTGCGCCAGACTGTTCAGTTCGCTCTCTAATGAATGCCGCAATTTATCCTGCACAGCGGGGTCTGCCGTCTCGGCGGTTTCATCCGCATCGGCCAGGCGGGCGTCGACATCAAAGTCCGGCCAGTCGGTGGCGATGGTGCGCAGGTAGCCTTCTTTTTGCTCTGAACGCAGCGCCGTTTCTTCCTGCTGATCACTGAGCGCCTGACACTGTTTGGACAGGCTTTCCAAGCGTTCACCCAGACTGCCTTTGCGTTCAATCAATTCGCGAATGCGCTGATCGAGCGTTTTCAGTTGTTCGTTGACCTCGGCGTATTCTTTTTCCAGTGCGCTGGCGTCGCTTAAGTCCAGATTGGTCAGGGCTTTTTCGGCCGCACCCAGACGCCGCTGGGTATCGAGCATGTCACGCACCAGATCGCCATGCGCCAGATGCGCCAACTGATTCACCGCCTGATACAAAGCACTGACTTCCGCAACCTGAGCTTGCAGATCGTTGGCCTGGCTCGCCAACTGATTCAGTTCATCTTTTTTGGCCGCCAGCGCACGTTCGCGCGCGCCCTGGCCGAAAACCAGATCGGCAATCGGCAGATCGCAGCGATACATGGCGTAAGAACCCGAGCCAATACCGGCCTTGGTGACACCGCGACGCGTGCGCTTGAGTTCATCGGTGCTGTCGCACTGCTCGACCAAACCGTAGCTCGCGGTCATATAAGCGCGGGCAATGGCGTGATCAAAACGCATCAGATGGACGATGGAATTGGCCGGTAATTTCACCCGGTCAGCATCGGCCTGTGCCTTGGAACCTTGGATCACCCGGGCGCGGTTTTCCTTGGGTAATTCGCGCACCGTCTGAATAGCCTGAGCTTCGAATTCCGGTTCCACCAAAATGGCGAAACGACCACCGCCGATATAGCCTTCGATCGCCGATTGCCAGTCATCGTCTTCGATTTCGACATGGTCACAGAGCACGCGCGGATCGGCTTGCGGCCAGGCATCGCGAATGGCTTCTAAGGCAGTACGCACATGATAAGGATAGTTCAGCCGTTCTCCGGCAAGACTGTCGATATCCTGCTGTTTGCGATTCAGATCAAGACGCAACTTGGCGAGCCGTTGTTCGCGACGGTCCTGGACGCGTTGCAGTTGATCGCGCAGGCTGACACCACTGCTGGTGCGCTCGTCGCTGAACCAGGCGTCACGCCATTGGTTCAAAGCGCTTTGCTGTGCCAGCACTTCATCCAGATGCTGTTCCAGCGGCGCAATATCGATCCAGTCCTGATTCATCAAGGTGCGGAAATCGACCGGGCGACGGTTGTGTTTGGCGACGCTCTTGGATAACTGGCTCAACGACTTGTCACCCAGATCGGCGATCTCGGTCACCAGACTGGTTTTGCTCAGCGCCTGAATAATGGTTTCGCTGGCGTCGAGACTGCGTCCTAAGGCGTCGTCTTGTTTAAGCAGCGGTTCGGCTTGTTGAATCAGCCGGGTTTTGGCCTGTTCAATCTCTTGCTCCAGCTTGTCTTTTTCTTGCAGCGCGTCGACACCGCGACGCTGTGCTTCCAGCGACACCAGTTGTTCGTGCGTCTGGTCACGACGTTGTTCAGTGACATCGAGCTCGGACTGCACATCGTCGCGTTCCTGACGCAGTCGCTGCTGTTCATTCTTGGCGTTCAGATATTGCTGCTGGTCTTTAACAAAGCGCGCCCGGGCGGCGGTGTAGTCGGCCAGGTTGAAATCCAGCCATTGGTCGATATAAGCATCGGCACGGCCACGACCTTGGGACAAACGCTCCACGGTGCGTTTCAGTCGCGCTGCTTCACCTTCCATGCCGCTGATGGTTTTCATCAGGTCCGACACCGTACGAATGGCTTCGCCGAGATCTTTCTGTTCGAGAATTTCCTGGGCCACAAAACCGTTGATCGAACGCACCGGCTTGTACGCCATAAAGCGTGAAAAAGCGCGCGCGGCATTAAGTGCTTCGCGCTCGCTGACGGCATCTTCACGGCCGCGAATGGCGGCATAAAAACGGCGCAGATATTGTTTCTTGGTGTCGTATTTTTCCACCGACAAACCGCGCGCTTTTAAGTACGGCACAATTTTATCGAGGGTGACGACCTGGCGGCCGTCGGTACCTTCGGCAACGAAGTCGACCTTACCCAGCTGTTCGCCCTGCGCCACCAGATAAACCATATCACCCAGACGGGCGACGGCCTGACCACCGGCGCGATCGATAAAAGCGCTGGCACCAATCACCGCCGTAAAGGGATCGCCCGGTTCGCCTTCGGTGGGATGAAACACAGCCGCCAAATAACCCACGGCACCGTCGGGACGGGCGTAGGAGCCATCGTCACAACCGAGAATATAGGACGCCAGGGTCCGCACCTGTTTGCCGCGACCGCGCTGGGTGGCTTCGTCCTGACCAGGGTTAAAATGAAACAGCGTATCGTGGGCGGCGGTCATTACCGTTTGGATGGCATCGGCCGCTGTGGTTTTACCGGAACCGTTACCGCCGCTGAGCAAATTGATAGGGCCGAAATCGAATTCCAGCAGTGGAATGTTGCCCCAGTTTACGTAGATAAATTTCTTCAGAAACATGATCAGTCCCGTGCAAAGACAGAAGCGGTGTCGTCGGTAACAGTGATGCTGGAATCGTCGGCGTCATCCGCTGCTGATTCGTCTTCGGCATCAACCTCTGCAACTGAGCCTTCAGCTTGGTCTAAAGAGCCTTCAGCTTCGACTAAAGAGCCGTCAGCTTCGGCTGCTGCGTCTTCTTCAGAAGTTAATTCAGCCTCATCGTCGGCCGGCGCGTCGGTTAAGGTCGACAACACTTCATCGGAAACATAGCTGAGAATCATCGGCCGGATACGCAGCCAAAAATCGCCACTTTCCACCGCTTCATCCTGATTCAATTGAATCAGGCGCAGCTGACGCAAACGCCGAAACAACTGGCGACGTTCGGTCATATTCTCCGGCAGCGACCGACGCAACACATTGCGCATGGCAATGCTGACACCTTCCAGTGACGCCAGAACGCAACCGTTTTCATCGACCTGACCTTCACGCAGCGCCCGGTCATACAAACTGCGCAGCACCAGCACCAGCGCCACTTCCTGCTGTGACAAACGCGCCCGGAAACCACCACTAAAAGGCCCTTCGCCGCTGTTATCCAAGCCGGGCACTTCGGCACCGGGCGGGAACAAGCGGACAAAATGAAAACGACGATCGTGCTGAATCTGAATGCCCAGCAATTCCAGGTAGTCACGCACCGGTTCTTCCAGGCGCAGATAACGATCGTACAGTTGCTGTTCTACCTGGCTTTCATCACGGCACAAGACGCCGTGATCCAACAGACGGATCAGCAGCTCACTGTATTCAGTGCGGCTGAGTCCCTGACGATCCAGGAGTCGATCCAACTCATCAAACATCGGGAGTCTCCTCGGGCTGGTTGGCGTTCTTGTTCACCAGCCGGATAGTAAAGTTGTCACTTGATTCAAAATATTCGCCAGGCTGATCGGCGTTTTTCCACTCGACGCTGAATTGATAGTCGGACGCCAGCGATTGGTTAGCACCCACTTCAATGGCGTGCGCCAAGGCCAGCAGATCGTCGGCGGTAGCCACCGGCAATTCGGAAGTGGTGACGGTATCGCCATCACTTAACCGGCGCGCCAAATATTGCCGCACGCGGTTGTCGTTAATTAAGAACGCCTGATCGAGCAACTGCTGTACATAGAGTTCGCGGCGGGCATCCATATCGAAATCATCGCTGCTGTCTTCCAGCACCGAGGTTTCGAACGAGCGTCGGGTACGCGGCGCGTGCAGCCGCACACCACCGGGGTCGACAAAGCCAATATTGGGCACCGACATGAGATCACTGGCGCGTTCCAGCGCCGCCGCCACGCTGTCGTCATCCTGCTCGACCAGTTGCTGGCACACCTGCACCACATCGTTGTGTTGCTGCCCAGCCAGATAACTGATCTGGCGAATAACGATGTCGGCACGCTTGGTAAAGCTGGCGAGCGCCCGGCGCAATGCCGGCAGCATGATGTCGGAAGCGGACTTCAGGCGGCCTTCGATATGATCGAGCAAGGCCCACAACAGACTCTGCCCTTCACGCACCTGCTCGGGCAGCAGCTCGCGCAGACGCTTTTCGGCGCGCGCTTTGAATTCGCGCTTCTGATGACGAATGCGGCGCACGCACTCAGCAATTTCGTCGCGGTATTTTTCCACGTTATCGGCCGACAGGCGGATGGCGAGGTCGGGCTGGAAGCGCTTCTCCATATAGTCGAAGAAGTCTTGGGTGGCGCGCTGCACCAGCACCTGATCGCCCATTTCGCGCACCAGATCGCGCTTGCGATCATCCAGCTCGGCAATGATGTCGGTGAAGTCGGCGATGATGCGTTCGGAGTTTTCCCAGGCATCGAGCAGGTCGTAAACCTCGCCGCGTTCCAGGAATGCCTGGAGGGAGTTACGCACATTGCGGGTGTTGCGATGGTGCGAGCGCACGCTGGACAGATCACCAGCGACGAACGGCTCGGTAAACTGACGGCCAAAACGGCTGAAGGTGAAGCTGGATTGCAGCGTGGCTTCATCGACCTGCTTGTCGATCCAGCCGTGTTCGATTAAGGCGTTGAGCACCCAGACCGCCTGATCGCGATCGCTGCGAAAGCGACCTTCGGCTTCGCCATCCTCGCTGGCCAATTCCGGTGCGCGCGCCAACGCACCCTGGAAGGTATCGACCAGGTCTTCACGCGACAGTGCATGGCCATAATCGGCGCTCGATGAGGTATAGAGCCGGTGATACAGCTCCTTCAGACATTCAACAAACTGCTCGCGGTACTTGCCCGTCAGCGGCTTGAAGAACTGACTGCGGTCCTTTTCAAAAAACATAGGGAAATCAATAGTTTGGAGGTAGCGCTACCGAGGCCCTGAGGATACCGCAAATTGCCCTTGGCGGACAGAGACAAAGGCCGCCAAACAGTGATCGGCGGCGCAATAGCGGCGCAACGCTTGAAAGTGCGCCGGCGGGCCTTATGTCTGAACGGATTCGCGGCTGTGGCCGTACCGATTATTCACCACAGAACACAGAAGGAACCGCTCGATGACCGCTTTAAAACTACCCGAAACCGGCAAGCCGGCGCCTGAGTTCACCACCCTCAATCAACGCGAAGAGCGCGTTTCACTCAAGGACTACCGCGGCAAAAAGGTCGTGCTCTACTTCTACCCCAAGGCGATGACACCCGGTTGCACCACCCAGGCTTGCGGTCTGCGCGACAGCAAGGCTGAACTGGAAAAACGCAACACCGTCGCCCTCGGCATCAGCCCGGACGCGCCCAAGCGGCTGGTGAAGTTTATCGAGAAAGAAAACCTGAACTTCGATCTGCTCAGCGATGAAGACCACGCCATCGCCGATCAATACGGCGTCTGGGGCCTGAAAAAATTCATGGGCCGCGAATTCGATGGCATCCACCGCATCACCTTTATCATCGACGAAGACGGCAAGCTGGCGCATGTCATGGAGAAGGTGAAAACCAAATCGCACCATGATGATGTCTTAGCGGTCATCGACAGCCTTTAAGCCAATAGCCTCGGACAATCGGCGGTCTGGTTTCTGACCGCTGATCCTCCGTCATCAAAGTGTCGTATACTGCCGTCCAATCACAGATCGAGAATTGTCATGCCGCCGAGTCTGACCGACCACTACCGCAACATCATTCTGGAACTGGGTGAAGACCCGGAACGCAATGGCCTGCAAAAAACCCCCGAACGCGCCGCCAAAGCGATGAGTTTTCTCACCGAAGGTTACGGCCTGTCGTTGGAAGCGGTCACCAACGAGGCAGTGTTTGAGGCCGACAACGACGAGATGGTGGTGGTCAAAGACATCGAATTTTATTCGTTGTGCGAGCATCATCTGCTGCCGTTTTTTGGCAAGGCACACATCGCCTACATTCCCAACGGCAAGGTGCTGGGCCTGAGCAAATTTGCGCGCATCACCGATATGTACGCGCGCCGTTTGCAGATTCAGGAACAACTGACCAAGCAGATCGCCGAGGCGATTCAAACCGTCACCGATGCCAAGGGCGTTGGCGTTATTCTCGAAGCCAAACACATGTGCATGACCATGCGCGGCGTGCAAAAGCAAAACTCCTGGATGACCACTTCGATGATGCTCGGCGGCTTGCGTCACTCGCAAAATACCCGCAATGAATTCCTTAACCTGATCGGCAAGCCCTCATGATTCGCGAAAATACCCAAGCCCGTATCCGCATCAAAGACCTGCGCTTGCGCACCTACGTCGGCATCAAGGAAGAGGAAATCAAAAACAAGCAGGACGTGCTGCTGAATATCAGCATTCGTTTTGATGCCAGCGACGCCATCAATTCCACCGAGATCGAAGACACCCTGAACTATCGTTCCATCTGCAAGGAAATCATCGAGTTTGTCGAGACCAACCAGTTCCTGCTGCTCGAACGCATGACGCATCAGGTACTGACGCTGATTATGGAACATCCGGAAGTGCACGCCGCCGAAGTTGAAATCGATAAACCTCATGCCCTGCGCTTTGCCGAATCGGTTTCCATTGCATTGAGCGCTGAACGCCAAAGCTGAACCCGACACTTTTTCATACCTATCACCTGTGCCGATCGGCGCGGGCTTTCGCACGAGAATAGAAATCATGGCGCGTTATCTGATCATCAACACCGGCGGCACCATCGGCATGGCCGAAGGCAGCAATGGCCTGGAACCTCAACCCGGTCTACTGCGTGAAACGCTGGAACGTCACCCACGCCTTGCCGGCTGGCGTGAGCACGAACTGCTTTGGCAGGAATGGCAACCGCTGCTCGACTCATCCGATATTCGCCCAACGCAGTGGTATCAACTGCGCGATCAGATTGTCGCCAGCGATGCCGATGCTGTTTTGATCGTGCATGGCACCGACACCCTGGCTCACACCGCAGCCGCACTGAGTTTTTTGCTGTCTGGCACCGAGCGCAGTGTGGTCATTACCGGCGCCATGCGCTCACTGACGCACAGCGACAGCGACGGCTTTGCCAATCTGGAGATAGCGCTGCAGATACTTAAGCAAGTCCGCCCGGAAGTCTGCGTCGCCTTCGGCGGTGACGGCAACGCCCGTTGCCTGCCGGGCAGCCGCGTCAGCAAGTACACCGACCACAGCAAAGACGATGCGTTGTTCGCGCCAGGCTGGAACGATGATGATTTCGAGCTGCCGGCCGGTCGTGCTGAGCAACCACCAATGCGCCCCTGGCGTCCGGCGGCCATCGGTTTAATCACGCTGTTTCCGGGTATGCCACTCGATGGCCTGATGAGCATGATCGAACGCAACTACCGGGCGCTGGTGTTGAACGCTTACGCCAACGGCAATGTGATGAACGATGGCGACCTAAAACGCATCCTCGAACGCGCCCAGGACAAAGGCATTCCCGTGTTCGTGCGCAGCCAGGTGCCCGACGGCAACGTGCAGCTGGGGCACTACGCCGCCAGCAGCATGATGGCCGACATCGGCGCCATCGCCTGCGGCAATATGCCGCTCGAAGCGGTGCTCACCAAATTGCAGATTCTGGCTTGTGAATTCGACAGCGGCGACGCCATCGTGCGCGGCTTTTTAGAACCCTGGGCGCGCGAGTGGCAAGGCCGCTGAACAACTCAGGGCTGCGCTCTTTGCTCTAGTTGCGCTTCTGCCAGCGGATGGCCACCGCGTGCGGCCAATTGCAGGTAATGCTCGGCTTTGTCAGCGTTGGCCGCAAAGCCGGGCGTCAGGCCGTCGACATAACACTGATACAACTGCCAGGCGGCTTTGGGCCGCGACACACCGGCCACCTTGGCCAAATAGCCGGCACCGGTAGCACGGGCGCCGCTGTCGCTGCCTTTGTGCAGCAACAGAAAACCATACAACTCCTGCGCATCGGCATCACCGCGATCGGCCAGACGACGAAAGCCGCGCATCAAGCGATCGTGCACCCAGCGATAACGCGTCAGCCAGCGGCGATGAAACACCCAATTCAACATCCGAAACATCACGGTTGTCATTCTCCTGTCATGGAAATCAGCTACTAATCACGCTAACAACAGGCCTTATACCACAGCCCTCAGTTGTTCCGTGTCCTCAGCCCTCACAGCCGATATAATGCCGCCCCGAATGCTATGAACCAATGGAGCCAAGATGACTACGGGCACCTGGACACCCGACGCCACCGCCCCCACCCCGCCCGATTCGGCCGTACTCGCACAGGCTGCCGAACTGGGGCAGGCCAATGCCGATCAATTTCCCGATCAGCCACTGACCGAACTGAGCGCATTGCAACCCTGGATGCGTCGCCAGCAGGCCGACTGGGCCGGAATATTATCAGCTCTGGATTCCGCTACTCTGGTTGGGCTGGTGCGTTTCTTTACCCTGGCCGAGCACCACTGGGCTGGCTGGGAAGGCCGCGACCGCAATCCGGTGGTGTGGCTGTGCAAAGAATTGAAAACCCGCGGCGAATTCCCCGATGCCGACCTGACCCGCTGGATCAAAGACCACACCGACAACCGCTTTCTGCCCTACGGCAACCCCTTGGCATGAAACTCGACGCGCTGCCCGTCGATGCGCTGCGCGAAACGGTGCTGGCGCACTGGCAGGATGGCGGTTGCCTGCTGCAATCGCCGCCGGGCTCGGGTAAAACCACGCGCTTGCCGTTGTGGTTGCTCGAGGCTGACCAGCGCGAAACCATTTTGCTGTTGCCACGCCGGCTGCCGGTACAGTTGGCGGCGCAGCGTCTGGCCGAACAGCTCGGCGAACCGGTCGGCCAGCAAGTTGGCTACAGTCTGCGCCACGACACCCAGCGCAGCGCTAAAACCCGGCTGACGGTCACCACCTACGGCGCCTTTTTACGCCGCCTGCAACAAGACCCGGAACTTGACGGTGTCGGCACCGTTATTCTTGATGAGTTTCACGAGCGCGGGCTGGATCAGGACGTCAGTCTCAGCCTGGTGCACAGCTGCCGCGAACTATTCCGTCCGGATCTGCGTCTGCTAATCATGTCGGCCACGCTCAGCATGAGCCTGCTGGAACAGGCGCTGGGGCTGCCGACCGTTGAATCCGACGGCCAATTGCATCCGCTGACCGAGTCGTACCACCCGCCCGGTCGCGGTGATGCCGAGGCGCTGATGGTTGAGCTGATTGCTCAGGCCCGCGCTGACTGGCCGGGTCATGTCTTGGTGTTTTTACCGGGTCTGGCTGAGATCGAACGCATCCGCCAACGTCTGCCTGCCGACTGGCCCGCTTGCGTGGTGCACAGCCAGGTCCCGCAAGACGATCTACACGGCCACTTACAACAGGCCGAGCCGACGGTCATTCTCAGCACCAATCTGGCGGAAAGCAGCGTCACCTTGCCGGGCGTGCGCTCGGTGGTCGACAGCGGTCTGGAACGTTATGCCGAAATAGACCCCGCCACCGGCCTGACGGAACTGAAGACCCGCCGCATCAGCAAATCCAGCGCTCGCCAGCGCGCCGGGCGGGCGGCACGTTTAGGACCGGGGCATTGTTATCGACTCTGGTCTCAGACCGAGCAAGACGGCCTGGCACCGGACCAACCGCCGGAAATCGCCCAGGCCGGTTTAACCTCGCTGGTACTGACACTCGCCGACTGGGGTCTGGAACGCAGCGACGCCTTCTGGCTGACGCCACCAACGCCCGGGCGCTGGCAGTCGGCGGTGCAGCAACTCAGACATTGGCGGGCACTCGATGCTGACCAGCAACTGACCGACCACGGCCGACGCCTGATTCGATTGGGTCTGGAACCGGCTTTGGCACATCTGGTCGTCACCGGTGATCAAGCGGGCCATGGCAGCGATGCCGCCTGGCTGGGCGCCTTGCTCAGCCAACAAACACCTTGGCCGGAGGCTAGCGACAAGGGTTTCGCCCAAGCGGTTCAACAAGCTGATCGCACGCTAAAACGCGAAGCTCATCTGTTGGCCCAAAGGCTCGATAGCGAATTGTCCAACAGCGCTCAACTGCTGCCCGAGCCAATACTCATCCAGGCGCTCAGTCATCGCTTAATGCACCGCGACACCCAGGGCCGCACTCGCTTAGCCAATGGCGCCGCCGTGCGTGGTTTTGAATCTTCATCCAACTGGCAACTGTTATTGCACGGCCGCAACCGCAACGGCGAGGTCGATATCCAGCAGGCGTTGCCGGTTGCTGAAGGCAAGGTGCGTAACGTCCTGCCCGAGCACAGCGATATCGTGCTCGCCAGCGCCCAGGATCATAGCCGTTTTGTGCGCCGCCGCTGGCTTGGTCCGTTTTTAATCGATTCCCAGCCAACCCGCGCCGACGCCAGCGAACAACGTCTGGCCTGGCAAAACTGGCTGGCTGAACAGCCTTTATCGAACTGGCCCAAGGCCGACGCCCTGAACAGCCGGCTGCAGCGTTATCGCTGCGCCAGCCAGTTACTCGACGACTGGCCAGCGCCGGCCAGTGCCGCCGAACTGGCGCAAAGCATCGAACCCTGGCTGAACGGCCTCCAGCGATTGGATGAACTCGACAGCTGCGCAGTATTCGACGCCTGGATCGGCTATGAACGCGCTGACGCCTTAAAGCGTCTGTGCCCGACGCACTGGCAGGCACCCTCAGGCCGACGTTGCGCCCTGGACTATGAGCCCGATCAACACCGCGTCACCGCCGCGTTAAAACTGCAGGAAGCTTTCGGTCTGGCGCAGACGCCCAGCCTTGTCGACGGTCGCCAGCAACTGACTTTGGCGCTGCAGGCTCCAAACGGCCGCGTACTGGCGCAGGTCACCGATCTGCCGCACTTCTGGAACAACATTTACCCGGAGATTCGCAAAGAAATGCGCGGCCGCTACAACCGCCATCCCTGGCCGGAAGATCCCATCCAAGCCCTGGCTACAGCCGCCACCAACCGCCAACTTCGTCATCAAGGACACTCGACGTCATGACTTCGCCTTATGAAAACCTGCGCCAATATCAATCGGCCGGTGTACGCCGACTGATCAACGCCACCCGTTACAGCGTTCAGGGCGTGCGCTCGGCGTTCCGACACGAAGCCGCGTTTCGACAAGAAAGCTGGCTGCTGCTGGCTGGCGTGCCGCTGGCATGCTGGGTTGCGCAATCGGTGTGGCAGGGGGCAATACTGATATCAGCGTTAATGTTGATCATGGTGGTGGAGATGATCAACAGCGCCCTGGAGACGCTGGTGGACAGGGTAAGTACGGATTACAACGAACTGTCCGGCCGGACCAAGGACATGGGATCGGCAGCGGTCTTGTTGACCATTGTCATCGCCATAGCGCTTTGGTCGGCCGCTTTGTGGCAGCGTTTTTTGGGCTGAACGACCCTAATGACTTGTTGAGCTAACAGTCTTAACCGCGGGCAAACTTACCCTTAACCGCGGGCAAACTCCCGATACGGCCAGGTAGAGGCCGGACGATCTTCAACCCGTTCAATGTGGCCAAAATCACGTTCGATATGGGCCATCACCATCATGGCGATTTCGAATTCGGATTGTTGATCCAGCTCTGCACCGGTCACCGCAAAACACAGCCGACGACTGGTACGCAAGGTGGCGCGAATATCCACCTTGTCGGTGCAAAAACGCTTCACGAAGGATTTTAAGCGCTCCGGCTGAGTCACCGGCTGAATCAGAGTTAACCACCAGGTCCGCTCCCAACAATTGGAGGCAAGACGAATACGCGGCGGTAACGGCGGGTGTTCGTGGCTGTTGTACTCCGGTAAACGGAGCCGACTGATATTGGCGTCGTTTCTGGCTTTCGCTTCTGACATCGTTTTTCAATCTGCTTAGGAAGACCCGGTGGAAAGATAGAACAATCCTTGTGAACCTATCCCTGCTCAAAAAACAACCTATACACAATATAGACAATGTCAAACAGATCAGCAGGCGGACAACAATGTCACCCAAAAAACGTGAAGCAGTTCAATAATTAACCACAAAAAACGCCAAAAACATGACGGCAGGGTGTTTTTGAGCAGAAATTTTAGGGTGTTGACAAAGAAATGGCGCTCTGCGAAGACCGCAGAGCGCAGCAGCCATCAATCAGGACAATAGAGGCTGTAGAGTAAACCGAGCACTTGCTGGGCTTCGTCACTGGCTATTCGGTAATACACCGTCTGAGCTTCCTTGCGGACAGCCACCAGGCCGTCCTGTCTCAGCCGTGCCAAATGCTGCGACAGCGCCGATTGACTGAGCAGAATACGTTCATTCAACTGAGTCACCGACAATTCGCCGCCCACCAGATTACACAAAATCAGCAGACGTCTTTCATTGCTTAACGCTTTCAGCAGCTTCGCTGCCTGACCGGCCTGTTCTTCCATGATGGCCAGCGTCTTAGATTGAGCAAGCGCTTCCATCGAACCACTCCTTGCAGGTCATAGGTCATACAAGCTGTTAAGGATAGTCAAAAAAAACCAACTAAGCAGGCCTTTTATTGGCACTTTAGTAGCAATCCGTTAGCCTGCCCTCCCTGCTAAAGCTAAGACAACGGCGCCATGACTACCTTTGAACACCCTTCGCTGCTTCGGTTAATCGGCTCGGTCCTCTACGACTGGTTTATTCTGATCGGCGTGCTGATTCTCGCCGGCTTTGTTCCGGTCACCATCAGCCATTTCACCCTCGGCCGCGATGCCATCGAAGGCGGTCTGCCTGCGGTGCTGTTCTGGCTGTGGAACCTGGGCATTATCATGCTTTATTTCATCGGCTTCTGGCGCACCAAAAAGCAGACCGTCGGCATGCGCGTCTGGCGTCTTCATATTGAAAGCGACTCTATTGAACACAACACCGATGAGCGCGTTAGCTGGCGCCAGGGGCTGATCCGCTTTGCCGTTGCCTTGCCGGCCTGGGGTCTGGCACTGATCGGTATTCTGTGGCGCTACGCCCATCCGCAACGGCTCAGCTGGGCTGATCGCGCCAGCCAGACACATCTGGTTTACACCCCCAAGGCGAAAAAGAAAGCCTGATGCCCTGCCCGCCCGTCGGGCGTTTCGCTATCATGGTAGCCAAGACGTCACCAGAGAACCTGTAAACACCTCTCTTGGCCGGCGCCAGTTCATTTATCAGTCACAGTTTTGGAGACAACATGCAATTCAACGTCAATCACGGCGCAATCGACGCCATCGACACCGATGCTCTGGTGATCTACCTGTTCGACGATGAAGACGCAGCCAGCCTGACCGCGCTCAGCGGCACTCACACGGCGCTGTTTAATACCCTCAAAGATCAAAACCTGCTGGCGACCAAGGTTGGCCAGGTCACGCCGCTGATCGGTCATGCCGATCTGCCGGCCGGCCAGGTACTGCTGGTCGGTGCCGGCAGCCGCGCCAAGCTGAACGAAAACAATTTTATCAAGGTCATCAAAGCCACCCTGAAAGCGCTGAAACAGGCTAAGGTCAGCTCCGCCAGCCTGGCGCTGGATGATCTCAAACCGGCCGGCCGCAGCGTTCAGTGGAGCGTCGAAAAAGCCACTGAACTGATGCTCACCGGCCTCTATCAATACGACACCACCAAATCCAAAAAAGCCGACTCGAATAAACTGGAACGGTTGGATTATCTGGTTGTCGAGCAGAACCTCGACACCGCCATCAAAACCGGTCGCGCCCTGGCGCACGGCATGAATGTGGCGCGTGAGCTGGGCAATCTGCCCGCCAATATCTGCAACCCGGATTACCTGGTCGAACAGGCCAAAAACCTGGCTGACGCCTACGACGAAATCAGCGTCGAAGTACTGGGCCAGAAAGAAATGGAAGAACTCGGCATGGGTTCTTTCCTGGCGGTGACTCAGGGCAGCGCCAACCCGCCCTACGTTATCGTCATGAAGTACAACGGTGGCAAGAGCGACCAGAAACCGCACGTCCTGGTCGGCAAAGGCCTGACCTTCGATGCTGGCGGCATTTCCATCAAACCAGCCGCCGGCATGGAAGACATGAAGTACGACATGCTCGGCGCGGCGTCCGTTTTCGGCACGCTCAATACGCTGGCCGAACTGAAGCCGGCCTTGAATGTCATCGGCGTGATCTGCGCTGCCGAGAACATGTGCTCCGGCACCGCCACCCGCCCGGGCGATGTGGTCACCAGCCTGTCTGGCAAGACCATTGAAATCATCAACACCGACGCCGAAGGCCGCCTGGTACTGTGCGATGCCCTGACTTACGTCGACCGCTTCGAGCCGGCCAGCGTGGTCGATATCGCCACCCTGACCGGTGCCGTTATCGTCGGCCTGGGTCACCACCCGACCGCGGTTTACGCCAACAACGAAGAGCTGCAACAACAGTTGGTCGGCGCCGGCCAGGCCAGTTGGGACCGCGGCTGGCCGATGCCGCTGTGGGAGGAATACAACGAAGAATTGGAAAGCCCCTACGCCGACCTGCGCAACATCGGCGCTGGCCGCGCTGCCGGTTCAATCACCGCAGCTGCGTTCTTGTCTGAGTTCACCCGCGACTACAACTGGGCGCACCTGGACATCGCTGGCACTGGCTGGACCAGTGCCAAAGAAGGCGCCACCGGTCGCCCGGTCGGCATGCTGACGCGTTATCTGCTCGACCGTCTGAGCTGATCGCCCGCTGCAGTTTTCAAAAAGGGGCCGTGCGCCCCTTTTTTGATGCCGCCTTTGTTCTATTCTCTAGTTTGATTACCCTAGTGGCCGAACCACCATCGACAGGCTTATGACCCGCATCGACTTCCATATCATTCCCGCCGTCCAGACGCTTGACCGCCTGGCGTACGCCGCCCGACTGGTCAGCAAAGCCCGCTCACGTCAGCACTCGGTGCTGCTGGCGGTGGATGACGCCGACCAGGCGCAACAACTAAGCGACGTGCTCTGGGGCTTAACGCCGGACAGTTTCCTGGCGCACGGCTTGCTCGACGGCGAACCCGAAGGTGTGCAGATCGGCTGGCACGATCACCCCGGCCAACACCATGATGTGCTGGTCAATCTGGCATCAACCCTGCCCGATTATTTCTCTCGTTTTGAACGTGTGTTCGAAGTGGTCAGTCAGGAATCGACAGTGCTCGAAGCCAGCCGTCAGCGTTATCGTTTCTACCAGGATCGCGGCTATCCACTGAACCGCCATGACTTGCGAGACCGTGTCTAGTGACCAACGACAGCGTTCGCCAACAGCTGCTGCACGATCTGGAAGCCTTGCGCCAGAGCCTGGATCATATTGCCCAGACTCCAGCCTCCACCGTGCCACCCATTGTCGACAAAGTCGTCGATAAAGGGGTTGATGGCGCGCCGGACAAAGAGCTCGACAAAAGACCCTCGCCGCTGAACCCGGACAACCCCTTTCTATCGTCCGATTCCCTCTCAGAGCTGATCCGCATTCGTAACGAAGCCGAACGGCGCGCCGCCGAAGAACAGGCACAATCGGCACCGCCGCTCGACCAACCCTTAAGCGACGAACTCGAAGCGGCTTTTAATAGCTGGGCCGACCAAGCACTGGCCGACTACATTTCGCTGTTCGAACGCGACCTGCGCCGCCGCCTGCGCGCCGATTTCATTCGCCTGCTCAACGAACATCAAAAGCACTCGCCAGACGGCTCGGCTTAGCCCACTCGCCCATGTATAATGCGCGGTTCCGTGCGTCCGCCAGCAGCGGACATTCCGAGCCAAGACGACAGCGAGTTGACGAGCAGCCCCATGGAGAAGACGTACCAACCTCAGGCGATTGAAGGCAAACACTACCAGCGCTGGGAACAGAACAACTACTTCCAGCCCAGTGGCCAAGGCGATTCTTACTGCATCATGATCCCGCCGCCGAACGTGACCGGCAGCCTGCACATGGGTCACGCCTTCCAGCAAACGCTGATGGACGCGCTCACTCGTTATCACCGCATGGCTGGCCGCAATACGCTGTGGCAACCGGGTTCCGACCACGCCGGCATCGCCACCCAGATGGTGGTGGAACGCCAACTGGCACGCGACGGCATCAGCCGCCACGATCTCGGCCGCGAAACCTTTATTGACCGCGTTTGGCAATGGAAAGAAGAATCCGGTAACTCCATCACCGGCCAGATGCGCCGCCTGGGCGACTCAGTCGATTGGTCGCGCGAACGCTTCACCATGGACGAAGGTTTATCCAACGCCGTGCGCGAAGTCTTCGTCCGTTTATATGAAGACGATTTAATTTATCGCGGCAAACGCCTGGTCAACTGGGACCCGAAATTCCACACCGCCATTTCCGATCTGGAAGTGGAAAGCAAAGAAGAACAGGGCTCGCTCTGGCACTTCCGCTACCCGCTCGCAGACGGTGCCAAAACTGCCGAAGGCAAAGACTACATCGTCGTCGCCACCACTCGCCCGGAAACCATGCTCGGCGATACCCTGGTCGCCGTTAATCCGGAAGACGAACGCTACACCAACTTAGTCGGCAAAGAAGTGGAACTGCCGCTGGTTGGCCGTCGTTTAAAAATCGTGGCGGATGATTACGTCGACCTCGAATTCGGCACCGGCTGCGTAAAAATCACCCCGGCGCACGACTTTAACGACTACGAAGTCGGCAAACGCCACGGCTCCGTTCTGGTCAATATTTTCGACAAAGATGCCGCCGTATTAAGCGAGGCCGAAGCCTACGATTACCAAGGCAAACCAGTCGACTACGACACCAAACTGCCCGCCGGTTACGCCGGTCTGGATCGCTTCGAAGCGCGCAAGAAAATCGTCGCCGAATTTGAAGCCGCCGGCCTGCTCGACTCCATTAAAGACCACACCTTAATGGTGCCACGCGGCGACCGTTCCGACGCCGTCATCGAACCCTGGCTCACCGACCAATGGTACGTCTCTGCCAAACCGCTGGCCGAACCGACCATCAAGGCCGTGGAAAATGGCGACATTCAATTTGTACCCAAGCAATGGGAAAACACCTTCTTCGCCTGGATGCGCGACATTCAGGATTGGTGCATTTCGCGTCAGCTTTGGTGGGGCCACCAAATTCCTGCCTGGTACGACGCCGAGGGCAATTTCTACGTTGGCCGCAGCGAAGCGGAAGTGCGCGACAAGTACAACCTCGGTGCCGACATCGCATTAACGCAAGACGAAGACGTACTCGACACCTGGTTCAGCTCCGCCCTGTGGACCTTCTCCACCCTCGGCTGGCCCGACGACACTGAAATGTTGAAAACCTTCCACCCGACCGACGTGCTGGTGACCGGTTTCGACATCATCTTCTTCTGGGTCGCACGCATGATGATGATGACCATGCACTTCATCAAAGACGACGACGGCAAACCGCAAGTGCCGTTCAAGCAGGTCTACATCACGCCGCTGATTCGCGACGAAAACGGCCAGAAAATGTCCAAGTCGAAAGGCAACGTCATCGACCCGATCGACTTGATTGACGGCATCAGCGTCGACGACCTGGTCGCCAAACGCACCTACGGTTTGATGCAACCCAAGCTCGAACAAAAAATCGAAAAAGCCACACGCAAAGCCTTTCCCGAAGGCATGGAACCTTCCGGCACAGACGCCCTGCGTTTCACCCTGACCGCCATGGCGAGCCAGGGCCGCGACGTTAACTTCGACGTCAAACGTCTGGAAGGCTACCGCAACTTCTGCAACAAAATCTGGAACGCAGCGCGCTACGTGCAGATGAACACCGAAGGCGAAGACTGCGGCCAAAACGGCGGCGACGTCGAACTGACGCTGGCCGACCGCTGGATCATCTCCGGCCTGCAACGCCTGGAAGCGGACCTGGAACGCTACTACAGCAACTACCGCTTCGACCTGATGAGCCAGGCGCTGTACGAATTCATCTGGAACGAATACTGCGACTGGTATCTGGAACTTTCCAAGCCAGTATTGTGGGACGACAACGCCAGCGCCGAGCGCAAACGCGGCACCCGCCGCACCCTGGTGCGCGTCCTGGAAACCCTGCTGCGCTTGGCACACCCGGTGATGCCGTTTATCACCGAAGAAATCTGGCTGTCGATCAAAGACCTCGCCGGCAAAACCGGCGACACCATCATGCTGCAACCCTACCCGCGCGCAGATGAAGCCAAGATCGACGCCACCGCAGAAGCCGACGCCGAATGGCTCAAAGGCGTCATCGTCGGCATCCGCAACATCCGCGGCGAAATGAACATCGCCCCAGGCAAAGAACTGCCCGTCCTGTTCCAGAACGGCAGCAGCGAAGACCAACGCCGCCTGCAGGAAAACGAAACCTTCCTGAAAACCCTGGCGAAACTGGAAAGCATCACCTGGCTAAACGAAGGCGACGACGCCCCACCCGCCTCCACTCAGCTCGTTGGCCAACTGAAAGTATTGGTACCGCTAGCCGGCCTAATCGACGTAGCCGCCGAACAAGCCCGCCTCAGCAAAGCCATCGACAAAGCCAAGCAAGACCTGGCCCGCGTAGAAGGCAAACTGAACAACGAAAGCTTCGTCAGCAAAGCACCGGAAGCGGTGATTGCTAAGGAGCGGGAGAAGGCTGAGGGGCTGGCGACCAGCGTTCGAGACCTGGAAGGTCAGTTGAAGCAGTTGGATGAGTTGGGGTGAGTTAACGACCACTGCTCTATAGTTCTAGAGAAAGCCCCCTGTTTTCGCCGACAGGGGGCTTTTTATTGGGCGCGGGAAAGGCTAAGGGCTACAGTTGTGACAAAAGCGGACAGAAATGCGCCTGTTGGGAAGGCAGCAAAATGTCAGTTGTGATACTTGTACAGCTTCACAACTTAACCACTTTGGCAGCCGTGTAACTGGCCGGGCGGTAGCGTGTTTATGGTTAGACTATATCCACCGGACATCACCATCCCATGCTAATGCTTGCATACGAAATAAGCAGAGGTCCGAGCGTTTTTTCCGGAATTGATGACAGTGGTAATAAGACTTAAACCACACGGATATGTACTACGCCTACAGGGCCGGAGTAGAACAGCGTAGTAACGTCAAACCAAAGTCCCGCCGAAATAAGAGGCGTAAGTGACTATGAATAAACTGTTAACTGAATAGGGAAGTTATGTACCAGGAAGGCGAAATAGCGATTGCTCAGTGTGAGTCTTGTCATACGACCTTTCCTGTTTTCATCTTCGTAGCGGACACGGATATGGTAACTTTTGGTTGTATTGCGCTCACAGCGCCTGGAAATCGCGTGGTCCTTACTGAGCAAATGGGGGATGAATCTATCTCGGAGGTGGAGGAGAGAGTTGGCGGCGGATTCAAGTCGATTCCTGTTCGATATAAAAGACATTCCGTTAATCCAGGCCTTTCCTTCCAAGAGTTTCGCAAGCACTACAAAGCGCCGGAAGCGATATTCTCATGTATATCCTGTGGCGGCGGCTCGAAGGTCGTAGAAAAGAAAACGAAAGAAGAGTTTTTGGTCAATGGCTCAATTGAAGTCAGAGAAATCAGTTAGCAAGACGCTGCTGCCGACAAGCCGCAGAGCGCGGCGTTATAAGGCAAGATGAATACTGTGCAAGAGTTTAAACTTAAACTGCAAAACGGCATTACTATCTGTTCGGACTTATCTGAATCAGAAGTTGCTACCGTGCATGATGTAAATCAACGCGATATGAAAAATGGGTATATTTGGTATAAATTCCCACCCATTGAATTAAATGGAGAGATAGTTGTTTTTAATCTTTGTTTCTTTCAGTCACAAATGCAAAGTTTAAGTATTTCCCTCTCAAATCCAGAAAAATATGGCGGCAGTTGGAGCGACTTTAGCGAATCCAAGGAAAAGTTAAGAGCAAAAGATACCGAGAAATGGCTCTCTAATATTGGCCATAAAGTCGGCAAGTATTCTTGGGGTAATATCTGGGCAGGCTATGATTCAAAAGGTGGTTTCGGTCATGCAGTCGTCAGCTATGCTTTATAACAATCACATCAAACATCGCTCCACTTCGTTACGCTGGACGTCGCTGAGGCTCCGCCGTTTATGTGGGTGTTAGGTCAAAAAATGAGTGTTCTAGAACCGGCTTTCAATTCCTTCATTGGATCAAGGCTATCAACAATTGAGCATGGTGGATTCGTATATACTTTTTCTTTTGAAAATGGATCGCGTGTCTCTGTACAAACCCTTTGGCGCCTATTTTGTAATAACAAGATCAAAGCATGTTCTGAGAATCACCACAAGTTAACAGGACACCTACTGTAGTGCGACGCATATCCCGATAACGCACAGCATATCCGTCTATGGAGACACTGATATACGAAATAAGGGTCTGATGAGACGGTTTTTACGGAATGGATGTAAGCGGTTATAGACCATCAACCATGCTGGGATGCACCATGCCTACTGGGCCGGAACAGAACACCACGGTAACGTTAAACCAAGGTCCCTCCGAAATAAGTGGCGCAAATGAAAATGAATAAACTGTTAGTACATTGAATTGGGGTTGCCGGTAACAATGAGAAAGCTCATCAAAATCATCGCTGTGTCAGCCTTGGTAATCGCAATAGGTTTCGCGGCTCTGATTGGTTATGACCAGTACTCACGGTTCAAGTACGACCAAAAGCTTCTCACCTATAATTCCTCTCATGAATGGGAATAGCATGATAAATATAACCGGGTTCAAATTCTGTATATCCCCGAAGCGGCTCGGAGCATCCTCCGGAAAGTTAATCTGAACTACGAGTATGTCATATACGGATATAAGAACGATGATTACAGTCTGAGCGTCATGGTTGCGTTCAAAGTTGATTGCCAGCCCGGTAATGAGATCGTGACATCACAGCAATTTGCGAATGGAGAACCAAAAAAGCTTGTTTGTTCAGAAGGTGGTGATTCATTGCGTTATTCAGTCAATTGGAGTGGTGAGGATACCGATTTCACGTGGGAGGAGAATCTCGACGGATTCCGGGTAAGAGAAAATTTCTCGAACTGGAATTTCGATAAACTGGACCAAGAGGTTACTCTCTCAAAAGCCAATTAGTACTAACAGTGTGGTCAACGGGACGCCAACTACGCTGCGCTCCGTTGCCGCCCATTACCACTGGCGTTATGCATCATGGGAGAGACAAGTGCTGATCGATATCGGTTTATTTCAGGGGGATGAATTGCTCCAGCAAGGTAAGATCAAAGTTACCGAGCAAGAGCAAACCTATAGAAATGATGTCATATCTCTGAAGCATCAATTAATCGAAGACATCGCCCGCATTGAGTTGCGGGTTTTCGACAATGGTGAACAGCAAATCAAATCGAATCTTGATATGCCTGTGCATCAATCGGATGACTGGGAGTCAATTGAAATGGCTCAATATACGTTGGCGTTTAGGTGCAGTTTAAATGCATAACAAGGAGCTGTTGTCACAGCCTTCGGCTGCTGGGACGGCCCACAGTGTGGTCCGCCCCAAAGCTTGGCGTTATGTGTGCGATCAGTTTCGGGTAATAGAATGAAGAAAGCGTACCTTACGATGATTCTCGCCTGTGGCATCTGCGCACTGACAACCGGGTGCACGGCAGAAGGAAATTCACGGTTTCTCTCAGATGGTCCAACGCAGAGATTCTTGACCATGAAAGCTTGCGAGGAAGAGGCAATGTCCATCTATTCTGACGGAAGCCAAAAATATTCGGGTTTTGAGTGTAGAAAAATGCTTTTTGGTGTTTTCCAAATTGAAAGTAAGACTTATTAAATCAACAGCACATAACATGTTTGTTATGTGCGCACGCAAAAAATGCGTGCCGGACAACCTACGCTATCGCTTCGGTTATGAGTTAACAGGACACCCACCTTAAGAGTCGACTATTGTGGGTGTCTTGTCAGCTGAGTTACTAGAGCTTCGGTATGAGTTGCTATTCTGATCGGCTCAGCTTTGATAGCAGCGGCCGTTTGCTATCGAACATAGAATGCTTAAATTAAAGGGCCACCAAAGGAACTAGGTAAAATATGACAGTTGCACCTCCGTTTTTCTTAGTCGTCGTTGCTATTCTCGTCACTTTTTTATTAGCAACGCTACTGCTCGGTTTGTTGTTATCCTGGCTAGGGAAAAGACATTACACGTTCAGAGTCACCCGCCCCGTCAGAACTTCTTATCTAGTGCTGATTGTCGCCTACCTGGCATACATTGCCTTTGCCATTCTTAGAGAAATAGTCCTCGGTTATTTACCCAACAGCTTTATTAAAAATGTCACACCACCTTATCTTTTGGTTTTTGCCATCATTGCCACCACTTTCTTCTACCACCATTTGGAAGACGACATATACAAATTCAGGAGGCTGATGACCGCTGCTGGAATTACACTAGGTTATGTGTTTTTCTACCTTGTATTGATCTATACGCCATTTCTATTGATGACCCTTAGTCAAAAGTAGCGGCTAATAGGAAACCCACCCTAGAGGCTAACAGGGCACCAATCGCAAAACTAACAGGACACCCATCTTAAGGGTCAGCTATTTTGAGTATCCCGTTGGCTAAACAAGACATCTGCCATAATGCAAAGGCGGCGGCTGAGAAGAGGGTTGAGGTGGGTGTCCTCTTAATTCCTCGCGCGCTTTACGCGGGCGTTAAGTGCCAGGTGCGGCTAGTTAGGTAATCGATTATGGAATTTAAATCGCTTCAATGTAAAACGCCAGAATACGCCGACATCAATAGAGATGGAGGTTAGTATTCCTTCGGTTATAAAGCAAAAAATGGGAAGAGATACGAACTCTTCCTAAAAATGGTTATAGATTCGCCCGCTGATTGTAAGCGATATTATGAACCTTTGGTGCTCCTCGGGGATTGCAACTCAGGAAATGTAGCTTGTCACCCGACATGGGAGCAAGCTAAAGAGTTTCTAAAAAATATAAATTTTAAAGATGAGCGCTTTGAAGAACTAAAATGGGTTGTAAGTAACGGTGGTTGGTTTGTACCAAAAAGCACTTAACAAATTTGTCCAGCCGACGTTTTGGCTTTCGCTCCTTTTTGTGCATGGCCTTCGGCCATCTTTGCACAAAAATACACTACAACCAAAACGCGGCTGACAAAGGCGTTAGGCGGCAGATCATGACCTCAGCAATTTACATAGCTAGAACTCTCGGCATTCTCTTGGCACTCTTTCTGGCCATGAGCGCGATAGTCAACCTGTCTGGTGAGTTGAACTCTGTAGAAGCTCCGCCTTTTGCCGACCGCATGCTATCGGTGTTGCCTGCTACCGCACTGTGCGTGTTGCTCCCAGTACCGCAACGCATCTTCTTGCGTGGTATCCGATACACCGCGCTGCTCGTAGAAGACTAATAGGACACCCACTTCAAGCGCCATTTATTATGGATGTCCTTTTAACAACTGTTTGGTGGTTCATATGAAAAATATTGTTAATATTCGAGCAGTAAGCAATTAAAGCTCAATGCCATGGAGTAAAAAACTATTGAACAATATTATTAAGTTACTAATTTTGTTGGTCATTACTGGATTGGTATCTGGATGCGTCAGAACTGCGACTATCGAAATATATAATAACAGTGGGGTTGCGCTCGACTACAACTTTGGTGGGACAACAGGTGTTATATTGTATAAGGATAGCGCCGTATTAGATTACACTTCGAATGGGTATGAAATTTATTCAGACATTGGCACTTGGATATACCCAAGAGATATCCCTCACTCTGGAGAGAATGGAGATTACTTTGATGGGAATCTAAAGGTACAGATTGAATCGGATGGAAGAGTCTTCGCATTGAAGATTGATGATAAGCCTCCTGTTTCTATTATAGAATACGATCAGCCAAGTGGTTATCCGCTGGTACCTGAGAATAATTAACTGTCTAACAGGACACCCACCGTAGCGCTGAGACATACGATAGATACAGCACCGAAGCGATACAACGTGGTAACATCATTCCAAGGTCGTGCCCAAATAAAAAACGTAAGTGACAATGAATAAACTGTTCACTTCAAAGGTGAAGAAAGTTGTCAAGAGTTTTAATCACAGGAGCTGGGAAAGGGCTTGGAAAGGAGCTTGCTAGATCCTTCGATAGCTACCAATGGGATTTATTCCTTATTGTTAGAAGCCCTGAAGCTAAGGAAGACTTATTAAAAGAGTTCCCAGAGGCACATATTCTTGAGTCCGATGTACGGTCACCCGACCACGATGTTCGAGTCAAAGATTGGTTGAGTGATCTATCGATAGACGTATTAATCAATAATGCTGGTGTAGGTAGTAAGGGATCAAGTCTAGATACTGCTACTATAGAGCAAATTTCAACTGCTTTTGAAACCAATTGCCTAGGTGTTTTTTCTACGGTCAAAGGTGCTTACACTGCTCTTTGCAAATCTGAGAATGCACTGATCATTAATATAAGTTCTCGGCGGGGTTCGATGTCAATGCAGGCATCAGGCGCAGCAAAAGGTACTGGTTGTTCTTACTCTTATCGCATAAGTAAGGCTGCTCAAAACATGCTTACTCTTTGCTTAGCAGATGACCTGGAAGAAGATGGCATCAAAGTCGCAGCTATCCATCCTGGTAGACTACTGACCAAAATGGCATCAAAAGATGCTCATATGACACCCGAAAAGTCGGCTGAACTGATAAGTGAATTAGTCGTCAATGGAAAAGTAGAAAACCGAGACTACCTGTGCATGGAATCAGGTTCTTTGCGGTGGTAGAAATGAATAAATTCAGGTGCAGGTAGTTGACGCAAAAGACCGCGCTAATGCTGTAAGCGTTAACCGCAGAGGTTAAAATAGGACACCCACCTCAATAATGGTGATATTCCTGATTAGCGTGATAATTTATGGCAAGTAGCTTAATAACTGCCATCAGACTGGCAATTTATGAAAGGTATATTCGATGGGGCAACATGCAATAATTTTTCATGGGACTGGCAGTGACCCTCAAGCCATTTGGTATCCCTGGCTAGCAGAGCAGCTCAAAGGCAAAGGTTTTGACGTCGAAACGCCTCATTGGCCCGAAATAAACCAAGAGCCAATTGAAACGTTTCTGCCAAAAATTTTAAGCAGCCACGTTCTTACCAGAGATACTATTTTGATCGGTCATTCGGCTGGTGCTGCTTTACTGCTTGCCATTCTCGAGAAATCCCAAGTTCCAGTAAAAGCAACTTACCTGATTGCGGGATATCATACCCAGCCAAACGAGGAAGATGAGCCAGTTTTACAGAAAACCTATAACTGGGAATCGATTAAGGCCAACTGTGGAGATGCATACATAATAAATTCATTGGTCGACCCCTATGGTTGCGATGCAGATCAAGGGCGCTTCATATTTGAGAAAATCGGTGGAACGCAAATCATCATGAATGAAGGCCACTTTGGAGACTGGAATCAGGAGTACCCTGTTTTCCCATTCTTGGACCGACTAATATCTTGAACTTAATTACATTAGGGTATTAGATCGTTTTTCTTGGAAGGCAGTTATCAGGTACTCATCGTATCGAATAGATGTCGACGCCTAAACACAGAAATGCAATGCAAAAACCTATGCCAGTTCAAGTAAAATGCACACACCCGAATAAAGACTTAAAGTGAGTGTCCTATTCAGCCTTGGTAGATGACTCAACGAAAAGGAAGACACCATGAGCCGAAAACCCATATTACTGTCACCCGGTGAAGGCCGCCGATATTCCATGGGCGGCATCGCTGCGCTGTTCAAAGCAGACGGTACAGAATCTAATGGACAGTACTCGATTTCTGAGTGGTGGTTAGAACCTTTCACCCAAGGCCCTGGCGCTCACAGCCATGATGAAGACGACGTCTTTTTTGTGATTGAAGGCACCATGAGTTTTCTGATCGGTGACCAATGGACAGATGCGCCAACCGGTTCCTTTGTACTTGCGCCCGCTGGCTTGACGCACGACTTTGAAAACCGCAGCGCTCAGCGCGCGGGCGTGCTGAACTTCTCAGTACCGGGTAACTTCGAGCAAAATATGCCAAGTATTGTTTCCTGGTTTGAAGAGCATCCACCTGGGAAGGCTGGCTGGGAAGAGTAATAAATCGGTTTGTTCGGTGTTTAACGAGCCAGTGAGATCTCGCGCCTGCAAGCCTTACCTGGATGGCGGGTGATCCAGATTTAGGTTAGCCACTATGGCCACTGTGAAAGTTCGGCGACATTAATTAGTTAACGCTCGATACAACTCAATAACTTCTCTGCAAATAAAATGCGTATGGAAACCCTTCCATCGGTTAATACCGACAGAAGGGTTTCTGCATTAACCCAAAGCCTTAAAATGATGTTCCAGATGATCATCAATAAAGCTGGCGATAAAGTAGTAACTGTGGTCATAACCCGGCTGACGGCGCAAGGTAATCGGGTGCCCTGCTTGCTCACAGGCCGCTTCCAGCGCTTCTGGCTTTAACTGCTCTGCTAAGAAGTTATCCGCTTCGCCCTGGTCAATGAACAGGGGCAAACGTTCACTGGCATTGGCAACCAATAAGGTCGCGTCCCATTCTTCCCATTGAGCGCGGTCGTCACCCAGATAACCAGTAAAGGCTTTTTCGCCCCAGGGGCAGTTGATTGGGTTGGCGATGGGCGCGAAGGCGGAGACCGATTGGTAGATGCCCGGGTTCTTCAACGCACAGATCAAAGCACCATGGCCACCCATGGAATGGCCGGAGATAGAACGCTTGTCGGTAACCGGGAAGTTGGCTTCGACCAACGGCGGTAATTCCTTCACCACGTAGTCGTACATCCGATAGGTTTTCGAATAAGGCTCAACAGTAGCGTTGAGATAAAAACCCGCAGCAGAACCGAAGTCGTAGCTTTCATGTTCGCCCGGGTAATCGGTGCCACGTGGACTGGTGTCCGGGCAAACAATGGCTAAGCCCAGCTCGGCTGCTTTGCGAAAAGCGCCCGCCTTTTGCGTGAAGTTTTCATCGTTGCAGGTCAGGCCAGACAGCCAATACAGCACCGGTACATTTTTCTGCTCGGCCTGTGGCGGCAGGTAGATAGCAAAAGTCATCTCGCCGTTTACGGCCGAGCTTTCATGGCGGTAGCGTTTTAACCAGCCGCCGAAACTTTTGGTGCTCGATAGCAGTTCCATAGATGTCTCCAAGTCGGGAGCAAAGAGCCCGCTGAGCGGGCTTGGATGATCACTTGTTAAAACAACAGTTAGGTTATTGATCGAACAGAACGACAGTACGAATGCTCTCGCCTTTATGCATTAAATCGAAGGCGTCGTTGATCTGTTCCAGCGGCATGGTATGCGTCACGAAAGGGTCGATCTCGATTTTGCCGTTCATGTAATCTTCGACATAGCCCGGCAACTGACTGCGGCCTTTCACGCCACCGAAGGCTGAGCCTTTCCAGACTCGACCAGTCACCAACTGAAACGGACGCGTGGAAATTTCCTGACCGGCACCGGCCACGCCAATGATGATGGATTCACCCCAACCCTTGTGGCAGCACTCCAGCGCCGAACGCATCACCTGCACATTACCGATGCATTCGAATGAATAATCGACACCGCCATCGGTCATATCGACGATGACTTGTTGAATGGGTGCATCGAAATTTTTCGGGTTCACGCAATCGGTCGCACCAAACTGCTTGGCCATTTCGAATTTGGATTCGTTGATGTCGATGGCAATAATTCGCGATGCGCCCGCCATGCGTGCACCTTGAATGCACGACAACCCGATACCACCCAGACCAAAGACCGCGACCGTATCGCCCTGCTCAACCTTGGCGGTATTCAGCACCGCTCCAATACCGGTGGTGATGCCACAGCCCAGCAGGCAGACTTTTTCCAGTGGCGCATCGACGTGAATTTTTGCCAGCGAAATTTCCGGCACCACGCTGTATTCCGAGAAAGTTGAGCAACCCATGTAGTGGTAAATGGGCTCGCCGTTGATGCTGAAACGGGTTGTGCCGTCGGGCATCAAGCCTTTGCCCTGGGTTTCACGAACCGCGCTGCACAGGTTGGTCTTGCCCGATTTGCAGAACTTACATTCACCGCATTCTGCGGTGTACAACGGAATCACATGGTCGCCAACTTTCAGAGTAGTCACGCCCTCGCCCACGGCTTCGACGATGCCGGCGCCTTCGTGACCCAGGATGGCCGGGAACACACCTTCCGGGTCATCACCCGACAGAGTAAAGGCATCGGTGTGGCAAACGCCGCTGGCCACGATACGCACCAGAACTTCCCCGGCTTGCGGATCCTGAACGTCGACTTCTTCAATCTTAAGGGGTTGGCCCGGGCCCCAGGCTACGGCTGCTTTGCATTTCATGATGGTCTCTACCCTGTGATGTTAAACCTAACTGCGATGGCGGCAGTGTAGTCCCGGCCGCCGAACCGGATAACGCTTAATTCGGCAAATGATTGTTGTCATACAGCAACAATCATTTCGAAAACTGACCTTTGAGTTATAATCAGCCCGCTCAAAACGACCGTTATTGCAGAGGGTTTATGAAGAACTGGGAAGCCATGGAGGCCTTTGTCGAGGTGGTTCAACAAGGCAGCTTCTCGGCAGCGGCGCTGAAACTGGGGGTGTCGGCCTCTCATATCAGCCGGCTGATTAGCCAGCTAGAAAACTCTCTGGGCAGCACTCTGCTGTTCCGCACCACGCGCCGCATTCGCTTGAGCGAAGCGGGCGAGTTGTACTATCAACATTGCCGGGATTTGCCATCCGCCTTAGGCAGTGCCGAGGAAGTCATTTCCAGCCTAAACCAGGCCCCCATTGGTGCCTTTAAAATGACCTGCGCCACCACCTTTGGCGAGCGCTACATTGCGCCGGTTATGAATGATTTTTTAATCCAGCACCCCAAGATTGAACTCGATTTTCACCTCACCAATCGCGCTGTGGACTTAATCGAAGAAGGCTATGACCTGGCTATCCGCATGGGCGCAATGAAAGACTCCAGCCATTTATCACGACGCCTCTGTGATCGGGTGGAACATCTATGCGCCTCACGCCAGTACGTTAACCAACACGGCATGCCGCACACCTTGGCCGAACTCAACAAGCACAACTGCTTGATCGGCTCGAAAAACCATTGGCTGTTTCAGCAAGACGGCCAGCGCAAAGAAGTGAAGGTCACCAGCCGCTGGCGCGGCAATTCCGGCCCGGCCTTGCTAGATGCCGTGCGTAAGGGCTTGGGGATTGCACAATTACCTGATTATTATGTAGCCAACGACCTGGCCAGCGGCGAGCTGGTGCCGCTGTTAACGCAATACCAGTATCCCTACAGCGGTGTTTGGCTGGTGTACCCTAAGGTCCGTCAGCCGTCACCTAAGCTGCAAAGCGTTTGCGATTATCTGATTCAGCACTTTAAAGAGCATCCGAACTTTGCCCAGTCATAGAACTCCGGAGCCGAGCATGAAAATCGATAAAGCGTTTGCTGAACAATTTGCCAAACACTGGGTTAAAGCCTGGAACGCTCATGATCTGGATGCCATCCTCTCCCACTACACCGAAGACTTTGAAATGCACTCGCCGCTGATCGCAGAAAGGATGGGCGTCGAGGATGGAAAACTAACGGGCAAGTCTGCGGTCGGCGAATACTGGGCTAAAGGTCTCGCCATTAAGCCTCCATTACACTTTGAACTCATCCATGTGTTTTGCGGAGTTGGCAGTCTGATCATCTACTACCAAGGACGCAAAGGCCTGGTTGCAGAGATCTTTCATTTCAATCAACACGGAAAGGTTTATAAAGCTTCGGCACATTACCAGTAATAAGCTGAAGCTCACTTCGAAAAGGACAACACTATGTCAGGCTATTCCGGTACACCACTGGCAAAGAAACTGGGAATCAAGGAAGGCTACTCCGTCTATTTTAAAAACCCGCCGAGCGACTACGATGCCCTGCTTCAGCCGCTACCAACTCATTTAAAGGTCGTTAGCCGGTTAACGCCCGAACTGGATTTTATTCATTTCTTCACCAAGCAGCGTAGTGAGTTAGAAAGGGAACTGGAACGGCAGCTCACCATGATCAAACAAGATGGCATGATCTGGGTTAGCTGGCCGAAGAAGGCGTCGAAGGTGGCAACCGACATCACCGAAGACGTGGTCCGCGAAGTGGCCTTACCCATGGGCCTGGTCGACGTTAAAGTCTGCGCCGTGGACGATATTTGGTCAGGCTTGAAGTTGGTGATCCGTAAGGAAAACAGAAAGTAGAAACGACCCCGGCACCAAAAACCCAACGGACCAGTTGGGTTTATCTATTGGCCGGCAATCGACGGGATAGTCAATCAACAGGACACCCATTTTAGCGGGTCGGTATCCTGCTGATCGTTGATTACCCTTATGACTTAGCAAAAAATACTAGTTCAGATGCCGGGCCTCTGCGCTGATTATTTCCTTAGCAAGACGGATATTCCTTTCAACCGTTTCAGCACCCGCATAAACACCAAAAACGGGAATAAATTTAATATCCTTCAAGCCAATAAAACCCAGCACCTCCTTCAGTAGCGGCGTCACAAAATCGCCTTTTTGAGTTTCATCAGAACTGTAATCGCCACCCGCCGAAATAACGACATAGACCTGCTTCCCCGTTACCAGTCCGTGAGGGCCGTCTTGCAAATATTTAAAGGTCAATCCCGGTCGCGTTACCTGGTCGATATAAGCCTTCAAACCAGACGTCACGGTATGATTGTGCATGGCAGCACCGATAATAACGATGTCCGAATTTTTCAATTCTTCGATCAACATTAAACCTTCACTCAAGGCTTGCTGCTGATCAGCATCGTGCTCGCTGGGATCGTTAAAAAAGCCGGATAGCGCTAAGGCCGTTAAATGACTGGGTGGTGTTACGCCCAGCTCTCGGGTGACTACCTTAAAGGCAGCGCTCGCTTGTAACTCCTCTTTAAAGAACGAGGTTAACTGGGTCGAAATGCTCTCTTTGGGGTTAGGGCTCGAATTCAGTATCAACACATTTTTCATCGTTAGACTCCAATTTCTCAGGAGTAACGAGCCTATATTGTTCGCTCACTGTGATTAACCAGCCGCCTGTGCAATGATTGTTCTTATCTGACTACCAATCGAGCTTATCCATGGATACTCAATTACTCAGTGGAATGGTGACCTTCAAGCAGGTGGTTGATAGCGGCAGCTTTACTGACGCCGCTAACCTACTCAACCACAGCAAGTCTTATATCAGTGCTGAGATTAACAAGCTGGAACAGCGGTTGGGCGTCCGGTTACTTAACCGCACCACCCGAAAAATCAGCCTGACGGCTGCCGGCGACATCTACTATCGGCAATGCCAAAACATCATCACCGAAGCGCTGGAAGTTGAGCAGCAACTGAGTGGGCAGCAGCACACGCCCAAGGGCAACCTGAGGATCAGCTGCCCGGTCAGTTTTGCGTTAGCGACGATAAAGCCGATTCTCGGCGAATATATGGATCAATATCCGCAGGTCGTTGTTGAGTTGGAACTGAATGATCAGTTGGTGGACGTTATCGCAGACGGTTACGACCTGGCACTGCGCGCCTCGGCGCAACTGCCCGATTCAAGCTTGGTCAGCCGTAAATTAACCAGTGTCGATATTGTTACCATTGCCTCACCAGACTATTTAACCCAGTGGGGCACACCTCAATCGCCTGACGAACTGGTGCATCATCGCACCATTAATTTTCGCTCTACGGTTAACCAGAACGTCTGGCAGTATCAGGATAAAACCGGTCGCCAGACCACGGTCAAAATAAACAGCCACTTACTCACCAACAGTGCCGAAATGGAATTGGCGATGTGCAAGCAAGGTCAAGGTATCGCCAGAGTGCCCAAGCTGGTATTGACCGACGAACTGGATAAAGGTGACTTAGTCCTGCTGTTTGAAGATTTTCTTCCGGTTACCGTAGATATTTTTCTGATTTACCCAAATCGGAAATACATGTCCTCGAAGCTCAGGAGTTTTATTGATTTTCTAACGGCAAAGATGAGTGACGGTTAACTTCAACACAGGAAATGTATTTTGGGAATCTATGAAGCAACCCAAGCTGCGCATCGCTGAACCCAGCGACCTGCAATCACTAATAGACATCGATAATGAATCGAGCACGCTCTTTGAGCAGGCGGGCCTTCATTTTGAACTGGATGATGATCATCCCTTTGTCCAGGGTGAAGCGCTCAGATGGTCGCGCGCCATCGACCAAGGGCAGGTTTATGTTGCGATGAATTCAGGAGGGGCATCTATTGGCTTTGCTGCTTGCAACCTGGTCGACCACCAACCCTATCTGGATCAACTGTCTGTCGCCCTCGATTACATGAGGCAAGGTATTGGCACCCAGCTGTTGATGAAGGTCATTGAATGGAGCGCAGAAGGCCCACTTTGGCTGACCACCTACGCCAGTATTCCCTGGAACCAACCCTTCTACGAGCGTTATGGATTCGTCGTGGTACCTGAGCCATCTTATGGCCCGGAACTGAGTGAAATACTGCGCCAGCAACGCTTGGTGCTGCCGGCGCCGGAAGATCGTATTGCTATGGTGCGTTATGCTGACTGATGCAGAAACACGCCATCAGCCATGACGCACGTGAACACCCGGAGGTAAATCACCTGCCTATTTTTCAAAAAATCGACCACATCCACCTCCACACTGATGATCGCCTCGAGCTGGAACGCTGGTATAGCCGTGTGCTGGGTTTCGAGCGAGTACCGGAGCTTGAAGTCTGGATGGAAGGTGGTGGCCCGTTAACGATTCACAACGGCGGTGCGCACTTGGCGTTGTTTGAACCCGGTGGTCGCGTCAGCACCACCATTGCCCTGGCGGTCGATGGCGAGAATTACTTTCAGTGGATGAACACCCTCAGTGACCACAGCGTTTCATTTAGGGAAGTGGATCACGATCTTTCCTGGTCGATCTATTTTAAAGACCCGGATGGCAATCCATTCGAGATCACCACCTACGATGTCGAATATGTCTGCCGCCACAAACCGTAGCAAGGCAGAACGATAACCAGCCAGCGGGCTTTTCAGATTTATTTGTCGGTACCGAAAACGGATTACACCCGATCACTTCGGTACCCATAAAAAGAACCACCTCAGTCGTCTTTCAGCTTATCCGTCCGCGAATCATCATCGTGCTTGTGAATTTTGTACATCTTCACATTTTTCTTCTTTTTATTACCGCGTTTTTGGTCGGAATTAAGGCCGACCAATACTAATACCAAAAACACGATACCGCCGCCGATGGCACCTATGGCTACCCAGTTAATTTCTGCACCCAGGGTATTTTGATATTGAGAAATGGCTTCCGTTCGGTCGGACTGAACCACCGTATCCAAAGTCGGAATGAAACCGGTCAACATTCCATTAACCTCCAGTCAGGGTGGCTTTAATAGAGCGGTGAATTTTTTCGCGCATTGGGGCGTTGTCGCTGTGCGATACACCCAAGTCTTTTAAAATGCCGTCTTCCAGGCCATAGATCCAGCCGTGGATAGTCAGCTTTTGGCCTTCGTCCCAGGCTTGCTGGACGATGGTGGTTTCCGACAGGCTCTGTACCTGCGCCATGACGTTGACTTCACACAGGCGTGAAATACGCGTGGCTTCATCGGGTATGGCGTCGAAGTATTTGCCGTAGAGTTTCATGATGTCCTGGATGTGGCGCAGCCAGTTGTCAATCAAACCCAGGCGCTGATTTTTCAGCGCCGCAGCCACACCACCACAGCCGTAGTGACCGGTGACGATGATGTGTTTTACCTTGAGCACTTCCACCGCGAACTGAATCACCGACAGGCAGTTCAGGTCAGTGTGCACCACCAGGTTGGCAACATTGCGATGCACGAAGACTTCTCCGGGCATCAGACCCATAATTTCATTCGCCGGCACGCGACTGTCGGCACAACCGATCCACAAAAATTCCGGTTTTTGTTGCTCGGCCAACTGACGGAAAAAATCCGGATCTTCCGATTTAATTCGCTCCGCCCATTCGCGGTTATTTTTCAGCAGGTGTTCCAGGCTTCTGTGCGGCATCGCAGCAATTCCTCTGTTTTTTGGTTTTAGGCACTATTGGCGCAGGCGGCCAGATAGCGACGAATGACGTAAGGCATGCCGTGCTCAATGCACTCCACCGTCAATACATGACCGATGGAGACTTCGAGAATATGCGGAATGGTCAAAAAATCATTCAGGTTGGTGAGATCCAGGTCGTGGCCGGCGTTCAATTCCAAGCCCAATTCATGGGCACGAACGGCGGCCGCGCGATAGCTTTCATGCACCTGCGCCTGACGGGCGGTGCCATGCGCGCTGGCGTAGCCTTCGGTATAGAGTTCGATGCGCTGGGTGCGTGAGGCAGCCGCCAGTTCCACCTGTTTGATGTCGGGATCGAGAAAACAGGCTGTGCGAATGCCGGCGGCTTCGATGCGCGCCAGAATGCCGTCGAGGAATTCGCCCTGGGTGCTGAAATCCCAGCCGTGGTCGGAGGTCAGTTGGCCGGGTGCGTCTGGCACCAGGGTGCATTGATCCGGTTTGGTGGCTTCGACCAGTTGCAGGAAGTCTTCGCTCGGATAGCCTTCGATGTTGAATTCCACCGTCGGGTATTTGGCCAGGCAAGCGGCCAGATCGTAGGCATCCTGACGCTTGATATGGCGTTCATCCTGACGCGGATGAATGGTAATACCCTGCACGCCCAGTGCGATGAATTTCTCGGCGAAGTCGACGACATTGGGGAAGTCCCGGCCACGTGAATTCCGCAACAGGGCAATCTTGTTCAAGTTAACGCTCAGCTGAGTCATGAAGCAATTCCAACGAGGTACGCGGCGATTGTACCAAAACCTCAGCCGCTTGCGCGGCCCAGTGTCAGGCTGAGTTCGCCAGGAGTGACTTGCAGTGCCGGCTCATCCTGCAACAGGATCTGAACCGCAGCAAACAAGGCAAAAAGTGCGTCGTTCTCGGCCATCGGATGGCGGTTTAAAAATTCCGCTGGGGCCGGCCGATGCTCATGTTCATAGACCCGCCACAGCTGCGCAAAGGCTTGGGCGGTGGCAGCATCAAGCTCAAAACAAAGCCCGCCAGCGCGACGGAACCAATCGCGATGTACCTGAGGCTGAATCAGCAGTCGATTGAAAGGCACTTGGCGCATCGGTTTAGGCCATTATTTAGCGACAATGATGCGGTAATCGCCGATCAGCTCCGCCACCAATTCACCGGCCGTATCGCGCGCCTCTACCCGAACGCGAGCGCGCCAATGGCCACTCGGTCGCAGGTCAGGTTCGGCTTCGAACTGGGCGACCACGGTTAAATCGCTGGTTGCTGGTTTGGGATAGCGCACCTGGCAATCGCGAATGGCAACGGTATCGCCCAACTGATGCTGCTCGGCCCAGGCGCCGCTGTGGTACCAGCCGGCGAGCACCAGCGCCGAATATTGGCTACCGGCGAACAAGGTGCCTTTGTCGTTGCGGTTGCCGTTCAGGGGAATGTGGAAGCGGCTGTGATCGGCGTCGCTGGCAACCCGTTCAATGCCTAAGGCGGCCAGCGGTTCGATTTGGTCGAGTTTCATTCGGCCGCTCCCAGTGCATCAAACCAGGTCGGGAATTCGACCAGCGATGGCAAGACACTTAACTGACCGTGCCAACTGGGGTCGGTAGCGATCAAATCCGGTACGTGCAAAACATGACAGCCCGCTGCCAGTGCCGAACGCACGCCGTTGGCGGAATCTTCCACGGCCAGCGCCCTGCCCGGTTCCAGACCCAGGATTTCGCTGCCACGCAGATAGGGTTCCGGATGGGGTTTGCCCCGGCTCACCTGATCGCCACCGAGCACGCCATCAAAACGGTCCAGCACACCCAGGCTGGATAGTTTCATTTGCGCCACCTCGGTGCGAGTGCTGGTCACCACCATCTGTGGCAAGCCCAGCTTGCGTATGTGGTCGAGCGCCGCGGCGACACCCGGCTTCAATTCCAGTTCGGTCTTGGCGCGTTCGAGAAAACCATAATGGGTCTGGTCAATCCAGTACTCGGCCAGCTCCTGGCTGTCGACAAACTGGCTGAACCAGTCAATCAAGCCGCTGCGGTTCAGGCCGATGGTTTCCAGATAGCGTCGCGACGCATCCGGTACCGGGCCGCCATTGGTATTCACTTCGACAAAGGCATCGCGCACCAGGCGTTCGGAGTCGATCAGTACGCCGTCCATGTCCCACAACACGCCCTGAGGCGCAGACTGGATTGCAACAAAGCTCATGGCAAAGTCTCCAGACAGTTGGCCAGGTTATCGGCCAGGTCGGTGAGGATACGTTCATACAGATCAGGCCCCGGTTCCAGTGTCGAGCCGAGCGGATCGATCTGCGACAGCTGGCCATTGGGCACTGCTTGCAACAACGGCTGCATCCAACGCGAACTGAATTGGGGTTCGTGCAACAGGCAAACACCGCCGGCGTCGTTAGCGCGCTGCGCCAGTTGCGCCACGGTGCGCGGCCCGGGTGGAATTTCCGGTGTCACCACCAGCGCACCCAGAGCGTTCAAATCAAAGGCGCGTTCGAAATACTGAAAGCCGTCGTGAAAGACGATAAAGGGCCGTTCGCGCACCGGCGCCAAGCGCGCATCCAGATCGCTATAGAGCTGTTGCAGGCGCTGCTGTTCGCGTTCGGCATTGGCGCGGTAGGTGTCGGCATTGGCCGGATCGAGCTGTGCCAGTTCGTCGGCGAGAGCGATGACGAACACCTCGGCATTGCGCGGATCGAGCCAGAAATGCGGGTCCAGTTCGCCATGGTCATGATCGCCATGCAAAGCCCCGGCGGCGGTTTCGAACAAGGCTTCACGCGGCGTGTATTGCACCATACCACTGTCATAATCGTGCCAGTGCCAGTTCACCGCTTTAGCAGGCAAGCGCGCAACCAAACGCGCCAGTCCGGTTTCCAGCTCCGGGCCGACCCAGACCAATAAATCAGCCTCGGTGAGGGTACGCAGTTGATCCGGCGACAAACCGGACCCATGTGGCGACTGCTGCCGATCATAGAGCAAAGCCGGCTCGCTGATGCCTGCAGTCACGGCGCTTGCCAGGCTGTGCAGCGGGGCGAGTGAGACCACAACATGGGGAGCCGACAGCGCCGACAACGGCCAAAAAAGAACGACAGCGCCGACTAACAAAAGGCGCCGGAAAGCAATGGTCATGCGTACTCCAAAGGGACAGGGACATTAACAGGCTGGGTGATATACAGTAACATATCGCACCAACGTTCACTTCTACTGCGACGGCCCTGAACCGGTTCAACAGGTACCGCCCTTAATAAGGACGCTTTGTGTCACAACCAAGCTCTCGGCTGATTGAAGGCCGCCAACTGGGCGTCCGGCTCGGCGGAAAAAGCATCATCAGCGGTGTCGATATCCGTATCGATGCCGGCAAGATTGTCACCCTGATCGGCCCCAACGGCGCCGGCAAATCGACGTTGATCAAAGCCCTGCTCGGGGTTCATAAAATCACCGACGGCGAATTCTACAGCAAAGCCAACCTGAGCATCGGCTATATGCCGCAGCGCGTGCCCATCGACGACAGCCTGCCGCTGGCGGTGCATCGGTTGATGACGCTGACCCACCGCGCCAGCCGCGACCAGGTGAGCGAAGCGCTGGCGTTAACGGAAGTCGCACACCTGATCGACCGCCCGGTGCAGCAGCTCAGTGGTGGCGAATTCCAGCGCGTGATGCTGGCGCGGGCGCTGCTTAAGCAACCCGATTTGCTGGTGCTGGACGAACCCGTTCAGGGCGTCGATTTCAGCGGCGAAGTCGCGCTCTATAAACTGATCCAACGGCTGCGCGATGAGCGCGGCTACGCGGTCTTGATGGTGTCGCACGATTTGCATTTGGTGATGGCCGCCACCGATGAGGTGCTCTGCCTGAACGGTCATCTGTGTTGTTCGGGTACACCGGAAAGCATCACTCAGGAACCGACCTTCACCTCTTTATTCGGCCCGCATCAGGCCGATGCGCTGGCGTTTTACAGCCACCACCACGACCACGAACACGACCTCGCCCATCAGGGAGGTCACAGCCATGATTGATCTGTTGTGGCCGGCATTGCTCGCCGGCAGTGGCATCGCCCTGGTCGCCGGCCCGCTGGGTTCGTTGATGGTGTGGCGACGCATGGCCTATTTCGGCGACACCATGGCGCACTCGGGTTTGCTCGGTGTGACGCTGGCGGTGGTACTGAACCTGAATCTGACTGTCGGTATTGCGCTGGTCACCACAGCGCTCGCCTTGCTGTTGTTTGTGTTACAGCGCCAACGCCGACTGCCGGCCGATACCTTGCTCGGTATTATGTCGCACGGTTCACTCGCCATCGGCATGTTGGTGCTGGCATTTTCGCCGACGGTGCGCATGGATTTGAGCGGTCTGTTGTTCGGCGATCTGCTCGCCGTAAACGGCGGCGATGTGGTGGTGGTCTGGGTGATTGTTGCCCTGGCCTTGCCGGTCATTGCTCTGGCCTGGCGGCCCTTGCTGGCGGCGACGGTCAATGAAGATCTGGCCCGCGCCGAAGGCATCGCCACCGACTGGTTGCGCGTGCTCTATCTGGTGTTGATTGCGCTGGTGATCGCAGTCGCCATGAAGATCGTCGGCATTCTGCTGATCACCGCCCTGCTGATTATTCCCGCCGCCGCCACTCGCTGGCTGGCGCGCACTCCCGAGCAAATGGCCATTGGCGCGGCAGTGCTCGGTCTGGCTGCGGTCTGGTTGGGTCTGACCGCCAGCTGGTTCGCCGACGCACCGAGCGGGCCGACCATCGTCGTCGCGGCGGTGCTGGCCTTTATGCTGACGCTTGGTCTGAGTCAGTTAAGTCGTCGCAACTGACGTAAAAAGGCCATCCGAGGATGGCCTTTTTTATGGGACGCGGCGCGGGCAATCGCTAAATACCCATCGACGCCAGCGCCTCCAGAATACTGCGCGCTACCGAGGCGCTGCGCGGGTGTTCGACGCTCAAATCTTCGATCAACACCTCAACCGATTCACGCAGACTGGGCTCTTCCGGGTCCGGTTCGCCTTCGTTATGCAGGTGGTATTCCAGTTTCTCCAGCATAGCGCGTTGCTGCTCGCTGACTTCGGATTCATCCATGGTCGCGCGCAGGCGCTCCATCAGACTGCGAAGTTCTTGGTCGGCCATCTGCGTCTCCTTATATCGAGGGTCGGTAGTGACTATAGTTGGGATCAGCCATGGAACAACAAGGCTTGACCTTAGCATTATGGGAAGGTTGATAATGCCCCACCACGACAACAGGAGGCTGTGATGCAGATCAAACAAGCGTCCAAGGCCAGTGGCCTGCCGGCACGCACCATCCGTTATTACGAAAGCCGAGGCCTGATCAGTTCGCAACGTGCCGCCAATGGTTATCGGCATTACCACAACGATGACATAGAACGACTGCAGTTTTTGCAGCGCGCCCGACTGCTCGGGTTTTCGCTCGATGAATGCGCCGATCTGCTGGCATTGCAGCGCGATCCCAACCGCGCCAGTGCGCAGGTGCGTGCCATCGCCGAGCAGCACCTGGTGGAGGTCGATGCCAAAATCGAGCAGTTGCAGCAGATGAAAGCCCAGCTGTCCGACTGGGTCAGTCAATGCCCCGGCGATGCGTCCTCACACTGCAGTATTCTCGATGGCCTGACTCAGGGCGAAGTGCAGCACGCCTGAGTCATCCATCTGCCAGACAAGAACGTAAGCTGCTGGTTCATTCAACACCGAGACAAAGCCAGCTATGCTCAAAGCCTTCGCTGACTATACTCACTGTTAATATAACAAGAGGATGCCATGTCCTGGCTGACACTCGCCTGGTTTATACCCGCCTGTTTCGCGCTGAATATGACGCCCGGCCCCAATAATCTGATGGCGCTGAGCAACGCCAAACGCTATGGCTGGAGCCACGCTTGTCTGGCGGGTCTCGGTCGGCTCAGTGCCTTTGCGGTGATGATCACTCTGGCCGCCTCCGGCCTCGCCACCTTGCTCTACGCTTCGGAACTGTTTTTTACGCTGCTTAAAGTCGGCGGTGCGCTCTATTTATTCTGGCTGGCCGTGCAGATGTGGCGCAGCGACCACAACCTTGATGCGGTGAATTCAACGGCCGCACTCAGCTTGACTGCCCTAGCTCGCCAGGAATTTCTGCTCGCCGCCGGTAACCCCAAAGCCATTCTGATTTTCACCGCTTTTTTGCCGCAGTTTGTCGATCCGTCAGCGGCCATCGGTTGGCAGTTTTTTGCACTTGGCAGTTGTTTTCTGTTGCTCGAATGGCTGGCGATTGCGCTCTATGCCAGCGCCGGTCGTCTGCTCGATAAAGGCTTGGGCAAGCCCGGCTGGCAACGCGCCTTCAACCGTCTGTGCGCGCTGTTATTAGGCAGTGCAGGCTTGGGCCTGTTGCTGTCGAAACGTTTACCCGCTTAAATCCATGTCGTTAAGGAGATCGTTTTGATCGATTGGATTATTGATTTTTGGAACAGTCACGCACCGTTGATGATACGTGTCGGCTATCAGATCATTCTGGTATTGCTGGTGTTTATCGTTGCCGGCATTTTGTCGCGCACGCTGAAGTCGTCGGTCACTAAAAACTCCAAACGCTTTGCCCGACTCGACCCCATGCTGGTGCCGATTTTTGCCGGCATGGTGGGTTATTCGGTGTACGTTATCGCCGTCGTTATTGTGCTCGATATCTTTGGCGTCAACACCAACTCCATCGTCGCGCTGCTCGGCGCCGCCGGTCTTGCGGTTGGCCTGGCGCTGAAAGATACCCTGAGCAATATCGCCGCCGGCATTATGATGCTGATGCTGCGCCCCTTTCGCACCGGCGATTACATCAGCTTCAACAGCACCAGTGGCACCGTCGAAGAAATCACTCTGTTCAACACCATTTTGATCACGCCCGACGGTCAGTATGTGTCGGCACCGAACTCCAATGTCTGGGGCGCGACCATTCAGAATTCGACGCGCAATGGCACCCGTCGTATGGATGTTGTCGTCGGCGTGGCGTACGACGACGACCTCAACGCCGGTTTCGCTGCGTTACGCAAAATCGTCGATGCCGAACCGCGTTTTCTGCCCGACCCGCAACCGCAGATTATGGTGCAATCGCTGGGTGATTCGTCGGTGAACTTACAAATTCGCGCCTGGGCGACGGTCGATGATTACTGGCCGTTGTGGTGGGATATGCAGCGCATCGTGAAAGACGAAATTGAGGCGGCCGGCCTGACCATTCCGTTCCCGCAACGCGATGTGCATCACTACAATTCCGCGCCCAAGGCGGACTGAGAAAACTACCAGAAACGTAAGCGGCGCAGCAGTAAAAACTCAACCACCGCTATGGTGCTGAGTGCGCCGCAGACAATCCAGAAAGCCGTGCTGGATTCCACGCCGGGCATGCCGCCGACGTTGATGCCGAACAAGCCGGTGAGAAAACTCAGCGGCAAAAACACCCCGGCGGTGACCGACAACCAATAAGTATTGCGGTTCATCCGTTCGGCCAGATTCTGCTGCAGTTCGTCGCGAATCAATTGCACTTGCTGCAGCAGCATTTCGATATTTTCCAGAATGCGCTGAGTGGTATCGCGCTGGTTCGACAGCCCCAGTCGATCCTTATGCGATAACCAGGTTTCGGCTTCGCTGACAAACTCATTTAACGCGCCCACTTGTGGCCGAATAAACCGATGCAGACGCAATAAACGTCGATGCAGTTGCGTCAGCTTGGCCAGATGTTCTTGCGGGTTCGGGCCGGAACTTTCGTCTTCGAGCACCACCAGCTCGGCTTCCTGCGCATCCAGTACTTCATCAATGCGGCTGTTCAGCGCCGCCACCAGCGTCGTCAGCAGATTGCCCAGATTGGCCGGGCCATCGCCCGCCGCCAAGCGCTCGCGTACCGAGGCCACCGCTTTGAACGAATGCTTGCGCAGCGTAATCAGACCGCCGCCATGCCACAAAAACCGCAGCGACAGCATGTCATCCGGCTCAGCGCCGGGGTTGAGATTGACGCCGCGCAGGTTCAACAAAAAACCATCACCGACGATCTCAAACCGCGGCCGGGTATCTTCCGCCAATAACGCCTGCTGCACGCCGTTTTGAATACCCAATTCATCGAGCCAGGGCACCAGCTCAGGTGCATCGCGCTGACAATGCACCCAACGACCGTTCAGGTTGGCCGGCAACTCACTCTGGCGTTGTGCCGGGGTGGTGCTGAAATCCCATTGGTCGATCACAAAAGCAGCGGCGGTCATGGTTTAACGTCACCTCAAATTGATGGCTCAGTGCAGGGCGTCACCATCGGGCGCGTCCAGTTCCATATCGTCGAGCAGCACATCCATCTGGGTAGCGTGGTCCAGCACCAGTTGAGTGGCGCTGAGTACCTGCTCCAGATAGTGAATAAAGTAGTCGGCTTCCAGGCCCTTGGTGGGTAAAGCGCCGCTGATCACCAAACGCGGTACATCGTCGTCGTACAAACTCAGGCCGACCTTGACCAGCGGATTGTCGAAATTAATCAGCTGCATCGAACCGTGCAGCGGCAACACGGCTGAGGGGCGCACCGACAATTCAGTTGAAACAATCACCAGGCCGCTTTCCAGCAACAGCCGGCTTTCCAGTACGCCGAGATTCTCTTCGGTATCGCTCAGATGCAGGCCATCGCAGTCCTGGCAGAGGTAATAACGGATGCCGTGTTCGGCCAGCCAATCTTCAAGGGTGTCGCGGTTTATCGATTTCATAATGTCCAGTTGTCTTGCTTTGGGCGGCATTGTACGGCCACCGCGGGGATTTTTCAGCCAGGCATCGAATCACGTTGCGTCTGGGGGTATCCTTGCGGCTCCGCTCACGGTGTCATTCACGGAGATCTTCATGTTCAGTTCGCTGGCCACCCCCAAAGCCGATCCCATTCTGTCGCTCAGTGCCGTCTTTAAAGAAGACCCCCGCCCTGACAAAATCGACCTGGGTATTGGGGTGTATCGCAACAGCGAAGGTGTTACGCCGATCATGAGCGCGGTGCGCAAAGCCATGCTGACGCAGGCGGAAACCCAGCCAACCAAGGCCTATATTGGCCTGGCCGGTAATGAGACGTTTAATCAGGCGATCACCGATCTGTTGTTGTCTGGCACCGCGGCCTACGATCGCGCCAGCGCCATTCAGACCCCCGGCGCCAGTGGCGCGCTGCGTATGCTGGCCGACCTGATTGCCAGCATTAAACCCAACACCACTGTCTGGATCAGCCGTCCCAGCTACGCCAACCATCAACCGATTATGGAAGCCGCCGGTCTGAGCGTGCGCGAATATCCGTTCTTTAATACCGAGACCAAGGCCGTCGATGAAGCGGCCATGCTGACGCAAATCGCCAAACTCGGTCAGGACGATGTGCTGCTGTTACACGGTTGCTGCCACAATCCGACCGGCGGTGACATCAGCCTGGAAGCCTGGCGCGAAATTGCCGATCTGGCCGTACGCAATGGCTTTCTGCCTTTTGTCGATATCGCCTACCAGGGCTTTGGCGATGGTTTGATGGAAGACGCCGCCGGGATGCGTCTGCTCGCTGATGCAGTACCGCAGTTATTGATCTCGACCTCCTGCTCGAAGAATTTTGGCCTTTACCGTGAACGCACCGGCGCCGCCATCATCATCGCCGACAGCCAGGAAGCCACCGCCAAGGCACGCGGCCGGGCGCTGGAACTGGCGCGCGGCACCTACTCCATGCCGCCGGATCACGGTGCCGATATCGTCGCCAACATCCTCGGCAACGAAGCTTTGAAAGCCGAATGGCTGAGCGAACTGGCGAGCATGAACCAGCGCATCAAACGACTGCGCGAGCAACTCACCCTGACTTTCCGTGAGCACAGCGACAGCCAGCGCTTCGATTACTTCAGCGAACACCGTGGCATGTTTTCGGTGACCGGCCTGAGCAACGACCAGATCGAAGCCTTGCGCAACGACCACGGCATCTACCTTGTCGGCGGTGGCCGCATGAATGTGGCGGGCATGAAGGAAGGTGATATTCCGGCGGTGGTCAAAGGGTTTCTCGCCATCGGCGCCTGATCGCCGGTTCAGATCAGGTCGAGCTGCCCACCGCCCCAGCGCCGGAAATAATCGGTGCGCAGTGCTGGCGGCTCGGTCTGGTTCAACCCCAACTGACGACAGGCGCGTTTAAAGCGCTGACTGAGCAAGTCGGCGTAAACACCCTGGCCGCGCATGCGCTTGCCAAACTCACTCTGGTACAGCTTGCCGCCGCGTAAATCCCGAATACGCGCCATCACATGCTCAGCCCGGTCCGGGTAATGGCGCTGCAACCAGTCTTCGAATAATTCAGCGATTTCCAACGGTAAGCGCAGCAGTATCCAGCCGGCTTGTCTGGCGCCAGCACCTGCGGCGGCTTCCAGCAGTGCTTCCATTTCGGCATCGTTGATAAAGGGAATCATCGGCGCCAGCAGCACACTGGTGGGTACGCCGACGGCGGTCAGTTCGCGTACTACTTTTAAACGCGTTGCCGGCGAGGCGGCGCGCGGTTCCAGTCGACGTTTTAAATCGTTATCCAAAGTAGTCAGGCTGACACTGACGCTGCACAAGCCATCGGCCGCGAGCTCAGCCAGCAAATCCAGATCGCGCAGAATCAGCCCGCCCTTGGTGATGATCGATACCGGGTGGCGATAGTCGCGCATCACTTCCAGCAGTTCGCGGGTGATGCGGCGCTGTTTTTCCAACGGCTGATAAGCATCGGTATTCATGCCCAGCGCAATCGGCTTGCAGCGGTAATTGGGCTTATCGAGCGCTTCGCGCAGGCGGTCGGCAGCGCCGGTTTTGGCGATCAGCCGGGTTTCGAAATCAAGTCCGGGCGAGAAATCCCAGTAGGCGTGCGTCGGCCGGGCAAAGCAATAGATGCAGCCATGCTCGCAACCCCGATAGGGATTAATCGACTGCTCGAAAGGCACATCGGGCGATTGATTGGTGCTGATGATGGTACGCACCTTTTCATCGTCGACCTGGGTGGCCAGGCTGTCTGGCGTAAGGTCATCATCCGGGTCCAGCGGCCAGTCATCGCTGGCCGCCTCGATGCGCTGGGGCTGATAACGATTGGCCGGCTGGGCACCGGTACCACGGGTTTTAATGCGATGATCAGCAGACATGGTATTGGGCTCTTGCTGGATTATTGCTGGTAAGTCTGGTGCCAATATTGCCATCAAATACTGTCTATTTATACAGTATTTTCGCTGTGACCAGCGCCGGTTTAAGGCAAGGCCGTCGGTGTACAACACAAGACTCGACAGGCATAGTGGCGCCTTCGTATACGACCTGAACCAAGCCTCGATGTCCCTCTTCTCCTGGATCAACAAGTGGGGGCTTACCGCCCTGTTGCTGATCGGCCTGCCGTTTCTGTTTATGGAAGGCCCGCTCAGCCGTGACGCCGCGCTCGACCGTGCGCTTTGGGATTTGGGCCATATCATCTATTTTGCGCTGGCCATCACCGCTTTGCGCTCCCGTCTGGACATGCGCACCTGGCCGCACTGGCTGGCGATCAGCCTGGCCGTTTTTATCCTCAGTATCATGCTCGAATACCTGCGCTACGACGTCGGTCATCAACAGGACTGGAGCGATATCGAGCGCAATCTGGTCGGTGCCTGGCTGGGTATTTTCTGGCTCAACAAAGGCACGCCTCAGGTATGGACCGGCCGCGTCATCGCCACTGGGCTGTTCGCGCATCAGCTCAGTCTGGTGCTGCTGGCAGCGCTGACCATCTATCGGCTCGACGCTCAACTGCCGCGCCTGGGCAGCTTCGAAACCGATTACGAACTCGACTGGTGGCAAGGCGCGGTCAGCCTCAGTGAGGAACGCGCCTGGCAAGGCCATCGCAGTTTGGCGGTGGAGCTGGAACCGGGTGAATACCAGAGCGCGCGCATGATTACGCCGCCGCGTGACTGGTCCGCCTACAGCCGCCTGTCGATGGCGGTCTATAACCCCAAACTCACGCCCTTAACGCTGACGGTGCGCATCGACGACCACAACAGTCTCGACAGCAATGTCGCCTTTGGGCAACGCTTCAACGAGAGTTTTATCGTCGAATTCGGCTGGAATCTGGTGCAGATTCCATTGCACCCGCCGCAGGATTCCAAAGCTGAACAGTTGCTCAACTTAAGCGACATTGCCCGGGTGGAAATCTTCGCTGTCGATCTGGAACAACCGAGCCGCATCCACCTCGATCAGCTGCGTCTGGAATAACCCTGGGCGCCCGCCAAGCGCTGCTCGCACAAGGCAATAAAATCGCGCGCCAGCGCGGAAGGGTCGCGATCTCGGCGATGGAACAGGCCAACCTGACGCTCAATACGGGCGAATTCAAATTCCCGCAGCGCGCGGAAATGGCGGATACGCGGTAGCTGCCGCGCCATTTCGGTACTGAGATACCCCACCGCCAGACCGCGATCGATCAAATCCAGCCGCACGTTGAGACTGCTGATCTGCCAGATCATCCGGAAGCGATCGCGCAATTTATCCTGATAAGGCCGCTGGTCCGGCTCATCCAGCGACGACACCACCAGCGGAATGCGCTCAAGATCGGCCAGCGACATGCGCGGCCGGTGCAACGGATGCGTCGGGCTGATCATCAGCAGCCGTTCTTCTTCATAGAGCGGCCAGCATTCGAAGCGATCCATGCGCGTCTGAAACGGACCCAGCCCCAACTCCACCTCACCGCTGAGCACCGCCGCGACGATGGCGCGCGACGGCTGTTCCACCAGCCGCAACCGCGCTTCCGGCCAACGCCCGGCCAGTACCGCGATGAGATCGGCACCGGCAAAACGGTTGGTGGTGCTGTCGATGCCAACGCTCAATTGTTGGTCGCGGCCGTGCGCCAGCCGCTCCATTTCTGCGAGCAAGGCGTGTTCGCGCTGCAGCTGATCGTCGACATAGCGGTATAGACGGCGGCCGGCGCGGGTCAGACGAATCGGCCGGTCGCGCACCACCAGCGCCTGGTCGAGCTTGGTTTCCAGCTGTTTGATCGCCTGGCTGACCGCTGACTGACTCAGACTGACGTCCGCCGCTGCGGCCCGAAAGCCGCCAAAACGGGCGACCGCGTGGAAGATGCGCATCTCACTGCTTTCCAATCTCATGATAAGCCTGACTGATCATCAATTTATTAAGTTTAATTAGATTAACAACGGTTGTGGCCCTTTAATAGCGCCATCCGAAAACCCCGAATCCCCGAATTCAAAGAGAGGAGGCTGTCATGAGCAACGACATTAATGCAGGTCTGGAAGGCGTTATCGTCGGTCAAACAGTGCTGTCGAATGTAGAAGGCGAGATTGGCCGCCTGACCTATCGCGGCGAAACCATCGAACAGCTGGTCGAGCGCGATTTTGCGGCCGTGGTGATGTGGCTGATGAGCGGCGAATGGATCAGCGCCGACGCCTGCCGCGAACTGGATTTATGGCTCGCCGGCGAAGCCGAACTGGGGGCTATTGAAACACGGGTACTGGAGCAACTGTCACGCGATACCCATCCGATGACGGTATTGCAGGCGCTGATGCCGTTACACAGCGACCAGCCGCACCACCCTGCCCCGGCCTGGCTGAATGCGGATTTTGTACCCGGCATGGTGCTCGGCGCGCGACTCAACGCGGCAGTCCGCGTCTGGCATAACCTGGGTACTCAGGGCACCGTCTTTGCGCTGCCCAAGGATCTCGGCTTTCTGGAAAAGCTGCTCTATGGCATCAACCGCAGCGCCCCCTCGGCCGAAGCACTCCAGGCGCTGAACACCACCCAGATTCTGCAGCTCGATCACAGCTACAACGCCGGCACCTTCGCCGGTCGCGTGGTTGCCAGTACTCAGGCGCGTCTGGCGGCGAGTCTGGCGGGCAGTCTGGGCGCCCTGTCTGGCCCGCTGCATGGCGGTGCCGACGAAGCAGCGGTGATGATGGCTAAAGAGATTGGCTCGGCCGATAAAGCCGACGCCTGGGTGCGCGATGCCATGGATAAGAAGATCAAAATCATGGGCATGGGGCACCGCGAATACAAAGCGCTGGACCCGCGCGCGGCCATCTTAAAACCGATGGCGCGCAAATTCTGCGCGGGTACCGAGTGGGAAGGTCTGATGGAAACGCTGGTCGCCGTCGAAGACAGTTGCCAGGCGGTGTTTGCCGACAAGGGCAAGGAAATCTACGCCAATCTGGAATTCTACAAAGGCGCGGTCTACCTGGCGCTGGGCATTCCGGAGCAGTATTTCACCTCCTTGTTTGCCGCCAGCCGCGTCTTCGGCTGGGTATCGCATTACCAGGAATTCAATCAGGACCCGCGCCTGATCCGGCCGCGCGCCGAGTACGTCGGTCGTTAAACGACCGGCGCTTTCGGCGCTCGCAAGCGCAGCAGGCGAGTGGTAATGGCCGTCCCCACCAGGGTGATGGCCATGCCCACCAAGACCTGCACGCTGAGCACCTCACCCAGAATCAGATAGCCCCAGGCCAGCGCACTGACCGGCACCAGGAAGGTGACCGTCGAAGTCGCTGTGGCACCGGCACTGGCCAGCAGTTGGAAATAGAAGAAGAACGCCAGAGCGGTACTGAACACCGCCAGCGCCAGCACATTGCCCCAGGCCACCATCGACGGTGCGGTTTCCGGCCACAGCAAGACACCGGGAATCAGCAAAATCAGCGCCGACATCAGCGTCGAGCCGCTGGCCACTACTTGCGCCGGCAGATGCGACAGGCGCGCCTTGGAGAAGTTACCGGCAATGCCGTAACTGAAGGTCGCAGCCAGCGCCGCCAGAATCGACCAGCCATCGCCACCGGTGGAAAAATCCAGCCGATTTGCCGACAACACATAGACGCCAACGAAGGCAATCGCCAAACCCAGATACTGCTGTTTCTGCACCGGCGTGGCGAACAGCGCCGCGCCCAGCAAGGCGGTAAAGAGCGGTGTGGTGGCGTTGATCAGAGAGGTAAAACCGGCTTCCAGACTGAGCGTGGCCCAGGCCAGCAAGCTGAAAGGAATGACATGATTGGTCAGCGACAGCACCGCTAAGCGGCCGACATGCTGCACAAATAATTCACGGTAACGACGCACCGTAAACAGCGGCAGCAACACCAACGCAGCCACACTCATGCGGATAAAAATCAACGACACCGCACCGAATTCCGGCGCGGCGATGCGCATAAACAAAAACGACACACCCCAGAGTGTGGACAGCAATAACAGCCGACCGGCATCAATGGCAGACATCAGAACTCCTCAGCAACGCGGCAGGCGTTTAAAAAGCGTTAACGACCCGAGGCCGGATCAGTCAGGATGCGCGCACCCTGAGCATCGGCAGTAATATAGAAGCAATCGCGACGATCGGTATGGCAGGCAGGGCCTTGCTGATCGACCAGCAGCAAAATCGCATCACCGTCGCAGTCGATGCGCAATTCGCGCAAATGCTGACGGTGACCGGAAGATTCGCCCTTGCGCCAATAGGTCTGACGCGAGCGCGACCAGTAACAGACCTGGCCGGTTTGCAGACTTTCCTCAATGCTGGCGCGGTTCATCCAGGCGAGCATCAGCACCTCGCCACTGTCGTGCTGTTGAGCGATGGCCGGTACCAGGCCAGCGTCGTTGTAACGCAGTTGGTCGAGCACTTCAGTCAGCGACAGCGTCGTCCCAGCCGGTGCGGCTTCCCAATCCTTAAACATAACCCATCCAAAATGGTGACTAGAAAACGGTGGACCAGTTTACTGAAAACACCGTCGGATACACTCCGAATTCTGTGCTGCTATTCGAATTGATCCCTTTGCGTTCGACCGGCAGCGTCAACGCCAGGGTTAATTCGGTATTGTCACCCAGGCTGCGCACCAGACTGGCCGTCGATAATTGCGAGCCGTCGTTACCATTGGTTTCGGTGCCCAACTGGAACTGATAGAGCGCACCCAGCGAACCAACCAACTGCAGGCTTGAGTAATGCCGCGCCAGGGGCAACACCAGGCCGCTGCGGTAAAAATCGCTGTTGGCCTGCTCGCTGTAATCGTCGCTGTCGTCGACACCGAGGCCATTGAAGTGATATTCAAATTGCAGATAAATATCGCGCCAAAGCTGTTGATCGAAACCGAGCGTCAGGCGCAAACCCTCTTCATCGTCATCGGTCAGCCAGGCCGTTTCCTGCCATAAGCCCCAGTATTTGTATGAGCCTTGGGCACCGAAACCGTACAGCTGTTGCTCCTGGTTCAAAGTCAGCGCCGTGAACTCCAACGAGGTTGAACCGGCCTGGCTGTAGCCGCGCGCGAACAGCAGTTCGTCATCGCCAAACACCCAACCCAGATCGATTTCACTGACCGCACCGGCCGGTATCAGCCAACGCGCAGCATCGACACCGGGTCGGTAGCGGCGCTCAGTGGCGCGCAACCCGGCCGGTTGCACCACATCGACTGGCGAGAAGCGTTTCGCCAGACCAAAACCAATGGCCTGACGGCCGAGGGTGATATCGCCGACCGGGCTGAACCACTGGCCGTAGAGTCGATCGAGATTTTGATAGAGGGCGACGTCATCGTCTTCGACTAAGGCTGCGTCGAGATCGGCGACGCGAAAATCGGCCGTGGTCGGTTCGGTATCGGTCGCACTGCCGGCGAGAAAAGCGCGTTGTTCCAGGCCGTATTGCAGACCGAATTCGAGCGGTGCCTGCGGATGCCAGATGGTATTAAAACGCGCGTCGAGCGATTGCACGCTGGCATCCTCGCCGGAACCGTTCTGCCATTGCTGATCAAAACCAGCGCCAAGATCCAGCCAGACATCCTTGGCCGCGAACACCGACAACGGCAAGCAACTGAATAAAACAACGACGAAGCGGCGATCAATCACGTCGCTCCTCCCGTTCGACCACGCCATCGCGCAGATAAATTAAGCGCCGCGCCCGATCCATTATTTTCGGGTCGTGGGTGGAGAACACGAAGGTCATGCCATCGCGCTGGTTCAGGTCAACCATCATATCGAGCAGGTCCATGCCGGTTTGTGAATCGAGATTAGCGGTGGGTTCATCGGCGAGAATAATATCAGGTTGACTGACCATGGCCCGCGCCACCGCCACTCTTTGTTGCTGACCACCAGAAAGCTGCGATGGCCGCCGATCTTCACGTCCGGCCAAACCAACCTGCTGCAGCATAGCCGCCACCCGCTGCTGGCGTTCCTCGGCTTTGATGCCTTGCAACAGCATGATGTATTCGCAGTTTTCCGCAGCGCTCAACACCGGAATCAGGTTGTAGGCCTGAAAAATAAAACCGATATGATCGCGACGAAAATCCGACAGCTGCCGGCCGCTGTAACTGGAAATCGGCTGACCGGCCAGATGCACCTCACCTTCGCTGGGATGATCGAGCCCGCCGATCAATTGCAACAGCGTCGATTTGCCAGAACCCGAAGGCCCGACAATGGCAGTAAACTCGCCCGCTTCGATGCGCAGATCGACCGCATCGAGCGCCTTGACCAGCGTATCGCCGCTGCCGTAATGCCGGCTCAATCCTTTGGTTTCAATCACCGTCGTCATGCGGTTTACTCCCGATGCTATAAGCTTTTATGCAGCGCCTGGGCCGGCACAATGCGTGCCGCGTGCGCCGCCGGATAGAGGCAGGCGAGCAGCGTTAACGCCAATACCCAGACCGGCAAAATGATCAATTGGCTGAGCTGTAACTGTGGCCGAATCACTTCGTTCAGCGCCACGCCGGCCACTTCCATGCCGCCGTAATCGATGCCGATCTGCGCCACCAAAACCGTAACCACCACGCCGACCAACAGACCAATGACAATGGCGCCGATACCGAGCAACAGACCTTCGCTCAGAATCAAACCAAAGAGACTGGATCGGCGCGTACCGATGGCGAGCAGCACACCGAATTCCCAGGTCCGTTCGTAGATCGACATAAAGAGGCCGTTGATCACGCCCAATGCGGCCAGCACAAATAAAATGATGCCGACGATGACCGTCGAATAGCGCGTCATCTGCAACATGCCATCGAGTTGCGGCATTAATTGCGGCCAGCCTTCGGCGACGCGGTCGGCATTGCTGAGTTCCGCGAAGAGCGGCAAATCCGCTTGGCCGGCGAGCGATGCCTGACGCAGATTGAACGCCAGCTCATGCACGCTGTTGCCAATGCCGAGCATTTGCTGAGCGCGCGGTAACAGAATAAAGGCGGCGTTTTCGTCGAGTTCACGGGCGTTAAAACGGAAGATGCCGGAGACGCGAAACAGCTGTTGCTCGGCGGTTTCATCGATCTGGTTGTGCAGCGACAGCACGATGCGGTCACCCAGTTCCGCTTCCAGCAATTGCGCCAGCCGCCAGCCGATTAACAATTGGGTTTCACTACCAGCGGCGTCGAGATAGTCGCCTTCGACCACCACGCTTTCCAGCTTCGACACCTGCGCTTCACGCTGGGGGTCGATGCCCATCACCTGCACCGCCCGGTTGCTCGCCGAGCTCGATACCATGCCAAACGCCAGCGCACGCGGCGTAGCGGCTTCGACCAGTTCGCTCTGGTCGAGCTGGTTCAGTAGCTCAGCCACTTCGCCAAAGGTGAATTGTTCATCGCGCGCGGCCAGATAGTCACGCTGGTGAATTTGCGCATCGCCGCCATAGAGACGCGTCGCCGAGCGCACCATGGTGTCGGTCATTGCGGAAATGACGCCATCGGTCAGCACCAGCGCCGCCAGACTGAGGCTGATGATCATCCCCGTTAACAGGGTGCGCCGCCGGTTACGCGCCAGATTACGCAGTGCCAGTTGCCAGTTCATAAGCGTCGCATCGCCTCCACCGGAACCAGACGCGCTGCGCGCCAGGCCGGCCACAGCGCCACGATCAAAGTAGCCAAAACGATCAGCAGCGCCGGTTGCGCAAAGACATAAAACGACATCTGGCCGGCGTAGCGGGTAAACAGCACGCCGGAAAATTCGATCGGTTCGATGTCCAGACCGACCCAGCTAAACCAGGCGTTGATCGGCAACAACAAAATCAACGCCAGCAGGCAGGCGATGACGGCGAGTAATCCGGCTTCGAGCATGATCAGCCGGAACAACCGGCCCGGCGAGGTGCCGATGGCTTTGAGTACACCGAATTCGCCGGTGCGCTCCATCACCGACATCAAAATAGTGTTCAGTACACCGACGCAGACCAGGAAAATCAAAATCACCATGGTCACCTGGCCTCCGGATTTATCGGCTTCCATGGTGCGATAAAAATCGGCTGCGACCACCTGCCAGGAACTGACTTCGACAGCCTCGCGCCAGTGTTGCCTGGCCCAGCCGTCGAGTTGCTCGGCCAGTTGCGGCGCGCGCCGGTAATCATTGCCAAGCACAATCAAGCGGTGCGCTTTGCCGGGCATGGCGTAGAACTGCTGGGCGGCGCGCAGCGGCAGCATTACCCGCCGGGATTCGGCGCTGTCGATGCTGCCGATAAGGGCGCTGATGCGGTACAGATGATTCGCCAAAGAACCATCGGCACCCTGGGACACCAGCACCAGTTCATCACCGACACCCAGCGCTAATTGCCGCGCCACCTGAGCGCCGATCATGGCGGAAAAATAACCCTCGGCATCGGGCTGGGCAGTCAGGTAGGTTCCGGCTTTGACCTTGTCGGCCAGAAAAGACACCGCGGCTTCGCGCTGCGGATCGATACCGACCACTTCCACCGGAAAACTCTTAGTCTCGCCATAGGCCAGCGCACTGCTTTCGATGCGCGGCGTGACTGCGACCACGCCGGGCTGAGTTGTCAGTTCATCCAGATCGGATTCGCTAACGCTCAGGCTGTCGTACAGACGCGGCGTCTCCACATAGCCTTCGGCGGTGATCTGCACGTGGCCGGTGGTGTCACGGGTGTAGGTGCTGAGCATCTGATCGTAACTGCCTTCGGTGACCGACAGTTGCAGCGCGGTCAGCAAATAACCGCCGCCCAGGCTCAGTAACGTCAAGATCGTACGGCGGCGGCTACGCAGGATGTTGCGCAGTGCCAGTTTGAGCATCAGCACAGCAGTCTCCTAATTGCGTCGCCGCAGGTTTTGCAGCGTGAAGAAGCCGTCGTCGAGATCGACGTTAAAGTCGAGCTGTTGATACTCAACTTCGGTGTACTGGCCGTCTTTATTGAGTGGCGTCAGCGTCATCGTGGCGGGTAAGGCGGTACCGTTAAAATCGGTGACATTAGAGAAGGTCATAACGCGCATCTGCTCGCCATCTTCATCGAAATAGCGTTGTTGCAGCGGCAGCAGGCTGGCTTTGTCGATGCTCAACGTCATGCCACCCCAGACGGTGACGGTGTTCTCGAAGGGCGTTAATTGCAGCTCGTAGGTGTCAGCGGTTTCACTGAGAGAGACGTCGTATTCTTCGGACCAGGAGGTGTCGCGCATCAGGTCGTCGTTGGTGAAATCCGAGCCCATCCAGGAACCCATCATCATCGATGGCGGCACCTTCACCACCTTGTTGATCTTGGGCAGGAAATTCCACATTTCGGTATCGCGCTGCAAGGTCGCCACGCCGCGCTCGCGGACGGGTTCGAGCACCTTTACCAGCGCATAGTCCAAACCCAGCGACCAGCTTTCCAATTGCATGGTGCGTTGGTAATCCGGCGTCACCACCGTCATGGTCATAATGGCGTGAGCGGAATTCTGCTGGTAAAGGGTGTCCATGCGTTCCAGCAATTCGGTGGCGCTGGGACTGTCTTCTGCCTGGACAGACAAAGCGATCAGCGTTCCCAGCAACGTTAACAACCTTAACAACAATGGCTTCATTCGAATTCCCTGAATAGCGCAGTGAGCGGCCAGACTAGCACGGTGCCTGGGTAAGATTAATGACCAACATCAAGCGACCGATTAACCAAGCCAGCTTCCAACAACAGCGACTTTAAAACGCCCTCGGCTCAGGGCATGATGCGGGCCTCGTTTCGCGGTTTAGGAGCCGCCATGCCGTCCGCCCCCCGCTTCGCTGGCCTGATAAAAACCGCCACTCATCCGCGTGTTTTACCCTTATTGGCTCTGTGTTTTGGTCTGTTACTGCCACTAGCGTTAGCGCCCTTTTATTTGTGGCCACTGGCCTGGTTGAGCATGGCCGGGTTTTTCTGGGTGGTGCACCAGGCGCGCACTAATCGCCAGGCATTCTGGCTGGGTCTGTGTTTTGGCGCCGGCCTGTTTGGCCTGGGTATTTCCTGGGTCTATGCCTCCATGCGCACCGTTCACACTGGCGTGGTTCTGTCGGTGTTGATGACCTCCGCCTTCTGCTTTGGCTTTGCCTTGCTGTCTGGCTTGCAAGCCTGGCTCTATCACCGCTTCCTCGCTGGCCGGCCCGGCGCCTTGAGCCTTGGCGCACCGGCACTCTGGGTGCTGTTCGAATGGCTGCGTTCCTGGTTGTTTACCGGCATGCCCTGGCTGTTGGTCGGCTACTCACAAACCGGCACCTGGTTCGGGCAGCTGGCGTCGCTGGTCAGTGTCTATGGGTTGAGTCTGGCACTGGCGCTGGGCGCTGCTCAGTTGACACGCCTGGTGGTCGTTGGCCGTGCCGCACGCTGGGGAGTGATCAGCGCTGTGGTGCTGACCTTAGTTGCCTTTGGCACCGGAGCGCTCTTACCGGCCGATTCCTGGACCGAATCGACCGCTCGCATTCGTGCCGTGGCGGTGCAGTCCAATATCGCCCAGACCGAGAAATGGCGTTCGGACATGCTGCGCCCAACGCTCGATTTCTATGGACGTCAGGCCGGCCTGCACGCCGATGTCGATCTGATGCTGTGGCCGGAAGCAGCGCTGACCGCGCGTCCGGAACGGCTCTCGACCTACTTGAGTCAACTGGATCAGTTGGGGCTGGACCGCAACCAGGGCATCGTCACCGGCATCATCAACAGCGAGGACGGCCGCTACTTTAACAGCCTGCTCGGCTTCGGTACGGCGTCCGGCGAATACCGCAAACAGCATCTGGTGCCCTTCGGCGAGTATCTGCCGTTCGAGGCGCAGCTGCGCGGCCTGATCAACTTCTTCAGCATTCCGATGTCGACCATGTCGCCGGCGCAAAGCCCGCAAGGCACCCTGCCCTGGAACTATGCCGGGCAGACGCGTCAGCTGGCGCCGGTGATCTGCTACGAAGCCGCCTACCCTGGCTTAGTGCGCCAACTGGCGCGCGCGTCGGACTTGCTGATTATGGTCAGCAACGACGCCTGGTTTGGCGACTCGCTGGCGCCCCATCAGCATCTGCAAATCACCCGGATGCGCGCCATTGAAAACGGCCGCGACATCGTGCGCGCCACCCAGAACGGCATTTCCGCGCTGATCAACGCGCGCGGCCAGGTGTTGCAGCGCAGCGCTCAGTTTGAGATTGCCGCTGTTAAAGGTGAGGTCGAGCTGCGTCAGGGCATCACGCCCTATCAACGTTTTGGCGGTCAGGCCTGGCTGCTGTTGCCGCTACTGATGCTGGCGTTGTGCTGGCGGCCGGCCAAAGGCACCGAGACCGAGTGAAACTTTTTGTGCCGGGCCCGAGATAGCGGCCTGGCGCGTTCATTTCCCCGCCCGAAACGTGTAGAATCGCCCGGATTTTGATCGGCCGTCGTCAATCGCTGATCCCGGCTGCGAAAAACACCTGAAAAAGAGGCGTAAGGTACCACCGAAGCGCCCGGCGTCCTCACTGACGCACTAACTTTGCAAAATCTCGAGCGTGCCACTCCAGTGTGCCGTGCATGGCCGTCTGCTTTTGCCTCGGCGAAGCGACCTTGCTGCACCGGCCTGGATATCAGTGCACGCCCATCAGAGCGGCCAGTCGCCGAAGAGCGGCGGCCAACCCAAGAAATGTGGGAGGGTTAATGAGTTCCATCATTGACGTCAGCGGTGTTTCGAAAGCCTTCGGCGCGCTGCAAGTCATCAACGACTGTTCGATCAGTGTCGAGAAAGGTTCCATCACTGGTTTGATCGGCCCCAATGGCGCTGGTAAATCGACACTGTTCAACCTGATCGCCGGGACCTTTCCGGTCGACAGCGGTCGCATCACCCTGGACGGCGAAGACATCACCAACCTGCCGTCCCAGCAATTATTCGACAAAGGCCTGTTGCGGACTTTCCAGATTGCCCAGGAATTCAGTCATCTGAGCGCTCTGGAAAACCTGATGATGGTGCCGCCGGAACAGCCGGGCGAAAACATCTTCAACACCTGGTTTCGCCCTGGCCTCGTCGCCGCCCGTGAAGCCGAGGTGCGCCAAAAAGCCATCGATGTGATCGACTTTATCGGCCTTAGCCACGTGCGCAACGAACTGGCGGGTAACCTCTCTGGCGGTCAGAAAAAACTGCTGGAACTGGGCCGCACCATGATGGTCGATGCCAAGGTGGTGTTACTCGATGAGATCGCCGCCGGTGTGAACCGCACCCTGCTCAAAGATCTAGTGCGCAACATTCAGCGCCTGAACGAGGAGATGGGTTACAGCTTTTTGGTCATCGAGCACGACATGGATATGATCGCCGAGCTCTGTGATCCGGTCATCGTGCTGGCGCAAGGCAGTGTCATGGTCGAAGGCACCATCGAAGAAATTCAGAACAACTCCGCCGTCATCGAAGCCTATTTCGGCAGCGACCCCACCGAGCCGACCACCGGAGCATCCAATGGCCCTGCTTGAAACCCATAACATTTTCGCCGGTTACGGCGGCATGAACATTCTCAATGGCGTCAATATGAGCATTGAGCAGGATGAAATTGGTGTGATTGTTGGCCCCAACGGTGCCGGTAAATCGACCACGCTGAAAGCCATCTTCGGTTTGCTCAATATCAACGACGGTAACATCAGCCTGCGCGGTGAAGACATCACCAACAACGCCCCCGATGCGCTGGTGCGCAAAGGCATGGCCTTTGTACCGCAGGAACACAATGTGTTCGTCAGCCTGAGCGTCGAAGAAAACCTGGAAATGGGCGCCTTCACGCGCAAAGACGACTACAGCTACATGCTCGAGCGCGTCTACTCCTTCTTCCCGGATTTAAAAGACAAACGCCGCCAACCGGCCGGTGAACTCTCGGGCGGTCAGCGTCAGATGGTCGCCATGGGCCGGGCGCTAATGGTCGAACCCAGCCTGTTGCTGCTGGATGAGCCGACCGCTGGTTTGTCACCGCTTTATATGAATGAAATCTTCGAGCGGGTGATTGCCGTGAACGAAAGCGGTGTGGGTGTGTTGATGGTGGAGCAAAACGCCAAGCAAGCACTGCGCATTGCGCACAAGGGGTTCGTCTTGGCCGCCGGCCAGAACCGTTACACAGACACCGGCGCCAATTTGCTCGCCGACCCGGAAGTCGCGAAAAGCTTCCTGGGTGGTTGAGGTTACAAGGAGTCCGTTTTGAACGAGCTGATTTTTTTCATCAATTTCGTGCTGATTTCCGGAGCCGTCATCGGTTCCATCTACGCCATCGGCGCTATCGGTGTGACGCTGATTTTCGGCATTCTGCGTTTCGCGCACTTTGCCCACGCCGACATGATGACCATGGGCACCTTTCTGGTTCTGGTGCTGACGGCGTTATTCCCGGCGGTCGGTCCGGCCATCGGTTTGCCCACCGCCTTTGTGATGATGCCAGTCGCCATGGCCGCCACGGCAGTCATCGCCATCGGCCTCGATAAAGCCTTCTACAAACCGCTGCGTGAAAACAACGTTAAGCCAGTGGTGATGGTAATGGCGTCGGTCGGTGTCACCCTGATGCTGCAAGGCCTGATTCGTTTCTTCGCCGGCACCGGCACCCAGAGCCTGTACATCGACGATCGCAAAAGCATTTTCAGTTTTGGTTTGACCGAAGCCTCGGAACAAATCGTTATCACCGAACCGCAAATTCTGCTGTTCCTGTTTACGATTTTCGCGGTCGTCGCGCTGCATTTCTTTTTGAACCGTACCCGCTTGGGTAAGGCGATGCGCGCCATGTCCGACAACCCCGATCTGGCTCGTGTGTCCGGCATCAACACCAACACCGTAGTTGGTGTCACCTGGGTGATTGCCGGTGCCCTGGCCTGTGCGGCCGGTACCTTGTTGTCGCTCGATGTCACGCTGAAACCCGACCTGTCCTTTATGATTCTGCTGCCCATTTTTGCGGCGGCCATCGTCGGTGGTGTAGGTCATCCTTACGGTGCTTTAGTCGGCGGTTTTGTGGTCGGTTTTGCCGAAACCCTGGCAGTATTCAACTGGGCCATTTTGCTGCGCCCGCTGGAAACCGCCTTCGGTTGGGATCTGCCGGCCGACCTGTCGTTCGTTCCAACTGAATACAAAATCACCATTCCGTTCTTCATTCTGGTCGCGATTCTGGTTTGGCGCCCGACCGGCATCCTGAAAGGGAAGGTCCTGTAATGAATCAATCCGAAAAGAATCTTTATCTGTTTGGCGGCCTGGCGCTGATTCTGGTGCTGGTGTTCGCCTTTATGGGCGCGCCGTTCAGCATTCGTCTGCTCGCCGAAGCCGCTTGCTACGCCATTTTGGCACTGGGCCTGACCATTCAGTGGGGCTACGCCGGTCTGTTTAACGCGGGCATCATGGGTTTTGTCGCGCTTGGCGGTTATATGTCGGTGTTGCTCGGCTTCCCGATCAACGACGACTTCTGGGCCACCGACCTGCCCGGCCAACTCGGCGGCGTTGCGTTAAAAGCGCTGTTAGTTGTGGCTGTGGTCGTCGGTTTGACCCAGTTGAAGCGTTTCGGCGTACCGAAAAAACTCGGCGCCTGGCTGAGCATTATTGTTGGTTTGCTGGGTTATTTGTGGATCAAAATTTCGCTCGACCCGGTGGCCTCGGCGATTGAATCTGAAGCCGGTTTTATCGGCGGTCTGGGCTTGCCGGTCTGGCTCGGTTGGTTGATTGGCGGTGCTTTGGCCGGCGCTGTGGCTTATTTCATCGGCCATATCTGTTTGGGTCTGCGTTCGGATTATCTGGCCATTGCCACCCTCGGTATTGCTGAAATCATTAAGGCGTTTTTGAAAAATGCCGACTGGCTGACCCGCGGCACCTTAACCGTATCGCCGATTCCCTGGCCGGTTCCCGGCCCGGCGGACATTGGTTTTATTGGTGCGCGGGCGGCTTATTTGTCGCTCACGGCGGTGATCATCGCGCTGTTGTTCTTCTTATTGCACCGGGCTTACAACGCACCCTGGGGCCGCACCATGCGTTCGATTCGCGACAATGAACTGTCGTCGGCCGCCATGGGCAAAAACGTCAACGGCCGTCGCCTGGAAGTCTTCGTCTTGGGCTCGGTGTTGATGGGCATTGGCGGCGCCGCCTTGGTGACCTTTAACGGCATTTTCGACCCAAGCGGCTTTATGCCGTTGAACCACACCTTCTTGATTTGGGTAATGGTGATTCTCGGTGGTCCGGGTAACAACCTGGGCACGCTGTTTGGCGCGGTGTTTGTGTACGTGGTTTGGACCATGTCCGAACCCGTCGCTTTGCTGTTGATCGACCTGGTGCGTCACCTGGGCGATGCCTGGTTTGGCTGGCAAGCCCCGAGCGATCTCGACAGCCGTGCGCTGCAAGCGCGGGTTTTTGTGATCGGGCTGATCATTTCACTGGTGTTGCGTTACGCACCCAAAGGTTTGATCCCCGAACAGGTGAAACACCACACCTGAGTAAAAAAATGCCGTTAACAAAGCCACCTTCGGGTGGCTTTTTTATTGCCTGCTGCAAGTTCAAATTGCGCTCAAATGGTTCGCCACCGACGCCTGATAATGCCCCGGCGAACACCCCACGTAGCGACTGAAAGCCACGCTGAAAGCACTGCCCGAGCCATAGCCGACCTTGGCAGCGATAGCGGCGACGCTGTCGTGGCCGGCGCGCAGATAGGCTTTGGCCAGGGACATACGCCAGCGTTTTAAATAACTCATCGGTGGCATGCCGACCCGTTCGATAAAGCGATTAAAAAACGCCGAACGCGACAGCGCTGCCTGGGCCGCGAGATCGGCGACACTCCAGTTGCGTTCAGGCGCGTCGTGCATGCTGTGCAGTGCCAGCGCCAGGCGTTCATCCGCCAGGCCGTTGAGCAGGCCGGAGGAAGTTTCGGTTTCCGGCGCGCTGCGCAGCGCTTCGATCAACAACACCTGCAGCAGATGCTCCAGCACGCGATCGCGCGCCGGGCGCTGGTGGCGTGCTTCATCGCGCACCAGCTGGGCCAGATGGCCGAGCCGGCTGTCGCCGCGCACCACTACTCTATCCGGCAATAACGGCAGCAGCATGTCGCTGTCGGTGGCGTCGAACTGGCAGTAACCGATCAGTAACTGGGTATCGACGGGCTGGTCGGCTTCCCCGACACGAACGTGGCCGGCCTCGCCGGCCACCAATACCGGCTGGCTTTCCAGCTCGGCCGGGGCCGCGGGTTGCTGACTCGACATGGCAAAAGACAGTGCATCGGGCACCAGCACAAAATCGCCGGCGTGCAGGTCGAGCGGCGGGCGGCCGTCCAGTTCCAGGCGACTGCCACCGCTCAACACCAAACCATAAAAGGCTCGGCCGACATCGTTGCGCCGCACCCGCCAGGCACCGGCGGCATCGACCTGTTTGGAATAGGGCACCCGGGGTTGCAACAGCTCGATCACCTGTAAAAAGGGGTCGATCATAAAAAGACTATCTCTAATACAAACCGTATTTTTGATTATAGATAGTTTAGTTGCGGCGGTCGACAATAACGACGTCACTCACCACTCAGGACACCAACCTTATGAAAACCGTCATGATTACCGGCTGTTCCTCCGGCTTTGGCCGCGACGCCGCCGCTTTCTTTCTGCAACAGGGCTGGAAGGTGATCGCCACCATGCGTGTGCCCCGCCAGGGCGTTTTACCAACATCCGAACAGCTCACCATTTTGCCGCTGGACGTTACCGATGCCGATTCCATTGCCCGCGCCGTCGAGGCCGCTGGCGAGGTGGATGTGCTGGTCAATAACGCCGGCATCGGCTGGATGGGCCCGCTGGAAGGCACTGCGCCGGAAATGGTGCGCGAGCTGTTTGCCACCAACACCTTTGGCACGATGGAAATGATCCGCGCTTTGCTGCCGCAGTTTCGTACCCGTGGCAGTGGCGTCATCATTAATGTGTCGTCCAGCACCACGCTGAAAGCCCTGCCCTTGCTGTCGGTCTATACCGCCAGCAAAGCGGCCGTTAATGCCTTTACTGAGAGCCTGGCGCTGGAGCTCGCCGATTTCGGCATCCGCACCCATCTGGTGTTGCCCGGCCAGGCGCCGGAGACTCAGTTCTCGGCCAATGCCCGGCCGCGTATGGCAGCCGCCGGCAGCATTCCGGAAACCTATCAGACCTTTGCCGATGGCGTGTTTGCGGCGCATTCAGCAGCGGCTTCGGGCGAGGTAACCCGCATTGAGGATGTGACGGCGGCGATCTGGCGCGCGGCGACACAAGACGACTGCCCGCTGTGGCTGCCCGCTGGTGCCGACTCGGTGGCGCTGGCCGGATAAAGCAACGGTGTTTAAACCAACAGCGGTTCAATCGCCGTGACCCGTCCGAAAATAGGTTGATGGTTTTAATCAAGCCAGTTGCGCCCAGTAACTGGCTGTTTTATGCGTTCGTCCACGCACATCGAGCGCTGGCATCCGGCTCAGTTGAGACGCCTCACGCAAAAGCAATGCCCATAAAAAAGGATGCCGAAGCATCCTTTTTTATCAGTTTGAAGTGGACGTTATGGCTTTGGCCGGAACGCGTTTTTCAGCAATAACTGCCAGTCTTTGCCGTCGGTGGATCGCCAGATTTGGTTGTCCTCTCCATCATTGCTTTCACCGCCGATTAACAACAGTTGCGATTGGCTACTGGTATTGTCGGCGGTCGGATAAACCACCACTTGATGACCCTCACGGCCAGAGAAAGCGGCTGCATCTGTTTCCTTCTGCCATTCAACGCCATTGGTTGACGACCAGACGTCACTTTTCCGATCTCCAGCGATCAGCCAAAGCCGTTCGCCTTCGCCGTCCTTCGCATCGTAGGCTACGACCTGAAGACCTGAGCGCCCTGAAAAGCAAGCATCATCCGGGCACTGTGAGTGACGCAACTCCCAGTCTTCGCCATTCGATGAAAACCAGACATCTCTGTACTTACTTTGGCCACTACCCCCGCCAATCAACCACATCTCTTTGCCGTCCACATTGTCGTCGCCGTCAAAGACCACCAGTTGATGAAAAGAGCGACCGCTGAACATATTAGGCTCCGAGTCATTAGCTTTCTTCTGCGACCAGTCTGTGCCATTGGACGAAGACCAGACATCATTCAGGTAATTTCCGTTATCATCTTCGCCACCCACCAACCACAACTGCTCGTCAAACACGACCACCTGATGACCAAAACGCGCCGAGAAGCAGTTAGCGGTGCAGTCTCGCTGGGTCCATTGAATGCCATCGGGCGACGACCAGACCTCATTGAGCTTATGTTCATCGGCGTCCTCACCACCAATCAACCAGAGTTTCTCCTGCTGATCGACCGGGTCTGTAAACACCACCAACTGATGACCTTCGCGGGGTGTGAACAAGCCTTCTTCAGGATCACTGTTAACGGCGGTTTGGCGCGTCCAATCGACGCCATCGATGGACGACCAGACTTCGCTCTTACCCGCCGAGTGGCCCACCATCCACAACCGTTCACCGTCGCCACTATCAAAAGCCACAGCCTGATGCCAGGCCTGCGGTGAAAAATCGGCGTAGGGGCTTTGATAAACCCAGTCGTCGCCGTTTTCGGTGGACCAGGTTTGATTGCCGATGCCAAAACCGCCTATCAGCCAAAGTTCGTTTTGGTCATCGTGGTTGGCATCGGCGACGAGCAGTTGGTGTTCGGCGACCGGGCTAAACGGAACAGCGGGATTGTTGTGTTGGGTCCAGCCAGTGCCATCGGACGAGGACCAGACTTCGTTGAATCGGGTGCCACTTTTATCTTGACCTCCGACCAGCCAGAGTTGTACGCCCTTACCGTCCCCAGCATCAAAAGCCGCAACTTGGTGAAAGTAGCGTGCGCTAACGGGTAAATCATTACGGCGAGTCCAAGCAATACCATTACCTGACGACCAAACTTCACTGTTGACAAAAGTACCACTCCCATCTACGAAGTAGTACCCGCCAATTAGCCACATTTCCGGGTCACCATCACGGTCGCCGTCGAATACCACTAGCTGGTGCCTTTCCCGATAGTAGAACAACATCTTCGGATTTTGCGGATCGGTGTTCTTCAACTCCTTCTCTTGGACCCAGTTAACTCCGTCGATTGATTTCCAGAGATCATCGAATGTCCAGTCGGCGCTGTCGGAATGGCCACCCAACAACCACAACTCCGGCTGCCCATCCTGGTCAGAATCAAACACCACGACCTGATGACGAGATCGGGAAGAGAAACGCTGGTCGTTCTGGATCGGATGTAAGGTCCAGTGAACTGCGTCTGTTGAGGACCAGACATCGTTGCGGTCGCTACCACCAATCAACCAAAGTTGCTCACCCTCTCCATCCCGCGCATCGAACACCACCACTTGATGCCCATTGCGCCCACGAAACAGCGCTGTCTCACTAACATCACCCGCATTGACCGAACGGTGCGGCACCCAAGTCCGCCCATCGGTGGAAGACCAAAGGTCGTGCTCACCGTCAGAGAAATAACCCCCCACCAGCCAAGACCGATCCCTGAAATACACCACTTGGTGGGAGCCTGTGTTTGGAAAACGCTGCGCATTCAGTTCGGTCACATAGTCGCGTCCATCGGTTTGCAACAGTGCGTAGCTGGGTGCTGTCAGGCTGATATTGTCGTCATTCTCGACGCTGAAGGGCGTGGTTTTGGGGAACTCCAACTTAGAGCAAAGCTCATCCAGACGGTTTAGACATTCCGGATCGCTGTAGGTATAGAGTTTGGTGTTATGACCGACGATCGAACCGGTGAGTGTGAGCTGGTTATTGCGTTGTTGCGAGCCGTCCTCCGCCTGCTTGTCTGGCCCTACCCAAACGCTGAGTTGAAGGTCGTCTACAACAGGACCAGGGCCTTGATTCGTCGGCGCGCTGCTGGAACCGGAATCACAGGCGGCTAAGCCTGCCACCAGCCCCACTGAGACGAACCAATGTATAAAAAGACGAAACCGGCCGCTGCTTACCTGGCTGGCTAGCTGGCTGATTGCCAAAACGTTCATAAGACCATCCTCTGGTTTATGGATTTGAAACGAGCGGCCTGACCGCTCTGGTGTGCGAGGATTGTCGAATGACCGTTTATATAACGCCATTTTATTGGCGTTATATAGTGTGAATTACGTCATATTTTTGACATTACGCTATCGTAATAGCGCATCCGCGAGGTTTTTAGAGATTGGGCATGGAGGCCGAGTGTTTAGACGTGCGGGGGTGACTGAGGCTCGTTACCCAGGGAGAAATGCGTTTGAAGACAGGCAGACACATCATAAAAAAAGCCGGCACTGGGCCGGCTTTCTTATTTTAAGCAGTTCGCGTTGATCAGTTACCTGCGCGGCCCACTTCGACGAAACGACCACCACGGACGGTCATTTCAACGATCACACCCGGGACGTCGCCGTTGGCATCGAACTCGTGGGAGCCAGTGGCACCTTCGTAGTTGATGTCAGCACCTTCAGCCAGCAGGGCTTTGGCTTTTTCCCATTCGCCAGGCAGGATGACTTCACCCGGAGCAGTGGCGATGTCGCGCAGTGCAGCGCTCAGGCCTTCACGGCTGTTGCCGTTTTTCTCGATGGCCAGCGCCAGCATGAAGGCAGCGTCGTAAGCTTGACCGGCGAACACAGAGTTCGGATCGAAGCCAGCTTCTTCAGCCTGGGCAGCGAACAGTTCGGCACCCGGCAGTTCCGGAGTACCCGGACGAGTGGCGATCATGCCAGCCAGAACGTCAGCACCGACCGCGGACACCAGAGCGTCACCGACCATGCCATCTGCACCGACGTAAGTGCTGAAGGCACCGCTTTCGTATGCCTGACGCAGGATGGTCTGACCAGAGCCGTCGGCGTAAGCCAGTACAACCAGGTTTTCAGAGCCGCTGCCAGTCAGTGAACCGATTTCAGCGCGGTAGTCCGCTTTGCCGTCTTCGTGCGCCAGGTTGGCAGTGACTTCACCACCGTTGGCTTCGAAGGCTGCTGCGAACGCATCTGCCAGGCCTTTACCGTAGTCGTTGTTGACGTAGGTCACAGCGGCGTCTTCGATGCCTTTGCTGATCAGCAACTGAGCCAGTACTTCACCCTGATAAGCATCAGACGGCGGCGTACGGAAAACCAGATCGTTGTCGTCCAGATCGGTCAGCGCCGGCGAAGTGGAAGCCGGAGAAATCATCACCACGTTGGCCGGAACAGCAACGTTGTTGGCCGCAGCGATGGTGGCGCCGGAGCACAGAGCACCAACGATGGCAGTAACGCCTTCGGTGTTAACCAGACGGTCAGCGCCGCTGGTGGCAACGGAAGAATCGGCACAAGAAGTGTCGGCACTCGGCATCAGCAGTGTTTCGCCATCGAGGATACCGCCTTGGGCATTCACTTGAGCCACAGCCAGTTCAGCGCCGGAAAAAATCGGCGGGGTCAGGCTTTCAATCGGACCAGTGAATCCGCCCAGAAAGCCAATTTTGACTTCTTGCGGACGTGATTGCTGGACGAAAACAACGGCCAGAACAATCACAACGGCGACCACAATGGCGCCAATGGTAAGTTTTTTATTCATGAGTCTCTCTCGCAAAAGGTTGGTCATTCCCTAGAGGTTACCTAAGGGACGGACCCCGCCATGTTGCGGAGTTTTGTAAAGAAAAACAAGGGGGCTGGCGGCTCTAGCGCGGGCTTCCTACCGGGTTTTGAACACCGCTATGAAGCCCGTCGCATTTCTGCGTTAAACAGGGCCAATGTAAAGGTCAGACTTAATGGGTAAAAACGCCCTGCTGCAAAAATTCAATCACCAGAGCGCGCACTTCCCGGTCACGCATAATAAAGGTATGGCCGGCATCGACCAGACGAAAACCATCGGCTTCGCTTAACCGAGCGCTATCGACCGAGACTTTGCCATCGTGTTCGCCTTCGAACAGAAAATTAAACCAGGGATCGCTCGAACGAGTGCCGGTGATGATGCCAGTGCGCGCATCAATCGGTGCCAGACGATTCACCAGCGACTGATCATTGGTTGCCAGCGCGCCGGCGGCCGGACCCATCAACCACTGAAACCAACCTTGGTCACCAAAGGCATCGACGATTTCGCTGCCATGATTGGGCGGGCTCAACATCACCAGGCGACCGTCGCCAGGCAAGGAACGAAACTGCAAGACATAGCGCGCTAAAATGCCGCCCATCGAATGGGTGACCAGATGCACGCGCTGATAACCGCCCTGCTCCAGACTGTCCAAGGCATTGGCCGCATAGCCGGCCAGTTGCGGCAAACTCTGCTGACGACTGGGGTAAGCCTGATTGCAAGTGACGTAGCCGGCGGCGCGCAGATCACCGGCCAATGCATTCATCGAACCTTCACCACGACCGAGGCCGTGCAACAGCAACACGACTTCTGCGCCCTCGCCTTCGGGTTCACACAGTTCATCCTGCGGCGGCACCCAATAGGCGGCGTCGATGCGCGCTTCACCGGCGTTGATGCGCCAATCCAGATGCGGCCCGGTGGAGCGACCGGTGGTGCCGATGGCGCCGATCTGATCACCCTGTTGCAAGCGCTGCCCGACTTCGACATCCAGCCGCGACAAATGCAGGAAGGTCGACGATAAACCGGCGCCATGATTCAACATCACTGTGCCGCCACTGAAATACAGATCGGGCTCGGCCAGGGTAATAACGCCACCGGCGGGCGCGCGCACTGGCGTGCCGGTTGGGCGCGCCAGATCAATGCCCCAATGCGGCTGACGTGGTTCGCCATTTAAAATACGTTGGCTGCCATAAACACCGGAAATGCGACCACGGACTGGCCAGATAAACGGCTCGCGCCAGGCATCGCTAACAACGATTTGCGCTCTGGCCAGGGCGGCCTTTTCGGCTTCGGCAATGATGCGATCGATCACCTGCGGCGGCGGATCAACCCGGTTGGGATCGAGGCCATCGACGCGCTGAATATTGAAATCGCGTGCGGCGATCTCGGGTTGGAAATGCTGGGTGTCACCGCTGGCCAGGGTAATGCTTAATTGTTGCGCGCCTTCGCTGTCGCGCTCGAACGGCAGCAGATAATAACCGTCGCTATCAACGGCAATGTCCACACCATTAAACACCACCCGACTGCCCGCTTCGGTGTGGCCAATAAAGAAACCACCGCTGACCCAGGAACCATAACCCGATGGCAGTTGCGCGGCCGACACCGCCAGGGAACAACCCCAAACCATGACGCAGCTCAGTAACCGAGCCATACCTTTCATACCTGCGCTCTTATACACTTTGGGCACAACTTCCCCTTCTTGTTATGTGTGGTGGCCTGCTTGACGTTGAAGACTTACATCCTGGTGATTAATTCCGGTTCGTCCTCGTTGAAATTTTCATTATTCAGCGGCGCGTCGAAAACAACCGACGACACTGAATTGTTCAGCGGTTTGGCCGAACGGTTGGGCACACCGGAGGCGGTTTTAACATGGCAGGACGCATCTGGAAAGCAGCGCCAATCGCTGGATGGTAAAGGTCATAAGGCCGCTCTTGAGGTGATCGTCGAACGTCTGGAAGCCGACTATGGCCCGCCGCAAGCCATTGGTCATCGCATTGTTCACGGCGGCGAGTTCTTTAATCAATCGGTGGTGGTCGACGAGTCGGTGGTCAAGAATATTGACGCCTGCGCCAGCCTGGCACCGCTGCATAATCCGGCGGCGCTGCTGGGCATCAGGGCTTTACAATCGCTTTACCCCGAAGTACCACAAGTGGTGGTCTTCGATACCTCTTTTCACCAAACCCTGGCACCCGAGGCCTTCCTCTACGCCGTCCCCAAAGACTGGTACACCGATCTCGGTGTGCGTCGCTACGGTTTTCATGGCACCAGCCATCGTTATGTTGCTGGGCAAGCCGTTGAGCAATTGCAACTGGACCCAAATGACCACGGCGTAATCAGCGCCCACCTGGGTAATGGTTGCAGCGCCACGGCGGTGCGCAATGGCCGCGCTGTCGATACCACCATGGGACTGACGCCGCTGGAAGGTTTGGTGATGGGCACCCGTTCCGGCGATGTCGATCCGAGCCTGCATGCTTATCTGGCCGATCGTTTGGGATTATCGCTCGACGAGATTACCGAAGCGCTGAATCGGAAATCGGGTTTGTTAGGACTGTCGGGTTTATCGAACGACATGCGCACCCTGATCGAAGCAGCCGATGCCGGTAACGAAGATGCGCGTCTGGCCATCGATGTTTTTTGCTTCCGGCTGGCGCGCAAAATCGGTGGTATCGCCATGAGTTTGTCGCGTCTGGATGCGCTGGTTTTTACCGGTGGCATTGGCGAAAACGCGGCTGTTATTCGCAGCCAGGTGCTTGGCCATTTAAGTCTGCTGGGCTTTAGTTGCGATGAAGCCGCCAACCTGAAACCAAGCGACCATGCACGCATCACCCGCCCCGATTCCACCGCTGCGCTGGTGATCCCAACGCGCGAAGAATGGATGATCGCCCAAGATACCCGCCGCCTGACTGAGGTTCTCTGACTTATGCAACACAGCTTTTTTGTGACCGCCACCGGTACTGGCACCGGTTTGACCTCGGTCTGTTTAGGTCTGGTTCGGGCGCTGGAACAACGCGGCGTTAAGGTCGCTTTTTGCAAACCCATCGCTCAGACCCTGGGACGCGACGCCGGGCCGGAACGCTCGACGCATCTGGTTAAGGCGACGCTCGGTCTGGAGCCGGCGCAGCCTCTGACGCTGGCTTATGCGCAACAAGAGTTGTCAGAAAACCGCACCGACTCGCTGATGGAAGAAGTCATCCATGTTTATCAGCAATCGGCGGGCGATGCCGATGTGGTGATTGTCGAAGGTCTGGTGCCGGTCGCCGATGAAAGTTACATCGGCAAACTCAATGTCAATCTGGCGCGGGCGCTGGATGCCGATGTCATTCTGGTCGGCGCGCGTAACGATGATGACTGGTCCACGCTGGCCGAACGCATCCGCATGACCGCCAGTTTGTTTGGCGGCACCAGCAATGACCGCGTGCTCGGCTGCATTCTCAACAAGGTCGGCGCGCCAAGTGAAGAAAGCCAGCAGGTATTGGCCGGTGAAGACCCACCGGAACCGGCCAGCGTGCCAGACGTTCGGGTGACCGCCCGTTCGCTGAATGTGTTCAACGATCATTTCCGTTGTCTGGGCACCATTGCGTGGGATCCGCTGTTGGTCGCGCCGCGTGCGCTGGATGTGCAACGTCATCTGCAGGCGACGCTGTTGTATGAAGGTCAGTTGGCCGAGCGCCGCGTCCAGACCATTACTGTCTGTGCGCGCACCATGCGCAATATGTTGCACACCCTGCGCGCTGGCACCTTGGTGGTCACGCCTGGCGACCGCGAAGACATTCTGCTGGCCAGTTGCATGGCGGCGCTCAATGGCGTGCCGCTGGCGGGACTGGTCTTTACCGGCGGCATTCAACCGGACGCCGCAGTTCTGGATTTGTGTCAAGCCGCCTTCAAAACCGGCTTACCGGTGATGCAGGTGCCCACCAATACCTTTACCACCGCCCAGCAGTTGAATGCGCTGAACACCGAAGTGCCGACCGATGACATCGAACGCATGGAGGCGGTGATGAACGCCGTTGCCGGCGACCTGGAAAGCGACTGGCTGCTGGAGCGCGCCCGTCTGGATTTAGAAAAACGCCTGTCACCGCCGGCGTTCCGACATCGTTTGGTGCAGCAGGCGCGTGCCGCCAACAAACGCATCGTACTGCCCGAAGGCGAAGAACCGCGCACCATTCAGGCGGCGGTGCTGTGTCACCGTAAAGGCATGGCGCATTGTGTGTTACTGGGTCGTCCGGATGAAATAGAGCGCGTTGCCGCCAGCCAGAACCTGAGCTTGCCGGACGACCTGGAAATCATCGATCCCGAAGCGGTGCGCGAGCAATACATCGCGCCCATGGTCGAGTTGCGCAAACACAAAGGTCTGAGCGAACCCATGGCCGAAGCGCAACTGGAAGACACCGTGGTACTGGCCACCATGATGCTGGCGCAGGATGAAGTAGACGGTCTGGTTTCCGGCGCGGTACACACCACTGCCAATACCATTCGCCCGGCCTTGCAGTTGATCAAAACCAAACCGGATGCGGCGCTGGTGTCGTCGGTATTCTTTATGCTGTTGCCCGACCAGGCCGTGGTGTACGGCGACTGTGCGGTCAACCCCGATCCGAATGCCAGTGAACTGGCCGACATCGCCATTCAATCCGGTGATTCAGCACTGGCGTTCGGCATTGAGCCGCGCATTGCCATGATCAGTTATTCCACTGGTGAATCCGGCGCCGGCAGCGACGTCGAAAAGGTGCGTGAAGCGACCAAAATTGCGCAGCAAAAACGGCCGGATTTGTTGATCGACGGTCCGCTGCAATACGACGCGGCAAGCACGCCAAGCGTTGGTAAAAGCAAGGCACCGAACAGCAAAGTCGCCGGTCGCGCCAACGTCTTTGTGTTCCCCGATCTGAACACCGGCAACACCACTTATAAAGCCGTGCAACGCAGCGCCAACGTGGTCAGCATCGGTCCGATGCTGCAGGGTTTGCGCAAACCGGTGAATGATTTATCGCGTGGCGCGGGCGTTGAAGACATTCTCTACACCATCGCGCTGACGGCGGTACAGGCGGCGCAAAATCCGGCCTGAGTACCACCGTTCAAGGGCGGGTCCGGCACCCGCCCCAGCTTTCCTGCAGCGCCGCCAACCGTTACTCTTAGCTCATTATTAACTGCGACACGGGAAGCCAAAATGAAAGGCGCTTTTCTCGACCGCGGTACCTTCCCTGATGAGCTGGCATTGCAACCGCCAGCCGCCATCACCGATTGGACCGAATATAGCCTCACCCAAGCCGACCAACGACTCGAACGCCTGGCCGACTGCCAACTGGCGGTGGTCAATAAAGTCGTGCTCGACGCGCCGCTGCTGGCGCAATTACCCAAGCTCGAATGCATTGCCGTCACCGCGACCGGTACTAATAACGTCGATCTCGACTATTGCAGCGAAGCCGGCATTACCGTGATCAACGCCGTCGGTTACGCCAGTGAAGCGGTCGGCGAACACGCCCTGATGCTGATGCTGGCGCTGGCTCGAAACCTCAAGGAATACCTGGCCGATGCCGACCAGCGCGGTTGGTCGGACAGCCCGTTTTTCTGCAACCGTGTGGCGCCAATTCAAAACCTCGCCGGTCGTACGCTGACCATCATTGGTCGCGGCGCTCTGGGCGATGCGCTGGCCAGCCGGGCGGAAGCCCTGGGCATGCAACTGTGCTACGCCGAACGTGCCGGTGCCGACTCAGTCCGTGACGGTTATACCGACTTTGCAACTGCCCTGGGCCAGGCCGATGTGCTCAGCCTGCATTGCCCGCTCACTGCCGCGACGGCGAAACTGATCAACGCCGAAACGCTGGCCCTGCTCAAACCTGGCTGTGTACTGATCAACACCGGTCGCGGTGGTCTGATTGACGAAAGCGCTGTTCTGGATGCCTTGCGCACCGGCCAGCTGGGCGGTGCCGGTCTGGATGTGGCCACCAACGAGCCACCGCTGCCGTCGGACACCATCTGGCGGCTGGCGGAACATCCGCGCGTTATTGTGACGCCGCATGTTGGCTGGGCATCCAACGAGGCCATGGCGATTCTGCTGCGCCAGATCGAAGCCAAGCTGGCAAGCTGGATAAACAGTCGCGGTTAAATGGAGTTGTGACTTGTGGCCAAGAATGGCCGCAAAAAATATGGCATTATTCGTGCTTTGTTAGTTAATAGAATCAACAGCAGTTAATAGACTCAGAACGGTGTACGTCGCCGGTACCGTTCCAATTGGCCATCACCCTGTACGGCCTGTTATCAGTCATCACCCGGGAAAGAGGGATGCCGGATGAACGTCATCGATATGTTGAAAGAGAAAACCGAACGCCTGACGCGCAATCAGGCGGAATTTCGCGATTTAATTGCGCCGCAATGGCGCGAATACTGGAGCGAACTGTGGCAAAGCGCGCGCAATTATCAGTGGGTTAACTGGATTCTCGACAGCGACCATCGCGCCCTGAGTGACGATGAAGCCCAACCCAGTTGCGATAGCCCGGAAGCGGAACTGATGCGTCAGCAGTTGCTCGCCCAACTGGACACCGTGGTCTATGTCGGCGACTGGATGGCTGTGGAGCAACATCGCATCAATCAGTTCGCCGAAGTGACTGAAGATCGCCAATGGATTCATACCGACCCGGAACGCGCCGCTGAAGAGTCGCCATTCAAAGCCGCCATCGCTCATGGCTTTCTGACGCTGTCGCTGATTCCGCGTTTGACCAACGCCGTCGATCCGGAAAACCCGCCTTACAAAGGCGCCAAGATGGTGGTCAATATGGGGCTGAATCAGGTGCGCTTTCCGTACCCGTTAAAAGCCGGCAGCCGGGTTCGCGGCAGCAAGAAAATTATTGACGTGAAGATCGTGCGTCGTGGTCTGGAAGTGACCGAGGAAATTACCGTCGAAATCGAAAACATGCGCCGTCCGGCTTGCGTCGCTCAAACCGTTATTCGACTGGTTTATTAGGAAGCCTCTGAACAACTTCCCAACTATAAATGCCCCAGGCTGACCCGTTCGCGGTCAGCCAGATCATGCAACGTTTTAATCTGGTGATAACCGGCCTGCTTAAGCAACTGACGCACCGCCTCACCCTGCTGCCAGCCATGTTCCAGAAACAACCAGCCACTTGGTTTTAACACCCGACGCCCTGCTCCGATGATGCGCCGAATATCGGCTAAGCCTTGTTCATCCGCCACCAGCGCAGAACGCGGCTCGAAGCGCACATCACCCTGCGCCAGATGCGGGTCTTGGGCATCGATATAAGGCGGATTGCTGACCAGCACATCCAGGCTGGCATCGGCCAGCGGCGCACACCAGTTACCTTCCAACACCTTAACCGGCAAAGCTAAGCGTTCGGCATTGAGTTGTGCCAACGCTACCGCTTCGGGAATGCGATCAATCGCCACGATATTCCAAGCCGGCCGTTCGCTGGCCAGCGCTAAAGCGATGGCGCCGGTGCCAGTGCCCAGATCGGCAAGATTCAACGGCGCGGTAGCAAAGCGATCGAGTACGGCGGCGACCAGCGTTTCGGTATCCGGACGCGGCACCAGGGTGGAATTATCAACCGCCAGCGGCAACGACCAGAATTCTTTCTCACCCAGAATATGCGCCACCGGCTCGCCCGCCAGACGACGCTCGAGCAACGCTTCAAAGGTGGCTAACGGACCCGGCTCTACGATTTTATCCGGCCAGGTGAATAGCCAGGTGCGGGTCTGACCCAGAGCGCGCGCCAAGAGCAGATCGGCGTCGAGCGCATCGAGCCCACGGGCAAGCGCCGACTGCCGTACCGCTTTGACGCTGTTGCTCACGATGCCATCTCCGCGAGCAGCCGTGCCTGGTCTTCCTGCACCAAGGGCACGATGACGGGATCGAGATCGCCGGTCATGACTTCATCGAGCTTGTACAAAGTCAGGTTGATGCGGTGATCGGTGACCCGTCCCTGCGGGAAATTGTAGGTGCGAATGCGCTCCGAACGATCACCACTGCCAACCAGCGAGCGACGAGTATCGGCCTGTTCCTGAGCGGCGGCACTTTGCTGCGCATCCTGCAAACGCGCCGCCAGCAACGACATCGCCCGGGCGCGGTTTTTGTGCTGCGAACGCTCGTCCTGACACTCCACGACGATGCCGGTCGGCAGGTGAGTAATACGAATCGCTGAATCGGTTTTGTTGACGTGCTGACCACCAGCACCAGAGGCGCGGTAGGTATCGACGCGCAATTGATTCTTATCGATTTCCACTTCGGCCAGTTCATCGGCTTCAGGCATCACCGCCACGGTGCAGGCCGAGGTATGAATGCGGCCCTGACTTTCGGTGGCCGGAACGCGCTGCACCCGGTGCGCACCGGATTCGAATTTCAGCCGCGAATAAACGCGCTCGCCGCTGATGCGAGTGATCACTTCTTTGTAGCCGCCGTGCTCGCCTTCGCTGGCGGATAAAATTTCCAGACGCCAACCCAGCTGTTCGGCATAACGGGCGTACATGCGATACAGATCGCCCGCAAACAGCGCGGCCTCATCGCCACCGGTGCCGGCGCGAATTTCCAGAAAGACGTTCTTGCCGTCGTTCGGGTCTTTGGGCAATAACAGCACTTCGAGTTGCTCGCTGAGTTCAGCCAACCGGGCTTCGGCTGCACGCACTTCGTCTTTGCCCAGTTCGCGCATGTCCGGGTCGCTGTCGTTGAGCATTAAACGGGCGTCTTCGAGATCACTTTCGCTGCCCTGATAATCTTCAAAACAGCTAACCACTTCTTCCAGCTCGGCGTATTCCTGGGAATAAGCGCGGAAGCGGTTCTGATCGCCAATGACATCGGGTTCGGCCATTAAACGGGCCAGTTCCTGATAACGTTCGGTTAAATCGGCCAGCTTGTGGCGGATGGAGTCTTTCATGCGTTCGAATTCCAACTGTGGTTGCAGCGAACCGTTGTCAGCAACGGTCCGAACAAAAAAAATGATTGTGCGGATGGGACCGCTAGGAATCTTCCAGATCGAACAGGCGTGTGGCCCAGTCACGGGCATCGGCTTCGCCATCGCCGTGCGCTTTGCGTAACGCCACGGTCGGGGCGTGCAGCAGTTTATTGGTCAGACCGCGCGCCAGCTGTTCCAGCACCTGCTCCGGATCGCCGCCCTGGGCCAGCGCCCGGCGCGCCTTTTCCAGTTCGCTGCTTTTCATGGCTTCGGTCTTGCTGCGCAACTGGCGAATCACATCCGCCGCCTGCCGTTCCATCAAGGATTGATTAAAAGCATCGGTCGAGCGGCCAATAATTTGCAACGCTTCTTTGGCGGCTTCACGCCGGCTGCGCACATTGGCTTCGATCACCGACTTAAGATCGTCGACGGTGTACAGATAGACATCGCCCAGCTCACCAACTTCGGCTTCGATATCACGCGGCACGGCGATATCGACCATAAAGACCGGACGGTGACGGCGTTTTTTCAGAGCGCGTTCGACCATGCCCTTACCGATGATCGGCAACTGACTGGCGGTGGAACTGATGACGATATCGGCCTTGGGTAATTCATCGGGAATATCCGACAGTAACACCGCCCGAGCGCCAAACTGTTCGGCCAGTTGCTGCGCCCGGGTCAGGGTGCGGTTGGCGACCACCAGATCGGTCACGCCTTTATCGCGCAGATGACGCGCCACCAGATCGATGGTTTCACCGGCGCCGACCAGCAGCGCGCGGCAATTACTTAAGGTATCGAAAATGCGGGTGCTGAGGCTGACCGCCGCGAAGGCGACACTGACGGCATTCTCGCCGATAGCGGTTTGCGTCCGTACCGATTTGGCGACGCGGAAACTGTGTTGGAACAGATGATTCAGTTGCTGGCCGACCGAATCGTATTCCTGAGCCACGGCAAAGGCGGATTTTAACTGACCGAGAATTTGCGGCTCGCCCAGCACCATGGAATCGAGGCCGGCGGCGACGCGACCGAGGTGCTCAATGGCAGGCCGATCGACATGAATATAGAGCGCATCGCGCAACTGATTGATATCGACGTTGTGGTAATCCGCCAGCCATTGCACCACCGCTTCAATGCTGCGCTCGTCGGCGGCGCAATAAATTTCGCTGCGGTTGCAGGTCGACAAAATGACGGTTTCTTCGATACCCGGTAACGACAACACCGCTGCCAGCGACTCCGACATGGTTTCAGGCGCAAAGCTGACCTTCTCCCGAATATCAATCGGGGCGGTCTGATGATTGATGCCGATGGCCACTAATGACATCTCAGGCGGGGTCCACTCGCTATCGCTGGAAGGCGCGTAGTCTACCGATTTTCCCGGTTCGAGGCGACAGCCCCAGCGCCGGAAACCACCCTAAGCCGGCCTTTACACGGCTTTACTCAATACAACAGCCAGCCTAGTAGCGGCGTCCCCTTATGATCGACGGCATCGCAGCAAAGTCGCGCCAAGGCTGGATGGGACACTGCTATCACCATCTGGCACAATGAGCCGCGCAGTCATGCCGTTTCTACTGATCAGGACAACCGTCATCGCATGAAGTCAGCTAACACCGAACATCGTTTCCGTCTTATTCGTGTTTTGCCCGCCCTTACCCTGGCTAGCTTAGTGCTCAGTGGTTGCGCCACCGGCATGACATCGCCCAGTGCCCAGTCAGCAGGCCAAACCAGCGCTGTCGAAGCCACGACAAATCGTGAGCCTGAAATCGCCAACACACCGCTCGATGGTCAGAGCTTCTATCAGTTATTGCTCGCGGAAATTGCCACCAACAGAGGTGAATTTGGGGCTGCGACCGAACTGTACAGCAGCCTCGACAACCGCATCGACGATCCGCAAGTGGCGCGCCGCGCCTCGGCGCTGAGCCAGTTGATCAACGACTATGGCCGCATGCAGACACACGCCCAACACTGGGTGGAACTGGAACCAGACGTGCCTGAAGCCTGGCAGGGTCTGGCGGTATCGAGTCTGGCCAACGGCGACTTTAATACCGGCGAGCAAGCGCTTATCGCCTGGCTCGATCGTGACCCTCAGGCGCCGGTAGAAACCGCTCTGATCGGTACCGGTCACTTATCGCCACAACGTCAGATCGAACTGGCGAACATGTACCAGCGTTTGCAGCAACAATATCCGCAATCGGCCAATCTGCCGTATGGCAGCGCCCGTCTGCTGGCCGATGCCGGCGAGTTCGATGCGGCCTACGCTCAGGTGCAGCGCTCGCGTCAGCTATCCGACAGCCCGGGCGCCGGCTTGCTGGCCTACCGCCTGCACCTGGAGCGCGATGAGATTGATCAGGCGCACCAGTTGATCGCCGACCTGACCGAGCGCTTTCCCGACAACAGCCAGGTTGCCAGCGCCTATGCCAGTTTCGCCTTCAGCCAGGGCATGGCCGATAAAACCGAGGTGCTGGAATCGCTGTTCAACCGTTTCCCCAACGAACCGTTGATCGTGCGCACCTTCGCCCGTGAATCGTTCGAAGCCGGCGATTACGACACCGCTGAAGCGCTGTTCAAACGACTGACACAAAGCGCTCACGCCGATGAAGCGCACTATTATCTGGGCCGCATCAACGTCGAATACGCCCGTCCAGAGCTGGCCGCCAATCACTTTTTGGCAGTGCAGGATGCGCCTTACCGGATTTCGGCGCTGGCCGAACTGAGCGAACTCTGGGCACAGGATAATCTGGCGGAACTGCGCGACTTGCTGGCTCAGGCACGCACCGATCTTCCACAGCAGAACGCCCTGCTTTGGCGACTGGAAGCCGGCGCCCTGCGCAGCCGGGGTGAACCGGAACGCGCCATAGCGGTATTGGATGATGGCCTGGAACAGAACCCGCGTGACACCGCCCTGCTCTACGACCAGGCGCTGATCGCCACCGGCACCGGCAACTATGAGCTGGCCGACAGCAACCTCAGTACCGTTCTGGAACTGGACCCGGATAACGCCTCGGCGTTGAATGCGCTGGGCTACAGCTGGGCCGATCGCGACATCAATCTGGCGCAGGCAAAAGACTACATCGATCGCGCTCTGGCACTGGAGCCGGACGATCCGGCGATCATGGACTCCAAAGGCTGGGTGGAATATCGACTGGGTAATCTGGTGGTTGCCGAAGACTGGTTGCGCAAAGCGCTGGCCGACTTTGATAACGATGAAGTCGCCGCCCACCTGGCCGAAGTGTTATGGGTTCAGGGTGAACGCGACGAAGCGTTGCGCTGGTTGCGTCATGCCTTCGAGTTGAACGCCAGCAGCCCGACCGCCGAAGGCATGGTGGAACGCTTCGGAGTGGAACTGTGAAACAGCTGCTGATACTGATAACCGCACTGCTGGTCCTCGCCGGCTGCGCCAACCGCGAACCGCAACCCGACTACGCCGACCTCACCGAAACCTGGGCCTTCAGCGGCAAGATGGCGGTGCGCAATGCCAGGGAAGCGAGCAGCTTCAATGTCGACTGGGTGCAATCGCAAGCCGATTTTGAAATCGAATTGAGTGGCCCGCTTGGCCAGGGCCGGGTTGAAGTGGCCGGCCGACCGGGACGGGTCACGCTGCGTCAGGGCGATGATGTCTGGCGCGCGCGCAGCCTGACCGAACTGGGTCAACGGCTGGCCGATATGAACCTGCCGCTGGATCACCTGCAATACTGGGTGCGTGGTCGGGCTTCACCGCGAGATATCGGCACCCTGACGCTCGATAACCAGGGCCGCCTGACCCGGCTGCAACAATCCGGCTGGACCGTCAGCTTCCCGTCCTACTATGGCGAAGGTGCCGACGCCCTGCCGCGACGCATCGACTTCGAACGTGATGATTCCAGTGGCCGACTGGTGATCCGTAACTGGCTGGCCGACGCCAGCTAACCGTCACGGACCGGTTGCACGTCCAGCCCGCCGGTCCAGCGCCACTCACCACCGCGCCGAACCAACTGACCTTTTCCCTTGTCTGCTTCCCTTGTCTGCTTCCCTTGTCTGTTCCCTGTTCCCCCTGCCCGCTTCATCTAACCCCACAACCCAGTCCTGTTCACCTCAACCTCAACCCACCAAGATACAAAACCGCTCCGAAAGATAACGGTATAACCTGATTTCTCAGCAGCGGATGGCGGTAAATGCTGAGCGCTTCAAAGCACCGGGCGGTGGCGGGCAGTGACATATCGACGAGCTGCTGGCAGCCAACAAGGTCAAACAGCTAGAACCGCTTCACATTCTGGAGCAGAGGTTGGCATGACGAATGGCATCGTTATAGCGAACTCTGACATCGGTACTATGGTGTAGCGGGTAAGACCAAGGATGCACTAACAAGGGAAGCTAACGATGCTATTTGAACACCAGCGCCAGGCCCTGGTTGAGCTGTGCCTGCAACTGTCCGACCAAGGGTATTTTGCTAACGCTGGCGGCAGTCTGATGTTGCGCCTCGACAAGGACGTGGTCGCGGTTACGCCCCCGGCAACCGACTGTCTGAGCATGACCGCAGCCGATATCTGCGTACTGCGACTGAACGACCTGTCGCTGATTGAAGCGACGCGACCGCCATCGGTCGAATCCAGACTGCACGCCCGGGTGCTGCGCCGCCGACCCGACCTGAACTGCAGCATTCACAGCCACCAACCCCTGGCCAGCGCCTGCGCCCTGCTGGGCGAAACCATTGCCGTACCGGCAGCACACCAAGCCGTGCTTGGGCAACAAATCGCCCTGGTTGGCTACGCGCCTGGCACACGCTGGCTGGCTAACCGACTCGAACGTGCGGTTGATCAACACGGCCACATCTGGCTGATGCGCAATCATGGCGTGCTCTGCGCCGGCATCGACAGCGATACCACCATAGCGGCGATGGAACAGCTGGAACAGTTCGCAGCGGCGCATTTGCAGCAACGGATTGAACAGCGCCTGAGGTCTGTGCAACCGGATGAGGCCAACAAACTGAGCGCTCTGCTCAGCGATCTGCAACAGGAGGTGGCGTATGAGCGAGCTGATCGAGACTCAGCGTAAGCTCTGGCAATCGAGTCTGAGCCGGCTCAAGAACCAGCAACTGCTGCAAACACCCAGTGCCTGGCTGGCTTTGCGCGTACCTGGCGGCGACGGCTTTTGGTTTGGCAAGGCCAGCGCCGGACGGCCGCAGTGGATGGCCGGCGCCGGCAACGGCGAGTCAGCCTTGGCCGAACATTTGTTCCGCAGCCGCTTGGATGTCTGCGCCATCGCCGCGGGCTGCGGTCGCTATGGCCAGCATTTGTTCGACCTGGACGGTCAGATGCCTGGGGTGTTCGACGCCCAAGTCCGGCATCTGGGCAAGATGGCAGCGGTCAGCCAACAGGACACGCAACATCTCGACAGCGGCGGTAACGTTCATTGGCTTGCCGGTCAGCCCTTGCTGTTGGGCACCACCGCCCATCGTTTGGTGTTCAATGCTGAGTTATTCGAGCAATGTGCTAAGGCTTATGTGCTGGCGTCGGCGACTGGTCAAGCAATTCGGCCGCTGCCCTGGCTGGTGCGCTTTGTCGCCAACCGACGGCTGCGCAATGATCAGCGCGCCGCCGCCGTGCGGGTGATGAACGGCCAATTGCCGCAGGAAAGTCGCAGTTACTGAGCGGCGCTGTCGTCGCCAGGCAGCGGCGACACCAAGGGCGCCTGGCCCTGTTTCATGCGCACCGCATTGGCGTATTGCCGCAGCAGATAAGGTTTGAGGCTTGCGCGGGCACTGCCGACACGGCGCGCCAGTTGTTCGACTTCGGCATTGGCCGGCACAGGCGTCTCACCTTCGAGCACGGCATAAGCCCAGTCGCTGGTTTCAAAGACGCGATACAGCTGATGCACCTGCTGATCAATCGCCTCGGCCACCGCCTCGTCGGATTGGTAATCGCCATCCAGCACATCGCCAAAGGTCAGCTGCACCCGGCCTTTCCAACCGGTCATTCCCCGGGCAATCGACTGAATGTCTTCGTGGGCGCGTTTGCGATAGCCGCCCTTTTCCAGCTGAGCGTGCAGCTCGCGCGCCTTGGCCAGATCAAGCGGATCGAGTTCGTAGCTGATGCACACCGGCACGATGTTCAACTCGCGAATGTAATCACCGAAGTCGCGATCGGCCGGCTTGCTCAGACTGAACATATTGATCACCGCCGGATTGGTGCGGTCGTAACCGTCTTTAGCGCGACCTTCGCGCTGGGCAATCCAGACGTTGGCGTTGTCGACGGTGATGCAGTGATGGATATAACGCGACAGCGTCTGCGCCGCCTGCCACTTGGCTTTTACACCTTTAATGGCACGACGCACAATAAAACTCTTGTTCAGCCGCATCAGATGCGACGCAAAGGGTTTACTCAGCAGATTATCGCCAATGGCAATCCGCACCGTCTGAAAACCGGCGTGGTACAACGCCCAGTTGACCATGGCCGGGTCCATAACGATGTCGCGGTGATTGGAAACAAACAGATAGGCCTTGTTCGGATCGAGTTTATCGAGACCACGCACCTGCAAGTCGGCAACCGATTTATCGAGAATGCGCTTAACGAAGCCGCGCAGCTTGGGCTGGAAATCATCGACCCGGCGCACGCCGCGAAAATGCCACTTCAGCGCCAGCTTAACCAAGGGACGGATCAACCAAGGCGCTTTGCGGTTCAATCCCGGCGCCACCCAGGAAGCGATGGCGCTGTGCAATTCGACGTCATTCAAAGTGGCCTTGAGCATGGCCGGTACTTCGTCGTCGTGATAAGGGCGAATGTCGTCAAATTCGGTGGTCATAACAGCCGTTTCGCAGTGATTCAGTGCCGGCTACTCTACCCTATCTTCCAAGCAAAATCAGTCACTTGGCATGGTTGCCGGCTCACCCAGACGCAACTGCTGCGCCTCGCAATCGATGGCGATCTGCGCACCCATCGGCAACACCCACATCGGATCGGTATGGCCGAAGTCGAGCTGGGTGACCAGCGGAATATCGAGCCCGGCCTCAGCACGTACGCCTTGCAGCAAAGCAGCGTCGTAATCGGCAAAGCGCTCCGGCCGGCAACCACCGGGACGGCCGAGCAGAATGCCATTCAAGCGGCGTAATACGCCCATGGCATCGAGCGAGCGGATAAAGCGCAGCAGACGGTTCGGTGACGGCGCATTTTCCGAGGTTTCCAGAAACAGCACGGCGCTGCTCCACTGGTCGAGCGTTGGCCACAACGGTGTGCCTCTGAGCCCTTCCAGGGTATCCATGCAGCCGCCCAGCAAATGCCCTTGCACTTGCCCCTCACCTTGCAGCCATTGCCAAGGCAGCGGCTGTTCGCGCGGTCGGGTTGGGCTGCCTGCCACCGGGATGGACCAGTCGACGACCTCGGTGGACCAGACGTCGGCGTTGGCGGGTAATATCCAGGTGGGTTGCGGTTCAAACAGAGTGGCGCGCACCGACTCGACCATAAAAGGCAGCAAGCCACCGCGTTCACCAAAGCCGGCCATAATTGAAGGGCCGTAATAGGAGCGCAAGCCAGCCTGAACACAGAACAGATGGCTGACGGTGGTATCGGAATAGCCCAGAAACACCTTAGGGTTAGCACGCACCACATCGACATCGAGATGCGGCAGCAGTCGAATGGAATCATCCCCGCCGATGGTCGAAATCACGCCGGCGATGCTCGAATCGGCAAAGGCCTGCATCAAGTCATCCGCGCGCGCCGCCGGGTTTTGCGCCAGCCAATCGGCATCACGCAGGGCATTAGGCATGGCCACCAGTTCGACGCCGAATTCGGTCTCCAACTGTCGCTTGCCCAATTCATATTGCTGCGGAAAAACGCTCGGACCACCCCAGGACGAACTGACCGCCGCCAGACGATCACCAGCGCGCAAGGCGCGAGGAATACTTAACTGCAACATCATCACCTCTGAATTCGATCAGTGATTATCTCAACATTCCATCCCGGTGATTGCCAGTCCTTGTCAGCGCCCACGCCAAGCGCCAGACTTGAAAAGTCTGTCGTGAAGACCACCTAAGGCTGTAACCAGCCTGTAAACCGAGATAGCCCAATCCATGAGTGCCCGCGATGATATCTTGCAGCTGCTTAAACGCAGCGATGCCCTGACGGCGGCCGATGTCGGTGACGCTACCGGTCTGACCAGCATGGGCGCGCGCGGCCATCTGGAACGCTTGCAACGCGATGGCTTGGTGCACTGGCAGGATACCCCCAGTGGCCGTGGTCGGCCGCGTCGGCTGTGGCGTTTGACGCGCAGCGGACACGATCGCTTTGGCGATGGTCACGACCGCTTAACCGTGGAACTGATCAGCCAGGTACGTCAGCTGTTTGGTGAGCAAGGACTGGAGCGTTTAATCGCCGAACGCGAAAACAGTCAACGCGAGCGTTATCGCACTGCGCTGAATAAGGTTGCCGGCAATGCCGATGCCAAGCTGGACGCCCTGGCCAGTGAACGCTCACGTGAAGGTTATATGGCCGAAGTCATCGCCACCGATGGCGGTTGGGAATTGATTGAACACCACTGTCCGATCTGCTCGGCGGCCGAGCATTGTCAGAATTTCTGTCGTTCGGAATTGTCGGTATTTCGTGACAGCTTAGGGCCGGATTTTCAGGTCGAACGCGCCGAACATCTGCTCAGCGATGGCCAGCGCTGCCGTTACGCCATTCGCCGCCGGGAGAAACCATGACCACCTACCGTTTCTTCGCTTATTTGAGCCGACTGCGCTGGATCAAACGCTGGGGCCTGAAGCGCAATGTCATCGAAGAAAATGTTATGGAACATTCCTGGCAGGTGGCGACCATCGCTCATGCTCTGGCGGTGATTCGCAACGAACAGTTCAGCGGCCAGTGTTCCCCGGAAAGCGTCGCCACTGCTGCCCTCTATCATGATGTTGGCGAGATCATCACTGGCGATTTGCCGTCGCCGATCAAGTACCACTCGAGCACCATTACCGCCGCTTACAAAGCCATTGAAGATGAAGCCGAGCAGGAAATGCTGGAGCAATTACCGGCCTGGATGCGCAAGGCTTATACGCCCTATCTGCGCCATAAAGAAATGGACCCGGAAGTCGCCGAACTGGTGAAGGCGGCCGATCTGATCAGCGCCTATTTGAAGTGTCAGTCAGAACTCAACGCCAACAATCAGGAATTTTCCCGGGCGGCGCTCGATATCGAACGTAAGATCCGCAAGCTGGAACATCCGGAAGCGGATTATTTTATGACCCACTTCGTCGAATCCTACCAACTGACGCTGGATGAATTACTGATTCAGCACGAGAAAAACAACCCACAAGGCTGAGTTAAATCAGCCCAGGCCGATGCCTTTCAGCACCACGTGCGTCACCGTTTCTACGGCGGTGTTGTAGTCGTCTTCATCCAATTCGTCACTGTCCAGCGCCCACTGCACCTGGGTCGCAAAGTCGGCGTAATGCTGAGTGGCACCCCAGATTAAAAACATCAGATGCAAGGGATCGACAGCGTCCATCTTGCCGGCATCGATCCAGGCCTGGATAACTTTGGCACGACCACGCGCCCAGATGTGCAGATCATCCGCCAGGTATTTTTTCAAATGCGGCGCACCCTGAATCACTTCGATGGCAAAGATTTTCGACGCCAGCGGATGGCTGCGTGAATAACGAATCTTGGCGCGAATGTAGGCGCCGATGGCCTCGGCCGGGTCGTCATTGACGGTGGCGTCGTTAAACGCTTGGTTCCACATGCCCAGAATGTCCGACAAGACAGCGCCATAGAGCCCGGCCTTGTTCTGGAAATAATAGAGGATGTTCGACTTGGGCAAGCCGGCCCGTTCGGCGATGGCGTTTAACGAAGCACCACGAAAACCATGCTGAGAAAATTCCATTTCCGCCGCTTTCAGAATGACGGCTTCATTTTGCTGACGTATGCGTCCGGCTTTTTCCTTGGTCTGAAATTCTTGCTTCAGCCGTTTCTGGGCCTGATCGACCATGGTGGATTCCTACACTGCAAAGGGGTGGGTTAAGGAAACTTCCGGCAAAGCCCGCAGAAGGTCCTTAACTTACTGATTCCGCGTTGTTTTTAGCTTATGGATGTTGTCTGGCCATTGCAATAACGACGCACACCGGCAACCCAGGTTGCCTCGGTCAAACGCTCGTCGCCAAGAATCACCAGCGCAAATAACTGTTCATCCAGCGCCTCGACTCCCTCCAGACGCATCGATAGATTCTGGCTGGCCGACGGGTTCAACACCACCAGATCGGCTTGCTTACCCACATCCAAAGTACCGATCTGATCGCCCAGATGCAGCGCCTGCGCATTGCCCTGAGTAATCTGATGCAACAGCCAACCGGCGGATAATTTCTTGCCGCGCAACTGCGCCACCTTGTAAGCCTCGGCCGCCGACACCAGTTGCGACAAGGAAGTACCGCCGCCGACATCGGTCGCCAGACTCAACACAACGCCTTCAGTTTCAGCGCGCTGAAAATCAAACAAACCGCTGCCGAGGAAGGTATTCGAGGTCGGACACACCGCCAGGCGGGTACCGGTGCTGGCCAGCGTTCGCCATTCGCGATCAGTCAGATGCAGGCCATGCGCCAGCACCGCATGATCGTTCAGCAGACCGTAGCGTTCATAGACGTCGACATAGTCTTGGGCATCGGGAAACAGCGATTGCACCCAGGCGACTTCGTCCGGGTTTTCCGAGACGTGAGTCTGGCTATACAGACCCTCGGCTAACTTCATCAACGCGCCAGCGCTTTCCAGCTGAGCTTCGGTCGAGGTCGGCGCAAAACGCGGTGTTACCGCATAGCGCAAGCGGTCACGGCCATGCCAACGCTCAATCAGGCGGGCGCTGGCATCAAAACCACTTTGGGCGGTATCGCGCAGAAAATCCGGGCAATGGCGATCCATCAATACCTTGCCGGCAATCATTGCCATGCCGCGCTGTTGTGCCGCCTCGAACAACGCATCGGTGGCATCTTCGTGCACCGTGCCGAATACCATGGCTGTGGTGGTGCCGTGCGCCAGCAGGTTATCGAGAAAGGCACCGCTGGCCTGGCGGGCAACCGCAGGATCCTCAAAACGACGTTCCGCCGGAAAGGTGTAACGTTCCAGCCAATCGAGCAGCTGTTCACCCCAGCTGGCCATCACCGGCATCTGGGCGGCGTGAACATGGCTGTCGATAAAACCGGGCAGCAGCCAGGCAGCGCCGTAATCGTAGATGGCATCGAAGGCGTCGCGTGGCCAGGGCAGATCGGCACGATCACCGTGCCAGTATATGCGGCCATCGGCCATTACCAGCGCAGCCTGTGGCTGATGACGACATTCAGTCGGGGTTGGGAAATCCAGTGTTTGAGCCAGCACTAACGTAGCGCCAGCAGGTAGGGCGGTCTCGGTCATGACGGCCTGAGGGGTAGTTGATACGGGCCAAGGATAGCAAAGCTGACCATGCGGTCAACTCTCTTCCCTGGCCTCGGCGGTTACGAGTCGTTCAGGGCAACCAGAGTTCAAAGCTGGCGCCACCCTTGGGGTCGTTCGACAGCTTGATGGTACCGTGACGATTGCCATTACGATGCAAGCCAGCAATCTGGTAACAGAAAAACAAGCCCAGACCGGTGCTGCCGGTCTGGAAATTCACATCGCCCTGTTCGTCTTCGGTGCCCATAAAATTGAGCATTTTTTCCGGATAACCTTCGCCGTTATCGATGACGCGAATAGACAGCCCACCGTCACGTTCAGACACGAAGAGATCCACACGATCCTTGGTATAGCGAATGCTGTTGGTGAGAATATTCGCCAGCACGCTTTCGATCAGCGCCGGGTCCATATACCAAACGCAATCCCGGTCATCCATCTGGATATTCAGTTCGATGCCCAGCGCCGCCAGGCTTTCGGTGTAGCGTGAACTGGCGTCCTGCACCACCTCTTCCACCGGTACATCGTCAAAGCTGGGATGGAAGGTGTTTTGATGCATGCGATACAGACCCAGCATGTGCACCAGATCGTTATTAATGCGGCCGGTTTCCAGACGGATGCGATTCAAGTAAGCCGCACCTTCAGGACTGGCTTGTGCCACTTCGGTCATCACATCGCGAATCTGATCGTCGATCAGGCTCAGGGCGTTTTTCACATCATGAACGGTCGACGCCATGATGGTGTTCATGTCGAGTTCCAGCTTATTCATCGACTGCCTCGTCATTGAGCGATGACTGCGCCATCGGTCAGGTCGTTGAGTTTGGAGCGGATGGTCAGGTAACGATCATATTGATAGTGGTCCCGTGGCAGATAGCTGAGTCGTTTGACCAGCTCCACGCATTGATCGAGCCGCTGTTTGGTCGGCGAACCGGTGCCCACTTCCAACAGACTCGACTGCACCAGATTGAGAATGATACCCGGGTGACGCGGCGACAATTCCAGTGCTTCCTCGAACTGTCCCACCGCTTCGGTGTAACGCTTCTTCTTGTAATGCTCGATGCCCTGAATGTTCATCTGATGCGCTTTCTCGCGCGTCTCCACGGTCGTCGTCGGTTCGGTCTGCACCTGGTTCAAGCGTTCCAGGAAAGCCTTGGACGAGCGGTGATAATCGCGCAGCTTGTCGATCAATTCGTCCGCCAGTTCGTTCTCGCCTTTTTCGTAGATGATCTCGGCGATGTCCACGGCGCTGTCCTGCGACAACTCTTCCATCTTGCGCGAAGCCTTTTGCGCCAGCTCCTTAATAAAGCCATCGGCGCGGGCACGCGTATCCTGCGGATCGTTGAGGAAAGAACGGTACGCGCGTGATACCAGATCGGCATCGGTATCGTCGGGGAAGTTTTTCATCAACTTCTTTAGATAGGTCATCGCATCCAGACGTAACCGACGGCGCTGGGCTTCATTGGTTTCCAGCGCCATGCGGGTCCGGGTGGCGCGCAGGGCGTCTTTATAAACGTCCGGCGCATCGTGCATGGTGCCTTCGCACAGATTGACCACCTCTTTGTAGGCGCGGGTTGCCGTCGCCAGATCGCCATTGCCGGTTGCTACCTTGGCCAGACTGCGCTGCCGCGGAATGCTCAGCGGCGAGCGCTCCAATGCCTGCTCCAGGGTGTGCTGCACATGCTCCGGCTGCTTCAACATGTTCTGCACCTGAGCCAGCAGATCGTAGGCGTCGATCAGGTTGGGTTCTTTGTTGATCAGAGTACGCAGGCCTTTCTCGGCCTTCTGCAGTTCTTTGCGGGCAACCTGAATGCGGTGCACTTCCAAGCGCGCCCAAGGGTATTCTCGTTCTTTGAGTACGATGCCCAGAAACTTGGTGGCGTCTTCCAGTCGGTCCAGCTTCAACAGCGCCTGGTGATATTTGCGCTGTGCCCAGGAACGATAGCGGCTCTTGTTCTTGATCAGATCGCGGCACATCTTGGCCACTTGCGCCCAGTCGCCTTTATCCAAAGCGGCATTGACCGGCCGCAGCTCTTCCTGGCGGTCCATCCAGCGCACCAGGCGCTGCTTCAGCGTATCCATGGCAAAAGGCTTGGCCAGATAGTCGTCCGGCTGGAATTCCAGGGTGCCCATCACCCGGTCACGGGAAGTTTCCGCGGTGATCATCACAAAGATGGTTTCGTGCGACAGCCAGCCACGCTTACGCCACTCTTCGAGCAACTGAGAGCCGTTTTTGCCCTTTTCCAGGTTGTAGTCACACATGACGATATCGAGCTTTTGCTCCCGCACAATGCGGGTCGCCTCGTTACCATGTGCCGCTTCAAAAACATTGCGAAGCCCAATGGAGGTAATCATGCTTTTGATCGACTTGCGCACGTTGGCAAAGTCGTCAACCAACAAGACGTGCTTATTGAGCGAATCAGATAGGTCCAAACCCATTAGGGCTCCTTTATTACTGCACCAGCACGCCTGGAATACCAATTACAAGGTCGCACTGTTAAACTGATCACAAAGTGGACAATTTCCAGTCAAATAGTGGACTGACCGCGTGGTTGGCCAGACCGAAAAGGTCTACTTTGTGAACTGATAGGCAAACTGCTCCTAAGCATAGCAACCAACGCTCAACTTAAGTAGTTCCCAGCCCGATTATTGCAGTTATCGTCCATTTGGGGCTGCAATTGAGGACGGGATCATTTGCCATGGACGAAGTATCAATGGATCTCTCTGCTCATTTCCGCCGCCGGACCGGCATCATTTCTGCTTCAGCACTCGCTTTCGCGCTGTCCCTGCCGCTGCTCGCTACTGCCGAATCCTCCAACACCAACGGTCCGGTTGTGCCGTTGGACCAGGATGTTAACGGCCCGGTGCTCGAAGAATTTATCAGCATGATTCGTGCCGGCCAGTGGCAGCCGGCCCGCATCATGGCACCAGAGCTGCTGGATCGCTTTGAAGGCACGCCGCGCTTCGATTTCTACTACGCCCAATTGCTGCTGCACGATGGTGACACCCGCGAAGCCATCTTCGCGCTGGAACGCGTACTCATCATGCAGCCGGAACAACACCGCGCCCGCCTTGACCTGGCCCGGGCCTACTACGCCAACAACAATCTGGTACGCAGCCGCACCGAGTTCGAACGGGTACTGGCCACCAATCCGCCGCCCCAGGTTCAGGCCAACATTCAGGCCTTTCTCGACCGCATAACCGCCATTGAACGCGCCCGTGATCGTCAATTCACGATGTTCGCCGGCCTCGAAGCCGGTTACGACACCAACATCAACGGCGGTGGCAATCTGGATGGTCAGCTCGACCCCAATCTGCTGGGCCTGACCGACCTGAGCGAAGAGTCGCTGGCCATCGACAGCGTCTACAGCCAGTTCCGTTTCGGTGCCCGCCTGGTGCAACCGACCAGCCTGAAAACCGGACATGTGTTCGGTCTGCTCGGCCAGGCCACTCGTTACCCGGGTGATGAAGAAGAGTTCAACCAGACCCGCGTCACCGCTCAGTACCGCTTGCAACGCGCCCTGCCGCGCAAATCACGTGCTCAGGTGTCCACCAACCTCAGCCAGAATCTGGTCGGTGGCGAGGCATATCAGTTTTCAGCGGCGTTAAGTGGCCAGGCAACAACGCCACTGTGGGGCGTTCTGGAAGGTGGCCTGGCCGCTCAGCTTAATATGGCTTTTGCGCAGAGCGATGCAGCGGCCGACAGCAGTACCGACGCCATCGGCGTGCTGTTTACCGCCGCAGAGAACAATCGCCGGCATCGTTTCGACAGCCAGTTCGTCCGCTTTCGGCGTGGCGGCAACAGCGATGAACACCTGGAGTGGAACGGCATCAGCAATCGCTACAGCCTGGGCTGGCAATGGCCCCACAAGCTGAGCACCGACTTCGCTTTCCGTCATGACCTGCGCACCTATCAGGACGACGACTTGCTGTTTCTGGAAAACAGCGGCAGCAACCAGACCAAGGTGCGCAAAGACCAACTGATCACCGCCGACCTGGGTTTAAGCTGGCAGGCCAAACCCTGGTTACAAACCCGAACCGGCGCACGCGCAGAATGGGTAATATCGAACATCAATGCCTACGAGCGTGACCGACTGGTTATCAACCAGTCCGTTACGCTGACGTTCTAGGAGTTGCAGTTAAATGAAACGCTTAACCGGCCTCCCACTTTGCCTTTTGTTGTTGGCACTGTTGCTGCCTACGCCACTGTGGGCGGCCGCCGGTAAAGTCGTTATCGCCGCTGGCGATGTCTTTGCCGTTAATGCCCAGAACCAACGCCGTCTGCTGCAACGCCGTGACAACGTATTTGAAGGCGACACCCTGATCACCGGCGCCAACAGCAATCTGCAGTTGCGCCTCGAAGACAACGCCATTCTCGCGCTGCGCGCCAACTCTCAACTGCGCATCAGTAACTATCAGGGCGAACAGGTGGTCATGGAATTGCTAACCGGGGGTTTTCGCACCATCGGTGGCCGTTTCAGCACAGCGGATCAGGCCAGCTACCGGGTACGCACGCCCACCGCCAGCGTCCGCATTCACAGTGCGCACTACGAAGTGGTTTTTGCGACCCCGACCATGACCGTCGGCGTCTACGAGGGCAGCCTCACTGCGACCAATGCACTGGGTACCATCGACCTCGGCCTGGACAACGATTTCCTCTATGCCCAGCTCGAATCCGGCCAGTTGCCACTCGGCCTGCTGGACCCGCCGACCAACCTGCTGGCTCTCAGTACACCGCGAGCGGGCACAACGGCAAACCAAACCGGTTCAGACAGTGGCGACGACGATCTTTCCGACCTCACTAACGGCAACAGCCAGGCGCCAAGCAACGACCCGGACAACACCACCCTGCCGGTTCCAGATGCCGACGCCATCAGCGACGGGGATTTTGATTTCAGCGCCATCGAAGACGACATTGAGAAACAGGATAAAGCTCAATGTGCGAATAACCGCCTGGCATTCAGCCGCCCTAACAACGCCGGTGTTTTCATCACCGGTAACAACACCGGCTGACTGTTTTAAACACGGACGAACGCAACCGCTGCATCGCAGTTGATCCCATGACGGATTTAGCAGGACGCACTATGAAAACACTCAGACAGGAACTCAAAAACGCAATACGGATTTTCTCTCTACTGCTGGTTTTATTAGCACCGCTAACCAGTTGGGCCGCGGCCGGCAAAGTGGTAATCGCCGCCGGCGAAGTCTTCGCCATTGATGCACAAGAGCAACGCCGCCCCTTGCAGCGCCGTTCCGACATCTTCGAAGGCGATACGCTGGTCACCGGCGCCGACGGTCGCTTGCAACTGCGCTTTGAAGACAACGCCATTCTCGCCCTGCGTGCCGACTCGCAACTGCGCATCAGCGAATATCACGGCGCCACCGACAGCCAGAACGAACGCGTGCTGATGGACCTGCTCGGCGGTGGTTTCCGCACCATCAGCGGCAGCTTTGGCAAATCCGAACGCGATGCTTATCAGGTACGCACACCCAACGCCAGCATCGGTATTCGCGGTACGCATTACGAAGCGGTGTTCCAATCCGACACCCTGACCGTTGGTGTCTACGAAGGTGGCATCGTCCTGACCAACGACCAGGGTTCACTGAACCTCGGCCTGGATAGCGAGTTTGTTTTCGCTCAGGTTCAGGCCGGCAATTTACCCCAGGGTCTGTTGAACCCGCCGGCTAATTTAAATGTACCGAATACGCCGGAAACCGGATCAGATGAGGAAGGCGACGAAGACGAAGGCAGTGACGAAGATGGCGATGGCGATCTCAACAACGACAGCCCCGCAGGCTCAACGGACGATCCCGGCACCGGCGTTATCAACGATACCGATAACAACAGCGACTTTGGTGCCAATGAGTTTAATTTCTCTGAACTCGAAGATGCTTTTATTGAATTGCAGCAAAAGAGTGTGGTGCTGACAGAAGCCGAGCGAGAGGCATTAGACGGTGCCGGAACAGTGGTCGGTATTCTAGTGATGGCTCCGTCTGAAACGGATGCCAATGGTAATCCTATCTCCGAATTGGGGCCAATAATTGCTTACTCTAGTGCTCACTCAATTGGAGTCGAGACCGACCAAGAATTTTTTGTAGCCTACGAAAATCAAGGCACTAGCGAAAATCTATCCAATCCACCTAATTTTATATTACGACCAAACGCAACATACAATTCGGACGGAGGAGACACATTATTTCCGTGGCAACAATGGAATTACGTTGGCCAAGAAAATGATGGTCCAGCAGGAACAACTGACGCTGGTGAGAATACGGGATTCAATGCTGGCACAATTGAGCAGCCATTTTACTTCATTGAGACTGAGCCAACTCAAGCCAATCTGGCTGGTACGATTGATTTTAGTTTGAGTAACCTAGAAACAGCGGCAGGAGGATCAATGTTTAGTCAATCTCCTGTCGGCGGAGATATGACGGTTTATTTCGATGATGGTTATGCTGAAGGAGGAATATCTTACACTTCTTCGGATTCTTCTATTTGGAATCTGGATTTCTCTGGTAGCGTTCAAGGCACAACTCTAAATGCAACCCTAACTTCCAACAGCTCGGTTATTTCCGGCCAAGGAGAAGGGAGTCCAATTGGCCTGGAGGGCAACGTCAATGGCATCTTCACAGGCGAGGTTGATGGAGGACCTTCAGGAATGACTGGTGGCTTTACTGCTCAAAGTAATAACGGCGAACTGGAAGATTACGGCGTTTTCACAATGGATAAAGTTACAGAAGAAAACGGTCCGCCTCCACCCAACTAAAAACGAAAGACGGACGGCTAACTATTATAAAATAGAAATTCCGACCAACCAGTCGGAATTTCTATTTTATAAACCAATTAATCGACCAAAAATCAGTCACTATCCGCACTAAAATACCAAGGCACCTCAACACCGGCCTCCACGCCATCGGCGCGTGGAAAACTTCCACCCCCCAAACGCTTGCCCTGTGTCGACGCTAAATAGGTTGACCAGCTTCCCGGAGCACTCGCACCGGCCAGGTTAAAGGAAATAGTCACCGACCAGTATTCCGATTCATCCGCCCTGAATTCTTTGAAGGTTTCCTCTACCGCAGGCAGGTTGTATTGAGCGGCGACGCTGAACCAGAGCGGGCCTTCAAAGGGGCGGCGCTCGAGACCGATGCCCATATAGAGGTTGCTGACATCGAAGTAAGCCTCAGCTTCATAAGAATCACCTTCCAGGTGGTAGTCGATATCGAAGCCCGATCGTTCCCAGCCGGCAAACCACTTCCAGGAGTCAAACTTGAAGGTCAAATCCGCACCGCCCACCAGAAAGAGACTGTGCAGATCGTCATAGACCACCTCGCCACTGCCACCGCTCCAGTTCGAGCCCTGGAATTCGAGCTGCTCGTAAACCCGCTCGTTATCAGCCTCATTGAAAATCTGATAGCGCAGATAGAAGCGACTGTACAAGCCCGTCTCCGCCTGAGCGGTCATGGTCACAACACCCAGCGACAAAAGCCCCAACCCAATATGACAACGCACAACCATATCCACACCAACAAAGATTCATCCAACAACAGACATGATATGACAGCGAGCCAACTAAGCCGACTAAGATGCGCTTATTTTTGGTTTATCGCGGCTTAGTGGGAACTTTTATGAGGTAGCCATGCCCGCAGCCCTCTGGCTGGCGACGGTGATCGATGACAGTTCGGAAGGAATATCACAACTAAAAAAGCCCATGCTGAAAATCAACATGGGCCTTTAAATTTTATTAATCGAAGAGATTTCTATAAATATCACCAAGAATAACCGAATCCGCTCCGGTTCCGGCCACGACTCCCATGTGCAACAGACCGTCCGCGTCAACAAAGGCCAGTCCATTTGCTGTTATAGACTCTCCTTCGAAGCTCTTTACGCTGTAGATATTATCGGCTACCTCAGAAATACTTCCCTGTACTGAGAAATTTTTATAAGTATAAGTGAATGTCCCAGCAGAGTAGTCGATATTCACGGTAGCATCTTGTTGCCCGTTTGAACTACCAGGGTTTTGATCTCTGATATAGAGTGATAACCAGGTACTATTAAGATTAACACCCAGATCTTTAGGTTGGTTCAGGTCAGTTAATCGCTCTACCTTGACCTCGACGGACGCCCCTTCAGCATTAGTTGGATCCGTCATAACAAGCTCACCGACCATGGTGTTGTCGTCTTCAATATTCAGATTAAGACTTAGCGATCCGCATTCATGCGGATATGGTTCGTCTTCTGTTTTAGTAATCGGTTTACAATAACGAGCAAGACCACTAACACCCGAACCCTCCAACCCTATTGCACCGGCATCACTACCAATAATTGTTATATTCGGGTCTCCCTGAGTTCCCATAAAACGGCCGTCAGGATCCACTACGATATTCATGAAATGCTTGGATATACCCTCTAGTTCCGAAATCTCCCAATGCCCACCAACATCAAACGACAGGCTACCTGGACCACCATTGCTCTCGGAATTACAACCTGCCAACAATGCAGCCACGGCGAAAACGCTTAATAGTTCCTTCTTCATCATGCAACTCTCCCTCGAATAAGATTCTTTAAAACCCTTTAAAACGGATACTGAACAACCAGCACCGAGCGCCATATTTATGGCGCGATTGCCACGCTTACCAGTCATATTTTTGACTTTAGTGATGTTTTGGATGGTTTTGTGAACTGGATCAACATCCGATCGGCGGCACAGCTGTGCTTAGCGAATGCAGGCCCTGTTCGCGAGTAAAAGTGGCTTTCGTAGATTCATTGAACACAGTCGATTGACCGCGTTTTGGTTGGTAAAACGAAAATCCAACCGACTCATCAACAAGCGATCCGCCGCCATCACCCGCGGTCACTCTGTTGCCTTAACCCCTATAATCTTGACTCACTTTTTCCCCCACGGCATGGAATCAACCCACCCTTTCAGCTATCGTGCGCGCACTATTCCTTTTATCTAAAGACAGAGAACCTGACTTTTATGACCGATCGCCCCAATTCATTCGACAAAGCAGACCTTATCGAGTGCGGCCATGGGCGCATGTTTGGCCCGGGCAATGCCCAGCTGCCCGTCGACAACATGCTGATGATGGATCGCATCCGTTTGATCACTGACACCGGTGGCGACAACGGCAAAGGCGAAATCATTGCTGAACTGGATATCAATCCGGACCTCTGGTTCTTCCAGTGCCACTTCCCGGGCGACCCGGTTATGCCTGGCTGCCTCGGCCTCGACGCCATGTGGCAGTTGGTCGGCTTCTTCCTCGGCTGGCGCGGCAACGAAGGTCGTGGCCGTGCGCTGGGTGTTGGCGAACTGATGTTCAAAGGCCAGATCGAGCCGGACGCCAAACTGGTCACCTACAAACTGACCATCAAGCGGGTCATGGAATCGCGTCTGGTCATGGGCATTGCCGATGGCGTGGTCGAGTGCGATGGCAAACCCATCTACTTTGCTAAAGACTTAAAAGTCGGTCTGTTCAAACCTGAACAGATGGGAGGCTAATCGATGAAACGCGTTGTAGTGACTGGCCTGGGCATCGTTTCATGCCTGGGCAATGATGCCGCCACCGTAGCCGCCAACCTGCGCGCCGGTCGTTCCGGCATCCGTTTTAACCAGACTTATGCTGATATGGGCATGCGCAGCCACGTTTCGGGTACCCCGGAAATCGATCTGGCTGAGCACATCGACCGCAAATCGATCCGCTTTATGGGTGATGCCGCGGGCTTCGCTTATGTGTCCATGCAGCAAGCCATTGCCGATGCTGGCCTGAGCGAAGATCAGGTATCGAATATCCGCACTGGCATTATCGCCGGTTCCGGTGGCGCCGATTCCGGCAGCCAGACAGAAGCCGCCGACATTCTGCGCGAAAAAGGCCTCAAGCGAGTTGGCCCATATCGCGTCACCCAGACCATGGGTTCTACCGTTTCTGCCTGCCTGGCAACGCCCTTCCAGATTAAAGGCGTGAACTACTCCATTTCTTCAGCTTGCTCTACCAGCGCGCATTGCATCGGCAACGCCATGGAACTGATCCAGTTGGGCAAACAGGATGTGATGTTTGCCGGCGGTGCCGAAGCCGAGCACTGGACCATGAGCTGCCTGTTCGACGCCATGGGTGCCTTGTCGACCCAGTACAACGACACTCCCGAGCGCGCCAGCCGCGCCTACGATGCCAACCGTGATGGCTTTGTCATCGCCGGCGGTGGCGGCATGTTGGTGTTGGAAGAACTGGAACACGCCAAGGCGCGCGGTGCCAAAATCTACGCCGAAATCGTCGGTTACGGCGCCACCAGCGACGGCTACAACATGGTGGCTCCGAGCGGTGAAGGCGCGGTGCGCTGCATGCAGATGGCGCTGCAGAACGTCGACGGTGACATTGATTACATCAATGCCCACGGCACTTCTACTCCAGCCGGTGACGTCACTGAGCTGAAAGCAGTCAGTACTGTCTTCGGTGAGAACATGCCGCCGGTAGCGTCTACCAAGTCGCTGTCTGGTCACAGCCTGGGTGCCGCTGGCGTACAGGAAGCCATCTACAGCCTGCTGATGATGGAAGGTGATTTCATTGCCGCCAGCGCCAACGTCGACAACCTCGACCCGGAAGCCGGCGACGCCAATGTGGTCACTGAATTGCGCGAAGGCGTGAAGCTGAACCGCATCATGTCGAACAGCTTCGGCTTCGGTGGCACCAACGCTACCCTGGTGATGCAGCGCTACGAAGGCTAATTAATAGCCAACTGAGAAAGGGCCTTCGGGCCCTTTTTTATTGGCCGTTATTTTTAGCCCAACAGCTCGGCTTTGGGCCAGAAAAAGTCGATAAAGGCATCCACCTTGGCTTGGCGTTGCCGAACCTGATGGGTGTAGAAATAGAGGTCCATCGCTTCGAACCAGTAATCGCGCAACACCGGCACTAATTGCCCTTCAGTGATCGCCGCCTGCACCTCAGGCAAGTTGGCGCTGGCGTTGATTAAACCCAAACCACTGATGCACAGCTGCAAATGACCGAGACTGGCCTTGACCGGCGCGGTCATATAACAGACCGGCAATAAATCGGTCCCTGCGCCTGCATCACGAATCACCAGAAAGTTGTTCGGTTCATCGTGCAGTTGGCCGATCAGCTGATGCCGATCCAATTCACGCGGGTGCTGTGGCATGCCAAAACGCGCCAGATAATCCGGGCTTGCGAACACCCCATAGTCGGCATTGAGCAGACGCCGACGAATCAAGCCCGGGTAACGGTCGCCCAGGTAACGGCCCGTGCCCCAGACCACATCGAATGACTGTCGATTCGGGTCGATCAATTCATTGGCAATATCAATCTCCAACTCGATACGCGGATAGCGTTGCCTGAATTCAGCGACCCAGGGTAAGACGGTGGTGCGCAACGCCATCTCCACACCCATCACCCGGAGTACACCGCTGGGCTCGCTGTGGCGGGATTGCACCCACTCAGCCAAAGCATCCTGCTCGCGCAGCAGATGTTCAGCGCGCGCCAGGAAAGCCTGACCAAATTCGGTTAACTGAAGAGAACGGGTACTGCGCTTGAGCAAGGGTTCGTCCAGTTCGGCTTCCAACTGACTCAGGTGCTTGCTCAGCGCCATGGTGCTGAGCTCCAGTTGCCGCGCCGCCAGTGTAAAACTGCCCTGGTCAGCCACGGCGACAAAAGAACGCAACCAATCTATTTTAAACATTTGGTTTATCTAACCTAACGACTACCTGTATTTATTTTACAGTAGCTCAATTCTAAGGTCTGCCGCAGTTAAATGCGGAGCGCTTATGGCCTTAGTTAATCGCCTCAGTTTGCATTACCTCCTGGCGGGAATGTCGCTGGGTGTTTTCGTCGCCGTACAAACGCTTTTCCTGCAAATCAAAGGCATGGATCTGACTCAGATCGGCTTACTGTTTGGCGCCTATGCCAGTGCCACGACAGTGCTGGAATTGCCCTTAGGTGCCCTGGCCGACCGTTACGGCCGAGTGCGTATCTATGCGCTGTCGCGCCTCTTGACCCTGTTGGCGGCACTGCTGTGTTTAGTCAGCACGGACTTTGGCTGGCTGTTTGCAGCCCTGGCGCTAGCCGGTGTGGGTCGTGCTCTGGATTCCGGCAGCATTGAAGCCTGGCAGGTTGAAGCGTTGGAGCGCACACAGCTGGGTCATCGTCTCGATGTTTATATCGGTCGCTTTCACAGTTGCACAGCCACAGGGTTGGCAGCCGGCGCCATTCTCGGTGGCTACCTTCCCACCTGGCTTGGACCCTTCTGGTGTGAGCAGCCAGCCACTCAATGGAATCTTCTGCTGCAAGCCGGTCTGACTGCCTTACATCTCTGCCTGCTGCCCTGGCTGTTTCACGAAGGCGACTTAGGTTCTGATCATGGCAGCGGTGTGCAACCCCTTCGTCAGGCGCTGGCTCAACTGAGATCAAACCAGACACTGCGCGCCCTGGTTTTAGTTGCTTGGATTATCGGCCTGTTGTTGTTCGCTCTGGAAACCTATTGGCAGGCTCGTTTGCGCACTCTGTTCCCGACGATCAGCTACGCCGTCTTTGGCTGGTTATCGAGTGGTTATTTTTTAGCGGCGGTAGTCGGCCCCTGGGTGCTGACTCGACTGGTGCGTCGTTTCGGTGGCGCCAGTTCTTTTTGGCTGATGGCGTTGCTCGGCTGGGTGGCGCTGGTATTTGCTGCGCTGGCCTGGCAATCCAGCCTTATCGGTTTTGCTTCGGCCTATCTGGGATTTATGTTCAGCCTGTCGATGCTGAATGTGCCATTGGAAACGCTGGTGGCGCGCACGGCTCCCAGCCATTTACGAGCAACCTTGTTCAGTTTGATCAGTCTGGCTGTTCAGGCCGGCGGTCTGGCCGTGGCTTTTGGATTTTCCTGGCTGCTGCCCTGGTTGGGCATTAGCGGGCTATGGTGGAGTCTGGCTGGCTTAGGTGCATTAACGGCGATATTGCTGCCCAGATTAATGAGTTCCAAGATGCGACCAACACAATAAAAACAGGCCTGTTTAGTTCAACAAAAAAGGGTCCAGCACCATCACTGAACCCTTTCTCATTTTATTGCTTACCCGCTCGATTTAAGCGACAGCTTCGACTTCGCTTTTGGCCGCGTCAGCGTCACTGGCCGGCGCCGATTCACGAATCAGATAATCAAAAGCACCCAGCGCAGCGGTGGCACCCGCGCCCATGGAAATGACGATCTGTTTGTAGGGCACGGTGGTCGCATCACCGGCGGCGTAAACGCCCGGAATGGACGTTGCGCCGCGGCTATCGATCACCATCTCACCCATGCGGTTCAGTTCGATATCGCTGTCCTGCAACCATTCGGTGTTGGGCACCAAACCGATCTGCACAAAGACCCCGGCCAGTTCAATCGACTTGGCTTGGTCGGTGGCGCGATCGGTGTAGTTCAAACCGGTCACTGCCTTGCCGTTACCGACAATCTCGGTGGTCTGAGCGTTGGTCAGAATATCGACATTGGGCAGCGATTTGGCTTTGCGTTGCAGGACGTCATCAGCGCGCAAGGTGTCGGCGAATTCCAAGACCGTCACATGCTCGACAATACCGGCCAGGTCGATGGCCGCTTCGATACCGGAGTTACCGCCACCGATCACCGCCACACGTTTGCCTTTATAAAACGGACCATCACAGTGTGGGCAATAAGCCACGCCCTTGTTGGTGTATTCGGCTTCGCCGGGTACACCAATTTTCCGCCAGCGCGCACCCGGTGCCAGAATCACTGAACGCGAACTCAGGGCCGCGCCACTTTCCAGACCCAACTTGACCACGCCATCGCGGCTCAGCTCGGCGGCGCGCTGACCGACAATCAAATCAACGCCGTATTCTTTAACGTGCTGTTCCAGACTGGCCGTCAGTTTCGGGCCTTCGGTGTAAGGCACAGAAATAAAGTTTTCGATGCCGACTGTGTCCATGACCTGGCCACCAAAACGCTCGGCAACCAAGCCAGTGCGAATGCCTTTGCGCGCGGCATAAATGGCCGCCGCCGCACCCGCCGGGCCACCACCAACGACGAGTACATCGTAAGTGTCGCGTTGGTTCAGCGCTTCAACTTGCTGTTCGGCCGCGCCGGTATCGACCTTGGCGACGATGTCTTCGAGTGACATCCGACCCTGACCAAAGTGTTCGCCGTTCAGATAAACCGACGGCACCGCCATGATTTCTTTGGCTTCCACTTCGTCCTGGAACACACCGCCATCGATCATTTCGTGGCTGATGTTCGGGTTCAGTTTTGCCATAAGATTCAACGCCTGAACCACATCCGGGCAGTTCTGGCACGACAGCGAAATATAGGTTTCAAAATGCAGCGGACCGGGGATCGCTTTGATCTGATCCTGCAGACTTTGATCGGCCTTCGAGGGGTGACCACCGGCTTGCAGTAACGCCAATACCAGAGAGGTAAATTCGTGGCCCATGGGCACGCCAGCGAAGCTCACACGCGGCGTTTCACCGACCGGCGCAATGGCCATGCTCGGAGTACGCTGGCCGTGAAAAGAACCCAGGTTAATTTTGTCACTCAGTTCGATGATTTCATGCGCCAGCTCGCTCAGTTCACGACCTTTGGCGGAATCATCACTGGACACACTGACCTCGATGGGCGTGACAATATTTTGCAAATAGGTGTCCAGTTGCTGTTTCAGATTGGCATCCAACATCGGTTTGTCCTTAATCGTGTGTCCAAAGCAGTCCCGCTTGCTTGATCAAGCCAGACTGCGGAATTTATAAAAGCCCTCCCGCAGGAGGGCTCATTTATATCGTCACTACTGGCGTTAGATTTTGCCAACCAGGTCCAGTGACGGAGACAGCGTTGCTTCACCTTCTTTCCACTTGGCCGGGCACACTTCACCCGGGTGAGCGGCGATGTATTGAGCGGCTTTGATTTTGCGCAGCAGTTCGCTGGCATCACGGCCAATACCACCGTCGGTGATTTCAACAATCTTGATTTGACCTTGCGGATCGATCACAAAAGTACCGCGATCGGCCAGGCCGTCTTCTTCGATCATCACACCGAAGTTACGAGTGATGGTGCCAGTCGGGTCGCCCAGCATCGGGTACTCGATTTTGCCAATGGTGTCAGACGTTTCGTGCCAGGCTTTGTGCGTGAAATGGGTGTCGGTAGAGACCGAGTAAATCTCAACGCCCATTTTTTTGAACTCTTCATAGTTGTCCGCCAGGTCACCGAGCTCGGTTGGGCAAACAAAGGTGAAGTCGGCCGGATAGAAAAAGAAAACCGCCCACTTGCCTTTGATGTCGTCACTGCTGACGTCAACAAATTCACCGTTGTGGAAAGCGGTCGCTTTAAAAGGTTTCAGTTCAGAATTGATATAGCGGTTCATGTATTGCTCCTCAGTTTGCAGTCATTCATTCGATACGAATTGGTTAAAACCCGGCGGAACACGGCCGCCTTCGACACCGCAAATATTAGGGAGCAAGTGGCATTGATAAAATCAAAGTCTATCAATGACTTTGATAGGAAAATACGATCATAAAGAAATTTATGATAAACCTATTAAATCGATAAACCTTCACTATCGGACTGAATATCCAGGCACCAAGACAGCCCAAAGCCCGCGCCAAGTCGGTGCTGACAAGCCTTTTCGCACCGCTCTGAATCACCGTGAAGACGGCTAAACACGAACTTTACAATCCCTCCACACTGGCTTCATCCTGACTTAAGAATCGCTCTAGTATCATGTCCCGGTCATAAAAAACTGCCCCCAAAAAAGGACCCACTATGACTGCTTCCTTCACGTTCAATATGAAACGCTTCCTGGCCGCTGCGGCCATCAGTTTTGGTTTGTCAGCGACCGCCTTCGCCCAAAGCTGCGACGAAACCGAACTCTACGCCAACATGGAAACGCTGGCTGACAATATGCGTCCGTTGGTCCGCGCCGTGCGCGGCAACGACATTGAAGAAGCCAAAACACGCGTCGCTACTTTGCGCGAAGCGGCGGTCGATGCCTCTGATGAAACGCCCTACTCGCTACAAGATGGCGGCAGTGCCGAGGATATCGAAGCGTTTCAAACGGCCATGAATGATCTGGTTGCACAGTTGGATCAGGTAGCCGCGGCATTGGATGCCGGTGATACCGCAACCGCTGCCAGCCACTTGCAAGAGATTGGTGATATGCGCAAAAGCGGCCACCGTCACTTTAAAGACCGCAGTTGCGATTAATAGGTTCGACTTATGAGTACCAACATTAAAGTCTGGGATTTGCCCATTCGACTGTTTCACTGGGCCTTGGTGCTGTGTCTGCTGGTGCTGTTTATCAGCGTCAATGTTGGTCAAATACAGGTGCATTTCTACGCCGGTTACACCCTCTCCGCGTTACTGGTGTTTCGACTGATCTGGGCGTTGGTAGGCACCACCTACGCGCGCTGGTCGAGTTGGAATCTGTCACCTAAAGCCGTCGCTCGACACTTGCGCGAACTGGCACGTGGCCACGCCGATGCCGAAGCCGGACACAACCCAGCCGGTGCCGCCATGGTGTTGGTACTGCTGTTGGTGCTGACGTTACAGGCCGTCAGTGGCCTGTTTTTCGGCGATGATGTGTTCTGGTTCGGCCCCTTCAATATGGATGGGCCGAGCTGGGCGATCGATCTGGCTGCCTGGTTGCATCCGCGCCTGCCGCCGTTAATTCTGTTGTTGGTTGCAACCCATATCCTGGCGGTTTTCTACCACCGCATCCGCTTCAAAGAACCCTTAATTGAAGCCATGGTGCACGGTCGCAAACCGGCGCTAAAAGGCGCAGCAGAACGCAGTGATATCAATCGCTACTGGTTGTTGTTCAGCCTGGCCGCAGCGTTAATCTGGTTGGGCTGGTTATTTACCTTGCCGGTTTAAAGGGCACAAAAAAAGCGGCTTCGGCCGCTTTTTTATAGACTTAAAAACTGACTAGAGTTCCGTCATCGCAAAGTGATGACTATTGATCACAAAGCCCTGGCGGAAATAAAAACGATGAGCGGCAAAACGTTGTACGCCACTATCGAGATGCAATTGTTCACAGCCTTGTTCGCGGGCGTAATCCGATAACCACTCAATCATCAACGCACCTGCACCGGTGGAACGCTGAGCTTCGTCGGTGACCAGATCATCAACATAGAGATGCTTACCCCAGGCCAGTTTGCGCTGAATAACAAAGCCAGCGACACACAACACCGCTGCGTTGTCATCCACCACCATCGCCAGATGATAGCCCTCTTCGTCCATTTGCTGACGCGCCTGGCGCACTAAAGATTCGGTATCAAAGTGCGGACGCAATTGGCACATCACCGGCGCCAGTTGCTGCAAGTCGTTATCGCTTTGTGCCAATACCACACGCATGGGTTGCCTCTGCTCAGCGGTGAAACAAGATTAAGGTTCGAATTTGAAATGACGGCTGCGACTTTGAATGCCGTCAATCGACCCACCCTTACCAAAGCGTGTATCTAATTGGCCGCTCTGGCGACTTTGCAAGGTGGCGGTCACATCACAGACATCGAAAAAGTAAGGCTGGTTAAAAGCAGACATTAGCCCATCTAGATCCAGGTAGTGGTGTCCATCATCGGTGATGTTTGTAACAGAGCTGCGAAACGATTTCTGATTCGCATAGTTGCTGCATTCCAAGCTCACCTTTAGACGCAACTGACCTCCGTGAGTGACCTCCCACTCAAGATCGACGCCATCATCCTCAATGAGTACATCACTTGCGGGGTGAGTGATTTCGAACGGTTCCGGCAGATAGGTCCAGGAATGCGTCGATGAATCGACAGTGCGCTCAAAGTCGACCGCGTAACGCCGGTTAACACTGTCGCCATTCAACGTAGCGCCATAGCTTAAAAAACCGTTGTATCGTTTCGACAGCTGCTGGATTTGCACACCGTTACTTGCCAGAAGGCGATCATCGCCCTGCAATTCAATACGCGCCGAATTTAAACTGTCGCCCGCCGCCAGCGCAGCAACGACCTCAGTGGTGCCATTGCCACGTGCAATCACATCGATGTACGCCGACATCCCCGAGGTCAGAACACTCTCCGAATCCGCTACGGTACAGGCAGCAACTGCCAACACCGTCGATACCAACACCAGTCGCTTGGGGGTTATTACTGCCATCTCAGCCGTCCCTTCGTTGCGTTACGATTGCGTTATCCTTGCCTTTTTTGACCACGCCCCTAGTGCGGCACAGCCCGTGAAAACAGATTCAACACCAGCACACCACTGAGGATCAGCGCCATACCCAGAAGCGCCGGCCAATCCAGTTTCTGATCAAACATCCACCAGGAAACCAGAGTAATTAGTACTATGCCACCGCCGGCCCAGATCGCGTAGGCGATGCCAACGGGTATCACTTTCAGAGTTTGCGCCAATAAATAAAATGCCAGCGCGTAGCTGACGACCACTATCACCGACGGCCACAACCGACTGAAATTATCGCTGGCTTTGAGTGCGGTCGTGCCCACAACTTCGGCGGTGATCGCGATCGCCAGAATCAACCACGCTTTCATGACAGGCCTCTTAACATCGACAAAAGACAGCGCAGTTTACTCAACTTGCTGAGCGGCAACCATCAAACCGGAATCAATAGCGGCCAGGCGTTGCTCTGCCAAGGGTACAATTTCGCGCTCTACCAGACGATGCAACTGGCCACGATAACCGCTGCGGCCGGCTGGCGTATCGGGGTTGGAGGTGATGGCGATGGTCAGCTCCAACTCCGGCAATACATAGACCATCTGCCCGCCGTATCCCCAACCGTAGTAGCCGTCGTAGCCGTCAAAATCACGCAGAAACCAGCCATAACCATAGCCATCGCCGGTGTAGCGCGAGCGGGTATAAGGCTGCCAGCTGGCATCAATCCACTGCTGTGAAACCACCTGAGTGCCGTCCATTGCCCGACCACCACGACGATAGAGTTCACCAAAGGCGAGCAATGACGCCGGCGTCATACTGACCTGATTACCACCCAGTGGAATACCTTGCGGATCGCGCAACCAACTGACTATGCGGATGCCAGCCGGCGCCAACCATTCGTTGGCCAGTTCATCGGTCGGACGACCGGTTTCACGAGTGAGAATAGCCGACAATAAGTGCGTACTGCCGGTGGAATATTGCATGCGACCACCCGGCTCGGCATCGAACGGACGCGCCAGAGCGTTTTGCACCCAGTTCCTGCTGCTGACCCAGTTACCATAGTTGCGGCCGGAGGTGCGCTCCAATCCCGCCTGCATCGATAACAGATGTCCGATGGTGATCTGCTGCAAACGCGGATCCGGATCGGCTGGCAATTGATCACTCAATAACGGCGCAATGAGCTGATCAGTACTGTCGAGCACACCGCGTTCAATAGCGATGCCAACCAGCGCTGACATTAACGACTTGGACGCCGACTTGATATTGGCCGGCTGATCGAGTCGGGCACCATTAAAACTTTCCGCCAGAATCAGTTCGCCGGACTGAGCAACCTGAAGGGTATAAAGATTATTAAAGCGAGCAGCAGCAAGATGAATGGATTCGGTGGGAGACTCGGCCAGAACCGGCGCTAAAAGCCCGAACGATAAACAACTGATCACAACAGGTCGAAACATGGCAACCTACTCCGCACCCACAGCAAAGCTGACAGACTAGCAGAGCATGCTGCCAATCGACGGCTCTAGAATGTCAAGGTCATGAAAACCGAATGCGGGTCCGGCTGGTAATCGGCGAACGGATCGGTGTATTTAAAACCCACGGCTTCGTACATCCGTCGCGCCGGCAAAAAGGCGTCCATTGAGCCGGTTTCCAGACTGATGCGTTGCATGCCTTTGGTGCGCGCCTGATCCAAAGCGTGCTGTAGCAAAGCGCGGGCAATGCCCTGCCGTAAAAAGCGCGGATCGGTACGCATGGACTTCAATTCGCCATGCGTCTCGTCCAGTGCTTTCAAAGCCGCACAGCCAAGCAATTGATCGTCACGCCAGGCCGTCCAAAACTGAATATTCGGTTGTTGCAGTGCACTCAAATCGAGTGCATGCACGCTTTCCGGCGGTGAGTGTTCAGCCATGCCCGCCAGATGCGCAGCCAGGAGTTCAACAACGGCCGGATGCTCCAGACCGCCATCGCGAATCTCAATATCAGACATAGAAGTGTTCCGAAAAATAGGTCGAACAAAGCCCGGGTCAGAACGACCCGGGCTGAGCTTTGATCAGGTCAACAGACCTTTTTTGTAGAGGTTTTCGTAGCAGTAGTTGGTGGCGTCGACAAAGCCTTCAACAGAACCGCAGTCAAAGCGTTTGCCTTTCAGCCGATAGGCCATGACCACTCCATCCTGGGCCTGGGTCATCAAGGCATCGGTCAACTGAACTTCGTCGTTCTTGCCCGGCGGCGTATTGCGCAGAATTTCAAAAATGTCGGGCGTCAGAATATAGCGACCAATGACCGCCAGATTAGAAGGTGCGTCTTCCTTCTTGGGTTTTTCCACCATGCTTTTTACGCGGTAGAGACCGTCTTTCATTTCTTCGCCGTCGATCACACCGTATTTGTGGATCTCATCTTCGGGTACTTCCATCACCGCAACGATGCTGCAACGGAATTGATTGAAGACTTTGACCATCTGCGCCAGGACGTTTTCCGTGGTTTCTTCAGGCTCGGGCAAACAGAGGTCGTCAGCCAGGATGACACCGAAAGGTTCGTTGCCGATCAGAGTTTCGCCGCAAAGAATGGCATGACCCAGACCTTTCATTTCTTTTTGGCGCGTGAACGAGAAAATGCCCTCATCCATCACATGACGAATCGATTTGAGAAACTCTTCCTTGTTGGAACCATTGATCTGGTGTTCCAGCTCATAGGAAATATCAAAATGGTCGGCAATGGCGCGTTTGCCACGACCAGTCACAAAGCCGATTTCGTTCAAGCCTGCTTCGATGGCCTCTTCAACCCCATATTGCACCAGGGGCTTATTGACGATCGGCAGCATTTCCTTGGGCAGCGCCTTGGTTGCCGGCAGAAAACGCGTTCCGTAGCCGCCAACGGGGAACATACATTTGCGAATCATTTCCTATCCTCTATTTCTGCTTTGTCTTCAGTTCTAAGCAATTAACTGACCACCCGCAATTGTGGCGCGTTGTTTGCGATATAACCGGCGTAGCTGGGGTCAGCTGTACAGCCCTGCACCGCTTTGGCGCGCCAATGGCGGTCTGGGGTTGGAACTGTCCTTACACTAATATTGTTGCACCAATATGAAGCATGGCACCAGGATGGTGCGTTACTTCAATTGTGATCATCATACATCAGGTTAGGGAGACTAACATGACAGAAGCCGAGGCCCGTCTGGCGGCTTTTCGAGAATCAGCCGAGCAGCGTATGACGTTGCTGTACGGTGCACAACGCGCCCCGGCGGTGACCGATCAATTGATGGGTTTATTGAATCGTTATCAGAGCGCTATTTACCATCACACCCGCAGCGCAAACTGGGATGAAACCGACAATCTGCTGATTACCTACGGCGATGCCATTCGCAATCGCGATGAACCGGGCCTATTGCAATTGGAACGCTTTCTGGAAGCCTTCTATCCCAGCCTGATCAGCAACATCCATTTACTGCCCTTTTATCCCTACAGCTCTGACGACGGCTTTTCGGTCATCGACTTTAAACAGGTGCGCGATACCGTCGGCCAATGGGATCATATCGATGCCTTAGCGCGCCGTTTCGGCATTATGTTCGATCTGGTTTTGAACCATTGCTCGCGCGAAAACCTCTGGTTTATTGAGTACATTCAAAACCAGGAACCGGGCTGCAATTACTTTATCGATCTCGACCCCGCTACCGACGTTTCCATGGTCACCCGACCGCGTTCTTCGCCATTAGCCGCACCCATCAATACGCACCGTGGCACTCGTCATGTCTGGGCAACTTTTAGCGAAGACCAGATCGACCTGAATTACGAAAACCCCGATGTGCTGCTGGCGATGATGGATGTGTTTTTGTTCTATCTGTCAAAAGGTGCTCGCTTAGTACGGCTCGATGCGGTGGCGTTTTTATGGAAGCGCTTGGGCACTTCCTGCATTCATCTGCCGGAAACCCATGAGATCGTTAAACTGATGCGCGACATCGTCGATGCCGTTGCGCCCTGGGTCATATTGGTCACCGAAACCAATGTGCCGCACGAGGAAAACCTGTCCTATTTCGGCGAGGGCGATGAAGCCTCGATGGTCTATCAGTTCGCGCTGCCGCCGCTGGTGCTCTATACCCTGAACCGCGGCAACGCCGACCTGCTGACCAACTGGGCGATGACACTGGCACCGCCACCTCCGCACTGCACTTACCTGAATTTCACCGCCAGTCACGACGGCATCGGCCTGCGCGCGCTCGAAGGCATTTTGCCGGCCTATGAAATTCAAAGTCTGCTCGACTGCATGCACCAGTTCGGCGGCTACGTCAGCATGAAAGCCAACCCCAACGGCAAAGACAGTCCTTACGAAATCAACATCAGTTATTTCGACGCGCTTAAAGGCACCCGCACCGGTGCCGACCAGTGGCAGGTGGAACGTTTTCTGTGTTCGCAAACTTTGATGATGAGCCTGCAGGGCATTCCCGGTTTTTATTTGCAGAGTTTGATCGGTTCACCGAACGACTTGGCCGGCGTTGAACGCACCGGGCGCTTGCGTTCAATCAATCGCAAAACCTGGCAGTGGAATGAGCTGAATGAGGTGATGACCGACGAGCGACATCCGTCCTATATCGTCAGCCAGGAACTGGCGCGGCGCATTAAATTGCGGGGTGAACAGCCGGCGTTTCATCCTGAAGCTCGCCAGCGGGTGGTGGATCTGGATTCGGCGTTTTTTATTCTGCGCCGCGATGCAGACGACAGTCGCGTCTACGGCATCTTCAACGTCACCGCCGTGCCGCGCACCCTGGACCTGACTCGACTGCTGCCATCGCAAGAAGCCTGGACTTACTTCGATCTGATCAGCGAACAGCACGTCGCCGCCAATGAGGAGTTGGCGCTGGCGCCCTATCAGGTGGTTTGGCTAGTACCGGTTAGAAACGCTTAACCGAGGCGGCTCAGGGTTCGCCGGTCAGCAAACCGGCGAACCTCGTTTATCAGCTTAACGCCACGGCCTGCGGCTGCTGCGTGGCCTCGGTATCGAAACGATGCCACTGAGTCACCGTCGCAAAAAGGCGTTTGCCACGCTGCACACCTAAACGCTCAAAATCGGCATGGCTGATGGTCGCCAGCCAGGGTTCCACCAGCCAATCGGCTTCCAGTTCCAGCCGCACCTCGGCACCGACCGGAACAATGGCGGTTACCGTGACCGGCAGATGGGACTGCGCGCTGGGCTCAGCCGCCAGGGAAATTTCGTGCGGACGCAACAATACTTCCTGACGACCGTCGGCCAAATCAGCGACATCCAGATGCGCATCGCCGCAGGTCAACACACCGTCGCGCACTTCGCCTTCCAGACGATTCACATCGCCTAAAAATTCAAACACAAAACGGTTCGCCGGTTGCCGGTACAGCTCATCGGGAGTGGCAATCTGTTCAATACGACCGTTGCTCATCACCACGACGCGGTCGGACAATTCCAGGGCTTCTTCCTGATCGTGGGTCACAAACACGCTGGTGAAATTCAGTTCTTCGTGCAGATGCCGCAACCAGCGCCGCAGTTCCTGACGCACCTTGGCATCGAGCGCACCGAAAGGTTCATCCAACAACAGCACGTCTGGTTTCAGTGCCAACGCACGCGCCAAGGCAACACGCTGTTGTTGACCGCCGGATAACTGCGCCGGAAAACGTTCGGCAAAATCATTGAGCCGAACCATTTCCAATAATTGCGTCACCCGCGCATGAATTTCCGCCTTGGATGGACGTTCGCTTCTCGGCAAGGCGCGCAGACCAAAGGCGACGTTTTCAAACACCGTCATATGACGGAACAGGGCGTAATGCTGAAACACAAAACCGATGCGTCGATCACGCACATGCAGCTGGGTAACTTCACGCTCGCCAAAATGAATGCGACCGCCATCGGCCTGTTCCAAGCCAGCGATGATGCGCAGCAAGGTGGTCTTGCCGGAACCGGACGGGCCCAGCAAACCGATCAGTTCGCCTTCGGCAATATCCAGGTTAATCGGCTCCAGCGCCTGAGTGCGGCCAAAGCTTTTGGCAACCTGTTCAATACGGATGCTCATGAGTGTTTCTCCCGGCGCTCCGCGCGCCTGTCCAGCATGGCCTTGGCGGCCAGCGTCAGCAGTGCCATCAGCGCCAACAAGGACGCACTGGTGAAGGCACCGACAGTGTTGTAATCCTGATACAGCTGTTCAACCTGCAACGGCAAGGTATTGGTCTCACCGCGAATGGCACCGGCAACCACCGAGACCGCGCCGAATTCGCCGACTGCACGAGCGTTGGTCAAAATCACGCCGTACAGCAAAGCGCCACGGATATTCGGCAAGGTGACGCGACGAAAAACCGTCCAGCCGGACGCGCCCAAGGTAACCGCGGCTTCCTCTTCGCGAGAACCCTGGGCCTGCATCAGCGGAATTAATTCACGCGCCACAAAAGGACAGGTAACGAACAGGGTCACTAAGACTATGCCCGGCCAGGCAAACATAATCTGAATGTCGTTGGCGTCCAGCCAGCCACCGAGCCAGCCATTGCGACCATAGAGCAACAGATAAACCAAGCCAGCGACGACCGGCGAAACGGCAAAAGGAATATCGATCAGAGTCTGCAATAAACGCCGGCCGGGAAATTCAAAGCGCGTCACCAGCCAGGCCAGAAAGACACCGAACAGCAGATTGATCGGCACCGTTAAAGCCGAGACCATCAAGGTCAAACCGATGGCGGCCAGAGTGTATTGATCACTGAGATTGTGCCAATAAATGTCGACACCACGCGCAAACGCCTGGGCAAAAATCGCCACCAGCGGCGACACCAGAAACAGCCCGGTTAATGCCAGGGCGGAGCCGATTAAAATTCTGCGCACTAAAGGCGCATCACCAATGCGAATCATCAGCCGCGACCTCCGTGCAGGCGTTTAATAAAGCGGCCCTGCCAGACATTAATTACCAGCAACAGCAATAAGGATGTCGCCAAGACGATGGACGCCACGGCCGAGGCACCGGCGTAGTCGTATTCCTGCAAGCGGACAAAAATCATCAGCGACGTGATTTCGGTCTCGTAAGGTTTGCCGCCGGCAATAAAAATCACTGCGCCGAACTCACCCAGAGAACGCACAAAGGCCAGACCGGTGCCGGTCACCAGCGCCGGCCACAGATGCGGCAAGATAACGCGCCGAAAGGCATGGCCGTCTTTGGCCCCCAGACTGACCGCGGCTTCATCAATTTCCACCGGCAAATCTTCCAGTACCGGCTGCACGGTGCGCACCACAAAAGGAATGCTGGTGAAGGCCATCGCCAAGGCAATGCCGACCCAGGTGTAGGCGATGGAAATGCCGGTCGGTTCCAGTAAAGAACCAATCCAGCCGTTGCTGGAATAGAGCGTCGCCAGAGTAATACCGGCGACCGCCGTCGGCAGTGCAAAGGGCAAATCCATTAAGGCATCGACCAGACGCTTACCGGGAAAGTCGTAACGCACCAGCACCCAGGCCATCAGCAGACCAAAGGCCGCGTTAAAGATGCACGCCACGGCCGCCGCACCAACGGTAACGCTGTAGCTGGCAACGATGCGCGGATCGGTAATCAGGAACCAATATTGCGACCAGCTTAACTGCGACAACTGCCCGACCAGACTGGTCAAAGGCAGCAGCAGAATCAGCGAAATAAAAGTCAGGGAGACGCCGAGTGAAAGACCAAAGCCGGGCAGAACCCGGCGTTGGCGTGACAAGGTGAAACGAGCGGTGGTCATCGACGTTGCAACTGATCCAGTTTGGCGCCGCTGGCAAAGTGCGTTTCCATCGCTTGCGGCCAGCTACCGAAGATGTCTTCCACCCGCAGCAATTCGGCTTCCGGGAAACGGTCGCTGAATTCAGCAGCGACGCTCTGGTCGTTGACGCGGTAATTAAAGCCGGCCAACAGACGCTGGGCTTCGACGGTGTAGAGGTAGTCGAGGTAGCCACGCGCCAAGTCGAGGTTGCCGTTACGCTCGGCGTAATCTTCTACGACCGCGACCGGGAATTCAGCCAGGATGCTGACCGGCGGTACCACCACTTCGTAGTCATCAACGCCGTATTCGTTACGGATGTTGTTCACTTCCGATTCAAAGGTGATCAGCACATCACCGATACCGCGCTCAACAAAGGTCGTGGTCGCGCCACGGCCGCCGGTGTCGAACACTTCGACGTTGCCGAGGAAGCTTTTCATAAAGTCTTCAATCTGAGCTTCGTCACCATCAAAGGCGCGATCGGCATAACCCCAGGCCGCCAGATAGGTGTAACGACCGTTGCCCGAGGTTTTCGGATTCGGAAACACCAGCTCGACGCCATCGGCCGCCAGGTCATCCCAGCTTTCGATGTTTTTGGGGTTGCCTTTGCGCACCAGGAAAGCGGTCGTCGAATAATAAGGCGACGCATTGTTCGGGTACTGCGCCTGCCAGTCGTCAGCGACCAGTCCAGCTTCGGCCAACACATTCACGTCGGTAACCTGGTTAAAGGTCACTACATCGGCACGCAGGCCTTGCATGATGGAACGCGCCTGAGTGGAAGAACCGCCGTGCGATTGTTTCACGCTGACGGTTTCGCCCTGCTCGGCTTGCCACCAGTCGATAAATTTCGGGTTGACCGCGGCAAAGAGCTCACGGGCGATGTCGTAAGAGGTGTTGAGAATTTCGCGGGAATCTTCGGCCTGAGCCGGCGCAGTAGCCAACGTCAAACTCACAGCCAAAGCAGAAACGGAAGCGATTAACCGGACCATCAGTACTCCTTAAAAACAGGCGGTTATTAAGATGGCGGCCAGAGTAAATAAACGATAATGGAATGACAATCCAGGAAATTAGAACATTTAGTTCTATGATTGGATGACTTCGCCCTAACGCTGTCAGTGGTCACTCCAAGGAGTCCGGCACTCTTATCCAAGGCTGAAAAAACCTTCCGCCCGGCGACGTTGTTGGCAGGGATGCCGGGAGGGTGAACGTCGCCGTTGCGGGCAGAAGGTCAGAACGTTTTATAAAAGAATAAACACCACACTCAAGGCCGTCAGCGCACCGAGCACGCCGTTGAACCAGCGCCGCTTGCGTTCGTCCTGCAACGCGCGGCGCAGTTGCATCCCCAGCAAAGCCCAAAGGCTGCAACTGGGATAGGTCACCAGTGCAAACATCGAAGCCACTGCCAAAGCACTCGGCCAGTAGTCATCGCCCGACAGACTGAACGCCGCAATGCCGGTAAGCGCCATGGCCCAGGCCTTGGGGTTAATGACCTGAAACAGCGCCGCCTGCCACCAGCGCATCGGCTTGGCTTCGCCGTCGGCTGTCTTGCCAAGACCACCAGCCGTGGCGATGTTCCACGCCAACCACAGCAAGTAGGCCGAGCCGGCGATTTTTAGCGCCCAGTGCAGTTGCGGAATGGCCAACAAGACGGCGCCTATGCCAGCCGCCACTAAAATATTGAGGGTAAAAAAGCCCACAAAAATCCCGGTGATATGCGGCAAGGTGCGCCAGTATCCAAAGTTCACACCCGAAGCAGTCACCATTAAATTGTTTGGCCCCGGCGTCACCGAAACGCTGAAGGTGTAGATCAAAATCGGTGCTAAAAAACTCAGCGTCAGGACGTCCATTCAACAAAGCCTCGTAAGTAAGTTTGGGCCCGACCGCGAATGCGTACACGGTCGCCTTTTAGTTCGCATTCCAGCCGGCCGTGGCGCTTAGATAGCTGTTCAGCGACCAGCGTCGTCTTATTCAATTTTTGGCCCCAATAAGGCGCCAGCAAACAGTGCGCCGAACCGGTTACCGGATCTTCAATCACACCGTCTTTCGGGCCACAAAACACCCGCGATACAAAATCGATGCCCGGCCGCTGACTGGCGGCGGTTAAGATGACCGCGTGTTCGACCGCATCGATGTCGGCAAAATGATGTTCGAATTCGGCGACCTGCTGTTCGCTGTCGAGCACCACCAGCAAAAAGCGATCCTCAATCACCTCGACCGTGGGCAGCCCCAGTCGCTGCTCAACCTCGGCCGGTAATTGACTGGGGTTGGGCGCATAGGCCGGAAAATCCAATTCCAGTTGATCGCCCGCGCGACGCACTTCCAACAGGCCACTGCGACTGTGCAGGCGCAGCACCTGCGCGGCGCAACCCAGTTCATTCCACAACACATGGGCACTGGCCAGAGTGGCGTGCCCGCACAGCTCGACTTCCTGGCCGGGCATAAACCAGCGGATGTTCCAATCGTCGCCATGCGGCCACACAAAGGCGGTCTCCGACAGGTTGTTTTCAATCGCTAACTGCTGCATCACAGCGTCGTCCAGTGGTGCATTGAGAATCATCACCGCCGCTGGATTGCCCTGAAAAACCGCCTCGGCGAAGGCGTCAACCTGATAGATCGGAAAAGCCATCTCACTGTGCTCCTTTATGTTGGGAATAGGCGCCGGGTGTTAACGGCAGCGGTGGTTCAGTCCACCAACTCCACATTGATGCGTTTGTTTTGTTTGCCTTTGCTTTTGATCGACGGAATGCGCACCTGGCCGATCTCACGGATATTCTGCACATGAGTGCCGCCGCACGGCTGATAATCGAGCCCTGCAACACGCACCATGCGCAACTCGCCCGCACCGCGTGGTGGTTGAACGCTCATGGTGCGCACCAGCTCCGGCTGTTCATCGAGGATCGATTCCGGCAGCCATTCGGTGGTCACGTCAGCGCCCTGGGCAATCAACGCGTTCAACTGGGCTTCCAGCTCCAGCTTGTCGATGGGCGTGGTCAGATCGAACTCGGCACGGCTTTGATCGGCGCCGACATTGCCGCCGGTGACCGGGTCTTTGATCAGATGACACAGCAGATGCAGGCAGGTGTGCATGCGCATATGACGATGGCGTCGCTGCCAATCCAGTTCCAGCTCAACCGTCTCGCCCGGCGCCAGCGCCACTGCCTCGGCCAGATGATGTTCGATCTGCGAACGATCTTCGCTGTAACGTGTATCCACCACTTCCAGGCGCTGACCAGCCACGTTGATCCAGCCGGTATCGCCCGGCTGACCGCCGCCGCGCGGGTAAAACAGCGTGCTGTCCAACACCAGACGCTGATCGTCACAGGCCACGACCTGAGCCGTCATTTGGGTCTGGTACGAATCCAACTGGAAAGGCTGGCGCATATTGACTCCTTTTGTAGGGATACAATTTGTATCAATGTAAACCAAGCATGAAGACACTCGGAAAATCGCTACAGTGCTGATTATTCAACACTTCGATCCATAAAATGGAACAATCGAAGCCTTGGAAAATAGGAACAATTGCAGTCTAATGCGCAGACATTTGGCTGCAAGCAAATCTTTGTAACCATGACAATTTTCAATATCGACCAATGCACCGGTCCCAAATACAAGGCACTGGCCGGTCGCATCGAGCAGGCGCTGCGCGATGGCGACCTCAAAGCCGGTGATCGCTTACCGACCCATCGGCAACTGGCCGAAGAACTGGGCGTGACGGTCGGCACCGTCACCCGGGCTTATGCCGAAGCCGAACGGCGGCGCTTGGTAGAGGCACGTGTCGGCAGCGGCACCTATGTGCGCGGCGCCACAACATCGGGCACCGATTTTCAGGTCACCGATTCCACCGTCGATACCGGCATCGATCTGGGCTTTTCCAAGGCACTGGAACTCGATCAGGCCGAGCAACTGCAGGCCAGTCTGGCCGAATTGCAGAATTCACCAGTGCTGCCGCATTTGCTGCGCTATCAATCCGAATTTGGTTTACCGCACCAGCGTGAAGTCGGTCGGCAATGGCTGCAACAGACCGGCCTGGGCGATTACAGCGCCGATGATTTGTTGGTTACGCTCGGTGGTCAGCATGGCTTTTTTGTCGCCCTGCTGGGCCTGACGCAAGCCGGCGATGGCATCGCCTGCGAAGGTCTGACCTACCCCGGCCTGGTGGCCGCTGCCAACCAGCAAGGCCTGCGCCTGATGCCGTTGCAGTTCGATACCGAAGGCCTGCTGCCCGACGCTCTAGAAGCCCAGTGTTTGCGCCATCCGCCGCGCGTGCTCTATCTGATGACGCGGCAACATAACCCGACCGGCGGCGCCATGTCGGCGCAGCGCATTGAAGAGCTGGCCATGCTCTGTCGTCAGTATCAGATCATGGTGATTGAAGACGATGTGCAGGGTTGCCTGGGTGATCCCGAAGCGCCGTCCTTTTCGGCCCGCCACCCAGAACTGACCATCACCATTGCCAGTCTTTCGAAAGCCTTGTGCGGCGGTTTGCACGTCGGTTTTATGCGCGGCCCAAAGCGTTGGATACCAGCGCTGAGCGCAGCCTTTCGGGCGACCTGTTGGATGGCGGTGCCGCTGACCACGGAAATCGCCTGCCAGTGGATGACCTCGGGCTACGGCGATCGCTTAATTGCCACTCAAAAAGCCGAGTTGCAATGGCGCCACCAGGCCATTCAAGCGCGTTTCGATGCCGCCGGACTGCAAGCACGCTGTGGCGGTTTTAACGTCTGGCTGGAGCTGCCGTCGCCCTGGCGCGCGGTCAATCTGGTCGAACGCGCCGCCGAATACCGCATTCGCATCAAGGCCGCCGAAGTCTTTGCCGCCGGCCAGTTTGCCGCGCCGCAAGCGATTCGGCTGTGCATCGGCGGCCAGTTGCAGCGTGACACCCTGCTCGACGCCATCGACACCCTGATTCAAATCATCAACAGCCCGGAATATGGCCGCGATTCGCTCAACCATATTTAACCTCATCAGCACCAGGACACCTTATGGATAACAACACCAAAACCGGCGCCATCTACGCCCTGCTCGCCTACACCATCTGGGCCATTGCGCCCATGTACCTGAAGATTCTGCGTGAGGTGCCGGCGATAGAAATTCTGGCCCATCGCATCATCTGGTCGTTTCTGATTACGCTGGTCATCATCGTCTTATTGCGCCGGCGCGACGCCTTGTTCAAGGTGCTGCGCAATCGCAAAGCGCTGTGGGCACTGCTCGCTTCCACCTGCCTGATCGGCTTCAACTGGGGTCTCTTTATCTGGGCGGTCAACGCCAACTTTATGCTCAGCGCCAGTCTGGGTTATTACATCAACCCGCTGATGAGCATTCTGCTGGGCATGATTTTCTTTGGCGAACGACTCGACAAGGTGCGCACCTTAGCAGCTGCGCTCTGTGTCTCGGCGGTGGTCTTTGAAGTGATTCAGTTTGGCCAGTTGCCGTGGATTGCACTGGCGCTGGCGGGCAGCTTTGCGGTCTATGGTCTGGTGCGCAAAAAGCTCGGCGTCGACAGCCTGACTGGCATGGCACTGGAAACCGGTCTGTTGCTGCCGATTGGCCTGCTGTATCTGTTCATCGTGCAAACCCCGACCAGCAACCCGCTCAACAACAGCCTGTGGCTGAATCTCCTGCTGATTGGCGCCGGTCCGGTATCGATGACACCGCTGATGCTGTTCGCCGCCGCCGCCAATCGCATCAGTCTGACGGCGCTGGGGTTCTTCCAGTACATTGCCCCGAGCGGCATGTTTTTATCGGCGGTGTTTATTTACGGTGAGCCGTTGAGCCCGGCGAAGCTGATCACCTTCGGCTTGATCTGGTTGGCGCTGTTGATCATTTCCATCGACTCTTTGCGTCAGATGCGTCGCTCACGCCGCTTGCGTAAACACGAAGCGGAACTGCTGGTCACCGAACCCAGTTAATGAGCCGAGTTGATCAGCCGATCCAGCGCTGCCACCAATCGAGCATAAACAGCAGCGACAGCAACACAAAGACAGCGCCAGCGGTGCGATCGATCCAATGACGACGACGCAGAAACCGCTGGCGTAAAGTCGGCCGCGCCAACACCAGACCGACCGCCGCAAACCAGGCGCTGGTAATCACAAAGACGTACAACACCAGCGCCAGCTGCATCCAGTTGTTCAAACCGCTGACCAACTGCACCAGGATGGCGGAGAAAAACAGCAGCGCTTTGGGATTCAATACATTGGTCAAAAAGCCGCGCCAGAAATCGCCCCGACCGGTAGTCGCTGCAGGTTGAAGATCAGCTTCCTCACTGGGCTGCGCCGTCAAACCGCCCCACCCCAGATAGAGCAGATAACCAATGCCCAGCCAGGGCAAAGTCATCGCCAGCCAGGTGGACGACTGCACCAGCGCGCTGATGCCCAGCACAGCAATCAGGGTGTGCAAGGTCACACCGCAGCCGATACCCAGCGCATTGAGCGTACTGGCCCGGTGACCCCGCGTTAACGCCGATTTCACCACCAGTGCAAAGTCCGGACCGGGGCTGATGACCGCGGCGGTATAAACCAGAACAAAAGGCCACCAACTGGGCATGTGCAACTCCTGCAAGAAATCAGCACGCACCCTAACCAGCGATTTGCGTCAAGGGAAGGTCGCGCTGTGACAAATTGATGGCCTAGCCTTGTTAACCTGACCGGCGAACCAGACTCTACACTTCTGGCCAAATAAAAAGCGTGGAGACCGCTATGCACATCGACACTTTTTTTGACCACCTCTGGCAAGACTACATCCGCATGACGCCCCAGGCGGAAACCATCGCCCAGGCCTTGCGTGAGCGTGGCGAAACCATCCAGAACGATCACGTGGCTTTTCGCACCTTTAACCGCGGCCCCATCGCGCTGGAAAAACTGGAACCCTTTATCCTCGATCTGGGTTACCAGCGTTACGAGCCTTACCATTTCGCCGAGAAAAAACTCGATGCCTATGGCTACATTCCCCCCAACCCGGAACAGCCGCGCATCTTTCTGAGTGAGCTGCGAGTGGAAGAACTGTCGGCCGAAGCCCAGCGTTTAATCGACGGTTTGATTGCACAGATCGACCCCAGCGCCGTTAACGACGCCTCCATTTTCTGGCGCGGCCCGCTGTGGAATGTGCCGACCTGGGCCGACTATCAGCAACTGGCCAGCGAGAGCGAATACGCCGCCTGGCTGAGCGTTATTGGCCTGCGTTGCAACCACTTCACCATCGACGTTAACGCGCTGCGTGACATCGACAGCATCGAAGCGATCAACAACCTGGTCGAAGACCTGGGCTTTGCCATCAATGCCAGCGGCGGCCGCGTTAAAGGTTCACCCGACGTATTGCTGGAACAAGGCTCCACCAAAGCCAGCGTCCAGCCATTCGACTTTGCCGGCGGCGAAACCCACGACGTCACCACCTGCTATTACGAATTCGCCAAACGCTACCTGAACGATGAAGGCCAGCTTTATCAGGGTTTTGTTGCTGCCAGCGCTGATAAGATTTTTGAATCGACGGATATGCGCAGCTGACGCTGCGCGCTAGACGCATAACGGGAGACGGGAGACGCTTGTTGGCGGAGAGGGTTTAGCGCTTTTCGGCGTCTCCCGTCTCCCGTCAAGCGTCTTCCAGCTCCACAGGAGCCCAAATGTGCTTGATGGTTTTAAACTGGCGCCCCGAGGCCGAGGTGCCTTTGTTGTTGGTCGCCAATCGGGATGAATTTCGCGCGCGGCCGACCGAGCCGATGCACTGGTGGCCGCAAACAGCTGGTCAGCCTGCCATTCTGGCCGGTCGTGATCAGCAAGCCGGCGGTACCTGGCTGGCCATCGGTAAAGGCGGTGACTTTGCGCTGCTGACCAATATCCGCCCCGGCTACATCGGTCGCACTGCTGAACGCAGTCGCGGCGAACTACCACTGCGGTTTATCCGCCATATCGCCGCTGGTGGCAGCATTGAAAGCTTCCACGCCGAGGTTCGACCAGAGATAACGGTATATGGCGGTTTCAATCTGGTTATCGGTAACGCTCAGCGTCTGTTCTGGTTCAGTTCCGATCATCCGGACGGTCAATGGTTGCAACCGGGCATCCATGCTCTGAGCAACGATGCGCTCGATACACCCTGGCCCAAAACCGAGCTCGCCTGCCGACAGATGGCAACCCACACTGCTGTGTTAGAAACCGACTTTGCTCAGGCCTCGGTACTGACCGACCGCACAACCGTCGCTGATGCGCAGCTGCCGTCAACCGGTGTACCCACGGACATTGAGCGTCAGCTTTCCGCCCAGACCATCACCGGCGAACGCTATGGCACGCGCTGCCGAACCTGGCTAAGAGTTCACGCCGACGGTCGTTTTGCAGTTGAAGAAGTGCAGTTGGATGATTCCGGTGAAGTTACCGACAGTCGCCACTTCGCTGAGAACAGGACGAGCCGTTCAGACGAAACGTCGGTTTTCCCAGCTCGGTAAGTTAGTGCGCACCGTCTTCAACAACTCAGAGTCGGTTTCGACCACGAGACCAGCATCGCCTTCGCCCAACTGCTCGACCTCGCCCCAGGGATCCACCATCAGCGAATGTCCCCAGGTATGGCGTTTTTCGTCGTGCTGGCCGCCCTGACCGGCGGCGACCAGATAGCAGCCGTTTTCCACCGCTCGCGCGCGGCACAACAATTCCCAATGCGCCTGGCCGGTTTTGAAGGTGAACGCCGAGGGGGCGCGCCAGCTTGGCGCAACAGACGGTAGAGTTCGGGAAAACGCAGATCGTAACAAACGCTCAGGCCCCAGCAGCCCCAGGGCGTATCGACGGTGACCGCGGCCGGCTCGCCGGCCTGATAATGATCCGACTCACGATAACGACCCTGAGCATCGCCGACGGTGGCATCGAAGAGGTGGATTTTGTCGTAGTGAGCGCGCACCTCGCCGTCGCTGTCGACTACATGCAAACGCGCCCGCGGCAGCTTTTCGTCATTAACGCGTACCGGCACGGTGCCCGCCACCAGCCACAGACCATAGCGTTGCGCCATGGCGCGCAAGGGTTTGCCCACCGGGCCGTTAAAGTCGGCTTCGAAATCGGCGATGTCAGCGTTTTTGGAGGTGCCAAAGCGGGCGAACATTTCCGGCAGTTGCAGCGCATCACAACCTCGGTCTGCGGCGGCGCGCATATGACGCTCAACCGCCTGCAAGTTTGCCGAGGTGTCCCGGGTGCTGATCAGCTGTGCCAGATACCACTTCATAGTGACCTCCGTTCGTTGTCAGACAGGACCGGGTTGCGAGCTAGGGTTCATCCGACGGTGTCTGCGCACCGGCCGGTACCTGACTGCCGTCAGAGACGCGATAAAACCGCAGCTCTGGCTCATCCAGCGAGCCGGTCACATGCACCCGTGCCGAACTGAGTCGCTCCAGTTCATTGTTGAACACCCGCTCGGTCACATAAATAGCGGCCGCAGCCTGAGGCGTCACCCCGGCCAGCAATGCCACCAGCGGGAAGGTGCTCGACAAGGGTACGGTCATGACCATATCGACATCAATCTGGTCACGCACCAGGTCGGCATCGCCGGTGAAGCTGAACTTGGTGGCCGGGCCGTCGATGATTAACTGTTCGCCGACCCGGGCAAAGCCGCGATCAAACAACAGCTCGCCACGAATGACATCGTAGGTGATGCCATCGTTGATCAGATCGGAAAAGTCCAACGCCAGGCGCCGCAATACGCGGGTGAAATTCAGCAGGCCAACCAGTTTGACGCCTTCATATTCATCCAGCTCGAGGATGGCACCGTTGGTCAACTCCAGGCCGACACGCCCTTCCAGACGGCTATAATCAAAGAACGCTGGCGAACCCTGCCAGCCCAGATCAATATCAAAGCTGCCGCCACTGCTGGCGAGCACCGGAGCGTAACCCCAACTGTCGAGCAGCGTCTGGATATTATCGATGGTGACCTGACCGCTCAGTTCGGTGTGGTGACGATTATCCAGATAACGCCAGACCAGGGCGCCATTCAGTTCCGCCCCCGGTATCTGCGCGCGAATATTTTGCACCTGAACTTCATCATCGCCAGGCACCACTTCCACACGCCAGCTGCCTAAATCGCGCTCACCGACCGACAGCTGAGCCACCTGCAGGTTCATCAGCGGAATGTCTTCCGGGCGCGCTGCCTGCATTGGATCGATCGGTATTTCCGGTTGTTGCGGGGCATCGTTTGCTTCAACAGCCGGGTCCACCTCGTCGTCACGCGCTGGTAAGGCGAGGAAATCCAGGTCTATAAATGCCGGATTCTCGGGGTTAAAGGGCTGTGAAATTCGACCGGCAACTTCCGCAGCAGCCACCGTTATCAACCAGGCTTCCTCGCCACGCTGTATCTGAATATCCGGGTTAGTCCACTCCTGCCCCAGATAGGTCCAGCGACGACCGCTTAAGTTCAATTCACGCAGCCACTCCCAGCTTGCACCAGTGGTGTCTATATTGCTGGCGTGGCTGTTACTGGATTCACCGGGCACAGCAAAACTCTGCGCCTGGGCCTGCAAGGCCTGTTGCCAGACGGTTGGGTCGGCCTCATCCAAACGCGCGTCGATAAACAAACCACGCTCACCCGGACGCAACCGTAATGGTTGATTTATAGCAAGGGAGCCACCTTCGAAGCTGTTATCGGTAGCCAATTCAAACTGGGCGCTCAATACGTCGTTGTAATCCAGCCGCACCTGCCAGCCTGAACGAGTCGCCCCCTGTTGCAGATGAACCGACAAGGGCGCCGCACTGGACGCGGTTTTACCCAACGGCTGGGGCAACTCCAAAGGCACCCCGACCAGGTCGGAGCTGATGTCGATTTCGGTGTCCCGGCCAAAGCGCAGCCGGGCGCGCGCTGCGGTGCGTTCGCTGCGTGCGGACAGCCAGGGGTCGTTCAGCCAGCGTCCCCAATCGGCCAGCGGAGCGTTACCGGCGACGGTCAATTCGATGGCGCTGTCCTGAGCTTGCTCAACAGTGCGCAGGCTGGCGCGGTATGGCGTACCAAACAGCATGCCGTTGAGCCGATTGGAATAGAGCCCCTGCTCGCTGTTGTAGTTCAGTTCGCCATTGAGCTGTTTGATGTCCAGTTGCTGCTCCGGCAAGGTCAGTTGAGCGTTGCTCAAGCGGCCCTGAACATTGCCCTGCAGCGGCGCCCCATCCAACGCTATGGCCAGTTTCACCTGGGCCTGGCTGTCACCGCTGGCGCGCCAGCCGGCCAGGTTATCGCCGGCCAGATCGGACAAGGGTCCTTTCTGAAACAGCTCCAGGGCCGCCGCCGCCGGACCGGCCACATCCATATCCAGGTCCAGACGCTGGTCAGCGTAGGGAAAACCGAGCTTGCCATCGTTAAGCGTCAAACCAGCCAGGCGTGCCGACCGCGCCTGCACATCGAGCCGATCCAGTCCCACCGTCAAACGACCTTCACCGCCGCTCAGCAGCGGCCAGTCGGGATCAATTCGTACCTGGGCGCCATTGAAGTCAGCATCCAGGCTCAGGCCGGTTTGCACCAGTTGCCCCTGTCGATTCGAGGTGGTCAGCGCAAAGGTCAAATCCGTGAAATCGCCGGCCAGAATCTGGTCGGCAATCCAGTCGCGGGCAGTGGCGGGTATCTGACGGTCTGGACGCAACCGCTTTACCCAGCCCAAGGGCGCCTCGGGTACTTCCATGGCCAGTTGATAACCCAGTTCGCGCTCGGCATTGCCCAGCGGAATGTTCAGTTTCCAGCGCGCGGCCATGGGCAAATCCGACAAGCCGCTCTGCTGCTGGTCGATATCCGCCGCCAGCCAGGCTTGATGACGCGACGCCAATTGCACGCCCAGACCCGGCCACCAACTGACATCCAGGGTGCCGGCAAGACGCGAAAAAACGAAGGGTTGATCGTAGATATTGGGCAGATTCAAATCGATCTGGCGGTCATCGTAACTCAATTGAGCACCCTGGTTGGCAACACGCAACCGGCCATCAAGGCCGCTTAAACCAGGTGCACCAGAAGCCGGCTGCATACCCGCATCGGTAACATCGGCGGCCAACCGCATTGAGCTCGGATCTGCCGCATCAATCGTTAACCAGCCGTCACGCAACTCGCCATAGGGTAACGCCTGACGCCAAAAACCGCCGCCATTGTGAATGCCCATCCAGGCACCGAGTGGCTGTACTGGCAGGCGATCCCACTGTGCTTGCCATTGACCATCTCGCTGTTGCAGGCGCGCCTGGACGGGCACGTTGGCGCGGCTGAGCGGTTGCCCAGCCAAGGTCCATTGTTGCTCCAACTGGTTAAGCCACAGATCAAAACCGTTCTCGGCCCGGCTCATATACAGCTCGGTTTGCGCATCATCCAGGCTCAGGCTGGCCTGGCTGCCTTGCAGCTGCATGCGGTTGGTGTGCAGCCGCATGGTCAGATCCTGCCAGCGATCCTCACGTAAACTCAGCCAGTACTCGCCAGCCACATCCAGTTCCGCCAGCCAGGGCAGCCGGCTTTGCAGCCAGGGTGCGAAATCGAAAGCGCCGTGACGGGCATAGAGGTCTACCTCGTAGTCGCCATCGTTGCGCAGGCTTTCTGCCTGCAGTTCCAGCGGCACATCCAGGGTGTCGCGCACCAGATGCGCATCGGCGCGCAGCCAGTTGCTCTCGCCAGCACCGGTCAGACGGCCTTCACTGAGAACCAGGGTGGTGAGCGGTAAATCCTGGGGTTGAATGGTCAGCGTCAGGTCGTTGAAACTGACCTGGCGCTGCTGCCGCACCAGACTGGCGAGCCGTTCAACCGACAATCGGCTCGGCTCGCTGCTACTGGTTGCGGCGCTCCCGGTACCGCCATTACCCAGCCCCAGCATGCGCCAGCCATTGGCGCCCTGCTCCAGATGAGCGCTAAAACCGGATAATTCAAAGCGACCAAAGACCGGAGACAGAGTGACCAGCGATTGCACAATGGCCGGCTCCAGCAGCAGACGGTCGACCTCAATCTGCCCGCCGATCACGACTTCTTCAGCAATCAGCACCGGATTAAAACGCTGCCAGCGTCCTTGCAGCCGGCCAATGCGAACCTCAACGCCCAGCTTCTGCGACAGCATGGCCGACAGCTGTTCGTCGTAATGCTCGATTTCCGGGAAAAACTGCCGCCCCAGCGCCAGATAGGCAGCGACCAGCAGCACCCAAAAGGCAAACACCTTGAGCAACGCAGAAAGCAGTGCCTGGCCAATTCGAATCGGGATCATCGGACGTGCTTCAGTAGGGTCGGGTTTGGCACCTTACTGCAAGATGACATCAAACTGTTCCTGGGTGTACATGGGCTCCACCTGGAAGCGAATCGGCTTGCCGATAAATTCTTCCAGATCGGCGACGTTGGACGACTCTTCATCCAACAAACGATCGACCACATCCTGCGACGCCAGCACCAGATATTGATCATTATTGTAGGCGCGTTCTTCACGCAAAATTTCCCGGAACACTTCGTAGCACACGGTCTGAGCGGTTTTCTGACGGCCACGGCCAGCGCATACCTTGCAGGTCTCAGTCAGCATATGCTCGAGGCTTTCGCGGGTGCGCTTGCGGGTCATCTCGACCAGACCCAGTTCGGATACGCCAGTGACCTTGCTCTTGGCGTGATCGCGCTCCAGGTTTTTCTCCAGCATGCGCAACACCTGACGCTGATGCTCGGTGTCTTCCATATCGATAAAATCGATGATGATGATGCCGCCCAGATTGCGCAGCCGCAGTTGCCGCACGATGGCCGTGACCGCTTCGAGGTTGGTCTTGAAAATGGTTTCTTCGAGGTTGCGATGGCCGACAAAAGCACCGGTGTTTACATCCACTGTGGTCATGGCTTCGGTCTGATCGATGATCAGATAACCACCGGATTTCAGCTCCACTTTGCGACCGAGCGCACGGGCAATTTCGTCTTCGACCGAAAACATTTCGAAGATCGGTCGCTCGCCCGGATAGTATTCAAACACCGGCTCCACTTCGGGCGTGTATTTGCGCACAAAGTCGATCACCTTGGTGAAGGTTTCGCGCGAATCGATGCGAATTTTTTCCACATCGGCGCGCACCAGATCGCGTGCGACTTTTAAATACAAAGGTAAATCTTCGTAGATAATCGCCGGACCGGGTGTGGTGGCGATGCGTTCGTTCAAGACACGGAAAACCCGCTTGAGATAATTCAGGTCGGATTGAATTTCCGCCTCACCAATGCCTTCCGCTGCGGTGCGTAAAATATAACCGCCCTGCTCGATTTCTTCGGCCGCTTTGGCTTTGGCAACGGCAGCCCGCAAGCGCTCGCGTTCATCTTCGCCTTCGATGCGTTGTGACACGCCAATATGATGACTGTCCGGCATATAAACCAGATAGCGCGACGGTACCGATAATTGAGTGGTCAGACGGGCACCCTTGGTGCCGATGGGATCTTTGATTACCTGAACGGTGATGGACTCACCTTCACGCACCAAAGACTGAATGGATTTCTGGCTGTCGCCATCGCCGCGGGTGCCATCGATATCGGAGGCATGAATAAAAGCCGCCCGTTCCAGATTGATATCGACAAAGGCAGCCTGCATGCCAGGCAGCACACGCACCACCTTGCCGCGATAGATATTACCGACAATGCCCCGGGTCTGTTCGCGTTCAATCATCACTTCCTGAACAGCGCCGTTTTCGACCACGGCAACCCGGGTTTCCATGGGGGTCACATTGACCAGAACTTCCGAATTCATGTTTGTGTCCTTTGGTTGCGTCGGCATCGAGCCGTGACCGTCACAACCGCGCTCAGACCCGTTCCAGCGCTCCGGACCAAACCTTAATACCGCGGCTGGTCAACAATTGGGCCGTCTCGCGCAGCGGCAGACCGACAATGGCAGAATAACTGCCTTCAATACGTTTGATAAAGACCGCGCCCAGCCCTTGCACCGAATACCCCCCGGCTTTGTCCTGAGGTTCACCGCTGTCCCAATAGGCACGAATTGCCTGGGGTTGCAGTTCAGCAAAGACCACACGCGACTCCACCACCTTAATATCGACCGAATCGTGTGAAGCCACAGCCACCGAGGTAAACACCCGGTGCGAGCGGCCCGACAAACGCTCCATCATGTCGGCAAAGTCATCGTAATCGCGCGGCTTGCCGAGAATATCCTGGTCGGCGACGACGGTGGTATCTGAGCCGAGAGTCAATACCTGCGACTCACCTTTGCCGGCTAGTATTTCCAGACCGGCTCGCGCCTTGGCTTCACCCAGACGCGCAACATATTCTTCGGCGCTTTCCAGCGCTGTGGTACTTTCATCGACCGCTATGGGTAACACTTCAAACGCAACACCCAGATCGGTCAGTAATTGTTTGCGTCTTGGTGACTGCGACGCCAAATAAAGTTTCATACAGGATTCCCGCCAGAGCGTGACTGCTATTGCACGCGGAATTGCACCTGCACCGAGCGCAACAGAATATAAATCCAGGGCCAGAAAATGGCGCTGATCACCGCCGGCAATAAATGCATGCTGGCATCAAATCCAGAGTTAAAGAAACTCTTGCACCATTGCACCAGAATTTGACTGAGCGCGATGATCATAAAGACGACCACCGCCTGCTGCAGCAGCGGATACATGCGCAAACGCAGGTGCAACACCAGCACCACATAAGCCAGTGCCGAATACGCCAGGGCGAAGGTTCCCAGATAGGTTCCCATCACCACATCCTGCAACAGGCCCACGCAAAAACCGATAAAAACGCCGACGCGTTCCGGCACGGCCAGCACCCAGAAAATCAGAAACAGCCCCACCCAGTCCGGACGACCCAGCGCAATCACATGTGGCAAGGGGACGGCGGCCAGCAAGTAGGCGATAAAAAAAGAAACAGCGATGACCCACAGCGACTGAGGTGGATTAGCACGTTGCCTCATCGGTTGATCTCCTCGCCATCTTTAAACACCAGCAAGAGGTTACGACTGCGCGCCAACGCCGCCAGCGGACGGGCACGAATCTGGGCAAAGGCTTCGCCGGGATTGTGTTCCACCGCCTGCACTTCAGCGACCGGATAACCTTCCGGGAAGCGACTCGCCAAACCAGAGGTCATCAACAGATCACCCACCTGGATATCCGCCGTCTCCGGCACGAACTCCAACTCCAGGCTGTTCAGATCGCCGGTACCAACCAAAATGGAACGCATGCCATTGCGGTTTACCTGCACGGGTACCGCATGGTTGGCATCGGCCACCAGCAAGACTCGTGATGACAATGAATCAACCTGAATCACCTGACCAAAAAGACCGGTCGCATCGAGCACCGCCTGCCCCATATAGACGCCATCCTGGGCACCCCGATTGATGATCACCTGGTGAGTAAAGGGGTCGGGGTCGATGCTGATCATTTCAGCGGTCAGGTAAGACGCTTCGAACCGCTCGGTGGCGCCCAACAGCGAACGCAGGCGCTGATTTTCCGCCTGCAACACAGCCAGTTGTTGCACCTTTTGCTGCAGAATCAGCACCTGGCTGCGCAGCGATTGGTTGTCGTTCAGTAATTCATCGCGCTCAGCAAAGGTCTGACTCGACCAGCGCACCATATCGGTCGGCAAACGAATCAGTTGCTGGACGGGAGAAACCAGATAGGAAAGACCCTGACGGACGTAATCGAGCTGGGTAAAACGAGCGTCGAGCGTCATCAAGGTGATGGCAAAAACAACGGCCACCAGCAGGCGATAACCATGCTGGGGGCCGGCAGTGAAGAGCGCGCTGATGACAGCCTCCTACAAACGATCAGTCAGAGGTGAAATCGAAGATGCGCTCATCCATTAGCTCCAGTGCCCGGCCACCGCCACGGGCGACACAGGTCAGCGGGTCGTCGGAGATCAACACCGGCAGGCCCGTTTCTTCGCTGAGCAACTTATCCAGATCGCGCAGCATGGCACCACCACCGGTCAGTACCAGACCGCGTTCGGCGATATCCGACGCCAGTTCCGGCGGCGTTTGCTCCAGCGCACCTTTAACCGCTGAAACAATAGCAGACAGACTTTCCTGCAGCGCTTCGAGCACCTCATTGGAATTGAGGGTGAAGCTACGCGGAATACCTTCGGCCAGGTTACGACCGCGCACATCGATTTCACGGATTTCGGTGCCCGGGTAGGCACAACCGATTTCGATCTTGATGCGCTCAGCGGTGGAATCACCGATCAGCGAGCCGTAGTTGCGACGAATGTAAGCGATGATGGCTTCATCGAAACGGTCACCACCGACGCGAACGGATTCGGCATAGACCACACCGTTCAAAGAAATAACCGCGATCTCGGTGGTACCACCGCCGATATCCACGACCATGGAGCCGCGTGCTTCTTCAACCGGCAGGCCGGCGCCGATGGCAGCGGCCATTGGCTCTTCAATCAGGAAGACTTCACGAGCACCAGCGCCGTAGGCCGATTCACGAATCGCCTTGCGTTCCACCTGAGTGGATTTGCACGGCACGCAGATCAACACACGCGGGCTGGGTGCAAACCAGGAATTCTCATGCACCTTGGAAATAAAGTGCTGCAACATTTTTTCGGTGACATGGAAGTCGGCAATAACGCCGTCTTTCAAAGGACGAATCGCCTGGATGCTACCTGGCGTACGGCCCAGCATGCGTTTGGCTTCTTCGCCGACAGCGGCAACCGTTTTCTGGTTGCCGGTCATGCGCACGGCTACAACAGAAGGTTCATTAAGGACAATATCGCGGTCGCGTACATAGATGAGGGTGTTGGCAGTTCCCAAGTCGATCGACAGATCGCTGGAAAACATTCCCCGAATCTTCTTAAACATGATTTGACAATTCCAGTTCCGATGGCTGCGGTGGGGGTCAAAATGACCAGGTCGAGCGCCCCGAATCAGCGCTCTTTTAAAGCACTATTAACCCCACTAAACAGCCTCGCAATGTATCAATGGCGGGGATGTTGGGCAAGCTGTAAATATGATAACTTACGCGCTTTCAAATATTTAGCGTGCCTTTAGTGTGCGCAGCGTCACTTCGACGACACTCCAACCCAGCCAGCCGATGTCATCCTAAGGAGACACCCATGAGCCTTGATCGTAACGAGGTTGAAATCGTGGCCCACCTGGCCCGCCTGAACGTCAGCGACGATCAAATGCCAGCCACTCTGGCCAGCCTGAACAGCATTCTGACGCTGGTGGATCGCATGCAGGAAATCGACACTTCCGGCATTGAGCCACTCGCCAATCCGCTGGACGCCACCGCCCGGTTGCGTGCAGACGAAGTTACCGAAAGCAATCAGCGCGAGGCTTATCAAAGCGTAGCGCCGAGCACCACCGACGGCCTCTATCTGGTCCCGAAAGTCATAGAGTGAGCCCCAATTGACCATGGAACAAAAAACTCTGAAACAGCTGTCGGACGGCCTGGCCGCCGGTGAATTCAGCAGCGTCGAATTGACGCGCCACTATCTGGATCGAATCGCCGCCGACAGCGATATCAATGCCTATATTACCGTTACCGAAGATGCCGCTTTGGCCAGCGCCGCTGCCGCCGACGAGGCGCGCGCCAAAGGTAAGGCTGGCACCCTGACCGGTGTACCGATTGCCCACAAAGACATCTTTTGTACTCAGGGCGTGCGCACTTCCTGCGGTTCGAAAATGCTCGATAATTTTATTGCGCCTTACGAGTCCACTGTGACTGAGCGTTTTAAAGCAGCCGGTACCGTCTCTCTGGGCAAGACCAACATGGATGAATTCGCTATGGGTTCATCCACCGAAAGCTCTTTTTATGGTCCGACGCGCAACCCCTGGAATCGCGACACCGTTCCCGGTGGTTCCTCCGGTGGCTCGGCCGCGGCCGTTGCTGCCGGTTTAGCGGCGGCGGCCACCGGCACCGATACCGGCGGCTCCATTCGCCAGCCGGCCGCCTTCTGCAACCTGACAGGTTTGAAGCCGACTTACGGCCGGGTGTCACGCTGGGGCATGATCGCCTTCGGTTCCTCACTCGATTGCGGCGGCCCGCTGACCCGCACCGCCGAAGACGCCGCCATGATGCTCAATGTCATGGCCGGCTTCGACACCAAAGACACCACCAGCATGGATGTCGCAGTGGAGGATTACTGCGCCAATCTGGACCAACCGCTCGACGGTCTGCGCATCGGCCTGCCCAAAGAATATTTTGGTGACGGCCTCAACGACGGCATTCGCGCAGCGGTCATGGCAGCCGTTAAAGAACTGGAAAGTCAGGGCGCCGTGGTTAAGGAGATTTCTCTGCCGCGCACCGAACTGTCGATCCCGGCTTATTACATCATTGCGCCGGCCGAAGCTTCGACCAACCTGTCGCGTTACGACGGCGTTCGCTACGGCCACCGCTGCGACAATCCGGTCGATCTGGAAGACATGTACAAGCGCACCCGCAGCGAAGGCTTCGGCGATGAAGTCCAGCGCCGTATCCTGGTCGGCACCTATGCGTTGTCGGCGGGTTATTACGATGCCTATTACCGTAAGGCTCAGCAGCTGCGTCGCCTGATCAAGGACGACTACCAGCGCGCCTTCGCTGAGGTCGATGTCATTCTCGGCCCGACCACGCCCTCGCCGGCCTGGAAGCTGGGCGAAAAATCCGGCGACCCGGTGTCCATGTACCTGGAGGATATTTACACCCTCTCGGTCAACCTGGCCGGTCTGCCTGGCTTGGCGCTGCCGTGCGGTCAGGTCGATGGTCTGCCGGTCGGCCTGCAACTGATTGGCAACTACTTTGATGAAAGCCGGCTGTTGAACATCGGTCACCGCTTCCAGCAAGCGACCGACTGGCATAGTAAAACACCGGCTTAAGGCTGAAACCTGATTAAGACGGGCCCTGAGCGGCCCGACTGCGAACTTTCAGAGGACCCAAAGATGGAATGGGAAATCGTCATCGGACTGGAGATCCACGTACAGCTCTCCACCCAGTCCAAGATCTTTTCCGGCTCGTCCACCCGTTTCGGTGCCGAGCCCAACAGCCAGGCCAGCCTGGTCGATTTGGCCATGCCCGGCGCCTTGCCGGTGTTCAACGAAGGCGCGCTGCGTAAAGCAGTGGCTTTTGGTCTGGCCATTGATGCCGAAATCGGCAAGCGCTCAGTCTTTGATCGCAAAAACTATTTCTACCCCGATTCGCCCAAAGGCTATCAAATCACTCAGATGGATCATCCCATCGTCGGCAAGGGTGACGTCGACATCGTGCTCGACGACGGCAGCCACCGCACCATCGGTGTGACCCGTGCGCATCTGGAAGAAGATGCCGGTAAATCGCTGCACGAAGATTTCGAAGGCATGTCCGGCATCGACCTGAACCGCGCCGGCACACCGCTGCTGGAAATCGTCTCCGAGCCGGATATGCGCAACGCCAAAGAAGCCGTGGCTTATCTGCGCAAAATCCACTCCATCGTCACTTACATCGGCATCAGCGACGGCAATATGGCCGAAGGCTCGATGCGTTGCGATGCCAACGTTTCGGTACGTCCTAAAGGCAGCACCGAGCTGGGCACGCGCACCGAAATCAAAAACGTTAATTCGTTCCGCTTTGTGGAAAAAGCCATCAATGTCGAAGTGCAACGGCATATCGATGTGCTCGAAGACGGTGGCGAAATCGTTCAGGAAACACGCCTGTACGACGCTGACAAAAATGAAACCCGGTCGATGCGCTCCAAAGAATTCGCCAACGACTACCGTTATTTCCCCGAGCCGGATTTGTTGCCGGTGGAAATCGACGATGCCTATGTGCAGGCGGTCGCTGATCTATTGCCGGAACTGCCGGATGCCAAGATCGAACGTTTCCAGAACGACTACGGCCTGTCCGACTACGACGCCACCGTGCTGGCGGCCAGTCGCGCCATGGCCGACTATTTTGAAGCGGTGGTGACCAGCTGTGGCGATGCCAAACTGGCCGCCAACTGGTGTCAGGGCGAACTGGCCGCACTGCTCAACCGCGATGAAATCGATGTCGCCGACAGCCCGGTCAGCGCCGAGCATCTGGGTCAGTTGATTCAGCGCATCCAGGACAACACCGTGTCCAACAAGCTGGCCAAGCAGGTGTTTGAAGGCATCGCCGCCGGTGAAGGCAGCGCTGATGAGGTCATCGAAAAACGTGGCCTGAAACAAGTCACCGACAGCGGCGCCATCGAAGCCATGATTGACGAAGTCATCGCCGCCAACCCTGAGCAGGTCGAACAATACCGCTCCGGCAAAGACAAGGTGTTCGGCTTTTTCGTCGGCCAGGTGATGAAAGCGTCCAAAGGCCAGGCCAACCCAGGCCAGGTGAATCAGTTGTTGAAAGATAAGCTGGCGGGATAAGCCAGCTGCTTGACGCTGGACGGGAGCGGAGCGCCGCCCGGACGTGAGACGCCGGTTAGGCGTTTAGCGTCTCCCGTTAAGCGTCTCCCGCTATAGACACCCCCAGCGCCTTCCCTTAGCCTTAAAAGTCCGATCCTGCTATATCGCCGACGTAGCCCACGATGAAACTGTCTCTGATTACCCGCGTTGTAGCCGGGTTCGCCGCCCTGCTGTTGATCTTCTCCGCCATCACTCTGTACTCCATCAGCGTCGAAACCAAACTTTCGGAACATATGGAATTGGCCTCCACTCATCTGGGTGGTTTGCTGGACGATACCAATCGCCTGCGCAGCCTGTTGCAGGAAGCCAACCGTGCTGTCACAGCCCACGCCAACAGCGATGAAGCCGAGCAACGTGAGCAGCTGGAACAACAATATCTGGACATTCACGATCGCTATCAAAATCTGGCCAATGAGTTGAATCAACGTCTTGAACTCTACCCGTCGTTGCAGCAACAACTGGCTGAGCAAGCCAGCCTGGCGCACATTCTGTTCACCCAGGCCGAGCGTCACCTCGACCTGCAAAACAACCTCATTAAAGCGCGCGAAGACGCCCTGGTCGAAGCCCAGCTGTTCAATAACGACTGGGCCTTTTTCAGTGGCGATCTGGGTTCGTTGTCGAGCCAGGCCGAAGCCCTGGGTCAATCCGGACTGCAATGGGATCTGCAAACCATCATGCAGCAGGCGGAATCGGCGCAGTCGTTGTTACAGCAATCGCTGGCGATTTCGCGGGTGGATCGCATCAACAGCACCGAAGCCGAACTGGATATCATTCTGCAGCAGCTGGATGCCAAACTGGCTTCGCTGCAGGACGACAACGCGGCTTACGCCGAAGTGATTGCGCCCTATATTGAAGTCCTGCACGGCGCTACCGAGGGCCACGGTGGTCTGTTCCAGAGCCACAAACACTTTGTGCGTTTCTCCAGCCAGGGCAACAGCCTGATTCAGGACATGGACGCCAATATGACCACCAGTCTGGGCACCCTGGATGGCATCATCGGCGGTATCCGCGAACTGACTCAGCAGGCGCGTCATGACGCCGAACGCACCGCCAGCAACGCCCAGAAACTGACCCTGCTGATGCTGTTCGTTGCCATCGGTTTATCGATCGCGGTGGGGGCATCGGTGGTGCGCTCCATGCGCGCGCCGTTAAAACGCACCCTGCAAACACTGGAGCGTCTGTCCGAAGGCGATCTGACCAACCGAGTGGCGCGACTGTCGAACGACGAAATCGGCCGCATCGGCGCCGGCGTCAATGCCCTGGCTGACCGGCTGAGCGAATTGATTCGCGAAATCCGCAGTTCCTCGGACACCATCTCATCCTTGGCCACCGCCACCTCTGGCACCAGCGACCAAACCCGCCAGAGCGTCGAACGCCAGCAGCAACAAACCGGCTCCGTCGCTACGGCGATCACCGAAATGGAAGCCGCCGTCAGTGAAGTCGCCAGCAATGCCGAGCGTACCCGCAGCGAAGTGGAACAGGTAACCCAGGCGGCCGAAGACAGCATGGCGAGCATGGAAACCAACATCCGTTACAGCCAGGATCTGGATCGCGCTCAGCAGGAAGCCGAGGCCGTGGTAAACAGCCTCAGCGAGGAAAGCCAGCAGATTGAATCGGTGCTTGATGTGATTCAGGAAATCGCCGAACAAACCAACTTACTGGCGCTGAACGCGGCCATCGAAGCCGCCCGCGCCGGCGAACAGGGTCGCGGTTTTGCCGTCGTTGCCGAAGAGGTGCGCAGCCTGGCCAACCGTTCCGAGCAATCGGCCGGCGACATCCGTGAGATGATCGATCGGCTGCGTCAACGCGCCCAGAATGCGGTGCAAATTATGTCCAGTAACCGTGAACTATCGCGCGATTCAGCCGAACAATCGCGGCGCACCGGCGAATCACTGTCGGCCATGGTGCAGCGGCTGGCCGACATCAATGATATGAGCCAATCGATAGCCACCGCGTCAGAACAACAAAGCGCGGTTGCCCGCGAAGTCACTCAGAACGTGGTGCACATTTCCGACATGGCCGACGATCTGGCCAAGACCGCCGGCGAAGCCGCCAATAACAGCGAAAAACTCACCCGCCTGGCGGGAGATCAGCGTCAATTGATCGGCCAGTTCCGACTCAGCTGAATCAGCCCGGCGTACCGTACAGCGTCAGTTGATAACCAAAGGGATCAACGATGCTGAAGGTACGCCCGAAAGGCCCGTCGAACGGCGGCTGCTGAATCTCAACGCCGTAGGCTTCCAGCCGCCGATGCAGGCTGTCGATCTGCTTGCACTCCAACCAAAGCGCTAAACCCCAGCCCAGATGCTTGCTGTCACTGAGATCCACCGCCGCGGTGCGCAGCGCAAAGGGAATGGCGCCTTCCTGGAACACCACCGCATGTGGTGGCCCGTCATTGCTGGGTACCAGCCCCAGTTGCTCGGTGTAAAACGTCTTGGCAGCGTCGAGATCATTAACCTGCAAAGAAATAAAACCCGGACCCAAGACCTTGGCATCATTACTGGCTGTCATTGTTCTGTCCTCCGACTTATGACAGTATAAGGAAGCTGATATATTATCAGCTTCCTTATACTTATCAATAGACACAGGAAATGGCCGTGGCCGACAACCGAATTGCCTATCTGATCAAGGGTGTGCAACAGGCTATCCGGCGCAATATGGACGACGAATTGCGCCCGCTGAACCTGTCCACTTCGCAATATTCAACGCTGAGCGCCCTGTCGCAGTCGGATCAGTTATCCAACGCAGAACTGGCGCGCGCCTGCTTTATGACGCCGCAAAGCATGATCCAACTGATTAAAACGCTGGAACGCCAGGGCTGGATTGCGCGCCAGCCGCACCCGGATCACGGCCGCATCATCCAGACACAGCTGACCGACAGCGGCCGCGCGCTGCTGCATCAGGCGCACGATCGGGTCAATAACATAGAAGGTAAGATGTTGGCTGGCCTCAGCGAGGCAGAACAGACACAGCTGGCGCAGGCACTGCGCCAGTGTGAAGGCAATTTGCGTTGAGACGGATTAACCGATCAGCAAGCGCCAACCGGCGGCAGTAGCAATGCCAGCGGCAATGGCCAACATAGTACGCCGGGTCGCCAGCATCACCGCGGCCGTTGCCAGCAGCGCCAGGCGCGCCGCCAGATCGCCTTCAACCGCCACCGGCACCAAAATGGCGATCAGCACCGATCCGGACATGGCGTTAATAAAGCTCTCGACCCGAGGGCTGATGGGGATAAAGGACATAATCCAGACGCCGCCGAAGCGGGCCACCAAGGTAACCAGCGCCATCAGGCCAATCAGTATCAGCCCGCCGTAACCGCCGTAGGCATCGATACCGATCATCGTTTTTCCTCCAGCCAGAACACCCCGACCAAGCCACCAGCCAAGGCTCCAACCACCACATGAGTATTGGCCGGTAACCACAGATAGGCCGCCAGAGCCGCTGCACCGCCGACCACCCAGGCGGTAATCATGCGCGGATTTTTCTTACCACCGAGTGCCATCGACAACATAAAGCAGCCCATCACCATATCCAGCCCGAAAACCTCCGGCTCGGCGATGGCGCTGCCACCGGCCATGCCCAATAAGGTACCGGTCATCCAGGTGCACCAGAGTGCGATGCCGCCACCGAGCAGCAAGCCAAGGTTGCGGCTGTGACCGGCCTGAAATTCGTTCAGCGTCATCGCCCAGTTGGCATCGGATAACACCAGAATGGAGGCATAGCGTTTGCCGATCGGCAGTTTGCGCAACCAGGGGTAAAGACTGGCACCCATCAGCAGATGGCGGGCGTTGATGGCAAAGGTGGTCACCAGCAGCGTGAATACCGGCACCTGCCCTTCCCACAAATCCAGAGCCGCAAACTGAGCGGTACCGGCAAAGACGGTCATGCTCATCAGCACCGTCTCACTCGGCGACAGGCCGGTTTGTACCGCCGCCAGACCGAACGCCAGACCAAAGGCAACCACAAACAAAGACAGCGGCAGCAACCGCCAGAAACCGACCCAGGTGCCTCTCAGTGTTAATTCAGGGGTGACATGGGTGGTCATGATCGGCTCCGGCGCTACAACGAAGGCAGGGATTTAAACAGAGCCAGATAGGGAAACCAAGGACCGCCAAGGGGATTGGCTAAAAAAGGAAAAAAAGAAGCCCGCGACAAAGGGGAAAAACGCGGGCTTGGGGAAAGGCGGCGCACCGCCTGATTGCTACTTACCGACTAACTTACGGGCAAAACGCACCACTGGATGTTGAAAAATGTTATCCAGCAACACCTGCTGCGACATCTGCCGCAGACTGTCGGCGTAGGTCGGGTACGGATGAATCACTGCTTGCAGCTTGGCGAAGTTCAGCCCAAGTGTTTTCAGCACCTGCACTTCGGCGATCAACTCGCCAGCACGCTCGGCCAGAATGTGAGCACCCAGGACTTTGCCACGCGAGCTGGTGATCAGCTTGATGCGACCGCCATCGCCCGCTTTGGTTTTAGCGCGGTCGAGTTTTTCGGCCATGTCGTAATGATAAACGCGGATGCTGTCGCCATATTGCTGGCGCGCTTCGGCTTCGGTCAGGCCAGCGCGGGCAAATTCCGGATCGGTGAAAATGGCCCAACTGATGTGGTCATAATTCACCGAGCGTCGTAATGGCAGGATGGCGTTCATGGCCGCAATTTTGCCCTGATAATTGGCCATATGACTGAGTTGATAAGGCCCGGCCACATCGCCACAGGCGTAGATATTTTTCGCCGTGGTGCGCAGTTGCTTGTTCAATACCAGACCGCGATCAACTTTGACTCCGGCGTTTTCCAAACCCAGATTTTCAACATTGGCTTTGCGGCCCAAGGCAACCAGCAAACGCTGCGCCGACAGTTCCAGAGTTTCGCCGTCGCGCTCGGCAACCAGAGTGGTGCCAGCATCCGAGCGTTTCACTTCCACGGCCTTGGTGCCGATTTCAAAACGCACGCCTTCACTTTGCAGACGCTCACGCAAGGCTGCGGCAAATTCCGGCTCTTCACGCGGCAGCACTTCCGGCGCCATCTCGACGATGGTCACCGCCACACCCAGACGATTCATCGCCTGCGCCAGTTCCATGCTGATGACACCGCCGCCGAGCACCAGCAACGACTTGGGCAAATCTTGTTGCTGGAAGACACTTTCGTTGGTCAGGTAATCGACGCTGTCGAGACCTTCAATCGGCGGCACCATGGGTCGGCTGCCGGTTGCCAGAATAAATTTGCGACCGGAAATACGCTGGCCATCCACATCAATATGATGGGCATCGATAAACCGCGCCGTGCCGTTCAGATAATCAGCCCCAGCCTGTTCCAATACCTCGGGTGTTTCATCCAGATAAACCCGCTCGGAAACAGCGCGCACCTTTTCCAGGATCGCCGCGCCATCGATGGCTATATCAGCAAATTGCCGCGCAGTATGGATCGCCTTGGCCTGATTGATCAGCGCTTTGGACGGTACGCAACCGGACCAGGTGCACTCGCCGCCGGGGCGATCTTTTTCCACCACCAGCACGCGCTTGCCAAAACCGAGGGCGGTAAAGGCCGCGGTCAGGCCGGCGGCGCCGGTGCCGATAACAATCAAATCGTAAGCTTTCATGGCCAATCAGACCTCTGCCTGAGCATAGAGTTCCGTCAGTTGTTCATAACGCTGGCGGTTCAGACCCATATCGGAATAACCGGCGCGGCTGGCGGAACGGAAATGCACCTGCTGAGCTTCGCTGTCGAGATAGAACTCAACATCGTCGTGGAAATGCATCTTGGCGGTGGTGAACACCACATAAATATAGTCGTCTTGTTCGGTGATCACTTCAGCGCCGCCATAGGCTTTGACCGCTGCAAGAATGGCAGCACGGGTCGCAGCCTGATCGGCTTTGAACGGCCAGGGACGCACGCGGCGTTCTTCGTCATCGGCCTGGGTAGACACCGCATTGGGTTTCTTGCTCAGCGGCTTCAATTTGCCATTGTCGTGACCCAGCTCCGGCACCCTGTTGTTCTGCACAATGATGGTCAGAATGTTCAGCGCAATCAGCGCCACCAGAACCAAGACTACAATCATTAGAATTTTCATCGCTTCTCTCCTTTTTGCGCTTTTTGCGCTTTTTGCTTGCCAGCAAATATCTTGTGCGCAAACTTTATGCCTGAAGTCTTGACCGGTCAATACCTTGCGCGCAAAATACTTGCACACATCTACGAATGACCGTTATGAGCATCCGCCCGGAACAAACCCTCAGCAATCAGGTCTGCCATTCACTCTACTCGGCCACCAACGCCATGGTGCGCGCCTATCGGCCCTTGTTGGACCCTCTGGATCTGACCTATCCGCAGTATCTGGTGATGATGGCGCTGTGGGAAGCCGACGGCATTGCCGTCAAAGAACTGGTGCGGCAGACACGTTTCGACTCGGGCAGCCTGACGCCCATTCTGAAACGCCTGGAACAGAAAGGATTTATCGAACGCAAACGCTCGCAAAGCGATGAACGGCAACGCGTGATTCAATTAACGCAGGCGGGTCGACATAAACAGCGCGAAGCCCAAAAAGTCCCGGAGCTGTTTTATTGCCGCAGTGGTATGACGCCGGAACAGGCGATGACCATCAAAGAACTGACCGAAACGCTCTATCAGCATCTGGCCATTCTGGAGCCGGTGGAAGATTAGAGATTAACAACACAGCGCCAGACGATTTTGGTCGCCTGGCGCTGTGAGCGGATCAGGCCGCGCGCTTACCGAGCAGGCTGCGATACAGCTGGGTATCACCCACGACTTTAACGTCGCCGGCGTCTTCCACCAGCACCGCACAGCCGGTGCGATAACGCACTTCCATGATGTCACGGAAGCGGCACTGACCACTGACGCGCGTCGGTACTGCCGCCAGCGAATCAATGGCATCGCCTTCCTGCCAGTTCTGCACCTCGACCGCATCGCTGCCGCGATAGACTTTGTTGTCGCTCGGATCAAACCAGCAACCCTGGCGCTCGTCGATGCAATAACGACCGTTTTCCTGGCGATGTTCGGCCAACGCCTGGGCCACATCACGACCGCGCAACACATGCAGCGGGTTGGTGTGAGCGACAAAATCTTCGACGTATTGGTCAGCCGGGTTGAGCACGATTTCCTGGGGTTTGCCCTGCTGCACAATAACGCCGTCTTTCATAATGGCGATGTTGTTACCCAGCTTGAGCGCCTCGTCCAGATCGTGGCTGACGAAGATGATGGTTTTCTGCAGTTTCTCCTGCAGCACCAAAAGTTCATCCTGCAATTGCTGACGAATCAGCGGGTCGAGTGCCGAGAACGGCTCGTCCATCAACAGAATGTCCGACTCGGTCGCCAAGGCGCGCGCCAAACCGACGCGCTGTTGCATACCGCCAGACAGCGCGCTGGGTTTGTGATCGCGCCAGCCGGTCAAACCAACCAGTTCCAACTGCTCATCGACGCGCCGCTTGATCTCGTCTTTCGACAGCTTCTGCACATCCAGCGCGAAGGCGACGTTTTCCGCCACCGTCAACCAGGGCATCAGCGCGAAACGCTGGAACACCATGGCGATGCGCTTCATGCAGAAGTCGCGCTGAGTGGTTTCATCGGCGTTGGTAAAATCGACCTGCTGGCCGTCGGCCTGATCGATCAGAACCTGCCCTCGAGTGACGGTATTCAAACCATTCACACAGCGCAGCAAGCTCGATTTACCCGAACCGGACAAGCCCATCAGCACACAGATTTCGCCCTTCTCAACGCGCAAATTAACGTTGTGCACGCCCAACACCAGGCCGGTTTCTGCTTGCAGACGAGCACGGTCATAGCCGTCGTCAATCAGCGGCAAGCCACGCTGCGGCCGCTTACCGAAAATCAAATCAACGTTCTTGAACTCAATCATGCGCTGGCTCCTTCACGTTGTTTGAACAGACGGTCGAGCAAAATAGCCACCAGCACGATCGCCAAACCCGCTTCAAAACCGCGCGCGATATCGACCGTATTCAGCGCTCGCACGACAGGCTTACCCAGACCATCGGCGCCGACCAAAGCGGCAATCACCACCATGGACAGCGACAACATGATGCACTGGGTAATGCCCGCCGCTATGCTCGATGCGGCCGCTGGCAATTCAATGCGCCACAGCAGTTGGCGATTGGAGCAGCCAAAGGATTTACCGGCTTCAACCAGTTCGGTCGGCACCTGAGAAATACCCAGGCAGGTCAGCCGAATGGGCGCGGCGATGGAGAAAATAATGGTCGCCACCAGACCCGGCACCACACCCAGACCAAACAGCGTCAGCGTCGGAATCAGATAAACGAAGGTCGGTACCGTCTGCATCAAATCGAGGATGGGCCGCAAGACGGTGTAGAGCCAGCCGCGGTGCGCCGCAGCAATGCCAATCGGTACGCCGATCAACACACAAATAAAGGTCGCCCAGACCACCATCACCAGCGTCTGCAGGGTGTCTTCCCAGTAGCCCAGATTCCACACCAGTAAAAATGAAAAGATGGCAAAAACCGTTAAGCCGATGTTGCGTCGCAGCCAGTAAATTAAGGCCGCGCTGATGACAATAAAGGCCCAGGGCGGGAACCAGAGTAATGCCTCGGTGACGCCTTCGATCATCCATTCCAGAGCAATCGACACGCCATCGAAAAACCAGGCACCGGAATCAACCAGCCAATCGAAAAAGCTTTCGATGACCGGTCCCAGTGGAATCTTGTAGTTATCCATAAGTCAGTGTCTCATCGTGAGGCCCGCGCAGCGGCGGGCCTCTTCTGGTGACAAATCAAAGAGCGGACTTGACCGCGTCCAGCGCAGGTTCGCCGTCCAAAGTGGTGACACCGTCCAACCAGGCATCAAGGACGTCCGGGTTGTTGCTCAGCCACTGCTCGGCGGCGGCTTCCGGCTGCATGCCTTCGTCCAGAATCAGCGCCATCACTTCGTTTTCGGCGGCCAGAGTGAACTGAAGATTGTTCAGCAGCGTGCCGACGTTGGCGCACTCATCGACGTAACCCGCGCGAGTGTTGGTATAAATAGTCGCGCCGCCGTAATCGGGGCCGAAGTAATCGTCGCCACCCGAGAGGTAAGCCAGATCAAAGTTGGCGTTCATCGGATGCGGCTCCCAACCCAGGAAGACGATCCAGTCATCACGTTTCACCGCACGACCGACCTGAGCCAGCATACCGGCTTCACTGGAGGCGACCAGTTCGAAGTCTTCCAGGCCAAAGGCGTCAGTATCGATCATGTCCTGGATCAGACGGTTGCCGTCGTTACCCGGCTCAATGCCGTAGATACGACCTTCAAATTCATCAGCATGAGTGGCGATATCGGCGAAGCTGGTGACACCGGCATCGGCAACATACTGGGGTACGGCTAAGGTGTATTTAGCGCCTTCGAGGTTCACGCCAACAATGTCGACGGTACCGGCTTCACGGTAAGCGGCGATGTCGCCTTCCATGGTCGGCATCCAGTTGCCCAGGAAGATGTCGATTTCGCCGTTGGCCAGGGAACGGTAAGTCACCGGCACGGACAGCAGTTCGCTTTCGGTTTCATAACCCATGCGTTCCAGCACGGCGGATGTCAGAGCGGTGGTGGCGGTAATGTCGGTCCAGCCAACGTCGGCAAAGCGTACGGTTTCACATTGTTCGGCGGCGTGAGCCAAAGTGGCAGCACTGCCAGCGACCAGGGCGGCCGCCATCATCGATTGCACTTTCATGGTCTCGTCCTCTTCGGGTTTGTGTCGTTTAAGGCGGGCTCTGCGGCCCGCTGGTTGCCGGGAATCGGCAATTTGTTATTGGACCGCGGTTTGACGGCCCGTCTTGCTTACACTGTATTGATTAACGTTGTTGGGTCTGCCACTGCGGGTGTTCCCAAACCGGCGCCGTAGAACGCGGCAGCATTTCACGGCCACGAATATGGTCGGCGCACTTTTCCGCCAGCATGATGGTCGGCGCATTGAGGTTACCGCTGACCAGCGACGGCATGATGGAGGCATCCACCACACGCAGATTGTTAACGCCATAGACACGCGCTTCGCTGTCGACCACGGCCATCGGATCGTCAGCCGCGCCCATCTTGCAGGTGCAGGATGGGTGATAAGCGCTGTCGGCGTTCTGGCGCACCCAGGCATCGATTTCGGCATCGGTCTGAACGTTCGGGCCAGGCTCCAGCTCCTCGCCACGAAATTCTTTGAACGCATCCTGCGCCATGATTTCGCGGGTCAGCTTGACGCATTGACGCATTTCCCAGACGTCACGGTCGGTCGATAGCAGATTCGGCTGAATGATCGGATGCTCGCTCGGATTGGCCGAGCGCAGTTTCAGATAACCGCGACTGGTCTGGCGCATCGGTCCAACGTGACACTGATAGGCGTGCAACTGCGGCGGCGTGCGACCGTGGTCGATCACCTGCGAGGGCAGGAAGTGATACTGGATATCCGGGTGACGCACGCCGGCCTCAGAGCGAATAAAACCACCGGCTTCCAAGTGAGTGGTACGGCAAGCGCCCTTATCGTGATTCAAAAACCAGGTAATGCCGGCGAAGGTCATGTGCGGCTGGGTCTGGTATTTGTACAGCGTGATCGGCTGGGAACATTTTTGCTGGACGTACAGTTCCAGGTGATCCTGGAGGTTCTGGCCCACACCCGGGCGATGCGCAACGACATCGATGCCCATTTCTTTGAGGTGGTTTTCATCACCAATACCGGAGAGCATCAGCAACTGCGGTGAGTTAATGGCACCACCGCTGGCGATCACTTCTTTGTTGGCTTTAACGCGAACGGTGCGACCTTTTTGAATGTACTCGACGCCGACAGCGGTATCGCCGTCGAACAAAATGCGCTGCACCATGGCGCCGGTTTCGGCGGTCAAATTCGGGCGATCCAGCACCGGACGCAGATAAGCCTGAGCGGTATTCCAGCGTTTGCCTTTCTTGATGGTCATGTCCATCACGCCCACGCCTTCCTGCTGGTAACCGTTCATATCTTCGGTGAACGGATAACCCGCCTGCTGGCCGGCTTCGATAAAGGCATCGAACAAGGGGTTGGGAAAATCGCCGGTGTGGACGTTGAGCGGGCCGTCGCTGCCGCGGTAATCATCGCCGCCTTTTTCGCGCGCTTCCGCCTTGCGGAAATAAGGCAACACATCGGCGTACGACCAGCCGGTGGCACCCTCTTCCTGCCAACGGTCGTAGTCGAAGGCATGGCCACGCACATAAACCATGGCGTTCAGTGACGAACCACCACCCCAGACTTTACCGCGCGGCCAATACAGCTTGCGGCCGTCCATATGTTCCTGGGGTTCGGTGTGGTAATACCAGTTGTATTTATCGTCGACCAGGTTGTACATCAACGCAGCCGGCATATGGATTTTCCAGGTGTCGTCCTTGCGGCCGGCTTCCAGAACCAGCACCTGACGATCGCTGTCTTCGGACAGTCTGTTGGCCAGCACGCAACCGGCTGAACCGGTGCCAATGATGATGTAGTCGTATTCAGTATCGAAGCGGTACGCCATGGTCTTGCTCACTTCTTATGGTTAATTGAAGTTGGTTAAAAACAGCCGATTAAAACGGCGCGTCGATTTTGCCCATGCCGACATAAACAGCCTTGGTCTGGGTGTACTGCGCCAGCGTTTCGATGCCGTTTTCGCGACCAACGCCAGACTGCTTGTAACCACCGACCGGCATTTCCGCGGGCGAATCGCCCCAGGCATTAATCCAGCAGATACCGGCCTGCATCTGGGCGATCACCCGATGCGCCGTCTGAATGTCCTGAGTGAACACACCGGCCGCCAGGCCATAGTGGGTATCGTTGGCGCGTTCGATGACTTCGGCTTCATCGCTGAAACGCAGAATCGACATCACCGGGCCGAAAATTTCTTCGCGCACTTGCGGCATGTCATCGCTGCAATCGGCAAACACCGTCGGCTGCACAAAGAAACCGCCCTCACAACCTTCCGGCTGTACCGGCTGACCACCGGTAACCAAACGCGCGCCGCTGGCTTTGCCGGCTTCGATAAAACCGAGCACCTTGCGCTGGTGTTCACGCGAGATCAGCGCGCCGATATTGGTGTCCGGATGCATCGGATCGCCGATGACGATATTGCGTTCGGTGCGGTCTTTGACGCGTTCAACGAAGGCGTCGTAAATGCTGTCGTGGACAAAGACACGAGTGCCGTTGGTGCACACTTCACCCTGGGTGTAGAAGTTGGCGAGCAAGGCACCGCCGACGGCGTTGTCCAAATCGGCATCGGCGAAAACGATCAGCGGCGACTTACCACCCAACTCCATGGTGACGTCTTTCAGCGAGCTGGCCGACGCGGCCATCACCTTCTTGCCGGTACCGACTTCGCCGGTGAACGACACCTTGGCGATATCCGGATGACCAGTCAGTGCCTGGCCGACACGGGCATCACCTTGCACCACATTGAACACACCCGCCGGCATACCGGCTGCAATAAAAATTTCCGCCAGCTTGGCCGCGCCCATCGGGGTTTCTTCGGACGGTTTGAATACCTGCGCATTACCGCAAGCCAGCGCCGGACCGGCCTTCCAGCAGGCAATTTGCAACGGATAATTCCACGCGCCGATGCCGGCACAAACGCCCAGCGGTTCGCGTCGGGTGTAATAAAAATCCTGCCCCAGCGACTGCTGTACGCCTTCAATGGCCGGCGCCAGACCGGCGTAATATTCGATCACGTCAGCGCCGGTCACGACGTCAACGACGCTCGCTTCCTGCCAGGGTTTGCCGGTGTCGAGTACTTCGACCTTAGCCAGCTCATCGTTGCGTTCGCGCAACAGCGCCACGGCTTTGTGCAGAATGCGGGCGCGCTCAAAAGCGCTCATCGCCGACCAGGTAGCAAAGCCCTGTTGAGCGCTGCGAACCGCTTTATCGACCGTCTCGGCATCGGCCATTTCCACTTCATAAATGGCCTCGCCGGTGGCCGGGTTGAGCACCTCAAAGGTCTCGCCGTCACCCGGCGCCAGGTATTCGCCGTGGATGAAAGAGGTCAGTCTCGGCAAGCTCATTAAGCAGTCTCCGTATGATTCGAGTGTTGTTTAGCGACGGCGATCAACAGTTCGGTCTGGTGTCGGCACAGGGCAATACAGCGGTCGGCCTGAATGCCGTCCGGAGATAGAGCGCCGCGCAACCAGAGGCCATCGATCAAGGCCGCCAGGGTTCCAGCCGCCTGGTTTGGCGCCGGATGGTTCAATTGTTTAAAGCTGTAACGCAGGTTCGAATGCAGGCGTTTTTCGTTGATGCGCTGCAAGCGGGCAAAGGTCGGTTCGTGCATGGCACTGGACCAGAACGCCAACCAGGTTTTGGCCGACAGTGGATCCGTCTGGGTCTTGGAAAAGTTGGTTTCGATAATGGCGTCGATGCGCTGCTCCGCTGTTGGATTGGCCGGCAAACGACCGATCAGATCCAACTTCAGTTGCTGCAGCAATTCGCGCATCGTCGCTTCCAACAAACCCAGCTTATTGCCGAAATAGTGCGCAATGATGCCGGCCGAAACGCCCGCCCGTTTGGCGATGCTCTGCACCGTCGTCGCCGCAAAACCCGACTCACCAATGCAGGCACGGGTAGCGTCGATTAACTGCTGACGGCGGATGGGCTCCATTCCGACTTTGGGCATTGGCAATCCTTTTTGGACACGGGAGACGCTGGACGGGAGACGCAGGACGCTGAATAGCTAACCCCTAACAAGCGTCTCCCGTCAGCGAAGCGTGCGTCCAGCGTCTCCCGTTTTTTGTTAATTGACCGTTCAATAAAAAACACCCTAAAGCATTGAACCCTAAACTTCAACTTCCAGAAGCGACACACCGCTATGACTGAAAACGACGCCACGGCGCTATTTCAGGGCAGACAGCGCCCTGTTTTGGGACAAAATAAACTGTAGTGCACTAACTAGATGCCAGACCTGGACAACGTGCACAAATGTTCCAGACAACCAGCGGCAAGCGCGCTTCACTGTTACACTTCTGTTTGAAGCCCATGCCACCAGACTGCGATGTCCGCTGAAAACCACCACTGGATTGATCTCAAACGCGACGCCGATACCGGCATTGAATCGCTGCGCGCGCATTTTCGTGGCCACGCTTACGACCCACATTTTCACGACGACTATTCCATCGGCTACACCGAACAGGGCGTGCAGCAATTCAACTGCCGCCGTCAGGTACAGCGCTCGACCCCGGGCAATGCGTTTTTGTTGGAACCGGGGGAAGTTCACGATGGCGAAGCACCGCAACAGGAAGGCTTTACCTATCGCATCCTCTACCTGCCCAAAGACTGGGTCGACACTCGGTTAGCAGAATTGTTCGACAACCTGCCCGACCAGTTCGAATGGCACGTCGATGCCACCCTGTCGAATGACCGCCGGCTGATCGGCAGTATTGCCTCCGCCTTTCTGGCCTTGCACCAGGGCGAATCACGTATGGTGCGCGATGCTTGCACCGATCAGATGCTGACTCAGGCCACCGCTCATTTGCAGTGGCGCAAACGCAGCGAGGACGCACGCCAGCCTGAGTTGGCCGAGCGGGCCCGCACTTATCTGCACGATCATATTTATCAGGATGTGGGTCTCAGCGATCTCGCTCAGGCGCTGAACACCGACCGCTTTCGTCTTAGCCGCGCCTTTAAAGCTGCTTATGGCCTGGCGCCTCATGCTTATTTGATTCAACTGCGGCTGACCCAGGCGCGACGCCTGTTAGCGCTGGGCCAGACACCCGCCGAGGTTGCGGCCGATCTGTGCTTTGCCGACCAGAGCCATCTGGGTCGCTGGTTCCGCCGCGCCTATCAATTAACGCCTGCCGATTACCGTCGCCGCTGCACGGACCTTCCAGACTGACCACAACTGTCCCGTCACACTAAAGACTCCTATCAAGATGGTTTTTTGGAGTCCGTCATGCCGTTCGCCCTGTTCGCTTTTTTCGCTGTTATCACCCCCGGCCCGACCAACCTGCTGGCATTGACCCAGGGCCAGCACGCTGGCTGGCGCAGTGTCTGGCCCTTTGCGCTGGCATCGGCTTTCGCGGCCTCGAGCATCGTCATGTTGGTGGCACTGGGCTTGGCAAACTGGCTGCTGGACACTGACTGGATACGACTGTCACTCGCCTGGGCGGGCACGCTCTGGTTAAGCTGGCTGGCGATTTCGCTGGCGCGGGCGCCGGTGAATCTGGAAGCCGACCCCAACGCCAAATTGATCAGCTGGCCGACTGGTCTGGCGCTGCAGATCGTCAACACCAAAACCTGGTTGATGGCGGTCACCATCAGCAGTCTCTTTGCCGACCCGGCGCTGCCGGCGCTGCCTCAGGCGTTGCACCTGGCAGGTACGTTCTTTTCGCTGGTGATACCGGCCATCTTTTGCTGGGCCTGGCTGGGAGAAAGCGCCAACCGCTGGTTACACAGCGCCGGTCAGCATCGCTGGATGAATCGATTATTAGCGGGGGCGTTATTGGCGACGGTCTGGTCGGCCTTGGTGGCTGGGCAAATTGCTTGATGGCTGGAAGACGCTGGACGGGAGACGGGAGACGCCAGCTACGGAACCGCTGAACGCAACCGCTAACTTGCGTTCAGCGTCTCCCGTCAAGCGTCTCCCGTGCTCATCGCCATCAACATACTCAGATGCGCCAACGGCCAACCGGACTCCTCGGCCAGTTCATTGAACACTTCCTGCACCAAGCGCAGGTCGCGTTTGGCGGTGGGTTTACGGGCGACGATGCCGGCATTGGTTAACACCCGCACCACATCGCCCGAGAGCACAAAGGTGTCTTTGCCGGCCATACGTAATAACCGGGAGCCGCCATCGCCGCCCAGATGCGCGCCTTCTTTGGCGAGCACCTGCCATAAACCGACGATGTCGTCGGTCGGCCAGTCAGCGATAAAACGGCCAAAGCCGTCGTGCTGTTTGGAACGCTGTTGTACCAGCAGGGCGTTGACCGGAATGGTTTTCATCTTGCCCCAATGACGAATCAGCCGTTCGTCCTGCATCAGTTGTTCAAAGCGATCGTCATCGATCAACTGACAAGCACGCGGATCAAAACCCCAGAAGGCTTCTTCGAACGCCGGCCAGCGCGCGTCGATCACCGAATGCTTCATGCCGGCACGAAACACCCGGCGACTGATCAGGCTGAGCCAGTCGGCATCGGAGCGGCTGATCAACTCATCGCGGCTGGCAATAACCGGCAGACGATCGGCAATATCATCCTGGTGATGATGCGCCAACGCATCGCGTTGCAGCTTGGCAAACGACAACGTCACTCGGGCTTTGCCTCATCCAGATTCAGCGAAGCTGAGTTGATGCAATAGCGCACGCCGGTCGGTTCCGGACCATCGGGGAAGACATGCCCCAGATGCGCATCGCAGTTGGCACAGAGCACTTCAATGCGGTGCATGCCATGAGAAAAATCATCACGCTCGACGATGGCACTCTTGTCGAGCGACTGATAAAAACTCGGCCAACCGCAGCCGTGGTCAAATTTCGTGTCGGCATTAAACAACTCACTGCCACAGCAGACACAGCGATAAATGCCCGGCTTATCCGTATCCCAATAAGCACCGGTAAAAGGACGTTCGGTGCCGGCCTGACGAGTGACGCGGTATTGCTCATCGGTCAACTGTTCACGCCATTGGGCATCGGTCTTGACGATTTTCTCGGACATGCTGGCCTCCCATAGGAAATAACAAAGCGCAGGTTTATACTCGGCTACGCAACAGACTGCCCTGGACAATGGCGTCTTTCGCCCGCCCTTCAAGGTCTGCGTCACTCAAGACCCGCAAAGCGCCCTTTATAGAAAGTGCCTCTCCGTTCGCTATACATCGCTTGGGAGTTTCATGAAAACGCTGCACAAATCGCACAAGCTGGCCAATGTGTTCTACGACATTCGCGGCCCGGTGCTCGACGAAGCTCGTCGTCTGGAAGATGAAGGCCACCGCATCCTTAAACTGAACATCGGCAACCCCAAACCTTTTGGCTTTGATGCGCCGGATGAAATCATCACCGATGTCATCCGTAACCTGCCGCAAGGCGAAGGCTACAGCGATTCCAAAGGGCTCTATTCGGCGCGCAAAGCGGTGATGCAGTATTACCAGCAGCGCGCTGTTAAGGGCGTCGAAATCGACGATATTTATCTGGGCAACGGCGTCAGCGAACTGATCCAGCTGGCGTGCATGGGGCTGATCAATAACGGCGATGAAATACTGGTACCAGCGCCGGATTATCCATTGTGGACCGGCGCCATTACGCTGTCCGGCGGCACCGCAGTGCACTATATCTGCGATGAACAATCGGACTGGTTTCCCGACCCGGCCGACATCCGCGCCAAGATCACCGAAAAAACCAAAGCCATCGTGCTGATCAACCCCAATAACCCGACCGGTGCTGTCTATTCCAAAGCGCTGTTGCTGGAAGTGATCGAGATCGCGCGCGAACACGGCCTGGTTATTCTGGCCGATGAAATCTACGACAAAATTCTCTACGACGACGCCGTCCATCATTGCCTGGCGGCGCTGTCGGACGATGTGTTGACCATCACTTTCAATGGTTTATCGAAAGCCTATCGCCTGGCCGGTTTCCGTTCCGGCTGGATGATGGTCAGCGGTCCGAAATATCAGGCCACCGACTTTATTGAAGGCCTAAACATGCTCGCCAATATGCGGCTCTGTGCCAACGTACCGGCGCAGCATGCCATTCAGACTGCGCTTGGTGGTTACCAAAGCATCAACGATTTGATTATTCCTGGCGGGCGCATGCGCGATCAGCGTGATCTGTGCTGGGAGATGATCGACGCCATGCCGGGCTTGTCGTGCGTCAAACCCAAGGGCGCGCTCTATATGTTTGTCAAAGTCGACAAACAGAAATTCAACCTGAGCGACGACGAACGGCTGGTGTTGGATTTATTGCGGCAGGAAAAAATTCTGCTGGTGCATGGACGCGGTTTTAACTGGCCGGATGTCGATCATTTCCGCATCGTCTTCCTGCCACCGCGCGAAACGCTGCTTGATGCCATGGAACGGATGGGCCGCTTTTTCGGCCACTACCGCCAGGCTTAACGCTCTGCCAGCAACTGGCGGCCAAGGAATTCGCCCAAGGCCGCCAGTGACTGATCAGCCTCCGGCAACCGACCGGCGTAGCTCTGCCAGACATGCCACAGCTGTGGCCACACCTCCACCTGAGCATCCACCCCAGCCGCCTGAGCACGGCGCACCAACTCTACCGAATCGTCCAGCAAGGTTTCGTAATCGCCAACGTGCACACACATCGCTGGCAGACCACTGAGGTCGGCAAACAACGGCGAAATAAAGTCGTGGTCCAACGCATGATCCGCCGCATAACGTTCAGCCGCCAGAGCCAAACCTTCGGGCGTGGGAAAGAACGGATCGACCTCGGCACGGCGGTGATGACTGGCGCCGCTGAGCGTTAAATCGGTCCAGGGCGAGAGCAGCGCCAGCGCCGCCACCGGCTGTTGTTCATCGCGCAACCGCAAGGCTGTTGCCAACGCCAGACCACCACCGGCGGAATCACCGGCCAAGGCCACCGGTCCGTCTTTTTGCAACTGCTGATAGCTCGCCACGGCGTCATCCAAAGCAGCCGGAAAAGGATGCTCGGGTGCCAACCGATAGTCCGGCAACCACAGACGATGACCGGCTGCCAACGCCAAATATGCCGCCAGATTCAAATGGGTGATCGACGAGCCGGTCTGGTAAGCACCACCGTGCAGAAACAACACCGTACCAAAGGAGCGCACCTTGGCGGGCAACAACCAGCGCCCGGCCACACCGGCCAAGGTATCGACCTCGACGCGCATCTGCGCTGGCAGCCGCAAGGTCATCTGGGCAAAATCTTCCTGGGCAGCGCGCTCCTGCGCCAGGGTTTGCCGCTCAGCGCGCAGTTTTTCCATCTGGCGCTGCAATAACTGGTAATAACGTTCGGCTTTGGCACTGATCATAAACATCGTTTGAATCGCTAAAAACGGCCCCACTATAGCCGCTTTTTAGCGCTCTTTGGCAAGCGCCGAGAGGGCCTAACGCTGCCACGCTGGACAAGCCAACACGCTTGACCGATGGTAATGCCTGCCCTTCCCGCCACTGAGCCACTCACTAAATACCACTAAGCGAGGCCCGCCTGTGACCGACGTTTTACTGATAGCTTTTCTATTTTTGATCGCCGGTGTTTTCGCCGTGCCGATCGCCGCTCGTCTGGGTCTGGGCTCGGTGCTCGGCTATCTGCTGGCGGGCGTCTTGATCAGTCCGTTGCTGACGGTGCTGGGCGTCGATCTGGTGGCGGTACAACACTTTGCCGAGTTCGGTGTGGTGATGATGCTGTTTCTGGTCGGGCTGGAGCTTAACCCGCAACAACTCTGGGCGATGCGCCGCAAGCTGATCGGCCTGGGTGGCTCTCAGGTTGTCGTCACCACCCTCGTCGTTATGGCCATTGCCATGTTGCTGGGTCAGCCCTGGCAGATTGCCCTGGCCGTTGGGCTGGTGTTGTCGCTGTCCTCTACCGCGATAGTGCTGCAAACGCTGAATGAAAAAGGCCTGATGCAAAGCGACGGCGGCAAAGCCAGCTTTGCGGTTTTGCTGTTTCAGGATATCGCCGTCATTCCGATGCTGGCGCTGATTCCGTTATTAGCGCTTGGCGAAATTCACAGCAGCAGTGACGACCATGGCGCCAGCCTCAGCCTGGTCAATGGTCTGGTCGGTTGGCAGACAGCGCTGGTGACGACCGCTGCCGTCGCCTTTGTCTTGGTGATCGGTAATTACCTTGCCCGGCCGCTACTGAGATTTGTCGCCAGCGCGCAACTGCGTGAGCTCTTTACCGGTGCTGCCCTATTGCTGGTCATCGGCATCGCCTTATTGATGACCCTGGTCGGTTTGTCACCGGCGCTGGGCACATTTTTGGCCGGACTGGTGTTGGGTAACAGCGAATACCGACACGAGTTGGAAGCCGATATTCAACCCTTCAAAGCGCTGCTGCTGGGCCTCTTCTTTATGACCGTTGGAGCCAGCATCAACTTTAACTTGCTGTTCGATGAATTCGCTCTGCTGCTCGGCTTAACTCTGGGCTTGATTGTCATCAAGGCGCTGGTGCTGGCGGCGCTTGCCTATGCGTTCCGCATTCGCGGTTCCAACAAATACCTCACCGCCATTGCACTGGCCCAAGCCGGTGAATTCGGTTTTGTATTACTGTCGTTCAGTGTCGCCAATGCGGTCTTGCCAACCGACATCGCCGACCGCCTGATGTTGGTGGTGGGCTTGTCGATGATTCTGACGCCGCTGTTGTTTTTAGCCTTCGAACGCCTGGTGCTGCCGCGCTACAACCAACCGGAAGGCACCATGGATGAGATCACCGAACAGGGTGAAGTGCTGATTCTGGGGCACGGTCGGATGGGTGGTATCGTCAACCGGATGATGCGCGCCACCGGCTTTTCCACCACCGTCATCGACTACAGCTCAACCCAATTGGAAATGCTGCGCAGCTTTGGCCTGCGCGTCTTTTTCGGCGACGCTACCCGGCCAGATCTGCTCAAGGCCGCTGGTATCGAAAATGCAAAAGTCGTCGTGGTCGCCATCGACAACAAAGAAGAAATCACCAAGCTGGTCAGTTACATCCACAAAACCTATCCGCAGGTTCATATCACCGCGCGCGCCTTCGACCGCTTCCATGTTTATGATCTGTGGTACGCCGGTTGCCGCGACGTGATTCGTGAAACCTACGACAGCTCGGTGCGTATGGGTCGGTCAGCTATTGAAGCCATGGGCATCAGCCGCGACCGCGCGCAGTTTATTTCCGATGAGTTCGAAAAGGTGGATCGTCGCTCCATGGTGGAAGTCTCGGAACTGTGGGACCCCAGCATTCCAACCATGGAAAACCAACCCTACATCGAAAAAGTGCGCCAAATGACCCGCGACTGGGAAGAGATGCTTCAAGGCCGGCTGTATCCCACCGAGCTGGAAGAAGAAGAACAGCAGTCTGCCGAGCGCTGAGTTAAACATCGGGGTGGCACTGCCTCACCACCCCGACCGCTCCCGGCTACATTTAAGCCTGCTGTTTGGCTTCCACATGCCGGGCAAAACGATCCAGAATTGCCTGCCAACCCTGACGCTGTAATTCCGCGGTATTTTGATCTTCAGTATCGAAAGTTTCTTTAACCACAACAGCATCGGGCTGCGCTTCGAACTCCACCACCACCTGACGATCATCATCCATGCGGTAGGCCAGCACCAGGGGCGCTTCAACCTGAATAAAGGTGCCTTCGAAATCAAAGCCTGCGCTGCCATCGCGAGCTTCCATGCGGTAGTTGAATCGACCGCCAACGCGCAGATCAATGGTGCTGCGTGGGTTGCACCAATCGTCCGAGGCAGCGTTCCACTGGTTGATGTCTTCGGGTGTGGTCCAGGCCTGCCAAACGATTTCTAAAGGTGCTTTTACTTGGGTACTGATAGTGATTTTCATAAGCTCTCCCAGAGCAGAGGTCGTTGCTACCGTCACCGGATTGCAGTGACTTTCCTAATCTCCCTTATCGAATGCCATGGCGCGATTTCGACAACCACCGATATTTTAGAACACTCAACGACCGTTAGAGCATCCTCACTGCCGAACCCGAAACAGATGATAAACAATCGCCAGCAGTAAACAGGTGCTGGCCGGTAATAGCAGCGCCATAAAACTCAGGCGCGGAAATAACCAGGCGCCAGCAATACCGCCGCTGATAAAACCAAGAATGATCAGGCTAAATAATACAAACTTGCGGCGATCAAAGGCTTCGCCCCGACACCAGGAACCCAGCATAATACCCAGATCGGTAAATAAACCGGTGACGTGAGTGGTGCGTACCACAGCGCCGCTGTAGGTGGTCGCCAAGGCGTTTTGCAAACCACAGGCGGCCGACGCCAAGTATTGACCCAGGTGAGAACCCTGAGCGAAAAATGCTGTGGCGGCGAATAACAACAGCGCCTCGATCACCAGCAGGATTTCGTACTGGTAACCCAATTTCAGCGCACCACCGCCAGCCAGAAATCCCGACAGCAAGGCGCCACAAAAAAAGCTGAGCAATATCAGCAGCAGATGCAGACTCTGACTCCAGGGCAGTCGCCCCAAACCTGCCCCAAAGGAAGTGGCGGTGCCCGATAAATGTGACAACGCCTGGTGATCCAATCCCAAAACCGCAATCGCATTGACGCAGCCGGCCACCAGCGCCAAGGCAAAAGCGCCGTATTCAACCCAGGGTGGTAACCGTGAAATCATAGCGTGTGCTCAGCGTTATTCTGATTGGCTTTGTGTCCATTGCAGGAAATCGTCAAACACCGACGGCCAATGATCAATAGCACCTTCGTCGCCCTCTTCCACATAGCTGTGGTTACAGCCCAGACAGACGTGAAAATCGAGATTGGTTTTGCCCGCTGATAAAAACTGTACCGGCAATAAATAAGCGGTTTCGATCGGCGTGCTGTCGTCGTTACTGGCAAACTGAGCATAGATGGGAATTTCGAGCGCCAGTAAATCCTCCAGCGGCGCGTGGCGATAGGACGCCCAGCGACGATTGCTAAAGCCCCAGTCATCAACCTCGGTCGACTGCGGATCGGCCAAGACCGCCTGATACCATTGCAGCAACGCCTCAATATTCTGCTGCGCCTGAGCATCGCTTTGCTGTCCCTGACGCACCGCCAGCCGCTCGAACAAGGCAAACTCATAAAAGTTGTTCAGGACGTTACCGGACCAGAAACCCAGATGGGTAATGGCCGGCTGCTCACGCGCCAAAGCCGCCGCAAGCTGCGCCCCTTCCGAATGCCCGTAGACGATGATATTGCCACCCTCGGCCAGATGGTGTTGCCGAATATCATCGATCACTGCACTGAGATCTCTGACCCGTCGCTCGCGGTAATTGGCATCGTGATAAGCCTGGGGTACATCGAAGTGTTGCCACTCACGGATACCACTCAGCGCGGGTTTTGCCACCACCGCATAGGCCATCTCCGGCGACAGTCGTTGATCATCATTATTGAAAGCTTTGAAAAAGTGCGGCCCGTCTTCTTTGAATTGGTAAAAAAATAACGGGAACGGATCGGTGCCCTGAATAAACAACACCAGATGTTGTGGCAGATGCTGCTGTTGGTGCAGGTAATAGTGGATATCATCGCCGTCAATCTGCAGCTGATGGTCGCTGTAACCGAACTGCACCAACGCCTGATTTAACAGTGCAGCGTCATCGACATCGGCCCAGGCCAGGCTGACAGTTGCCAGCCAGCACAAGACTGAAACAGCCTTAACGCGCGACCTTAGCTCAGCCATAAAACCAGCAAGGCGACGGCCGCCGGCAACGCCTGTACAAAAAGGATCTTGCGACTGACGGTCACGGCACCGAACACACCGGCAACAACGACGCAACCGAGGAAGAAGGTTTTAATGGCCAGGCCAGCCTCACCCAATAACAAGCCCCAGACTAAACCGGCGACCAAAAAACCATTGTACAAACCCTGATTGGCCGCCATCGACTTGGTCGTCGCTGCGTGTTCGGGCGTTAAATTAAAGGCTTTCATGCCGGCCGGTTTGTCCCACAGGAACATTTCCAATACCAAAAAATAAGCGTGCAGAGCCGCTACCAACAAGACCAGTACATTCGCAATCCACATCATGATCAACACTCCTGTCATGGCGGCCCAATATAGCCCGCCTAAAATATTTATAGATTCTTTCCGGGAACTCAACAAGCGTCACAGCTTTGGTGTCCTGGCCTCAAAACCAGACCTGACAGCGTTGCCACAAGTGTTTATATTGACCCGCTTTTGCTGTTTAAGGAATGGATACCATGCCCGCTCACCTGGAACTTATGTCGACTTACCTGCCAATTGCCATCCTTGCGGTGCTTGGGTTGTATTATGTGCTCAGAAACCGGTCACCGGCGCTGGCGATACTGGTAATGGTCGTCGCTATTAGCGTGGTAGCGGTCTATATCATCATCAGCTCAGGGCAGTTCCACCAACTGCTGAATCCCGATTCAATTTTGCCGTTCAGCACCCGCTTGATCACAGCTGGTCTGTCGATCTTCGCCCTGGTCGGCCTAGCCTACCTAGTAAAGTATTTTTACGGTTCACTGCAGACAGAACGAACGCTGAAAAATGCAGACAGCGAAACAGTCGGAACCCTTGTCGCGATGAATTATTCCCGTATCAGCGTCAACCGGATGCGATTAATAGATGCACAAATTGAGTACCTGGGACGCACCCAATGGTTTCGCGGTCTGCCGGCATCCTTTGGACTCAACGCTATGGTTGGTGACCGCGTTGTGGTCCGTTACCACAGCCAGCAACCCGACAAAGCGGCTGTAGAGCTGAGCCGGCCAATCATGCGTGGTTAACGTTAGTCGTCCGTTTGCGGCTGAAAAAAACTAAATCCATCCGGGTAGATGTGGTAGCCGTCAAAATCAGCCTTACTCAACACCACACCCTGTTGACGAGCAATGGCATAGACCATGCTGAAATGGAAAAAGAAATTTGGCAGCCCATAGTGGTGAATAAAATGCGGTTCGGTTAATTCCAGATCGGCAAACCCCGCCCGCTCATTAATGAGTCGGGCCTCGTTCAACTCGGTTACTGCTGGCTGGCGCTGCAAATAATCACGTCGTTGCGTGACTTCCAGTAATAAAGCCAGCTTACTGAGGTTTACCTGATCAAAGTCTGGGACGGGCTGCTGTATCAGCGGACAATAAAGACGCAGACTGTAATTCGATGCAATTCTCGCCTGCTCCGCCAATGAAAACATGTCAGGCGCCAACGATGCCTGGTAACACTCCGCCGGAATTCTCTCTAACAATTGGATCAGTTGCTGGAGGTAATGCAGCAATAATTTTTGCAGTTCAAGCATCGTTATTTACCTCACAGCCAACGCAGCTTTGACTCAATTTATATCGATGGAGTAGCCGCTTAATACCAATAGTCACCTACACACTGACCGTCCAGCGGCAGCGGTTCGAACCGGTCCAGACCATCAAAATGTTTAATCGGAATATCGGCCACTGCCTCGGGTTCAGCCAAGCGTAAATTCACTGCGACACGCCGGCGGCCATCGGGCCACGTTTCAATCCCACGCCAATAGGCTATACAGCCACATTGCTTGCAAAAATGAAAACCGATTTCACGATCACCATGACTATAAACCGAAGTAGGCCCACTCAACCGAATGGCTTCGTTTTCGAAGTCGTAAGCCCAAAGAGTGCCGTAGCGACGACAGAGCTTACAGTTGCAGGCGGTTGCCGTTTCAGGTTGCTTGTTGAACTCCCAACGGACGGCCCCGCAGTGGCATGAACCGGTAATCATAGTAGGCCCTCTTTGCTTGATTGATGATCAGCTTGACTGCAATAACCATACGACTTCCTCGGCCGCAACCTGCCCTCTTAAACCACCAGGTACATCAAAGCGTGCCAGTGACGTCAGTTGATAGGCGTCGCCGTACAGGTGCGCTACCTCTTCGTCGCGCACTGAAAACGGTGGCCCCGGAACCTGCGATTGGTCATAGACATAACTGATTAATAACTGTGCTGCATTTGCAGCCAGCATTTTTAGCTGTCGGGCGTAAACGGTGCGCAGATGTTCCGGCATCGCCACCAGGGCGGCACGATCATAGACCGCATCGACTTTGCCTAATAATGAAGGCGTCAATTCCAAAACATCTCCCACCCAGATATCCAGATTCGGCGCCTGATAATGCTTCATGGGGCCATATTCGATGATTGTCGGCGGCACGCCTAGCTGTGCGAATAATTGCTCCACCGCCGTTTCCACCAACTCGGCCCCAACGACGTCATAGCCTTGAGTCAGCAGCCAGCCGATGTCACGTGTTTTACCGCACAAGGGCACAAAAACGCGCGCCCCGGGAGATACTTTCAGATGGTTGAAATAGCGCACCAGCAGCGGATTCACCTCATCCAGATGAAAAGCGATGCGGTTGCTTTGCCAGCGCTCATGCCAAAAAGATGTGTCCATTTTAAACGGGCTCCAGTGCTTGATGAGGTAAGTCCGGTAGCTGCACCGTTATGGCATCGCCGGTACGCACCACACCTCCGGTTTCCACCACTGCCATAACTCCTGCCCTACGAATTAATTGACCGTCGGCGTCGCGATCCAAGACCGCGGCGGTGAGACCTTTTTGATAGTGATCCAACTGCGCGCAGGGATTACGTAGACCAGTGATACGAACCGTCACATCGTCACCCAATTTCAATTGGGTATGAGTGGGCAAAGCCAGCAAATCGATGTCGGCAGTCAGTACATTTTCACCCAGTGTAGCTGGGTGCACGTCAAACCCCTTGGCCTGCAATTCATGAATTAATTCGGTCGCAATCAAATGTACCTGACGCAAGTTGGGCTGATCCGGGTTAGCCTTAACGCGCGACCGATGTTGCACCTTGTCGCCACTATGGGCATCGCCGACGATGCCTTCGCCGGCAATAAAGGTCAGTTCATCGACCCGCTGTTTGGAAAAACGATGCTGATCATCTTTGCTTAAAGACACCACTCGCATCACTGACTCCTGTGTTCATTCACATTCAATCGAACCTTACTAATGCACATCACCGGCCTTAAGCAAAACGAAGAAAATAGCACCTTGGTCAGTTGCCGACGGAGGCGCGATACAGACCGTTATGAACGACCAATGCTGGCCGCTGCGCAGATTTAAAAGACAGTCTGTATACCGCTGGTCCGGCGGCAACGCAAGGTGTCGATCGTCAGGGTCGGGATTGCGAAGTGATGGATAGAACGGGCCAGTGCAACCTGATATTTAAGCTTCGGGAGGGTGCGAAAACCATTGCGCCAGTGCGTCAAACACCACCCGAACTCGCGGGCTGGTGCGCAACTCGCGATGGCTGACCAGCCACAGAGGCAATTGCAAGGGTGCACCCAAATGTTCAAAGGCACGCTGCAATAATGGTTGCGCATCGCCGACGCGCTGCGGGAAAAAAGCCAGCCCCAAATGCCGTTTAACCAACTCCAACTGCAACAATTGCGACAGCGTAGTGAGATGAATATTGTCCGGTCCGATCGCCCAACCCTGGGGCGCCAGATAGTCGACCAATTGGTGATCGGATTCGAAGCCAATCAGTTGCACGTCAGTCACGTCCTGCCGTCGCTGCGGATGGCCCAGACTGGCCAAGTAATCTGGCGTGCCATACATCCACACTGGTTCTTCATAGAGTTTGCGCGCAATCAAATCGGGCTCACTGGGCCGGAAGGAGCGCAAGGCAATATCGGCTTCGCGGCGTTTTAAATCGGCCACGCTATGAGACACCTGAATGTCCAGTTGGATGCCGGGCCAGTGCTGGCGAAGCTGTTCGATCACTGGCGGCAATAGAAACACCGCCTCGATTTCACTGACGGCTAACACCACCCGGCCTTCCAGTTGGGTGTTCTGGCCCGAGGCCGAGAGGGAGAATCGGCTGGCGGCGTCCGCCATCGATTGAACGTGTTGTTTCAGTTGCTGGCCGGCATCAGTTAACGCCAAGCCCTGCCCCAGGCGCTCGAACAAGGTTACGCCGAGCTCTTGCTCCAAGGCTGCAACCTGGCGCCCCAAGGTCGGTTGCGCCACGCCCAACGCCCGTGCACCAGCGGAAAACGACCCTTCTTCGGCAGTAACCAAGAAAGCACGCGCGCGATTCCAGTCAAAATTGATGCCGGACCAATCCATCTTCCCTCTCCCGGTCACGACCCTTGCTATGCATTTTCGTATAGCCTCCAGGCCTTTTCGGCAATGTAACGCGCGCAAACGCCCACGTAAACTGGACCCAACCATTCAGAACAGGAAGTCAGCCATGAAAGCCAAAAAAATATGCATCGTCGGAGCATCGGGAAAATTAGGTCAGTACATGATTGAGCATGCTCTGGCCGCCGGTTATCAGGTCTCGGCGGTGTGCCGCGAACAAAGCCTGCCCAAACTGGCGCGCTATGTCGGTCGCATCGAGCTGCATGGGGCGCCCACCGACGATGCGGACACTCTGCGTCGTGCCAGCGCCGGTTGCGACGCCGTACTGACGGTCTTAGTGCCCTGGGGGATGAACCACTACGCCTCAGGCACGGCCCGGGCGGTGCTGGACAATGCACCGGCTGACGCCCGGCTGATTTTCTCCTGCGGCTGGCACATCAGTCTGGACGGCAAAGATCGTTATAGCTGGAAGTTAAAAGCCCTGGTGGCCACTGCCGGTCGTCTTGCGCGCTGGCTGAGAGTCGTCGATCTGGACGACCAGGTGCGAGCGACCGAGGTGATCTTCAACAGCTCAAGCCGTTGGACGGTGGTTCGCGGCAGCGATCTGGAAGAAGGCCCCAGCGAAGGCTTGCCGATCTGGTCACAACATGTGGGTGATGCAGCCCTGGCCAGCAATCGCACCCGGCGCACTGACTTTGCGCTCTTTATGGTGCACGCCATCAGCGATGACGAACTGATTCAACAGGCACCAGCCATTTGCAGTTGCCAAAGCGAATCGGCCCTGGCCTATGCGCCATCGCACTGACAACCACAATTTCATTCACATTGAACAAGGGGAACCCAACCATGACACCATCAGAACAAGGCCTTGCCCGAATTGCCGCGGCACTCTATCTGCTGCTGATTCCGCTGGGAGTATTTGGCATTCTCTACGTGCCGGAATTTATCTGGGTGGAAGGTGATCAAGCCGCGACGCTGGCCAATATTGAAGCCCACACAAACGCCATCCGCTGGAGCATTTTAACAGCCTTTGGCATTCAGATTACGCAGTTGTTTCTGGTCGTCGCGCTGTACTATTTACTGCGCCAATTTGGCAACACTATGGCGGCATTTATGGTGCTGTTCACGCTGGCAACCATGCCCATTGCGATGCTCAACGAACTGTGCCGGGTAGCTGGTTTAATGCTGTTGAATTCCGAAAGCCTGAGCACGGTGTTTAACCGCGACCAACTCGACGCCGCCACCCTGTTCGCGTTTCAACTGCACGCCGACGGCATCATGATCGCTCATATATTCTGGGGATTGTGGTTGATACCGATGGGTTGGTTGGTGGCTAAAGCCCGTTTTTTGCCGTCGATTGTCGGTTGGTTATTAATCATCGGCGGTATTGGCTATTGCCTCGATACCCTCACCTGGTTCGCGCTGGGCACGGATCGATTGTTCATCGCTCAATACACCTTTATCGGCGAAGTCCTGTTGCCATTGGCGTTGCTGTACCGGGCTTTCAGGCCGGGCAAAACGGACAATTTCAACGCGGTCGAACCAGCCACCAACTGAACGCTACCAGCGCACCAAACAAGCTATAGACCACGATAAACACCCAGTCCGGTGCGCTGTAATACAACAGACTTTGCAGCCAGTGCTGAATAAAGGAACCGCTGTAGGTGTCCAATCCAGCACTGGCGCGCAACTTCATTTCCGCTATCGTCAACGGGCAGATCACGCCCAGCCAGGATTGCACCACCACATAACCAATCGCCGCCAAATGCAACAGCCGAAACACCCGGTTGCGCACCCAGTGCCACTCAAAAAAATAACCGACATAGACCAGCGCCAGACCAAAAACAACGAATGCTACGAATGATACATGCACCAACAAAACGGCATTCGCCAACCAAACCAATAGCGTATTCATCATGGGCTTCAAGCACTCATGGCACGATAGCCGGGCAAGGCTTCCACACGCCCCAGCCAGGCTTGAATTGCCGGGTAAACGGCCAAATCAAAACCACCTTCGTGCGCCACATGGGTATAGGCATAAAGGCTGATGTCTGCAGTCGTCAGTTGATCGCAGGTTAAAAACAGCGTTTGCTGCAACTGGGTTTCCATGACTCGCAAGGCTTTGTGTCCACCAGCCTGTTTGGCTTCGTAGTCGGCGCGACGATCGTCCGGCAAGCCCAGATACTTGGCAATAAAACGGGCGACGGCGATGTTGGGTTCGTGGCTGTACTGCTCAAAGAACTGCCACTGCTGTACCTTGGCCAGTGCAAAAGCATCAACTGGCAACAAGTCGGAACCGGTGGCCAGGTAATTGATAATGGCATTCGATTCCCAAAGGCAACGGCCGTCGTCGAGTTCCAATAAAGGTATCTTGCCGTTGGGGTTCATAGCCAGAAACGCAGTTGCCGCTGTTTCATGGTTAAGTATGTTGATATCTACCCACTCAAACGACTGACTCAACAAGCTGCATAACAGCTCAACTTTATAACAATTGCCCGACTGATGATCGCCATAGATTTTCATGAATTTGCCATCTCAAAATTGCCGACCTAAGGATACCGCTAGTCTGTTGTGATTCCGGATATCTGTTGCGCTGTGCGCATGGCGCAGATTCCTTTTTGTCTACCTTCCTCTGCTGTGCATTGCTGCAACAAAGGGTATGCCTCGGCAAAAGGAAAATCCTCTTCCTGCGCATCATACTCGCTCTTTAAATAACAGATCTCCATCCGATAGGGCACATAGACATCGAGCTCGATCGGCGGTTCAAAGCCATAGATTTCATCAACTACCGCCAACATAACTTCGGTCGCCCATGGCTTTTCTTGTTCAAAACTGAGTGCGGCTTGCCGAAGTGTCGCAGCGGGCATACCTTGCTGGTACATTTGCATGGCTTCGCGAACAATGGCCGGCGTATGCTGAATGCCTTCAGGGAACGGACAGTCGGCATAAACAGCGGACGCCATGACCACTGAGAAACCGGACCAAATAGGTCGCACACTGATTCGACTCATGGATTTATCTTACGCAGTTCAGGAAAGCGATAAAGAAAACGAAGCACGCCCTGTGCATCTGGAAGGGAATCTGAAAACGAAGAGGTTTGCTCAATGAAACGCTTTTTAATATCCACCCGATAGCCTTCTTCGATCGCGGCAATATGAACCTCAAAATGCGATGGTGATTCAGCGTCCTGATAGCTCAGTACGACAGTTGACTCCCTGGCCAGACGCTGCTGCAGGGCCGCCAACTGATCATCGAACAAACCATGATTCCAGGCCGGATGATAAAAATCACCATAGCGATATAAAACGTAGAAGGCGGGAACGTTCAGCAACCCATAGAAAAGGGTGACCATGACGCTAATCCAGAAAGACATCACACCGGAATACAAGACACCCACTAACCCCAACATCAGCGGCAGCTGGACGACCAGCGCCAACCAAAATAAAAACCGCCAGAGCTCATAGCCAATGATGGGTTTATTATAGACATAACCAAAGAGCGCAAAGAGTATCCAGATATTTCCGCCGATCCCTGCCGAGCTGATCGACACTGAATAATCCTGCCCCAGTGCCAAGCGGATGCTCATTACAGTTAATGCAATAACCACCACGGCATAGAGCCACCACAGAATGGGTTTTAACATCTCGTTCTACCGCTGCACTTCAGGAATAGATGACATCTCGGTCTATACACTCTAACGCTTAATTGGCTCATTTCTCAGAACCAAAATGAAACCAACCAAAGACCGATAACAGTACCAGATAAAGGCACCTAACAAGATTGCGGCTGCCGACAGAAACACAAAGTCTTCTATATCGCCAGTATCTACACCTAACCCCTTCTCGAGCCAATAGGTCAGGGTAAATGCCAGCAAGAAATACGCAATGCTTGCCAACATCCAAATGGCGGTAAAGAGAAACACGCGCAACTGCTTATTAATATGACTCTTCGCTAGCTCGCTACTGACTCCTTTGCGCGAAGCCAAAGCAATAACCAAACCGATAATCGGACCAGCAATGGCAGTTATGGCAACCATGACGCAACAGAGATACATAATGATCAGGCGCGTCTTCTCATGCGAGTCGACTGGACTGAGTGGCAAAGGGTTTTTACCAAAATCAAACATCAGGACCCCTCTACTAATGAAAAGTCAGCGGCACGCACTAAGGTATTATGTCTTAAAAATCTGGCCAGTTGAGGAATATCAGCAACCTCATTGCTAAAGGCTTCCGTTTTCCCCGCAGCCTCTTTTTCAATACGCACCAGAAGGCCACCATCTGACTTGGAAATGCGCACTGTAGTTTTCACCTTACCTTCAGGCTGGTCGGACAGGATCAGGGTTTCAATTTCATCTGTTGAGCTCAGGCTTTGCTGCAGCACCGCCACAAAATTTTCCTGGCTTTCCACACCCCAGAGCGGGTTATTGATTGATCCATACCGATACAAGGCATAAAGCAATGGCACTATCAGAATCACATTAATCAGCAGATCGACTGAGCGCATCGCCACTTCATTCGGATAAATAGCCAGCAATAATACACTCGGCACAACGGAGATCGCCCGGAACCAAAACAGCAATATCCATAAGCTTCTCTTAAAGATCGGCTTGTTATAGACATATCCATACACGCCGACCAAACACAGCAGGTTTATAGCAACATTAAAAATATTACCTAAAGCAAACTGGCCTAAACCTAATGCCTGAAAGAGACCGAAGGTTACGAAGACGATTATCATTGTTGAATAAAGCCACCACAAAACATATTTCACAACGATACGTCCTCATCCAATATAGACGAGCGCTCTTTCAGAGTAGTCCGCAAATGATCGACCTGCGCTTCCAGACGAACGACTTTCGAGAAGGCAATTAACCCAAAAATGAACCCCAGCATGCCAATGGGCATGAGGGTCAATGCAACTATATCCATTTCAACCTCCCGGTTTTCAGGTGTTAACAGGCGACTTTGCTGCGCCTATCAACTCAATCAGTTAATCCCAACCCATCCAGTATCCGTTCCAGATATTTTTCCACCCGAGCAGCCCGGGTTTTTGATTGTTTGGCATTGGAAAAATACAACAAATAGGCGCGCTGACGACCAGGCGTCAACGACTCAAACGCTGACTTCAATGTGGGCAGTTCCTCCAGACGTTGCTGAAATTCGGGTGGCACAGAAAACGCCTCGGTTTTCTTGAATTCAACCTTCAACCCCGCCTTTTCAACTCGAATCGCATCATCGATGCAAGCGCGAATAGCAGCGGCATCCTGGTGAATGTTTTCGACATCGCTAAAACAACACCGCTTTGCAGACTGAGTGTGTTCGCCCGGCCATTGCAATATGCCAGCAGGATCTTCAATCAAGGCGCCCTTAGTGAACAGTAAGGCACAGAAGTGTTTAAAACCCTGAATGATCAGGACATTGTTGTCATTTAAGGTGTAACAGGGTTTGCCCCATTTATAGGCTTCGGTTAGACCTGATTGCAGAACAATATGGCGCATCGCCCGGTATTCATCGGACCAACGCTTGGCATTATCGATAAAGGCATCAACTTGGGCGTTCATAAGCAAACAATGATATAAAGTATCCCGTCAATATCCGGACTATGTCACAGCATTCCCTTTAACTGAAGGTATTGCAGCAACATGATGGTCTTGCCATCGCGTATGTCGCCACTATCGATCATGGCAAGGGCACTGCTAATGGGGATTTCCAGGACCTCTATGTTTTCTTGCTCATGCGCCAGACCCCCACCTTCCGACACTTTCATCGATTCACTGTATCGGGCGATGAAAAAATAGACCAGTTCGGTAACCGAACCCGGTGACATATAGGCTTCAAAGACTTTCTGTACCTGTTCTATTCGGTAACCCGTCTCTTCTTCTGCCTCCCGGCGAATACAATCTTCGGCATTATCCTGGTCCAGCAGCCCGGCACAGCTCTCTATCAGCATACCGTCGTCATTACCGTTGATATAAGTTGGCAGGCGAAACTGGCGAGTCAATATGACCGTTTTCTTAACGGGGTTATACAACAATATGGTCGCACCGTTGCCACGATCATAGGCTTCACGTTCCTGGGTCTGCCACTGACCATCGGGACCTTGATAGTCGAATCGATATTTGTGCAATCGGTACCAGTTATCGGATAACAAAGTACTTTCGATATTACGAATTTTGTCATTCACAGCCGTTACCTCATTGTTTGGTACCGAAACAGAACCAGGAATCGAAACACAATACTGCCGCTTATTACTTAACTTCAATCAATACCTGTCGGCTGCTAACAACGGTGGCTTTTGTGGCAGGAGGTAAGCTATTGCTTCGGTGTTATAACTGCGTATCGCATTTCCACCATGCCGCTTTTGTAGGCATTTACCTCCAGCAGATGCAGTGGAACGTCGCGGTTAAGACCGTCAAAAAATGCAATGCCTTCACCAATGACCACAGGCAATATTGAGCATGAAATTTCATCGGCTAAACCAAGTCGCAGACACTCTCCGGCAACGGAACCGCCGCCAGCGACCCAGATGGAACGAAACCTTGAGTTGAGCTGCTGGTTTATCAATTCGCTCAGATCACCGCAATAGAATTCCACCGTGTCACGGCTTTTCGGCAAGCTCCGATGCGTGAGTACGACAGTCGGTTTGTCGCCATAAGCCCAGCCAAAGCCTTTTGCTTCGAAGTCGAGCGCCGTTTCATATGTCCGGGAGCCCATGACGTAACAATCAATACCATCGAGAAAGGTTTCGACCGCTGCTGAACTCAGCTCCTTACCCGCGCGAAATTCATCCGTCGTTTCCATCCAATCGACGCGACCATCCTTGCGGGCAATAAAGCCATCCAGGCTGGTTGCCATATGAATGGTCACATGACCGTTTGACCTCACCATTGCCAAACCCTCGATTTATTAATGCCGGTTTTAAACCTTGGCCATATCAGACCTCCCAAATGAATGAGTGACAGCTTAGATGCCGTCAGCGCTTAGTCGAGCGGGAAGGTCTGATTTCGACGGCTGTTGGAAAATATTGGCTAGTGTTTTCGCACCAGACTGAGCACTGCTTCTGTATCCAGCACTCTGGCGTACTCACCGTCTAAGTTAGCCAATGACATATTATGAACCGTCTCGGCTGAGTGCTCTCGACCGCCGAAATCGGTCTTATTGAAGGTATAGGTGGCATCCGATACCACTACAGTCTGATACCCCAGGTTTCCCGCCATGCGAGCAGTCGCCTCTACCGAGTTATTGGTAATCACACCGACCATCACGATCTCGGTTATTCCCCGACTAACTAACCAGTTATCCAGGTCGGTGCCGATAAAAGCGCTGTTGGTCTTTTTCTCAACGACGTCTTCAGACTCAAGCGGCGCCGCAAATGTCTTGAAATCATTACCCGGCGTGCCAGGCCGATACTTGGAGTTCGGATCTGTCGACATATGCTTAATGTGTAATAGCGGTAAATTCTGTTCGCGCCACAGGTGCAGTAACCTGGAAATCTGCGTTTCTGCCTGAGGGTTATTGCGACTGCCCCAACTGGGATCATCGATGGCGTATTGCAGGTCAATCAACATCAATATTGGATTGGGTGAAGCCAGTGTCATAACCATCCCCAGAGCAGGTTGTCTATTTCATCCGCCGACCCGACAAAGCATTATTTCTGCGCGTTACTACACCATTGGACAGCGAAACGTCGCATTCAATACAGCCGTCGCGTGCCGACACTTTAGTTTTATCTGCTTGCCCGATTAAACCGGAACTGAAAATTCCATGTCCAAAAAATTTACTGGGTAGCCAAACCTATATTTCAACGGGCTCATTACCACTTAATACTCCAGTTGTGACCGCCGTTATATTCTCGGCAAACAAAAAGGAATACTCGATAAAACCTGTGTTATTTAGTCATTTCCAGGTGTTAATCTAATGATCGTAGCAACGAATCAATCCGAAAACGACGCAAAAAAGGAGAACGATCATGGATATCATTCGACTGATTCTCTCAATTCTTCTACCGCCTGTCGGCGTATTCTTGCAGGTCGGTATTGGCCCTCAGTTCTGGATTAACATTCTACTCACCATTCTGGGTTATTTCCCTGGCGTTATTCACGCCGTGTGGATTATTGCCAGCCGGTAAGCGACATTGCCGTACCTGTTTACGAGCTGCTCTGGCCTCTAGCGCAGCTCGTAACTTGAGGTTTATCCAGTTAATTTATCTGATGTAACTACAACCTCAATACTCTACGGAAAAACCACGAACGCCAATTTATTACCATCCAGATCACGCACATAAGCTGCGTAAAAACCCTCGCCGTATTGCGGCCGATATCCAGGCTCGCCCTCGCAGCGACCGCCCTGTTTCATCGCCGCATTATAGGCTTGGTCGACAACGCTGACATCGCGACATAAAAAAGCGGTCATGGTGCCGTTGCCGACGCTGGCTTGCTCACCATCAAAGGGATAGCCGACAAAGAAACGGGGATAGTCTTTATCTGCCAGCCTGCCATAAGACACCGACAATTCATCGTGCCAGCATAGCTCCAGGTCCATGGCTGCGAATACTGGATCGTAAAAGGTTCGGGCTTTCGTCAGGTCTTTAGTGCCAACCATGGTGTAAGCAAGCATTGAGGCATTTCCTTCTGGCTGTGTTGCAAAACGGTTGTTTGGATTACTGAATAAACGTGGACTCATCAGCCTGTTATGGCCACGGCGAATCCTTGACCTTTACGCCAGAGTATCCTGAAAAATGACGTTATGCGGAATAACAGTCGAGGCGACTGGAGAAAAAACGAGAACTGGGGCTAAGCGACTGGGGCGTGTTCTGCTGTTTTAGAACTCGAAGCCCAATTGATGCAGCCAGGCTGCTGCTTCATCCGGTACATTGATAAGTTGCGCAGCAGCGAGTTCGCGGCGCTTGGGGTAAGCCTTGCGCAAGGCATCGAAATCGCTCGGCTGCACCCAGCCTTCTTTAACGCTCTGATGCATGGCGACGGTATCACGTGCGGGGTCGTGCAGCGCTTGTATCAGTTCGCTGCCCAGCTGTTCGGGGCTGGCGGTACTGAAGAAGCTGGCATCCAGTTTCGGCGCGGCGGGATAGTCCGGGCCTTTGGGCAGCGATTCGCCGGCCCAGTGGTGTAAGGCTTCGGCGAGCATTCGAGTGCCGGTCCATTTGCCTTCTTGGCTGTAACCGGCGACATGTGGGCTGGCTTGTTCGACGGCGTTCAGTAAGCGCTCGCTAACGCGGGGTTCGTCTGGCCAGACGTCGAGAACAGCGTTGATATGGCCGTTGTCGAGCACCTGCTGCAAGGGTTCTTCCTGAATGACCGGACCGCGACCGGCGTTGAGCAGCCAGGCGCGGGGTTTGAGTTTCGCCAGTTGATCGGCGCCGATCATGCCCAGTGTTGGGTGTTGACCATCACGCACCAAGGGTGCGTGCAGGCAGACGATGTCGGCAGCAGTTAACAGCGTATCGAGATCGGCAAATCCAGCCTGGCCTTCTTTTTCAGCGCGCGGCGGGTCACAGACCAGAGTGCGCACGCCCAGGGTATTCAGACGCTTGGCGAGCAGGCCACCGACGTTGCCAGCGCCGACGATACCGATGGTCTGTTGCCACCAGTGCAATTCGTGGTCGAGGTGCAGACGAGCAAAAACAGAGAGCACCCAGTCGACGACCGATTGAGCGTTGCAACCAGGGGCGTGGTGGAAAGCGATGTTGTGTTCGGCCAGCCAGTCGGTGTCGACGTGATCGGTGCCGATGGTGGCGCTTCCGACGAAGCGGACCGGCGTCCCTTCCAATAATTCGGCGTTGACCTGAGTGACGGAGCGGACCAGTAAAACATCCGCGTCCATCAGGTCGGTTTTGCTGAGGTTGCGCCCCGAAAGGCGCGTTAACGATGCCGCCAGGCCGTCGAACCAGGGTTCGACGTGCGGCATGTTTTCATCGGCAACGATGCGCAGGCCTGCGGCCATAACTCAGACGTTGCCCTGCTGACGTTCGCTTTCGGCTTCGTTGCCGGGGCCAAAGGAAGCGGCTTCGTCGTCATCTTCGACCGGTTGAGACTCAGACTCAGCAGCGGCTGCCATCTTTTCTGCTTTATCTGCCGCTTCAGCGGCGTCTGCGTCATCGGATGCCTGCAGATCCTGCAGCCAGTCTTGCGGCGGCTGTTCCAGGTCGATCTTGTGCTTGATGTAGTCTTCGATCGCCGGAATCTGGAAGGAGTCGTCTTCACAGGCGAAGCTGATCGACTGACCTTTGGCACCCGCGCGACCAGTACGGCCGATGCGGTGTACGTAATCTTCCGGGTCTTCCGGCAGGGTGTAGTTGACCACGTGGGAGACGCCATCGACGTGAATACCACGGCCAGCGACATCGGTGGCGACCAGGACCGGCACCTTGCCTTCTTTGAAGTTATCGAGCGTTTTGACGCGCTTGGCTTGCGGCACTTCGCCCGACAGTACCTGGTTCTGGATGCCGTCTTTGCGCAGCCGATCGCTCAGGTCACGGACAATATCGCGGCGGTTGGCGAAGACCATGACTTTGTCAGCACCGGGCTGCTTCAGCGCATGACGCAGCAGGTTGTACTTCTCTTCGGCGGTCACCAAAAAGACGTGCTGCTCAACTTGCTCAGCGGTTTTCACCTTGGGCTCGACTTCCACGCGAACGGCATCTTTGGTCCAGCGCTCGGCCAGGTTGAGGATGTCGTAAGAGAAGGTGGCGCTGAACATCAGCGTCTGACGCTCTTCGTTGCGCGGAGTGTTGCGCACGATGGATTTGATGTCCGGGATAAAACCCATGTCGAGCATACGGTCGGCTTCGTCGATGACCAGGGTTTCCACCTGATCGAGGAAGACTTCCTTGCGGTTCATAAAGTCGAGCAACCGGCCCGGCGTAGCGACCAGAATGTCCAGGCGGCTTTCCTGCAGCTGCTTGCGCTGCTTGTCCATATCCATACCGCCGACCAGAGCCGCCACTTTCAGACGGCTGTGCTTGGTCAGCAACTTAGCGTCTTCGGCAATCTGCAGCGCCAGTTCACGCGTTGGCGCCAGAATCAGCGCGCGCGGTTCGCCAGCGTATTGCTCAGGCAGCCGGTGCTCCATCAGATCGGTAATAACGGTGATCAGGAAGGCTGCGGTTTTGCCGGTGCCGGTCTGAGCCTTGCCGATGCAGTCGTGGCCGGCCAGCGTATAGGGCAAAGTCATGCCCTGAATCGGGCTGCAGTATTCGTAATTGAGCTCATGGATAGCGCGCATCAGAGCGATGGGCAGAAAGAGGTCGTGGAATCGGACTTTGCCAGGAGCTTCGGGTACTTTGAATTGCGAGATATGCCAGCGGGGTTTACGGGGTTTGCGAGATTGATTGGTCACAGAGTCACACTTAATTGCTTGCGCCTGCCAGCGATTCAACGGCTGGGGCGTCGATTACTTAATAGCCATCCCGACCGGACCAGTGCCGGCAATATGGGGGCCTGCCAATGTTCGAACCCGGCGCACTGAGGCTGCCAAGGCAAGAACCTTATTGCTTTGCTCAAACGAGCCATTAAAGAACACGATCGCCAACCAGGGCGTTCGATTAACCCAGGCAACGCCGCTCACGCTGATGTCAGTGCGCGCCGCTTACCAGGGGCGGCGATTGTAGCGCATTTTTCGGCCAGTCTCGAATTTCTCAAGCGCTGCGTGTAAAACAGTCAATGAACGACGCTTTTAGACTGGCCTTGCTGCCTGGCGAGGCTGCCGCTAGTCTTAGCTTTCGGATTGGGCAGCGCGTACCAACCGATAGGGAAGACCTGGCGGGACCGCCAGGTTCACTTAGGGAGCCGGAGGTTCCCGCCAAGGAGACTGCAATTGTGAAGTACTGGTTCATCCCGGTCTGGATGATTCTGGTGATTGCATCGGTCCGGGCGGCAGAGCCTTCACTGGTCCTGCTCCCTGATGTTGATCGAGTCAATATGGCTGCTTACAGCCACACCTGGATCGATCCGGCGGCGGATACCGATTGGCAGCACGCCTATCAGCGTTACCAGGCTGGAGCCTTCCAGCCACCCACTGGTCAGCCGCCTAACATCGGCTACACCGGGAGCAGCCTATGGGTGGCCATGCCGATCATTGCCAGCAATCGTGGCTCACAGCCAGTGCGCTTTGAAGCCATGGTGTCGTTTGATTATCCAACCATCGATTGGATTGACGCCTGGCTGATCAAAGACGGCACCCTCATCCAACGCTTTTACGACGGCGACCGCCAACCCAATCCCAGTCAGAATGAGGCGACTTTCCAGCCGCATCTGGGGATGTCTTTCAATTACAACGACGGCCATTACGTTCTATTGGCACGTTTGCGCAGCCAGGGTTCGGTGCAGGCGCCGATCACGCTCTGGGATGAAAACGAGTTCTATCGCCAACTGCCAACGCAGAATTTTATCTGGGGCACTTTCTACGGCGCTATCATCTTTGTACTGGTGTTTAATCTGTTTCTGTGGATCAGCACCCGGCGCACTATCTATCCGCCTTACTTGCTGTTTGTCTTCGGCATGTCCATCTGTGTCGCCTTGCTCAACGGCCACAGCCGACTCTTGCTCGGCCAGGCCATCTCCGTGCATCTGGTTAACTGGGCGCCGGAATTCGGCATCATCGGTTTTATCGGGCTGATCCTGTTTACCCAGGGCGTACTGCGCACCCGGCAACTGGGTTTGATGCACCGCCTGTTGAACTTCACCCTGATCATCAACCTGATTCCCATTCTGCTCAGCCCCTGGCTCAGTTATCGCTGGATCAGCGTTTTCGTGTTGGTCGATCTGATCTGGCTACTCGGCCTCAGCCTGACCACGGGCGCCTTGGCGTTACGCCGGCAACGACGCATCGCGCTGTTTTACCTGACCTCCTGGCTGCCATTTCTGGCAGCTGCCATGTTATTCATGGCGCGTAATGCGGGTTGGTTGCCGGTCGATCCGATCACTCAATACGCGCTGCCCGCCGGCTTGGTGATGGCCGTAGCGCTCCTGTCTCTGGTTATCGCCGACAGTCTCAAACAAGCTGAATCGTCCGCGCGTGACGCCCTGGATCGCGAACGACGGGCGCTGCGGGCGCTGGCACGCAATCAGGAAGAAACCACCCGCCAGGCGTTGCGCGACCCCATTACCGGCTTGCCCAATAAGGCCCAGGTTGCTCAGTTCATCGATGGCATTGAGAGCGACGAACCATTACGTCTGGTGATTTTCCGGCCCGATAATCTGCGCGAATTACTCAACACCCTGGGTGAATCCAACGTCGATCAACTGACCCGCAGCGCGGCGCAACGTATCGAGTCCCTGCCGCTGCATCACTTTGGCGCTCGCGTGCTGAACCCGGGAGAGCCGCATCCACGCCGCATCGCTCAGGTGGAAGGCCGTAATTTCCTGATGATTCTGGACAACGGCCCCGAGGCAAGAACGCTGGCCGATCTGGCCAATGCCGCCGAAGCCGCGCTGAACGAAGCCATCGCCCTGCCCGGCCTCGATATAGCCGTGCAGTGTCGGCTGGGTTCGTCGCGACTGCCCGAGGATGGCCGCACCCTGGGTACCTTGATCCGCAAGGCTCAGGTGGCGGTGGATCAGGCCATCACTCAAAACCGGTTGTATCTGGAATACCGCGCCGACACCGATCCTTATCAACCCGAACGTCTGCGTTTGGCTTATCGTTTGAAACAGGCAATAGCGCGCGATGAATTGATGCTGCATTTTCAGCCGCAACGACGCCTGAGTACCAATCAGGTGTACGGTGTCGAAGCACTGGTGCGCTGGCCTCAGGCCGATGGCAGTTTCATTCCACCAGGCGACTTTATTCCCATCGCCGAACGCACCGGGCTGATGCCGGCTCTCACCGACTGGGTGATAGCCGCCGCCTGTCGCGCCAGCGCCGAATTGCAGACGGCTGGCTGGCCCTTGTGCGTGTCCATCAATCTGTGCGCTGGTGATCTGACCCGCCCCAATTTACCCCATCGTCTGATCAGCACCCTGGCCGATCATCAGTTGGATCCCAGTACGCTGGCGGTGGAAATCACCGAGTCGATGCTGATTAACGACTGGGCACCCACGGTGGCCAACCTGGCGCAACTGCGTCATGCCGGCATTCGGGTGTCGCTGGATGATTTCGGCACTGGCTATTCGTCGCTGTCCTATTTACACGCGCTGCCAATCGATTGTCTGAAAGTCGATCAGCAGTTTGTGCAGCAGCTGCAGACCAGTGCCTCCGCTGAAGTGCTGGTCCGTTCTATTGTGCAACTGGCCAAAGCGCTGGGATTGGATATTGTCGCCGAAGGCGTGGAAAACGAAGCGACCGTCCAGCATCTGGATCGACTCGGCTGCGGTGCCATTCAGGGCTATTGGCTGGCACGGCCAATGCCGCTGGAGGATTTGCAAGATTGGCTGGCCAAGTCGGCCGGTCCGGTGATCAATTCCGCCGCCGGCCACGACAGTCACTGACGCTCAGTCTGGCGGTGTGTTGAAAGCTGCCGCCGTCGGCCACGGCTGATCAAAGTTGTGCGTCAACAGCTGCACGATTTGATGGGCCCGTTGCGGCAAACCTCTGTGTTGATACTGTTGAGCTTGGCGCTGTACCGCGGCGCGAAAGGGCCGACTGTCGGTCGCCTCGCCACCAAGATTATCCCGGCTGGTCTGAAAGCGCCGCCCACAGGCTCGCGCAAACCACCACTCCAACGCCTGGGGTTTTACCTCGACCTGCTCAAAGGCCGCTTGCTGCTCGGCGTTACGCCCGTCCGGACAGTACCAATAACCGTAATCTTCCATTAACCGTCGCTCGTCACCCGCCACACACCAATGCGCCAGCTCGTGCAAAGCGGAATTGAAATAGCCGTGGGCAAAGACGATGCGATGCAACGATGCGTCGTCGCTGGCCGGCAAATAGACAGGCTCGTCAACGCCCGCGACCAGCTGCGTCTGCCACTGACGATTCAGCCAGGGGTTCAGGCAGGCGAGCAGGCGATCGACGTCGGCTTCCCAATGTTCAGCAGCAAGTTGTTTCATGGCGGCGGCAGTCTACCGGCTACGCGGCCGCTGGCAAGTAGGCTGATGAACCTCATTGCCAATGCACCAAAAAAAGGCACAATAGCCTGCCTTTTTAGTTGCCCAGCGGAGGTCGCTTTGGATCAGGATCATCAACCCTCGCCCGATACCCGGGCTGGCCTGATCGGCACCACGCTGACCGAATGGAAAACCCTGGCCATTCTCGGCGGTCCGATTTTGATCGCCCAGCTGGCGCTGATGGCCAATGGTGTCATCGATACTGTCATGGCCGGTCACGCCAGTGCGGAAGATTTGTCCGGCGTTGGCATTGGCGCCAGTCTATGGTCGCCGTTGTTTCTGTTCTTCGCCGGTGCCTTGAGTGCGCTGCAGCCGATCATTTCCGGCCATCGCGGCAGTGCCACCATGGATCGCATTATGCCGATAACCTGGCAGGGTCTGTATGTCGCCATGGCCGCCAGCGTCATCATGGTCTTTGTGCTGGGCCAGGTTCAGCCCTTTCTGGATTGGCGTCAGCTGGAACCGGTGACGTCGGGTATTACGCTGGGTTATCTGCAGGCTTTTGTCTGGGGTGTGCCGGCCATGCTGGCGATGGTTGCGTTGCGCGGCTTGACCGACGGTCTGGGTCACACCAAGGTCTTTATGGTGTTCTCGCTGATCAGCGCGGCCATTAACCTGCCACTGAATTACATCTTTATTTACGGCAAGCTGGGACTGCCAGCTTACGGCGGTATTGGCTGTGGCTGGGCGACGGCCATTTCCAACTGGCTGGCCTTTATCGGCTTGCTGATCTATCTGCAGCGCAGCAAAACCTATCGTGCCTTCCATCTGATTCAGGATTGGGCGGCGCCGAACCTGGCTGATCTGAAGTATCTGTTGAAGCTGGGCATTCCCATCGGTTTCACCATCTTTGTGGAAGTCAGCATGTTTGCGGTGATCGCGCTGTTTCTGGTGCCCCTTGGACCGGTGGTCGTGGCCGGTCACCAGATAGCGCTGAATGTGGTGTCGCTGATCTTTATGGTGCCGTTGAGCATCGGCATGGCGCTGACGCTGCGCATCAGCTTTCTGATCGGCGCCCGTCAGGTTGAAACGGCGCACCTGGTCGCCCGCTCATGCTTGATTCTGGCGTTGGCGATCGCCCTATTCTACGCCGCGGGTCTTTATGTCGGCGCGCCCTGGGTGGCGACCCTTTATACCGGCGAGGCCGATGTTCAGGCGGTGACCATTCGATTGCTGGCCTTCGCTGCGCTGTTCCAGATTGCTGATGTCTTCCAGGTGACCTGCATCAGCGCCTTGCGCGGCTATCGCGATACGCGCTTGCCGATGTACATCATGGTGTTGTCATTCTGGGGTTTCTGTCTGCCGCTGGGCTACGTCCTCACCTTCACCGACAGGCTGGTGCCGGCCATGGGTGCGGCCGGCTTCTGGATCGGTTTAACCGTGGGGCTGAGTTCTGCCGGTGTGCTGTTGCTGACGCGTCTGTTCTGGTTCAGTCGACCCCAAGCTCAGTCGGCTTTCTTGCGCACCCAGTAACGATAATCATCGCCCGCTATTTGCTGATCGATCAGTTGATGACCTAAAAATTCGCAGAACTGTGGGATATCGCGTTGGGTGGCCGGATCGGTGGCCTGAATCAGGACGGTTTCACCGGCCGCCATGGTGCGAATCTGCTTATGCAACATCATCACCGGTTCCGGGCAGCGCAGTCCGCGGGTATCGAGTTCATGATCACTGTGATGAGCACTCATAAGCTTTCCTCCAACGCCAGATAGAGGGTGATTTCTTCGCGGTCGAAATACAGCTGCCGGGCCTGCAGTTGGTAGCGACGCTCTGCCAGGCGTTGCTCGATGCGTGCACGAATCTCGCACCAACCGGCCCAACGTTGCTTCATCGGCAATTTCAGGTTGAAGATCGCCTGGCGCGCCCAGCCATTTTCCAGCCAATCGAGCATGCGTTCGGCCACCCTGGAAGGTTGCTCGACCATATCACAGACCAGCCAGTCGACCGGATGTTCCGGCTGCCAGCGAAAACCATCGGCACGATGGTGGGTCACCTGGCCGGTGGCCATCAGTTCGTCGTTCATCGGGCCATTATCGATGGCATCGACATGCAAACCGCGACGTACCAGCTGCCAGGTCCAGCCACCGGGCGCCGCACCCAGATCGACAGCGCTGTGATCGTGACTCAGCTGCTCACGCCAATCGGCACCGAGAAAGACCTGAAACGCTTCTTCCAGTTTCAGCGTCGACCGACTTGGCGCCGCAGCGGGAAATTTCAAGCGCGCCACACCCATCGACCAGGCCGGACGCAAAGCTGGGCGATCCACCCCCAGCCAGACACGACCGGAATCGGGGAAAAAAGCATGCAAGGCCGGGCGCGAGGCGTTGTCTTTGGCCAATAACAACTTCTGGCTGCGTAATGCCTGCCGTAACGGATGCACAAATTTACCGGCGAAGCGCGCGGTGGCGCGGTAGGCATCACCTTCGGCGGTATCGCAAAACAGTTGACCAAAGGTGGCTGTTTCAGCGCCAAGCGCTGCACTCAGGGCGTCAACAATGGGCGTAATTCGGTCGGCGGCCGGCAGGTCGTCGATGGTCGCCAGCACAGGCCAGACTTCGCGGGCAAAGACCAGGGGAGAGAGCGACTGATACAGCGGCTCAGCACTGGCACACTCGAAACGGATAAAGCCGGAATCGGTTTCCAGACGCGCCCAGCCACTGTGGCCGAGCCCAGCCGCTACCGCGGTGATTTCCGCCAGGCATTCTTTTTCAAAACCGGGGCGGCACAGCAATAACAACGCTTGGCTGGACATCACAGCAGTGCCTGAGCAAAAGCACGCGCCCGCTTTTCCGACCACAGCGGCTGGTTCAGACGCCAGCGGATAAAACCGCAATGACCACCGCGGGGCGGGGTTTCGAACAACAGATGAGCCGAGGCATCGGATGGCCGCATATAGCAAGCGTCGGCCAGGAACGGATCATTCAGCGCATTAACGACCAGGGTTGGTCGCTGCAAGCGACTGAGCACCGTTCGTGACGAACAGCGCTGCCAGTAATCCTGAGCGTCGTGAAAACCATGCAGTGGCGCGGTATAGCGGTTATCAAAGTCTTCAAAGTTACGCAGCTGCTCATAACCTTCCAGGCTGATCAGCTGCGGAAAATGCTCAGCCTTGTCGGCAATTTTGACGCGCAGGTCTTTCAGGAAACGGCGCATATAAAGTGATTGCGCCGGCTTGGCCAGTTGCTCAGCACAGGCTGCCAGATCGAGCGGCACGCTATAGGCTGCGCCACCGATCACTTCCGGTTCCAGATCCGGCTCGGCCAAGGTCAAAACCGTCTGGTTGCCGCCCATGCTAAAACCGACCAGAAAGATACGCTGGAAACCACGCTCGACTCCCAGCCGGATCACGGCGCGTAAATCCTCGATGGCACCGCTGTGATAAAAACGTGGCAGGCGATTGAATTCACCACCACAGCCGCGGAAGTTCCAGGCGTAGACATGCCAACCGGCGTCGTGAAAATGACGCGCCATGCCCTGCATATAAGCACGCTGGCTATTGCCTTCCAAACCGTGGCTGAGAATCACCAGAGGGGCGTTTTCCTGCTCGGCAGCGAGTTCATCGATCAGCAGAAAATCGCCGTCGTCCAGCTCCAGGCGCTGACGCTGGTACGGCACACTGACGTGACGCATAACGGACGGCACAATGGATTGCAGATGGCCGTTGGACAAACCCAGACCGGCCACATAGGAAGAATATTCGAGATCGTCGTGCGTCACAGCCTTGAAACCTCTGCCAAAAGCGCACGGGGTTATTTCACAACGACCCAACTTCAGATTGAGTCAGAACCCCGGACAAGCGTGAGGCCGGGCATTCTACGCAAAGCAGAACAGCGGCGCCACTCAACTACCGAGGGCGCGCATCAATCCATAGCCAAGCAACATCAAGGTGGCCAACACAAAACCGCTATAGCGTATTTGCTGACAACGACGACAGGGTTTCTTAGCCATCAGGCAGACTTACGCGCCGGCGGCATATAGCGGCTGCTGAGGTTGTCAAAAAAGCTCTCACGCAATTGCGAAATCTCCTTTTTAACTTCGTCGATGACGTGCATTTCATCACCACTGAACTGCTGTTTTTCGGCATGAACCTGACGCCGCAGGTTAACGATCTTGGAGCCATAGATGCGCAGCGTACGCTCCAGCTTCTTTTCGCCCAAGAGCAACAGCGTACTTTCCGCTTCAGTCAGTTCACGGAACACATCAACCAACTCCTGACCAACGCGTGCCATTTCCTCGCGTCGATTACGCGGCCATTGCTGACCATAGCGTGTGAACTCGGTCGCTAAGCCCAAATACTGCTGATAAACGTGATGTACCCGACCTACGTTCGCGGCCACCCGTTCGAACAATTCGCGCCGTTTGCGCACGTCCTCGACAATCTTCTGGTCCAGGGTGCGATGGCGACGCAGGTAGAGCCAAAATATCAGCGCGCTGATCAGCACACCGCCGGCAATTTTGACACCGGTATCGATCATTTCCAGCGTAATCATGGTTTCCTCGTTGTTTTTTTGACGCTTTGCAGCCCAACACCCTCCTTCAGCAGTTTTCGTGCCCATTTTGACAGCCTCGGCAATTTTGTTCCCTCTGCTCTGCGGCTGCCGCCGTTAACGGCCCTTTCAGGTCACCGCAAGACGACTCACTTAGCCAAAAACTCCAAAAAAAACAAAGGCCTAACGCTTGACACTAAAGAAGCATCCTCTAGAATACGCGCCGTTGTTCGTTGTTCCTCGATAGCTCAGTTGGTAGAGCAGTAGACTGTTAATCTATTGGTCGCAGGTTCGAGTCCTGCTCGAGGAGCCACAACCGCTATCTTCCTCGATAGCTCAGTTGGTAGAGCAGTAGACTGTTAATCTATTGGTCGCAGGTTCGAGTCCTGCTCGAGGAGCCA
>NZ_JBEBMU010000004.1:204008-250242 GCF_043196805.1 Saccharospirillum sp. HFRX-2
TTCCTCGATAGCTCAGTTGGTAGAGCAGTAGACTGTTAATCTATTGGTCGCAGGTTCGAGTCCTGCTCGAGGAGCCAGATTTCCGGCGTTTGAATCCCTGATTCGAGCGCCGATTAAAAAAGGGCGCCCCCTAAATGGAGGCGCCCTTTTTTGTGATTCAGGCTTTTACAATCCAGAGCGTAAGCCCGGCGAACCGGGCTATCCACTTACTCTCAGTCGGCGCTGACGACGTTGAGCAGTTCCACTTCAAAAATCAGCGTGGAGCCCGCCGGAATCGCACGGCTCGGACTACGATCGCCATAAGCCAGCTCAGCCGGAATGTAGAACTTGTACTTATCACCTTCGGTCATCAACTGCAGACCTTCGGTCCAGCCGGCAATGACATTACCCAGCGGAAACTCAACCGGCTCGCCACGCTCGACAGAGCTGTCGAAAACCGTGCCGTCCATCAAAGTACCGTGGTAATGCACTTCGACGGTGTCTTCAGCAGAGGGGGATTCACCGCTGTCGGTTGCTGACAGCACTTCGTACTGCAGACCTGACTCAGTGACGGTAACGCCCTCTCGGTCAGCATTCTCGGCCAGAAATTCAGCGCCTTCTGCTTTGGTGGCTTCGACTTCTGCCTGACGCTCTGCCTGCTGTTCAGCCATAGCAGCCTGTTGCTTTTGCTGCAGCGCCTGAACCGCGGTGTTGATCTGTTCTTCGGTCAACTCGCTCTCTTCACCTTCCATGGCATCCTGAACACCAGCGACCAAAGCGTCGACATCCAATTCCAGGCCCTGGGTCTGCTGCAACAGGTTGCTGGCAAAGCCAAAACCGATGCCATAAGAAGCTGCCGCTTCGTCAGAATCCAGATTTTCGGCCAGTGCCACACCAGAGAGTGTCAGTACGGCGACGCCGGCCATCAGGTGTTTACGTACATCAGTCAATTGCATCTCAGCTTCCTTCTTCTGGAGTTGACTGCTGCGCTTGCAGCTGTTGTTGCAAGGCTTCAATCGCCGCATTGATTTCAGCGTTGCTTAATTCGCTTTCTTCACCAGCCATGGCAGCGCGCAAACCCGCTTCCAGAGCATCCACGTCCAGATCCACTCCTTGTGTTTGCTGAACCAGGCTATTGGCGAAGCCGTAACCGATACCATAGGAGGCAACCGCCTCATCAGTGTCCAGGTCTTCAGCCAGAACGGGCGCAGCCAATACAACGGCGACGACACCGGCGAAAAAAGGATTTTTCAGGCTTGTCAGTGACATAAAAACATCCTGTCCGGGGAAGACCGTTCGGCCAAAACCTAAGCCAGTTGCCGATCTTCCAGTATTGAGGAGGGTGACATTACCCTCTGCGTTCGGCTTTCGTCAGGCAAAAAAAAGGCGCCACCAACGAAAGGCGCGCGCCAGTGTAACCTGATGGAAGTCATCAACTCCACCGCGTTTACTGCGAATTGACTCCCATTTGCGAGCCATCGGCCGCGGCCGATTTTCTTTGCACACGATGGCGTCGCAGCTTGCCCAGGAAGCTTTCAATCCACAAAGGCAGGCTGATTAATAAATCGTAGACTGCCAGCAGCAACGACGACAACTGACTGACAAAGGCAGCGATCAAACGCGTCAGCAAAGACACCAGACGCAACCCAGCCACCAAGGCATCGCCCAGCAATACGCGACCGTTTTCCACCCAACGCTCAAGTGGCACGACAGCGAACATCAACAAAAAGGTCAGTACCGGCCCCAACAACATCCGCGCCGCTAAGGGCACGCCCTGGTCGATTTTGGGCGCTTCATAGACGACCACCGGATAGGCAATCAAGCGCTGGTACAGCTCTGGCACTGAGCGCAGACGCTCATGCATAAATATCAATCCTGACTGACTCAGCGCCACTATCACCAGGACAGACACCACCGACCACAATAACCATCGCCGTCGTCGATCATCCAAAAAAGCAAAGCTGGTGAAGATGCGTGTCACCTGCAACGCCTCCAGCAGCAAGGTGCCCAACAGGGCGATAAGCAGCACCAGTGCCCAAGCCGACAAGTCAGCCAAACCGACCGATGCCAAGAAGGGATCGCTGGTGGCACCGGACTCAAAAGCAGGGCGAATAAGACGGACGTTTAACCAGCCGATGATCGCCCAGGCGGAGAGCAGCAGACTGGCGAGCACAAACTGGCCGATGACTGAAACCCGCTGCAGCTTCTCGATACGATCCGAATGGCTGCGCAATGCTCGATATTGCCGGTAATGCTGGTCAATATGAGCCGCCTGGTTCAACAGACCGCGCATGCCACGGCCCACATCTTCAACTTCATGATTCAGCTTGCGCCAGTGCGGCATCATCGAATGCAGCAGGCGATGGCGCTGTTGCATGCCGCGGCGAAAATCTTCCAAAGACTGCTCGTGTTGACGGTGCAGCTTGGATTCCAGATCGGCCAACACCTTGGATACCACCGGGTTACCGGCCTGGATCTCGCGCAGGTGGACAACCTTATCGATGGCATCGAGCCAATCCGGTGCCGGTGGCGGTGTTTCAGCGGTTCGGTAGTAGTCGTCTTCCAATTGGGCAATATGCCGGCTGATAGCCTGCTGCAGATCCGGGAAGCGTGCCAGGTCCCGCTCAACCAAGCGTTTAACCTGATGAAAATGACGTTCCAGGCGACGCTCTTCGCGGCTGCGACCAAGCTCAAGCAGGACTTCGCGGTTACGCAGGCGAATTTGTTCAGCCAGCACCGCCAGGGATCGTCCATAGAGACGCAACACCGACGTGACCAGCCGGGAAAACCGCTGCACCAGCCGATGCACAGGCAACCGCGCTGCATAGAGCAGCACCAGAGCCAGCAACAATATCACCAGCGCCGACCACAGCGGCGCGTCGGGTATGATCATCCAGTTCACAAGGGACCTCTTCGGGAACAGCCTGAGCCCGATTCCGGGCGGGACCGGGCCTGGTTCACAGTGTAGCGGAAAAGGGGGTACCGGTGCGATGCACAAACTCAAGTTAACCGCCAACAGACCGATCTATAAGACAACCGTTGTTGAGGTTGAACATGGTCTCGCTGACTCCCCTGCTCCGTCCGGCTGCTCTGGCCTGCCTTACTGCCGCTTTGTGCGCTTGCAGTCAGGATGATACTGGCAGTGGTTCTGGTAAAGAACAGCTGTATCGACTGGCGGGCTTGGTAGAGCTGGGACGACCGGGGCAATGGGCTGAGGTATGTATCAATAACGATTGTACGCGCGCTAACAACACCGGTAACTATCGTTTCGATTTGCCGTTAAACGCATCTCAGTTAGTGCGTGCTGCGGTTCCGGAAAGCAACGGAGATCTCGTATGGCTCACTAGTTTCTACCGCCACGCGCCTAACTTAACCGACAGAACCGTCAACCTTAATCCAACCACGACGGCCCTGATCGAAGCCTGGTCGAAGTTTCATCGGAACCGTTCTTTAGATGCTTGCCTAGTAACAGCGGGGTGTGAAGAGATACTGATCGACAGTTTCACCCCAGTAATACAGGGTCGTGCAAGCGGGTACCTGAATCATTATCTGGCTAACGCCTGGACCGCGCCAACGGATCCCTTTGGTGATATCTACCTAGCCGACCCAGACCCAGAACAAGAATGGCTTGAAGATCTACACAACCTGGACGATCTACACGACCATTTCAACTTTGAGGCGACAAATTCATATCTCGCGGTTACCGACAATAACGGTGGGTCAGTAGGCAACCTTAGCTATTACAACCTGTTTTTGGGCAATGCACCTCCAACGCCTCTGAGTTCAACCGTAATTCAAGGTGCACTGGACTTAGCACCTAATCACGACAAAGGCGACAGTGCCATCAAGGTGATCATGAAGGTCACCCCTGGTAGCTCGTTTAATGCACCGCGAACCATTGGTTTATCTGCTTATGACTCCTATTCAAGTCAAGGGTCCACTCTCACTTTCGATCAAGAGTTAGTTGCGCCAGATGGTTCCGTCACCAGATCTTCGGCGGCGAATTTCTCGCCCGCCGTCACCCAACCGGGACCACATAGCTGGGTGGTTAGTGTCAGCGATGAACTCAACAACCGTAGTACCTTAGGAATGATTCTTCAGGTCGGCAGCGACAATCCTCTGGCGAACCCGACTTTTGGCGCCAGCGGCAGTTGCTTGTCCAACCCAATAAATATTGACGCCAACACTCTCAATATTTGTGAAGAGTCTCTGGATGGCAGCCTAGAATATGGTCAGTGCATCCCTGTCTCTTCAGGCTCAACAACAACCATCCCTTCACCCGGACGTTGCTCACCCACCTCGCAAAATGGCGGAGCCCTGTTGGGTGTTTGTACCGAGCTCGATATAGAGCTACGCGTATTTTTCTATGAAAACGTATACCGCGACACGGGCGAATCGCTTTCCGCTCAACGCAATCGCCGTGCGGAAAAATGCCGTAGCTCTGGTTACCAATGGAGCAATCAACCGGAAAACTGATCCGCTTGCGCAATGACCTCAATCACATCCGACGCCAGCACCACGCGCCGGCTCTGCGCCAGCTGCCAGGCCAGATAAGCATGCCACCAGGCACCCGTCTGAGCCGCCTGCCAGGGAGACTGACCCTGAGCCATCAAGGCGGCAATCAGACCAGCCAAAGTATCGCCCATTCCCGGCGTTGCCATGGCAACCGTACCCGGGTGCACAAAGCGCAATTGCCCATCCCAGGCAACCACACTGCCCGCACCTTTAAGTACAACCACTGCCTGATAGCGCTCGGACAAGGCTAATGCCGCCTGACAACGGTCGGCCTGAATATCCGCACTGCTGCACCCCAGCAAACGACCCGCCTCGCCCGGATGCGGCGTTAATACCCAGGTTGGCAAAGACCAGTCGCCACTTTGCTGTGCCAACCAGGTCAGACCATCGGCATCCAGGATGCCGCCGCCCTCACCGGCCAGATATTGACGGTACAAGCTATCGGCCTGCGCACTGAATCCCAACCCCGGACCAAGCACCAGAGTTCCTTTGGCAGGCTCAGTCGGCGCAGCCGTCATCAATTCCGGCTGCGCTGCCAAAATGCTACCCGCCATGCTTGCATCACAGTGCCAAACCACCCGGCCGGCACCGGCCGCCAATGCCGCCCGAGCTGCCAGCAAACCTGAGCCGCCAAAGCCTGGCGCACCGGCGATAATCGCGACCTGTCCGAAAGCACCTTTATGTGCATCCGATCTACGCTCCGGCCAAGATGGTGGCTCGTCGAGGAAATGACCCAGAGCTTGGTTAGCACTGTCGATAGCCAAGCGATCCAAGCTGATCTGACCGGTTAAACCCGGGCCTTGATGTGTTAATAGACCCGCCTTAAAAGCTATAAAAGTGAGTGTTCGCTGGGCCGTCATCGCAGCGCTGTCGGCCTCACCGGTACTGGCATTCAATCCCGACGGCAGGTCCACAGCAAGCACGGGTATCTGCAGTGATCGAAGTTGTTCAAATAACTGAGGCCAGGGCTCTCGCAAAGCACCACGGTGTCCTGTGCCCAGAGCCGCATCAATAATCAGGTCCCAGTTCGAATGGAGATCATCCAGCAAGGCTCCATTTGCCTGGCGAAAAACGTTCAGCGCCCGTTCGGCATCGGTATCCGGCGCTGGCATACCGGCAGGTGCCAACACCGCAACATCCAGACCCGCGGCCATTAATTCGCTGGCTGCAATATAACCATCGCCGCCATTATTACCGCGTCCTGCAACGACCAGAATACGACGCGCCGACGGCCAGTGGCGACGGGCGTGACGCGCCACCGCCTGACCCGCTTTGAGCATCAAAGGCCAGGTTTCACCATCGTTGTTCCGGGCCCAACTTTGTTCGGCAGCCTTCACTGCTTCGACCGTCAGTACCGCTTGCATTGCCTCGCCCTCCTAACTGATCAAACAAGCCTAGCGCAGCTGCCCAAGCCGATACCATCACAGATGAGAAGCCAGAGCGTTTCGGGCACAATAATGCCTCCTTGTGCATCGAGTTCGACATGAAACGCGCCCGCGCCCCAGAGCAAAAAGCCGCCCGCCGCCAGGCTTTATTGAGCGCCGCTGCGCGTTGCTTTGTCGATAATAATCATCAACTGCCTTCTGCCGCTCAGGTTGCCGAGGCGGCGCAGGTCGCCAAAGGTACCGTCTATCTGTATTTCAGTACCAAGGAAGCGATTTTTTTGGGTCTGTTGGGCGAACATCTGCAGCAGTTGTTAAGCGCCATTCGCCAACCGGTTAGAGAAGAGTCTATCGCCAGACGACTGACGGCCAGGGTGCTGGACTACATCGAAGCCGAACCGAGCTTTCTGCCCCTGTCCGCTCAATTGCAGGGCACCTTGCAGCAAAACCTAGATCAACCAATGCTGATGGAGTTCAAGCGACAGCTGGCGCAGAACCTGATCGATTCGGGTCATTGGCTGGATCAGACCTACAAACTGCAAGCGGGTACCGGCAGTCGCAGCTTACTGCATTGTTATGCGGCCATGGTGGGCCTGTGGCAATTGCTGCAATGGCCGCCGGTACTGGCGGATCAAGCTGAGAGTCCCGACTTTGAGGTATTGCGCCGACAGTTTGGCGACGAAATTCAGTGGAGTTTCGAGCGCATCTGGTCGACCACTCCCCGCCAATAAAAAAGCCGCCTCAGCCAAGCTGGGCGGCGAAAGAACCTTGAAGGGATATCTTGATCAAGCAATCTGGCGCCCTAGCCAGAAGCTGAACTGTTGACGACCCAGGAGTGGTTTTTGGATGCAGGCGACATAAAAAAGCCTCCCGAAGGAGGCTTATTACAATCAAACCGACTCACGATTGATCAGAACTGGACAGTGGCGCCCAGGAAGAAACCGGAGTAACTGATTTCTGATACGAAGTCTTCGGTATCGGCACCAAAGGTGGACTCACCAATGCTCACACTGTAGTCACGATAACCGCCTTCAACACCCAGCTTACCCAAGGCATTGGTCGGCAGCGGTGCAAACCAAGCCGCTTTCACATTCCAATCGGTGACGTTGGTATCCATGGGCATGGTTTTAAGTTCTGCGCTGAGCGTCAGATCGGTAGGGACGACGGGCGGCGTGAACGAACCGGCCACATACAGCATCGGTAAAATCACCGGGCCATCACTGAAGGAGGCCTCCAATTTTTGGCCGGTGTTCTTACCTTCTGCTTCAAAACCACCGATAAACGAACGGAAATTCACACCAAAGTCGAGTGACGAATAGGCGAAAGGAATGCCGGCGGACACGGTCAGATCAAGATAGCTCATGTCCAGTTCTGATTCGACTTCTTCAGCAACGTAGGTCTGGCTTTCACCACCATAGGAAACGGTATCAGAAATGACATTGCTACCATTACTAACCAGACTCTCATACTTCAGCCCGATATCCGGCAAAAACGGCAGGCCGATTTTGGCCGTCGCATAGAGACCAGAATCCATTTCGTGATCCAGGCCGGCCGGATTGTTAGCGCTGTCGCTGGTCAGGTCCATGGAATTGTTGGCCAAGGTGCCTTCGTCCAGACCATTAAAGCTGTAACCCACACTGCCAGCCAAATCGATCAGCGGCGCTGACCAGGCCATCGGTGCTGCCAGTGTAATGGCAGCGGTCGCAATCCAAATTTTCACAGACGTTCCCCTTTTTTATTACGGCTTTTGTAATTCAGGCCTTGAAGTGTAGTTTCTGTCAGCTGAATTGCACACCAATACGGCGCCCAACTTCTTCGTAACTTTCAATAACGTGACCCAGGTCTTGCCGGAAGCGATCCTTATCCATTTTTTCCAGGCTCTGGGCATCCCAGAGTCGGCAACCGTCGGGTGAAAACTCGTCACCCAAAACAATGTTGCCCTGGAAGCGACCGAATTCCAGCTTGTAATCGACCAGCAATAAGTTGCCATCGGCAAAGAGTTTTTTCAGCACCTGATTGACTGCCATGGTCAGCTCTTTCATGCGCGTTACTTCGGCTGATGTGGCCCAGCCAAAGGTTTCAATATGCGATTCATTGATCATCGGATCGTGACGCGCATCATCCTTTAAAAAGAACTCGAACACCGGCGGATCGAGAACCTCACCTTCGCTAATACCCAGGCGACGACACAGGCTGCCGGCGGCACGATTACGCACCACGCATTCCACCGGAATCATCTTCATATTGCGCACCAATGATTCGGTCGGCGACAAGGCTTTGACAAAATGCGTCTCGATACCTGCCTTTTGCAAGGCCTGCATAATAAAAGCGTTGAACTCGTTATTAACCTGACCTTTGCGCTCCAACTGTTCCACCTTTTCACCGTCAAAGGCCGAGGTGTCATTGCGGAATTCCAGCACCAGAAGATCTGGATCTTCGGTGGTATGGACAGTTTTTGCCTTGCCTGCGTACAGCACGCCCGTCTTGTTCATGGGTTCAGCCTCGTGGTTAGACGGTTTCCAAATTAATCCAGTCGCAGCCTTCGTCCTGACTGAGCGTCTGAACAAGGGCATTAAAGCCATCCAGAACCGGGTCGAGCGCAGCCCGAGCCAGATCAGGATGATTATTCTGTTCACTGATGTGCGAAATCATCAGGTGTCGTAAGGTTTTCAATTCCAGACTGGCCAGCAGATCAGCGGCCTGCTGATTGCTCAAATGGCCCCAATCACCACCAACTCGGCGTTTCAGACTGATCGGATAAGGGCCTTCTGCCAGCATGCGCGGGTCATGATTGCACTCCAGCAACAGTGCCTGGCAATGACGGTAGCGTTCACGCACCAGCGGTGTGACGCTGCCCAGATCGGTCAGCAGACCTAAGCGGTAATCGCCGGCCTGGAAAACAAACTGGCTGGGTTCGCGCGCATCATGTGGCACCGTAACCGGCTCAATACTGATATCGCCCAGGTTAAACGACTGATGGACGTTAATCGGTTGATAAGTCTCGACCGCCGTTTTGAATGAGCGTGACGTACCTGGCGTCGTATAGAGGGGAAGTCGGTAGCGGTTGGCGAGCATGGGTGCACCTTTGAGATGATCACCGTGTTCATGCGTTACCAGTATGGCCGTCAGCGACTGCGGGTCGACACCACGCCGATTCAAGCGCGCTTCAACATCGCGCAGTCCAAAGCCGCAATCGACAAGGATACGAGTAGTCCCCGATTCGATCAGGGTGGCGTTGCCCTTGCTGCCACTGCCCAATGAGGTGAAGCGCACCTCAGCCCCCCTGGCGCATCTGTTCCCGTATTTGCGCCATCAACCGCTGGTTTTCGTCCTGTGGCAGTACCGTGCCATCTTCATACTCAGCGGAAATGGTGGTTTCACCGATGCGTGGCACCAGTATCAGATGCACCGGCTGATGCTCATCATCAAAAAGGCGACCGACTCGCGCAAAGAAGCCATCGGCCGCAGCAACGTCGGAATCTCTCAGTTGCAGGCGGTATTCAGAACGGTTGCGGTCCGACACGGGCCACCCCAGGCGGGTAACGCTGCTATCGAGCAACTCCCAGGTCAGGCTGGCACCGCGATTAACGGCCAGACTGACGTTGCCGAAGCTGTCGGTGGTTTCGGTTACGGTCAGCGCTGCATCCAATTCGTTGGCCTGACTTGCGTCAGCCAGAACCAATGGTGGGCGCTCCAGAGTCCGCTCCGCGTTGGTGACGGTGCGTTCGGTTTGTGCCGGAACGGGGAACCAGTCGCCCTGACTCAACTCAGCCGGCGGTTGGTAGGTGACATTGACGGTGCGACTGCCACAACCAGCAACAACCAATACCGCCAAACAGATCGATACGTATTTAATCACCTTAGACAACACCCGCTTCCATCAGCGCCTGACGCACCGTTTCGTGATGCTCTTCGGACAGCCAGGTTAATGGCAGGCGAATACCTTCAGGAATCAAACCCATGGTATGCAGCGCCCATTTAGCCGGAATCGGATTGGACTCGACAAAGAGTTTGGTATGCAACGGCATCAGCAAATCGTTGAGCCGGGTAGCCAACTCACGATCACCCGCCATCGCGGCAGCACAGAGACTGGACATGGCTTTGGGCGACACATTAGCAGTCACTGAAATATCGCCATGACCACCGAGCAGCATCAACTCCATGGCAGTGACGTCGTCACCACTGTAAATGGCAAAATCTTCCGGGGCGTTTTCGACCAGAAAACGGGCGCGCTCCAGATTACCGGTCGCTTCTTTAATCCCAATGATATTGGACACTTCGGCCAAACGCAGCGCTGTCTCCGGTTGCATATCACAGGCAGTACGGCCCGGCACGTTATAGAGAATCTGGGGGATGTCGACGTTTTCGGCAATGGTCCGATAGTGCTGATACAAACCTTCCTGAGTCGGCTTGTTGTAATAAGGGGTTACCAGCAAACAGGCATCGGCACCAGCAGTCTTGGCCGCCTGGGTAAGGTGCATGGCTTCGCGCGTCGAGTTACCGCCAGTGCCAGCAATCACAGGAATACGGCCGGCGCATTTATCGACGGTAAAGCGGATCACTTCCTCGTGTTCCTTCATGTCCAGCGTAGAGGCTTCGCCGGTTGTGCCAACGGCGCCAATGGCCGCTGTACCATTGTCAATATGGAACTCGATCAGCTGCTCCAGATGTTCCCAGGACACAGAACCGTCTGCGCGCATGGGTGTCACCAAGGCCACAATACTGCCAGTGATCATGAATGTTGCGTCTCCCCGCTGTTTCCGGAATCGGATGGGTGGTTCGAAACGATTGAATCGTCGAATAAAGGACGCCCGACGAGCGAGCCCGATTTATCGGCGCAATGGTACTGGGCGCCTTGCTTTGACACAAGGCTGAGCCACTGGCATTTGCTCAAATATCGACCATACTAAAAGATTCAACTCTGGAGGGATTCAGGGAGGCAACCGCCATGATGCTTGAAGTGGGCCAGATCGTGCCCGATTTCGTCGTTCCCGCGACAAACAATAAGAACGTCCACCTGCGCGCCTTACGCGGTTATAAGGTGCTGCTTTACTTCTACCCTAAAAACCACACTCCGGCCTGTACCATCGAAACCCAAAACTTTGGCGCCAACTATCAACGTTTTCGCAGCCAGGGCATTTTGATTTTCGGTGTCAGCCGTGACGACCTTGCCAGCCATGAGCAATTCAAACGCAATCAGAGTTTGCCATTCGAACTGATCTCCGACAGCAACGAAGCGCTGTGCCGACTGTTTGGTGTTTTACGTGAAAAAGAAATGTTCGGCCGGACAATTCACAGCCTGGTCCGATCGACCTTCTTGATTGACGAAGACGGTCAGCTAATACGGGCTTGGCGGGATGTCGACGCCCGCGAACATGTGCATCGACTGCTCGATGACCTGAACGCGGGCCGGGGATCCCTTCGAGCCGGCTAGATCTCGGTGGATTGGTCGGATTCCAGTTCGGGGCTGGCGGGGTGTTGTGGCCAGGCATTAAAAATGGCCTTAACGAAGGTCGCCAGCGGTATGGCGAAAAAGACCCCCCAAAAGCCCCATAATCCACCAAACACCAGCACAGCAATGATGATGGAAACCGGGTTGAGGTTGACCGCTTCAGAAAATAGCAACGGTACCAGCACATTGCCGTCGAGCATCTGGATGATCAGGTACGCCAACATGACGTAGTACAGTTCGTTGGTGAACCCCCATTGAAAAGCGCCGATCAAAAAGACCGGTATCGTCACGACCGTGGCTCCGATGTAGGGAATAAGCACGGACAAGCCGACCAAGGTCGCCAACAACGCCGAATACTGAAGCCCGAATAATTCAAAGGTAACAAAGGACACCAGCCCAACAATGAGGATTTCAATCGCCTTGCCACGTAAGTAGTTGGCGATCTGCTGGTTCATTTCCACCGCAATCTGCGTCATCAGGCCACGTTGAACCGGTAGCAACCGGGACTTAACACTGTTCCAGAGCTTGGTGCGGTCTTTCAGCATGAAAAAAACCATCAGCGGTACAACGATCAAATAGATCAACACGCCGACCACATTGGGTAAGGTGTTCAGTGAAATCGTCAACATCCGTGGCAACCAGCCGGATAATTGCTGACTGATACCGCGCAGATCAAGACCGCGCAACCACTGCTGCGCCAGATCGCTGGAAATCAATTCCGGATAACGCTCCGGCAAACCTTGAATCTGATCTTGGAACAACCGCAGCATGGCCGGGAGTTCAGTCACCAGACTGGTTACCTGTCGCACCAGCGACGGCACAATGATCAGTGTTGCCACAAATAAAACGCCAAAGAACAGCAGGCAGACCAGGCCGACTGACAGCAGGTGTGGAACGCGTAAACCGTTCAGCCGATCAACCAGAGGAGACAATAAATACGCCAAAATAACGGCGGTAAATACCGGTGCTAATGCCTGGCCAAGTACATAAACAAGCACCCCGAAAAGCACTAGGAAAATGAAGAGGATGACGGCTTCTTCATCGGAGAAATAACGCTGGAAAAATCCTTGTATAACCCGATACAGCTTCAAGTCAGTCAACTCCTCGTTCAATACAATAATGAAACTCACCGTCTGCCGTATCATGCTGCTCCAGCAAACGATGGTTGCTCATGGCCAAATAGGCAGGAATATCGCGCCAGGACCCGGCATCTGTTGCCTTGACCTCCAGTACCTCACCCGGCTGAAGTTTCAGCAACTGCTGCTTGGTGCGTAGCAGCGGCAACGGGCACCGCAAACCTCGCACATCCAGACAGTGTGTCGCTTTGGTTTTACAACTCAATTACACCCTCCTGGTGTCAGCCGAAGTCGGCACCCTTATGATAGGCGCAATCTTTCCACTCTATGGAGTCGTTGTGCGATTTTGCAAAGGCCACTTTCGACGCCGTTGTTCAGCCTTATTCACCGGACTGACACTGGCCTTGACATGCACCGGACCAAGCCAACTCAGCGCCGAAGGTTTTGGTGACCAGTCTTTAGGCTGGACCCGCGACCAAGAAGCTGCCGTCGCTGGCTATCTGCAGCGCAGATTACAGCGACAGGGGCAGGTCATCAATGATGTCTGGGTTGAGTATTGGTTAAATGAGCGCGCCGAACGATTACGGCAGGCATCAAACATTCCGCTGCATGAAGTGTCCGCGCTAACGATCAACGAACGCAGTTTTAACGCCTTTGCGCTGCCCGGTAATGTAATGGGTTTTAACCTGGGACTGTGGCGTACCGCCGAGACGGAAGCTGAGTTTCTGTCGGTAATGGGCCATGAATTGGCTCACCTTCGGCTGCGCCATTTCAGCCGTATGCAAAACGCCAGCCGCCAGCAAAGCTGGTTAGCCATCAGTGGCGCCCTGCTGGGTATCGCCCTGATGAGCAGCAACTCAGAATTGGGGGCCGCCACCTTTACCAGCTCTCAGGCCAGCGCCATTCAGCAAAGCCTGGCGTTCAGCCGCAGCATGGAATCCGAAGCCGATGACCTGTCCAGCAAGACGCTGGCAGAAATCGGCTATGACGCCCAGGCAGGCGCTCAGGTGTTTCGGCGCATGCAACAGCAGATCACCTACCAGTCCTCTGGCTCAGACTACTGGCAATCACACCCTTTACCGGCCTCTCGAGTGGCCCGACTGGAGTCAATGGATGATGTCACCACCCAGGACTCACCCGACCACCAATACGATGTTCTGCGCTGGCATCTCAGCCAAACGCATTTACCCGATGACAACTTCGCCGCCTGGCCAAGCCGCTACCAACCGTTGCTGTCAGCACAACCAGGTGATTCCGCATTACCCGAAGAATTACTCAGTCAGGCGGACCCCGATTTAATACTGGGTTGGATTTTGCACCAACAAGATCAATTTGAAACAGCGCAGGTCAGCGAGCAACTGGCAATGCTGACTCAACTGTTTCCCGATTTTGACCCGGGCTGGTTCTGGCAAGCTAAAACTAGGGCGCAACAAGAGGGCAACAGCGCCTGCCTGGAAGCACGCAACCATCTGGATAAAATCGACGCTGTCTACATTGAAGTGCTGGCACTTTCGCAACAGTTGGCGGCTCGGTGCCAGCCCGAACGGGAAACTGAAGCCCGAGCGCTGTGGCTGTGGCACAACGGAGAGGAAAGCGCAGCTTTCAATCTGCTGCGGCAAGCCATTGAACAGCCGGTGAGCACCAGCCAATTGGCTCGTCTACGTCAGCGCTTAACGGAATTCGAACGACAGCGAAACCTGCTGCCCAGTTAAAGGCGCGGCTTAAGCCGCGCGCTGGGAGGAGAAGTTCAACATACGGTCCAACGGCAGCCGAGCTCGCTCAATCAAGTCGGCACTTACCTGGATTTCTTCGGTCGGATTCAACAATACCGACTTAATACGCTGCAGATCATTCATGGCCATCCAGGGGCAATGAGCGCACGAGCGGCAGTTACCACCCTGGCCGGCCGTCGGCGCTTCAATAAAGGTTTTGTTCGGTGACCGTTGCTGCATCTTATAGAAGATGCCTCGGTCAGTAGCGACAATAAATTGCTGATTCGGCAGCTGTTCCGAGGCGTTCAAAAGCTGAGTGGTTGAGCCTACGACATCGGCTAATTCGACAACGGCTTCGGGCGATTCCGGATGCACCAGGATGGCGGCCTCAGGGTACAGGGCTTTCAGGTCGGTCAGGCCTTTGGCGCGAAATTCTTCGTGGACAATACAGGAGCCATTCCAGAGCAGCATATCCGCACCGGTTTCACGCTGAATATAGCGACCCAGGTGCTGATCCGGAGCCCAGAGTATCTTCTTACCTTGCCGATCCAGATAATCCACCACATCCAGAGCAATACTTGAGGTCACTACCCAATCGGCACGGGCTTTGACCGCTGCTGACGTATTAGCATACACCACCACCGTACGATCAGGGTGCTGATCACAAAAAGCCGCGAATTCATCAGGCGGGCAACCCAAATCCAGCGAGCAGGTAGCTTCCAGCGTCGGCATCAGTACACGCTTTTCCGGGCTCAGGATCTTGGTGGTTTCGCCCATAAAACGAACCCCAGCAACCAGCACCGTCTGGGCATCGACATCACGGCCGAAACGCGCCATCTCTAAAGAGTCACCAATAAAACCACCCGACGCTTCTGCCAGTGCCTGCACCAGCGGATCGGTGTAGTAGTGAGCAACCAACACCGCTTTTTGAGCGCGCATCAGCTCAATGATTTCTTCATTCAACGCATTCACTTCCGCAGTACTGAGACTGGTTATTCGCTCAGCGATAGGGACGTCAAAGTTGATGGTCAGATCGGACAACACAGCAGAATCGGTCATGGTTACTCAGCGGCCTCTTTACAGCCTTACATTGTACTCCGAAACAAGGCGGAGCCCTATGACCCTCATGATGGGGACGGTTGGCAGGCGGCACAATGGGGTTTTAGCAGGCATAAAAAAGGAGAGCTGGGCTCTCCTTTTTTGGGAATATGGTGGGTCGTGCAGGATTCGAACCTGCGACCAATTGGTTAAAAGCCAACTGCTCTACCAACTGAGCTAACGACCCTTGGTAGCTGGCCTGATCACCCTTTCAACCCGAATCGCTTACTGGCTACTCCGCCTCAGGACCGTGAACAGAGTAAAGGTGGTGGGTCGTGCAGGATTCGAACCTGCGACCAATTGGTTAAAAGCCAACTGCTCTACCAACTGAGCTAACGACCCAAAGGAGGCGCATATAATATGTATTTTTATCCCGGACGCAACCCCGGCATTGTCTTTTTTTGCTGCCAAGCCTTTGATCTAAAAGGGCTTTGCCAACAGTACTTTGACAGCTTAGGCCTGATACCGCGTCGGATCTGACAAACCGGCCTCTGCGAAGCCTTTTTGGCGCAACCGGCAGGAATCGCACCGACCACAGGCTTCACCCGATTCGTTGGCCTGGTAGCAACTGACGGTAAGACCATAGTCCACACCCAACTGAGTGCCGAGCGCGACTGTCTCAGCCTTACTCAGGTTAATCAGTGGGGTGTGGACTTTAATGACACGTCCTTCGACACCCATCCGGGTTGCCAGGTTGGCAAGGCGTTCATAGGCTGCAATATACTCAGGCCGGCAATCCGGATATCCGGAGTAGTCGACAGCACTGACACCGATAAAAATATTTTGAGCTTCCAACACCTCAGCCCAGCCCAGAGCGATCGATAGAAAAACAGTGTTCCGTGCTGGCACGTAGGTGACCGGAATGCCTTCAGTCTCTTCGGTTGGCACCTCAAGGCTGTGATCAGTCAAAGCCGACCCGCCCAAGCTAGCCAGATCAATTGGAATGACTTTGTGCTCCACCACGCCCATTGATTTAGCAATGCGTTTGGCCGCATCCAATTCAGCATCATGCCGTTGACCATAGTCGAAGCTCAGCGCATAGAGCTCGTATCCGTCCGCCTTGGCCTGCGCCAACACAGTCGTCGAATCGAGGCCTCCGGACAGAAGAACCACGGCTTTCTTTGTCATGGGTATATCTCGCGAGTAGTAACAAGACGACAGCCCAGAGGCTGTCGTCTTTAATTGGAGTTGAGTCGCGCCTGAGCCAATTGCGCACTTTGGCTATCAGGGTAGTCAGTTATCACGCGCTGGAACAATTGACGTGCTTGGTCGGAGTTGCCGCCCTGCTGAGCAATAATTCCCAACTTATAAAGGGAGTCAGGAACCTTGGCGTTATCCGGAAACTGGTCAATGACCGTTTGGAAGGCCGTGCGTGCTTCATCGACATTGCGGCTGGCCAGTTGAACCTCACCCAGCCAATACCATGCATTAGGGGTTAAAGAGTGTTCAGGATGGCTGTCTGCAAAAGCCTGCAACGACGATATTGCCTCAGGAAATTCTCGTGCTCTGATATGCTCTCGAGCCGCATTATATTCCGCCAGAATGTCTTCGTCGCTGACCGCATCAAAATCAGCGGACGCAGCAGGAGCGGTCTCAATAGACGCTGAAGCTGAACCCGGATTTTGCTGCAAAGACAGAATACGTTGGTCCAGATCAATGTAACGTTCGCGCTGTTCTTCGCGCATCACATCGAGCTGATAACTGAGCTCTTCAATCTTCCCTCTTTGCTCAGCAACCTGCTGCTGTAAGTCCTGAACCTGAAACATCAGGTTTTCTACAAAGGCAGCGGATGGACCGTTACTGCTGGTACGTGCGGAACTTTCCGGACCACCCAAAGTACCGAGACTCGATGTCCCCGAAGCACCGTCAGGCTGCGATTCAACAATCGCGGGTTCAGCGGAAAGCGACCCTATAAAAACAAAAGTGCTGCCCAAAAGGGCAGCACTGTAGATTAGAGCTTGTTTGTTCAGCATAGACGATTAGTAAACAATCTCTACACGACGGTTTTCGGCGTAATCTGCTTCGGTGCTACCCAAAGCAACCGGACGCTCTTCGCCATAGCTTACGGTGTCGATCTGGCTGGCAGCGGCACCTTTCAGCATCAGATAGTCAGCAACGGCTTGCGCACGACGCTCACCCAATGCCAGGTTGTATTCACGAGTACCACGTTCATCAGCATGTCCTTCCAGAACGATGCTCATGTTCGGGTTGGCAACCAGGTTCATAGCGTGTGCGTTCAGCACAGTGCGGAACTCAGTGCGGATCTCAGACTTGTCAAAATCGAAGTAGATGATGGTCTGATCCAGCAAAGCTTGGAACTCGCTGGTAACGCTTTGTTCGGCTTCAGTTGGTTCAGTATCGAGTGTCAGCTGTTCTTCTTCCTGCACAGAGCCAGTAGTACCCGTTGTGTTTGACTCGCCAGTAGACGCAGTCTCTTCAGTAGAGGCACAGCCGGCCAGGAATACCGCGAATGTAATAGCAGCAGCTTGAATCAGTTTGGATTTAGCCATTTTCCTTTATCCCATCGGTTATATGTCGTTTTATTGGTTATTTGCAGACCAATTTGCCCTTATTGGCATATTGCCCTGCAAATGACCCTAGTTCAAGTAGGGAGACCAGGCCGGTTCAATTACGTCACCGTATATCGACGGCATCTGGCTTGTGACCTGCCCATCCAGGGACACCCAGGCCAAAACCCCCTCACCCCCTCTCTTAGTCGCATAGACCAGCATGGTGCCATTTGGCGCAATACTGGGAGACTCATCCAGGTTGGTTTCTGTCAGCACTCTAATGTTACGTGATGCCAGATCCATTGCTGCAACGTGAAACCTGCCCTCTGTTTGGTGAATAAAGACCAGGTATTGCCCGTCGCTGCTGTATTGGGCTTTCAGGTTTTGACTGCCTTCAAAGGTTAAGCGCTCAATACGCTTAGTGGCAAGGTCCATTTGATAAATTTGTGGTCTACCTCCTCTTTCCGAGGTATAGATCAAAGATTGAGAATCAGGCGAGAAACTCGGTTCAGTATCAATATAACTATTGCGCGTTAAACGAGTACTTCGCCCCGTGGAAAAATCATACAGATATAGTTCTGGATTACCCTCCGTACTGGATACATAAGCCAAATATCGACCATCAGGAGAAAATGCCGGCGAGCTGGTATAACCCCGTCGACCCGACAAGGTATCCGACTGACCGGAAGCCAACTCCTGTACAAAAACTTTCCAACGATCACCGACCTTATTTGCAAAGGCAATACGTCGGCCATCACCCGACCAGGATGGCGAAATAATCGGTTCATCGGACTGATAAACAGTGCGGGCGCGTTGACCATCGGCATCCGCCACCTGCAAGCGATACTCAAAATTACCGACACTGGTTGGCTGGCGCGTCACAAAAGCGATCTTGGTGGAAAAGATGCCTTTAATGCCGGTAATACGCTCATGAATCAGATCGGAAATGGAATGCGCCAGATCCCTCAACTGAGAAACCGCGACCGTCTGACTGCCGCCGACCACTCGTCGGCCCTGGACAATATCGAACAGCGAAAAGTTGACCCGAATACGCCCTCCGGCCACCGGCTCCATTCGACCAATCACCAAGTATTCCTGCTCCAGCAAACGCCAGTCGCGATAAAAAACACCCTCCTGGGATGTTGGTTGACTGAGCATTTCACTCGCCGGCAACAAGTCAAACCGACCGGTGCGGCTCAGATTCGCACGAATAACCGCATCGACCTGTTCCGGCAAAGCTTCCGATCCACCCCAGAAAAACGGCACAACAGAGACTTTGGTGCGCGCGTCGTAACCGCGGGTAACCACAATTTCCAGGTCTTCAGCTTGGGCCAGTGTTCCAGCCACTAGCGACATAAAAGCGATAGCCAGAATGGCCAGACGTCGTTGAACTCTCACTGCATCAGGTCCTCTGGTTTGAAACGGAAGCGAAAGCTTCGAAAGTTACGATTAAAAATATTGATATCATCCGGCACCTGATAGCGACGTACACGCTGCACCGCCCTGATAGCAGATTGGTCCAGTGCAGCAATACCACTGCTGGATACGATTTCGGCGGACAACAATTCGCCGGTCGGTAACAACGATACCTGTACGACGGTTTCCCGACCGGTCAAATCCATAATCTGCAGTTCCATTGGTCTCGACCAAGCGCGACTGATCTGTTGATAAATACGGTCGGTATAGGTCGAGGTCACCTGTGCATCACGTTCACGTTGTGCCTGAGCTGCAGCCAGCTCTTCCTGCTGACGCTCCAGCTGTGAGTCTTCACTGTCCAAACCCGCCAATAAATCATCAAACAGATCTTCACTATTCGTCGGAGCTGGCTGGCTTTCCGCTGGCGCAGTATTGCTGCTGGCCGGCGGCACCCGCTCAGGTTCCGGCTGCGCCTTAGCTTGCTCTGGCCTTGGCTGCGGCGCTGGTTGCGGTGCTGGTTCAGGTTGTGGCTCTGGTTTTGGAGCCGGCGGCGTCGGTTGTGGTTCAGGCTGAGGCCGGGGCTCTGGTTCCGGTTTGGGTTGTGGTGCTGGTTCCGGAGCCGGCTGCGCTGCTGGCGGTTGTTCTCGAACCGGCTGTGGCTGTGGCTCCATCATCAGGTTGGCGGTCAAGGTCGGCGGCAGTTCGAACCGGTCCGGCGACGGGTGAGTCACGCTAAAGCCAACCAAAAACAGCGCCGCCAACAATGCATGCAAGCCAACAGCTTGCACAGCCGGCAACGCCAAATGGCGACGACTTAAATTTAAGCGCCACTCACTCTTCATCCGGCGCCTCGGTGATCAGACCCACAGACTCAATACCGGCAGTCTGTAGGTTCGCCATGACCTGCATAACACGACCATAGGAGATACTGCTGTCGCCGCGAATATAAACCTGCAAACTTGGCTGCTGACCCAGAACGCGAGCGACATACTGCCCTACACCATTCGGTTCAACGGCCTCGGGCTCTTCTTCACCGCGCTCGACATACACCTGGCCGCCGGCATCAACAGCGACAATTAAATATTCCTGGTTTTCATCACGCTCAAGCGGACCGGACTCAACCTGCGGCACCTCAACCTCGACGCCTTGCATCATCATTGGCGCGGTCACCATAAAGATGATCAGCAAGACCAGCATGACGTCGATATAAGGCACCACGTTGATCTCGGACATCGGCTTGCGCCGTTTGCGCACCAGGCTCATTCAGCCACTTCCTGCTTGCGACCCTGGCCCGCCAGCAAATGTGCCTGACGGTGCAAAATGGCGGCAAACTCTTCAGCAAAGGTTTCGTAGTTGGCAACCAGTTTATCGGAGCGTGCCGAAAAACGGTTGTAGGCGATCACCGCTGGGATAGCCGCAAAAAGGCCCATCGCCGTAGCAATCAATGCTTCAGAAATACCTGGAGCTACCGTCGACAGCGTCACCTGGGTGACTGATGCCAGGCCACGGAATGAATTCATAATGCCCCAGACGGTACCGAACAAACCGACGTACGGACTGGTCGAACCGACCGTCGCCAAAAACGGCAGATGCTGGTCGAGCTTTTCCATTTCCTTGCTGACCGCAACCCGCATGGCGCGCTGACAGCCGGCCATGATGGCATCGGCGTCGGTCACTTGCTGCTGGCGCAGGCGGCTGAATTCTTTGAAACCGGCGCGAAAGATATGCTCGCCGCCGTTATCGGGATCCGGGTTGGCGTTGATCTGACGATACAACTGAGACAGGTCCATGCCGGACCAGAAACGTTCTTCAAAACTGGCAAATCGATGATAGGCGGTCGTCAGCACCTTACGGCGCTCGAAGATAAACACCCAGGTTGCAACCGAAGCGGCTAACAACGTCAGCATGACAAACTGCACCAACAGTGTCGCTTCGCTGACCAATTCCCATATTGATATTTGACTGCCCACTACCGTCATCCTCAGAGACTTTCAGCGGGCCAGACTAAAGAAGTTTTTTGGCAAATACTAGACGGCGCTATTGCGCTAAAGACGGTTTTCACTCCCTTTGCACAGGGCCGCGAGCAACGCCGGAAAGGTTATTTGGATTGGGGTAAATCGAAGTGCTGGTAAGCCAGATCGGTCACCATTCGACCGCGCGGCGTGCGGGTCAAAAATCCTTGCTGTATCAGATAGGGTTCGACCACATCCTCGAGCGTATCGCGCTCCTCACTCAAGGCAGCGGCCAGACTTTCCACACCCACCGGACCGCCACCGAACTTCTCGATCAGCGTCATCAGCATACGACGATCAAGATGATCGAATCCGGCTTTGTCGACATTGAGCAAATTCAGGGCGTCATCGGCAATAACCTGATTGACACTGCCTTCGTGCTTAACTTCGGCATAATCACGCACCCGTCGCAACAGGCGATTGGCAATCCGGGGCGTACCACGGGAACGATGCGCCACTTCGCCGGCACCTTCGCGATCAATTTCCACACCGAGCTTATTGGCAGAACGCAGCACGATCTCAGTCAGTTCAGCGACCGAATAAAACTCCAGTCGCTCGACAATACCGAAACGATCCCGCAAGGGCGACGTCAGCAAACCGGCACGAGTGGTCGCGCCAACTAGAGTGAAAGGCGGCAAATCGAGTTTAATGGATCGCGCCGCCGGGCCTTCGCCGATCATGATATCCAGTTGATAATCTTCCATCGCCGGGTAGAGCACTTCTTCAACCTGGGGCGACAGCCGATGAATCTCGTCGATAAAGAGCACATCACCGGATTCCAGATTAGTCAGCATGGCCGCCAGGTCACCGGCTTTTTCCAGCACCGGACCGGAGGTGGTTTTGATGTTGACGCCCATCTCATTGGCAATGATGTTGGCCAGCGTCGTTTTACCCAGGCCAGGCGGTCCGAATACCAAGGTATGATCGAGCGGCTCTTCACGCTTGCGGGCGGCGCTGATAAAGATTTCCATCTTTTCGCGCACCACCGCCTGACCAATATATTCAGCCAGAGACAGCGGCCGGATAGCCCGATCAAACTGTTCCTCACGGACGTTTTGCGGCTCAGGCGCGATAAAGCGGTCGGTTTCGATCATCGGTCAGTTGGTTCAGCCAGAAAGTGGTTTACATCATCTGCTTGAGCGCAGCGCGGATCAAGGTTTCGGAATCCATACCCGCCTGCGCGACCTGCGCAATGGCGCGTGTTGCCTGCTGAGGCTTGTAACCCAGAGCGATCAAAGCGCTTTCGGCATCTTCTTCGGCGCTTGCCGGGCGCGGCATAGCTTCCGGCACGGTCGGCATGGCCAATAGGCGCTCTGCGCCACCGAGGTCAGCAATACGGTCGTGCATTTCGACAATCAACCGCTCGGCGGTTTTCTTGCCCACACCCGGAACCTTCACCAGCATGGTCGCATCCTTTTGTTGGACAGAGCGGATAAAGTGATCCGGTTCCATACCACTGAGAATAGCCAAAGCCAGCTTCGGACCAACACCACTGGTTTTAATCAGTGCACGGAACAGACTGCGTTCTTCACGGGTTCCGAAACCAAAGAGCACATGCGCATCTTCACGAATAGCCAGATGGGTATGCAGGACCACGGTTTCGCCAACAGCCGGCAATTTGAAGGCTGTCGACAGCGGTGCCTGGACGTCGTAGCCCACACCCCCGACATCGACCAGCAAATCCGGTGCCCGATTTTCCAGCAAAGTGCCCTGTAAACGGCCAATCATGAGGTGCTTCCTTTATAGAGTCGTTGGACGGCTAATCCAGCCAGCGTCCACGTCGTGAGTGGCGACTACCGGCTACCCGGACCAAACCCGCACTGGTATGGGCATGACAGAGGGCGATGGCCAAGGCATCGGCGGCGTCTTCCTGCGGCAGGCCAGGCAACTTCAGCATGCGTTGCACCATATGCTGAACCTGGACCTTATCGGCGCCGCCATTACCAACGACGGCTTGTTTAACCTTACGAGCGGCGTATTCGCTGACCGCCAGACCGGATTGCGTCGCGGCGAGAATCGCCACGCCGCGCGCCTGACCCAGTTTTAACGCCGAGGCAGCACTGCGCCCCATAAAGACTTGCTCAATGGCGGCTTCCGCCGGTGAATACTGCTCGATCACCTCGCGCAGAAAGCGAAACAAATTGTCGAGTCGCTCAGCGAAGGTATCGAAGGATTCCAGGCGAATCACGCCAGAGGTGACATAGTCCTGACGGCTGCCCACAACATTGATAATGCCAAAGCCGGTTTTACGCGAACCGGGGTCGATACCCAGTATCAATGCCATGGGCGCACCGCCACCATCACTAGGCTTCCGCTTCCTCGGGGAAGGCCGCGTTGGTGTAGACGTTTTGCACGTCGTCAAGATCTTCAAGCATATCGATCAGCCGCTGTACTTTCTCGGCGGTTTCAACGTCCAGTTCAGTCTCGGTGGAGGGAATCATGGTGACTTCGCCTTCCACTTCATAACCAGCTTCGACCAGTGCGTTTTTAACGTCGAGAAAATCTTCCGGGCTGGTGCGGATTTCGAAGCTGCCGTCATCGTTGCTGATCACATCTTCAGCGCCGGCTTCCAGCGCCGCTTCCATGATGGCGTCTTCTTCTCCGCTTTCGATAAACAGCTGGCCAGCATTGCTGAACAAATAAGCAACAGAACCGTCGGTGCCCAGATTACCGCCACACTTGGTGAACGCATGACGCACTTCCGAGACGGTGCGGTTGCGGTTGTCCGACAGGCACTTCACGTACACCGCCACACCGCTGGCGCCATAACCTTCGTAAGTCATGGCTTCGAAGTCGTCACCCTCGGCATTACCCGCGCCTCGGGCGATGGCTTTTTCGATGGTGTCTTTTTTCATGTTGGCGGTCAGAGCTTTGTCCATGACCGAACGCAACGTCGGGTTATCTTCCGGGCTGGGACCGCCGTTTTTCGCAGCGACCACCAATTCACGGATGATCTTGGTAAAGACCTTGCCCCGCTTAGCGTCCTGAGCCGCCTTGCGGTGCTTGATGTTGGCCCACTTACTATGACCTGCCATAGCTTTATTACCTCGTGCTCTTTCCTTGGGTGGCGCGAATCAGGATTCGGCCACCGGCTTGCGAATGCGAAGATTCAGATCGCGCAACTGTTCCTGGCTGACTTCACCCGGTGCTTGGGTCAACAGGCAAGCAGCGGTCTGGGTTTTCGGGAAGGCGATGACTTCACGGATGGATTCTGCGCCGGTCATCAGCATGACCAGACGGTCCAGACCAAAAGCCAGACCACCGTGCGGCGGTGCACCATAGCGCAGCGCCGACAGCAGGAAGCCGAACTTCTCTTCCTGCTCTTCCTCGCTGATGCCGAGCACTTCAAACACCGCGTGCTGCATGGCTTCGTCGTGAATACGGATGGAACCACCACCGAGTTCAACGCCGTTCAATACCATGTCGTAAGCGCGTGACAAGGCGGTTTCCGGGTTGGCTTTCAATTCTTCCGGACTGCACGACGGCGCCGTGAACGGATGGTGCAGCGCAGCCAGGCGACCTTCACCGGTTTCTTCAAACATCGGGAAGTCGACGACCCAGAGCGGCGCCCAATCCTGGGTATAGAGATTCATGTCTTCGCCGATCTTGCAGCGCAAGGCGCCCAGAGCATCGTTAACGATGGTGGCTTTATCGGCGCCAAAGAAGATCAGGTCGCCATCGTTGGCGTCCAGACGCTCGATCAACTGAGCCAGCACAGCTTCGGGAATAAACTTAACGATCGGCGATTGCAGACCATCCGGCAGATTGCTCTTGTCGTTGACCTTGATATAAGCCAGACCTTTGGCGCCGTAGATGCCAACAAACTTGGTGTAGTCATCAATCTGCTTACGGGTCAGCTCACTGCCACCCGGTACTTTCAGAGCAGCCACACGACCTTTGGGATCGGTCGCAGGTCCGGAGAAGACTTTGAAATCGACCTCGGTCATCAGATCGCTGACGGTGGTCAACTCCAGCGGGATACGCAGATCGGGTTTATCGCTGCCGTATTTTTCCATGGCTTCGGAATACGGCATGCGCGGAAATTCACCGAAATCGACGTCCAGCACATCCTTAAACAGGTTGCTGATCATGGTTTCGGTCAGCGCCATAATGCCGGCTTCATCGGTGAAGGAGGTTTCGATGTCGATCTGGGTGAATTCCGGCTGGCGATCGGCGCGCAGGTCTTCGTCACGGAAACACTTGGCGATCTGATAGTAACGATCAAAACCCGACACCATCAGCAATTGCTTAAACAGCTGCGGTGACTGCGGCAGTGCAAAGAACTCACCCGGATGCGTCCGGCTGGGCACTAAATAATCACGCGCACCTTCGGGCGTGGCGCGAGTCAGAATAGGGGTTTCGATATCCAGAAAACCCTGGTCTTCCAGATGACGGCGGATGCTGGAGGTAATGCGCGAACGCAACACCAGCTTCTGCTGCATTTCCGGACGACGCAGGTCCATAAAGCGGTAGCGCAGACGCACGTCTTCACCGACATCGGAATATTCATCCAGCGGGAAGGGAGGCGTTTTGGCTGAGTTCAGGACGGTAATTTCCTTGCCCAGCAATTCAATTTCACCGGTCGCCATATTCGGATTGACGGTGCCTTCAGGGCGGGCACGCACCCGGCCAGTCACTTCAATGACGTATTCCGAGCGAACCCGGTCGGCAATATTGAAGCTTTCCGGTGCATCGGGGTCGAAGACCACCTGGGTGATGCCGGCGCGGTCACGCACATCGAGGAAGATCACGCCGCCGTGGTCGCGGCGACGGTGAACCCAGCCGCTGATGGTCACGGTTTCGTCAATCAGGGAAGCGTTGAGTTCCCCGCAGTAATGGCTTCGCATAGGAGTTCCTGAATCTGGTGCTTAGGGAGTTCGCAAAGGGCCGGCATTATACCTAGGTGTCGGTCGTTTAACTACCGGTGATCTGTGGCAAAACGGTAGGCCAAGGCGGTTTAGCCGGTGACGAAGTCGACCGGCAGCTTGCTTTCATCGAGTTGGATGCGTTCGACATCGACACCGGCAACCTGAGCAAAGCGCGACCCCTGGTGCAAGGCGTCAACCATATCGGACAGCGCCTGTTCGGTACCACAGAGCATCACTTCAACACGACCATCCGGCAGGTTGATGGCATGGCCCGTCACTCCCAACTCACGAGCACGGCGCCGACAGAACAGGCGGTAACCGACACCCTGCACTTTGCCGTAAACCCAGGCCTTCATGCACTGCATTGCAAACCTCTCTGTCCGACTTTAATAAGCACGCCAGTTTAACGGCGCCCATCATTCATTCAAAGATATCTCAGCCAGACATTAATTGATAACAATTCTCATTATAATTATTGCGATATTCACCCACCGAACAATCTTAAAAAAACGCATCGTTTTACTATTGCTTCGAACAATCGGCAGAGTCGAAAAACCTTTGCTAGGCTCTGTTCCAAAGCGGGTAATGGCGGCACATCTGCAATGCTATTACCTTGGAAATTGACCTGGGTCATTTGCAAAACCCCAAGCGGCTGAGCATACTTGCGCCGCTTTTTGTATCTAACCCTTTGCCCCTCGGAAGCTGATCCATGAGCCATGCTAGCCCCGCTACTGAGGTGAATGAAACGTACAACTATACGGTTGTTCGTCAGTTCGCCATCATGACTGTCGTATGGGGAATTATCGGCATGCTGGTTGGTGTTATTATTGCCGCCCAGTTAGCCTTCCCTGAATTGAATTTCGGTCCTTACTTTCACTTTGGTCGTTTGCGTCCACTGCACACCAATGCGGTCATTTTTGCCTTTGGTGGCTGTGCGCTTTTTGCAACGTCCTATTATGTCGTCCAGCGAACCACTCAGGCCCGGTTGGCCTTTGAGGGGCTCGCCAAGTTTACCTTTTGGGGATGGCAGGCGGTCATCGTCGCGGCCGTCATCACCCTGCCAATGGGTTTAACGTCGTCCAAGGAATACGCCGAACTGGAATGGCCGATCGATATCCTGATCGCCGCCGTCTGGCTGTCTTACCTGGCGGTCTTCGTCGGTACCATTCACCGCCGCCGTACCTCGCACATCTATGTGGGTAACTGGTTTTATCTGGCCTTCATCATCACCGTGGCGGTGCTGCATGTGGTCAACAACATCGCCATCCCGGTCACTCTGTTCAAAGCTTACTCTGTCTATCCGGGTACCATGGATGCCATGGTGCAGTGGTGGTACGGCCACAACGCTGTTGGTTTCTTCCTGACTGCCGGCTTCCTCGGCATGATGTACTACTACGTACCCAAACAGGCTGAGCGCCCGGTTTATTCCTACCGGCTGTCGATCGTGCACTTCTGGGCGCTGATCGCTATCTATATGTGGGCAGGTGGTCACCACCTGCACTATTCTGCCCTGCCCGACTGGGCTCAGAACCTGGGTATGGTGATGTCCGTTATTCTGCTGGTTCCTTCCTGGGGCGGCATGATCAACGGCATGATGACCATGAGCGGTGCCTGGCACAAACTGCGTACCGACCCGATTCTGCGCTTTTTGGTGGTGTCACTGTCGTTCTACGGCATGGCCACGTTTGAAGGCCCGATGATGGCCATCAAGACGGTCAATGCTCTGTCACACAACACCGACTGGACCATCGGTCACGTTCACTCCGGCGCACTCGGCTGGGTGGCGATGATTTCCATCGGTGCTATCTATCACACCATTCCGCGTCTCTTTGGTCAGACTCAGATGTACAGCATCGCGCTGATCAATGTGCACTTCTGGTTGGCGACCATCGGTACCGTTCTGTACATCGCGGCCATGTGGGTTAACGGCATTGCCCAGGGTCTGATGTGGCGTGCAGTCAATACCGACGGTTCCTTGATGTACAGCTTCGTCCAGGGTGTCGAGGTGAGTTGGCCCGGTTATGTGGTGCGCTTGATCGGAGGCATTGTCTTCCTGTCCGGCATGCTGCTGATGGCCTATAACGTCTGGCGCACTGTGCGCAATGATCAGGCGACTCAGGCTGAACCCGCGCCCCAGGCCGCTTGATAGGTAGGACATAAGATGCAACACGAAAAGGTTGAAAAGAACGTTGGCTTGATGGCCTTTCTGGTCGTCATCGCCATCAGCTTTGGCGGTCTGGTCGAAATCGTGCCGCTCTTCTTCATCAACGACACCACCGAACCGGTCGAAGGTCTGGAACCTTACACCGCGGTTCAGCTGGAAGGTCGCGATATCTACATTCGCGAAGGCTGCCATGTCTGCCACACCCAGATGGTACGCCCGCTGCGCGCTGAAGTTGAGCGCTACGGTCCTTACTCCCAGGCTGGCGAGATGGTTTACGAGCATCCCTTCCTGTGGGGTTCCAAGCGCACCGGCCCGGACCTTGCCCGTGTCGGCGAACGTTACAGCGATGAGTGGCATAAAGCGCACCTTTACAATCCGCGCTCTGTTGTTCCCGAGTCCAACATGCCGGCTTTCCCCTGGCTGTTCGAACGCACTCTGGATGGTGAACATACGGCGGCCAAGATGCGCGCCCTGCGTACCGTTGGTGTGCCTTACACCGACGAACAGATCGCTGGTGCTCAGGAAGCCGTAGCTGGAACCACCGAAATCGACGCCCTGGTCGCTTATCTGCAGCACCTCGGTACCGTCGTAACCGGTCGCTAGGGGACTGTCATGGATATCAATACTTGGCGCGGACTGGCCACCGTATTCACCATGATCGCTTTCTTTGGCGTGGTGTTCTGGGCCTACTCCAGTAAGCGCAAAGCACGTTTTGACGATGCGGCCAACCTGCCGTTCGCCGAACGCGACGAACAGATGGACGCCGCCTCGGACAAGAAGAGGAATGACGATGAGTAGCTTTTGGAGTTTCTACATTATTGCAATCACCACCGTCTTTCTGGTGGGCATCGTCGCGCTGCTTTATTTTACTCGACGGATGCCCGATCCGGGCGGTGAAGGCGCTCAGACCACGGGTCACCAGTTTGATGGCATTGAGGAATACAACAATCCTCTGCCCAAGTGGTGGCTGAACCTGTTCTGGCTGACCATCATCTTTGCGGTGTGCTATCTCATCGCTATGCCGGTGGGTAACTGGAAAGGCGTACTGGGCTGGACCTCTGTGGGTGAATTGACCGCCGATCAGGTTGCCCATGAGCGCCGCTATGGCGAAATCTACCAGCGTCTGGCCTCGGTTCCGGTCGAAAAATTGCACGACTACCCTCAAGCCATGCGCGTCGGTCAGCGTCTGTTCGAAGACAACTGCGCCCTGTGCCACGGCCAGGCTGGCACCGGCAGCTACGGTTTTCCTAACCTGACCGATGACGATTGGCTCTACGGCGGCGAGGGTGACACCATCAAGACCACCATTATGGCTGGTCGCAGTGGTCAGATGCCGGCCTGGGGTGATGCCCTTGGCGCCAGCGGTGTGCGTGCAGTGACTGAGTACGTCATGCAGCTGTCTGGTCAGGACGAGGTCAACACCAACCTGGCCACTCAGGGGCAAGCCCTGTTCAATGCCAGCTGTGTTGCCTGCCATGGCCAGGACGGTCGCGGCAGCATTGCCGCTGGCCAGCCCAACATTGGTGCTCCCAACCTGACCGACGATATCTGGTTGTACCGAATTCCAGGTGAAAGTCTGCGCGATTCCGTTCAGTACACCTTGGAACATGGTCGCTCTGGACGGATGCCGGATTGGGCCAACGTGCTCGGCGAAGAGCGCGTGCATATCGTTGCTGGCTACGTCTACAGCCTTAGCCAAGAGCAAGAGCTGGAGCAGCAATAACTAACCAACGGGGTGCGTGCCCACGCACCCCGGACTGGCTTGGAAAGGTCGGGCGTGCCCGCCCTTCCCAAACCAATCCTGATCCCCCAAAAAACATGACCGATAAAATAGAGGTCAAAGACGTCACGGACGACGCCGTAACGACCGTCGACCTGTATCAAGAAAGGGAAAAAATCTACGTCCGCCGCATCAAAGGTTTTTATCGAAACCTGAGAGTCTACGGGGGCGCAGCCCTGTTCGCGCTTTACTTTGGCACCCTCTGGCTGGACTGGAACGGTCGCCAGGCCGTGCTGTTCGACCTGCCCGCGCGCCAGTTCCATATCTTCGGCATCACCTTCTGGCCGCAGGACTTTATGTTGTTGTCCTGGGCGCTGATCATCTGCGCCTTTGCGCTGTTTTTGGTCACCGTCTTCGCCGGCCGGGTCTGGTGCGGTTACACCTGCCCGCAAAGCGCCTGGACCTGGATCTTCATGTTTATCGAGGAAAAGACCGAGGGCAAACGCAACGCCCGCATCAAACTCGATGATCAACCCATGACCGCTCAGAAGTTCGCGCGCAAAGCTGCCAAGCATCTGCTCTGGCTGGCAGTAGCACTGATTACCGCCATCACCTTCGTCGGCTATTTCGTACCGGTGAAAGAACTGCTGCCGCAACTGGCCGGTTTTAGCGCCGGTGGCTGGGCCATTTTCTGGATCGCCTTCTTCACGCTGGCGACCTACGGCAACGCCGGCTGGTTGCGTGAACAGGTGTGCATCTATATGTGTCCTTACGCCCGCTTCCAGGCGGTGATGTTCGATCAGGACACCCTGATCGTCAGCTACGACGAAAAACGCGGCGAACCCAGAGGGGCGCGCAAGCGCGGCATCAAACCAGAAGATGCTGGTCTGGGTGATTGCATCGATTGCGAACTGTGCGTTCAGGTCTGCCCGACCGGTATCGATATCCGTGATGGCCTGCAATACGAATGCATCGGCTGCGCCGCCTGTATTGATGCCTGCGATTCGGTCATGGATAAGATGGGCTACGAGCCCGGCCTGATCCGCTACACCACCGAAAACAGCCTGGAAGGCAAACCCAGCCGTATCCTCAGACCCCGCCTGATCGGCTATGCGCTGGCGCTGGCGGTCATGATCGGGCTGTTCAGTTGGGTCATCGCCACCCGTATTCCCATGGATCTGTCCATAGAACGCGGCCGGGGTGCGCTGCACCGCATGACGCCCGCCGGGCTGGTGGAAAACTCCTATCAGATCAGTCTGATGAATATGACAGAGCAGGATCGGCGTTATCGCCTCAGCGTCGATGGTCTGGACGGTTTGCAACTGCTGGCACCGGACGTGATCAGCGTCACCGCCGGCGGTGTGGTGCAATTACCCGTGCGTCTGCTGATCGACCCCAATCAGTTACAACTGCCCAATAACGAAATTCATTTCACCGCTGTCGCCGTCGACGACCCAAGCCAGAGCGTCGAGGCGGAGAGCCGTTTCTTTGGCCCGGCCCGGTTTTAATAGACGGTTTAGGAGAACACTGACGTGAACACGAGCGCTCGCAAACCCTGGTACCGTGAATTCTGGATCTGGTTCATCCTGGCGCCGATCATCGCCGTGGTCAGTTTCTGGGCCTGGTTGATCCCCATTGCCATCCAGACCAACGACGGCGCCATCCTCGATAATTACTACGAGGACGGCATGACGGTTATTGAACGCAACACCCAGTCGCAATGGGCGGCCGAGCACGATCTCAGCGCCCAGTTGCAGACGCTCGGCGAGCGCGTGCAGCTGCGCCTGGAAGGCAATCTGGATCCGATTCCGAATACCCTCCAGCTCACCTATGCCTTCCCAACACGAGCCAGCTGGGACGTCAGCGTGCAACTCGAGCGTCAGCCCGATGGTCGCTACCTGGGTACCTTGCCTGAAGTCGTCACCGAAACACGCCAGCTGATTCTGGAACCGGTTGGTGATCAGGCCAATTGGCGCTTGCACGGCGAAGCCACCCTGCCCGATCGCAGCATTATCAGGCTTGCGCCCAAACTCTAATGGCGCAGGCCTGCTTTCATTGCGGTCTGCCGGCCTTCGATGAGCGTTTTCAGCTCGAGGTAGGCGGCGAGGCCCGGGTTTTCTGTTGCGTCGGCTGTCTGGCCGCTGCCCAGACCATTATCGATAGCGGCCTGGGCGAGTATTACCGCTTCCACGATCCCGACCAGACCCCGGCCGCACCACCGGTCAGTGAGCGTGACCGCGAACAGCTGGCGCTCTACGACCGCGATGATGTCCAGGCCGATTTTGTACGCCAGCTCGATTCCGGCCAATGCGAAGCGACGTTAATGATCGATGGCGTCAGTTGCGCCGCCTGCAGCTGGTTGATCGAGAAGCGACTGCATCAACAAGCTGGCGTTGCCGAGGCCCGGTTTAATCAGACCACTCACCGTTTGCTGCTGCGCTGGCAACCCGGCGAAGCTGTTTTGTCGACGCTGTTTATTGCACTGCATTCACTCGGTTATCGCGCTCAGCCGTACCAGGCCGACGCCGAGGAAGCGCTGCGTCAGCGCACCGGACGACGTTATTTATTGCGTCTGGGCGTGGCCGGCATTGGCATGATGCAGGCGATGATGAATGCGGTGGCGCTGTACAGCGGCAGTATCGAAGCGACCTATGTGCACTGGCTGCGCTGGACCTCGCTGCTGATCACCCTGCCGGTCGTCATCATCGGCGCCGGCCCCTTTTTCACCGCCGCCTGGCGGTCTATTCGAGCGCGCAGTCTGAGCATGGATGTGTCGGTGTCGCTGGCCATCGGTGGCGCTTTCGCCGCCAGCGTCTGGGCCACCCTGACCCGCCAGGGTGAGGTCTATTTCGAATCGGTATCGATGTTCACCTTCTTTCTGGTGCTGGGCCGTTTTCTGGAATTTCGCGCCCGCACCTCTGTCCACGCCTCCAGCAATGCACTGGCGCGCCAGCTGCCGCCCACCTGCCGGGTGCGCCAGGGTGATGACTTTGAGCAAAAGGCGGTACGCGACCTGGTTATCGGCGAACGCATTCAGGTCCGCGCCGGCGAACTCTGCCCGGTAGATGGCCGTGTCGTCAGTGGCGCCAGCGAATTCGACGAAGCGCGGCTGACCGGGGAAGTTGCGCCTCAACCAAAAGCCAGCGGCGATGCGGTACTGGCGGGCACCACCAACCTCAGCCAGGCGGTGGAAATCGAGGTTGAACGACTCGGCGCCGACAGCTCCGCTTCGGCCCTCACGCAACTGCTCGAACAAGCCGCCAGCGAAAAACCGCGCCTGGCGGAACTGGCCGATCGCGGTGCCCGGCATTTTGTCTGGACCACTTTGATCATCACCGCGCTGATTGGTCTGGCCTGGCTGTGGATCGACCCGGACCGCGCCTTCTGGATCGTCATCAGCGTGCTGGTCGTCACCTGCCCCTGCGCGCTAAGCCTGGCAACGCCTACTGTCCTGGCGCAGGCCACGCAAAGCCTGGCCAAAGAAGGCATGATCGTCACCCGCGGCCATACCCTGGAACGCTTGGCTGATATCACCGATCTTGCCTTCGACAAGACCGGCACCCTGACCGAAGGCCGGTTTCGACTGGTACAGACAGCAGTACAGCCATCGGCACAGCACAGTGTTGCGGAACTGATCGAACTGGCCGCCGCTCTGGAAGCCGACAGCGATCACCCTCTGGCCCGGGCCTTTCGAGAAGCCGCTGCTGGTGCATCGTTACCTTTGCTAAACGAGCGAACCTTGCACCCGTCGCAAGGCGTTTCCGGACGCGATAGCAGCGGTGAATACCGTCTGGGCAGCGCTGCCTTTGCACTGAGTGAACCGAATCAAGACACCCAAACATCGGGTACTTTGTGGCTCAGCCATAACGGAATCGCCCTGGCTCGGTTCCAGCTGGCGGACGAATTACGCGCCACCGCCGCACCGGCGTTACAGCAATTGGCCGACTTGGGTCTGCGCTGCCATGTCCTGACTGGTGATCCCAACCCCATGCCCGATGCGCGCTTGAACGCTTTATCGCTGAGCGGAGACTACCGTTCAGGGTTAAGCCCGGCGGATAAGCTAAGTTGGTTGCATCAACAACAGGACGACGGCTGGCGCATCGCCATGGTCGGCGATGGCATCAACGATGCGCCGGTGCTGGCCGGTGCACCGGTTTCCATCGCCCTGGCCTCGGGTACCGATCTGGCCAAGCAAGCTTCAGATGCACTCTTGCTGAACGACAAACTGACCGTGCTGGCAGCGGCCGTCAGGGCCGCGCGCAAGACCCGGCGCATCATTCGCCAGAATTTGATCTGGGCTCTGGTGTACAATGGCGTCGCCCTCCCCTTGGCTGCTTTGGGCTGGGTAACACCCTGGCAAGCGGCTATTGGTATGTCGGCCAGCTCCTTGCTGGTCGTGCTCAATGCATTGCGACTGAGACGTTTGAATTAAGCCATGGATATTCTGCTGCTTTTGCTGCCCATCACCGGTTTCCTGCTGCTGATCGGCGGCGGCCTGTTCTGGTGGACGGTGCGCTCCGGCCAATACGACGATCTGGACAGCCCGGCCCAGCGCATCCTCTTCGACGACGATGACGACATGATTCCCGACGACCATAAGTCCCACCGTGATCGCTGATCTGCTCTCTGCGGCCCTGATCGGGCTGATTTCTGCCGGCCACTGTCTGGGCATGTGCGGAGGCATTACGCTGGCGTTGGGATTGCACAGCCAGGGCTCGGGCAGCCTGCTGTTTTATAATTTAGGGCGCATTTCCACCTACGCCCTGCTCGGCCTGCTGATCGGCGCCGGTCTGCATTGGTTGCCCGCCTCCGCCACCCCTATTCTGCGTTTGATCGCCGCTGCACTTCTGATGTTGATCGCGCTGTATTATTTGAACATCAAACCCTGGATCACTCAGTTGGAGAAGCTGGCGCTCCCGCTGTGGCGCCGCTTGCAACCGCTGGCCCGGCGCTGGCTGCCGTTACGCCATCCGCTTCAGGCTTATCCGGTCGGCATGATTTGGGGATTACTGCCCTGCGGCCTGGTTTATACCGCCCTGGGTTACGCAGCGACCCAAGCCGATGCCTTGGGCAGTGCGGCTTTGATGCTGGCCTTTGGTGTCGGTACGCTACCGGCCATGCTCGCCACCGGCGCCTTCAGCCAACAGCTGAATGGCTGGTTACGGCGCCCCGCGCTACGCGCCCTGATCGGTGCGACGCTGTTGTTTTTTGCCGGCTGGCTGATGTTCAATTCCGCACGCATGCTGGGGGTGATGTAAGGATGCAGGCCATTTTCGGTTATGGCAGTTTGATCAGCGCCGACAGTCGGCGCCGCACGGGTATCGGTGGCGATGCCCTGGCCGTGGAAATCGACGGCATTGAGCGCCGCTGGTCAGTGCCGGTACCGGATTATGGCGCTACTGCTGTCGGTGCTCACCTGAATCCGGACAGCCGCTGCAACGGCGTCGTCTTTATCGTCGATGACGCCAACCTGGCGCGCTTTGATGAACGTGAACAGGGTTATGACCGGCATCGCATCGACTGGTCCGAGGTGCGCTCGCTCGGCCAGCAGTCCTTACCAATGGAATTACCCTTGTGGGCTTATGTCGGTTATTCCAGCGAAACACCGCAACCGCATCGACCGATTATGCAGACCTATGTCGATGTCATCCTGCACGGCTGCCTCAGCTACGGTGAAGACTTCGCCCGCCGCTTTCTGCACTCCACCGGTCCCTGGCAACACCTGAGCGATGACCGTCTGGCACCGCAGTACCCTCGCGCCATGGACGATCACCACCTGCCACCGCGCATCGATGCACTACTCGCCGATGAATTGCCCGAGCTGTTTCAGCAGCGCACCCGCTTCAGCCTTGAAAGCGTCGGCCGTTAACCCAGATATAGGCAGTTCAGGTCGAGTTCAGCCCGATTTTTGCAGGCTGACTGCGAACCTCAGGAGGTGTCCGCTATGACGGCGTATTGTCTGGATTTGAAAAGCTGCGTAATCGAACCGGCGCTGCATCTGGCGCAATTAACCGATCCGGGCCTGCCGGCCTGGCTCGATGCGGTCGCTGGCGCTGAACAACAACGTCGCAGCAGCAACCGCTATGGCCCGTTCGGCATGACCGCCTGGCAACACAAACGCGTCTGGGATGAATACATCGCGCAATGGCCGGAACTGGCCTGTCAGATTCGTGGCCTGGCCAGCCAACGCTGCTTTCTTAAAGATCCTCACCAGGAACTCAGCCTGAACTGGGGTTATGCCACGGCCCTGGCGGCCTTGAACGCCCGCTTTTATGCCGGCGGTGAGGTTCCCGTTCTGGACAGCGACCAGGCGGTCGAACTGTGGCGTCAGGCCTGTCATCGCGGCCACCGGGTTGACGACCGGCCGTTCCGGCGCGTCTATTCGATGGAACCCTCTGAACAGGCCGCCTGATTTCACGACAACACTTGTCCCTCGGCGTCTGAGGTGGTAGAACACGCGCCCAACCCCGAGCCACCCGATTGTCCATGACTGCCCAGACCCTCGCTGAGAAAAAATCGCGCACCGAATTCAACAAGCTGCAAAAACGCTTGCGCCGGGAAACCGGCCGCGCCATCGCTGACTTCAACATGATTGAAGACGGCGACACCATCATGGTCTGCCTGTCCGGCGGCAAAGATTCCTACACCATGCTCGATATCCTGATCAGCCTGCAGCGCAGCGCCCCGGTCGACTTCAAGCTGGTGGCCGTCAATCTGGACCAGAAACAACCGGGTTTCCCGGAACACATCCTGCCGGAGTACCTGAAAAACCTGGGCGTGCCTTATCACATCCTGGAACGCGATACTTACAGCGTGGTTCAGGAAATGGTGCCCGAAGGTAAAACCACCTGTGGCATCTGTTCGCGGCTGCGGCGCAGCACGCTCTACGCCTTTGCTGACCAGATCGGCGCCACCAAGGTTGCCTTAGGCCACCATCGCGACGACATTCTGGAAACGCTGTTTCTGAACATGTTTCACGGCGGCAAGCTTAAAGCCATGCCCCCCAAGCTGTTGTCCGACAGTGGCACCAACGTGTTGATCCGGCCGTTGGCCTATTGCCGCGAAAGCGATATCGAGCAATACGCCATCGAGCGTGAATTCCCGATCATTCCATGCAACCTCTGTGGTTCGCAGGACAATCTGCAGCGTCAATCCATCAAAGCCATGCTGCGCGACTGGGAAAAACAGCATCCGGGCCGCGTCGAAAATATTTTTCGGTCCATCCAGAACATCGCACCGTCCCAACTGGCGGACCGTGAACAATTCGATTTTCTGTCGCTACAGGCGACGGGCATCCCATTAGCGCCGGTTAATGAGGGCAGTGAATACAGCCCAATGGCGCAAACCCGCGTCAATACCTGGGTTCCGTCGAACGACGATTGAGCCACAACCCTGTACAGCACGACGGTTTCGGCTAAGATGGCGAACAACAGATAATCGGCGTTCTACTCTGGCTGTAGGAAGGTGATTATCCCACCCTTGGACGGGAGAGAAACGATGTCGCTGACCACTCACTGCAGCAATTGCAGTCTGCATCCGTTGTGCCTGCCGCTGTCACTGAAAACCAGTGAAATGGACAAACTGGATGCGATCATCCGCCGTGGCCGACCGATCAAAAAAGGCGAGTTACTGTTTGCGCAGGGTGAACCTTTCAATTCGGTCTTTGCCGTACGGACCGGTACCGTTAAAACCTATACCCTGACTCAGGAAGGTGATGAACAGATCACCGGCTTCCATCTGGCCAGCGAACTGGTTGGCCTGGACGCCTACGACTCTCCGGTTTACCCAGCCACAGCCCGCGCCCTGGAAACCACCAACGTTTGTGAAATTCCGGTTGATCGTCTGGATGCGTTATCGGGCCAGTTGCCAGAGTTGCGTCGTCAACTGCTGCGTTTGATGGGTCGCGAACTGCGTGAAGACCAACAAATGATGTTGCTGCTGAGCAAGAAGAGCGCCGAAGAACGCATCGCCTCCTTCCTGCTCAACCTCGCTGCCCGCTTCCGCCGCCGGGGCTACTCCGGCACCCAGTTCCGGCTGACCATGGCGCGCAGCGACATTGCCAACTATCTGGGCATGGCGGTAGAGACCGTTAGCCGCGTATTCACCCGTTTCCAGCGCCAGGGCATCCTGGCCGATAGCAGCAGTGCGCGGGATATCGAAATCGTCGACCTGACTGCGCTGACCCAGATGGCCTCTCTGGCCGACTGCGAGCGCCTGGAACTGGGCATCAGCGCCTGAATTGATCTAGATCAACTGGCCGCCGGCGCGGCCTTGATCCACATCAATAGCCCCATCCCGACCTCCCCTAGACTGATACACATCCTCCAGTCCAAGGGGTTCCAACCATGTATTTCGACACTGTAGTTATCGCTGGCTTAGTCACTGTGGCTCTGATGTTCGCCTTCTTCGGCGGCATTGCTTGGTTCGTGCGTCAAGACTTACGCGCTCATCCGGAAAATGGCGCCTCAGCGGACGACCAGGAACGCCGGTAAGCCTCGATCATATAGCCGGCAATGGAAAAACCGGGCGGGAATTGCGGCAGCTGGTCGACGTGAAACCACTGCGCATCGGCAATTTCACCTGGTTCCGGAACGATGTCGCCACCGGCGTAGTCGGCCCAGAAGCCGAGCATCAACTGATGCGGGAACGGCCAGGTCTGGCTGCCCTGGTAGCGCAGATTGGTCACTTCGACGCCGACTTCCTCGCGGATTTCGCGGTGTACCGCCTGCTCCAGCGACTCACCAGTCTCGACAAAACCTGCCAGGGTGCTGTACCAGCCGGAACTGCGATGACGCACGCCCTGAGCCAGCAGCACTTCCGGCCCGCGGGTAATCAGTACAATGACGCAAGGGCTGACACGCGGGTAAAAGCGCAGCTTGCAGGGCTCACAGACCATGGCCGACTCGCCCGGCAATCTGGTTGTCGTCTGGCCGCACTGGCCACAAAACCGATGCTGACGACGCCAATCCAACAAACCACGGGCGCGCGCCGCCAGCATAAAGGCCGTTTCACTGCGCAGGCCGATGTCTCTTAAGCCCAATCGAGGCCAGCTTTCGGTACTATCCAGCTGAGCGGTGTAATAAGCATGTCCATCCAACAAGCCGACAAATTCTTCATTCAGTAATGGATGCGCTGACCACTCGCTGCGCTGCTGCACCCAGTTATCCTCCGGGCTGACCAATTCGCCGTCTTGCCACAGCAATAACCGATCATCCGAACTGACTGCCGGCGCCGAGCCAGGCAGTTCAATCCGGTGCTGGCCTAATTCATACAACACAAGCGCACTCCTTAATCCGCCTTCAGCGGCAAGACTAGCCGAACCACACCCTCTTCGTCGGGTTCGACGCTAAACCCAAAATGCCGGCCAAGACCGAGCATGGGCTGATTTTCCGCCAACACATCGGCAACGATCCGATCCACGCCCTGAGCTCGGCCGTAGTCGAGCGTCTTACGCATCAACTGACCGGCCAGACCGCTGCCCTGAAACTTCGGCAACACCATGATGGCGAACTCCAGTTCGTTGGTGTTCACATCGGTCCAGAGCCGCATTTCACCGACGATGGCGCCATCGATGAGCGCCACAAAGACCATTTCCCGGCGGTAATCGATCTGACACAGAGTCGCCAGTTCACGATGTTCAAAATGCAGGCGGCTGCCGAAAAAGCGCAAACGCAGGGCTTCGCTGTCAAAGCCACCGTAGAAGGCTTTCAATAACGGCTCGTCTTCACCGCGAATCGGACGGATCAGCACCGAACGCTCATCTTTCAGGCTCAGACGGTCAACCAGTTCGCTCGGATAGGGATTCAAGGCCGGACGCTGAGCCGGACCACGGCAGGCAGCGACACCCAAAACCAATAATTCCTCACCCGGCTGCAACAGAATATTCACTTCCAGCCCGGCCAGTTCAGGCAGATCGATGACCATCTGCGACAGCGTCTTCAACGCCCGGGTCAACCGCGCCAGATCTTTTTCCAGATGATCAGAACGCTCCGCCAGAACCTGATAACCGTGTGAGCGCTGAATCATTTGCCGCGCCAGACTGGCGTTGAGCGGCGGCAATGCCACCTGACGGTCGGCCAGCATGTCGGCGCGCGAGCCGCCTTCGCCAAACAAAATCAACGGCCCGTAGGCTTCATCGCGCGTCATACCGAGACTGAATTGCAGATGATCGATCTTGCGCCGCATCGGTTGTACGCCCCAACCGAGAGTACGACTGTTGGGAAAACGCTCGGCTTTTTCAGCTTCCAGCTCAGCCCGCGCCTGCCGTAATTCTTCCGCAGAATTCAATTCGATACGCACACCACGCCAACGTTCGGCAGGCGTTTCGTTGTAGGCAAAGGGATAGCAATAGGCCTCATGAACCAGACGCAGCGAGGCCGGAAAATAGCGCCCGGTCAGTCGTTCCAGCACCCGGTCGAAGTCGACACCAAAGGTGGAATCGACCATTTGGAAACCATAAAGCCGCATCAACATTCGCGCTTCGGCCCAAGTGAAATAGCGTCGTTTGTTTTCCTCTGCCTGTCGGAACAGCTGTAACGCCTGATCGCGATCGGGCTGAAAACCCAGCGCCAAGGATGTTGGCGTCTCACGCAGGCGTTCTTGCGCCATTTCGTGTTTGGCCAGGGTAAAAAACGCCTCGACGGCGTCGTTGGGCGAATCGAAATTCAGCAGGCCAGCGGCATCAAAGGCGGCTCGGGCCGGGCCAATACTGACGCCGCCCAAAAAGCAGGTCAGCACCAGTCGCCGACTGCGCTTAACCCAGGGCAGCAGTTTTTTCGACACCTCAGTCGGGTCGGAGCGTCGGTTGGGGCCGTGCACCACCAGAATGCCGCCAATGGCGCCTTCTTTTTCCAACTCAGTCAGCACCCGCACATAGTCGTCGCCGCTGGCGTTGGCCGGCAGGATGGCCGGGTTGTAGCCGGTTTCGTCGGCATACCACAGATCGGTCAGACGCTCGCTGACCTTGTCGACCGGCGCCAACTGTCCACCGAGCGCCTGCAACTGCTGCCGTGCCAGCATCGCCGGACCCAGGCCATTGCTGACGATGGCCAGGTTAGGACGGTGCAACGGCCGCGCCCGCGACAGCACCTCCAGGCCGCTGAACAAACCATCGACGCTATCGACCTGCAGCACACCGGCGCGGGCGAAGAATTCGTCGTCGACGGCGCGACGATCGATCAGACCCGGCGGTAATTTGTCCTGTACCTGAGTGCGGATCGCCAGCACCTTTTTCGAACGCGCCGCCGCCCGCATGGCAATCAACAAACGGTTGGCGTCACGGATCTGCTCCAGATGAATCAGAATGGCGCGCACGCGGCGATCGGTGGACAGATGATCGACGATATCAGAGATGCGCAGATCAGCGCTGGAACCGGCGGTAAGAAAGTGCGAGAAGCCGATCCCACGGGCTCCGGCCCAATCCAACAAGGCCGAACCCAGCGCCGCCGAATGACCGACATAAGCCGAACGCCCGGGTTGCGCATTCAGATGCGCGAAACTCGCATTCAGGTGCGCATCCGGCACCAGCACACCCAGACAATGCGGGCCGAGCACGCGGATATTCAGCTCGCGCGCCAGCTCTTCAATACGCTGGTGACGGCGTTTCTGTTCCACCGCCAGGCGCCGCGACAGGCCGCCAGTCAGAATAATCGCTGCCTTAATGCCTTTACGGCCAAGTTGCGGCAAAACGCGCAAAATAGTTTCCGGCGGCAAACAGATCAGCGCCAGATCAACCGGATCCGGAATCTGGCGGACATAGCGATAACAAGGGAAGCCGTAAACGCTGTCGTAACCTTTGAGGTTAACGCCGTAAATGCGGCCTTCGAAGCCAGCGTCTTTCAAGTTGGTGGTGACCACAGCGCCCATACTGCCGGGTCGTTCAGAGGCACCCAGAACAGCAACGCTCTTGGGCTGGAAAAAGGCACTGAGGTCGGGCACGGTACCACCAAAGTCGGGATGAATCGCGACAAGACTAGCCTTATACTGCCTTGCCTTTCAATGGACCGTCCGCATGACTCGAACAGCGCTCATCCAGCATCCGGTTTGCCAGCTGCACGACATGGGCGAAGGTCATCCGGAATCGCCGCAGCGCCTCGAAGCCATCCTCAACCGGCTCGATGAAACCGGCCTGGTCAACCAACTGATTGTTCGCGAAGCCCGCCTCGATGGCCCGGAAACTGTGCGCCGCGTGCACAGCGATATCTATATCGAACAGCTCGACCGCATCAGCCCGAAACACGGGCTGATTCAGGCCGACCCCGATACGCTGATGGGTCCATACACCTGGGAAGCCGCCTATCGCGCCGTCGGTGCCGGCACCGGTGCTGTCGACGCCATTATGGCCGGCGAATACCAGCGCGCCTTCTGCGCCATCCGCCCGCCTGGCCACCACGCCGAACCCGACGTCACCATGGGTTTCTGCTTCTTCAACAACATCGCCGTAGCCGCCGCTCATGCCATTGCCGAGCATGGCCTGAAACGCGTCGCCATCATCGACTTCGATGTCCACCAGTGCAACGGCACCATCGAAGCTTTCGAAAGCCGGCCGGAAATCCTGGTCTGCTCCAGCTTCCAGCATCCGTTCTACCCGAATTCGCACTGGGCCAGCGAGCATCCGCACATCGTGCTGTCGCCGCAAATCACCTTCGCCACCGCCGATGATCTAAAAGCCGACTGGGAAGCGCGCTGGAAGCCGGCGCTGCTGGCACACCAGCCAGAGATGATCTTTATCTCCGCCGGCTTCGACGCCCATACGCTCGATCCGATGGGTCAATTGAACTGGCAAACCGAAGACTACGACTGGATTACCCGACGCATCGTCGAAGTGGCCGAGGAAGTCTGTGACGGGCGCATCGTCTCGATGCTGGAAGGCGGTTATCACCTCAAGGCATTGGCGGACAGCGCTGAGGTGCATATCAGAGCCTTGATGGGAGAGACGGAGCTCGACTAAGCGTCTTCTTCCAAATCCCGATACGGCACTTCCCGCCCCGGCTCTTCCAGACTGATCCGACCCAACACCCCACCACGCAATTCCTTCAGCACAATCTCACTGACTCTATGCCAATCAACGTGTCCACCCGGCGCACAGGCGCGTTGACGGGCGATGGCGGCCATGCAGTCCATGGCGCTGTCGGGCAGTTCCTTGAGCTTGTAGCGTTCCTGCAGGCGCTCAGGATAGCGCTGCATCAGGTAATCGACTGCGAACAGGGCGATGTCTTCGTATTCGACGGCGGTATCGCGAATCGCGCCGGAGGCAGCCAAGCGGTAACCACCGACTTCGCTGTCCGGTGACGGCCACATCACCCCGGGGGTATCCATCAACGTGAAATCATCAGCGATCTGGATACGTTGCTGACGGCGAGTGACGGCCGGTTCGTCGCCGACTTTGGCGATACGCCGGCCGGCGAGGCCATTGAGCAAGGTCGATTTACCCACATTGGGAATGCCCATCACCAGGGCGCGCACCGGCTTGCCGACGCCGCCTCGGTAGGGCGCCAGCTTGCGGCACAGATCGGGCACGCGTTTGATTTGACGACGGTCGGTGATCTCCAGCGGCAACACACTGATGTTGTGCTCTTCGCTGAAATGCCGACGCCAGGCTTCGGTGATCTCCGGGTCGGCCAGATCGACTTTCGACAGCAGGCGCACCACCGGCTTATCGCCGCGCACCTGACCGAGAATGGGGTTCATGCTGGACTGTGGCAGGCGGGCGTCGAGGATTTCGATAACCACATCGATCTTCGGCATCAACTCGCCGATCTGACGCCGCGCCTTGGCCATGTGGCCGGGGAACCAATTAATCTTGGCCATGAAAATCTCTGGCTGAATGAAAGGCGCGCAGTGTAACACAGCCGGTCTGTTTGACCGGCTTAGGTATTACAGCTCTGCCGCTACCTCTGCGCCCTGGCGAATGGCGCGCTTGGCATCCAGCTCGCCGGCCTTGAAGGCGCCGCCGATGCGATGTGAGCTTTTGCCTGCGGCTTCCAATGCCTCGAACAAATCGAGACGCGATTCCTGGCCGGCGCAGATAACAATCTGGTCGACCGGCAGTGTTCTGGCTTCGCCATCAACCAGAACATGCAGACCCTCGTCATCGATACGCTGGTAGTCGACACCAGAGAGAAATTCGACGCCCTTCTGTTTCAAAGTAGCGCGATGCACCCAGCCGGTGGTCTTGCCCAGATTTTTGCCCAGCTTCGATGACTTGCGCTGCAACAGCCAGACCTGACGCGGGCTCGGTTCGGGCTGCGGTGCGATCAGACCACCGCGGCCGGCGACACTGAAATCGACACCCCATTCACGCGCGAAGGCCTCGATATCCAGACTCGGGCTATGCTCGCCATGAACCAGTACTTCGCCAACGTCGAAACCAATACCACCGGCGCCGACAATGGCGACTTTCTTGCCGGGTGCGACCTTGCCGGAAACCAGATCCACGTAAGACACCACCGATGGATGATCGATCCCGTCAATGGCCGGTGTGCGCGGTACGATGCCGGTGGCGACGATCACTTCATCAAACGCCGCCAGTTCATCAGCGCCAACCTTGCGACCCAGCTTCTGCTCGACACCCAACCGTTCCAGTTGAGTCCGGAAGTAGCGCAACGTCTCGCTGAATTCTTCCTTGCCGGGAATACGCCGCGCCAGATTGAACTGACCACCGATCACATCGTGCTCATCAAACAGCGTCACAATGTGACCGCGCTGCGCTGCCACCGTCGCCGCCGACAATCCACCGGGGCCGGCACCGACCACAGCAACACGCTTGACCTTGTCGGTCGGCAGATAATTCAGTTCCGTTTCCCGGCCGGCGCGCGGATTGACCAGGCAAGACGCCGGTTTCAACTCAAACACATGATCGAGACAAGCCTGGTTACAGGCGATGCAGGTGTTGATGGCGTCGGCATCGCCGGCTTCAGCCTTGTTGACGAAATCGCTGTCCGCCAGAAACGGACGCGCCATCGACACCATATCCGCCTGGCCGCTGGCAACGATGCGCTCGGCCACCTCCGGGGTGTTGATGCGGTTACAGGCGACCACCGGTATGCCGACTTCGTTGCGGATGCGCTCGGTCACCGCCACAAAAGCCGCGCGTGGCACCGAGGTGACAATGGTCGGTACCCTCGCCTCGTGCCAGCCGATGCCGGTGTTGAGCAGGTGTGCACCGGCCGCTTCGATGCGGTGCGCCTGATCGACAATCTCATCCCAGGTGTTGCCGTCTTCGACCAGGTCGATCATCGAAAGCCGGTAAACGACCAGGAAGTCATCGCCACATTCGGCGCGGATGCCACGCACGATGTGTTCGGCCAGGCTGATGCGGCCGTCGATCTCGCCGCCCCAGCGGTCGTCGCGATGGTTGGTTCGCGGCGCGGTAAACTGATTAATCAAATAGCCTTCCGAGCCCATCACCTCGACACCGTCATAGCCGGCTTGCTTGGCCAGGCGGGCGCAACGGACAAAGTCGTCGATGGTGCGTTCGACACCGGCGTCGTCCAGCTCCTTCGGTTGGAACGGATTGATCGGCGCCTGCAGTGAAGACGCTGAGACATTGTGCGGTACATAGGCATAGCGGCCGGTATGCAGGATCTGCATGCAGATGCGGCCACCGGCTTCATGCACGGCTTCGGTGATCAGGCGGTGCGAATTGGCTTCTTCTTCATTGGTCAGCTTGGCGCCACCAGGATAGGTTACACCTTCATCGTTGGGCGAAATGCCACCGGTGACGATCAACGCCACGCCACCGCGAGCGCGTTCGGCATAGAACGCCGCCATACGCTCGAAACCGCCCTTGGCTTCTTCCAGGCCGGTGTGCATCGAGCCCATCAGGAACCGGTTTTTCAGCGTAAAGGGGCCGACATCGAGAGGTTGGAACACAGCAGGATAAGCACTGGACATGGCGATTCTTTCACCCGTTTCAAACAGTTGTTTTAATTCGGCGAATGGCACCACAGGGGGTGGTTGGAGTCAAGCGAGAAGTGCTTGCCAAGTCTGGACAGAGTGGTGCTGATTGCTACATCAGAGACTAGCAAAAGGATGGGAGAAACGGGGAAATAGATGAAGGCACTGACCAGTGCGGCTATGCCGGGATTCCGGCTCGCGACATGGGTCTATGCAAGGGGAGAAAAAGAAATGGCGGAACGGACGGGACTCGACTGCGCCGGCACACCGGACCGCGACCAAGGTCTTCAACCTCGCACTGCCTTCGGGTTTACCCCTAGGGACTTCAAAATGGCGGAACGGACGGGACTCGAACCCGCGACCTCCGGCGTGACAGGCCGGCATTCTAACCAACTGAACTACCGCTCCGCGTTATGGTGGGTGTGAACGGGAT
>NZ_JBEBMU010000004.1:250342-313790 GCF_043196805.1 Saccharospirillum sp. HFRX-2
TGGCGGAACGGACGAGACTCGAACTCGCGACCTCCGGCGTGACAGGCCGGCATTCTAACCAACTGAACTACCGCTCCACTATCAGCTAAGCGCTGCACTCTGTTTGGCGGGTATCAGCTCCCGTCTTCGACTTGACCATAGGTCCAGAGAAGATTGATGCACCATTAAGCTGGAAAGCTCGGGTGCCTTCACCTAAAGGTGAAGAAATGGCGGAACGGACGAGAGTCGACTGGGCTGGCATTCCAGCTCGCGACCCAGGCCTATGCCTCCAGGTCTTACAAAAAATGGCGGAACGGACGAGACTCGAACTCGCGACCTCCGGCGTGACAGGCCGGCATTCTAACCAACTGAACTACCGCTCCGCGTTATGGTGGGTGTGAACGGGATCGAACCGCTGACCCTCGCCTTGTAAGGGCGATGCTCTCCCAGCTGAGCTACACACCCATAACGCTAAAATTTTAAGCCTTCCGGCTGACTGCGTTGCCAGAGCCGCCTAAGCGCTTCGCGCCCCAGCTGCACCCTACGGGCATAAAAGCTACACACCCATAACGCTGTTAAATTTATAGCCTTCCGGCTTTGCGTTATCAGAGCCGCCTAAGCACTTCGTGCCCCAGCTGCACCCTACGGGCATAAAAGCTACACACCCATAACGCTAAAATTTTAAGCCTTCCGGCTGGTCACTTTCGAGCGACTTAGGCGACTTAACACCGTCTCAGCTCCCCCGAAAGTGCTGCGCATTTTAGCGATTTTCTCAATGGAGTCAAACGTTTAGCGTAACTTTTTAGAGATTACCCAGTCACGCTCAACGCACCAGCCAAAGCACCATGCCTTCCCAATAGGTGATCAGCAGAACGACAGCCATCAGCACCAGCATCATTGGCAGTGTCGCTAAATAAAGCTCAGTAATGGAGCGCTTAAACCGGTAACTGGCAATAAATAGATTCATGCCGACCGGTGGCGTGAAGTAGCCAATCTGCATGTTGGCAACAAAGATAATCCCCAGATGGATCGGGTCGATGCCATATTGCAGTGCCACCGGCAGGATCAGCGGTACGATAATGATCAAGGCGGCAAAGATATCCAGAACGGCGCCAAGCACCAACAAAGCTATGTTGAGGAATAATAAGAACGCCCAGCGGCTGTCGATATGAGTACTGACCCAGGCAAAGACATGATCCGGTATCCGCAAATCGATCATCAGGTTGGTAAAGGCCAAGGCCACGCCCAGAATCAACAGAATGCCGCCAACAACCTTCATCGCCTCAGTTGCAATACTGCCCAGGCGGCGAACCGGCACTTCGCGATACACCAGAACTTCAATAACCAGCACATAAAGCGCTGTTATGGCAGCAATGTCAGATACCACCAGCCAGCCGCTGAACAGACCGCCGATCACAATCACCGGAATGCCCAATTCCCACTTGGCCTCCCAAAGCGCGGCACCCAGTTCACGCGCATTAAAAGGTACCAACGGAACCGATTGATGGCGTTGCTGCCACAGACCCAGGCCCCAGAGCGCCACAATCATTAATAAAGCAGGAATAAGACCAGCCAGAAACAGGTCCTGAATGGCGACGCCGCTAACGTCCATCTGCTGGGCGACGATGCCATACAGAATCAGCGGAATGGCCGGCGGCAGCAATAACCCCAAACTGCCAGAGGTGGTGACCAGGCCGAGAGCGAAGCGCTCACTGTAACCGGCCTGCGTCAGCGCCGGCACCAGCAACGCACCGAGGGCTACGATGGTGACGCCAGAACCACCGGTCAGCATGGTGAAAAAGGCACAGGCCAGCAGCGCGATCAAAATGCTGCCACCGGGCAGCCAGCCCAAAGCCGCGTTGGACACCCGTACCAGCCGATCGGCGGTGCGACTTTCGCTCAGCAAATAACCGGCAAAGGCAAACAACGGCAGCGCCATTAGAAGGGTATTTTCGGTCAACCGATAGAGTTCGATCGGCAACACCATCAGATCGATACCAGCGGCCCAGAAACCCCAGGCGGCCGCGGCAAGAATCACCACAAACAAGGGCGCGCCCAGCACCGCAAAGACCGCGATAACGGCCGACATCAAGCTAGACATTGCGAACCTCCGGGCGACCCGTCACGACCTGGCCGGCAAAACGCAGTGCCATCAAACCAAAGGCAATCGGCATGATCAGCTCGAACGGCCAGGCCGGCAGTTCAGCAAAGGTGGTGGTATCGAAGCGATATTCATCGATCACAAAGCGCGTCGACTGCCAGGCCATAATGCCGGTCAGCAGCGCAGCAAAACCGGTAGCCAAGCGCTCAATAATGGCCGCCCAAAGACCACTGACATAATGACGCAAAGCATCGATAGCGATGTGTTCACCACGGCGGGTGGCGACCAGAGCGCCGAGCAAGGCCAGCCACAGCACCAACAGACGGTTGGCCGGGTCGATCCAGAACCAGGAGGTGCCCAACAGGTTGCGCAAGCCGATTTGCAAAACGGCAAAGCCGATCATGACAAAGAGTGTCGTTGCCAACAGCAGGGTTTCAACCCGGGCCAAGCCAGCATCCAAGCGCCACAGCCATTTCATGATTCGCTGCGCACCTGCATCAATAAGGCTTCAATACGATCATAAATCTGCTGGGAAAACTGACCTTCTTCAATAAGGCGCTGCGTCGCGCGTGTTGATTCGCGCTCCAATGCCTGGCGGTCTTCCGGCTGTGGCTGCAACACTTCAATCCCCAGTTGCTGCAGCGCATCAAGAGCGCGGTAATTATCTTCACGCGTCTGGGTGTCGATCACCTGACTGGCGGTTGTAAATTCATCATGAATAATGGCCAGGTCAGCTTCGGAAACACCGCGCAAGGCGCGCTCATGCAGGGCCAGAACGCCGTAGGTATACATGAAAGGGGCATCGGTCAGATAATCGAGCCGGCTGTACCATTGCAAGGTAATCGCACCAACTGGAGGCGCCACGATGGCGTCAATCGCCCCGGTCTGCAAACCAGTCAACACATCGCCAATATTGAGCACGATAGGATTAATATCGAACGCCCGCGCAACCTGTTCCGACAGCGGATCGTTCGCCGGCAGCCAGAGTTTTTGCTGTTCCAGATCGGCCAGCGACAGAATCGGTTTCTGGCTCATGCCATAGGCAAAACCAGCCTCGATCAAACCGAATGTCAGCCAGCCATTATCGGCCAAACCCTCGGTGATAATGGGGTCCACTTCGCGGCGTACTGCATCCACTTCGTCATAATTGCGAAATAACAAAGGCGCATTTAATACTTGCGCATCGCGATAGGCGTTGGCCAGAGCACCGCTTTGCACCAAAGCGCCGTGGAGCTGACCGATACGGATCTTACGCTGAACCGCCTGGTCGTCACCCATGACACCGCCAGGGTAAAAGCGCACCGATACCCGACCCTCGGTTCGGCTCTCAATCGCCTGGCCAGCACGGCGCAGTTCATTGAGCACAGCGTTGCCGTCGGGATATTGGGTGGAAATTTTCAAGGTAGTGGCGGCGCTGGCCATAGCCGTCAGCGACACCAGGGCGAGCGTGATCAGACTGCGCAATAAAGCTGTTGTCATCAATTAGATCCTTTAAAAATAATCGTCAGCACTGGCCAGCAAACGAGCGGCCTCTTGCTGCGCATAAATGTTCTGCAGAGTCAGTCCTTCAACATAGGGATCACTGCTTAATACCTCCTGAAGCAAACGGTCGTGCAGTTCCCGGTCAAACAACAAGCGTGCGTACTGAGACGCGTAATAGACCTGAATGATGAGGTTATCGCCGTCAGCTGCAGCCAGCGCACGTTCAAAATAATCCTGAGCGACTTCCGGCTTACCACCCAGACTCGGCGGCAGAATCGAATTCATAACGCCCAGATACAGCAGCGCCGTGCCTTTCTCGTACTCCGGCTCAATACTCACTGCCTGCTCTAAAACAGACTGCGCCTGACCGAGTTCAGCAACCGCCAGCCAGTCATCACTGTGGGCCTGGATATAGCCCGCCCAGGTGGTACCCACTGTATACAGATACGGCAGGTCGTCCGCGTCATCCCACTGAGTCAGAATGGAGGCCAGCTCGTCCGGCGGTACATCGCGCAGACCACAGGCATCTTTGTCATAAGTACAGAAAGCATCGAAGGCGTAATTCAGCGCCTTGGCGGTCATGTTCTGACGGCGCTCAACCGCTTCGACCTCGACAAAGACACCGGCGTAGGCGCCATTCAAGGTGGCTGCCGTGCGCTTCATCTCTTCGCTTTTAGGATAGGTTTCCACCAGCGCATCAATCATCAGCAGATAGCTGGGCAAGCCGTCTTGCACGGTTTGCAGATCGTCGCTGTCGAGGATGGCGCTGGACAGATTGTCGGGTATTTGTCGGGCTGCGCAGCCGGTGAGCAACACAACCAGAACAGATACAACCAAGAGGCGAAGGCGAGACATGCGGTTCCTCATCAAAAATGGGGGCGGCAGTATAACCGAACCCGATTGAATATCCGTGACAGAGCAAACAGGGTTTCAATCCAGGGCTTTAACCAATTCACGATCACGCTTGATCGGATAAGGCGGATACTCCTGCCAAAATTGCGGCAGTGCAAAATCTGCCAACACCCGGGCATTGTAACCTTCCTTGCGCGCCTTCTGGGCGTCGTAACCCTGGTAACCCAGTAACTGCAGACAAGCCGGACAAACGGACAATAGCGGACTCAAAGACTGCATACTGGTGGCAATGGTCACTTCATGATCCGCCTGCAACGACTCGCAGTGTGACAGGTGATAACAGCCCTGCCCCACCAGCACCACCCGACTGTTTTTATAGCACAGGGTATGATCGAGCAACCGTCCCACCTGCTGACGAGGCAAGGTCAGACCCTGTCGCTCCAACAGCGAACGCTCTTCGCCGGTCAGGTGAATATTAGGATCGAACAGCTCGAAATAACCAAGCTGGTCGGTACCCATCGCCGCTCGTAATTGGTTGAACGGTTCGAACTCCAGAAAGTCCTGCAATTCCATTACAGCTGGCTCTCAAGAATGGAAGCGATACGGCTTTCCGCATCGGTCCGTACCCGAAATTCGACGCGCCGGGAACGGTCAGAATCTTCATTGCCATCGGCATTGAGCACCGGTTTCGAGGACGACAAACCGTTCGCCGTCATATGTTGTTTCAGCCAAGTGCGTTCGCTTTCCACCGCATCCAGATTCAACACGTAGTCGAGCGCTGAACGGGTACGCGCCTGACTCAGTCCCATATTCAGAATATAGGCGGCGTCTTCGCTTTGTCCGGCCCAACCGCTGGAGGTGTGTCCTTCGATGCGCACTTCGGCAATGTCGTGACGGTATTTTTCCGAGGTAATAATGCGCAGATAACGCGGGAAAAATTCACTCAAAATATCTTCAAATTCCGGCCGTAAATTGCTTTCGCCCTGAGCGAAGGTCAGCTCTTCGCGATTAAAACGAATGCTCAGGTCGGGATCGATTTCCGCGCCCCAACGATCAAGATCCGGGGCGAATTCATTGACCAGATCCTGGTACAACTGGGTGCGCAAGCGATCGTACAAAATCGCCACATCGCGCACCTTGTTGCGTTCAATTTCGGCATTGACCATAAAGACGATGGCGACCAGCAGAAAGACCATCATCAAGCCGGCCATCAAGTCACTGACCGAGACCCAATGTTCTTCCTGTTCGATGTGTTCCTGATCGCTGTTCATTTGGACGCTTCCGCAACCTTGATCAGGTCATGCAGACGATCGGTCAGCGGCGTGTAGTCGTTAACGAATTTCTCCGACAAAGCGGTCAGCTGATAACCAAAGGATTTCAGTGCCTTGTTCAGTTCAGCTTCCATGGCTTCATCCAGCTTTTTGATCTGAACGTCATTGCGCTCCAGCAATTCATTTAACTGCTTGCCCAGACGGGTTTGAGCCGTGGTGGTGCCATTGACCAGCGCTTCGTTCACCTTCTCGCTGGTATCGCGAATGCCGCCGGCGGCATCTTCCAACAGTTGACGCATCTGGGCGCCCTGGCCTTCCACCACATCTCTCAAGCTGTCGGTCAATTGCAGAATGCGGTTTTCCAATTGCGGCAAGCCCTGATGAGCATCGGCCACCAAAGACGAGAATGTCGACAGATAATCGCGCAGGTTTTCACTCTGAGTGCGCAGTGCCGACAGCAGGGTTTCCATATCTTCAGCGACACTGGTGAAAGACTGCGTCTGCTTGATCAACCGCTCGAACGCTTCGGCACCGGCACGCGCGCTTTCGGCACTGATCTTATTGCTCTCAACCAGCTCGTTAATCTGCTCACGATTCTGCTGCTGCCATTCCGCCATGCGACCCACAGCTTCGTTCAGACGGCGGAAGTTTTCGCCATATTGTTCTTCAATGCGGGTGTTGAATTCGCGCATCACATGGCCAATGGCTTCCTGCAGCGCGGTCTTGTTGGCTTCGGTCATATCCGCCTGATAGTTACGGATGACATCGACCATTTCCTGCTGACGCGCCAATTGTGCCTGATGCTGATCTTTAAGCATGACGGTCAGCGCTTCATCTTCCTCACCACTGAGGTGGTTGGAAATACGCTCCAGATGCCAGGCCAGGTCGTCCATCGTCGCCGTCTGCTTGGCTTCACGATGCGCGCGCACTCTCATGCTGGAAATGGCGTAACGAAACTTGATCGTCAAAGCGCCTGCCAGACCGGCAATCGACGTCCAGAAGGCAGTTTTCAGACCGTTCAGCAGATCGGGCACACTGGCCTGAATATCGCTGGTATCAAAGCTGGCCAGACCCAGCGCCACCCCGATAAAGGTACCGAAGATGCCGATGGAGGTGAGGATGCTGGGAGTGTAGTTGGCCGTATGAGCTGAATAGACCGGGCCGTGGAAATACAGCAATAAGCCCAGAATCGCCACCATAAAGAACCAGGTCAGGGCCGAAAACGACGCCAGAATTTCCATGAACCATCCTTAAAGAGGAAAAATCAAAACGGCAGTATGCCATGGCCGGGCGGGCGACCAAATAGCTCACCAGAACGAAAAACGCCGCCCGAAGGCGGCGTTGATTCGACAGCGACCGGTTTCAGCCCAAATAGGCCAGCAACACACCGGCAGCCACGGCTGAACCAATCACGCCGGCCACGTTCGGGCCCATGGCGTGCATCAGCAGGAAATTCTGGTTGTTCGCTTCCAGGCCCACCTTGTTGGACACCCGCGCGGCCATTGGCACGGCAGAAACACCGGCTGAACCAATCAGCGGGTTGATCGGTGTTTTGCTGAAGGCGTTCATCAGCTTGGCCATCAGCAGGCCAGCCATGGTGCCGACACAGAAAGCTGCCAGACCGAGCAACAGAATACCCAGTGTCTCAACGTTCAAGAACGCCTCGGCACTGAGTTTGGAGCCGACCGCCAGACCGAGAAAGATAGTCACGGTATTCATCAACGCATTCTGGGCCGTGTCGCTCAGGCGTTCGACCACACCACTTTCACGCATCAGATTACCGAAACAGAACATGCCTAACAGCGGCGTCGCCGACGGCAGAAACAACGCCACCAGGACCAACACCAACAACGGGAAGATGATCTTCTCGCGCTTAGACACCACGCGCAGCTGCGTCATGGTGATGGCGCGTTCTTTCTTGGTGGTGAGCAGACGCATGATCGGCGGCTGGATCAAAGGCACCAGCGCCATATAGCTGTAAGCCGCTACGGCAATGGCACCGAGCAGTTCCGGCGCCAACCGACTGGCGATAAAGATGGACGTTGGTCCGTCAGCACCACCGATGATGCCAATGGCGGCGGCGTCGGTGAGCGAGAAATCCATCCAGCCCATCGAGCTCATCCAGACCGCGCCGATGATGGTACCGAAAATACCAAACTGCGCAGCCGCACCCAGGAACAAGGTTTTGGGATTCGCCAGCATCGGCCCGAAATCGGTCATGGCGCCGACGCCCATAAAGATCAGCAGCGGGAAAACCCCACTTTCGATACCAACGTGGTAGACGTAATACAGCAGCCCGCCCGCCGCCAACATGTGTCCTTCGGCGTCATAGACCGGCGCTGCGTACATGCCGGCTTCGGGAATATTAACCAGGATGGCGCCGAAGCCGATGGGCAACAGCAGCAAGGGTTCAAAGCCCTTGCGGATCGCCAGAAAGATCAGCAGCAGCCCGACCAAAATCATCGACAACTGGCCGATGGTCAGGTTCGCGAAACCCGACTGACTCAACAACAGATTCAGTTTATCCATGCCATCCTCACAGCGTCAGCAGGGTGTCGCCGACGGAGACTGAGTCGCCCGCCTTGACCGAAACAGCACTAACAGTGCCCGCCTGCGGAGCGCTGACTTCGGTCTCCATCTTCATCGCCTCGAGGATCATCACGACCTCACCTTCTTCAACGCTGTCGCCCGGCTGCACCAACACCTTGAAGATGTTGCCAGCCAGTGGCGCCGGAATATCCAGTCCGCTGGCCGCTGGCGCTGCAGATGCCGAGACTTCACCACCTTCACTGATGCGCGTTTTATAGGCTTTGCCGTTGATGCTGACACTGACATCGCCGCTGGCATCAACCTCGGCAACATAGGACTTGCCATTCACTTCAACGGTGTAGGTGCCGCTGTCACCGCCGGCTTTCGCTGGCGCAGCGCTGGCTTCGCTCGGCACCGGCTCAAACGCATCCGGGTTGCCGCGATTTTCCAGGAATTTCAAACCGATCTGCGGGAACAAGGCATAGGTCAGTACATCGTCGACGGCCGCATCTGCCAGTTGAAAGCCTTTGTCTTTGGCGATACCGGCGAGCTCATCACTGAGTCGATCCATCTCAGCCTCGATCAGATCCGCCGGGCGGCAAGTAATGGCTTCGGCGCCATCGAGCACCTTGCCTTGCAAGTCACTGTTGAACGGCGCCGGAGCCGCTCCATACTCACCTTTGAGAATGGCCTGGGTTTCTTTGGAGATCGATTTGTAACGTTCGCCGGTCAGCACATTGAGCACCGCCTGGGTACCAACAATCTGAGAGGTCGGCGTAACCAGCGGGATAAAACCGAGGTCTTCACGCACGCGCGGAATTTCTTCGAGCACCTGATCGAATTTGTCGCCGGCGCCCTGCTCTTTCAGTTGGCTTTCCATATTGGTCAGCATGCCGCCAGGCACCTGAGCTACCAGAATGCGGGAATCGACACCACGCAGCTGGCCTTCGAAAGCGGCGTATTTTTTACGCACGCTGCGGAAATAGGCGGCGATTTCTTCAAGTTTATGCAGATCGAAGCCCGGATCACGGTCGGTGCCCTGCAACATGGCGACAATCGACTCGGTCGGCGAATGGCCGTAGGTCATCGACATGGACGAAATAGCGGTATCGACCCGATCAATGCCGGCTTCGATGGCTTTCATAATGGTCATTGACGACAGACCCGCCGTAGCGTGGCAATGCAGCGCAATCGGAATATCCAGGGTGGCCTTCAAACGACTGACCAGTTCGTAAGCATCGTAAGGTGTCAGAATGCCGGCCATGTCTTTAATCGCCAGCGAATCGGCGCCCATATCGGCTACCTGTTGCGCCAGTTCCACCCAGGCATCGGTGTTATGCACCGGGCTCGTGGTGTAGGAAATGGTGCCCTGAGCGTGAGCGCCGTTTTTCTTCACCGCCGCCATGGCGCGCTGCAGGTTACGCGGGTCGTTCATGGCATCGAAGACGCGAAAAACATCCACGCCATTGGTGACCGCGCGTTCCACAAAGCGATCGACCACGTCGTCTGCGTAGTGGCGATAACCCAACAAATTCTGGCCACGCAGCAACATCTGCTGGCGGGTATTGGGCATCGCCTTCTTCAATTCACGAATGCGCTCCCAGGGATCTTCTCCCAGGTAACGGATGCAGGCGTCGAAGGTGGCGCCGCCCCAGGATTCGACCGACCAGTAACCGATTTGATCCAGCTTTTCACAGATCGGCAGCATGTCGTCGAGACGCAGGCGGGTCGCGAACAGCGACTGATGAGCGTCGCGCAATACGACGTCAGTCAGTTGAATTGGATTTTTATGAGTCGTCATGGTGCTCGCCCTTAGGGTGGAATTCGTAATGCTTTGTTAGCATCAGCGGCCGTGTACCGCCTTGACTGCGGCAGCAACTGCCGCGACCTCAGACAGGTCGTCGCGGCCGTTACGACCAGCGCGTTTAGGTTCAGGTTCGGGGGTTCCAGGCGCCAGCATGATCAGTCGTGACATAACCAGGGTGCCGATCACCAGGACGGTGAGGAAGACGAAGACGGTGCCCATGCCCAGCAGCATCAGCTCAAGTCCGTTCATCATCAGATTCGTCATTGCACAGGTCCTTGCTCTACCGGCAGACGCACTCGGTCCGACCGATTGGAGATGGCCGGGACCCTGGCGGCCGGGCTGTTGGGTTTCAAACGGGCACTCAAACGGCCCTTCATTGTACTTATTTGTTATCCGCGACCAGTGGGCGGACAATCCCAAGCGCGCTAAAGGTTACCCCAAGAATGAGAACACAAGCAACCGAGACCGGTTCGGCAACTTTCACAACAATTCATTGCAAGATCTTGAATTGACAGCGCTTTTTCTCTTGATCCAGTCCAGCGTTCGACTAGACTTTCGGCGCATTGCAAACCACCGATTCAAACTCCCATGCGCTTGATTCTCGCTCCTATGGAAGGCCTCGCCGACCACTTTCTACGCCGCCTGATTACCGCCCAAGGCGGCTTCGACTGGGTGGTATCGGAATTTGTGCGCGTGGTGGATCGGCCTTTGCCGGACAGCGTCTTTCATCGCGTCTGCCCGGAACTGCTGAATAACGGGCAAACCGCCAGTGGCACGCCGGTGCGCGTGCAATTGCTGGGCAATCATCTGGACGCCATGGCCGCGAACGCGCAAAAGGCGATTGAACTGGGTTCTTTCGGCATCGATTTGAATTTCGGCTGCCCCAGCAAGACGGTCAATCGCAGCCAGGGTGGCGCCATCTTGCTGCGTGAGCCGGAAACGCTCCATCGAGTGGTTCAAGCGGTCCGCCAGGCATTGCCCGCCGAGGTAGTGGTTTCCGCCAAGATGCGCCTGGGTTATGACGATGCCAGCCTGATGGTTGAAAACGCCCAGGCCATTGAAAGCGCAGGCGCGACCGAACTGACGGTCCACGCCCGCACCAAAGCTCAGGGCTATGCACCGCCGGCGCATTGGGATCAGTTAGCGAAGCTGGCTGAACACATTCGACTGCCACTGATTGCCAATGGCGATATCTGGACACCCGAGGACTATCGACGCTGTGTCAGCATCGTCGGCACCGGGGATGTGATGCTCGGCCGAGGCGCCATCCGCAATCCGGATCTGGCGGCACGCATTCGCAACACCGCCGCAACCGACAAAACCAGTTGGTCGCACCTAGCACCGTTAATCACACAATTTTGGGGCGAGGTTAGACAAGTGATGCCAGAACGTTACTGCGCCGGTCGATTGAAGCAGTGGCTGAACCATTTACGACAGGTTCATCCGGAAGCGGAACAGCTGTGGCAGGGCGTGCGAGGCGAAAGGGATTTGGAACGTCTGGATCAGCGCTTGCAACCACTGACCCAGACGACGCCTTAATCGTTAATCAACGCCAAACGGGTTAGTCAAAGTGCACCCCAGTGAGCGCCTCCGACTGGGCCCACAACTGTGCCGATACCGCCTGATCCAACGCCTGTTTCGGCAATGTGTCTTCTTTGGGGTAACCGCGGGTGCCGCCGAGTCGGTCCGGTCCATAGTAGTGCCCGCCTTTGGCCGTCGGTTCAGTGGCGGCGTAGAGACTGGGTAATGCACCCTGCCAAGCAGGCTGAAACAGAAACGGCAAATAACGGCGTATCCGCGCTTGCACGCTGCTCGCACCAGAGCCATTGGGCAACAAGTCAGTGCGTGAAACACCCGGATGGGCGGCAAGGCTGCTGATCCCCCAGCCTGCAGCTTCACTGCGGCGATTGAGTTCCAGCGCAAACATCAGACACGCCAGTTTCGACTGACTGTAACTCACCATAGGCACATAACGGCGCTGTGCCTGCAGGTCGCTCAGATCAATTGCACCGGAACGGGCTGCAACGCTGCTCAGTGAAACCACCCGAGGTCTATCACCCGCTTTGAGCAGCGGTAACAAATGGGCCGTCAGCGCAAAATGGCCCAGATAATTCGTACCCAATTGCAATTCAAAGCCGTCTGCAGTCTCGCGCCGCTTAGGCGGATTCATGATGCCGGCATTGTTGATCAGAATATCCAGCCGTTGCTGGTGCTGCGCCAACTCGGTCGCGAAGGCTTTGATTGAAGCCAGATTCGCCAGGTCCAGCTGACCGAAGTCTAGGCGCGCCGAGGGCACAGCTTGCTTGATGGTCTTGACGGCAGCAGCCCCTTTAGCCGGATCACGGCCGGCAATGACGACACTGGCTCCCGCCCGCGCCATCGCCAGTGCTGTTTCAAAGCCAATTCCGCCGGTTCCAGTAATAACGGCGAGGCGGCCTGCCAGGTTGGGAATGTTGTCTTGAGTCCAGTGTGCCATCTGAAATTCCTGCAATGAATGACGACAGATGCCGGCCTTGATAGTGGCCAGCGGGTTCATCACTAAAGTGCGCTTTTAGATGTCCATCCGCTTGCAGCATTTCTTATAAAATTTGCTCATTTCTCCAAATAATACGGGTCTGCACTGAGTGGCGTCATTTCAGTCTCAGTTGGCAGCCATAGCCAGGCCGTTATAGACCCCTGTCAACTGAGCGCGCAGTGTCGTGATATCGCGTTTTGGGGCTGCGCCGAATTCACGGCTGTAATCGCGGCTGAATTGAGCCAGGCTTTCGTAGCCGACCTGGTAAGCCGCATCCGTTACCCGGATTGCACCAGAGACCATCAGCCGCCTGGCTTCGAGCAAACGCAATTTCTTTTGATACTGGATCGGCGACAGTGAGGTGATCGCTTTGAAATGTTGATAAAAAGAAGAGGCGCTCATCTGTACCGACTTGGCAATTTCGTCAACGCGCAGCGGTTCGGTATAGCGCTGACGCAACAACTGGATCGCCTTAGCAATGCGATGCATCTGCGATTCGGGCTCGGCCAGCTTACACAATTCAATCCCATAAGGGCTGCGCAACAGCCAGTAGTGAATTTCACGCATCATGGCCGGCGCGAGAATTGGAACCGCCTGGGGATCTTGCGACAGCCGTATCAGTCGCAGCAGACAGTCGGCCAGTTGATCATCGATATCAAGGACATACACAGCCGTTGCTTCAGCCGAACTGGGAACGGGCGGACGGTCCATCTGGGAGATCAACTCACTCAGCTTGGAAAAATCCAATTCCAGCGTAATCCCCACGAATGGGCCAGCTTTCGAAGCCTCAACAATTCGCCCGCAAGCGGGCATGTCCATACTGACAACTAAAGCCTGCATTTGACCGTAGGACAAACATTGGTCTGCCAGCAAGATCTGTTTTTCTCCGGTTAATACCACGCACAGTGACGGACGATAGAGGCTGTGATTGGCCTCCACCTGCGCAAAAGATCGAATAATGTCCAATCCTGCAACAGCGGTATGGAAACAACCGGAATCGGCTGGCTGCTGATCAAGAATGTCGTTCACAGCCATCATCAGAGACGTCGACATAAGCCCCCTGGATTTGTTGAGTCAGAGCGTTGGCGAAGTAGGTACAGCAGCCTAATAGACAGGCCATAACCAGCTTGATTAAAGACGCAACAAGAGGGCAAAACCAGTGCCAAAAGGAGGGATATTACAAGAAGGGAAATGGCGCGCCCGGCACGATTCGAACGTGCGACCGCCTGGTTCGTAGCCAGGTACTCTATCCAGCTGAGCTACGGGCGCGAATTGCTTCATCTTTAGGCTCTATTGAAGCGAGAGCGTTATCAACTTCACCAACACGGCTAAGTTGACCTGAAAAATGGCGCGCCCGGCACGATTCGAACGTGCGACCGCCTGGTTCGTAGCCAGGTACTCTATCCAGCTGAGCTACGGGCGCTTAACGCGATGACCGGTCAGCGACCGATCATCGATTTTGCTGCGACAGGCTGCTGTCAATCAACCAGCACTGCAAGAGCAAATGGCGGAGAGAGAGGGATTCGAACCCTCGATGAGATTTCTCCCATACGCCCTTAGCAGGGGCGCGCCTTCAGCCACTCGGCCATCTCTCCGAACAACGGCGCGCATCTTACCATGTTATTTCCAAAATGAAAGGAAAAAACTCAATAAAATTAAGCGATTAGCTCATCTTATCGGGCAAGTGACGCTAGCCTTAAAAATGAGCTTAAACCTCTTCGTCACCTTCAGGCTGACCCATTTCCCGCTGAATGCGCTGATAAATTTCCTCGCGGTGTACAGCAACATCCTTGGGCGCGTTTACGCCAATACGGACCTGATTCCCTTTGACGCCAAGTACGGTGACAGTTACTTCGTCACCCACCATCAGGGTTTCACCCACGCGGCGAGTCAAAATAAGCATCGAAATTCTCCTAAGTTATCTGGAACTACTTATTATCCAGCTCCTACCAGGTCCGCCATCAGCCGTTAGTCGTGACTTCAAGCATCCCCATAGAAAGACCACTTACACCTAACAATGGCCGACTCAACTGCTGTCAGGCCACAGCGTTGTTCGGGGCAGCGAACAACGCTGTTTCTTACCTAATAATATGCTGGGAAACCTTAGCGGCTTTCCGCGGGCTCATCCAGTTCGAATGCTGAATGGAGGGCACGTACCGCCAATTCAAGGTATTTTTCCGCGATCACCACCGATACCTTGATCTCCGAGGTCGAAATCATCTGAATATTGATGTTTTCGGCCGCCAGTGTATCGAACATCTTAGAGGCCACGCCGGCGTGTGAGCGCATGCCGACACCGACAATAGACACCTTGCCAATCGCCGAATCACCCCGTACTTCCCGCGCACCCAGGTCGTTGGCAACTTCGCTCAATACCTGCTGGACGCGTTCGTAATCGTTGCGATGGACGGTAAAGGTGAAGTCGGTACTGTTATCGGCCGCGACGTTCTGGACGATCATGTCCACTTCGATATTGGCAGCGCTGACCGGGCCCAGAATACGGCTGGCAACGCCCGGAATATCGGGCACACCGAGGACCGTCAGCTTGGCTTCGTCCCGGTTGAAGGCAATACCTGAAATGACGGGCTGTTCCATCTTGCTCTCTTCCTCCAGCGTAATCAGGGTACCGGGGCCATCCTCAAAGCTGGACAGCACCCGCAACGGCACATTGTATTTGCCCGCAAATTCGACCGAGCGAATCTGCAACACTTTCGAACCCAGACTGGCCATTTCCAGCATTTCTTCGAAGGTGATTTGTTCCAGGCGACGAGCGCGATCAACCACGCGCGGATCGGTGGTGTAAACACCATCGACATCGGTATAGATGCGGCATTCGTCGGCCTTCAACGCAGCTGCCAGCGCAACGGCTGTGGTGTCAGAACCGCCTCGGCCCAGCGTCGTGGTATTACCCAATTCATCGACACCCTGAAAACCTGCGACCACCAGAACGCGGCCGGCTTTGAGGTCTTTTTGCATGGCATCGACATCGATATGACGAATGCGCGCCTTGGTGTGAGCGCTGTCAGTGAGAATGCGGACCTGATCGCCAGTATAGGAACGCGCCGCACAACCACGCTTATGCAAAGCCATCGTCAACAAGGCGATGGTGACCTGCTCCCCGGTCGACAGCAGCACATCCATCTCGCGTGGATTGGGTTGCTCAGTAATGCCTTTGGCTAAATCGACCAAGCGATTGGTTTCGCCACTCATGGCAGACACCACGACGACAATATCGTCACCGGCATCGCGAGCGGCTTTTACCTTATCGGCGACATGTTCGATGCGCTCAACCGAACCGACTGATGTGCCGCCGTACTTATGAACGTATAACGCCATCCGTTTCGTTCCCGACTGCAGGATGCTGATTGAGGCTAAGCACGTTGCTCAGCCCAGTTGTTGTTCGACCCAGGCTGGCACCGATGCCAATGCATCGGCGAGTTTTTCCGGCTCACTGCCGCCGGCCATGGCCATATCCGGCTTACCACCGCCTTTACCACCCACCTGACTGGCGACCTGATTAACCAGGTCACCGGCTTTGAGACGATCAATGCTGTCTTTGGTTACCCCGGCCGCCAACTGCACCTTGCCGTCGTTAACCGCTGCCAACACGATGGCCGCCGTCTGCAATTTGTCTTTTAACTGATCCAGGGTGGCGCGCAGAGTCTTGGCATCGGCGCCTTCAAGTACCGCGGCCAACACCTTGATGCCACCGATTTCCACAGCGCTGGCGGCCAGATCGGTACCAGCATTGGAGGCAAGTTTGGTTTTCAGTTGCTCAACCGAGCGCTCCAGTTCACGCACCCGCTGCTGCGCCTGTGTTGCCCGGTCAACAACCTGGTCAGTACCGGTTTTAAAAACAGCGGCAACCTGGTCCAAGCGATCTTCCTGCAGATGAACCTCAGCCAAGGCATAAGGTCCGGCTACTGCTTCAATACGGCGAACACCCGAGGCAATACCGGTTTCAGATACCAGACGCACCAGACCAATATCCCCAGTGCGACGAACGTGAGTGCCGCCACAAAGTTCAATCGAATAGTTATTGATACCCATGGTCAAAACACGAACTTCGTCGTCGTATTTTTCACCGAACAGCGCCATAGCGCCTTTTGCCTTGGCTTGCTCGATCGGCATCAGCTCGGTGCTCACTTCGGTATTGGCGAACACCTGCTCGTTGACGCGTTGTTCGATCAGACGCAATTCTTTGGGCGTTACCGCTTCGAGATGCGAGAAGTCAAAACGCAGTTTGTCATAGGTAACCAGCGAACCACGCTGCTGAACGTGATCGCCAAGAACTTCACGCAAAGCCGCATGCAAAAGGTGAGTCGCACTGTGGTGACGCATGGTGTTTTCACGTTCGGCGCGGGCAACCGTTGCCTGGAGGGTGTCACCCAGTTTTACCGTGCCCGATTGCACGCGTACCTGATGCAAGTGATGGCCCTGCAACTTGGTGCAATCATCGACCACCACCTCAACGTCCTGAGCGCTGAGCTGACCATGATCGCCGATCTGGCCGCCGGACTCCGCATAAAAAGGCGTGCGGTCCAGAATGATCACACCATCATCGCCAGCGTTCAGTTGATCAACCGACTCACCGCTTTGCAGTAATTTGATAACCCGACCTTCGCCAACCAGGCTGTCATAACCGAGGAAGTCGGTGGCACCTGCCAATTGCAGATCGAGATCTTTGTCCATGCGAAATTTGCTGGCCGAACGCGCGCGCTGACGCTGAGCTTCCATCTGCTCTTCGAAACCCGCCATGTCGATTTCAAGATCGCGCTCACGAGCGACGTCGGCGGTCAAATCGGCCGGGAAGCCATAGGTATCGTAGAGACGGAAGACCAACTCGCCAGGCAGTGTCTTACCACTTAACTCGGCAATACCGGCCTCTAAAACCTCCATACCGTTGTCCAGGGTACGAGCAAACTGTTCTTCTTCGAGCAGAATCACTTTCTGCAGATGCTCTTTCATACTGAGCAATTGCGGATAGGCTTCACCCATCTGCTGTCCCAGCGCATCGATCAGCTTATAAAAGAAAGGCTCGTTCTGACCCAGCTTGTAACCGTGGCGAATAGCGCGACGCATAATACGGCGCAGTACGTAGCCACGACCTTCATTCGAAGGCACAACGCCATCGATGATCAGGAAAGCCGTCGAACGGATGTGGTCGGCAATAACACGCAGCGAACGGTTTTCGACATCGTCGCAACCGGTCGCCGCCATAACGGCACGAATCAGATTCTGGAACAGATCAATTTCATAGTTGGAATGCACCTGCTGCAGCACAGCAGCAAGACGCTCCAGTCCCATGCCGGTATCAATAGACGGACGCGGCAATGGCGTACGAGTGCCATCAGCGGCCTGATCGAATTGCATAAACACCAGGTTCCAGATTTCGATATAGCGATCGAGATCATCATCCGGGCTGCCCGGAGGACCACCGGGAACTTCCGGACCGTGGTCATAGAAAATTTCTGAGGACGGACCACAAGGACCGGTGTCGCCCATGGACCAGAAATTGTCTTTCTCGCCCAGCCGGGAAAGTCGATCCGCCGGCACACCGATTTCGTTAATCCAGATATCCGCAGCTTCGTCATCATCATGATAGACAGTGACCCACAGACGCTCTTTCGGCAGGCCCAATTCCTGGGTCAGAAAGGTCCAGGCGAAACGGATGGCATCGCGTTTAAAATAATCACCAAAACTGAAGTTGCCGAGCATTTCAAAGAAGGTGTGATGGCGAGCGGTATAGCCAACGTTTTCTAAATCGTTGTGCTTACCACCGGCGCGCACGCAGCGCTGAGAGGTAACAGCACGGTTATAGGAGCGTTTGTCCTGGCCCAGAAAGACGTCCTTAAAGGGCACCATACCGGCGTTGGTAAACAACAAGGTCGGATCATTGCCCGGTACCAGAGAGCCGCTTTCAACTTCGGTATGGCCCTGACTGACGAAATAATCGAGGAAACGTCGGCGTATTTCAGAAGTCTTCATTATCTAGCTTGCGTCCTTTACCGCACCGGTCGCGCGCCCTGAATGTTGGACCGCACCTTGGAAAAGAGTGACAAAACAACTGGCTGTGTGGCGAAAATACAGTCGTTTCAAAGGGCGCTAATGTTACACAGAAGGTTCTGCGGACACCAGTAGACAAGGGGTTTTGAGGCGATAAAAGGGGTTAATCGATGAACTCGAAATCATCATCGGAGCGCGTTGCACGCAGTTGAGACAGGACGGCACGGACGCATTCGCCGTCAAACCCGCGATAAGCCAGGAAACGCGCCAGGCGGGCCTGGACCTTGGGCTCGGACGGATCATCACGGCCCAGCTTACGAGTCGCTGCATCCAACGCCAATTCATACCAATCAACTTCAGCCTCGGCCAGTTGCGCTTCCATCGCCTCGGCAATGCCTTTCTGGCGGGCTTCGTGACGCATGCGGATGGGGCCACGATTACGCTCCAACTGACTGCGGAAGAAAGCTTCGGCAAAGCGCTGGTCATCTTGCAGCCCCTGCTCTGCGAGACGATCCAGCGCTTCAGTCACACTGTCGGTCTGATCAGGAAAACGCTGTTCCAGCTTGCGCGCGAGCTCTGCCCGGCTGTGTTCGCGGCGAGCCAGAATATTTAAAGCGGTATTCCAGGGGGTATCGGCCATAGCGGTAATAGCGGCGGGCGGCTTGATCAAGCGCCCGCCGCTAGGATCAGATCAAGCTTCGATTTGGGGTTTGTCTGCGTCTTCGGTTTTATCGGCCGCTTCAGCCTCTTCCGGAGCCTTGCTGGTAACCAGATAGGCTTCACGGATTTTAGCTTCAATGGCCTGCGCCACTTCCGGATTATCTTCCAGATACTTGGCGGCATTCGCCTTGCCCTGGCCGATTTTATCGCCCTGATAGCTGTACCAGGCACCGGATTTTTCTACCACGCCCAGCTTAACGCCCAGATCGATCACCTCGCCCATATGGTAGATACCCTTACCATAGTGGATCTGGAACTCGGCCTGTTTGAACGGCGGTGCTACCTTGTTTTTAACCACCTTGACCCGGGTTTCGGAACCGACCACTTCGTCGCCTTCTTTGATGGTACCGGTGCGGCGAATGTCGAGACGAACCGAGGAATAGAACTTCAGCGCGTTACCACCGGTGGTGGTTTCCGGGCTGCCAAACATCACGCCGATCTTCATACGAATCTGGTTAATAAAGATCACCAGGCAGTTGGCGGTCTTGATATTGCCGGTGATCTTACGCAGCGCCTGAGACATTAAGCGCGCCTGCAGGCCAACGTGCATATCGCCCATTTCACCTTCGATTTCAGCCTTGGGTACCAGGGCGGCAACGGAGTCGATGACGATAACGTCGACGGCATTGGAACGCACCAGCATGTCGGCGATTTCCAGTGCCTGCTCACCGGTATCGGGCTGGGACACCAGCAGGTCATCCACATTAACGCCCAGCTTGTTGGCGTAGGACGGGTCGAGCGCATGCTCGGCATCGACAAAGGCGCAGGTGCCGCCGGCTTTCTGAGCTTCAGCAACAACTTGCAATGTCAAAGTCGTTTTACCCGAGGCTTCTGGCCCATAGATCTCCACGACCCGGCCTTTTGGCAAACCGCCAATGCCCAGGGCGATATCCAGCCCCAGGGAGCCTGTGGAAATCGCCGGCACCGATACGTGCTTTTGGTCGCCCATGCGCATTACCGAACCCTTGCCGAACTGACGCTCGATCTGGCTTAAGGCTGCGGATAAGGCTTTCTCTTTATTGGTGTCCATGGTGTTCCCCCTGAGGCTGTCGACGGGTGTCAGACTCGCCAACACCTTTTACTGTATGAATGAACAGTATTCTGGCACAGGTCAGCCTGCACCGACAAGTTCAAATTGTATTGGCTAAGCGCTCCAGCAAACCCGACAGGGCTGCTTGAACGGTTTGCTCGCGTACGGCGGCTCGATCACCGCCAAATTGAAAACGTTCTGCCTGAGTCTGATCACCCAGTGCCCAGCCGATCCAGACCGTGCCAACGGGTTTTTCCACACTGCCACCCCCGGGCCCGGCAACGCCGGTCACAGCGACGGAATAATCAACCCCGGCCTGACGCCGGCCGGCTTCAGCCATGGCGCGCGCCACCTGTTCACTGACCGCGCCATGTTGCTCAATGCCTCGAGCGGGTACGCCCAACGCCTGCTTGAGTTCATTGGAATAGGTGACCCAACCGCCTTCATACCAGTCCGAGCTACCGGCCATATCGGTTAAGGCGGCGGCGATCATTCCGCCGGTACAACTTTCCACGGTAACCAGACGTGAACCAGACGCCAGCAGTCTTTGAGCTAATCGAACGATGTTCTGATCGTCGCTGACCATACGTTTCATCCTGACTCTGATTCGAATACCATGAGCGGCTCTTCACGGATCAACCAAGACCCTCACCGCATGTCGCAAACCACCAGTAAAAATCAACACACCCCCATGATGCAACAGTACCTGAAGATCAAAGGTCAGCATCCAGATGATCTGGTGTTTTACCGCATGGGTGACTTCTACGAACTGTTCTACGGCGACGCTAAAGAAGCCGCCCGCCTGCTCGATATCACCCTGACGCAACGCGGCCAAAGCGCTGGCGAGCCCATTCCCATGGCGGGTATTCCTTACCATTCCGCCGAAGGCTATATCGGCCGACTGGTGCGTCAAGGGCATACCGTTGCCATCGCTGAACAAATTGGCGATCCCGCCGCGGCTAAAGGTCCGGTCGAGCGCAAGGTGGTAAGGGTACTGACACCCGGCACTTTAAGCGATGAAGCTTTTTTGAACGACCGCCAGGAAAGCCTGCTGGTAGCGTTAATCGAACGCGACAATGGCTTCGGTCTGGCCGCTCTGGATATGGCCTCCGGCCGTTTCACCGTGCAACTGCTGAGCAGTCAGGAAGCGTTGATTGCCGAGCTGGAACGTCTGCGGCCGAGTGAGTTGCTGTTGCCCGAAGACGACCCGGCGCCGGAGTTGTCGACGCGCACTGCCATGCGTCATCAGCCAGTCTGGCTGTTCGATCTCGACTCTGCCCGTGAACGTCTGACCACCCAGTTAGGTACCCGCGATCTCAGCGGTTTCGGGGTGCAGGACATGCCGCTGGCGTTGCGCGCCGCCGGCTGCCTTTTGACCTATGCCAGCGATATGCAAAAGAGCACGCTGCCACACATTCGTGCCATCCTGCCCGAACGCCATGACGATTCGGTGATTCTCGATGCCGCTTCGCGCCGCAACCTGGAAATCGACCTCAACGTGCGCGGCGAGGAAGACAACACCCTGTTTCAACTGATGGACCACTGCGCCACCGCCATGGGCAGCCGTCAATTGCGTCGCTGGCTGGGCCGGCCGCTGCGCAACCGCGACGAACTGCGCCAGCGCCAGCACGCCATCAGTACCTTGCTCGACGATTTCCGTTTCGAAGGCCTCGCCGCCCTGCTCAAACCCATCGGCGACATCGAACGGGTGCTGTCGCGAGTCGCGCTCGGCTCAGCCAGACCGCGCGATCTGGTCCGGCTGCGCGAAGCCATGACGCAATTGCCGCTGCTGCAAAACGATCTGACACCACTCGATTCTCCGCGTTTAAAACAACTGGCCGATGCCTTGCACGAACAGCCTCATTGGCAGGATGTGCTCGGCCGGGCATTGATCGACAACCCGCCGGTGGTGATTCGCGAAGGCGGTGTTATTGCTGCAGGCTTCGATGAAGAACTGGACGAACTGCGCGGCATCGACAACAACGCCAGCGACTTTCTGCTGCAACTGGAAAAGCAGGAACGCGAGCGCACCGGCCTGCCGACACTCAAAGTCGGCTACAACCGGGTGCACGGCTACTACATTGAAATCAGCAAGGCCCAAGCGCGCGAAGCCCCGACGGATTACATCCGCCGCCAAACTTTGAAAAACGCCGAACGCTTTATCACCCCGGAACTGAAGCAATACGAAGATAAAGCCCTGAGTGCCAAAAGCCGGGCGTTGGCGCGGGAGAAATTTCTCTATGAAGCCCTGGTGCAGGAATTGGCCGACGATCTGGCTAACTTGCAGACCATGGCCAATGCGCTCGCTGAGCTGGATACCCTGGTTTGTCTGGCCAATTGCGCCGATCGTTTTAACTGGAACGCGCCGGAACTGACCGATGCCGCCGAGCTGCATATCAGCGAAGGCCGTCATCCCGTTGTCGAGGCGGTAACCGAAACGCCCTTTGTGCCCAATGATCTGACGCTGAACAGCGACATCAGCACCCTGGTCATTACTGGCCCGAACATGGGCGGTAAGAGTACCTTTATGCGCCAGGCCGCGGTTATAGCGCTGCTCGGCCATATTGGCAGCTTTGTGCCTGCAACGGCTGCAAAAATCGGCAATATCGATCGTATCTTCACCCGTATGGGCTCGTCGGATGACATCGCCGGCGGCCGTTCCACCTTTATGGTCGAGATGACCGAAACGGCCAATATTCTGCACAACGCCACACCCAATAGTCTGGTCATCATGGATGAGGTCGGCCGCGGCACCTCGACCTTCGACGGTCTGTCATTGGCCTGGGCCGCGGCGTCGGAACTGGCGGAAACCAAGCGGGCATTAACGCTGTTTGCGACCCATTATTTCGAGATGACCGCCCTGCCCGATCACTACGAAAACGCTCGCAACCTGCATCTGGATGCGACCGAACACGACGATCGCCTGGTGTTTTTGCACCGCGTCCAACCGGGACCCGCCAGCCAGAGTTTCGGTATTCAGGTAGCTCGTCTGGCGGGAGTGCCGGGCGCTGTTATCGATGCTGCGCGCAGCAAATTATCTGAACTTGAAGGTGGGCCGATCGTCACTTCGACACCCAGTCGCACCCGCAAAGCAGAGTCCAGCCAAGCCGCCGTTCGGGACACTCCCTTGCAAAACGACTTGTTTGCCAGCGCACCGCACCCTTTGCTGGAACGGCTGGAAAAACTCGACCTGAATGGCATGACACCGCTGCAAGCCCTGAACTGGTTGCATGAGCAACAGACCAAACTCAGGGACAACGGCCCAGCCTCCAAATAAGAACGATACTCAATACTTAGAGAAATTTGAGTTTTTATTCCCCCTGGCGATAAAAAACTGGTCTTTTCGTCTTAGTGGCGGCTTGAGAGGGCCCGGGGGGATCACTAGAATACGCACACCTTACGAATTCGATTGGGGAGAGTCGTTGCATGGCCTTTGTTGTCATCGAGAACTGCATTAAGTGCAAGTACACCGATTGTGTTGAAGTCTGCCCGGTGGATTGCTTTTACGAAGGCCCGAACTTCCTGGTCATTCATCCGGACGAGTGCATCGACTGCGCGCTGTGTGAGCCCGAATGCCCGGCTGAAGCCATCGTTTCTGAAGACGAAGTGCCTGCCAATCAGATTGAGTTTATCGAGCTCAACGCCGAGCTGTCGGAAGTCTGGCCCAATATCAACGAACGCAAAGATCCATTGCCAGGTGCTGCTGAAGCCGACGGCCAGCCGGGCAAACTAGCAGCGCTGGAACGCTGAGAGCTTTTCCAGCCCAGAATTTGCAGATAAAAAAAGAGCGCCAGAGGCGCTCTTTTTTTATTGGCGAGTGGTTAAATCAGGCACCAAACAAGGCGGTAGCCGACAACCCTTGCTTTTCCATGATATCGCGCAGACGACGCAGCGCTTCAACCTGAATCTGGCGCACCCGTTCACGCGTCAGACCAATCTCACGACCGACTTCTTCCAGCGTGCTGGTTTCATAACCACGCAGACCAAAGCGTCGGGCCACGACTTCACGCTGTTTTTCAGACAACTCATCCAGCCAGCCATCGATGCTGGAACGCATGTTGTCTTCCTGCAGCGTCTCCGACGGATCGGCTGATTTTTCATCAGCGATGGTGTCGAGCAGGCTTTTTTCAGAACTCGGACCAATCGGCGTATCCACCGAGGTCACGCGTTCATTCAGCGCCAGCATGCGTTTCACATCTTCCACCGGACGCTCGAGCAGTTCGGCGATATCTTCTGCGGTCGGCTCGTGATCCAGCTTCTGAGTCAGTTCACGGGCCGCACGCAGATAAACATTCAATTCTTTAACGACATGAATCGGCAAACGGATGGTCCGCGTCTGATTCATGATGGCGCGCTCAATAGTCTGCCGAATCCACCAGGTAGCATAGGTGGAAAAACGGAAGCCGCGCTCTGGATCGAACTTCTCGACCGCCCGGATCAAGCCCAGGTTGCCTTCTTCGATCAGATCGAGCAGCGTCAGACCGCGGTTCAGATAGCGGCGCGCAATCTTGACCACCAAACGCAGGTTACTTTCAATCATGCGTTTGCGGCCGGCCGGCTCACCTTTACGAGCCAGGCGTGCGAAATAGACTTCCTCTTCCGGGCTTAACAGCGGAGAGAAGCCGATCTCATTCAGGTACATCTGGGTAGCGTCCAGCGAGCGCTGCAATCCAGCATTACTGCTTAGCGCATCACGGAATTCCGATTCCTCAGCATCGCTGTCGACGTCCTCGTCGAGTTGCCGGGCATCAGGGTCTTCTTTTAGAGAAGCCAGGTTTTCATCAAAGCTCGAAGAATCGAGCAGGTCCTGGTACTGCTTGAACTGGTCATCCGCCACAGCGGAATCGTGTTCCCTGAGTGCTGCCATAGTCATTCACCTGTGCGTCGTATGTCGGTTCTATCGACCGACCTAGGCCAGACTTAAACCAGCTACCTCCGTGGTAAATACTGCTCGGGGTTCACCGGTTTGCCTTCCCGCCTTATCTCGAAGTGCAGGCCAGGTTGATCTCCCTGCCTGCCCATCCGGGCAATCTCCTGCCCTTTGCGCACCTGATCTTGTTCAGAGACCAGCAGTTCCTGGTTGAAGGCGTAAGCACTCAACAAGGCGTTGCTGTGTTCGAGAATGATCAGGTTGCCATAGCCGGGTAGTCCATTGCCTGCGTAGACAACTGACCCCTCGGCGGCGGCTTTGACAGAATCTCCAAACTGCCCCCTGATATCAACGCCTTTTCGATCGGATACATTAGCATTAAATGTTCGCACTATAGTGCCGTCATGTGGCCAGACCCATTGAATATTGGGCGCTGCAGCGGATGCGGACGTGGATGCGTTGACGCCGGAATTTTGACTGTTATCGTTTGTAACCGAAGCAGATGAGCCACTACCTCCAGAGGCTGTACGGCTCGAATTGGTACTAGTACTGGCACTACCAGAGCCCCCAGACTCCCGCAATTCCAGCATTTGACCGGCGAAGATGGTATAGCTGGAATCAATGTCATTTGCGCGGGCAAGCTTGCGATAATCAAGCCCATAGCGGAATGCGATGGAAAACAGGGTATCGCCTGAACGCACCCGGTAGCGATCGGGACGATCGATGCTGGCGCTGGCAGAATTGGTATTGTTACGGCTTGTGAACGGCAAAGAATCGCCGTCAAGAGAACGGTAGGCCGAGTTGTTCACACAGGCGTTTAGCAGCAGTCCGAAACAGGCAACTGTCATAAATTTTGACGCCTTTCGACAGTTTCCACTCAAGTCGTTAATCTCCGCTTCTATCTCCGGTCGAGGCCCACCCAACACCGTTCATAACACCGTATTATTCTCAAAGCCAGCATACAAAACGTTTATTAGGAAAATTTAATCTAAGAACCTTTAGGGGCCAATCGAAATTTGTGCAGTCAATCCGCTTTTAAAATTGACAAATTCAGCGGCGACTCTTAAAGGTCAGTAAAACAACCCCGAGTGCACCGAGCAACGCCATCGCCAGGCAGCCACCCAGCCAAGCCGATTGGCCGGTCAATAACTGATAAGCCTGGGGAGTTAACCAATCGCCACCGGCCTGCCAGGGCCAGACTTTGATCAGGGCTCCGAGCACGAAGCCGAGCATAAAACCCAGCACCCGGTCATGCCATCGCGCCAGCAAGGCGTTCAACAGACGACTGAATGCCAGCAATCCGATCAGGCAACCCAGCGCCACCCAGGCAATGGTAACCAAATCAGCTTCACTGACGGCCTGCACAACCGCCGGATAAATACCCAGCAACAAGAGGATAAAGCTGCCCGATATACCCGGCAGCAGCATGGCCGATATCGCCAAGGCGCCCCCCACCACCAGCCAGAAGGGCGTTGGCGTCAACTCTAATGAGGTCGACAGCGCAATCCCAACGGCAATAGAAGTCCCTAGCGCCATCAACAAAGCATCGATGGGTTGCCAGCGATGACGGCGCATCAGCACCAGCAGGGATGCCAGTATCAACCCCGCGAAAAACGCCCAGACCAACTGTGGCGCCTGCTCCAGCAAGGTGTGCATCAGGCTGAGCGTGGTAAAGAGACTGAGCAGAATCCCCAGCCCCAGGCTGAGCAGAAAGTTACCATCCAGACGCTGCCAGGCGCCGGCCCAGTCACCGCTCAGCGCCTGGCGAGCGGTATCGATTCGCAAGGCCGCCAGCGCAGCGATCAACCGCTCGTAGATGCCGGTAATCAATGCCATGGTGCCGCCAGACACCCCCGGTACCGCATCGGCAATGCCCATCACGGCACCTTTGGCGAACCACTGCAATTGCTGTTTCATAGCTCTCTCTGTACGCCGTTTAACATCGGTACGAAACGCACCGGCTCGATCTGATGGGTGTGAATATCGTCGCCTTCGCGTTCGATCACCGTCAGATATTGAACATCACTGCCCAGTGGCAGAATCAGCCGGCCGCCATCGGGAACCAGTTGGTTGATTAACTCCTGCGGCGGTGTTTCCGGAGCGGCCGTGCCGATGATGACATCGAAGGGGCCCTGGTCGGGCCAACCCAGAAAGCCGTCGTCCAATTTCAGCCGGGCGTTATAGATTTTCAGCTGCCGCAGTCGCTGACGGGCTTTTTGCTGCAAGGGCGCAATACGTTCGACCGAGAAGACTTCCTCGACCACCTGACACAGCACCGCCGTCTGAAAGCCCGAACCGGTTCCGATTTCCAACACCCGCTCATGATGACGCGCCGACAACACCAGTTCGGTCATGCGCGCCACTATATAGGGTTGCGACAGGGTTTGAGCGTAACCAATTGGCACGGCGGTATCTTCGTAGGCCTTATGACCGAGGGCTTCATCGACAAAGATATGGCGCGGCACCTGGTTAAAGCACTCCAGCACTTTAGGGTCACGAATGCCTTTCTCGAACAGCCGTTCGATCAGTCGCCGTCGGGTCCGCTCCGACGTCATGCCAATGCCTCTGAGGTTCATGGTCAGCGCACTCCTGCGCCAAAGGTGTTGCTAGTCGCGTTCATCGTCTGCATTCCAAGTCGCCACTTCGCGTAAGGCGGTGGTGGCGTAACTGCCCGCTGGCAGGAAAAAAGTAAAAATAGGATCGCCGTCCTGCCAGCTCAGAACACCGCGCTCGGCGTATACACGCAGCTTGCGCAAACCGCGTTCTATATCGCGTTTAATCAGACCATCGAGCCAAAAGGATTCATCAGCCAGCGCCTGAGTTTCGCGTTCGTCCAACGGCCCCAAGGACTCTTTAACCCGGCCGGGCATACTGGCCGTGGGTGATAACTGGCCCTGCTTCACCCGTTCAAGATCATGCTCTTCAGCCTGCAAACAGACAAAACCGCCCTGGCCTTCGCGAAACTGCAGATAGTCCCCAGGCAGCCACTGATTCCAAGTGCCATCGGCGACGCGGCGCGCCAGTAATTCATTGAATAAATAAGACCGCACCGCAGACAGATGGATGCCACGCAGTTCGCGCCTGGGTGGCTTACCACCGGAAAACCAGTCGCGTGCGCGCTCAAGGTTGGCCCCACCCTCACCAAAACGTTGCGGGCCGAAATAGTTAGGAAAGCCCTGCTCGACCAGCAGCTGCCAGCGCTCGGCAACGGCCTCGGCATCGCCGCTGAAATCGCGCAGGCGAACGCGAAATTCGTTACCCACCAACTGACCGGTCTTGAGTTTTCGATGATGACGCTGCTTCTCGATGATGCGCACGCCATCGATCAACAGCGGTTGATTGGGATCGGCCTGACCGGGCAAATGCAACGAAAAAGTCTGGGTAGTCACCGCGTGGCGATCTTTAAGGCCAGCGTAACTGACCGCTCTGGGAGGCAGGTCAGCCCAGCGCGCCAGTTGCCGCGCCAGCCAAGCGGTATTCTGGCCGGTCTTTTCGATGGTCAGCCACAGATGCTCACCGTCACCAGACGGTGTTTCCGGCAATACTTCGGTTACCTGAAAATCGACAGGCTGCGCTTTCAGCCGGCCTTGCCCCAAGGGTTCACCCCAGGCGCGCGGCCACAACGGCAAACTCATGAAGCGGGCTCCAGTAGACAGATGGCCTCGGCGGCGACGCCTTCTTTGCGACCGACAAAACCGAGTTTCTCGGTGGTGGTCGCTTTGACGTTAATTCGCTCCAGATCGACATTCAGCACCTGAGCAATGCTGGCGCGGATGGCGCTCTTGTAATCGCCGACCCGTGGCGTCTGGGCAATTAAGGTGACATCGAGGTTGACCAGTTGCCAGCCGCGTTGCCTGACAGCGTTATCGACTTCTTTCAGCAGCGCACGGCTGTCAGCGCCGGCCCAGGTTGGATCGGTATCGGGGAAATGCTCACCGATGTCGCCCAGGCCGGCGGCACCGAGTAATGCATCGCAGATGGCGTGCAACAGAACATCGCCATCAGAATGCGCCAGCAAGGCATGCGGCGCCGGCACATCAATGCCACCAAGGCGAATATGGGTGGCTGCGGATTGCTCATCAAAGCGATGAACGTCCACGCCCTGTCCGACTCTCATGACAAGCGCCCTTGTTGTCGTAAATAGAATTCGACCAGCGCCAGATCTTCGGCGCGGGTCAGTTTGATGTTATCCGCCGAGCCTTCGACCAGATCGACCGGCGCACCCAGTCGTTCCAGCGCTGAGGCTTCGTCGGTAATGGTAGCGCCTGCAGCAAGAGCCGCTTTTAAAGCATCGCGCAGCGCAATGACCGGAAAACACTGGGGCGTCATTGCCGCCCAGAGTTGGCGACGATCCAGACTGGTCACCTGATCGCCCTGCTGGCGCTTAATGGTGTCAGTCAGCGGCTTGGCCAAAAGAGCGCCATGGCCGGTGCGTTGGCAATGTTGCCAGAGCCGCTTGATATCCGTAGCGCTGACGCAGGGTCGGGCAATATCGTGCACCATCACCCAATCGTCTGGGCCGGCATCCAAGGCATTCAATCCTGCTAAAACAGAATCGGCACGTTCCGCGCCACCCACGACGCGTTCCAGCGTGGCATCTTGATCGGTCAAGCGCTGACCGATGACATCATCCTCACGCAGCACAAGCAGGCGCCGGCCATCAATATCAATGGACTGCCACAGATCCAGTGTCCATTCGGCCAGGGTCTTTCCGGCGATCTGACAGTACTGTTTGGGAGTTGGCTGGCCGAAACGCTGACCGATACCAGCGGCTGGCAACAACAAATGGAGCGTCATAGGCGAGGCGTCACCGATCGGCCTCTTCGGCAGGAATGACATAAAAGGTTTCACCGGGTTTGAGCAAACCCAGATTGTTGCGCGCTAATTCTTCCACCGCATCGAGACCCGATTTCAGGTCGTCAACACGGGCTTCGAGCACTTCGTTGCGGCTTTGCTGGCGATCAATTTCCGCCTGGCGCGTGGCAATCTCGGTATCGAGCCGACTCACTTCCGGCCAGGAGTTTTCCCCCAGCCAAAGGCGGTATTGCAACACCACCAACAAGAACAACAATCCCAGTTGCAGCCAACGCATGGCGATCAATCCACTGTCCAAAACTGCGGCCATTCTGACCGAAAACGTCCCAGGGTGCCACGCTCCAGCGCTGACCACCTTGGGCCGAAACAACAGCGGGGGCACCAGGCCCCCGCTTAAGGTTGTTCAGTCAGAGGGTTCAGCCCTGACCTTTGATTTCCTTCAGACCGTTGTAAACCGCCTTGTCGCCCAGCGCTTCTTCGATGCGCAACAATTGGTTGTACTTGGCAACGCGGTCGGAACGGCACAGCGAGCCGGTTTTGATCTGGCCGGCAGCGGTACCCACCGCCAAATCGGCGATGGTAGCGTCTTCGGTTTCACCGGAGCGGTGTGAAATCACCGCGGTGTAACCGGCATCTTTCGCCATCTTGATCGCCGCCAGCGTTTCGGTCAGCGAACCGATCTGGTTGAACTTGATCAGGATAGAGTTGGCGATGCCTTTGTCGATGCCTTCTTTGAGGATCTTGGTGTTGGTGACGAACAGGTCGTCGCCCACCAGCTGGATTTTGTTGCCCAGCTTCTGAGTCATGTAGGCAAAGCCGTCCCAATCGCTTTCGTCCAGACCGTCTTCGATGGAGACGATGGGGTACTGTTCGGTCAACTCGGCCAGGTAGTCGGTGAAACCGTTGGAGTCGAAGATCTTGCCTTCGCCTTTGAGGTTGTACTGACCGTTGTCGTGGAATTCAGAGGCGGCGCAGTCCATCGCCAAGGTGATGTCAGTGCCCAGCTTGTAGCCAGCGGCAGCCACGGCTTCTTCAATCACCGCCAAGGCAGCGGCATTGCTTTCCAGATTCGGTGCAAAACCACCTTCGTCACCGACAGCGGTGTTCAGGCCTTTGGCATTCAGTACTTTTTTCAGGGCATGGAAGATTTCCGCACCGATGCGCAGCGCTTCTTTAAAAGACTTGGCGCCAACCGGCTGAATCATAAATTCCTGAATGTCGACGTTGTTGTCGGCATGCTCGCCACCGTTGAGGATGTTCATCATCGGGACCGGCAGGCTGTATTGGCCGGAGGTGCCGTTCAGATCGGCAATGTGTTCGTACAGCGCAACGCCTTTGTCCATCGCTGCAGCTTTGGCGGCCGCCAGTGATACCGCCAGAATGGCGTTGGCGCCGAAATTGGATTTGTTCTCGGTACCGTCCAGATCGATCATGGTTTTATCCAGACCCGTCTGATCCAGCGCATCGAAACCCAGCAGGGCATCGCGGATCGGACCATTGACCGCCGCAACGGCTTTCAATACGCCTTTGCCCAGATAGCGGCTTTTATCGCCATCGCGCAGTTCCAAGGCTTCGCGCGAACCGGTGGAAGCGCCGGACGGCGCACAGGCGCGACCGATCAGGCCGGATTCCAGAATAACGTCGGCTTCGACGGTGGGGTTGCCACGGGAATCGAGCACTTCCCGTCCTTTGATATCAACGATCTTAGCCATCTGTGACTCTCCTGAGCGTAACAGAGCCGTGATGCGGCTCGGTTCCAAGAAGGGGCGCAGTGCGCCCTGAAATGTAATTTTGTTACAAAATGCGACGGCCGGATTATAGGCGGTTGGCCGTCGAATGCTACCCCTGATCAGCCACGATGGGCTCTGACCGCGCCAATGAAACCACTGAACAAACCATGGCCATCACGCGGTGTTGAGGTAAATTCCGGGTGGAATTGGCAGGCCACGAACCAAGGGTGATCGGGGATTTCGACGATCTCGACCAGAGCGCCATCGACCGACCGACCGGCGATGCGCAAACCGGCTTTTTGTAAGTCTTCTACATAATGGTTATTCACTTCATAACGATGGCGGTGACGCTCGATGATGCGGTCTTTGCCATAGCACTGACGGGAAATGGAGTCTTCCATCAACTGACATTCCTGGCCGCCCAGGCGCATGGTGCCACCCAGATCTGAAGTTTCGCCGCGCTCGACCTTCTTGCCGTCGGCTTCAATCCATTCGGTGACCAGACCGACCACCGGGTGCCGCGACTGACGATCAAACTCAGTCGAATGCGCGCCTTCAAAACCGGCGACATGACGGGCGTACTCAATCACCGCCACCTGCATACCCAGACAAATGCCCAGGTAGGGAATCTTGTTCTCGCGGGCGTAGCGCGCCGCAGCAATCTTGCCTTCAACACCGCGATAACCGAAACCACCGGGCACCAGGATGCCCTGCACATCGGCCAGCACATCGGTGCCGTCTTTCTCGATGTCTTCGGAGTCGATATAGCGGATTTTGACCTTAGTGCGCGAACGGATGCCGGCGTGATCGATGGCTTCGATCAGCGATTTATAGGCATCGAGCAGCTCCATATATTTGCCGACCATGGCGATGGTGACTTCACCATCCGGGTTCAGCTTGCGATCGGTGACATCTTCCCAATCGCTCAAATCCGGCTCATCGCATTCGAGCGCAAATTTTTCCACGACGATGTTATCGAGGCCGGACTTATGCAGCATGCCGGGAATGCGGTAGATAGAATCGGCATCGGGCAAGGAAATAACGGCGCGTTCTTCAACGTTGGTGAACAAGGCGATCTTGCGCAGCTCAGCCTTGCCAACCGGCTGCTCGGAACGACATACCAGAATGTCCGGTTGCAGGCCGATGGTGCGCAGTTCTTTCACTGAGTGTTGCGTCGGCTTGGTTTTGACTTCGCCAGCGGTGGCAATGAAAGGCACCAATGTCAGGTGCATCGACAGCGCGCGACGGCTGCCCAGTTCCACTTTGAGCTGACGTACGGCTTCGAGAAACGGCAAAGATTCAATATCACCGACGGTACCGCCGACTTCGACCAAAGCGACATCGGCGTCGCCAGCACCTTCAATCACCCGACGTTTGATTTCGTCAGTAATGTGCGGAATCACCTGAACAGTGCCACCCAGATAGTCACCGCGACGCTCTTTGCGCAGTACATCCTGGTAGATACGGCCAGTGGTGAAATTATTGCGGCGGGTCATGGTGGTGCGCACGAAGCGCTCGTAATGGCCCAGATCCAAGTCGGTTTCAGCGCCGTCTTCAGTGACGAAGACTTCGCCGTGCTGGAAGGGGCTCATGGTGCCGGGGTCGACGTTGATGTAGGGATCGAGCTTGAGCAGCGTCACCTTCAGCCCTCTGGCCTCCAGGATGGCGGCCAGAGAAGCCGATGCAATGCCCTTACCTAAGGAAGACACCACACCGCCGGTGACAAAAATATAACGCGTCATAGAAGAGATCCCATCTGAAAACAGCCCAATGCCAGGCCCAAACGTACCCCAACGCAAACAAACGCCAGACGACCAAAACGCGGGTCAATTAGGCGCGACAACGAAGGTTTGAATGGGCAACTCAAGATGGGAGGCCAGACTAACAAAAAGCCCCTCGGCGCTCAATTAGAAAGTGACGGCTGCCAGTTTATTTGCCACCCCGGCTCACCCTCTGCGGCGAGAAAACCCTGTTCGACCGCCAAACCAGCCAGCGCCACCAGTTGGTCGCCGGCATAGAGCAAGGGCAAGCGATCACGCAGCCAAGGCGCCAGTCGGTATTCCTGCAACAGGCGCTTTAGATCGCGGCGTTGATGGCGACCGGCTGGCCAGAACAGTTCGCCGCCCTCACGCAGCGTCCAGTGCAACGGCTGGTCCGTCAGACGCAAGCGGTTCGGACCCTGAAGGGTCATTTTGACGGTCAACTGTCCCACCCCCGACCAATGCTGTACGCCTTCGGAAAACACCGGTGCTGGCTGTGGTTCGATCGGGTCTGGCACCCAATACAGCGCTGTTTTAAAGCGACGCACCGAGCCGCCACCAAAATCAACCTGCGGCTGGGCGTCGACGCGGGCGCGCACCACTTCATCGAGCAAGCGCTGCAAGACGCTGGCCGATGGCAGCGGCGCCGACTGCCGGACCAGCCAGCGATGCAGCAACGCCAGAATATCGGCATCGGACCAATCATCGAGCGCCACCGCTTTGAAGGCACCATCGGCCGCCAGACGATGTTCCAACTCGGCATCCAGATCGCGCTGTAACTGGCTGGCGGCCTGTTGCAGATGTGTGATGGACCGATTCACCGTCTGGCGATAACCCGGCCAGCGCTCGGCCAGCAGTGGCATCACCCGCTGCCGCAGATAATTGCGATCGAAATTGATTTCGACATTGCTGGGATCGTCGATCCAACGCAGTTGGTGTTGTGCAGCGTACGCCTCCAGCTGCGCGCGCGGCCGCGCCAACCAGGGTCGCAATAATTGATAATCGGCCTGGTCGCGCTGCGCCGCCATAGCACCGAGGCCGTTCAAGCCACTGCCGCGCAGCAAGCGTAGCAAGAAGGTTTCCAGTTGATCGTCCAGATGATGCGCCAGCCACAGTGTGCCGCCACCGGCCAGCGCGCTATCGAAATGACGATAGCGTTCGCTGCGCGCCGCAGCTTCCAGACCCTGGCCGGTATTGGTTACCTCGGCCCGGGCGATGGTCAGGGCCACACCCAACTGTTGGCATTGAGCGGTGCAATGCTCAACCCACTGATCCGCCTGGGCGCTTAAACCGTGATGAACGTGTATCGCCTGTACATTTTCAGCGCCCAGACGCGCGCAGAGCGCATGCAGCAACGCCGTCGAGTCAAGTCCACCGCTGTAGGCCACCCAGTGCGGAGCGGCGGCGGTAGCGATGCAGGCATCGAGATCGGCATAGAGTTCGAACTCGGGCATGGTTCAGCGGGCGAGGCCCAAAGGCCAGTAATAACGCAGTTTTTCGCGGTCACCCCGACGCCAGAGTTCGGACCAGCGTGGCACCTTAACGCGCTCGACCAATCGCGCACCCAGTCGTTCGCAGGTGCGGATGGACGCCTGGTTATCGGGGTTGCAGGTGATCCACAGAGCGGTCATATCGTGATCCAGCGCCACCGGCGCCAACAGACGGCAGGCCTCAAAGGCATAACCATGACCACGAAAGGGCGCATCGATGCCATAACCAACATGGCCGGCATAGGTGACCAGGGCCGGGCTCTGGCCAATGCGCAGATCAATCTGACCCACTAAGGTGCCATCCAGCAAAACGATATCAAACAAATAGGCAGGCACACCTTCCAGCGCCCGATCACCTTCGAGGTGTCGGTTCAGCAACAGCGCCAGCTCATCACCCACGATGGGATCATAGTGGCGAAATGGAAAGGCGTGGGCAGCGGTCATGGGACTCCCGAAATAAAAATGCCCTGTGCCGGAGTAAGCCGGACACAGGGCATTAGCATAGCGTCAAAAGACCGCTGAATTCGAGCGCTTTACTGCTCGATGGCGCCAAAACTCATCAGGCGTTCATAGCGCGACTCGAGCAACTGATCCAGGGGGCGGCCAGTCAGATCATCCAACTGAGTCAGCAACTGATTTTTCAGCGATTCAGCCATTGTCGTCGGATTGCGATGGGCACCACCAAGGGGTTCCTTAACCACGGTGTCAACTAAACCCAGCTCATTCAAGCGCGGCGCGGTGATACCCATGGCTTCGGCGGCATCGGAAGCACGCTCTGCGGTCTTCCACAGAATAGAGGCGCAACCTTCCGGTGAAATCACCGAATAAGTGCTGTATTGCAGCATGTTCAGGTGATCACACACACCAATCGCCAGAGCGCCACCGGAACCACCTTCGCCGATAACGGTGGCGATAATCGGTGTCCGCAGCGATGACATCTTCAACAGGTTGTAGGCGATGGCCTCACTCTGACCGCGCTCTTCAGCGCCGATGCCCGGATAAGCCCCCGGTGTATCGATAAAGGTCAGCACCGGCATGCCGAAACGTTCAGCCATCTGCATCAGACGCAGCGCCTTACGATAGCCTTCCGGCTTGGGCATACCGAAGTTGCGGCGCACCTTCTCTTTGACGTCACGGCCTTTCTGATGGCCGATCACCATCACCGGACGATTCTCCAAACGCGCCACACCGCCAACGATGGCTGCGTCATCGGCGTAGTGCCGATCACCGTGCAGCTCTTCGAAGTCGGTAAAGACCGCATTCAGATAATCGAGGGTATAAGGACGCTTGGGATGGCGCGCCAGCTGCGAAACCTGCCAGGAACTCAGGTTGGAAAAAATCTGTTCGGTCAGCTTGACCGACTGGGCATTGAGCTTGTCAATTTCCGCTGAAATGTTGAGATCGTTGCGGTTACCCACCAAACGCAGCTCTTCGATTTTAGCGATGAGATCCGCTATGGGTTGCTCAAATTCCAAATAATCTGGATTCATACCGGTTCCTTATGAGCCGATGTCGAATTAATCATGGCGGCACAGCCTAAAAGGCCGCCTTTCATTGAGCAATAGCATCAATACTTATTGAGCTTTGAGCAAATGGAAATAATGGGCGCGCTTTGCGTGCCCGCTGGACGCTTAACGGGAGACGGAAGACGGAAGACGCCGTGTTAGTTTTTTTGCGTCCTGCGTCTCCCGTCTCCTGGCGCGAAGCGCCCAAAGCGTCTCCCGTCACTAATCCTGATACCTGAACTGATAAGCATCGTTGCGGAAGGTCTGGCGCAGCTGATGCAAGGTCTCGTCCTCCAGCGGTATGCGGTGCGTCTCGCCCAGTCGCACCTGGCCTGAAGCCGCACCCGACTGGTAATTGACCCAAACCGGCGTGCCCTGCCCCTCGTCCAGGTCGGCGCGCACCAGATTTTTCAGTCGCGCCAGGAAGTCGGCTGTTTCCGCTTCGGTGACGGTAAATTCGATACCGCGAATCAATTCCTGACGCGCCTGGGACAGACTGTACAGCTTCTGCGCCCTCACTCTCGCCCGTTCAGCGTAGTCGTCCCAGCCGACTTCCGCCTCCACGATTATGACTTCATCGGCCTGCAACAGGTCGCGATAACGCTGATAATCCTCGCCAAAAAGCGTCATCTCGACCCGGCCGGTGCGATCGTCCAGCGTCACAATCGCCATGGTATCGCCGCGCTGCGTCTGACGGGTGCGCACCCCGAGCACCAACCCGGCCAGGGTTTTGGTGCTTTTACGCATACGGCGTAATTCATCGGGTGAGACGTTCAGCTCACCCAGACGCATGGACGCGATGCGATCCACCTCGGCTTCGTATTCGTCAATGGGATGACCGGTCAGGTACAAGCCTAGAGTATCTTTCTCGCCCGCCAGACGCTGCTTGATGGAATGCTGCAGCACATCTTTATAGGGCTCGTAAGGATCGCCCTGCACTTCCGCCTGGATTTCGCCGAACATATCGACCATACCCGCCGCTTCATTGCTGGCTGCTTGCTCGGCGGTGCGCACGGCGTCTTCCATGGCTTCGAGCATGATGGCGCGATGCGGCGCCAGCTTGTCCAGAGCACCCGCCTTGATCAGCGCTTCGATGCAGCGTTTGTTGACCTTGCGGCTGTCGACGCGCTGGCAGAAATCGAACAAGTCAGTAAAAGGACCCTCGGCGCGCGCGGCGACAATGGCTTCAACCGGACCTTCGCCAACGCCCTTGATGGCGCCCAGGCCGTAGATAATCTGGTCGTCGTCATTGACGGTGAACATATAGGCGCCGGCGTTGACGTCTGGCGGCAACACATCGATGCCCAGCTGGCGGCAGTCTTCGATAAAGATCACCACCTTGTCGGTGTTGTCCAATTCCGATGACATCGTCGCCGCCATAAAGGCCGCCGGGTAATGCGCCTTCAGCCACAGCGTCTGGTAAGACACCAAGGCATAAGCGGCGGAGTGCGATTTGTTGAAACCGTAGCCGGCGAACTTTTCCACCAGATCGAAAATTTTCGTCGCCAGGTCGGCATCGACGCCTTTGTCAGCCGCGCCCTTGGCGAAAATTTCGCGCTGTTTGGCCATCTCTTCGGGTTTTTTCTTACCCATGGCACGACGCAGCAAGTCAGCGCCGCCGAGGGTATAGCCGGCCAGCACCTGGGCGATCTGCATCACCTGTTCCTGATACAGAATGATGCCGTAGGTCGGCGCCAGGATTTCCTTCAACCACTGATGCTGGTACTGCGGATCCGGGTAGGAAACTTCCTCGCGGCCGTGCTTACGGTTGATAAAGTTATCCACCATGCCCGACTGCAACGGACCGGGGCGGAACAAAGCCACCAGGGCGATCATGTCGTCCAGACAGTCCGGTTGCAGGCGGCGGATCAGGTCTTTCATGCCGCGCGATTCAAGCTGGAAGACGGCGGTGGTCTTGGCCTGCTTGAGCAGATCGAAGGATTCTTCATCGGCCAGTGGAATGCTGTTAATGTCGATCGGCGCTTTGCCTTCGGCCTCAAGACGCGGATTGATGATTTTCAGCGCCCAATCGATGATGGTGAGCGTACGCAAACCCAGAAAGTCGAACTTGACCAGGCCGGCTTCTTCGACGTCGTTCTTGTCGTATTGGGTCACCAAACCCGTGCCGTCCGGCTCACACAGCAGCGGTGAAAAGTCGGTCAGCTTGGTCGGGGCGATCACCACACCACCGGCGTGCTTACCGGTCTGGCGGGTGATGCCTTCGAGCTTGAGCGCCATCTCCCAGATTTCGCCGGCTTCTTCGTCATCGGCGATAAATTCTTTCAGTTCGGCCACTTCATCGATCGCTTTTTGCAGCGTCATGCCCGGGTCGGCGGGAATCATCTTGGAAATGCGGTCGGCCAGGCCATAAGCCTTGCCCTGCACCCGGGCGACGTCGCGCACCACCGCTTTGGCGGCCATGGTGCCGAAGGTGACGATCTGCGATACCGCCTGACGGCCGTAACGGTCGGCCACGTACTGAATCACCCGGTCGCGTTTTTCCATGCAGAAGTCGACGTCGAAGTCGGGCATGGACACCCGTTCCGGGTTGAGGAAACGTTCGAACAGCAGGTCGTATTCAATCGGGTCCAGATCGGTAATATCGAGCGAATAGGCGACCAGCGAGCCCGCGCCCGAACCCCGACCCGGACCTACGGGAATGTCGTGTTCTTTGGCCCAGCGGATAAAGTCCATCACGATCAGGAAGTAGCCGGGGAAGCCCATCTGAATGATGATGTCGAGTTCAAATTCCAGCCGATCGGTGTATTCCTTCTTACGCGCATCGCGGTCGGCGGTGCCGTCGGGGAGGATGGTTTTCAGGCGGTTTTCCAGGCCGTCGAAGCTGAGCTGACGGAAGTACTCATCCATCGTCAGACCGTCGGGAATCGGGTATTCCGGCAGGAAGTATTCACCCAGTTTGACCGTGGTCGAGCAACGCTCGGCGATGCGCACTGAGTTGTCGATGGCTTCCGGGATGTCCTTAAACAACGCAGCCATCTCGGCAGCGCTTTTCAGATACTGCTGATCGGAATAACGGCGCTGCCGTTTCGGATCGTCCAATACCACGCCATCGTTGATGCTGACGCGCGCTTCGTGGGCGTCGAAATCGTCCTCGGTCAGGAACATCACATCGTTGGTCGCCACCACCGGAATGCCCAGCTCACGCGCCACCAGCAGGCTGCCCTGGACCAGGGTTTCATCCTGGTCGCGGCCGGTGCGTTGCAATTCCATGTAGTAGCGATCGCCAAAGGCCTGCAGCCAGCGACCGGCCAACTCACGCGCATAATCGGCTTTGCCACGGCTGAGGGCGTCGCCCACATCGCCATGACGGGCGCCGCTGAGCAGCACCAGACCGGCGTTCTTTTCCAGCAACCAGTCGATCTTGACCTGAGCCATATCGTGCAGCTGGTTTTGTTGATAACCCGCCGAAATCAGCTCGGTCAGGTTACGGTAGCCTTCAGGATTGACCGACAGCACCGTCATCAAAAACGGCGCCTGCTCATCGGCCGGGTTTTCTATCCACAGATCGGCACCGAGGATGGGTTTAACACCGGAACCCAAAGCCGCGCCGTAAAACTTCACCAGGCCGAAAAAGTTGCTGATGTCGGTCATCGCCACCGCGCCCATACCGGCGCTTGCGGTCGCCTTGACCAGTTCTTTGGGACGGATCAGTCCATCGATCAGCGAATAGTCGGTGTGTACTCGAAGGTGGACAAATTGCGGAGCCACGTTGCTCTCCAATGGTTAGATGGTGTCAATGATGAGCGGTGTTAAGTGTTGCTGCTGCGTGCCAGGGCCCGCTGTACCGGCGCATAGCTGCGCCGGTGTTGATCGATTGCGCCGTGTTCAGCCAGTGCCGCCAGATGCTCGGCGGTCGGATAGCCTTTATGACGGGCAAAGCCATACTGAGGAAAGCGCCGGTCCAGTTCAACCAGTTCCTGATCACGCTGCACCTTAGCCAGAATCGAGGCTGCACCGATGGCCTCAACCTTGCCATCGCCGCCAACAATGGCTTCCGCCGGACAGGGCAACCCGGTGGGCAGACGGTTGCCATCGATCTGACAAAATTCAGGTACCACGGCCAGACCCGCCACCGCACGGCGCATTGCCAACAGGCTGGCTTGCAGAATGTTTAACTGGTCGATTTCCGCCACACTGGCGCGGGCGACACACCAGGCCAAAGCTTGAGCCTTAATCTGTTCGGCCAGGGCTTGGCGTCGCCTGGCGGTTAATTTTTTCGAATCGGCCAGGCCGATGATGGGTTGCTCAGGGTCGAGAATAACGGCGGCGGCAACAACATCGCCTGCCAGCGGACCACGGCCGACCTCATCGACACCGGCGACGCGCAGCATGCCGGCTTCGAAAGCAAAGCCGCCCTGCGTCATTGCGCAGCCGCCGCACCAGCCACCGCCAGTACCGCTTCGGCAGCCCGTTCATCGGCATTGCGCGCCAATTGACGATGCAAAAAGGTGGCGCGCTGTTCGAATTGGGCGCGGTATTCGGCGTTATCGAGAATCTCGATCAGATCCTCACAGAGCCGCTCAACAGTAGCGTCGTATTGCAATCGCTCCGGCACCCAATCGGCCTGCGCCAGCACGTTGGGCAGGGACGCCCAGCGACTGGTCGCCAGGGCTTGGACGATACGGTGGGTGATCACATTCAGCCGGTAAGCCACCACCATCGGCCGTTTCAGCAGCATGGCTTCCAAGGCCGCGGTGCCGGATGCCAGCAGCACGCCATCGGCAGCGGCCATCACGGTATCGGACTGACCGTCAATCAAATCGATATGCAGGCCATTGCCATGACTCAACACCGCCTTTTCAATCTGTTCGCGGCGATGCTCGTTGGCTGCGGGAATCAGCACCCGAACGGGACCGGTGCGATGTTGTAATTCGGTCGCCGCCTGTAAAAACAGTGGCGCCAGACGACTGACTTCGGAACCGCGACTGCCCGGCAACACCGCCAGACAACGTTCGCCTTCGGGAATGCCCAGGGTCTGACGAGCCGCTTTTTGGTCAGGCTCCAGCGGCAGACTGTCCGCCAGGGTATGACCAACAAAGGTCACTGGAACGTCATGCTCGCGGTAAAAATCAGCTTCAAAGGGGAACAGCGTCAGCATGTGATCGACTGAGGCACGGATTTTCTTCACCCGACCCTGGCGCCAGGCCCAGACTGAGGGCGACACATAATGAACGGCGCGAATGCCGGCTTCACGCAGTTGTCGCTCCAGACCAAGGTTAAAATCGGGCGCGTCGATACCGACGAAGACATCCGGTTTCCAGTGCAGACACCAGTCCCGATAGCGGGCGCGGATGCGAAACAGTTCGCGCAACCGGCCCAGCACTTCAGTCAGACCCATAACCGACAAACGTTCCATCGGCACACGGCTGTCCAGCCCTTCGGCGATCATACGGGGACCGCCGATACCGGCAAATTCAATATTGGGATGCTGTTTGCGCAGCGCTTTCATCAGGCCTGCGCCGAGAATATCACCGCTGGCCTCACCGGCCAGCAACGCAACACGCAGCTTGGGCGGCTTGTTCGCAGTGGCCATCAACGCAAAATGCCTCGGGTCGCCGTCGCTATGCTGTCGATAAAAGGTTGGATTTCCGGATGCTCGGCCGCCTGAGGTTCAAGCACCATCAAGGCATCTTTGACCGTCCGGCCTTCGCGATACACCGTCTTATAAGCACGGCGCAGGGCACTGATCGCCGACGCACTGAAACCGCGGCGGCGCAGGCCCTCCAGATTCATACCGTGAGGCGCAGCAGGATTACCCTGTACCATCAAATAGGCGGGAACGTCTTTGACCAGAGTGGTGCCGGCGCCCAGGAAGGCGTGCGCGCCAATATGACAAAACTGATGAATACCACAGTTACCACCCAGGATGGCGTGATCACCCACATGCACATGACCGGCCAACTGAGTGCCGTTAGCGACGATGACGTGATCGCCCATAATGACGTCGTGCGCCACATGGCTGTAGGCCATTAACAAACAGTTGCTGCCGACCCGGGTTTCACCCTGATCCTGAACAGTGCCGCGATGCAACGTCACGCCTTCACGAATGGTGTTGTTGTCACCGACGATCAGCTTAGTCGGCTCACCTTGGTATTTCAGGTCCTGACAGGCTTCACCGACACTGGCGAACTGAAAAATGCGGTTGCCACGGCCGATTACCGTCGGTCCCTGGACCACCACATGCGGGCCAATCCAGGTGTCCGCACCGATTTCAACATCGGCGCCAATAACCGAATAAGGACCGACCTCGACGCCCTCACCCAGGCGCGCCGATGGATCAATGATGGCAGTAGGATGAATCACGAGCTTTGCTTCCGTTCTGCACAGACAATGTCGGCGGTGGCGGCCAACTGGCCATCGACTTCAGCGCGACACTCAAAGCGGAAGATGCCGCGTCGCTGGGAGACCAGTTTAGAATGCAGCTCAAGCCGATCGCCCGGTACCACCTGACGTTTAAACTTGACGTTATCCAGGCCGGCAAACAAATACAAATAGCCATCGGCCGGACGATTACCACTGGTCGCAAAGCCCAATATCGCCGACAACTGCGCCAGTGCTTCGCAAATCATCACCCCAGGGAAAATGGCCTGACCGGGAAAGTGACCGTTAAATACTTCCTCATTACCCGAAACATTCTTATAGCCCTGGGCGCTCTCGCCCGCGACCAGGTCCGTCACCCGATCAACCAGCAGGAAGGGATAGCGGTGCGGCAGGTAGGTTTTAATGGCCTCATGATCCAGGGGTAACGACAGCGTCATTCGGAGTCCTCTTCATCGGCGGCCGATGCCGCCTGTTGTTCCAATTTTTTCAAGCGTTGTTCAAGTTTATCGAGCTTCTGCAAACGCACCACTGTCCGCCGCCATTCGGTATTGGGCTGCAGCGGCCAACCAGAAGAATAGACGCCCGGTTCGGTCGGTGCTTTGGTCACCATCGACTGACCGGTAAAGTGGGTTCCCGGCAGTACTTTGATATGACCATTGACGCCGGTCTGACCACCGATGGTACAGCCCGCGCCGACCTCGGTGCTGCCAGCCACACCCGACTGACTGACCATGGCCACGCCCTGACCCAGATGGACGTTATGACCAATCTGCACCAGATTATCGATGATCACATCGTCATCAATGCGGGTGTCATCAATAGCGCCACGGTCTACGGTGCAGTTGGAACCGATGTCGACACGATCACCAATGACCACGCTGCCAAGCTGAGCAATACGCTCCCAGCCTGGTGCCGCCGGGGCAAAACCAAACCCATCGCCACCGAGCACCGTGCCGGAATGGATGCGGCAATCAGCGCCCAGGGTCACGCCATAATGCACGGTCACCCGGGGCATTAAACGCGTCCGTTGACCGATGACCACGCCCGCGCCGAGATAACAGCCGGCGCCAATCACCGCGCCGTCCGCGATCCGGCAACCGGCTTCAACGACAGCCTGAGCGCCAATACTGACGCCCGCGCCCAATTGCACATCGTCCGCCACAACCGCGCTGGGATGAACGCCGTCAAACGCCGCCGGTTCCTGGGAAAATTCGCGCGACGCCCGGGCATAAGCACGATAAGGATCGTCAACGATCAATACCGCAGCGCTGGCCGGCGCATCAGCCTGCACCGATGCTGACAGCAGAATCGCCGTGGCACCACAGGTCGACAACTGACGCCGATATTTGGCTGAGGACAAGAAGGTCAAATGCCCCTGGCCGGCTTTATCGAGTGGCGCCGGGCCCGACAGCGGCTGATCCCAAAGCGCCTCATCGCCGCTCAGCTGGGCACCCAGCAGTTGCGCCAGTGACCGCGCACTGTGCATCAGTTTGCGCCACCTTGTTCGGCCACCAGACTGTTAAACTCGTCCAGCACCGCTTCGGTGATGTCCAGCGAATTACGATGGTAAATCACTGCACCTTTATCCAGGATCAGGTCGTATTGATCGCCAACCACGCTTTCGACCGCCTGAGCCAGCACAGGCTGATACTGACGAATAAAAGCACTGCGACGCTCGTTCTGAACCTGTTGCAGCTGGCGCACCAGTTGCTCACGTTCACGCAGCCGGTTTTGCAGGTCTGACTGCAAACGCGAACGCTCGTCATCCGTCATCACTTCGGCATCGGTGCGGGCCTGACTCTGCAACTGTCGGATCGACTGTTCCAGGGTCTGCACCTGCTGTTCTTCATCGGCAAATTCCTGCTTCAACGCAGCACTGGCCTGTTGCGCCACCTGACTGTTGAACAGCACGTATTCCTGATCCAGCAGGGCAATTTCAGCGGCCAGCGCCGGTGCTCCAACCAGCGACAGCGCACAGAATGCAGCCAGGACGAGCCGGCGGGTACTCGGATACAGCGCCTTGATTCGATTCAATTTCACATCGACTCCCGTTTTTTCCGGTGAATGTTTTTCGCTCTAAAGTCCGCTCAGTATGCCAGACCAATGGTAAAGGCAAAGTTCCGTTCCTGATCGCCATCCTGAGCGTTCAACGGCCAGGCATAACTAAAGCTCAACGGCGCCAGCGGCGTAATCCAGGTCAAATCGAAACCGGCCGCGTAACGCATCTCGCTCAGATCAACGCCTTCCGTACAACTGGTATTGTCGAGGCGGCAGTGATCGGTGAAGACATTGCCGCCGTCGATAAATAATGACGCCCGGAAGGTCGACTGATCTTCCACCAAAGGCATAGGGATCAACAGCTCAGCGCCGTACTCGACCTGGATGTTACCGCCAATCGGATCGGCATCATCACCCAGGGTTTGCGGAGTTCCCAAAGGCCCCAGTGAATTGGGTTGATAACCGCGAATGGACCGTACACCACCTGAATAGAAATTCTTGTAGAAAGGCAGCTGGCTGGACTCACCGTAACCACCGCCGTAACCCAGGTCGGTATGCAGGCGGAAGCTGTACTGGTCGTTAATTGGGAAGTACTGCTCCGCAGCCGCCGTCAAACGATAGTAGGTCAAATCACCCAAGGGCGTGGCCACTTCACTGGCCAGCGTCATTTGTCGGCCCCGGGTCGCTTTAAACGTACCGTTCAGGCTGTTGTAAACCCAGGACAGTCGAGCATCGACGATGTCGTAAGTGCCCGGATTGTTGTCTTTAAAGTCGGTCAGTTCCCGCGGCGCGGCATCGCTGACAAAGAGTTCATCCTGACTGTAGCCCAGAGCGTAATTAACGCGCTGGTTTTCAGCGATCGGATAACCCAGCGTCAAACGGCCACCGAAGGTATTGGTTGCATAGGTATCAAAGGTGGCGTTGCTGAAGTCGGTACGGCGATAGAACAAATTGATACCACGGCTGACGCCATTAACCGTGAAGTACGGATCTTCAAATGACAGGTTATACAGCTGCTGACTTTCGTTCACCGTCACCGACGCCGAAAAATCGTAGCCTTTGCCCTGAAAGTTTTTCTGGTCAATGCGCGCTTCGGCAAAAATACCGCTGGCATCGGAAAAACCGATCGAACCGGTAATTTGCGAATTGGTGGTCTCTTCCACCTCGACGATTAAATCAACCAGATCATCGCGGCCACTGACCCGCCGGGTATTAATATTGACCGAGCTGAAGTAACCCAGTCGTTCCAACCGTGAGCGTGATTGCCGGATATTGCGATTGATCACCAGACCGCGTTCCAACTGACGTAATTCACGGCGAATCACTTCATCATTGGTCGCCGTATTGCCGCGTATTTCGATACGGTTCACGTACACCGGCTGCCCTGGATTCACCTGCAGATTAACCGCGACGGTCAACGCATCGCGGTCCGGTTCCAGTTGCGGTCGCACCTCGGCAAAGGCATAGCCGCGCTCGCCCAGCGTATCGGTAATGGCGCTGTTGATATTCGCCACAGTCAGGCGCGAATAGGTATCGCCCGGCTCGGCCGTCACCAAGGCTTGCAGTTCATCGTCCAGGCCAACCAGATCACCGGTCAGCTCCATGCTCGACAAGGTATAGCGTTCGCCTTCGTGGACGTTATAAACCAGGGTGATGGCGGATTTATTATCGGCGATGGAAACCTGAGTGGATTCCAGCCGGAAGTCGAGATAACCGCGATCGAGGTAATAGTTTTCCAGACGCGATTCATCGCCGGTCAGCTGTGCCTGACCAAAGCGATTACGGCGGGCAATAAACTGGAATGGATAGCGCGTCGAACTGGTTTCGCGCATCTGTAAGGCATCGAGCAATTCGGCATCGGTGAAGACGCTGTTACCGGTGATTTCAATATGATCGACCTTGGCCACCGGCCCTTCGCTGATATCCAGCTCAATATCGACGCGGTTCAGCGACAACGGTGTTACCACCAGATCGACACTGGCGTTGTAGCGGCCTTGCAAGCTGTACTGGCGCTCCAGTTCCAGTTCGATGCCCTCGAGCAACGACTGGCTGTAAATTTCGCCTTCATCCAGCCCGACATTTTCCATGACGCGTTCCAGCGCGTCGGTCGGAATGGTTTTGTTGCCGGAAAACTCAACACTGTGAATGGCGGGACGCTCGGTCAGATCGAAGATCAGTTCATCGCCTTCACGCGACACCCGGGCATCGTTGAAATAACCGGTATCGTTGATGGCTCGCAGCCAATCGGCGGCGTTATCAGTGTCGACCCGGTCGCCTTCCTGTATGGGTAAGGCCTGCAGTACCGAACCCAGGGAGACCCGTTGCAAACCATTGATGGTGATGGCAGATAACTCAAAAGGAGCGGCAACAGCGCCGACACTCAACAGCATGGTGGTCAGTGCTACCCCGACTGATCTCATAACAACTCTCAAACGATTACCCCTAGTGCCATCACATTCAGCCCAAACGGCCGAGATCATTAACAAACGCCAGCATCATCAGTCCCAACACCAGCAACAAACCCAGCTGCGAACCAATCATTTGTACGCGTTCGGACAAAGGCCGACCGCGTAACCATTCAATGCTGTAAAAAAGAATATGGCCGCCATCGAGCACCGGGATCGGCAGCAGATTCACCACGCCCAAACTGATGCTGATAAAGGCCAGAAAACGCACGAAACTTTCCAGGCCACCCTGAACCGAATCGCCCGCCATTTGCGCCATGGAAATCGGTCCACCAATCTGCTGCACCGAAACCAGGCCGCTGAGCATTTTACCCAACATTGCAAAGCTCAGGTGCACCATTTCCCAGGTGTCCTGCAAGCCGAGCCAGACGCCGGTCCAGGGTGCCACCCGAAACGTCAGCAGACGATCTTCGGGCCATTCAACCGGCGCCGCTGCGGTACCGATAAAGCCTTGAGTCTGGCCGTTGACCTCGCGCTCGTTGGGCGTCAGCGTCAAGTGCAGCGGCTGACCGTCGCGGATCAGTTCCACGCTCAGATCGAGCCCGCCATTGGGCTGGATCACTGCCACCCAGTCCAGCCAATTTTCGATGACTTGACCATCCACCGCGACGATGCGATCGCCGCTTTGCAGACCGGCAGCAGCACCGGCGCCATCGGCGAAGACCTCACCGATAATCGCCGGTGTTTCAGGTCGATCCGGATAGAGTCCCAAATTCCCCAAAGGGTTGGGTTCGGATTCCGACGCCAGCCAACGCTCCACCGGAATGGAACGCGAAGTCATGACACCATCGGCCTGCTCAACCTGAAAATCCAGAGCGCCGCTGTCGCCAACCCGACGCGCCAACGCCAGGCTGATGCCACGCCAGGAATCGACACTCTGAGTATCGATGGCGGTAATGCGATCACCCTCAACAAAACCGGCCGCAGCCGCCGGCGAATTCGGCGCCGGCGCTTCGACGTAAGAGGCCAGTTCGCGCACTCCCAGGCTGTACAACAACGCAAAGGCGACAATGGCGAACAAAAAATTCGCCGCCGGTCCAGCTGACGCCACGGCAATACGCTGCAGCGGCGTTTTGCTGTTAAACGCCTGATCACGTTGCGCCGGATCGACCGGTGCCTCACGCTCGTCGAGCATTTTCACGTAGCCGCCCAGCGGTATCCAGGCGATGGCAAATTCGGTGCCGTGGCGATCGTACCAACGCAGCAACGGCCGACCAAAACCGATGGAAAAACGCAGCACCTTAATGCCGTTGCGACGCGCCACCCAGAAGTGGCCGTATTCATGCACCGTCACCAGAATGCCCAGCGCCAGCAGAATGCCCAGCACAGAGTTCAACAAGGTCATACGCCCATCTCCTTGATCACCATGGCGGCAACTTGCCGTGCCTGGCGATCAACATCCAGCAATTGCTCGACCGAGCTCACCGCCGTGCTGCCCAGCCGATCCATGGTTTGCTCATTAATGCGGGCCAGGTCAGTAAAGCGCAAACGCTCATCGAGAAACGCCGCCACGCTGATTTCGTTGGCCGCATTCAACACGGCTGGCAAGGTGCCACCAGCCGCTATGGCTTCTTCGGCCAGACGCAGACAGGGAAAGCGTTGGCGATCGGGCTGATCGAAGGTCAGCTTCAAGCTGGGGTCGAACGCCAACGGCTCACTGCCACTGGCAATGCGCTCGGGATAGCCCAGACCAAAGGCGATTGGCGTGCGCATATCCGGTGTACCCAGTTGCGCAATGACCGAACCATCCAGATAGCGCACCATCGAATGGATAATGCTTTCCGGGTGAATCACTACCTCGACATCGGCAGGCGTCAGACCGAACAGCCAACAGGCTTCGATCAACTCCAGACCTTTGTTCATCAGCGAAGCGGAATCGACCGAAATCTTGGCGCCCATCGACCAGTTGGGATGCGCCACTGCCTGCGCTGGCGACATCTGCGCCAGCCGGTTCGCCGGGGTATTCAGGAAAGGACCACCCGAGGCCGTCAACAAGACAGAGGACACGCCCTGGCGGCGATGCTCGGACGGCAGGCATTGAAAAATCGCGTTGTGTTCACTGTCGATCGGCAGCAGTTGCGCGCCCGATTCCGCCACGGAACGCATCAGCAAATCGCCCGCCACGACCAGACTTTCCTTGTTAGCCAGCAGCAAACGCTTACCCGCACGAGCCGCCGCTAACGAAGACATCAGACCGGCAGAACCGACGATGGCCGCCATCACCACATCGACTTCAGGCGACGCAGCCACTTCGGCCAAGGCCGCTTCGCCGACCAGAACTTCGGTAGTGACTGAGCCGATCAAATCCAGCAACTGACGACGCGCCGCTTCGTCTGGCACCACCACCCAGCGCGGCTTAAACGCTCGGGTTTGCTGCGCCAAGCGGTCAATATTGCGATGCCCGCTGATCGCCACCAGCTGAAAACGATCCGGATGACGCCCAATCACATCCAGCGTATTGACGCCCACCGAACCGGTGGCGCCTAACACACAAACACGTTGCGGGCGCGTCGGGCTCATACCGAAATCACCACCAGCAAGAGACAGAACAGCGGGGTTGCCGCACACAGACTGTCGATGCGATCGAGCACACCGCCGTGACCGGGCAGCAATTGCGAAGAATCTTTAATACCGCGGTAACGCTTGAGCAAACTTTCCAGCAGATCGCCCAACACCGAGATGGCCACCAGCAAGGCACTGACCAGTACCAAAGCCGCCCACTGCATGGCATTCAATGGCGGTAGAAAGTTCAGCGCCACCACCACCGATACCAGAATTGACGTCGCCATACCGCCATAGACGCCGGCCCAGGTTTTACCCGGACTGACGTTCGGTGCCAGTTTGCGGTTACCAAAAGCACGACCGGCAAAGTACGCGCCGACGTCCGCACCCCAAACCAAGAGCATCAGCCAGGTCAGTACCAGCGCGGCGTCGGGGCGGCCTTTCAAGACATTAAGGCCCAGCCAGAACGGCACCAACACCGGTACGCCCATCAACAGACGAACCCAGCGGCGACGGATAACGGTCTGACTGCCGGGATAAGTCAGCACCAACAACAGCGCCAGCAACCACCAGATCACAGCGGCAACCATCAGCGCCTGCCAACTGATCTGAGCGCTCAGCCGCCACCAGTCAACCGCCAGCAAAATGGCGGCGCCGGCAATGGCCACGGTCAGGCGAGTGGTGGTACGGCTGTAACCCGCCAGATTGGCCCACTCCCAGGCAGCCAAGACGACGATGAGTCCGATGAACAGGGAAAAGTAATCAGCCGGCAGCAAATAAATGCCAGCCAGCATCAGCGGGGCCAGTACCAGAGAGGTAATCAGGCGTTGTATAAACATAATCAGGAACTCAGCGTCTGCTCCAGTTGCTCGTCGGTTCGACCATAACGTCGTACCCGACCGGCATAGCTGGCAAAAGCCCGCTGCAGTGATTCTTGGTTGAAATCCGGCCAAAACTCGGGCGTGAAATAGAATTCCGTATAGGCAAACTGCCACAACAAGAAATTGGAAATGCGTTGCTCGCCGGCGGTACGAATGCACAGATCCGGCGGCGGCAAATCACCCAGAGCCACTCGCGCCTGCAGGCTTGCTTCGGTCACGTCTGCCGGTGTTAAGCGACCTTCAGCGACATCCTCAGCCAAGCTTCGTGCGGCCTGGGTGATATCCCAGTGGCCGCCATAATTAGCCGCGACCGCCAGCGTCATACCGGTGTTGTCGGCCGTCAGTTGCTCAGCAGCAACAATCGCTTTCTGGATAGCCGCGCTGAATCGGCTGGTGTCGCCGATAATACGCAAACGCAGATTATTCTTGTGCAGCTTCTTCACTTCCCGGTTCAGCGCCATCAGGAACAGATCCATCAGGGCGTTGACTTCTTCCGTCGGCCGTCGCCAGTTTTCCGAACTGAAAGCGTACAGAGTGAGCACTTCCACTCCCGCCCGCGCCGAGGCTTCCACCACGGTACGCACGGATTTTACGCCCGCCTTATGACCCGATATTCCACCCAGCGGTCGCTTTTTTGCCCAACGATTATTGCCATCCATGATAATGGCCAGATGGCGAGGAATGCTCTGCTCTCCCTGATCTTGGGCAGTGGTCATAGGCGATCCATAGTTCGGTTCGTGTCCGGCGCCTTCCCGACGCAACAGACTCCTGACGATTTGGCACACTGGTCAAACAACCAGCGTCACTCAGGGACTGAAAAAACTAAAGGCAACATGGCTTTGCCATGCTGCCTCCCCTCTCTTGCTTGAGAACGGTTTTAGACCGTAATCAACTCTTGCTCTTTTTCTTCTAAATGCTTTTCGACCATGGCGATGGCTTTATCGGTCAGCTTCTGAACATCTTCTTCAGCGTTGCGACCTTCGTCTTCCGACAGTTCTTTTTCCTTCACCAGATCTTTGATGGTGGCATTGGCGTCGCGGCGTCCATTGCGAATGGACACCCGGGCTTTTTCGGCCTCAGCACGCGCCACCTTGATCATGTCTTTGCGCGTCTCTTCGGTCAGCGCCGGCATAACGACACGAATCTTGTCACCGGAGGTGGCCGGGTTCAAACCCAGGTCTGCCTTCATGATGGCCTTTTCGATTTCCGGCACCATGTTTTTTTCCCACGGCACGATGGCCAGGGTACGACCGTCTTCGACGGTGATGTTGGCGACCTGTTGCAGCGGTGTATCGACACCATAATAGCTGACGCTTAAGGCGTCGAAGATGGACGGGTTGGCCCGGCCGGTACGGATGCGATTGAAGCCTTCGTCCAAAGCGACCAGGGCTCTTTTGTTATGCGCTTCCGTTTCCTTCTTAATGTCTTCGATCATGCAGTAATGTCCTCTGCCATGAGCGTACCCTCATTGCCACCGACCATCAGCGACACCAAGGCTCCTGGCTTGTTCATGTTGAATACCCGAACCGGCATATTATGATCCCGCACCAGGCAGACAGCCGTCAAATCCATCACACCCAGCTGTTTTTCCAGCGCTTCGTCGTAGCTCAGGCGATCGTATTTTACCGCATCCGGAACGGTTCGGGGATCGGCACTGTAAACACCATCTACATTGGTGGCTTTCAGCACCAGATCGGCCTCGACTTCAATGCCGCGCAAGCAGGCGGCTGAGTCGGTGGTAAAGAAGGGGTTGCCGGTGCCGGCGGAGAAGATAACCACGTCACCCTGCGTCAGATAGCGAATCGCGCTGCGCCGGTCATAGTGCTCGACAATGCCCGACATGGGAATGGCCGACATCACCCGGCTGCGGATATTGGAGCGTTCCAGCGCATCGCGCATCGCCAGGGCGTTCATCACCGTGGCCAGCATACCCATATGGTCGCCGGTCACGCGGTCGAGGCCGGCTTCATGCAACGCCTTGCCGCGGAACAGATTACCGCCGCCGATCACCAGACCCACCTGGACGCCGATACCCACCAGCTGACCGATTTCCAGCGCCATGCGGTCGAGCACTTTCGGGTCGATACCAAAGCCCTGCTCGCCGGACAGGGCTTCGCCACTGAGTTTGAGCAGGATGCGTTTGTAGCGGGGATGGGAATCTTTCGTTGGCATGGCAACCTTTTCCTTTGGCAGTGATTGGAGCCGCACCGGTTAAAGCGGTGCGGCGGGCTTTGGCCAGTATAGCGGTTCACTCGCGATCATTAAGTGACTCGTTTTGCGCTTGCACAGGCCAAAAAAAAGGGCAGATAACCTGCCCTTCTTTCCGCTTAGCTGCCCTTGGCAGCGGCGGCGACTTCAGCGGCGAAGTCGACTTCCTCTTTCTCGATGCCCTCGCCCACTTCCAGACGAGTGAAAGCGGTCAAGGTGGCGCCAGCGTTCTTAACCAGGTTACCGACCTTGGTATCCGGGTCTTTAACGAACGGCTGTTCCAGCAAGGAGATTTCAGCAACGAATTTCTTCAGACGACCGCCAACCATCTTCTCGATGATTTCAGCCGGCTTGCCAGAATTCTCAGCCTGGGCAGCAACCACTTCTTTTTCGCGCTCGAGCACTTCCTGAGGAACGTCGTCAGCAGAAACGTACTGAGGATTGATGGCAGCAATATGCATCGCCACATCACGGCCCAGTTCTTCGTTACCGCCTTCCATTTCAACAGCAACGCCGATACGGCCGCCGTGAACGTAGGTGGCAACGGTTTTGCCGGCGCCACCAATCAGGAAAGCACGACGCACGTCGATTTTCTCACCGATTTTCTGCACCAGCGCTTCACGCTCAGATTCCAGACCCGCCGCCATCAACGCAGCGATGTCGGTCTGCTTGTCAGCCATCGCCTGGTCAGCGACCTTGTTGGCGAAGTTCAGGAAGTTGTCATCGCGAGCCACGAAATCGGTTTCGCAGTTGACTTCCAGCAGCAGCGCTTCGCTGTTGTCGGCAGATTGACGGGTGATGATCACGCCTTCAGCCGCAGTACGGCCGGCTTTTTTGGCCGCTTTCAGACCAGAGGCCTTGCGCAGGTTGTCGATCGCCGCTTCGATGTTGCCATCGGCTTCAACCAGGGCCTTCTTACATTCCATCATGCCCAGGCCAGTGCGCTCACGCAGTTCCTTTACCTGGGCCGCAGTAATAGTAGCCATGTTCATTTCCTCGAGGTTCGGTTCAATTCGATAGTGACAGCGGCCGATGACCACCCGGTGACCGGGCTAACAAAAAGGGGCCGTGGCCCCTTTGTCGTGCGGCCGCTGCCTGTGCTGCTTACTCGGCAGCGGGTTCGTCAGTGGCTTCTTCAGCAACTTCAACAAACTCATCCGCTTCGGTCGCGTTGGCAGCACGCGCTTCGAGAATGGCATCAGCAACAGAGCTGGCGTAGATCTCGATGGCGCGGATGGCGTCGTCGTTACCCGGGATAACGATGTCGACACCGTCCGGGTTGGAGTTGGTATCGACCACACCGATAACCGGAATACCCAGCTTGTTGGCTTCCTGAATAGCGATGCGCTCGTGATCGACGTCAATAACGAACAGGGCATCCGGCAGGCCGCCCATGTCCTTGATACCGCCGATGGTTTTTTCCAGCTTCTCGATCTCACGCTCACGCATCAGACGTTCTTTCTTGGTCAGCTGTTCAAAGGTGCCGTCACCACGCTGAGTTTCCAGTTCACGCAGACGCTTGATGGAAACACGGATGGTTTTGTAGTTAGTCAACATACCGCCGAGCCAACGGTGTACCACATAAGGCATACCGGCACGGGACGCTTGTTCACGCACGATGTTGCTGGCAGAACGCTTGGTGCCAACGAACAGAATCTTGTTCTTGCCACCAGCCATTTGGCCGATACGGGCCAGAGCGGAGTTCAACGCCGGAACGGTGTGCTCCAGGTTGATGATGTGGATCTTGTTGCGGGCACCAAAGATGTATTTGCCCATCTTCGGGTTCCAGTAACGGGTCTGGTGACCGAAGTGTACGCCTGCTTTAAGCAGGTCACGCATAGAAACAGTAGCCATATTGTCCTCACTGTTCGGGTTAGGCCTCCACACGCCCCATGATCCAACCTCCGTCCGTTCGGACAAAGGCACCCGGAATCATGTGCCGGCGCATGTGAGAGTTAGGATTCACCAGCGGTTATCCACTGGCAGTAAACCCGGACTGTCCATCAGGCAGCCCAGAGCGGCGCGCTTTATACCACAGCGAGCCAGCGAACTCAACGCCGAGCGGCGCCATGAGCAGCTGGCAACCGTCTGGCTTTATGTCACAAGGCTGCAACCTGCACTCAAAATCGGTAAACTAGCGCGCTACGAATCACCATCTGCTTGAGACCCCCATGGCTGTAACCATCAAGACCGCTGAGGAAATTGAAAAGATGCGCGTCGCCGGCCGCCTGGCCGCCGAGGTGCTGGAGATGATCGGCGAGCACGTCAAACCCGGTGTCAGTACCGGTGAGCTCGACCGCCTCTGCCACAACTATATTGTCGATGTACAAAAGGCGATTCCAGCGCCGCTGAACTACGGTAATCCACCCTTTCCCAAATCAGTCTGTACATCGGTCAACCACGTAATCTGTCACGGCATTCCCAGCGACGACAAGATCCTCAAGAAAGGCGACATTGTTAATATCGACGTCACCGTCATTAAAGATGGCTATCACGGCGATACCAGCAAAATGTATTTCGTCGGTGAAGCCCCGGCGCACCTGGAGCGTCTGGTGCGGGTGACTCAGGAGTGTCTGTATAAAGGTATCGAGCTGGTCAAGCCCGGTACGCGTCTGGGCGATATCGGTCACGTCATCCAGCAGCACGCCGAAAGCAACTATTACTCAGTGGTGCGCGAATACTGCGGCCATGGCATTGGCGCGGTATTCCATGAAGATCCGCAGGTACTGCATTACGGCAAGCCCGGCACCGGCCTGGAATTGAAAGAAGGCATGACCTTCACCATCGAACCGATGATCAACGCCGGTAAACCGCAGTCCAAGGTGCTCGGTGATCAATGGACCGTGGTCACCAAAGACCGCAAAGCCTCGGCGCAGTGGGAGCATACCCTGCTGGTCACCGCCACCGGTGTTGAGGTACTCACCAAGCGCACTGAAGAAACCTTCTGAGATCAGGCTCCGGCCGTCCGGCCGGGCCACGTCTACCGGCCAGGGCCGGTTTTCCTGTGGGACGAATGATGACGCTGAGCGAATACGCTGACACCGATCTGGTCGATATCGACGGCTTGCGCCAGGCGCTGGCCGAGCGCCCGCCCATTCCGGTTTTGCGCCAGGCGCTGGACGATCTGCAACAACGCCTCGATAAACGCTTCGATCACGGAGAACCCATTCGCAGCCTGGTGTTCGGCCGCGCCTGGGCGCTGGATCAGATTCTGCACACCGCCTGGCAACAGTTCGACTGGCAACGCCCGGATGATCTGGCACTGATCGCCGTCGGTGGCTATGGCCGCGGCGAACTGCTGCCCAAGTCTGACATCGACTTGTTATTGTTGTTCAGTGATGAAGCCTGCATCGACGCCAACGTCGAATCGATTCAGTCCTTCCTCACCCTGATGTGGGATCTCAAACTCGACATCGGCCACTCGGTGCGCACCATCGACGCCTGCCGCGAAGAAGCCGAAGGCGATGTCACCGTCACCACCAATTTAATGGAAACCCGCACCCTGGCCGGCAACACTGGCTTGCGGTTAAAGGTCAGCGCGCTGATCAGTCCGGCGCATATCTGGCCGAGCGAGGCTTTCTATAAAGCCAAGATCAACGAGCAGACCCATCGTCACCAGAAATATCACGAAACCGAATACAACCTTGAGCCCAACGTTAAAGCCGGTCCCGGCGGACTGCGCGATATACAGACAGTCGCCTGGGTGGCCAAACGTTATTTCGGCGATACCGATTTAAGCGAACTGGTCGAGCGCGGTTTTCTGACCGACGCTGAATATCAGGGTTTGCTCGAAGGTCAGGATTATCTGTGGCGCATCCGTTATGCGTTGCACCGTTTCAGCGGCCGCGAAGAAGACCGCCTGTTGTTCGACTTGCAGGAAAAGGTCGCCGAGCAATTCGGTTACCGCGACCGCGATGGTCAGCTCGCCGTCGAACATCTGATGCAGGATTATTTCCGTCAGGTTTTCCGGCTGCGCGCGCTGAACATCATGTTGTTGCAGCATTTCGATGAAACCATACTCGGCGCTGAAGACGACGACCAGGTCATCCCCATCAACAGCCGTTTCCAGATCAGCAGCGGCTACATCGAAACCATCGACGAAACCGTTTTTATCCGCACTCCGTCAGCGCTGATGGAAGTCTTTGTACTCTGTGCCCAACGCCCGGAAATCAAAGGCATTCGCGCGGCGACCTTGCGGCAGATTTTCGCCAACCGTCACCGCATCGACGGCAAATTCCGCCAGGATTTGCGCAACATCACCTTCTTTATGGAATTGATGCGCAGCCCGGCCGGCGTATCGACCAACCTGATGCGCATGAACCAATACGGCGTGCTCGGTCTCTATTTGCCGGAGTTCGGCCGCATTGTCGGGCAGATGCAATACGATCTGTTTCACGTCTACACCGTCGATGCCCACTCGCTGCTGACTATCCGCAACCTGCGCCGTTTCCGCCACGCCAACAACACCGTCCAGTTTCCCATCGCCACCAAGATCATTCATCAGTTGCCCAAGGTGGAACTGGCCTATGTGGCGGCGCTCTATCACGACATCGGTAAAGGCCGCGGCAGCGATCACTCCATCGAAGGCGCCGACGAAGTGCAACGTTTTGCGCGCCGTCATCGTCTCACCGGCTGGGAGTCCGACCTGGTCGTCTGGCTGGTGCGCAACCATTTATTGATGTCGATGACGGCTCAGCGCGAGGACATTTCCGATCCCGAAGTGATCAACCACTTCGCCCAGCAAGTCAGCGATCTGCACCGCTTGAATTATCTCTACGTGCTCACCGTCGCCGACATCTACGCCACCAATCCCAACCTGTGGAATTCGTGGCGCGCTTCCTTGTTGAAAAAACTCTACAACGAAACGCTGCGCGCCCTGCGTCGCGGTTTGGAAAACCCGGTCAATAAAGAAGAGCGCATCGAGGAAGTGAAAAACGGCGCCCTGGCCTTATTGCGCGACGATGGCTATTCAGAACGCGAAATTCTCGAACTCTGGGACAACCCGGGTGACGATTATTTCCTGCGCGAATCAGCGGAAAACATCGCCTGGCACACGCGCGCCATTGCCAACCACGGCCTCAATGTCCCGCTGGTATTGATTCGCGAAACCGACGCCGAAGGCTACGCCGGCGCCACTCAGATTTTTATCTACGCACCGGACCGGCCGCACCTCTTTGCTGACATCGCCGCCTGCCTCGACCAACTGGAACTCGACATTCAGGACGCGCGCATCATGACGTCCTCGTCATCCGATTTCAGTCTCGATACCTTTATCGTGCTCGATGAAGACGGCCACAGCATCGGCAACAATCCGGAACGGCTGCGCGACATTCAACGCCGTCTGCTGCTCGCCATTCAGGACCCGGAAGAAACCGCCACGCCGAATCGTCGGCTGTCGCGCCGGCTCAAACATTTCGCCATGCCACCGCAGATCACCGTCAGTAACGATCCGGCCAATCAGCGCACCGTGGTGGAAATCATTACCTCCGACCGCCCGGGTCTGTTGGCCGATATCGGCCGCGCCTTTAAACGGCTCGATCTGCGCATGCAAAGCGCGCGCATTTCAACGCTCGGCGAGCGCGTCGAAGACGTTTTCTTTGTCGTCGATCGCGACGACGAACCGCTGCACGAATCGCGTCTGGTCGAGAACCTGCAACGCACCCTCGAAGCCATCATCGTGGAAGGACAAAGCGAATGAACAGCCGGATGGCGCGTCTGCATCCCTACCCCTTTGAGAAACTCAAAGCACTGACGGCCGATATTCAACCGGCCGACCTGCCCGCCGTGCTTTGGGGCATTGGCGAACCCAAGCACGCCGCGCCCGCCTTTTTAGCCGAACAACTGCACGCCAATCTGGACGGGTTTTCGGTTTATCCAGCCACCGCCGGTTTGCCGCAACTGCGTCAGGCCATCGCCGATTGGTGTCAGCGGCGCTATGCCTTACAAGACACTGAATTGAGCGCCGACAAAAATGTTCTGCCGGTCACCGGAACCCGCGAAGCGCTGTTCTCGGTGGTGCAGGCGTTATTCGATGCCGACTCATCAAAAAACGAAGTCTGGATGCCCAATCCGTTCTACCAGATCTATGAAGGCGCGGCTTTCCTCGCCGGCGGCGAACCGCGCTATTTACCCTGCACCGCAGACACTGGTTACCAACCCGATTTCGACGCGCTCAGCGATGCCGACTGGGATAACTGCCAACTGCTGTTTATCTGCAACCCGGGCAATCCATCGGGCCGTTTGATCGAACTCGATCAACTGCGCGCCCTGGTGAAAAAAGCACGGGCGCACGACGTTATTCTGGTCAGCGATGAGTGTTATTCAGAGCTTTATCGCGATGAAAACAATCCGCCGCCGGGGCTGTTGCAAGCGGCCAGTCTGGAAGGTGGTTTCCAAAACTGTCTGGTGTTTCACAGCCTGAGCAAGCGCTCCAACCTGCCCGGTTTGCGTTCGGGTTTTGTCGCCGGTGATGCCGACTTATTAGCGACCTTTTTGCGCTATCGCACCTACCACGGCTGCGCCATGCCGCTACCGACTCAGCACGTTTCTATTGCCGCCTGGAATGATGAAAGCCACGTCATCGAAAACCGTGTGCTGTACAACCAGAAGTATCAGGCGGTGCAACAGATTCTCGGCGACAAAATGCCGGTGGACATCCCCGACGCCAGCTTTTACCTTTGGCCCAACCTGGAAACCGACGACGAGCAGATCGCGCGTTTGTGGCTGGAAAAAGCCAACATCCATGTGTTGCCCGGCCAATATTTGTCGCGCCAGGTCGACGGCATCAACCCCGGTTATGGCCATGTACGTATTGCCCTGGTCGCCGAGTTGGATGCCTGCATCGAAGCGGCCGAACGGTTGCGATCCCTGCTCTGAATTCAATTGACTAACGACGACTGCCAACCCGACAACAGCCTTATGGGGCGGACGCCATGATCCGAATCTACGGAATACGCAATTGCGACACCATTAAAAAAACGCTCGCCTGGTTTAACGACCAGGGCGCGGATTACGAATTTATCGACTACAAGAAAACACCGCCAACGGAAGAGCTGCTGCGCGCCTGGTTTCCGCACGTCGGCTGGGAAAATCTGATCAACAAACGCGGTACAACCTGGCGTAATATCGAGGCATCACGCAAAGCTGATTTAACGCCGGAAAAGGCCATCGAACTGATGATCGAAAATCCATCGGTCATCAAAAGACCGGTGGTGGAACAACGTGGTCTCGCCGCGGTGGGATACAACGAACAGGCCTTCAAAGATTTGCTGTCGCTGGACTGATGCAGCGATGCACCCGAACCTGACTGACTGAACATATTGAGGAAAACCGGATGAGTTATTTCGCTCTGGCCGTCGGCACGGCCACCCGCAACAAGGATGGCAAAATCATCGAGGCCTGGTTTCCAGAGCCGATTCTGAACCCGGCCGACGCTCTGGTTGCCGCGCTGACCGAGGTGGTAAAACTGAACGGCGGCAACGAAGTGTTCGTGCTCGAAAGCGCCCAGATGAACGAACTGGCCAGCCGCTTCAGCGACGCCAGCCAAAGCATCAATGCACAATTCTGCCGAGCCGGTGAAAGCAGCCATCAGACGATGATTCTGGTCGCACTTGAAAGCGACTCAGCGCCCAGTTCGGTGGCTGAGGTTTTCCTGAAACTGCAGTTGATTTCGCACCGGCTGGTGCAACCGCATGGCTGTTCTCTGGAAGGTATGTTTGCTCTGCTGCATAACATCGCCTGGACCAGCGAAGGTCCGATCGACCTGCCCGAGCTCGCCGAACGTCAGATGGAAGCGCGTCTGGCCGGTCGGGTGCTGGAAGTGAACTGCGTCGATAAATTTCCCAAACTGGCTGACTACATTGTGCCGACCGGCGTACGCATCGCCGATACTGCGCGTGTTCGCCTCGGCGCTCACCTGGGCGAAGGCACCACCGTCATGCACGAAGGCTTTGTTAACTTCAACGCCGGTACCGCGGGTGCTTCTATGGTTGAAGGCCGTATCTCGGCTGGCGTTATGGTCGGCGAAGGTTCGGACGTCGGTGGTGGCGCGTCCATCATGGGTACGCTCTCGGGCGGCGGCAAAGTGGTCGTTTCCATGGGGCAGAATTCACTGCTCGGCGCCAACTCCGGTGTTGGTATTCCGTTGGGCGACCGCTGCACCGTCGAAGCCGGTCTGTACATCACCGCCGGCACCAAGGTCACCCTGCTCGACAGCAACAAGCAAGCCGTCGAAACCGTTAAAGCCCGCGACCTGGCTGGCAAGTCTGACCTGCTGTTCTGGCGCAACGCCGAAACCGGCCGGGTGGAATGTTTGACCAACAAATCTCAGGTCGAACTGAACAGCGAGTTGCATCGGAATTAGGCGCGCGGAGCGCGCCCGCTTGATGCTGGACGGGAGACGGGAGACGCTGAATGCTTGCGACGGTTTAGTTTTGTGTATTTAGCATCTCCCGTCTCCCGGGTGCGCAGCACCCAAGCGTTAAGCAAAAAAAGGGAGGCGCCTGATGGCGCCTCCCTTTTTTGTATCCGGCGTCTTCCGTCTCCCGGCGCGCAGCGCCTTAAGCGTCTCCCGCAACAATCAGCCGCACTTCAGCGGCTTCGAGTTGCTCAACAATTGCCTGCGGCGGCGCTACGTCCGTCACAAACACGTCCGCCTGGGTAATGTGCCCCAAACGCACCATAGCGCGGCGGCCGAATTTGGAATGGTCGGCGGCGAGTAAGACTTGTCGGCTTTGTTCCATAATGGTTTGGGCGACGCGCACTTCGCGGTAATCGTAGTCGAGCAGCGCGCCATCTTCTTCAATGCCGCTGATACCGATAATGCCGTAGTCGAGTTTGAACTGACGGATAAAATCGAGCGTCGCTTCGCCGACAATGCCGCCATCACGAGCGCGCACTTCACCGCTGGCGACAATCACCCGGAAGTCTTCTTTCGGGCTGAGAATCGCCGCAACATGGAGGTTGTTGGTGATCACCTGCAAACCGCGATGCTGCAACAGCGCCCGCGCTATGGTTTCGGTGGTGGTGCCGATATTGATAAACAGACTGGCGTGATCGGGAATCTGCTCGGCAACCAACTGCGCAATGCGTTCTTTAGCGCCGTGATTGAGAATCTGACGGTCCTGGTAGGACAGGTTTTCAGTCGAATTCACCGGGCTGGCGCCGCCGTGAAAGCGGGCAATCAGACCGGCATCGGCAAGCAGAGTCAAATCCCGGCGAATGGTTTGCGGCGTCACATCAAAGGCGGCGACCAGATCATCGATGGTGGCGTGGCCACCCTGTTCGATGCGCTGCACGATCGCCGCCTGACGCGGGTTAAATGACTTATCAATCGCCCGGGCGGCCATCTTTATTGGCCGCCACCCAAGGCGGTCACCCGCGCATCGAGAGCCTTCAGTTGTTCACTTAACGCCACCAGACGGCGGTTGGTTTCCAGTCGGCCGTTGTCGATAGAATCCAGACTGCGGTCCAGGCTATCAACCTGATCGGCGAGCTCACCAATGTCCATCATCTGGTTTTCCTGCGCCAGCGTCAGCGACACCAGACGCTCATCAATGGCCTGGGCATCAAAGCCATTCAACTGACCTTCCACCGCGGTCACCGCCCGATCCAGGTCGGCTGCCAGCGCCGCCAATTCGTCCAACTGAGTATCCACGGTGCTGAGCGTTTGGCTCTGGTTATCAAGGCGCGAAGTGACATTACCCAAACGACTGTCCATATCGGCGACCGCAGCCTGGTTGGCTTCAATCCATTCGCGGTTACGCTCGTTCGATACCGCCCACAACTTACGGATTTCCGACATCTGCGTATCGTCCGCCGCCGACAGGCTGGTAAAGCGGGCATTGATCGAGGTCTCGTTCATGGCCACCGATTCATCAGTCTGAGTCAGTGCCTGTTCCAAGGTCACCAAGCGGTCATCGGCGAGCTGCAAACGTTCATCGTATTGCGCCAGCGTCTGGCGCTGGCTGAGCACCAACAGCAGCAACGCCAGCACAAGAACCAGGGAGGCGATCAGCAGGCCCCACACTAAAGCGCCGGGACCACCGCCGTTCTCACTCGGTGGTGCCACTTTCGGTTTCGGGCTGGGGTTCGATTTAGGAGCGGCTTTCTTAGCCGGTGTCGGCTCGGCAGGACGACGATTACGAATGTCATCTCGGTCCGGCATCATGGGTGGAAAATCCTGTCCCGGCTTGGAATCGGCCATTGTTTTCACTACCTGTTCGAATGGGAATGCGTTCCGCCATTATAGGGAGCGCCCCTGTTGTAACAAGAGCTGCAACAAGCGCTGCATCAAGAGTTGTGACGGCAGTTGTGAACCCTGTCGCCTTGCCACCTCGCCATCTACATCACTGCCCCTTGAAACCCCGGCGAAGCGGCCTGATTATGCTTTACTGAGTCAAACAAGGGAGGCTCCGTGGCACTCCCGACCATTCATTATTAAACAGACAGAGGGAGAGCAACCATGGCTTTTGAACTGCCAGCATTGCCGTACGCCAAGAACGCCCTGGAACCACACATTTCCCAGGAAACCCTGGAATACCACCACGGCAAACACCACAACACCTACGTCACCAAGCTCAACGGCATGGT
>NZ_JBEBMU010000005.1:0-269648 GCF_043196805.1 Saccharospirillum sp. HFRX-2
GGTGGAGCAGTCTGGTAGCTCGTCGGGCTCATAACCCGAAGGTCGTAGGTTCAAATCCTGCCCCCGCTACCAATTAGGTTAAAAGCCCAGTCTGAAAAGACTGGGCTTTTTTCGTTGTGGATGTTTTTGGACGCTTTGAGTTTGTCTTTAGGGTTGGGCGTCCAAGCGGCCTGGTCCAGCCCGCACATCCATGTGCGGTCGCAATACCGACTAGCAAGCAGTGCTTGCTAGACAGTCGCTATTGCCCATGTGCGGTCGCAAAATCGACCAGCAAGCAGTGCTTGCTAAACGGCCGATTTTGCCCTGCCCCCGCTACCAATTAGATGACAGCCCGACTCGAAAGAATCGAGCTTTTTTCGTTTGCTGATTTTGTTTTCCGATCAGATGACCTGACCACCCGACACTTCGATTCGTTGCGCGGTTACCCAGCGGTTGTCCGGGCTGAGCAGGCTGGCGATCATCGGGCCAATATCATCCGGCAGGCCGACGCGGCCCAGTGCAATCATGCCGGCGAAGGCATCGTTGTACTCGGGAATGTCACGCACGGCGCCACCGAGGAAGTCGGTCTCGATCGCACCCGGGGCCACGGTGTTTACAGTGATACCGCGTTTGCCGAGTTCTTTGGCCAGGTAAACCGTGAGAATTTCCACCGCGCCTTTGGCTGCCGAGTAAGCCGAGAAGCCCGGATAGGAAACACGGGTCAGGCCTGAGGAGTAGTTGATGATGCGACCACCGTCCTGCAGCAGCGACAGCAATGCCTGGGTCAGAAAGTAGACGCCTTTGACGTGAACATTGAATAACGCATCGAACTGCGCCTCAGTGGTTTCAGCAAAGGGTGTCATTTCGCCATGACCGGCATTGTTGATCAGATGATCAAAGGTTTCGCGACCCCAGTTGTCTTTCAAGACGGTGCTCAGTCTGTTGGTAAAAGCGGGGAAGCTACCGGTCTCGCTGACGTCGAGTTGCAGCGCAACGGCCTTACGCCCCAGTTGCTCAATTTCCTGCACGACCTGCTGCGCGGGCTCTGCATTGCCGCGATAGGTCAGGATGACGTCGCCGCCACGCTGGGCAATACTGATCGCGACGTTACGTCCAAGACCCCGGTTAGCACCGGTTACCAGTGAAATAGTCGTCATTAGCTTGTTCTCCTGTGATGAAATGACGAGCGCTATGGTGCCCGGCGCTATGCTTTCACAGTTGCTTGATCAGCGACTATTTTTGCCTATTTCTCTGATTCTTCAGTTTGGTTTACGTGGTTTCGGAGCCTTATTCTGTCTCGGGCTTGAAAGATCTTAATTAAGGTAACTGATATTCCTAGGCGAACTAACGTCGTCCTTGCCCGAACCTCCGCTATATTTGCCTATTACTCCAGAGACTCTTGTCTGTCGCCAAGGCGCGCGCTAACTTTTATCGATGCAAAATGAACTCTTAAACCGGGCGCTTCGCTTCGCAGCATCCTGTGCTGACCCAGATGGGGTAGCGCCTACGGAGCTACCGGGTATCACCCTTATTCGGCAGACCAGACCAACGCCGTTGCAGTACGACATCTATAAGCCTTTGGTTGCGCTGGTGTTGCAGGGTGAAAAACAGGTGACGGTCGGTCGCGATAGTTTCCAGTTGCGGACCGGTGAATCTCTGGTGGTGGCGGCCAATGTTCCCAATGTCAGCCAGATCACCAAAGCGAGTTTGGCAAAACCCTATGTTTCGTTGGTAATCGATCTGGATCTGGCCATTCTCGAAAATCTGGTTCAGCAGATCGATGCCGTGTCCGAGGTCTATCAATCGCCGGTGGGGGTTGATGTTACCGAGGCAGAAGTGACCGAGGCAGCACTGAGGTTGATGCGCCTGCTGGATCGGCCGCAAACACGGCCAATATTACAAGACGCCTTGATTCGTGAGCTGCATTACTGGTTGCTGGTGGGGCCACATGGCGCTGCCATCCGCGAACTGGGCGCGGTTGAAAGTCATACCCAACGCATCACCCAGGCGATCGCTTTGCTGCGTGAACGATTTACCGAAACGTTGCGCGTCGAAACACTGGCGCAAAGAGCAGGCATGAGCGTGTCGTCATTTTACGAGCATTTTCGAGCCGTCACCTCGCTCAGCCCACTGCAATTTCAAAAGCAGCTGCGCTTGATCGAAGCGCGTCGCCGCATGCTGGCTGAAGGCGCGGCAATCAGCACCGCAGCCTATGGCGTGGGTTACGAAAGCGTGCCGCAGTTTACCCGTGAGTACGCCAGAACCTTTGGGCTACCACCGGCGCGTGAGATCAAAGCGGCGCGGGCTTATGGTAGCGGTGGCCTGGACGAAGTCGGCATAAAGGCGGTGCACTCTTAAAAATGAATGCTGTTACTGCTTAATCGGCGTCCTTTCCCAGCGATAAGTCGCCGCTTTAAGTTAGCGTCGAAGCTAAAATGAGTTCGTCAATATCTGAGTTACCTATAGCGCAGGCTCTATGGCACGAGATTGCCCGGGCGGATGTTAATAATAGTATCGTTGACAATGCGATACGTCTCGTCTAGTTTTTGGACATGACTGACAAGGCCGATAAAGCACCCGCCGCCAACCGGCGCTCTCCTGCCAAGCATCGCGCTATTCTGGCCGCTACCGCCGATTGGGTGGCGCAGGCCGGTTATGACGCCGTCACCATAGAGGGCGTGGCCAAACGGGCGGGCGTTGGCAAGCAGACGATCTATCGCTGGTGGCCGTCCAAGGCGGCGCTATTGGTGGAGCTTTATACCGAGCTTGTCAGCCGCGAAGCCTTGCAGGTAGCTCATACCGGCACCCTTGAGCAGCGCCTGGCCAGTTTGTTGCGCGCGCTGTTCGCGCTGTATCGCGACAGCTGTGCGGGCACGGTGCTGACCGGCTTGATTGGTGCGGCCTCCAATGATGCCTCGGTCCGGGCGTTGTTGAGTGACGGTCTGGTGGCTGGTCGTGAAGATATTGTTACCGCCATGGTCGAAGCGGCGAATCAGGCTGACGCCGGACGTTTCGATGCTCACGCCGTTAACGAGGTGGTGATTGCGGTTGTCTGGCAGCGGCTGGTGTTGCAACCGGCCAGTCTGGATGACGACTTTGCTGAGCATCTGGCGGCACTCGCGCTGGCAGCGGGCCAGGGCGGACGTAACGGGAGAGCAAGCTTCGATGATTGAGATCAGTGACCACTATCGTCCCGGTGTGCTGGCTGAGGTGATTCGGCTGCATATGGATTACTACGCACCGCGCTGGGGTTTCGGCGCTCAGTTTGAAGCCGGCGTTGCTGCCGGGCTGGGTGAATTCTTTGCCCGCTTTGAACGCAGTCGGGATCTGTTTCTGGCCGCTTATGACGACGCTGATTGTCTGGTTGGCAGCCTGACGCTGGACGCCATCGATGCTGCCGGCGCCGGCGTGCATCTGCGCTGGTTTATCGTCTCGGCACAGCTGCGCGGTCAGGGACTGGGCAAGTCACTGATGAGCCGGGCCGATACCTTTCTACGCGAACACGGCTACCAGCGGGCCTATCTCACCACCTTTGCCGGGCTAGATGCTGCCCGGGCGCTATACCAGCAGTATGATTTTCATCTGGTTGCTGAAGAGGTCAGCGACCCCTGGTCCGGTCAGGTTGGTTTGCAGCGCTTCGAGCGTTGCTAAAACCCCTCTCGCAAGACAGTGCTGGCATTTCGTCGTATTGGTAATAATGCTTATCAATTGTTTTTGCGTATGTGCCTCGTTATTATCCCGCTCCAAACTTGGTTGCCCATTGGTTGTCGGCCTCGCCAAGGCGCGGCCGTGCAATCGGCATTCCCACCTTTGCAGCACCGACTGAAGACTGTTTCGCGCAATCGGGTCGGCTGAATATGGAGATAACACAGTGCGCACCTTACTGGCTCGTCTTGGGTTGACTGCCTGCATCATGACTCTGGCCGCTGCGGCCCACGCCATTGAAATCGAACACGAACTGGGCACCACCGACGTTCCCGAGAATCCGCAACGCATCGTGGTTTTGGAATACAGCTTTGTCGATAGCCTGGCGGCGATTGGTGTGGCACCAGTGGGTATTGCCGATGACAACCGTCGTGAATCCATTATTCCGGCCTACACCGACATTATTGGGAACGACTGGGTGTCGGTCGGTACGCGTAAGTCACCGAGCCTGGAAATCATTGCCTCCTTGCAGCCGGATTTGATCATTGCTGACAAAAGCCGTCACAGCTCGATTTACGGTACGCTCAGCGATATCGCGCCGACGCTGGTGTTCGACAGCCTGACCGGCACCTATGAAACCGCCATGGAAGCGGCGGCGACCATCGCCCATGCGGTGGGTCAGGAAGCGGCGATGACGCAGCGTCTGGAACAGCACGAAGCGCTGATGAACGACTACAAAGCGCAGTTGGGTGATGTATCCGGTTGGTCGATTCAGTTCTTTATCGACAACGGCCAGGGCATCTATCTGCATTCGCCGACCAGCTATAACGGTTCCATGCTGAGTTGGTTCGGTTTCGACTCGGCAATGACGGCGACTGATGGCGAAACCACTTACGCCGATGCCATTGTGCAGACCTCGTTGGAGCAACTGTCGGTGCTCGATCCGGACATTCTGATTCGCGGCCTCTATGTCGACACCGGCCTGACCGACGAATGGGTTGGCCAGCCCTTGTTCGATAACTTAACGGCCATTAAAAACGACCGTCTGTTCGACATTACTGCTCATAACTGGTCGCGGTTGCGCGGTGTGATTGCTTCTGAAGCCAGCGCTGCCAGCCTGGTCGATATCATGGCGCAGATCGAGCGCTGAGTGCCGTTCGCGTTTCGCTATCTGTTGCTCGGCGTTGCCGTTATAGCGGCGGCGCTGTGGTCATTGACGCTGGGCCAGCGCACTGACATCCACCTCGCCAATATTCTCAGTTTGTTGTGGATTGATGATGGTTCGCTGGCGCGTTCGGCGGTGCTCGATCTGCGTCTGCCACGTACGCTGGTGGCTTTATTTGTCGGCGTTAATCTGGCTCTTGCTGGCCTGGCATTGCAGGCGGTAACGCGCAATCCGCTCGCCTCGGAATCCATTCTGGGTATTAACCAGGGCGCTTCTTTGGGCGTGGCGCTGGCGGTGGTGTTGCCGTTTCTGTCCGGCATACCGCTGGACCTGATGGCAATTTTTGGTGCTGCTCTCGCCGGTCTGGTGACCTTCGCCATCGCCGGTGGTCTGGGTGGCCGACTCGATTCCATTCGCCTGATTCTTGCCGGCGTTGCCGTCGGCGCCTTCAGTTACGCCTGTGTGCGTTTTACCTACACCCTCGATGACGATCTTTCCCGGCTGGTGATCAACTGGGTCTCGGCGGATATTTCTTCGGTCTCCGCCGACCATCTGGGTCCATTGATTGCCTGGTCAATCGCCGGGCTCTTAGGCAGCACCTTGCTGGCACATGGCTTCAATGTGCTGGCGCTCGGTGATGGCGCTTCGCAAGGCCTGGGCATCGATCCGCGCCGGGTTCGATTCCTCGGTGCGGCGCTGGCGGCGATTTTGACCGGCGCCAGTGTGGCGGTGGCCGGGCCGGTGATGTTTGTTGGCTTGGTGGTGCCGCATCTGTGCCGGTTCTGGTTTGGTCAGAATCATCGCTTGTTGGTGCCGGCGGTGGCCTTGGGTGGTGGTGCTTTGCTGGTGTTGGCCGATGCGGTTTCCAAGCTGGTGCGCTTTCCTTATGAGACGCCCTTGGGTGTGGTCTGCGCCTTAATCGGCGCGCCTTATTTTCTCTACGCGACCCTAACCGCCCGGAGGCTGGTATGAGCGCTGCGGGGCAGGGCGTTTACCAGCGGCGCGCCACGCTGGTGATGTTGCTCGCCGTGCTGACGCTGGCCTCGGCGATCTGGAGTCTGGGTGTTGGCGCGGTCAAGGTGCCGGTCGATGTCATCATCAATACCTTGTTCAATCTCGATGGCGATCAGCAACGCTATATCATTTTGAAATCGCGTCTGCCGCGCGTGGTGCTGGCGCTTTTGGCCGGCGGTGCCCTGGCGTTATCCGGGGCCATTATCCAGGCGGTGATCCGTAATCCGCTGGCGAGCCCGGGCATTATCGGCATCAATTCGGGTGCGGCTTTATTTGCGGTTTTGGTGGTCAGTCTGTTGCCGGATTTACCGCCAGCCTGGATGCCGGTCGCTGCTTGTCTGGGTGGTTTGTCGGCGGCTGGGGTGGTGATGCTGGTGGCACACTTTCGCACCCTATCGCCGGCGCATCTGGCCTTGATCGGTGTTGCTGTGGGTTTGGTGTTTGAAGCCGGTGTTGATTATTTGCTGGTCACCTCCAGCGACGCCGAACGCTCTGCACCACTGATCTGGCTGACCGGTTCCTTGTGGGGCCGCAGCTGGGATCATGTATCGATCAGCCTGGCGCCGCTGTTGATGTTTGCTGCCCTGGCCATGGCGCTGACTTATCGCCTCGATTTGCTCAGCCTGGGCGATGCCTCGGCAACCGGCCTGGGCATTCGCGTGCCGTTGTTGCGGTTGGCGTTGCTGGCGGTGGCGACGGTGTTGGCCAGTGTCTCGGTCGCCGTGGTCGGGGTGATGGGTTTTATCGGTTTGATGGCGCCGCATATTGCCCGGCGTTTGGTCGGTGGCTCGCATCGTTGGCTGTTGCCGGCCTCGGCCTTGACCGGCATGTTACTGGTGTCGCTGGCCGATGGTCTGGGCCGCGCGCTGGCACCGCCGATCGAGATTTCCGCCGGCATTCTCGCTGCCTTGCTGGGCGCGCCTTTCTTCGTCTACATCATGTTGACCACCGCTTCGGAGCAAGACGGATGAGTATTGTTTTGTCCGGCGTCAGTGCCGGTTATGGTCGCAATCCGGCGGTCATTAACAACCTTGATCTGACCATTCGCGATGGCGAAATCACCGTCTTTATCGGCCCTAACGGCTGCGGTAAATCGACGCTGCTGAAAACCATGGCGCGTCTGCTGAAGCCACGTAAAGGTCGGATTGAAGTCGATGGTTTGGATGTCTTATCCAGCTCGCCCAAAGCGGTGGCGCGAACCCTGGCTTTCCTGCCGCAAGAACCTCTGGTGCCAACCGGTATTACTGTTGAGCAGATGGTCGGTTATGGCCGCGCACCGCATCAATCGTTGCTGGGTTTTCGATCGGCACGGGATGTCGAACTGATCAACCAGGCGATTGCCACCGTGGGGATTGAACATCTGCGTGACCGGCCGGTGTCGGAGCTCTCCGGTGGCCAGCGCCAGAGTGCGTTTTTCGCCATGGTGCTGGCACAGGATACGCCCTACGCCATTCTCGATGAGCCGACCAACCATCTCGATATCACTCACCAGATTGATGTGCTCGAACAGATTCGCAAGCTTAACAGCGAGCATAAAAAAACCACCTTGGTGGTGCTGCACGACCTGAACCTGGCGGCGCGTTATGCCGATCGGCTGGTGCTGTTTAAAGAGGGCGCCATCTACGCCGATGGTACGCCTGAGCAGGTATTAACCCCGGCGAATATCGATGCGGTCTTTGCCGTCAACAGTCGCATTCTGACCGAACCGGTTGGCGGCAAACCGCTGTGTGTGCCTTACCCGCGTTCGATCAGTGAAACTGAACGATAACGCCGAAAAGCTCCGTTAGGTTTGTCAGCAATCAACCTCTATATTGGCCTCCATTCGGTGATCGAGTTTGACTCGACACGCTCAACCCCAGGAGGTCGTCATGATTCATCTTCGCCCGGCCAACGAACGTGGCCACGCCCAACACGGCTGGCTGGATTCGCACCACACCTTTTCCTTCGCTAACTATTACGACCCGGACTTCATGGGCTTTTCCGATTTGCGCGTTATCAATGACGATAGCGTCGCGCCCGGAACCGGCTTTGGCACCCATCCGCATCGCGATATGGAAATCATCACCTATGTGCTCAACGGCACCATTGAACACCGCGATACCATGCACAATGTGTCGCAACTCAAAGCTGGTGAAATTCAGGTGATGAGCGCTGGCAGCGGTGTCGCGCACAGCGAATACAACGCCTCGAAAACCGCTGCGCTGAACTTTTTGCAAATCTGGATCATGCCCAACGTCAGCGGTGTTGAACCGCGTTATGCGCAAAAAGATTTCTCCGCTTTGAGTGGCATCAACCTGGTGATATCGCCGCAAGGCGAGGGTGAGAGTCTGGCGATTCGTCAGGATGCCAAGCTGTATCAGGTGCGCTTAAACGAAGCCTCAGAAACCTTCACCACCCAAGCCGGTCGGTTGTATTACCTGCACGTGGCGCAAGGTGAATTGACGGTGAACGAGGTGGCCATGTCGGCCGGTGATGGCGCTTATATTGACGCCGAAGCAATGTTGAAGCTGACAACCACGAGCACGGTAGATGCTTTGTTGTTTGAACTACGCGGTCATTGATCCGCCGCCTGACCGACAGGGTTGGGCGACCAAAGCTAAAGCTATTATTTGAAAACCTAAAGGCTTTAGTTTAATCTGCGCGCCGGTTGATTCAGGAGTCTGTGCCGTGGCCGGTCGCGCGGGTTTAAACGTTCAAAAATTGATTCAGGCTGCTGCCGAAATGGCGGACGAGCTGGGCTTCGAGCAGGTTACGCTGTCGGCTCTGGCGCGGCGTTTCGATGTGCAGGTTGCCAGCCTGTATTCCCATCTGAAAAATTCTGAAGACCTCAAAACCCGGTTGGCGTTGCTGGCGCTCGATGAACTGGCTGAGCAGGCCAGCGAAGCGGTTGCCGGTCGTTCTGGTAAAGACGCTCTCGTTGCGGTGGCGAACGCCTATCGCGATTATGGCCAGACGCATCCGGGGCGTTTTATTGCCGCCCGTTATCCGCTGAGTGATGTCGATGCCGCAGGCAGTTCCGGGGTTAAGTTGTCGCGCATGCTCGGCGCAGTGTTACGCGCCTACGGTCTGAGCGAGCTCGAACAAACCCACGCCATCCGTTTTGTGGGCAGTGTTTTTCTCGGTTACACCACACTCGAATCCGCCGGTGGTTTTGCGCACACCGCAGTCGAGGCGCAGACCTCCTGGGAGCGCACTCTGGATGCGCTCGATCTGACTTTGCGTCACTGGCCGGGCGCCTGATCACAGCTGCAAAAAATTATTTCGGAGCCAAGATGACGACTTCTTCCGACGTTCGGGTTACGTCTATGCAGCCCGTTTTTATTAAAGGCGCCGCCGATATCGAGCGCCGTGACCAAGCTCTGGTAGCGCATCGGTTACCAGCCTGGGCGCGTAATTATTATGCCGATGCGGGCCTTGCCATGGCGCAATCTCAACCGTCCGGGGTGCGCATTGTGTTGCATACGGGCGCTCGCTGGATCGAGCTCGATACGCTTGTCTCGCGCTTTGGTTTTGTCGGTATGCCGCGCCGGCCGGAAGGACAGTTTGAGCTGTGCGTTGATGGCCAGCCTTATGCGTTAGCAACGCCGACCAGTGCTACGGAAATCAGTTTTGATATGCAAAGTGGTCAAACCCATCGCCAGCCAGGCGAGGTCAGTACGCTGAGGTTTGATGACTTGCCGCAAGGTGATAAGCGCATCGAAATCTGGCTGCCCTACAACGAAACCGTCGAGCTGTTGCAACTGCGCAGCGACGCCGAACTGCGCAGCGAGGAAACCTCCGGCCAGCCGATCTGGGTGCATTACGGCAGCTCCATCAGTCAGGGTTCCAATGCCGCCAGTGCTGCCGGCATCTGGCCGGCGCAGGTGGCCATGCAGGCCGGGCTGGATCTGGTCAATCTCGGTTTCAGTGGCAGCGCCATGCTCGATCCTTTTGTGGCGCGGGTGATTGCTGAGCAGCCAGCCGATCTGATCAGCCTGAAGATCGGCATCAACCTGGTGAATGCTGATCTGATGCGCGCCCGAGCTTTTGGACCGGCGCTGCTGGGTTTTCTGGATCTGATCCGGGACGGGCAAGCGGACACGCCGCTGCTGGTGATCTCGCCGCTGTATTGTCCGATTCATGAAACCACGCCGGGCCCGGGTGCCTTTGATGTTGCAGCGCTGGCGCAGGGCCAGATTCGCTTTCAGGCGACCGGCAACGACGCAGACAGCGCGACCGGCAAACTGACCTTGCAGTCGATCCGTTCGCAACTGACGGGTTTGGTGCGCAGGCGCATGGAAACCGATAAGAATCTGTTCTTTCTCGACGGTTGCGAACTCTATGGGCCGGACGATCATCAGCGCTGGCCGCTGCCGGATGCGTTGCATCCAGGTCCAGAAGCGCACCAGTCGATTGCGCGGCATTTTATCGAGCAGGCGCCAGCGACCGGCTGGGCGCGATCGGTATTTGGTTAAAGCGATGGGGTGACGTTCATTGCCGGAATCGCTTCAGTCACTCTGTAATTGATCGAACTGTTCGCGGGCGCGATTGACCTGCTCCAGATTGTCATTGGTCCAGCGGTACAGCGCTTTGAAAGGCGTCAGCAGACTCTGGCCAATCGGCGTCAATTCATATTCCACGGCTACCGGCGAACTGCTGATGACTTCGCGCGTGATAATGCCGTTACGTTCCAGTCGGCGCAGCGTCTGGGTCAGGGATTTTTGTGACACCCCTTCCAACTGGCGTTTGAGTTCATTGAATCGTTTTGGCTGATGTTCCAGCACCGTCAGGATCATCATGGTCCACTTATCGGCGATTTCGGCAAACAGCAAACGATTGGGGCAGTTAACGGTGAAGGCAGGATCCATCGGCATGGGTGGTTACCTTGATGTTACTTAGTGACTATTAAGTGCCTAATTTACACTAGGTATATAAAAGATACCATTTGCGTCTGTTAAACAAACGCCTAGGAAACCCCTTTTTATGCAAACCAAAGCAGTCGATACATCCGCTCTGTTTCAACCCCTTAATGTGGGTTCATTAACGCTGAAAAACCGCATCGTAATGGCGCCGATGACGCGCAATATGGCCAGCGATGGTGTTCCCGCTCAGACCAATGCTGATTATTACCGGCGCCGCGCCGAAGCTGAGGTGGGTCTGATTCTCTCCGAAGGCACGGTGATTAACCGTCCGGTATCGCGCAATGAACAGCACATTCCTTTCTTCCATGGTGACCAGGCTCTGGCTGGTTGGCAGGGCGTTATTGATGCCGTGCATCAGGCGGGCGGCAAGATGGGACCACAACTGTGGCATACCGGCACCGCGCCAAGCAGCTCCGGTTGGCAGGCAGAGGGCGAGATGGAAAGTCCGTCGGGGTTGTTTGCGCCGGATCAACCAGTCGGAAAGATCATGACCGAAAGCGATATCGCCGACACCATCGATGCCTTTGCAAAGGCGGCGGCCGATGCTCAGCGTCTGGGTTTCGATGTCGCTGAACTGCATGGTGCTCATGGTTATTTGATTGATCAGTTTTTCTGGTCGCGCACCAATCAGCGCACCGATCATTGGGGCGGTAAAACGCTCGTCGAACGGTCCCATTTTGCCGCAGAAGTGATTAAGGCGGTGCGTCGCTCTGTCGGCCCGGATTTCCCGTTGATCATTCGTCTCAGTCAGTGGAAACAACAGGATTACAGCGCTCGCCTGGCCGAAACGCCGGCTGAAATGGAACGCTGGTTAACAACTCTGGCCGAGGCTGGCGTGGATATTTTTCATTGCTCGCAACGTCGTTTCTGGGAACCCGAATTTCCGGATGTCGATGGTGATCAGGGTTTGAATTTCGCCGGTTGGGCGAAAAAGTTGACCGGTAAAACCACCATCAGCGTTGGTTCGGTGGGCTTGGATGGCGAGTTTCTCGGTGCCTTCGCTGGCCAGGGTTCGCAGCGTAGCGAGCTGGATCAGTTGGTGCAGCGTTTGGAGCGTGACGAGTTCGATCTGATCGCGGTCGGCAGAGCATTGTTAAGCGACCCGAATTGGGTGCAGAAAGTGCAGCGCGGCGCCAACGATGAACTGTCTGGTTTCAACCCGGCGCATTTGGCGGAACTGGTGTAATCGACTGAATAAAATCGGGATTCGTTGCCTAGCGAATCCCGATTTAGCCGGCGTCTTTCAAGACATTGATCATCAACTGATCGAACGGGACCGGCCGGCTGTAGCGATAACCCTGGAGGAAATCGCAGCCCTGTTCGGTCAGCCAGCGTTCCTGCTCTTCGGTTTCCACGCCTTCGGCGACCACCGCCATACCCAGGCCGCGTGCCAGACCGAGAATCGACAGCGTAATGGCGCAGTCATCGCGATCCGTAGGCAATTCCTTAACGAAAGAACGGTCGATCTTCAGCTTGGCAAAGGGCAGGTGTTTGAGCCGCGCCAGCGACGAATAGCCGGTACCAAAATCGTCAATCGATAAACCTGAGCCCTGGTCCACTAGCTGTTTCAGCAGGTTGCGCAGGTTTTCGGTATCGGCCTTGATGACGTCTTCGGTGACTTCGAAATCGAAGCAGTCGCCGCTCAAACCGTAGGCTTCGTAGACCTCTTTCAGGTGATTCGGTAATTCCGGATCGAGCAGTTGTTCCGGCGCTAAATTGATCGCCAGTTGTGGCAGTTTCATGCCAGCGAGCTGCGCCTGACGCAGATGGTCGCAGGCACGATGCATAACCGCCATGCCCAGCTCGGGCATCAGGCCGGCGGTCCGGGCGAGGTCGAGAAAACGGATCGGCGGCAGTAAGCCATGACTGGGGTGATTCCAACGCACCAGAACTTCCAGCTGTACCAACTCACCGTCTTTAGCCCGAACGATGGGTTGATAGTGGACGTCCAGTTGCTGGTTGCGAATCGCCTGGCGCAATTGCGATTCCAGTTGGAAACGTGAGCGCGCATCGGCGGAGATGGAGCTATTAAAGAACTGCGCCTGGCTGCGGCCCTTTTCCTTGGCGTGATACATCGCCGCTTCGGCGTGCTTAAGCAAGGTGTCGCTGTCCTGGCCGTCACCGGGCCAGATACTGATGCCGATGGAGGCGGTGATGGCGATCAATTGATCGTGCAATTGCATCGGCGCTGACAAGGTATTGAGGATGTTCTGGCTCAGGTGGCGCAAATGCGTTTCGTCAGTTTGGCGGCGAATCAGCATGATGAATTCGTCGCCGCCAACGCGGGCAATTTTGTCTTTGCCGGGAATGGACAGGTGACGCAAGCGATTGGCGACTTCGCCGATGATCTGGTTGCCGACCACCTGTCCCATGCCGTCGTTGATGGCCTTGATGCGATCCAGATCAATCCACAGCAAGGCGAAAGGCGCATCCTGGCGGGTGATGTGATGCAGGCGGTCACGCAGCGAATTGAGGTTGGGCAGGCCGGTTAAGGTGTCGAAATGGGTGACGTAGTCGAGCTGTTGTTGTGACTGTGACCAGGCTTCGTGGGTGTTGATCAGGCTGATGGTGTCGGCAATGGCCGTGGCCAGCGAAATATCAGCGAGCGACCAGTCGCGCGGTTGCAGCGCTTCCAGACAGATGACGCCACTGAGCTGTCCGGCATCGAAAATGGGCACATCGAGCATGGCGTGGATGCCGGTCGGTATCAGGTAGTGGTCGTTAAAGGCTTGGGTTCTTGGGTCTTGCCGGGCATGACGGGCATCGATGATGCGCGCTTCCATCAAAGCCTCGAAGTAGGCCGGATTACCAGCACGGGTCAGGTAGGCCGGTTCGAAACTGTGGCCGTCGCCGGAGCGGTACAGAATTTCACTTTCCAGATCATCGCCGCCACTTTGCAGCCACCAGACACTGACCCGGCCAACCTCAAGCAGGGAGGCGCACAGCGACGTCAGAGCACTCAGCTTGTTGCGACGGGTATCCTGAACAAAGGCTTTGTCATGACACAGCTGCGTCAGGGCTTGATGGTATTCGATGAACTGCTGATTCGGATCCATAGGGCACCACAGTCGCCGACAATGGATTTCCTAGAATGGCAGTCCGGCCCAGCGCTGTCCAATGGTTAGCGCCTGCAGTCTCACCGTTCCAGTGCGTAGCTCAGCAGTAAACGAGTCAGGGCGATCAGGCTGTTCTGGTGGGTGCGTTCATAACCGTGGGTGGCGTCGGTGCCGAAGCCGACCAGGGCGGTCTGGACGTCGTAGCCGGCGTGCAGTGCTGACGAACAATCGGAATGATAGTGGCGGAACACATCGCGCACGTACGGCAATTGCAGGCGCTGGCAGTGTTGCTCCAACTCGCTCAATAACGGCCGGCTGTGCGGCCCCAGGCTGTCTTTGTAGCCGAGTGTAATGGCGTCTTCGCGACTGGCCTGATTGGCCGCGACCGGGGCGATATCCAGGCTGATCAGGCTGTGCAGGTCGCGCGGCAGAGCGGTGCCGGCACCCAGGCCAATTTCTTCGGCGTTGGGGTAAGCCAGCAGCAGCGGCGAGCCGGGTTTGAGTCCGTTTTCTTTGAGCAGGGTGAGCATTTCCAGGGTGCAGGCGATGGCCGCCTTGTTGTCGAGAAAGCGGCTGTTGATATAGCCGTTGCTGATGTCCGGCCGGGCATCGAAGGTGACGATATCGCCCGGTTGAACACCTGCAGCCTGAGTTTGCTCGGCGCTGTTACTGGCAATATCGAGACGCAGCGACAGCTGTTGCCAGGCGCTGGGTTGCTGATCCACGGCGTCGTTGTAAGCATGACCGGATGCCAGCAGCGGCAGCACGGTGCCACGGATGACACCGCCTTCCGTTTTTACCGATACCCGGGCGCCTTCGGCAAAGCGCGCCGACCAGGTGCCCAGCGGCGTCAGTTCCAGGCGGCCGTCGGCGCGTATCGATTGCACCATGGCGCCGAGCGTATCCAGATGCGCCGCCAGGGCACGTTTGGGGTTCGCGCCGGTGGCGGCCAACACATTGCCGCGAGTGGTGGTGTGGACCTCAACCTCGAACTCACTCAGCCGGCGGCGCATTTCGGCTTCCATCGCGGCGGTGTCGCCGGTCGGGCTGTCGATGGCGAGCAGGTCGGTGAGCGTCTTGAGCAGTCGCTCGGTGTTGGGTTGCGGCAAGGCGGCAGTCATGCGGTTTCCTTGTTCCAGTCGAGCAGACAACGACGCAGCACGCGGGCGGCGGCATCGGCGTCGGCGGCGCTAATGGCTTCGTCGGGATGATGGCTGAGGCCATCTTTGCAGCGTACGAACAGCATGCCGACCTCGGTTAATTGATTCATTGCCAGGCCATCGTGGCCGGCGCCGCTGAACAGGTGATGCGGCCAGAATTGTTCGGCTTCGATGGCCCGCGCCAGGCGTTGCTGTAACGCCGGCGCGCAACTGACTTCGCGCTGTTCGTAAACCAGTTGGTGTTGCCACTGGCAGGGCGTGGCGGCGATGCGTTCGTCCAGTTCAGCGAACAATTTTTCACGCGCAGCCAGGCGGATTTCGGTCACCGGTGAGCGCAATTCGATGGTCAGTTCGACCCGGCTGGGAATGACGTTCACAGCGTTGGGCGTGACGCTCAGTTCGCCAACGACGCCGACCAGATCGTCCGTCTCGCGGCAATGCGCGTCCAAGGTGCGTACCACCTCGGTGGCGGCCACCAAGGCATCGCGCCGCAATTCCATCGGTGTGGTGCCGGCATGGCCGGCCTTGCCGTCGAGGCGCACTTTATGGCGTTCGATACCGGTAATGGCGGTGACCACACCGATCGGTAGATCCAGCGATTCCAATACCGGGCCCTGCTCGATATGCACTTCCAGAAAACCGGCGATCTGTTTGGGGTTTCGCGCCAGAGTGGGAATCTTGTCCGGGTTGCTGCCCAGATCACGCAATGCCTGAGCGAGGGTGACGCCGTCGGCACCGGTCGCTTCAAGCATGGCCACATCAAAAGTGCCGGCCAGCGCCGAGCTGCCGATCAGCGTCGAGGAAAAACGCGCGCCTTCTTCGTCGCTGAAGGCGACCAGTTCGATGTTCAGCGGCAGCGTTTCGCCACCTTGATGTAAGTCCTCCAGCACAACCAGCGGCAGCAGCACGCCGAGCATGCCGTCGTAAGCGCCGCCCTGGCGCACCGTATCCTGATGCGAACCGATAATCAGCGTTTTGGCGCCGGGCACAGTCTTGGTGCGCCCGACCAGATTGCCGGCGGCGTCCAGTTCGGTATTTAGCCCGGCTTTTTGCATCCATTCGGTCAGATCGTTCAGCACAGCACGATGCTCGGCGGTGCCCAGCAAGCGGGTGACGCCGGGGCCGGGTTCTGAATGGCGCGCGGCCAACTCCGATAATTGCATGATGCGCTGACCCAGATTCTCCGAGGTTGCCATCAGCGGATCTCCTCATTGCTGACATGCCCCGTTTTGGACGGATGGGTATAGGTTGGCACGCCATCCAAAAACGCCTGAAAGGCATGCGCCTTGGTCTTGGTGTAGAGCGCTTTGAGCTGATCGATGCAGCCGGCGTCGGCCCAATCGACGCGTAAATCGACCGGTGGTTTATCCGGGCTGTGCACGCGCAAGGCCGCGCTGTGAGTGCCGCGCTGGTCACCGCCTTCGGCTTCGCCAGCGGCCAGCGCAGCGAGCAAGCGTTCGTGCAAGGGCAGGTCGGGGTGAGTGAGAAAGGCGTCGAGCATGGCGTCGATCACCGCCGGGCTGGTCAGAATATTGCCTGCTAAAGCCAGGTTGTGCTGACAGTGCTGGGTCTTCTCGCCGAGGTTGGCGCTGCCAGTATGGGCTGCTGTGTTGCCCTGGGCATCGCAGACCAGAAACTGGCGCTGCATTTCACCTTCGTCGGCATCGATCAGCTGCTGACGTACCTGGTCGGCGCTGTGGCCTTGTGCCAGTAGCGCCAGACCGCGGTCGCCATACAGCCAGTTGGTGAAGGCACCCTGGGTGGCAATGGCGCCAACGTCCTGGCGCAGATGGGGAACAAAGCCGCCGACGGCGACACTGCCGGTGGCGGTGGCGACGCCCAACGATCCGTTAGTCGGATCGCGGGCGACAAGCGAATAGGTCATACCTCTAGCCTGAAGTTGCTGCGATCTACCTTGAATTTATCATCATAAAATTTGTTGCGTCCACTAATTTGTAGTGATAAATGTATTTGGCGTCAGCGTATCGAGCTGACCCGGCAATCGGTCGTGCAGAAGCCGAGTCGGGCAAATCACAATAATTCGAATCTTGCAGCGAGAGAGGCGCCTACCGTGAAAAAACTGATTCACTCCCTGACGCTGGGTGTAGCTGTCCTGGCGAGCGGGTCGCTTTGGGCACAAACGCCCTCGGACGTCCTGGTCGTGGGGCAAATTGCCGAACCCCAGTCGCTCGACCCCCATACCGTTACTGCCGTGAACGACTTCCGCATCCTGGTCAATATCTACGATGGCCTGGTGCGCTACGCCGACGGCACTTTGAATGTTGAACCGTCGCTGGCGGAAAGCTGGGACATCAGCGACGACGGCCTGGAATACACCTTTGAGCTGCGCGAAGGCGTCGAATTTCACGATGGCACGCCCTTTAATGCCGAAGCTGTGGTGTTCAACTTCGAGCGCATGCTCGATGAAAACCATCCTTATCACGACACCGGCCCCTTCCCGTTGTCGTTCAACTTCGGTCAGGTCGACAGCGTGGAAGCCATCGATGACTACGAAGTGAAATTCACCCTGTCCGAACCCTTCGCGCCCTTTTTGTCGAACCTGGCGTATCCGACCGGGCTGATTATTTCTCCGGCGGCGGTGCGCGAATACGGCCAGGACGTGGGTCGTCATCCGTCCGGTACCGGCGCTTTTAAATTCGAAGAATGGCAGGCCAACCAGCGCGTTGTGGTCAGCGCCAACGCCGATTACTGGGATGGCGCGCCGGACCTCGAAGCCGTGGTTTTCCGCCCCATTACCGACGCCAACACCCGCGTTGCCGAAATGCTTTCCGGTGGTATCGACATGATGGTGGAAGTGCCGCCGGATAACGTCGCCACCTTTGCTGAAGACAGCGCTTTCAATGTTTATGAACAGGCTGGCCCGCATCTGTGGTTCCTGATTCTGAACCTGAAGGAAGAACCCTTCAGCGACAAGCGCGTGCGTCAGGCTGTGAACTACGCCATCAACAAGCAGGCGTTGGTCGATAACGTGCTGCAGGGTACCGCCACCGTCGCCACCGGCCCGACCCCGCCTGCCTTCGGCTGGGCTTACAACGAAGACCTGGAACCCTATCCGTACGATCCGGACAGGGCCCGTGAACTGCTCGCCGAAGCCGGTGCCGAAGGCGCGGAAGTGACCTTCTACGTCACCGAAGGTGGCTCCGGTATGCTCGACCCGATTTCCATGGGCACCGCTATTCAGGCCGATCTGGCCGCTGTCGGTCTGGATGTGAACATCGAGACTTACGAGTGGAATACCTTCCTCGGCCGCGTTAACCCGGGTCTGGAAGGCAAGGCCGATATGGCGGAAATGGCCTGGATGACTAACGATCCGGATACGCTGCCGTTCCTGGCCTTGCGCACCGAAGCCTGGCCTGAAAACGGCGGTTTCAATTCAGGTTATTACTCCAATCCGGAAGTCGATGAACTGCTGAACCAGGCGCGTACTGCCACCGATCAGGACGAACGCGCGGCGCTCTATAAAGAGATGCAGGAAATCGTTTACGACGATGCACCCTGGGCCTTTATCGCCAACTGGCAGCAGAATGCGGTAGCGACCGATGCGGTGGAGAATTTCTCCCTGCAGCCGTCCTTCCTGTTGCAGTTGCATGATGTGAGTAAGCCTTGATGGGCTGAGGTAATCGGGGCTTTTATTAAGCCCCGGTTTTTTGTTGCGGATTTATTCATCGTATTTTGGGTGGTTAAGGTCCGCAGCTACCTTGGCTGAGCTGTTTGGAGGCACGCCGATGTGTCGGACCACGTAAACCCATCCATGGAGGCTCGGCTTTGGCCGTCCTGGCCAAAGACGTCCTCCAAACAGCTCAGCCAAGGCAACTGCTACCACTGTGGTTGATCTCGGTTGTGTGCCATAAGCCACTAAAACCATAAAACGGCCAAAATATCGGGGCATTTATGAACCCTTCCATAGCGGCCTATATCGGCCGACGACTTTTATTAACGGTGCCGGTTCTGTTCGGTCTAACCATCATCGTTTTTTTTATTATGGCGATGATTCCCGGTGATCCGGCGCTGGCCATTCTGGGTTCCTATGCGACGCCGGAAAACGTCGCTCAGGTGAATCAACAACTGGGCCTCGATAAACCCCTGGTGCAGCAATACACCACCTGGTTGGGCAATGTGTTGCAAGGGGATTTTGGCCGTTCTTATCGTCAGAACCGCGACGTGTTGGACATCATCGGCGAACGCTTTGGCGCGACCTTAATTCTGGCCGGTACCGCCTTGGTGCTCTGTTCCATCTTCGGTATGTTGGTCGGCATTGTTTCCGCTGTACGTCAGTACGGCTGGGCCGATAAGGTGCTCACGTTGATCGTCTTGATCGGTATTTCCACCCCGGCGTTCTGGTTGGGTTTGTTGTTGATCATGTTGTTTGCTGTGCAATTGCGCTGGCTGCCCGCCAGTGGCATGTACGCCATTTACGGCGGCGGTGATCTGCCTGATTTAATTGTCCATCTTATTCTGCCGGCTTCGACGCTGGCCTTTATTGCCACCGGCGTTATTGCGCGCTTAACACGCGCCTCCATGCTCGAAGTTTTGCGTCAGGATTATATTCGGACCGCTCGTGCCAAAGGCTTGCATGAAGGTCGGGTTATTTATCGGCATGCCTTTAAAGCAGCGCTGGTTTCCATCGTTCCGGTCATCGGAATTCAGGCGGGTTTTGTGTTGGGTGGCGCGGTTTATATCGAAACAGTTTTTCAATGGCCCGGCATCGGTTCCATGTTGGTGAACGCCATTTCCACGCGCGATTTGTTAGTGGTGCAGGGCGGCGTGCTGATCGTCGCGGCGGCCTATGTGTTGTTTAATCTGGTCGCCGATGTGGTCCAGGTTCTGCTCGACCCGAGGGTGACGACATGACCACTGCCACCGCTCCTACCCCAATGAGAAAACGCAGCGGTCGCGCTGGAACTTTGGCCTTGCTGGTGCGTAATCGACTGGCCGCTTTTGGCTTGGTCGTTATCCTCGCGGTTATCGCGCTGGTGCTGGTGACGCCCTGGTTGCCATTAGCCGATCCCGATATCACCGAGCTCGCCAATCGGCTGCAGCCGCCGTTCAGTGACGGCCATTTTTTAGGCACCGATCAGCTCGGTCGCGATCTGCTGTCGCGTCTGTTGTGGGGCACTCGCGTTTCACTCGCCGTTGGCATTGCCGCCACTTTGGTGGCGGCCTTTTTCGGCTCGCTGATCGGTCTGGTCGCCGGTTATTTTGGCGGCCGTATCGACGGCAGTCTGATGCGCGGCATCGACATGCTGATGGCCTTTCCTTACATCTTGCTGGCGCTGGCGATTGTTGCCGCACTCGGCCCGGGTTTGATGAATGCGCTGTACGCCATCGCCATCGTCAATATTCCCTTCTTCGCGCGTAATGTGCGTGGCGTGGTGGTGACCTTGCGCAATCGGGAGTTCGTTGATGCCGCGCGCCTATCCGGTAAAGGCGATGCGCGCATTTTGCTCAGCGAAGTGCTGCCTAATGTGTTGCCGGTGATTGTGATTACCATGTCGACCACCGTTGGTTGGATGATTCTGGAAACTGCCGGCCTGTCTTTTTTGGGTTTGGGTGCGCAACCACCAACGGCTGATCTGGGTTCCATTCTCGGCGAAGGTCGCAGTCTGATTATCAATGCGCCACACGTTGCCAGCCTCGCTGGTCTGGTGATTTTTATTCTGGTGATGAGCATTAATCTACTGGGCGACGGCGTGCGCGATGCGCTCGATCCGCGCCTGAAAGCCGGTGCGTTGCGCCGGCCGGCGGCACGGACTGAAGTTGCCAAGGCAGCGCGCCAACCGGCCAGCGGTGAACAAAATGGCTTGCTGGAGGTGAAGGATTTACGCACTGAATTTCATCTCGGTGGCAGCGTGCATCAGGCCGTGAATGGCCCGAGTTTCAGCATTCAGCCAGGCGAGTGTTTGGGCATTATCGGCGAATCCGGTTCCGGTAAATCGGTGACGGCCATGTCGTTGCTGGGTTTGGTGGCGTCGCCGCCGGGTGTGATTGTCGATGGTCAGGTGAACTACAAAAACGACAACATTCTTGGTGTTAATGACGAACAACTGCGTTCGCTGCGCGGTGGTGAGCTGGCTTATATTTTTCAGGATCCGTTGTCGACTTTGCATCCGCTGTTCAGCATTGGCGATCAACTGGTCGAGGCGATGCGCGCTCATGCGCTGATCAGCCATCGCGCTGCCTGGAAACGCGCGGTCGAATTGCTGGAATCGGTGCGCATTCCCAACGCGGCACAACGCGCCAAACTCTATCCGCATCAGTTGTCGGGTGGCATGCGTCAGCGTGTGTCTATTGCCATGGCGTTGGCGAATGAGCCGCAACTGATTATTGCCGATGAACCAACCACGGCGTTAGATGTGACGGTTCAGGCGCAGGTGTTGCGGCTGCTCAATCAATTGCGTCGTGAGCGTAACGCCAGCCTGATGTTTATTACCCACGACTTCGGCGTGGTCTCGGAAATTTGTGACCGAGTGGCGGTGATGTACGCCGGTGAAATTGTTGAAATCGGACCCGTGGCGGAAGTGCTCGCCAAGCCTGCGCATCCCTATACACGCCGGCTGATCGAATGCGTGCCGGACATCCGCAAAGGCGGCACCGAGCTGGCCGAAATTCCCGGCCTGCCACCGACCGTCAGCGACCTGCCGGTCGGCTGTAAATTCGCCGATCGCTGCGACCGCGTGACCGATAGCTGCCGCCAGGCACCGATCGAATTAACGACCCTGACCGAAGCGCGACAGGCGCGCTGTATTTTCGCGCAGGAGGTGCTATGAACAAGCTCGAAGTCAATGAACTGGTCAAGCGTTTTGGCGGTGGCCGCAATCTGTTCGGCCAGTCGATTCCTGCCGTTCATGCGGTGCGCAATCTTGGTTTTGAGGTGAAGCCGGGTGAAATTCTCGGCATTGTCGGGGAGTCTGGCTGCGGCAAATCGACCTTGGCGCGTATGTTGGTCGGGCTCGATCAACCGACCGACGGCAGCATTCATCTCGATGGCGAACCGCTGGCGAAGGCTGGTAAAAAAGTCGATCTGAAACAGCTCTCGCGCAAGGTGCAGTACATTTTTCAGGACCCGAATAGTTCGCTCAATCCACGCAAAACCATTCGCGATATTCTGTCGGCGCCGCTGATTCATCTGCGTCATTTAAATGCCGAGCAGCGCGAGCAACGATTGCTAGAGCTGATGACTCACGTCAACCTGCGCCCGGAATTTCTCGACCGTTATCCGCACGAATTCTCCGGTGGCCAGGCGCAGCGTATTGGTATCGCCCGGGCACTGGCAGCCGAGCCGGATGTTCTGGTTTTGGACGAACCAGTGTCGGCGCTCGATGTCTCGGTCCAGGCTCAGGTACTGAACCTGCTCAAGCGCTTGCGCGATGAATTCCAACTGACCTATCTGTTTATCAGTCACGATCTGGGTGTGGTGCGCAATTTCTGCGACCGGGTGGTGGTGATGTATTTCGGCCGCATTGTTGAGCAGGGCGGAGTCGATGATCTGTTCGAACATCCGCGTCATCCATACACCCAGCGTCTGCTCGATTCGGTACCCGGCAATACCCAACTGCGCCTGCCGCCGGAAAGCGATGCCGTGGTATTACCCGACCCGTTCGACCCGCCATTGGGCTGTGCCTTTGAGCCGCGCTGTCCATTTGCCCAGGCGGACTGCACGCGCAGTGATCCGAGCTTAATTGAAGTGGGCTCTGGCCAGCGATTGGCGTGCTATCATCCGCCGGATAATCATTGAACCGAATGCTTCTATGACCAAACGCTCCGATCAGGTAACCGACGCACTCAAGGCGATGATCGCCGAACACCGACTTAAACCCGGTGACCGTCTGCCACAGGAAAAGAGGCTGATGGAAGACTTCGGCGCGGCCAAAGGTACGGTACGCGAAGCCTTAAAAGCGTTGGAAACCCAGGGACTGATTGCCACCCGAACCGGGCCGGGTGGTGGCGCTTTCGTTGCTGATGTGCCGCCGGATCGGGCCATGTCGTTATTGGCGAATTATTTCTACTTTAAGCAGATCACCATTCACGATATTTACCAGCTGCGCATTCATCTGGAACCGGAGATGGCGGCGTCGGTGGTCGGTCGGTTAAGTGACGAGGATTTCCGCCGCCTGCAAACCACCATGACCGTTTATGATGTGCCGCCCACCAACCAGCAGGAAGAACATGCGCTGCGTCTGGCGGAGCTGAGTTTCCACGAAGTGTTGGTCGATCTGTGCCCTAATCCTATTCTCAGTTTTACCTGCCATTTTTTGCTCGGCCTGCTGAAAAATCTGCGTCTGTGTCACGATATTTATGACCTGCCCAACCCGGAATTATGGGAAACCGGCAAGTACTATCAGATGCAGTTAATCGGTGCGCTTAAGCGCGAAAACGAAGCCGATGTGCGACGCATTATGCGCGAGCATATGCAACGTGCCGAAGCGCTGATGCAGCAACAGGAAACCATTGTTCTGGATGGTTTTCTGCCCGCCTAGACCTCCTGAAACTCAGCCATATTCCGGCATGGTTGGTGTCGCGCGGGCGTCGCGTTTGGGCGGCCGGCCGAACATACGGGCGTATTCACGGCTGAATTGCGATGCGCTTTCATAACCGGTGGCGTAGGCGGCGCTTTCGACTTTGGCACCTTCGGTGAACAACAGTCGGCGCGCTTCCAGCAGTCGTAATTGTTTTTGATATTGCAACGGCGTCATGTCGGTGACGGCTTTGAACTGGCGATGAAAACTCGACAGACTCAGCCGCGCTTGCGCCGCTAATTCTTCCAGCCTTAAGGGTGCAATAAAATCATTTCGGATGCGGTGGACGGCGCGCATGATCGGCGCCGGATGGTCGCGTCCCAAGGTCAGCGCCACCAGGGAATTGCCGTAAGGTCCGCTGAGTAGCCAGTACGCCAGTTCGCGTTGAATCAGTGGCGCCAGGATGGGAATGGCATCGGGCTGGTCGAGCAATTGCACCAGTCGCAACACGCAGTCCTCCAGTCGTTCATCCAGTTCAATCACCAGAGCGCTGCCCGTCTTGGCGTTTGCGGCCTGTGGCGGTGGCTCAAGTTGATCGTAGACATCACGCAGAATAACCGGGTCGAGTTCGACCACAGCACCGAGAAAAGGCGCCTCCGGACTGGCCTGAATAATGCGACCGACCGACGGCAATTCCATATTCACCAACAACGCCTGGCCGGCACGAAAAGCGTGTTGCTGTTCGCCAAAGCTGGTTTGTTTGCTGCCTTGAGTGGCGATGCAGAGCGATGGTTGGGAGAGGATGTGCTTGGGTTCATCCGGCACGTCGGCACGCAGTAAAACCAGACCATCGATGGCGGTCAGCCAGGGATTTTCGCCCGGGTTTTGGTCGGTGTAGGCGGCAATGGCCTGATTCAGTCGGCTGGACATAAACACCTCCGTCACGCTCAGGGCCGCCATGATAGAGAAAACGTTATGACATGAATAGGCATAAAATACCGGATTTCCGGCATTAATATCGGCAGGTCGATGACATTAAATGGCAGGCGTTCACTGAAGAGGAGCCACTGTCATGAACACATCCACTCAACAGATTGCACTGATCACCGGCGGCAGCCGCGGCCTGGGCCGTGAAACTGCCTTGAACCTCGCCCAGCGTGGCGTCGATGTGATTTTTACCTACCAGAACAACGCAGCGGCGGCGGCCGAGGTGGTCGAGCAGATCGAAGCACAGGGCCGTCGGGCGATTGCCCTGCAACTGGATACCGGCGCCAGCGACAGCTTCGCGGCTTTTGCCCGGTCTCTGACTGAAGCGCTGTCTGAGCTTGGTTCCGACCGCCTGGATTTTCTGGTCAACAACGCCGGCGGTTCGCACCATGCGCTGATCGCCGAAGCCGCCGGAGACGATCTGGATACGCTCTATCAGGTGCATTTCAAAGGCGTCTTTATGCTCACCCAGACGGTGTTGCCGTTGATCCGCGACGGTGGCGCCATCGTCAATATTTCTTCCGGCCTGACCCGTATTATTTATCCGGGCAGCGCGGCCTATGGCGCCATGAAAGGCGCGGTGGAAGTCTTTACCCGTTACCTGGCAAAAGAGCTGGGCCCGCGTGGCATCCGCGTCAACGTGGTCGCGCCGGGTGCGGTGCAGACCGATTTCAGCGGCGGCATGGTGCGCGACAATCCTGAGGTCAACCAGGCGGTAGCATCGGTAACGGCTCTGGGTCGTCCGGGTCTGCCGAGCGACATTGGCCCGATGATCGCTTCGCTGTTATCCGACGATAATCGTTGGATCAACGCCGAGCGCATCGAAGTCTCCGGCGGCATGGCGATCTGATTCTTTACCGCTGATATTTCCCTCGCACAGGCTATCGCAGGCGATGCCGTATCGTTAGGCTGGTGGTTGGGCCGGGTCGTTGTGCACAACCATTAGAGGGGAATATCGCAGTATGAAAATTCTGATCATCGGCGCTGGTGTGATTGGCGTCACCACTGCCTGGACGCTGCAACGGCGTGGCCATGACGTCACCGTTGTCGATAAAGCCAGTTCTGCGGCGCTGGAGACCAGTTATGCCAATGCCGGTCAGCGTTCCTATGGTCATGTCTCGCCCTGGGCCTCGCCGTCGATGATTCGTCAGGCGCTGCCATCGATGCTGCGCACTGAAGGTCCGCTGAAACTGAAACTGTTGCCGTCGGCGCGGATGATTCAGTTCCTGATCAGCATGACCCGTTTTGCCGGCCAGCCCGCGCTGTTCCGGCGCAACCACGAAGCCATGCTGCGGCTGGCGCAATTCAGTCGCGAGCAGTTTTTGGCGTTGGAAGACGCCGAACCCTTCGACTTCGACGGCGGCCATCGCGGCCTGCTGAAACTCGCCAACACCGAAGCCGATAAGCGCGAACTGCTGCATATCGGTGAGCTGTTAGCGCGCCTGGGTATCGATAACCGCTGGCTCGATCCGGATGAAACTCTCGCTCAGGAACCGGGGTTGTCATCGGGCGGTGCCGGCAGTTTGCTGGTGCCCGGTGACGGCACTGGCGATTGCCAGCGCTTTACCGAGCGCCTGGCTGAACGCGCGGCGGCTGCGGGTGTGCAGTTCCGTTATCGCACCGAAGCCACGCATCTGCGCACCGACGATAAAACCTTGCACTCGGTGCAGCTCACCGGCCCCGAGGGCGAAGAATGGTTCAATGCCGATGCCTTCGTCATCTGCGCGGGCTGTGGCAGCCGTGAACTGGCGTTTTCGCTGGGTGTGCATCTGCCCATTTATCCGGTCAAAGGTTATTCGCTGACCGCGCCTGTTGCCGATGCTTCTCGTGCGCCGCAATCGACCATGATCGACGAGAACCGCAAGGTCGCGATTACTCGGCTTGGTGATCGGGTCAGAGTCACCGGTTTTGCGGAACTCGCCGATTTTGACCGTCGTCTGTTACCGCGCCGCTTGAAGTCCATTCGCACCAGCCTGGAAAGCCGCTTTCCCGGCGCTGCCGATTGGAGCCAGGCCGAACCCTGGACCGGCTTCCGACCGATGACACCGGACGGTCCGGCGGCCATTGGCCTGGGTCGGCAAAGCAACGTCTACTACAACACCGGCCACGGCACCTGGGGCTGGACGCTGGCCATGGGCAGCGCTGAAATTATTGCTCAGCAGATTGCCGGTGAAGAACCGTCAGTCGAGATGACCGCCTTCCGTGCGCGTCGCTTTACCGGCGGTCTGACATGAGCTGAGACGATTTAGCCGCTAGCGCCAGGGCTTTGTTATACTGACTCGTTAATCTTGGCTAAAGGCGAGGGCGGTAGTGAAACGACCCCCCAGCAAAAAAGACATCCGTCACGACCTGGAAGACCAGGTCGAGGCCTTTCTGCGTGAAGGCGGCGAGATTGAGTGGGTGGACCGTGGTCGCTCCGGGCTGGAAGCCAACAAGCCGTGGAGCAATCCGTTCCATGCCTCACCCAGCGACGAACCCAAAGCGTCGCGCACCCCGGTGCCAGAAGTGGTTGCTGCCATCGATTCGCGCAAACAGAAAAAACCGCCACAAACCACTCGCAACCACCGCCGCCCGCGCAAGCAATGGATCTACGACGATTTCGGCGAACCGGTGCGCTGGGTGTGGAAGGAATAAGCCTTACTCACCGGCTTTAATCCAGTCGGCGGCGCGCTCGGCCAGCATCACCGTCGGTGCGTTGGTGTTACCGCCAATCAGCGTCGGCATGACACTGGCGTCGACCACTCTTAAACCCTCTATCCCGCGAACGCGAAAGCGTTGATCTACCACCGCTGCGTCATCGACGCCCATGCGACAACTGCCCACCGGGTGATAAATGGTGTCGGCGCGCTGACGGATGGCGGCGATTAACTCATCGTCGCTGGCGTTGTCAGCGACAAAAAACGGCCGACCGCGAAATTGATCCATGGCGCTTTGCTGGATGATATGACGAGCCTGTTTAACGCCCGCCAGCAACACCGGCAGGTCGCGCTCGTCGCTGAGAAAACCCATCTCCAGGCGTGGCGGCGCCAGAGGGTTAGCGCTGTGCAAACCCACCCGACCACGCGAATGGGGGCGCAGCTGGCAGGCGTGCAGACTGAACCCCTGGCCGTAGTGTGGGCGTCGGTTGTGATCATCGCCGGGGCTGATCAGGAAATGCAGCTGGATATCGGGGCGGTCGAGTTCGGGCCGGGTTTTGATAAAACCGCCCGCCTCGGCGCCGTTGGTGGTCCAGATGCCCCGTCCGCGCGCCAGTTTCGGCAGATCCAGGGCCAGCCGTGCTAAACCGGTCAGGCTGTAACCCACCAGATGTGACGAAGAACTGCGCCAACTGCTGAGAAAATCCAGATGGTCCTGAAGATTGGCACCGACTTCCGCGCGCTCCAGTTTCACCTCGATGCCATGGCGCTCCAGTTCTGCTTTCGGGCCGATGCCTGACAGCATTAATAATTGCGGCGATTGAAAGGCGCCCGCGCTGAGGATGACTTCGCGTCGGCAATAAAAATCTTGCGGCGCCGAGCGACCGCCTTGTACACGCACTCCCGTTACCCGACTGTCGCTCAGCAGCAATTGGGTGGCCCGAGTGCGTGTCAAAATGGTCAGGTTCGGGCGCTCCATAATGGGGTGCAGAAAGGCGCTGGCGACACTGCAGCGGCGTCCGTTGTGCTGTGTGACCTGATAGCGACCAACGCCTTCTTGAAGCTCGCCGTTAAAGTCGTCGTTGTGAGACCAGCCCGCTTGCTGGCCGGCGGCGATAAACGCATCGACGACCGGATTCGGATAACGCAGATCATTCACCGCCAGTGGTCCGTCCTGACCGTGGAAGGCGTCGTCGCAGCGGCCGTTACCTTCGCTGTGGCGAAACCAGGGCAACACTTCGTTCCAGCCAAAGTCAGTTAAGCCAAGTTGGGCCCAGTCGTTGTAATCGTCGTGATGACCGCGGGTGTAGATCATGGCGTTAATGGCGCTGCTGCCGCCCAAGGCGCGTCCGCGCGGCTGATAACCACGCCGTCCGTTTAACCCCGCCTGGGGTTCGGTATCAAAGGCCCAATTATGCAATTTTGTCGGCACACTGAGGGCGATACCAATGGGCCAACGGATCAGGGCGCTGCGGCCATTGCCGCCGGCTTCAATCAGCAGCACCTGGTGACCCGGATCTTCCGATAAGCGAGCGGCCAACACCGCACCGGCTGATCCGCCGCCGACGATGATGGTGTCGAACGAATTTGTCATTATTGTTAGCTGCTGGCTGTCGACGGCCATTAACCTAGGCCGGTCTCGGCCAGACCACAAGACAGCGACTCGCTGCACCGATGATTTGGTCGCAATGGCGAATAATAATGAGCAAATTGGCTAAATTTTATCTTAAGGCTGTGGCTGTTCAGACCACCAAGGCAGCCAGGCTGCGGTTTTCAGCGCTGCACTGGCAGTTGGCACGACCTTGGCAAAGGTCAGAGCAATTGAATCACTGTAAAAAGGAAAGTCTTTTGAACAACGCCCCGGTTTCTTCCGCTTTTTATCGCACGCTTACTGTTGGTCTCGCCTTATTCAGTGCGCTGTTGTTATCCGCCTGTGCGAACCAGATGAGGGTTCAGGGACAGGGACCCATTGTTGAGCAACGTTACGAACTAAATGGTATTGACCGAGTGCATTTTTCCGGTCGGGGTGAAGTGCGAATTCTGCCGTCCGATGAATCGGTGTTGGTGGTTTCAGCCGCGCGTAATGTGCAGAGCGCTCTCGACATCGATATTAACGATGAACGGCTCAAAGCCGGACCGCAACGGCATGTCTATTTTTCCTCAGACAGCCGTCCGGTCTATACCCTCTATGTGAATGACCTGGAACGGCTGAGTGTCAGCGGCGCCATGTCCATCATGGCTGATGAACTGCGGGGCGAGGAACTGACGCTGTCGGTATCGGGCAGGGCAGAAGTGGATATGAACGTCGAAGCGACGGCGTTGAATATCCATTGTTCAGGCAGTGCTGATATCACCGCGAGAGGTTTGGTTGATCAGCTCGAGATTCACACCTCCGGCTCGGTCAAACTGGAAGGCGGCGACCTGCTCGCGCGGCACGTGGACATTGCCACCTCCGGCAGTTCGCGGGTGACCATTTGGGCCGAGGAAAGCCTGAATATACGCAGCAGCGGATCGACCCGGGTGCGTTACCGTGGCCAGCCTTTGGTCAGCCAGAGCGTCAGTGGTTCGTCGTCGGTGGAGGCCTTGGACGACGAATAAAAACTGGCCTTTTACATCACCCTAATTCGGTAGGCGCGGCCAGAGCTGCAGCCGCCTACCGATCTATCTTATCTATAAAGTGAACTGCTTCTCATATTCTTAGAATACAACGTTTATTCAAACGGCGTGCTTGTTGGGCGCGCTTTATCATGCGCTTGGCGATTAATTTCGATCAAACACAGCGTATGAAAAAGCTGGGAGGCTTTTATGAATAAGCAATGGATATCAAGGAAATGGTTAGCCCTGGCGCTCACCGGATGGCTGCTGGCTGGGTGTAACAGTGAGTCGGGCGGTAACGGTGGTTCCACTATCACTCCCCCGGAAGAGTTATTTTTAACAAGGTTGAGCGTAAAACTGGACGGTGTTGTTAGAAACGGTCTGATGCTGAGTGCCTACAAAGGCGAAGTGTTGGTTGAGGAAACGCCTGAGCAGGGTATTTCAGGTGTAGCCGATTATCAGTTTGAGACGACCTATGCAGAGAATGATAACTACAAAGTTGTGATAGCCCATCAACCCGAAGAACAACTCTGCCGTGTAATCAACGGCAGCGGAATAATCAATCCAGAAAATACTGCAGATATCCGTATTGAATGTCGTTCCTGGGAAGATAGTGAGCAAGACGTATCAGCAGCTACGACTAGTAACTTCCACGCCGCACTGAATGATCAGGGTGATGCAGTGGTGGTTTGGAAGACGGCAGGGGCTAACAGTATTTATTCTTCAAAATTTTATTCAGAGGGCCAGGTGAATGAATCTGTCGCACAATTTGGGGATGTAAAGGGTGGTTATTTTAAAACTGCTATCGATTCAGACGGCAACGCGGTAACGGTTTGGCGGCATGGCGGAGACAATGGACTTTATTCTCAATCCCGCATTAAGGATTCAACGAATTGGAGTGTGCCCATTCGTATTGATGACGATGTGAAAACCAAAGACCAACCAATATCACTTTCGATGAATGCAAGCGGGGAGGCCATGGTAGTCTGGTCTCCAGAAACCGGCAGCTCCGCCTTGGGCGTTAAGCACTATGAAGGCAACAACGGGTGGACAGGCGATTTGAAGCATTTTGGTGCCAATAAAGGCATTGCCAACTCTCCCAAGGTGGTGGTCAATGACAGTGGCGAAGCGGTGGCTATATGGGGAGAGTTGAATGCGGCTCTATTAATAAGAAGCAGCTTCTATACACCGGCCAGTTCACCAGGGGAAGGAACCTGGAATGACATACATGACATCTCTATGCATACCCACTCTATTGGCTCGCTACCACTGATCACTCTGAACAATAACGGCCAAGCAGTGGCGATTTGGAATGTTGATAATAATCTCTATGCCAGCGTTCTTTCACCACTAAATAATGAATGGAGTGAAGGTGCCTTGTTAACTGAGAGTGGACCTCTCAATCACCGTATTGTGCTCGACAATCAAGGCCGGGCGATGGCACTTTGGTTGCAGAAAGATAAAGACGGCAGCGCAGATATTGTGGTGAGCCATTACAACTTCGGTTCAGATGAAGCCGTTTGGGAAGATGCCCAGGTTTTGGTTGACCTGGCTTCGCCACTTACCGTCAACGGTTTTGATATTGCGATGAATGCTCTGGGTGAAGCGGTGTTGCTGTGGGAACAGGCAGGAGGGGGAGGTAACAATAAAATGTATTCATCTCTGTACGCGCCAGATCAGAAAGCCTGGTCGACTACTCCAACTCAATTGGGAACCGCTGATGGACCATATGACGATTTAATCCAGGTAGTGATCAATCAAAACGGGCAGGCACTGGCACTTTGGGCTGATCTTAGTCGAAACATCAAAGCTAAGTTTTTTAAATAAAAACAATCCAAGAAATACACTGCATTTGTTAAACGATAAAGGCGCCTTCGGGCGCCTTTATGGGTTTTCAGCCTTGTTTTAGTAAAACAGATAAACGAGACAGGACTGGTTTTAAACATTAAACCGGAAATGCATCACATCGCCGTCTTTAACGATGTATTCCTTACCTTCCAAACGCCATTTACCTGCTTCCTTGGCACCCGCTTCGCCGTTGTACTGCACGAAGTCGTCGTAGGAAATGGTTTCCGAACGGATAAAACCTTTCTCGAAATCGGTGTGAATAACGCCCGCTGCTTGCGGCGCGGTAGCACCGACTTTTACCGTCCAGGCGCGCACTTCTTTGGGCCCGGCGGTGAAATAGGTTTGCAGACCGAGCAGTTTGTAGGCGGCGCGAATCACACGGTTTAAGCCCGGTTCTTCCATGCCCAGGTCGGCAAGGAATTCGGTTTTTTCTTCGTCGTCCAGCTCGGCAATTTCGGCTTCCAGCTTGTTGCAGATCACCACCACTTCGGCGTTTTCTTCGGCGGCGATGGCGCGCACCCGGTCGAGGTGCGCGTTATTTTCAAAACCGTTTTCGTCGACGTTGGCGATGTACAGCGTCGGTTTGGTGGTGAGGAAAAAGAATGGCTTCAGGTCGGCTTTTTCGTCGTCGGTCAGATCAACGCTGCGAATCGGTTTGGCGTCGTCCAGGGCTGGTTTGATTTTCTCCAGCACCGCGACCTGACGCACCGCTTCTTTGTCCTGGCCTTTGGCTTTTTTCTGCAACTTAAGCAGTTGTTTTTCTACCGCATCGAGGTCTGCCAGCGCCAATTCGGTGTTGATGACTTCGATGTCGTTGATCGGATCGATCTTGTTGGCGACGTGAATGACGTTGTCGTCTTCGAAGCAACGCACTACGTGGGCGATGGCATCGGTTTCACGAATGTTGGCGAGGAACTGGTTGCCCAGGCCTTCACCTTTGGATGCACCAGCGACGAGACCGGCGATATCGACAAATTCCATCGTCGTCGGAATGATTTTTTCCGGCTTCATAATGGCGGCGATTTTGTCCTGACGCGGGTCGGGCACCGGCACGACGCCAGTGTTCGGCTCGATGGTGCAGAACGGAAAGTTTTCGGCGTCGATGCCGGCCTGGGTGAGGGCGTTGAACAGAGTCGATTTGCCGACGTTAGGCAGGCCGACGATGCCGCATTTAATGCCCATAGAAATTCTCCCGAAAAGGTTCTGGCCGGTCAGTCGGCCTGAAATTGATGCAATTGATTCATGGCTTTTTGCCAGTCTCCGGCGACGACTTTGTCGGTCTCGGCGATGGCCGCGTCGATGGCGCGTGCCAGCCGGATCTGGTCGTCCGGATGCGCCTTGCCCAGTACGTAATTAACCACTTCGGGTGCAGAACCCGGATGGCCGATGCCCAGGCGCAGGCGATAAAAATCTTTGATATTTCCCAGGCGCGCTATGATATCGCGCAAGCCGTTGTGGCCGCCATGGCCGCCGCCAAGTTTGAAACGGGCGACACCGGGCGAGAGGTCAAGTTCGTCGTGCGCGACCAGTATTTGCTGGGCGTCGATCTTATAAAAGTTGGCAAAGGTGGCGACGCTTTGGCCGGAGCGGTTCATAAAGGTCATCGGCTTCATCAGCCAGACGGTGCGTCCGCCCAGCGTTACCTTAGCCATTTCTGCTTGGTATTTGCTGTCCAGCTGCCATTGACCGCCGGCTTTAGCCAGCAGTTCGTCAACGTACTCAAAGCCGGCGTTGTGCCGGGTTCGGTCGTATTGGGCGCCCGGGTTACCCAGGCCTACGATGAGTTTTAACGCTGCCATCTGTGTGTCCTAACTAAAAAAGGGCCCGCAGGCCCTTTTATTTTGCACGCGTTGGTAACGCGAGCCTTACTCTTCGCTGTCGGCTTCTGCTTCGGCGTCGCCTTCATCGGCGCTGTCGACACCGGCCGGACGAGCGATGCTGACTACCGGTACGTCGTGTGACTCACCTTTGTTCAGTTCGGTCAGGGAAACGCCTTTCGGCAATTTCAGATCGGACAGGTGAACGATGGCGCCCAGTTCCAGATCCACCACGTCGACTTCGATGAATTCCGGCAGGTCACCGACCTTGCAGGTGACTTCAACGTCAGTGACGGCGTGCTGGATTTTACCGCCTTGCAGTTTAACGGCTTTGCACTTGTCTTCGTTGAGGAAGTGCAGCGGAACGCGCTTGTGGACCACGGTGGTCTTGGTAACGCGCTCGAAGTCGGCGTGCAGCGGCAGGCCTTTGGCAGGTGAACGCTGAATGTCCATCAGGATGGCTTGTTCGGACTTGTCACCAATGTTGATGGTCAGAACGTGTGAGTAGAAGGCTTCTTCTTTCAGGGCGCGGCTCAGCTCGCGCTCTTTCAGGGTCAGGCTCATCGGTTTGCGGTTCTTGGCACCGCCGTAGATGATGGCCGGGACCCAGCCTTCACGACGCAGGCGGCGGCTCGCACCCTTCCCTGCAACCTCACGCACTTCAGCGTTCAAAGTAAAAATGTCAGACATTGCGGTTGTTCTCCAACTCAAGGTGACAGCGAACCGCGACCAGTTCGACTTGCCACCGTTTCAGTAAATCCAGGCAAAAGGCCTGAAAGGAATAAAGCAAAATCAACAAAATAGCGGCTAAAAAGCCGCTATTTGTCGTTATTCAGTGTTGTTCTGAGACTAACTTAGCGGAACATGGCACTGATGGATTCTTCGTTGCTGACGCGGCGGATGGACTCGGCGAGTACCCCCCCCATCGAAAGCTGGCGGATATTAGCACAGTTTTTCGCCGCTTCCGATAGTGGAATGGTGTCGGTGACCACCAATTCCAGGTGCGAGTTGGCGATGCGTTCAACCGCCGGACCACTCAGTACCGGATGGACGGCGTAGGCGACCACTTTCTTGGCGCCAAACTTGACCAGCGCATCGGCGGCCTGGCACAGCGTGCCGGCGGTATCGACCATGTCATCGACCAGCACGCAGGTGCGGTCTTTGACGTCACCGATGATGTTCATGATCTCAGCGTGGTTGGCCTTGGGACGACGTTTATCGATGATCGCCAGGTCGCAGCTCAGCTGCTTGGCGATGGCACGGGCACGAACCACGCCGCCAACGTCGGGCGAGACCACAACCATGTCTTCGAATTCGCGCTGGCGAATGTCGTCGAGCAGCACTGGCGAGCCATAGATGTTGTCCACCGGAATGGAGAAGAAGCCCTGAATCTGGTCGGCGTGCAGGTCGACGGTCATGATGCGGTCGATACCGACCACGGTCAGCATGTCGGCCACGACCTTGGCGGAAATAGGCACCCGCGAAGAACGCGGACGACGGTCCTGACGGGCGTAACCGAAGTAGGGCATCACCGCCGTGATGCGACCAGCCGAGGCGCGACGCAAGGCATCGGCCAACAGGATGACTTCCATCAGGCTGTCGTTGGTGGGCGCACAGGTGGGCTGAATGATAAAGACGTCGGCGCCGCGCACGTTCTCGTTGATATCAATGGCGGTCTCGCCATCACTGAACTTGGTGATGGTAGCGTCACCCATCGGAATACACAGGCGTTCAACCACCTGGTTGGCGAGATCGGGATTCGCATTCCCGGTAAAGACCATCATTTTAGACACTTAGGACCACCCTGTTTTGGTTAGCTCATTCGGGTGGCCCGCAACCACCCGACGTTCGGAATCGGTAGTTGCAGTCAGGCCGTGTCGGCCAGCATTCGCTGCAAAGGCGACAGATTGACTCCCTGGGCAATAAAGCCGCTATAGCCCGGGTAGTGCTCAACAATGCTGCGCAGTAGGTCTTGGGCTGCCATGTCGCTTTGCGTCGTTAGAAAGAGTGAGGCGCCGCTGCCGCTGAGCCGAACCTGGCCAAAGTCAGCCAGGCGTGTGAAAGCCAGTTCGATCTCAGGGTAGCGCTTCCTGGCAACGGCTTCGAAGTCATTGTGACCTGCCCCTGCCAGCGCGGAGCGTATTGTGCTGACTGGGGTATTTCGTGTCAATTCCGTGTCAGCGAACAGCCGTGCTGTATTCACCTCTATGCCCGGTTGTATCACCACAAACCATTGCGCTGGCAACTCGACGGCGGTCAGACGTTCACCCACACCCTCGGCCCAGGCACTGCGACCACGCACGAATACCGGCACGTCGGCGCCCAGCGATAACCCCAGTTGCGCCAGTTGGTCTTCATCCAAACCGCACTGCCACAGATGATTCAAAGCCACCAGAGTGGTCGCCGCATCGGAGCTGCCACCACCGAGTCCGCCGCCCATGGGCAGGCGTTTTTCCAGGCGGATATCGACGCCGGCATCGGCTGAGGCATAGGGCTTGAGCAAGCGGGCGGCTTTGATGATCAGGTTGTCGTCATCGGTGACGCCAGGCAGGGCAGGTGAGAGTCGAATGCAGCCATCGGAAGTTGGACTAAACTCCAGCTCGTCGCCACGGTCGAGCAACTGAAACAGGGTTTGCAGTTCGTGGTAGCCATCGGCCCGCCGGCCAGTGATGTGCAGCATTAAATTCAGCTTGGCCGGAGCGGGAAGGTGCAAAGCGGGCATGAGGTGATGAAGGTCCGAAGGCTGGAGGGCGCCATCATACCGCAATGAAGCCTCAGGCCAATGGGCGGATGCTGACTCATTGGATGGTTAAAAGTGGGTGGAAAGCCACCCATTTAAACAGGATGGGATGGTAGTCGTTGCGCTAACCAGGGGCTTTGCGCGCCTTGGCCCGCTGCTTGCTATGGCAGGCCGAGGCATAAAGCCCGCTGATATCGCAGTGATATCCCAAACAACGACAAAAAAATGTGGAGAATACAATGAAGGCAACCCGCACCCTGATGTTGGCGGCGCTGTCCGCGTCCACCCTGGCACTGGGCACCGCCCAAGCTGAAGATCGTTCCGATTGGCCAAGCAACTTTACCGTTGGTACTGCCAGCCAAGGCGGCACTTATTTCGCTTATGGTTCTGGCTGGGCCAACTTTGTGGCCGAAAACCTGGGCGTTTCCGGCGGTGGTGAAGTGACCGGCGGCCCAATGCAGAACATGGCGCTGGTGCATACCGGTGATCTGGCCTTTGGTCTGACCACCATGGGTCCGGCTCGTGAATCCATGGACGGTAACAGTCCGCTGGCTCCGGGCATGGAAATGAACAATGTCTGCGCCATCTTCCCGATGTACCAGACGCCGTTCTCGGTCACTGCGCTGACCAGCTCCGGCATTACTTCCATTGCTGATATTCCTGACGGTGCCCGCATCGGTTTCGGTCCGGCCGGTTCCACCTCCGATACCTACTTCCCGCGCATGCTGGAAACCCTGGGTGTCGATTTCGACCGCCGCAACGGCAGCTGGAATGACCTCGGTGGTCAGTTGCAGGATGGCCTGCTCGACGTGATCGCATTCGCCGCGGGTATTCCGATTCCGGCTGTTAGCCAGTTGGAAGTGCAGACCGATGTGAACATCATCGAGTTCAGCGAAGACGAAATGAACACCATCCTCGACGCCTTCCCGGTATCCGAGTTCACCATCCCTGCCAGCACTTACCAGTCGCTGGACAGCGATGCCCGCGCGGTGTCCATGTGGAACTTCGCCATCGCTAACTGCGATCTGTCGGAAAGCTTCGTTTACGAAGTCACCAAGCTGACCATGGAAAACAACGATCAGATGATGTCGATCCATAAGGCAGCCCGTACTTCGGTACCGGAAAACTACACCAAGAACACCTTCATCCCTTGGCATCCGGGTGCGGCTCGTTGGTTCAACGAGAACGGCTACACCATTAATGCCAACATGATTAAGTAACACCTCTGATAGGCCGCAAGGCCTTTGCCACCGGGCCGTCTCCTTCGGGAGTCGGCCCGGTTCTGTTCGCTGAGAAGCCGTTATGACTGATAAAGATTACCAAGCGCCCACCAGTGAAGCCGTCGATGATGGCCTGGTGATTGAAGGCGTTGACGACGAAACCATCGAATCCAATCGCCGTTTGTTTGAAGGCTGGGTGTTCTGGGGCGTAATGTCCCTGGCGGTGATTTTTTCGGGCTTTCACCTCTACACCCTGAACATTGCTCCGCTGGAAACCTGGACCTTTCGCATTATTCACATCTGCGGTGCTTTGATTCTCGGTTTTCTGCTTTATGCCGGCACCCGTTTCAGTGCCGATGATGAATCTCCGCGCCGCTGGACCTCCATCGTCGCAGGCCTATTGATGTTGCCAGCGCTGTTTGCGCTCTATCAGACCGGCGCCATGGCACAGATGATTGCCGGTGGTGCTCTGCGTATCGATCCGGCCATTGAAGCCAACCTCTATGGCTGGCCGCTGATCGCCGCCACCTTTGGCGGCATTATTTTAAGCTGGTTCCATCGCGGCCGCCGTTCGGCGTTTTCCTGGCCGGATCTGCAACTGGTGATCTGCGCCATCGCCGCTGCCAGTTACTTCCTGTTGATGTACAACACGCCATTGCGCATGAGTACCGGTACTTCTTTTGCGCCGGTTGGTATCTCCTTTGCTGCCGTTGCTGGCATAGCGTTGATTATGGAATTGACGCGTCGCGTTGCTGGCCTGGCACTGGTGATTATCGCCTGCATCTTTTTGGTGTATGTGTTCGCCGGTCCCTATCTGCCGGGCTTTTTGGGTTACCCGGGTTTGTCGGTGCAGCGCTTCTTCAGCCAGGTTTATACCGACGCTGGGGTGTTGGGCCCCACCACGGCGGTATCTTCTACCTACATTATTTTGTTCATTATTTTCGCCGCCTTTTTGCAGGCCTCGAAAGTGGGCGATTACTTCGTGAATTTCGCCTTTGCCGTGGCCGGTCGTGCGCGCGGTGGTCCGGCCAAGGTGGCTATTTTTGCGTCTGGTCTGATGGGCATGATCAACGGCACCAGCGCCGGTAACGTGGTATCTACCGGTTCGCTGACCATTCCGTTGATGAAGAAAGTCGGCTACTCGAAAAAATCATCCGGTGCGGTGGAAGCTGCGGCCTCAACCGGTGGGCAGATCATGCCGCCGATCATGGGCGCCGGTGCCTTTATCATGGCGGAAATTACCGGTATTCCTTATACCGAGATCGCCATTGCCGCGATTATTCCAGCCATTCTGTACTTTGCGTCTGTCTACTTTATGGTCGATTTCGAAGCGGCCAAGCTGGGCATGCGTGGTATGAAGGAAGACGAGATTCCGCGCTTCCGTAAATTGGTTAAACAGGTCTACCTGTTCGCGCCGATCATCATTTTGATCGTCGCCCTCTTTATGGGTTACTCGGTGATTCGCGCTGGTACCTTGGCGACGGTTTCTGCCGCCGTGGTGAGCTGGATTTCCCCGCACAAGATGGGCATTCGCTCTATTTTGAAGGCGTTGGAGTTGGCCGGTGTGATGTCGATTCAGATCATCGCTGTCTGTGCTTGCGCCGGTGTTATCGTGGGTGTGATTTCACTCACCGGTGTTGGTGCGCGGTTCTCCTCGTTGTTGCTCGGCCTGGCCGAAACCAGCCAGTTGCTGGCGCTGATTTTCGCCATGTTCATCTCCATTTTGCTGGGCATGGGTATGCCGACCACGGCCGCTTATGCGGTGGCCGCATCGGTGGTGGCACCGGGCCTGATTTCATTGGGCATTGATCCGCTGACGGCGCACTTCTTTGTGTTCTATTTCGCGGTGGTCTCAGCAATTACGCCACCGGTTGCGCTGGCGTCTTATGCAGCCGCTGGTATTTCTGGTGCCAACGCCATGGAAACCTCGACGGCTTCGTTCAAGATTGGTCTGGCGGCCTTCATCGTGCCCTTTATGTTCTTCTACAATGGCGCCTTGTTGATGAATGCTGACTGGTTTGCCATCAGCCGCGCTTTGATCACTGCCACCTTTGGTGTCTATTTGCTCTCGGGCGGCGTTATGGGTTGGTTTATGCGTCTGGCGGCCAACTGGCCGGTGCGCATCTTGTTGATGGTCGCTGCCTTCGCCATGATTGAAGGTGGTATTGTGACCGACCTGGCAGGCCTGGCGATTGCTGTTGCTGCCTTCTTTATCCAGAAAGCCCGGGGTGGCCGATTAGCGCCTCAGGCCTGATCGTTGTTCTTATGGCTGCGACGATTGTCGCAGCCTGACCGGGTTAACGGATGTCGCTGAGACACTACTTTACGAACTATCGTTTTTGGGTGCTGGTGCTTTTCGCCAGCACCTGTTTGCTGTCCTGGGTGGTTGGTTCCTGGGCCGGCTATCGATTGCTCGAACGTGAGAGCATTCAGGAATCGTTTCGCTACAGTCAGTTGGTCGCCAACGAACTCAATCGCTACCGGCCCATTCCCGAATTGATGGCACAACATCCACTGATGCTGGCGGTACTGGAGAACCCGGGCAGCGAACAGCTGGTGCTCGAAGCCAACGAAGAAATGCAACAGATGGCCAGCATCGTCGCCAGTTCCGATGTCTATTTGATGGACCGCAGCGGCCTGACCATTGCAGCCAATAATTACCAATTACCGACCAGCTTCATTGGCCGCAATTTTGCCTTCCGGCCGTACTTTCACGAAGCAATGTTAACAGCCGATTCGGCCATTTATTTTGCCCTGGGTGTGACGACCGATCAGCGCGGTCTGTATTTTTCGCATCCGATATTGAACGATGCCGGCGAACCCTTGGGCGTGGTCGCCATCAAAATTCAGGTCACCGATCTGGAAGACCAATGGCAGCGCCCGGCGGCGTTTACCGAATCAGAAATGGTGGTGCTGGATCTGGATGGCATCAGTTTCTTAGCCAGCCGACCTGCCTGGTTATACCGCGCTTTCGAATCCATCAGTGAGTCGCGCCGCCGCGCAATTTTTGCCGACCGTCGTTATCACGACGAAGAACTGGCGGCGATGAGCATTGTCGATCAGGGCCGGCCATTGGGCGTGAGTGACTTGTCGGAACGGTTGTTGATTGGCGCCGGTGACAGCGCCCGACCGTACCTCAGTGTCGAAACGCCTTTGCCGCAACTCGATTGGCGCTTGCGCGTATTGATCGGAACCGAGCCGGTGCTCTTTACCCAGCTGCAATTTTTAATCGCCGGCACGGTGTTATTCCTCGGTGGCTTTTTAACCTGGCTGTATTTGCGTGAACGCTATCGCCGCGAAGCGGAATTGGCCGAACGCGGTGAACAGTTGGAGCAGCGTGTTGCCGAACGCACGGCGGACTTGGAAAACTCCAACCAGCAGCTATTGGCGGAAGTCGCCGAACGTGAAAAAGCCGAACAGGTATTAACCGAAACTCAGCAGGAATTGATTCAGGCGGCCAAGCTGGCGGTGCTCGGTCAGATGTCAGCGGGTTTGAACCACGAGATGAATCAACCGCTGACGGCGATACAGGCCTACGCTCGTAACAGTCGGCGTTTTTTAGAACGCGGTGATCGCGAAACGGTCGATGCCAACCTCAGTGAAATTGTTGCATTGTGCGATCGCATGGCGGAATTGACGCGCCAGTTCAAAGTGTTTGCGCGCAAATCCGAAGGCCCGCCCAGCCCGGTCGATATGCGTCAGCCGGTCGATGGTGCTTTGAAAATTATCAGTGCTCAGGATAACAGCGAAGGCGTGCAGTTCGATTGGCACCGGCCGCAACAACCGGCCTGGGTGCATGGCGATTTAATCCGTATTGAACAGGTGTTGGTGAATCTGATTGCCAATGCGGTGCAAGCTACCGAAGCGGTCGAACAACCAAAAATTACCATCGATGTGCAGCATCATGATCATTGTTGGCAATGTCGGGTGCGCGATAATGGCTCGGGTTTACCAGCCAATACTGAACAATTATTTGAACCGTTTTTTACCACCAAATCGATGAAGCAAGGCCTGGGTTTGGGGTTATCGATATCACGTCAGATTGTCGATGCACTTGGTGGCCGCTTGATTGGGCAGAACCGCGCCGATGGACAGGGCGCCGAATTTATTTTGACGCTGACGCAGCGAGAGGGCACCGCATGAGTCAACGAGCTGTGGTCTTTATTGACGACGAAGCTGACATCCGCCAAGTGATGGCGCAGACGCTGGCGCTGGAAGAATTGCCGGTCGATTGTTACCCCGATGGTGCGACCGCTGTCGCTGAATTATCGGCCGATGAAAACCTGGTGGTGCTGTGTGACTACCACATGCCGGGCATGAATGGGCTGGAAGTATTGCGCGCGGTGCACGCCATCGACGACGCTATTCCAGTGATTATTCTCACTGGCCAGGGCGATATCAGCACCGCTGTGGCGGCCATGCAGGAAGGCGCTTATGACTTTATTGAAAAGCCGTTCGATCACGACGAACTGATTGAACTGCTGAAAAAAGCGCGCGAAAAACGTCAGTTGGCGTTGGAAAATCGTGAGCTGAAAGCACGGCTGCGTCACTTTGCGCGTCCCGGTCCGCGGGTGCTGGGGGAAAGCGCCGGCATGCTGCGTTTAATGTCACAGCTCGATCCGGTGATCGATACCTCGGCCGTGGTGTTACTGAACGGCGAAACCGGTACGGGTAAGGACGCGCTGGCGCGTTATATCCACGAAAACAGCATGCGTTCAGATCATAACTATGTCGCTGTTAACTGCGGTGCTGTGCCGGAAAATCTGATTGAAAGTGAGCTCTTCGGTCACGAGGCTGGCGCCTTTACCGGTGCCGATAAAAAACGCATCGGCCGCTTCGAACACGCCAGCGGCGGTACGCTGTTTTTGGACGAAGTCGAATCGATGCCGCTGGGTTTGCAGGTCAAATTATTGCGTGTGCTGGAAGACGGCAAGATTGAACGACTCGGCTCCAATACCACCATCGATGTCGATGTGCGCATTATCGCTGCCACCAAAACCGATCTGAAAAAACTCAGCGACGGCGGCGATTTTCGCGCTGATCTCTATTACCGCCTCAACGTCGTTGAATTACAGATTCCGCCGCTACGCGAACGCAAAGAAGACATTCCGCTGCTGTTCCATCACTTCGCCCTGATCGCCGCTGCTCGTTACGATCGCGAAAGCGTACCCTTGCTGCCGGATCAGACCGCTCGTCTGTTACATCACTCCTGGCCAGGCAACGTGCGCGAACTGCGTAACCTGGCCGAACGCTATGTGCTGATGGGTCCGGCCGCCTTGGACGAAGCCAACGAACCGACGCAGCCGGAAGTTGCCAACCGCCGCACGCTGACAGAAATGATGGATGGTTTTGAACGTTCCTTATTGCAATCGGCGCTGCGCGATAACCAGGGTTCGATCAAGGACACCATGGTGAGCTTGGGTCTGGCACGCAAGACACTGTATGACAAGATGCGTAAGCATGGGTTGGATAAATCTGAATTCAAAGACTGATCATTCAGCCTTGTTTTCGTTATCGGCGTCAGGCTGAGTTAGATCATCGCTATCAACTGAGTTGTTTAGTTTTTTAGCTAACCAAATAACGACGGCCAGTGCGAAAATATTGCAACCGATAAGATAGCTCTGGCTGCTGTCGTTGATCGAGAAACTAAAAATGCTGCCCAGTTGAAAATTCACCAGCCAACGGATAGGTTCCCATCCCACCGTCGTTGTTAAGTAAAAACCGGTAGAAATAAAATACCCCAGAAAAGGTGAGCTTAAGAAAGGCACCTGAAAGAGCCAAAACAGGCGAAGCCGTGCGGGTGCATTTGGGTTTCGTTCAAGTAATTTTATACCCAGCCAGACTCCCCAACAGTAGTACAGACAATATAGAAGCAGTGCCGCCCAGATGACGGGATTACGATTGGAAATCAATACTTGTAAAACCGATACGATGCCTATGCAGGCACCGCCAAGAGTTAATACCGCCAAAGTACGTCTTTGCCACAAGCTCATCATTGGTCGAACCCTGCTACAGCCTTGTTGGCAACATAGCGGCGTTTTAGACCGGCGGTCAAGCTAATCTAAGGTTGATATAAATCAGTACGACCAGCCGGTCGTTCGCGTTAAATAGCATTGTCTAATATTCCGGTCGATCTAGCAGTGCTGTTAAAAAATACCTTTATCCCTGAACTCCTGTCCCCCGCTGGCAGCCTGAAAAATATGCGTTACGCCTTCGCCTATGGCGCCGATGCGGTTTACGCCGGTCAGCCGCGCTACAGCTTGCGGGTGCGCAATAATGAATTTGATCACGCCAATCTGAAGATCGGCATCGATGAAGCCCATGCGCTGGGTAAGCGGTTTTATGTGGTGTGCAATATTCAGCCCCATAACGCCAAGTTGAAGACCTTTATCCGTGACTTGCAACCGGTGATTGAGATGGCGCCGGATGCGCTGATTATGTCCGATCCGGGTTTGATCATGATGGTGCGCGAGGTGTTTCCGGAAATGCCGATTCATCTGTCGGTGCAGGCCAATGCGGTGAACTGGGCGGCGGTTAAATTCTGGGCCTGGCAGGGCATTGAGCGGGTAATTTTATCGCGTGAATTATCGCTCGATGAAATTGCCGATATTCGCGAACACTGTCCGGATATTGAACTGGAAGTCTTTGTTCATGGCGCGCTGTGCATGGCTTATTCCGGGCGCTGTTTGTTGTCGGGTTATATGAACCGGCGTGATCCGAACCAGGGCACCTGTACTAACGCCTGTCGCTGGTCTTATTCGGTTCAATCGGGTCGGGAAGATGATGTTGGTCAGGTGGTGGAAGTTGTGAATCCAACCTTGGGTGAAGGCCCGATTCACAGCGAGCCGGTGTTGCTCACCGAGGCTAACCGACCCGATGAAAAAATGACCGCCTTCGAAGATGAGCACGGCACCTACATTTTTAATTCGCGTGACTTGCGTGCGGTGCAACACGTTGAGCGACTGACACAACTGGGCGTTCATTCGTTAAAAATTGAAGGCCGTACTAAGTCGTTTTATTACTGCGCGCGTACGGCTCAGGTTTACCGTAAAGCCATCGACGATGCGGTTGCTGGTAAGCCCTTTGATAAGAGCCTGATGAGTACCTTGGAAAACCTAGCGCATCGCGGTTATACCGAAGGCTTTTTACGCCGTCACTCACATGACGCTCATCAGAATTACGACTACGGCCATTCGGTGTCCGAACAGCAGCAGTTCGTTGGCGAGTTCAGCGGTGAGCGTCGCGATGGCTGGGCTGAGGTTATCGCTAAAAATAAATTCTGCAGTGGCGACAATCTGGAACTGATGACGCCCCAGGGCAATGTCACCTTCACGCTCAGAGTGATGCGCAACGCTCAGGGCGCTGAGATTGATGACGCCAAAGGCAGTGGCCACCGAGTGTTTATCTCGTTGCCGGAAGACATCGATTTAGATTACGCCTTGCTGATGCGCAACCTCAAAGCGGGCCAGACAACTCGTAAGGCGCAAACTCAGGGTGCAGCCTGATGGCGTTGTTGATTAATGAGCGCTGCATCAACTGCGATATGTGCGAACCAGAGTGTCCGAACCAAGCCATCAGTCTGGGTGAACTGCACTACGAAATTAATCCGCAATTATGCACCGAATGCAAAGGGCTCTACGACACACCAACCTGCCAGTCGGTATGCCCGATCAGTCGTTGTGTTGTGCCCGACCCCCAGCAACCGGAGACCGAAGACGAACTGTTCGATAAGTTCGTCGCACTGCAAGGCTTGGTTTGAGTGGCAGCCCCGACCGGACAATGGCTATGATGCACACTTACAACAGCAATCAGGTTGAGACAGTTGTCATGAATATTCCGGTTCTTGAAACCGAACATTTGCGCTTGAGGGGCTTTACCCAAAGCGATGCCGATAACTTCGCTGCTCTGAATGCCGATGCCGACTTTATCCGTTTCCTCGGCCAGGGTGTGCCCATCGACAGCGGCGAAAGCTGGCGCGTGATGGCCACCATTCTGGGGCACTGGCAGTTGCTGGGTTACGGCCTTTGGTTGGTCGAGGAAAAACACAGCGGTCGTTTTGTTGGCCGAGTGGGGTTGTTGAATTTACCGGGCTGGCCAGGCATTGAAATTGGCTGGGGGGTCGCGCCGGAATTCTGGGGACGCAGTTACGCTTATGAGGCAGCCGTGGCGGCCATGCGTTGGGCCTTTGACGAACTGCAACTCGAACGATTGATCAGCCTGATTCACCCCGACAATCTGGCCTCACAAAAGCTGGCGTTCCGGGTGGGTGAAAGCTTCAGCCATCAGCAGGAAGTCGCCGGTAAGCTGTGTGATATCTATGTCGTGGAACGGCAGCATTTCCTGGCGTTGCATTCGTTGTGATCGGTTGGCTTTAACGGCTCAGTTGACGTGCTAGTATCCACTTTCGCAATTCATATTCTGGTGCGTCATGTCCGCTAACAACGTCTTCGATCAAACCGCTTACCCACCTATCGAACCCTACGATTCCGGCATGCTCGATGTCGGCGACGGTCATCAAATTTATTGGGAACGCGTCGGCACGCCCGGTGCCAAACCAGCGGTGTTTCTACACGGAGGTCCGGGCGGTGGTTGCGATGCCGACCATCGCCGCGTCTTCAACCCGGCCAAATACGATGTGCTGTTGTTCGACCAGCGCGGCTGTGGTCGGTCGTTACCGCACGCCGATCTGAACGCCAACACCACCTGGCATCTGGTTGCCGATATTGAACGCCTGCGCGAGCTGTGTGGCGTGGAAAAATGGCAGGTATTCGGCGGCAGTTGGGGTTCTACCCTGGCGTTGGCTTACGCTGAAACGCACCCGGAACGCGTCAGTGAATTGATTTTGCGCGGCGTCTATACGCTCACCAAAGCCGAACTGGATTGGTACTACCAGTACGGCGTTTCGGAAATGTTTCCTGATCGCTGGGAACACTTTATTGCGCCCATTCCCATCGCTGAGCGCGATCAGATGATGGCGGCCTATCATCGCCGCTTAACCGGCGATAACGAAGCCGAAAAACTGGTCTGCGCCAAAGCCTGGAGCCAGTGGGAAGGTTCGACTATTTCGTTGCTGCCGGCGCCGGACCGGGTGGAAGATTTTGGTGGCGACCATTTCGCGCTCGCCTTCGCGCGCATCGAAAATCATTTCTTTATGAACGCAGGCTGGTTGGAAGAAGGCCAGTTGCTGCGCGATGCGCATAAACTCGCTGGCATTCCCGGCGTTATCGTTCATGGCCGTTACGACATGCCGTGCCCGCTACGCACCGCCTGGAATTTGTCGAAGCAATGGACCGATGCTGAATTACATATTGTCGAAGCCGCTGGTCACACCATGGGCGAGCCGGAGATTTTGAATCGCTTAATTCAGGCAACGGATGCCTTTGCTGATCGTTAACCGGAGTCATGATGTCTGCCATCACCGTACGCCACGCTGAGCAATTTGATGCCGCCGCCATTCATGCCATTTACGTAGGCGAGCAAGCCTTTGGCAGCACGCTGCAGTTGCCGTATCCGTCGTTGCGAACTTGGGAGCAGCGTCTGGCAGAGCCCAAAGAGAGCTTTTACAACCTGGTAGCAGAACTGGATGGCGAGGTTGTCGGTCAGTTGTCGTTTGAGCATTTTATCCGGCCGCGCCGCCGTCACGCCGGTACCTTTGGTATGGGGGTGCGTGCCGACTCACTGCGCCAGGGTGTTGGTCGTGCCTTGATGGATGCGATGATCGAATTGGCGGATAACTGGTTGAACCTTAAGCGAATTGAAATGGAAGTTTACGTCGATAACGAGGCGGCCATTGCTCTGTACAAGTCTTTTAATTTTGTCATTGAGGGCGAAAGCAAAGACTTTGCGTTTCGTAACGGTGAGCTGGTCGATGTGTATCAGATGGCAAGAATTCGTTCCTAACCCTTGGTCTGTCGATCCAAACGTTAAGGTTACTATCATGAAAAAACACATTGTGATGTTCACTCTGCTATTCCTCGCGCTGGGTACTGCTCAAGCGCAAGACGGGCGGCAAAGCACGTTAGAGACACCGCACTACAGCGTGACCATCACTGTTCATTGTGCTGAAGGTAATGTCAGTTGCGATCAGGTGACTTACCAAGGCACTTCCAAGCGTTCAGGCAATGCCATTACGCTGCGCGGTGCCACTTGGCATACCTACTGTGCCGACGGTTCGCCTTGTCGGTTTTTGGGTTATCGCTTTGAGAACGGGGATTATCGCTATCTGGTACAGGAGTCAGGTTTGCTGGAGGTGCTGCGTGGCGAGTCTGATGTGTTGGTGCGCGAACAGGGTGAATGGCATTACTGAAAACGCTGAGCACGATCAGGGTTTAAAAAGATCAAAAGCGCTCGGTTGAGCGCTTTTTTTGTGCCCGAATCAGGCGACCGACAGGGTTACGTCGATGTTGCCTTGGGTAGCGTTGGAGTAAGGGCAGACGATGTGTGCGCGTGCCACCAGATCTTCGACCTTGTCTTTGTCCAGACCCGGTACGGTGATGGTCAGTTCCGCTTCAATGCCGAAACCGGTCGGGATGCCGCCAATACCGACACGGGCGCTGACGGTGGTTTCGCTGGGCAAGGCAATTTTGTCCTGAGCGGCCACAAATTTCAGTGCGCCCAGAAAGCAGGCGGAATAACCGCTGGCAAAGAGTTGTTCCGGATTCGTGCCGGCACCGCCGGCGCCGCCCAGTTCTTTGGGGGTCGACAAGGCAACGTCCAGTACCTTGTCGGAGGTGACGGCACGGCCATCGCGGCCGCCGGTTGCGGTTGCATAAGCGTTATAGAGTACTTTTTCGATCGCCATTGTATTACTCCTGAGCCTGTCGGCTTGTGCTGAATGAGGTTGGTACTTTAAGGGATTATCAGTACTATAGGTTTTAAATAGTGTTTATTTCTTAACTTTAAGTATCGATTAGGCGGAATTGTTCTTATGGCGGATCGCTTGGAAGCACTCTTGGACCGGTTCTCCGTCCATGCCAGCCTGTTTCATTCTGGTCGCTTGTGTGGCGTGCAGAATATCCCGGCGGGCGAGGGCGTGGGGCAGTTACATCTGGTTAAGTCCGGTCGCTTGAAGGTACGTCATTCCGGTTTGGCCGATTTAGAGATTCACGAACCCAGTCTGCTGCTCTATCCGCGTGCGCTCAGTCGGCAGTTTATCGCCGATGAAACCAACCCGGCCGAGCTGGTCTGCGCCGACCTGCATTTCGATGGCGGTATTAGTAACCCTTTGGCGGATGCCTTGCCGGCGGTCACCTGTCTGCCGCTGTCGAGTCTCTTTGGCACCGATGCGTTATTGGCCTTGTTGTTTGAAGAAGCCTTTGATCAGCGCTGTGGGCGCCAGGCGTTGATCAATCGTCTGTTCGAGGCGGTGCTGATTCAGGTGGTGCGCTACCTGATGGAAACTGATCAGGTCGACAGCGGCATGCTGGCCGGTATGGCGCATCCCAAACTGCGTCATGCGCTGATTGCGATGCATGAAAACCCGGCCCATGCCTGGGCGCTGGAATCGCTGGCGGAACAGTCGCGAATGTCGCGCAGTGTGTTCGCCAATACGTTTAAGGCGGTGGTGGGCGTGACCATGGGCGCTTATCTGCAGGGCTGGCGGATTCGGCTGGCGCAGCAGTCATTACGCCGGGGACGATCGTTAGCAGTTGTTGCCGCCGAGGTTGGTTACAGCGGAGAAGCGGCGTTGTCGCGGGCGTTCAAATCCCAATGCGGTGTGTCGCCACGCCATTGGCTGTCGTCCTTGGCGCCGGCGTCCTTGGTGTGAGCCGTTATTTTTCCAGTGCGCGCTGGGCCGCGTGCAGATAGAGCACGTCGTCGCTTTGTTGATAGAGGCTGAGGCAGGCGGCGACCAATTTAATGGTGTGGTCGTTTGTGCTCTGCGTTGCGCGCTGGCGCAATGGGTCAACCGACAGCGCCGGAGGCTCGCTCGGCCATGCCACTTCCCGCCATCTTATTCCTTTCGATAACCAGGCAATCACCAGACCTTTCCAGTAAGGCTCCAGTAACACCTCCGGTCGTTCCAGCCAGACGCTGAGGCGTTCGATGGCGAGCGAACTGGTGACGCCATGCAAGAGAGTGAAATCGTCGTGCATCCAGTAAGCCTGGATGGCCAGTTGGCGCAGCGCGCTCAGTTCCAATTGCTGCGGGTGCAGTTGAAACCGCAGTTGCTGGTAGGCCGGCAGACGGGTGACGGCAAGAAAGTCGTCGCTGATAAGCGGGCCGCCGTCGATGCGGTGCTCAGGCCAGTCCACCGCCGTCAATAAGGTGGGAAAGACGTCGGCCGGTGTTTTATCGGTCGGCTGATCCGCGCTGGGGTAAGGCAAGGATTGGTAGGCCCACACCCAGTAGGCGAGGGCGGCGGCGACTTCTTCGGTGTTGCGATCGTGCACGGCGTGACCGAGCCGGATCAGCGGGTGGAAGGCGCGGCTGGCTAAACCTTCGGCCAGGCCGGGCAGGTAGCGGTTGAGCAGGGTGTGCAGGTCGGTGCTTTGAGTTTGCTGATAAAAATAACGATACAGGCCACTGTAATTGGTTTGCCGACCGAGCCAGCCTTGCAGCACGCTGTCGTTGGAAATGTCCGTTGGTGGTTCGGTGATGGCTTGCAGCTTGGCGGCTGTGAGGTCCTGGTAGCGGCGTATAACCTGTTCGCTGGCGCCCAGTTCCTTAAGCGCGCTGATCACCATGGGTACGTGGTTGGTCAGGCCGTTGGCCAGTTCGGGGTGGTCGATGGGCAGAGGTTTCATCAGCGAGGTCTCCGGCTTGTGATCAGCCTAGTAGACGCCCAGAGAGATTAAATAAGTATCAGTATTTATAAAATGGAGCGATAGCGACAACCAATGATCAGCTGGTTGCCGCTATCGCTGGCGGTCGTGGCTACTGAGCGAACGAAGCGGCCAGACGTTCGGCTTCGTCGCTGTGTAGATAGACCAGCGGCGAGACGATCTCGTAGTTGGGGTTGTTGGCGAATAATTCCTGCAATACGCCGATGTGCAATTGACCAAAGATCACCAGTACTCGTTGCGCACCCGATTCCAGTTGAGCGTTCAGAATATTGGAATAAATATTCAGGTTGCGCTGGTAAAAAAGGCCGATAAATTCGGCGCCGATATAGTCGGAATTGATGCTGTCCAATTCCATTTGTTGTTTGGCTTCTTCGCTGAAATCACCGTGCATCACATAGGCCGGTGTATTGAACAAAATGCGATGCGTGAAACTGATGGTTTCGGGTTGGTTCATCAGCGCCAGATAGTCGTAGAGTGACAGTTCATCGTTTTGCACGGCTTGAATCAGTGGACGAATATTGCCTTGCAAGTCGCCCAGTGCAGCCTGGTATCGCTCTATATTGTTGCCGCTGTCTAAGGCCCATTGGGGTGTGTAGTCGTAGGAATCGGCGGCTGTAAGGTCTTTCAGGCCGAGTGTTTGAGCCAGCTTGTAACCGATTTGATAGCGTTCACTGCGGCCGTAGGGCTGGCCTTTAATGATCATGTCGCCGTTTAAATAAGCTTGGTAATTAGCGCTTAATTGCGCTTGTTCACTGCGGTCGATTTCCACCATGATTTGCTGCGGTGCAAAGGCGGCCAGGTCGTCGCGAATGGCCGCTAATTCGGCTTGTTTTTTATCGCTGAAAACATCGGATTCTGGGGTGTCGTTGTACAGTTGGCGCAGATGATCGACACCCAGCAACATGATTTGAATGGGTTCGTCGGCAAAGCTGACGGCGGGTTTCAGGCAAATAATCAGGGCGATCAACAGAGCGCTGGAAAAGCGGGAGTACATCGGTTTCTCCTTAGTTAAGAATCCATAGGGCACAAAACGGCAGACTTAGGCGTGAACCGATTCGTCGAGGTTGGCTGTTTGCTCAACAGCCGTCGGTGCCCAGAGTGACTGGGCCAGCGCAATAACCGACGCCAGGGTTTTGCGGTCTTTACGATCGCGGCGAATCACCAGATTGAGACCGGCGGTGATCGGTTTGTCTTTCATAATGCGCACACTGCCGCGGTCTTCCCAGTGTTGCGACAGTTCCTTTTCGACCACGCCATAACCCAAGCCAGCGCGAATCATCGACAGGGTGACGTGTTCATCCTCCGACGATGACACCACCTTGGTCTGTTCGCGCTCAAAGCCAATGATGCCGGGCATCAGATGCGAGACCGGGCAATTGCATGAGGCCCAAATCCACGGCAGGTTGCGACGCTCTTCAGCGCTGGGCGGTAGGGCTGCGTGGCCGCAATCGGGTGGGCCGACCACACAAAATTCAATGTCGGCCAGGCGGATGGGCAACACCGCTTCGTGTTGCGGGTCGCCGTACATAAAGCCCAGATCGAGCTTACCCTCACGCACCTGGTCGGCAATCATATAGGAGCTGCTGGTCACCAGTTCCAGCTGGGCTTCAGGCAGATCACGCGCCACCTGGCGCAGCAGTTGATCGACCTTCAGATATTCCGGCGGTGCATTGAGACCGAGCAATAAAGTGGTGGGTTTTTCGGTGCGCAATGAGCGTGCAATCTCATCCAATTCGGCAATCTGCATCAGCGCCTGGCGCGCTGGTGGCAGCAGTTTGCGACCCTCGGGCGTGAGTTCCATACCACGGCTGGAGCGATCGAACAGCGGTACCCCGAACTGATCTTCCAATTGACGTAAGTGCTCGCTGACGGCCGAAGGCGTGGTATGACGCTGCTTGGCGGCGCGCGTCAGGTTGCCCTCGTCGGCCACCAGCACGAAGGAGCGGAGCTTATCCAGCTTGATGTTGTTGATGTTCATGTTTTACGAACGCCTCCTTCGCCAAAGACTGATGGATAAAGCCACTATAGAGCACTTTAATAGCAATCGCAGGTCTGACTCAATTCATATTTCATGGAGATGACACTATGAACACTGCATTGCTGAATAACTCTAAAGCGAGCGTTGACGACGCCGTCGAGCACGGTCGTTCCGCCCTGGTGCGTCGCCTGAAACTGGCTTTGGCAACGCTGAACGTATGGCACCGCCGCTCTGAATCCCGCGCGCGTCTGCGCACTGAACTGATTGTTATGGACGTTCACCGTGTGGAAAAAGACGCCGGCCTGACACCCGGAACTCTGCGCCGTGAAGCCAGTAAACCGTTCTGGAAGGAATGATGGGTACGGTTCAGACTCTGTCGCCCGCTACCGATTATTTTTTGGTGCGCAGCGACAGAGTCCTTTCAAACTAGTAAGCCTATTCCAAGGGCCGTAGAATAAATGCATCAGTCAGCGACGGGAGCTGAAATGATGCCGCCAACCGAAGCGCAAGTGCGCGAAACTGTTCAGCGCATGGAACACTCCTTAAAGCAGAATTCTCTAAGCGAAATCCAATCATTGCTTGAGCATTATTATCAGCTCCGCTCCCGCTTCCAGTCCGATCTCGGTAATCATCGGGATTGTTATCTTGCCCAGGCCAGTGCCTTAATGCTGATCCAGGCCGTTGCCCAAAGTCATACGAGAGGTTGATGTGTTGTTGCGCAAAGCTGTGATACTGGCGCTCGGGTTTATCGTTGCCGGTTGTGCTGAAACGATGAATTCACCCTCGACAGACTTGAACTGGCAAGGCCGCTGGTGGGGCCCGGAAGGCACCTATCTGGATATCGCCGGTGGGCCAGATCAGTTTCAACTAACCATCGCCAATCTGGACGGCCCGGTAAACTATGTTGGTGTTGCCGACGGTGACCATATTCGTTTTGATATGAATGGCGAGACCGCCACCATTCGTGCTACCGATGGTGAAGGCACGGGTATGAAATGGTTAATGGATAAAGAGAATTGTCTGAATGTTGAGCCTGGTGATGGCTATTGCCGGGATGAATGATATTGAGTTGTTATGTTTGAAGTAAGAGCCGACCAATTGCTGAATTACTTTCGCGGCCATTGGCGATTGCAGCGCGAGGTTAGCAATCAACCTGTAATGAATGGAACGGCGGAATTTACTGATAGCGCTGATCACAACCCTCAACTGGATTATCTGGAAAAACTATCCTGGCCGGGCCCGAACGGTCAGCCGATTCATGCACAACGAGCTTACTTGTATCGCCAGACGGACACGGGTCTGGCCATCGATTTTGCCGATGGCGTCAGTACCGGCAAGCTGTTTTTGGCGTTCGATTTTGAACGCGCGCACGAGCTGACCTCCCATCATCTGTGCATTGCTGACCACTATGACGGCCGTTTTGTATTTTATTCGGCCGAACGGTTTGAACTGAGTTTCCAGGTGGTCGGGCCGCATAAGGATTATCAAATCACCACGGTGTTTGAGCGCTGAAACGGCTTGCCTGCGTCGATATCATTGCAGCGATTAGACAACCTCTTCATCTATCCGGACTTTTTAATAGCCTTTGCTTGTAAAAAATCCGACGACATCAGTGTCATCCGTCTACCATCTTCGTCTGCGAATGGCGTTTGTAGGCAGCTATGCCGGCGTTCTCCGCTGTTTAAGTTAAAAACTATCGCCCGCTTAAAGATCATAAATTGGAGTGATCATCGGCTCCTCGACTATACCTATAAGCCACGACAGAGTTGTTTCGTGAAAACGTAAACACCCACAGGAGAGCGAATCATGACCGACAATAATAAATGCCCGTTTAACCACGCTGCAGGCGGCGGCACCTCCAACCAGGATTGGTGGCCGAAAAAACTGCGCCTGGACATCCTCCATCAGCACACCTCCAAGTCCAATCCGATGGATGAGGATTTTGATTACGCTGAAGAATTCAAAAAGCTCGACCTGGCGGCGGTGAAGTCCGATCTGCACGCTTTGATGACCGACTCCAAAGATTGGTGGCCGGCCGACTTTGGTCATTACGGTGGCCTGATGATCCGCATGGCCTGGCACAGCGCTGGCACCTACCGCGTGCAGGACGGCCGTGGTGGTGGCGGTACCGGCAACCAGCGTTTTGCACCACTGAACAGCTGGCCGGATAACGCCAACCTCGATAAGGCGCGCCGCCTGTTGTGGCCAGTGAAACAGAAATATGGCAACCGGATTTCCTGGGCCGATCTGATGATTCTCGCCGGTAACGTGGCGCTGGAATCCATGGGCTTTAAAACCTTTGGTTTCGCCGGTGGTCGTGAAGATATTTACGAACCGGAAGAAGACATCTATTGGGGCCAGGAAAAAGAATGGCTCGACGATGGTCGTTACACCCAAGACCGCGATCTGGAAAATCCGCTGGCTGCGGTGCAAATGGGTTTGATCTATGTAAACCCGGAAGGCCCCAATGGCGATCCCGATCCAGTGAAGGCCGCGGTCGATATCCGCGAAACCTTTAAGCGCATGGCAATGAACGACGAAGAAACCGTGGCGCTGATTGCCGGTGGCCACACCTTCGGTAAAACCCACGGTGCCGGTGATGCCGCCTTGGTCGGCGCCGAGCCGGAAGCTGCCGGCATGGCTGACCAGGGTTTTGGCTGGAAGAGTGCGCACGGCAGTGGTAAAGCCGGCGATGCCATTACCGGTGGACCGGAAGTCACCTGGACAACCACGCCGACGCAATGGAGCAATAACTTCTTCGAAAACCTCTTCGGTTTTGAATGGGAATTAACCACCAGTCCGGCCGGTGCCAAGCAGTGGGTGGCCAAGGATGCGGGTGACATTATTCCCGATCCGTTCGATGCGTCGAAAAAGCGCAAGCCGACGATGCTGACGACCGACTTATCACTGCGTTTCGATCCGGCTTACGAAAAAATTTCGCGCCGTTTTTATGAAAATCCGGATCAGTTTGCCGACGCCTTTGCGCGCGCCTGGTTCAAATTAACGCACCGCGACATGGGTCCGAAAACGCGTTACCTCGGCCCGGAAGTGCCACAGGAAGATCTGCTCTGGCAGGATCCGATTCCGGCACTGAATCATCCGGTGGTGGATGAAGGCGATATCGCTCAATTGAAGAAAAAGATACTGGCAACGGGGCTGTCGGTATCAGAGTTGGTAGCAACCGCCTGGTCGTCGGCATCCACCTATCGCGGCTCCGATATGCGCGGTGGTGCCAATGGTGCGCACATTCGTCTGGCACCGGCGAACAGCTGGGACGCCAATGAACCCAAGCAACTGGAAAAAGTGCTGAAAAAACTCGCAGGCATTCAGAGTGAGTTCAATGGCGCTCAGACCGGCGGTAAACAGGTTTCGATGGCCGATCTGATTGTGCTTGGCGGTGCTGCCGCTGTCGAAAAGGCCGCTCAGGATGCCGGTCATGGCGTTACGGTGCCCTTTACGCCGGGGCGGATGGATACGACTCAGGATATGGTCGATGAAGAAAACTTCGACTGGCTGGAACCCTTCGCTGATGGCTTCCGTAACTTCCAGAAGAAGAAATACGCGGTACGCGCTGAGGACATGTTGGTCGATCGCGCTCAGTTGCTGACGCTGACGGCGCCGGAAATGACGGCGTTGGTCGGTGGCCTGCGCGTGCTCGATGCCAACCACGGTGGCAGCAAGCATGGGGTGTTCACTGATCGTCCAGGAAAACTGAGCAACGACTTCTTCGTCAACTTGCTGAGTATGGATACCGAATGGTCATCCACCGATGCCGATGAGTCAGAATTTGTCGGCAAGGATCGTAAAACCGGTAAACAAAAGTGGACCGGTACGCGCAACGATCTGGTGTTTGGCTCTAACGCTCAGTTGCGGGCGATTTGTGAAGTTTATGCCGGCGCCGATTCCGAGAAACGCTTTGTTGATGACTTTATCAAAGCCTGGGACAAGGTGATGAATCTGGACCGGTTCGATCTGAAGTAAGCGCATCGAGCAGTGCAAGAAGCGTCAGGGATTCCTGGCGCTTTTTTTGTTGCATATCTAGTAAGCGGCACCACAGGTTGATGAAAATGTGTTGTACTAGGATGTCAGTTGTTGCTATTGCATCAGGGTGTGAGGAGGACGGATGAAAACCATCGGTTTATTGGGCGGTATGAGCTGGGAAAGCACGGTGGGTTATTACCGCGCGATTAACGAAGGCGTGAAAGCTCGGCTCGGCGGTTTGCATTCGGGGCAGATCGCTATGGTCAGCGTCGATTTCGATCCCATCGAAAAACTGCAGCACGCTGGCGACTGGGACGCGACTGCATCTTTGTTAAGCGACGCGGCAGTCAAGGTGCAAAACGCCGGCGCCGAAGCGCTGTTGATCTGTACCAATACCATGCACAAGGTGGCGCCGCAGATCGAAGCTGCGCTCGACATTCCTATCCTGCATATTGCCGATGCCACCGCTGAGGTTTTGCTGAAACAGGGCGTCAGCCGGGTCGGTTTATTGGGCACCGCCTTTACCATGGAGCAGGATTTTTATAAGGGCCGGTTGGCCGATAAATTTGGACTGGATGTGGTGGTGCCCAACGAAGCTGATCGCGCCATTGTACACCGCGTTATTTACCAAGAGCTTTGTCTGGGCAAAACAGACGCGGAGTCAAAGCAGGAATACTTACGCATCATTGATGCCTTGGCGGCAGACGGCGCTGAGGCGGTTATTCTGGGCTGCACTGAAATTGGTTTGTTGGTGCAGCAGGCCGATACCGTCGTCACCTTAGTCGATACCACAGCGATTCATGCCCAGGCGGCCGTCGATTTCATGTTGAGTGAATAACCGATTTATTTACTGGTATGGGTGAAGCTGCCATCCCAGTTTTCGGGCAGGGTTTCCTGCTCGAGAATGGCGATACGCTCCAGGTAGACCTCGTATAATTTGGCTTGTTCGCTCTGTGCTTTCAGTTGTTCAAAAGCAGCGTGCGCCGCCTCCCAGTTTTGTTGTAAATAGAGTTGGTAAGCGTCATCCAACGCATCCAATTCGGCGCGCTGATCGGCCGTTAAGTCACTCAGTTTTCCCCAGGGTTCAAACACCGCCACCGGTTCGGTTTTGCCTTTAACGCGGATGCGATCAATAGGACGGAACGCCCAGTCATCGATCGCTGCCCGGGTCTGTGGGCCGATCAGTATTTTCACGCCGTAGAACTTGGTCAGGCTTTCCAGACGCGATCCCAGATTCACCGCATCGCCGAGCACGGTGTACGCGCGGCGATAGGTCGAGCCCATGTCGCCGACGTTCATTGGCCCGGTATTCAAACCGATACCCACCTGAATTTCCGGATAACCCAGGGCCTGTAATTCCGGGTTTAACGCTTCGGTAGTGGCGATCATTGCCACCGCTGCTTCCAATGCATGACGTGGATGCTCGGGGTCTTCCAAGGGCGCGCCCCAGAACGCCATCACCATATCGCCGACGTATTTATCGATGGTGCCTTGGTGATTAAAAATCACCGCGGTGATGGGTGTGAAATATCGATTCAGTAAGTCTTTGAGTTGGGTTGCACTTAAGGATTCAGAAATAGTAGTGAACGAACGCACATCGGAAAACAGCACCGTCATTTCGCGGTTGTCACCTTCGAAACCATAGGCTTCCGGGTTACTGAGCATGCGCTCAATGTGCGCTTTGGGAACGTACTGGCCGAAGACGTTGGTGACGTGTTGTTTATGGCGTCGCTCGCTTAAAAAACCTTCCAATAAATGCAGCGTGCCCAACGCCAGCGTTAACAAAACGCTGCTCGCCAACGGCAAGGCCATCTGCTGATAAATCCACAGCGAAAAGTTGACGGCAATCAGCATGATCAGCAACAAAGCGGTCGCCGAAGCCAAGGCCAGCGGTCCCAGTCGGCTGGAAATCAACGAGAAAATAACCCCCAGGATGATCAGCAGAATGGCGGTCATGGTGTCGCCATAATCCGGGGTGAACGGAAAGTTGCCGACGAGCAGGCCATTGAGCAGATTGGCGTGCACTTCGACGCCCGGAAATTGGGTGCCGACCGGGGTGGTCCGAAGATCCGACAAGCCGACCGATGAAGTGCCAATCAATACCAGCGCATTGCTGAACACATCCGGATTGGCTTTGCCATGGATGACATCGGTGGCCGAAACGTAGGGAAATTGACCTTGCGGACCGAGGTAGGGCACCAATACGCGGCCGGCATCGACACGCAGGGATTTGTCGGCAAAGTGCAGCCGGTCGATCACATCCAGATGGCTGTTAAAGGGCACGATGTCGAGATCAATGCCGTCAAGAAAGTAGTAGGTCAGACCCATCGCCAGCGCCAGGGATGGATAGAGGCCGTCTTCAAAACGCGTCACCAAAGGCGCTGAGCGCAAGGTGCCATCGCCATCGATGGTCGGCACGATGGAGCCCGCCGTCACCGCTGCATTTTGCAAAACATCCACGGCACCAGCGTAACCCTGAGCTTCAACGATCAGTAACCGCTGTGTTTGCTCTGGTGTTAATTGATAGACCGGCGCGGGCAATTCACCGATGCGCAGCTGGGCGTCATCCTGCAATAAAAAGGGCAGCACCACATCGATGTCGGCGAAGCTGTTGGCCAGAATCTGGTCGTACTCGGTCAGCGGAATAAAAGGTGTCAGGGATTCCGCCAACTCAGTATTGCCTGCGATCAGCGCCTGCCGCTGTAACTGACGCGTCGGATTGGCCTGGGGTTCGGACATCAGAATATCGAAGCCGATGACCACAGCGCCGGCCTCGGTTAACTGCCGGGTCAGGGTGGCGAGTTTATCGCGCGGCCAGGGCCAGCGACCTTCAGCTTTGAGGCTGGCTTCGTCGATATCGACAATCACGATGTGGTCGTCGGCGCGGGCAAAACGGTCGCCGCTGTTGAGCAGTTGGTAGCGCCAGTCGTAGAACAAATAATCGAGCCGCTGGATAAAGGAATGCTGATCGTAGCGCGCCACAAAAAGGTGATAACTCGCCAGCGACAGGGTGATCATCAATCCCAGCAACAAAGCGCCCCAGCGCAAGGCGTGTCGGGATATTAACGGGCGCAGTGCTAAGGGCATGTCGAAATCGGGCTCCGGCATTCGATCAGTAGGCAGCATAAGCCAAGCGTGGCGCTTTGTCCCCTGACCGCGCTGCATTAGAGTGGCGCTCTGGTTTGGCGTTATTGAGGTGGTTGTGCGCGTCTATCGTTGGTTGTTTGTGGTGTTGTTATTGGTGGTTACGGTGTTGTCATTATTGCCGTTGGAGCATCCGGAGTTTTCGTCTAACGACAAGCTCAATCATCTGCTGGGCTGGGGTGCTCTGGGTGTGCTGGCGGGTCTTGGCTGGCCGGGTCGCGTGGCGGTGTGGCCGGCATTGTGGGGCTACAGTTGGTTGATTGAGGTGGCACAGGGCTTGACCACTTATCGGTTATTCAGCATTGCCGATGGCTTTGCCAACCTGGCAGGACTGGTGCTCGCCGTTGTGTTGCTTTGGCTGTGGTATAAGATGCGATCAATCACCCAATCTGGACAAGGCGCCGGGAGGCCCGAATGACTAAGACAGACCGTAATGTTGCCTTGGTGGCGCACGATAATAAGAAAAAAGAACTGGTGGCCTGGGCGCAAACCAACAGTGAATTGCTGGCGAAGTTGGGCATCTATGCCACCGGCACCACCGGTAAATTGATTGAGCAGGGTTTGGGACGTTCGGTCACCAAACTGCTCAGTGGTCCTTTGGGCGGCGATCAGCAGATTGGCTCCAAGATTGCCGAAGGCGAAATCGATTTGCTGATTTTCTTTTGGGACCCGCTGGAACCGCAACCGCACGATCCGGATATTAAAGCGCTGTTGCGTATTGCTGCGCTGTACAACATTCCAGTGGCCTGTAATCAGGCCAGTGCCGATTACATGATTCATTCGCCGTTGCTGTACGGCGATTACCATCCGAACAAGCCGGACTTTTCCATCTATACCCAAAGGGTGACGCCGGCCGGTTAAGCCCGGAGTGCGACTATGGTCAAGGTCAGTTTCACCGAAAACCTGCAACGGCATGTGCGCTGTGATGCCGTGACGGTAACCCCCGGCACCCTCGATGAGGTGCTGGCTCAGGTGTTTGAACAGTATCCGCCACTGGCGGGTTATGTGCTCGACGATCAAGGCGAGTTGCGCAAGCACGTCATGCTCGCCATCGATCAACAACTTGTGCAAGGTGCCTTGCCGCATAAACAGCGGCTGGATCAGGGCAGTCGTCTGCACATCATGCAGGCACTCTCCGGGGGATAAGCCTGGCGGGTAAGCCTTGAGGCAGAATCGGGAGACTGAACCATGGTAGATGGCATTCTGTTTTGGACGCGCAAGGGCCTGGTGGAATTAACCGCTGGCGCCAAGGGTTTTGATTATGTCCGCACGCACTTTTTGGGTGAGCCGGTATCGGCCGCAGCGGTCGGACCGGATGGCAGCTGGTGGTGCTCGCTGGCGCTGGGTCATTTTGGCTGCAAGCTGCATCGTTCGACCGATCAGGGCGCCAGTTGGCAGGAAGTGGCGGTACCGGTGTTTCCGGAAAAGCCCGATGATCCGGACGACAAAAACCCCTGGGCGTTGGAACAGATCTGGTGCCTGGAACCCGATCCACAGATTCCCGGCCGGCTTTGGGCCGGCACCATTCCCGGTGGTTTGTTTCGCAGCGACGATGGTGGCGACAGCTGGTCGCTGAACCAGGCGTTATGGAATACCCCGGAGCGCAAAAACTGGTTTGGCGGTGGTTACGATGACCCGGGCCTGCATTCCATTGCCATTCACCCGGAAGATTCCGACACCCTGATCGTCGCCATTTCCAGTGGCGGGGTCTGGAAAACCGAGGATGCCGGCAATCACTGGCGTCAGGTGGGGCAGGGTTTGCGGGCGGAATATCTGCCCGACGATATGCAATTCAATCTGACCAACCAGGATGTGCACCGCTTGCTGGTGGCGCCCTCCGATCCGCAATGGGTCTGGGTGCAGCATCATAACGGTGTCTTTGTATCCAGCGATGGCGCTGAAACCTTTACCGAGTGCAAGCCGCAACCGAGTGGTTTTGGCTTCGCGCTGGCGGTGCATCCCAAACAACCGCAGACCGCCTGGCTGATTCCCGGCGTCAAAGATCAATACCGTTTTCCGGTCGATCAGGCGTTACTGGTGAATCGCAGCGATGACGGTGGCCAGACCTTTCAAGCGCAGCGTCAGGGTTTGCCGCAGCACGGCAGTTTCGATCTGGTGTATCGGCATGGCCTGGCGGTGGATGCCCGCGGCAATACTCTGGTATTTGGAACCACCACCGGCAATGCCTGGTGCAGTCGCGATGGTGGCGCCAGTTGGCAGTTGCTCGGCCACACCTTGCCACCGGTTTATGGCGTGAGCCTGCTGGCCGGCTGAGTCGCGTTCGTTTTATTTGCCAACTGGCAACCAGGCTTTCCACTGAATGGTCGGGCCTCGACTTCACGGCGGCCGCGGCGCTGGTAAGATGCGCCCCTTTGAGGATAGGGAGAGCTGCCGGTGAAGTCGACGACAACGACGAGCACGAATACCACCACCCATTCCGTGCCGGAGGATTTGCTGGCTCTGGTCGCGGGTGCCTTGTTTGTGTCGCTGGGTTTGCTGTTGTTTAAGCATCAGGGCTTTCTGACCGGCGGCACCGCTGGTCTGGCATTGGTGCTGACCAAGGTGGTGCCGTACAGCTTTGGTCAGGTTTTTTTCGTCATAAACCTGCCGTTTTATTGGCTCGCTTTCACGCGCATGGGTTGGCGCTTCACGCTCAATACTTTTATCTCGGTCGCGGCGGTGTCTTTGCTGGCCGATAACCTGTCGATCGTCATCGAACTGGGTCGGGTCAGCCCGATCTTTGCGGCCATCATGGGTGGCTTTCTGATCGGTACTGGCATGCTGGTGTTTTTCCGTCATCGTTCCAGTCTGGGTGGGGTCGGCATCCTGGCGCTCTACGTTCAGGAGCGTTTTGGTTTTAGCGCCGGTCGCTTTCAGATGAGTGTCGATGTCGCCATCGTTGGCATCGGTTTCTTTTTGGTGCCGCTGCCGATTCTGGCACTGTCGATTCTCGGTGCACTGGCATTGAATGTGGTGATTGCACTGAACCACAAACCCGGGCGTTATCAAATCACCTGAAACGCTGTGCTCGCCCGCTCAGGGCGTTTGAATTCTCTGTTGAACGGCTGAAAGCTGAGGCCGGCTGGTGTAGGCTTAGCGACTGCTTTGCTCACCGTTACGACAAGAGGACGTCCGGTCGATGGCCACCATTCGGGAAGTATCCAAACACGCGCAGGTATCGGTGGCGACGGTTTCGCGCGTGGTCAACGGCAACAAGTGGGTGGCCGAAGCGACTCGCCAGCGTGTGCTCGAGGCCATGGCTGAACTGGGTTATCAACCCAATTCCTTTGCCCGCAGTCTGGCAACCAACAAATCTGAAACCATCGGTATGGTGGTCGGCGATCTGGCCGGCCCCTTCTTTGGTGAGATGATGCAATACGCCGAGCAATCGGTGCGCGATGCCGGCAAACATCTGATCATCACCAGCGGTCACAGCACGCTTGAAGAAGAGCGTGATGCCGTCCAGTTTCTGCTCAAACGTCGCTGCGATGCGTTGATTCTGCATCTGGATTTAATGCCGGATGCGGAAATTATCGAGCTGTCCAAGAAGGAATCGACGCCGATGATTCTGGTCAACCGACTGGTGCCGGAACTGACCGAGCAATGCGTGTATCTGGATAACGAAGCCGGTGGCTTTCTGGCCACTGAACATCTGCTTAAACAGGGTCACCAACGCATCGCCTGCATTACCGGCCCGCTCTATAAAGCCGATGCCCGCGAACGTCTGGCGGGCTATCGCCGCGCTCTGGCCAGTGCGGGGGTGGCGTTTGACGAGCAACTGGTCGTGGAAGGCGATTTTATGGAGCCTGGCGGTGAGGTGGCGGTGACGACTCTGCTGCACCGCAAGGTGGATTTCAGCGCGGTGGTGGTTGGCAACGACCTGATGGCCATCGGCGCCTACAACGGTTTTAAGCAGGCCGGAATGCGCATTCCCGAAGACGTCAGCCTGGTTGGCTACGACGATGTCTTGATGGCCGGTTATCTGGAACCGGCGTTGACCACGGTGCGGGTGCCGGTGGCTGAGTTTGGCAGTGAAGCCGGGCGTCTGGCGTTGAAGCTGGGCGAGGGTATTGATTGCGAGATTCACAATCGCTTTATGCCGACGCTGATTGAACGCGCTTCGACCGCTCCGCAATTGAAAGCCTCTCCGAAAACCGCCTGAGCCGGCGCGCGGTTCAGCGCGGTCCGGCGACCAATAGCGACAAGTAACAGGCCCAGGAGGCCTGCCATTCGATGCTCACGGCGCTGACGTCCGTTGCTGCTGTCGGCTCGTTAACGGTCGAGGTTTCGGCCGCGCCACCGCGTACCAGAATGCCGGGTGCAGCCTGCAAGGCGCCGGAAATCAGCGGGGCAAATCGGGGCTGCTGTACCTGCGTTTCGCCGCCGCCAGTGGTCCAGATGGTGGCGTTTGGGTTATGGCCGAAAAACCAGGGGCTCAGATCGAAGGCGGTGTCATACCAGCGCTGGCGACCGGTCAGTTGATGCAACCAAAGCAGTTGAGTTCCCAGCGTCGCCAACGTGCCGTTGTGATCATCCTTGGGCGCGCCCTGATGCCAGTTCAGACGGCCGTAAGGGTGAGTGAGCTGGCGCTCGCGCTCAGCCTGAAAGGTCTTTTCCATTCGTGTCAGCAGTGCATCTTTGAGTGTGCTGTCCTGCTCTGGCATGGCCAGAAAGTTAAACAGCGCCAGAAAGTTCAATTGCTGCCAGCCCGGTTGGTCATCGCCCAATCGGGCGGTACCTGCCAGTTCCCACAAGCGGCAATAATGCTGGTCATGCAAGGGTTGTGTATCGCTCCAATGGCGGGCGACCTTGGCCCACAGCCGGTTGTCGCGCTCGTCGTCATCCTGGTAGGCCTGGCCAAAGCTGCCGGTGCTGGTCGCGGCCAGACAATGGATGGCTTCCAGATGAGCGTCGAGAAACTGATCGGCCTGCTTTGCCGCTGTCTGACAACGCTGTGCCAGCAGCCAGTCTTCGGCAAGCGGGGACCGCTCGAAAGCACGGGCGGCCAGATGCGCGGTGGCGGCAAAATTGGCCGTGGCTGTGGTGCTCACTGGCATTAACCAACGGGTTCGGTGATCTGCCTGAGGTGCGTCGCTTAAAGCGGCACTCTCGGCGCTGGTGAGTTTGTGGTGCATTGCGCCGTCGCCGCGTTGCAAGGACAGCAAAAAATGCAGTTGCGGTCGGACCAGATCGAGAATGGCTGGGCGGCCTGGATTGTAACTGTGCAGCGGTTGGATGCGTTCGGGTAAGGCTTGCGGCCGAATCATCCAGGTCAGCAATGGCAGCGCGATCGACCAGGCTGCGGTGACGCTGTAGTGGCCATAATCCGGGCCGTCGTACCAACCACCACTAAGATCTCGCTGGTCGTGCTGGCCATAGACTGGCGCCTGCTCATCCTGCTGATGCGCTTGAGGATAGGCGTCGCTGTTAAACCAATGAAAGGCGCCCCAGGCCAGGTCACGATGCAGCCGATAACGCTCAGCGGCTTGGCCGGTGGCGGAAAAATATCGCTGGCTTGGTGGGTAAACATCGGCGCTACCGGCGGCAAAACCTGGGCGATTTTGCGTCTGGGGTTTGCCATTGGCATTGGATTGGAGCGTCATACCGATTTCCTTTGCGTCACCTAGGCGGTCGTTATCGCCGGGTAACAGGGTGGCAAATCTTCAGGCTGCCCGGGTTGTAAAACTGTCCAGATTGGCAACGCAAGCATTGCGCGATCTGGTTTTTTGTCGTGCCGCCAAAGCTTCCAGCGGTGACATCTCGGGACTTTTCAGTGTGGCGCGCGTGCAGTTAGACGATGGTCCTGCTTGACACGCCTGACGGCCGAATTTAGGGTAACTGTAAACGGTTACAGGATCACTGTCCAACCTGGGCAGAGGTCACCACAAGAACCATCGGTTGAGCCCATTTGGCTAGCGGGCCACCGAGCCGTTTACTGTCTGAGGCTTGCTTTGGTAAGCCCGGGGTTTGCAACCTCGCTCAGATAACGCCAGTCGTAACCGCTTTCCGGCGGCTGACGACAACAACAAAAACAACAATGGTTGGAGGCAACCAATGAACCTCAAGCGTAACCTTGGCATCGCTTTGGCCCTGAGCGGTCTGGCGACTGCAACCCAGGCTGACAACATCCGTTTCGACGGCTATCCCGATTACGACAGCCAGTTGGAAGCCATCCTGGATGGATTTCCGCAACACAGTGTCGAGCTGCTGATGAACGAGCACGGCGGCCACCACGACAAACTGAAAACCAACCTGGCAACCGGCAGTGGTGCGGGTGATGTGGTGTTGGTTGACCGTGGTTTCGTCGGCTCCTTTATCAACTCCGGTGGCTTTGTTGATCTGACCGATCGCTTCGCGCCTTATAAAGATGACTTCGCTGAATACGCTGTGGCTCAAGGCCAGGGCGCCGACGGTCGTCAATACGCAGTACCGGTCGATCTGGGTCCGGGCGTGATGTATTACCGTCGCGACTACATGGAAGACATGGGTTACGACATCGATAACGTCATCAACGACTGGGACAGCTACCTCGACTACGGTCGTGAGCTGAAGAAAAAAGACATCCTGTTGATCGGTGATGCGACTGCTGTAGCGACCGCTTACTGGAACTTCAACGTCGAACCGGGCAATGGTCTGTTCTTCGATGCCGACGGTGAACCGCTGGTCACTGGTCCACGTTTCCAACGCGCTTTCGAGCTGGCTAAAACCGTGCGCGATGAAGGCATGGACGGTCGCATTTCTGAGTGGACCGAAGAATGGTATGCCGGCTTCCGCGAAGGTCGTTTTGCCACTCAGCTGTCCGGTGCCTGGCTGCTGGGTCACCTGCAAAACTGGATGGCCCCGGAAACCTCAGGTAACTGGGGTGTGAGCAATCTGCCAGATGGCATTTACGGTACCTGGGGTGGTTCCTTCCTGGCGATTCCGAAACAGTCTGAACACCAGGAAGCGGCCTGGGACCTGATCGAATACATGATCAGTGAAGATATCCAGCGCGCTGGCTTTGCCAACATCGCTGCCTTCCCGGCTCATACCGGTACTTATGACGACGCCATGTTTGAAGAGTCGATCGAGTTCCTGCGTGGCCAACAAGCCCGTCTGTTGTTTGCCGACATTGCGCAAAACATCGAGCCGGTGCAGCCGCACGAAGGTGACCAGATTGCTGAGTCGCTGATGACTACCGCGCTGGAGCAGGTGCTGAACGACGGTGTCGACATCGATACCGCCCTGGCTAACGCTGAGCGTCAGATTCGTCGTCGCGTGCGTTGATTGAGTAAAGCCCACTTAGGCTTTGAATAAAGCTTTGGCCCGCCGCCCGGCGGGCCTTGTCAGGTCCGTATTATGAGCACAACCAAGCAGTCGTCCATCGCCCCTGAGCCTGGCCAACGCTGGCGCCGGTTCTGGTCGAACAGCACCCCTTACTGGTTTATGTCGCCCTACATCCTGATCTTCGGTGTGTTCGGCATTTTCCCTGTTTTCTTCATGATTTATCTGTCTTTCCATACCTGGAACCCGGTGCAGGGTTTGGGTTCTATGGAATTTGTCGGTCTGGAAAACTATGCCTTGGGTCTGACCGATCCAACGCTGTGGCAGACCATGTGGAACACCATCCTGATGGCACTCTATTCGGGCGTTCCGCAACATCTGGTGGCTTTGCCGCTGGCCTTTTTGCTGGTGCAATTGGGTAAACGTGCCCGTCATTGGCTGACCACTGCCTATTTTCTGCCATACGTCACCTCGACCATCGCAGTGTCGATGATCTTCTACATCATGTATTCGCGCGACAGCGGCATTATCAACCAGGCATTGATGGCGTTGGCGCAAGCACCGCTGACGGGCTGGGCCTTTGGCTGGTTAAACGAGTTTTTACCCATTGGTTGGGTGCAGGAAAACTCGGTGATTCGTTATTCAGTGGCCTTTGTGGTGTTCTGGAAATACGTGGGTTTTAACACCGTTATTTACACCGCAGGCTTGGCCACCATTTCTGATGATTTATACGAAGCGGCAACCATGGATGGTGCCAGTGGCTGGCAGCGTTTCCGCCATATTGCCTTGCCGTTGTTACGTCCCTTTATCTTTTTTGCGGTCACTCTGACCATCATCGGCAACATGAATCTGTTCGATGAACCCTATGTGTTGACCCGGGGTTTGCAGTTGGCGTCAACCAATGGCATGAGCATCTCCAACTATCTTTATCGGGTTGCCTGGGAATGGCTCGACATGGGCGGTGCTGCCGCTATTTCCTGGATTCTGTTCGTGGTGATTGGCATCTTCACCGGTTTGTATTTCTGGTTTTTTGGCCGTCGTGGCCTGGGAGGCGACTGAGATGGCCACTGATACTTTTGCCGACGATTGGCAAGCACAGGACAAAAGCCAGCTGCTGCGTCGCAGTGTGAAATTTATCGCTCGGGCGGTGATGTGGGCGGCCTTATTGAGTGCAGTTCTGCTGACCGTTTTTCCATTTTTCTGGTCGCTGCTACTGGCCACTCATGATCGCAATACCATGTTTGGCAGCGGCCTGAATTTGGCCATTGGTGACCAATTCGTTAACAACTACCACCGGCTGCTGGAGGCGATGGATTTTTGGGTTGGCATGCTCAATTCATTTTCCGTTTCTGTCATTGGTACCGCAGCCTCTTTGTTGTTCTGCAGTATGTGTGGTTATGCCTTGGCGGTGTTTAAATTCCGCGGCCGCAATGTGCTCTTTACCATGATGATCTGCTCGATGATGCTACCGCCGATCTTGACCTTGATTCCTTACTATATGGTCATTGATGCGCTGCATTTAACCAACACTCATCTGGCCGTCTGGCTGCCGTTTTCGATCAATCCGTTCGGCATTTTTCTGATTCGCCAGTACGTTGTCGCCTCAGTTCCAAAAGATTTATTGGAAGCCGCCAAGCTTGATGGCGCCAGTGCGTTTCGCACCTATTGGAGTGTGGTTTTGCCGCTGTTGCGTCCCGGTTTGGCGACACTTGCCATCGTGCAGTTTGTGTTCTTATGGAACAACTTTTTGCAGCCGCTGGTGGTGTTGACCAGCAGCGACAAGATGGTGATTACCCAGATGCTGCGCTCGGTCCAGGGCGTTCCTAACACGCCTTGGGGCGCGTTAATGCTGGGTACCTTTATTTCCATTGTGCCGCTGGTGTCGATCTATATGCTCGCCAGTCGACAAATGATCCAAGGCCTGACTTCGGGCGCGGTTAAAAATTGATGATCGGCCGTGAGGCCACGAAACGTTGGAGATTTCTATGAGTTTTAAATTACCCGCCGAGTCACCTTTGGCGCGCAAAGATTTTTTGTTCGGCGTAGCGACGGCGTCGTTCCAGATTGAAGGGGCGGCCCATGAAGATGGCCGCGCTGAAAGTATCTGGGACCGGTTCTGTGCCACGCCGGGCAAGGTGCTGGGTGGTGATAACGGCGATGTGGCCTGTGATCACTATCATCGCTGGCCGGAAGATCTGGATTTGATCAAAAACTTAGGCTTCGATGCCTATCGTTTTTCCATTGCCTGGCCGCGCATTGAGCCGCAGCCGGGTGTGTGGAATCAGGCTGGTTTTGATTTTTACGACCGTCTGGTCGACGGCATGCTCGAACGTGGCATCCGTCCGGTGGCGACTTTATATCATTGGGATTTGCCGCAGTATCTGGGTGATCGCGGTGGTTGGGTGAACCGCGACACCGCCTATCGCTTTGCCGATTATGCGGATCAGATTACCCGTGTGCTGGGTGATCGGGTGGAAAGTTACGCCACTTTGAACGAACCCTGGTGCGCCGGTTTTCTCAGCTATCGTCTGGGCATTCACGCCCCGGGTCTGAAAGATGATCGGCTGGGTTTCCAGGCGGCACATCATCTGCTGCTCGGTCACGGTCTGGCGTTGCCGGCGATGCGCGCCAACGCGCCCAAGGCTGATCACGGTATTGTGCTCAACTTCACGCCGGCCTATCCGGCCACCGACAGCGCAGCGGATAAAGCGGCGGCGGATTATTCCGACGAAGAGAACAGCCACTGGTATCTGCAGCCGTTGCTGACCGGGGAATACCCACAGGCGGTGCGCGAACGTCATCCGGAATGGATGCCGACAGTCTATCCGGGCGATATGGAGATACTGGCACGGCCGATCGACTTCCTCGGCATCAATTTCTACACCCGGTCGGTGGTTCGCGCTGGTGATAACAGCGACTACGAATCCATTGCGCAGGACGCGCCAAAGACCGATATCGGCTGGGAGATTTATCCGCAGGCGCTGACCGATCTGATGACCGGTTTTAATGCTCGTTACGACAACCTGCCGCCGATTTACATCAGTGAAAACGGCGCGGCGGATAACACCGGCATTGTCGATGGCGCGGTCGATGACCAATTGCGCGTGGGTTATTACGATCAGCATTTGCAAGCAGTCCACAACGCCATCGAAGCCGGCGTTGATGTGCGCGGTTACTTCGCCTGGAGTTTGATGGACAACTTTGAATGGGCCGAAGGTTACAGCCAGCGCTTTGGCATTGTGCATGTCGATTACGACACCCTGGCGCGCACACCCAAGCGCAGTTCGGCGGTGTTTACCGAGTGGTTGGCGCAACGTCGCTGAATCCATCGTCGCTGAACCCATCGCCGCAGTTGTGATTGCCTCAGTGCACTTCTAGTATGGTGTTCATACTGTCGAGACAAGGAGCGTCTCCAAGTCTTCTTGCTCGGGAGTGACGTCATGAAGGGTGTTCTGGGGCAATGTCTGCTGTTATCGCTGGTGCTGTGGTCGGTGACGGCCCAGGCTGAATCGGTGAGTTTGAGCTGTGATCGGCTGGTGGCGACAGGTAATCCGGATTACCCACCTTATCTGTGGCGTTCGCCGCAGCATGAAAATGCCTTGATCGGCGCCAATCAGTTGTTGCTCGAAGAAGTTGGCCAGCGGCTGGGGATTCCCATCGAAGTGGTCTATACCGGCGCCTGGTCGCGGGCACAGGAAGAAGTTCGCGCTGGCCGGGTCGACCTGATCGCCGGCGCCTTTTTGACCAAATCCCGCCTTGAGTATATGGATTACATTCATCCTGCCTTTTACACCACCCGCAGTCTGGTCTGGACGCGCCAGGATCAAATGCTGGCGTATCAGGACTGGGCCGATCTGGGGCAATGGCAGGGCATCAGCCTGATCAATAACAGTCTGGGTCAGGACTTCGACAACTACGCTCACGATCACCTGAGTATCGACAGCGTGGCAACACTGGATCAAGCCATGCGCATGTTGGTTCAGGGCCGGGTCGATTATCTGCTCTATGAAGAGTTTCCCGCAGCCGCCTATGCCGAACGACTGGGCTTTGCCGGTGAATTGCGAGCGCTGGAGCCGCCGATCAGTCAGGAACAGCTGTTTTTAACCTTGTCGCATCGGTCGCCCTGCAACAGCGGCGAATTGCGCGGCCAGTTGGCGCGCATCCTGACTGAAGTCATTGAAGATGGCACCGCCCAGCGCTTGCTGTCGACCGGACTGGAGCAGTGGCAACGCCAGCACAGCAGCGCTGCAACACCTTAAGGCTGGGATGTCGGGCGTTGGTAACGCCACGCCAGACGCTGACCCAAACGCGCCGATTCCTCAGCACGTTCCAAGGTGTAGAGCAGGGCGCAGGCGTCGTCGAGGCTGACCGGAGCTGAGCCGTGACCCGTCACGGCCTTGGCCAGTCGTTGATAAAATTGACGATAGTCGCCGTGCGCCGGCGTCGCGGGCTGGCTGCCATCGACAGTCGCCAGTTCGCCGCTTTGTTGGGCGCCAAGATTCGGATAAGCCGGATCGTTCGGTGCCTGGTCAGCGCGCAACGCCTCTTCTTGTGGATCCAGGCCCCAGCATTGCCAGCTACCGCCTTCAAAACGAGCGTTAAAACGACGCATGGCGCCCGCTTCAAAGGGCGTAGAGCCGAGCACAACTTCGCACTGCCCATAATGCAACTGCAGTTCAAACCAGTCGGTGGTCTGGCTGCCAGCGCGCAGCGTGCGCAGGTTAGCGGTTAACGCCTCGGGCGCGCCCAGCAGGTGCAGCGCCTGATCAATCAGATGCGGCCCCAGATCCCAGAAAATGCCACTGCCTTCGCCGGGCTGTTCGCGCCAGCGTGCTTGCGGCTGCGGACGAAAGCGGTCGAAGCGCGAATCCAGGTGTTTCAGTTGGCCCAGCGGTGCTTCGTTAAGCAAACTCTTGAGATGCAGAAAGTCGCCATCAACACGCCGGTTTTGATAGACGCACAGTGTCCGGCCCGCGCGCTCGGCCTGCTCGGCCAAGGCTTCCATTTGCGCCAGCCGGGTGACTGCCGGTTTTTCCAGTAGCACGTCTTTGCCGGCATCGAGCGCGGCCATCGCCAGTGGATAATGTTGATCGTTGGGGGCGGTGATCACGATCAGGTCGAGATCAGCCATGGCGATCAGGTCGTGGGCATTGGCCACCACCGGGCTGTGTGGGTAGCGTGCCAGGACGGTCTCGCTCTGACGGCTGGCTACGGCGGTCAGCGCAAACTCATCGAGTGCGTCGATAAAGGGCGCATGAAACACGCGACCGGACAGGCCATAGCCGATCAGTCCAGTACGAATAGGGCCAGTGGTCATGTTAATTCCTTCGGGATATCGAGACGCCTATTAGGCCGAAGTCGAGCCGGTGGCTGCAAGTTTCAAAGGGTAACGTCTGAACATGGGTTGTACTTATAAATGCAAGTCATTATCATTATTGACCATTCTTTGACATTTATTGTTGTTCGTATCGCTGTGCCTCAAACAACCCCTATTCATAAGACTTATTCATAAGGCTTATTCATAAGACAAGGAGTAACCCATGCATCGTTTGTTTATCGTCCCTTTGACCGCCTGTTCTCTGGTGGTGGGCGCCGCTCATGCCGCTGCACCGAGCAAGGACGCCATCGTTGAACAATACGCCGATGTCGCTTTCACCACTTATCAGGCCTCGCTGACCTCAGCCAAAGCCTTGGAACGCGCCATTGAGCGCTTCGTCGGTGAGCCATCAGAAGCCGGTCTGCAGGCGGCCAAGGATGCCTGGATCGAAGCGCGTGAAGACTATCAACAATCGGAAGTGTTCCGTTTTGGTAACCCGGTGGTCGACGATTGGGAAGGTCAGTTGAATGCCTGGCCGCTGGACGAAGGTCTGATCGACTACGTTGACGACAGCTACGTGCATGAACTGGGTAACCCGGGCGCTACGGCTAATCTGATCGCCTCCGACAGCGTTCAGGTCGGTTCCGAACAGTTGGATGTGTCCAAGCTGTCACCGGAACTGCTGGCGTCATTGAATGAACTGGGCGGCTCGGAAGCGAACGTCGCGACCGGTTATCACGCTGTGGAATTTCTGCTTTGGGGTCAGGATCTGAACGGTACCAATGCCGGTGCCGGTGAGCGTCCTTATACCGATTTTGTGGTGGGTGCCGACTGCACCAACGACAATTGCCACCGCCGTCGTGCTTATTTGCAGGCGACTATGGATCTGCTGATTGCCGATCTGGAATACATGGTTGAGCAATGGTCACCGAACCAGTCCGATAACTACCGCGCTGCCTTGCTGAGCGAGCCGACCGATAACGCCTTGCGTCGTGTGTTCTATGGCATGGGCAGCCTGGCTTTGGGTGAACTGGCCGGTGAGCGGATGAAGGTGGCGCTGTCGGCGTTCTCTACCGAAGACGAGCACGACTGCTTCTCCGACAACACTCATAACTCGCACTTCTATAACGCCCGCGGCATTCGCAATGTGTATCGCGGTGAGTTCGGGGGTGAAAACGGCAGCTCCATCCGTGATTATCTGCAGTCCAAGGATCCGCAACTGGCTGAGCGTGCCGATGCTGCTTTCGCCGAGGTCGATGCGGCGATGAGCAAGCTGGTGGCTTCGGCTGAGCAGGATAATGTCCACTTTGATCAACTGATCGCCATGGATAACAGCGAAGGTCATGCCCTGGTTCAGTCGGCTATCGATGCCTTGGTTGCTGAAGCGCGTGTCATCGAAGAGATGGCTTTGGCGATGGATATCGACCGCCTCAATCCGGATAATGCCGACCATCAGTTCTAAGCTGGTTTCGGGGTCGGTTGGACCGGCCCCGACGCTATTGTGCTGTATCAATCGTGAAGTGAGATCGTATGAATCTCGTGACCTCTCGCCGTCACCGGTTTCGGTTGGGCGGCTTCGTTATTGCTATCTTGCTGGCCTTGCCGTCGGCGGCTGATCTGCCAATGACCGGTGGCGATACCACCGTGCACAGCACCGGCGTTAACGCCTTCTCATTGCCAGCGGCGAATCTGTCGTTTGAGCAACGGTTGGACTTCAGCGTCGGCAATTCGTTTTTCCGCAATCCCTGGATACCGGCGCCGGCGACGACCACAGCGCGCGATGGCCTGGGCCCGCTGTTCAACACCAACGCCTGCCAGAGTTGTCATATCAAAGACGGTCGCGGTCATTTGCCGGAAAGCGATGCCGACAATGCGGTGTCGATGTTAGTGCGTCTGAGTATTCCCACCGATGATTCCGTGGCCGACGATTGGATCGCCCGCCATGGCGTGGTGCCGGAACCGAGCTACGGCGGTCAGTTCCAGGACGCCAGCATTCCTGGTACTCAGCCGGAGGGTCGCGTGACCATCCAATTCACCGATTACGCTCATCGTCTGGTCGATGGCAGCGAGGTTGTGCTGCGTCAGCCTCGGCCGGTATTCAGCCAGTTAACCTCGGGTGATATGCATCCGGACACCCGGGTTTCGGTGCGTGTGGCGCCTGCCATGATCGGTCTGGGCCTGCTTGAAGCGGTTTCTGAAGATCAGGTTCTGGCCTGGGTGGATGCCGAAGATGCTGATGGCGATGGCATTTCTGGCCGCGCCAACCGGGTCTGGGATGTGCAAACCCAAAGCCAGGCGCTGGGCCGCTTTGGCTGGAAGGCCGGTCAGCCCAGTTTGCGCCAGCAAAATGCCGCTGCCTTTAATGGTGATCTGGGGCTGACCAGCGATCTGTTCCGCACCGAAAACTGCTCGCCGCGCCAGCCGGTTTGCGCGCAGAGCGTCAATGGTGGCGATCCAGAGGTGCGCACCGAACTGCTCGATGCGGTGACCTTTTACTCGGGTCATCTGGCGGTACCGGCGCAGCGCAATCATGACAGCGCCGCCGTACAGCGTGGCGAAATGTTGTTCAACGACAGCGGCTGTGCTGCCTGTCATCGGCCGACCATGACCACGGGTTCGTTGCCGGATCGGCCAGCGTTATCGAACCAGACCTTTCATCCCTTTACCGATTTGTTATTGCACGATATGGGACCGGGCCTGGCGGATAATCGTGCGGAATTTGCTGCCAGTGGACAGGAGTGGCGTACGCCACCGCTCTGGGGCATCGGTTTGATACCGACGGTCAATGGTCATCAGCAGCTGCTGCACGATGGTCGCGCTGAGTCGGTCTTTGCGGCGATTCTGTGGCACGACGGTGAAGCCAAAGCCAGTCGTGAAGCCTTCGAACGTTTATCGGCCGAAGAGCGGGCGGCGTTGATTGAGTTTGTTAACTCCCTTTAGGAGTCTTTAGTCATGCGTTATCTGAGTATGTTGATATTGGCCGTGGTGTTACCGGTTAAGGCGGCCTGGCTGGATGAATGGGAAGCAGCCCAGAAGCAGGCTGTTTTGGATTGGCAACAGGCCGCTGCTGAGTTAGCGCAGCAATTGCAGCAAAGTTGTAGCGGCAGTGACTTCTTGTCGACTGCTCAGCGTCACGCGGTGCAGCCGGCCTGGCAGAATTTGGTGGCGCAGTGGGGCGTCATTGCGACTCAGTCTCCGGCCGTTATCGATGAGCTTGGTCTGGGTTACCGGGTGGCCTTCTGGCCCGACAGTCGTGGCATTGTTGCCCGGCAGATGCAGACGCATCAGCAGGAGCGGGCCGACGGCGCTTATCAGTCGTTGCAGTTGGCCGGTCATGGCATTCAAGGTGTCGATTGGCTGCTGGCTCAGCCGCAGCCTGATTGTGTGTTGTTAACCGACTGGGCGACGGTTTATCAGGGTTATCTGTCGCAGATTACCGAACAACTGCCGCAGCAACTGACACCGGCCGATCGTGCCCTGACGCTGGCGACCAACGATCTGTACGCCCAGGCCAGCCGCATCAATCAGCGCCTGCGCGAAGTGCTTCCTGAAGCAGACGGTCGTTATCGTCCCTTTATGGGCGATGTCTCCGAAACCGGCCAGTCGTTGACCTTTGTGAAAGCCGCTTTGAACAATCTGGCCGCGCGCATCGTGCTGGTTACCGATGCCTTCCCGGATGATTCCCAGGACCAGGCGGCGCAGTCACTCAGTACTGATTTGCAGCAACTGGCCAAGCAACTGCCTGACGGCTGGCCGGCCGATGATGCCGAAGCGGCCTGGCAATTGAGTCAGCGTATTCGCGCGGTCAATGTGGCGGTCGAAAGCTGGCTCAGCGATGAAGTCGCCGAGCGTTATTCGTTGCTGATCGGATTTAACAATCAAGATGGCGATTGATCGACGCACCTTTCTGAGGCTGGCGGGTTTAACCGCTATGTCGCCCTGGGTGCGAGCTCAGGGTCGGCAGCGACTGTGGCTCGGCAGTGCTCATGGCTTGGACGGTCGTTATTATCTGGCGGCGCTTAATGCCGATGGCCAATTACGCTATCGCACTGCTTTGCCGGGTCGGGCTCATGGTTTTGCCGTCGATTCCATTCAGGCTCGCGCTTTGGTGTTTGCGCGTCGTCCGGGCCAATGGGCGGGGCTGTTTGATCCCGCTGATGGTCAGTTGCAACAGCAATTGGCACCGCCGCGCGAGCGCATCTTTGTCGGTCATGGCTGCTGGCAGGGCGATGACTGCTGGATACCTCTGGGCCACGCCGACAGCAGCGCGGTGCATCTGGGTAAGTGGTCGGCGACGGCGGGCGACTGGGTTGATGATAGGACTCTGCCGGGCATGGGTGCACATCAGATAGTGGCGCATCCATCTGGCGGTGCCGCGCTGGCGGTGGGTGGTCTGGGCAACGGCGTACGCCAGGGTGATACCTCCTTTGCCAGCGCGCTGTTGTTACTCGATGAGCGCGGTGCGGTGCGCGCCGAACTACCATCGCCGGGGCCTGGTTTTTCGGTGCGGCATCTGGATGTCGATGCCGACTGGGTTTATGTCGGGCTGCAATACTATGGTTCCGGTCGCACCGATTTGCCCTTGGTGTATCGCGTTAATTGGCAGCAACCGACTTGGCAGCCGCTGCCGGCCGAACCCTGGCACTGGTTACAGATGAATAATTACATCGCCAGCGTAGTGGCTTATCCCGGTGGTGTGACCGTCAGTTCACCCAAAGGCCATCATCTGCTGCATTGGCGCGGCGATGCCGCTGTTGAGGCCGAACCGATGCGTGACATTGCCATGATCGCCGAGGCAGGCGGTGAACTTTGGGCGGCCAATGGCTTGGGGCAGTGGCGCACTCGTGCCACTGACGATGGTGCCGCTCATGGTCGCGGTCAGCTGGATCTGGCCTGGGATAACCACGGCGATGTCGCCTGGCTGTGAACAACTCGTTCGAATTTCCTGCATTGTCTGGGCTCAGATCGCGGCGTACCATAACGTCGTTTTTCAACTTCAGGGCGGGGTGAAAGTCCCCACCGGTGGTAGTGCGCTAGGGCGGGTGCCCGATGCGCAGAGCCCACGAGCGCCTGTTTTGTGTCACGCAAAGCAGGGTCAGCAGATCAGGTGCGGTGATCCAATCACTTATTCCTGAGCCGACGGTGATAGTCCGGATGAAAGAAGTTGATCGCAACATCGCCAACAGGCGATGGTGGCTGTGGTTGCTGCTGCACCGGTAAAAGCGGTGTGTTGGGCGCCGTGGTCTGCGTTCTTATCCTTTCGAAAAGCCAAGCCCTGTCACCTCGGAGAAGTGTTGTGACAGGAACTCTGTACGTTTTGCTGGCCTGCGTTCTGTGGGCTCTCGATACCTTAATACGTTACCCCCTGCTCAGCGCCGGCATCAGCAGTTTGCAGCTGGTGTTTCTTGAGCACGCGCTGCTGCTGTTAATGATGTTGGTGGTGTGTCGTGTCGCCGGCGTTCGGCTATGGCCGTTCAGCCGGCGCGATAGTTTGCCGCTGTTCATTATCGGCGGGCTCGGTTCGGCGCTCGGTACCCTGGCTTTTACTCAAGCCTTTAACCTGATGAATCCGACGCTGGTTATTCTGTTGCAGAAATTGCAGCCGATCGTGGCGGTCAGTTTGTCAGCCTGGGTGTTGGGCGAGCGCATCAGTCGTGGTTTTCTCGCCTATCTGGCCGTTTGTCTGTCTGGCAGTCTGCTGTTGATGTGGGAAGATCTCTTGCCCTTTATCGGTGGCCAGGACTGGTTTTATCAGCCGGGACTGCAAGCGCGTCTGGCCGGCTATGGTTTAACGCTGCTGGCGGTGGTGAGTTGGGGTGCCAGCACGGTGTTCGGTAAACAGCTGACTCAAAGTGGCTACGGTACCGGTGCCTTGATGACCGGACGTTTTGCCGTCGGCTTATTATGTCTGTTGCCCTGGGTCCTGGCATTACAACCCGATGCGCTGGTGATCACGGCGCCGCAGTTGGGCTGGGTGGCGCTGATGGTGTCCATTTCCGGTTTGCTGGGTATGGCGTTTTATTATCGTGGTCTTAAGCGCATAGCGTCACGTCACAGCGCTCTGGCGGAGATGTGTTTTCCGGTGGCCGCGGGCCTGGTCAACTGGGTCTTTCTCGGTTTTGCGCTAACACCGCTGCAATGTCTGGGCGCCATCTTGCTGGTGGGGGCGAGCCTGCTGGTGCACTGGCCGATAAGAACACCGCAGCCGGCGGTTTAACGTTGCTTCGCTGATCAATTACTGCTCATAAGATGAGCAATGGCGGACGGTGTTCCATTTTTCAGTGACTTTAAGTCAATAATCGGTAAGGAAGCGCCGGTGCTGCTGAAGGCACCGGCTTAACTAGCCATAACGAGAATTGCTTTTATTGATCGATCTGAAAAACGTGATGTATTTCACGTTTATCAGGTGTTCGGGCTCTATTGTGAAATTAAGGTTAATAATGTTTGTCTAATATTTGTGCAGATGTCTACCGTCAAGGGGACTAAAGTAGTAAGGGTACCCAATGATCAATAGTCATCTGATGGTGAGGGGTACAGCCTTCAGAGCATTTATCCCAAGGTGAAACGGAAATGGAGAAGAAAGAACCCGCTAAGAAATCCTTACTGGCGTTCCTCGGTGCAGTTAATAAGCATAAGTCACGTCGTCGCGGTAACTACAATACCCTAAGCCAGCTGGCGCGACCGGAAGTACGTGAGGAACTGACCTATGCAGGTGTAGCGGTTCTCAGCGACAACTGATCGCTGGCCCTGTCGAAGTTAGATATCCGGGCTCGGGAGGCTCGGACAGTCGCCATAATTCGACAGTTCTTCCCAAAGAGTTGCGGCTGGGCCGGATGGGTTAATATCTTCTATCTTCGCCTGGTCGGGCTGTTATTTATTTTAAAAACTCAACTGAGTTATCCATTGGTATCGAAGGACGCATCGGCGTCCTTTTTTCGTTAGACTGCCCGCCGATTATAAAGCGTTGAATAAGCCCGATCGCGTTGCCCCGCTCATAGGAGAAGTTGTTTTGCTGTGTCTGCGCCTGGTTCGTCTTGCTGTGTTGATGTTGGTGACCACCCTGTTGATGGGTTGTCAGGGCGATGAAGCGGCGCGACCCACACTATTGCTGCAACAGCAGCTGACTCAACAACTGGCTGATGCGCAGCCAGGTGACCAGATTGATTTACCGGCCGGCCGTTTTCCCTTCGATCAGGCCATACAACTGACGACCGAAGGTTTGATTCTCGCCGGTTCCGAAGAGGGCAAGACGGTATTGTCCTTTGCCAATCAGGCGACGGATGATGCCAGTGTCCAGTTGTTAGCCAATGGCATTCGCTTGCGTAATTTCAGTATTGAAGACAGTCATGGTGTGGCGGTCTCGATAAAGGGTGTCCAGCGAGCCCAGCTGATTGGCCTAAGGGTTCAGTGGCAGGATAAGGACTTAGCTGCCAGCACCGCTATAGAGGTGACCGACAGCCGACGCATCTTGCTGGATGAGGTTGCAGTTCGCAGTGCTACGCAGGCCGGTATTTTGCTGCACAACAGTGCCGCCGTCGTCGTTCGCAATGCCCGTGTCAGCGATAGCCTGATTGGTATTGATGTACGTAATTCCCAGCACAGCGATTTGTACGGCAATATGCTGGTCGACAACACTCAGGGTGTGCGCATTGTGAATGCTTTGAATTCGTCGATGTCGGGCTATGCCATTCGCCTGTTCGACAACGACATTCAGCGCAACAACAAGGCTAATACCGCACCCGAGACCAGCGAGCTGGCCGGATTGTGGCAGGGCGTTGGCGTGCAGATTGAAGGCGGCGATGCGATCGAGGTATTCGATAATCGGCTAACCAATAATGGCACCGCAGACATCTATGTACGCTCGGTTTCCGCCGATGAAGTGACGCGGCAACAGTCAGCACTCGACCCCTATCCAGAATCCATCTACGTGCATGACAACCAATACGGTGACAGCGGTACTCAGCCGGACGGCTTTAAACTCAAATGGCTGCGCTGGACCTTGTTTGGTTTTGGTGGCCGCCTGCCGCCGGTGCTCTGGGATGGCCAATTGGATGTGACCAAGCAGGTGAATGGTCAAACACCGATCCATCTGCGGCTGTGCGTACCGGAAGATGAATCGCCGGTATTGAACCTTGATCAGGCCAATGGCTTTGCCGATCCGCAAATTGAGCCGCAATGGCATCAATGTCGCTTGCCGAGTCTGCCGGCGGTGTCGAATTATTGGTAATGATGGGCGCCCAATTGAGCTTACAGGGCTCCAGTGGCAAGATGATTCAGTGCGACCAATAACTATAAAAGAGGCTGTCGCTATGCTGAACAAATCTGTTGATCAATGGCTTTCCGAATATGGCGAAAGCCACCAGAACCGAACCAACAAACGCATTCACTGGGTCTGCGTGCCCGTTATTTTGTGGTGTGTGCTGGCCTTGCTGTGGCAGGTCAGTCTGGCCGGCCATCCCTGGCTGAATGGTGCCAGTGTGCTGATCTTGATCAGTCTGCTGTTTTACGCGCGCCTGTCCTGGACGCTGACCCTGGGTATGGGTGTGATTGCAGCGCTTTCGATTGGCTTAATACTGGCGTATCAAAATGCCGGCTTTGAACTGCCGTTGTGGGTCTTTGCCTTGGTGCTGTTTGTGCTGGCGTGGATTGGCCAGTTTGTCGGCCACAAAATTGAAGGCAAGAAGCCGAGTTTCTTTCAGGATATTCAATTTCTGTTGATCGGTCCGGCCTGGTTGTTGAGTTTTATTTATCAGCGCTTGGGTATTCCGGTTCGCGGTTAATCGCACGACAAGAGAGTCGCAATTAATACAGCGGTTGGCGGCGCCGACCGCAACCGCTATGCTGCTGCTTTCGCGTTACAACCAGCGGAGCAGTCCTTGCCCAAACAGCATATCGAAGCTCATGGTCTGACCTTTCTCAAACCCGGTCACAAATCCGTCAAAGCCATTCGCGATGAGCACGGTGAAGCCAATATTCACGGTACCAAAGTCTGGGATTCCAGCTTTGTGCTGATGGATTATCTGTTGCTCGATCCCATTCCCAGCCATCGAGTCGTTTTCGATATTGGCTGTGGCTGGGGGCCAACAACCTTTTTCCTGCAGAAACATTTCCATTCCAAAGTCATGTCAATCGACGCCGATAAAAGCGTCAAACCCTATCTGCAATTGCATGGCGAACTGAATGGTTTCAAACCGGTTTTCTGGCAACGCAAATTGCATCAATTGAGCCGCGACGATTTATCGATGGCCGACACCATCGTCGGCGGCGATATCTGTTTTTGGGACAGTCTGCGTGATGACTGGATGAAGTTGATCAAGCGCGCCGACAAAGCCGGTGTGCGTCAGGTATTAATCGCAGACCCCGGCCGGCAACCTTTTTATGACCTGGCGGAATGGGCCAAGTCGCGTTACGACGCCGAATTGTGGGAACACGATATCCGCAAGCCGATCAAAGCCAGCCGCTATGTGCTGGAGGTCAACCTCAATCCTGACGAAGCAGACTAAAGCGCCGCTGAACAACTGCGCAGAGCCCGGTGTGAGTTATGCAGTGCTCCCTAAACTTTCTGCGCTGGCGGGCGATAACCTTGGGGAGCCTGTGTACTGGTCACACCGGCTGCTTGGTCAAGACAAGGGTTGAAAATCAATGCGTGCAAGCCGGATTCACAGGTGGCGTTTGGCTCACCGTGGGATGATAAATGTACTGGCCGGGCTGGTCGTCAGCCTGGTGCCGGCCCATGCCGACGAACTGAGCCTGGACCTGGGCGCGGCCAGCAGTGATCACACCACCGGCTGGGGCATCGCCAGTCACGGTCAGTGGATGTTGAATCCTCATGTCGGGCTCGATCTTGGTTATCGTTACCTCAGTAGCCTGGAATACGATTTCCAGGGCGACACTCTGGAAAGCAGTTTTTCTCAGGCAGAGACCGGCCTGATTCTGCAACAGGGAAATCTGGGTCCACGTTTTCAGGCCATCGGTGGACTGATCATGTCGACCGTCGGTGTAGAAAATAATCTGGGCCAATCCGTTATTGATCCGTTCACGCCGGGTTATCGTGTTGATGCCGATATTTCGGTGCCGGTTTTTGATCATTTTCGCGTTTTTGCCAACGGTGGTTACCAGGGCTTTTTCGATGGCGATATCCCCAATCAATGGCGTTGGCGTTATGGTTTTCGGCTGACCTTTGGTACCCAGCCGACAGCGCTGGAAAGTCAGGCCATGGCCGAACAGCAACGCCAACAGTCTGGTACTGAGCAGGCGCCGGAAGATCCACCTGTACAGATTGATCCGCAGGTGCCGCAATATATTCCGCGCCACAGTTCGCAATCGCTGCCGCCGATTATCGAATTATCACAACTGTGCAAGTGCTATCCCGAAGGTCCCTACACACTGCAGTTGGGCGAATTTTCCTCGATGCCGCAAGCGGTTCGTGCACTGGAATATCGCGGCTTGCGTCAGTTCTTTAATACCGTCGCTTATGAGCGCGATCCGCAGGCCGTCTTTTTGGGCCAAAGCAGCCAGGGTGGGGCGGTTGGTTTTTATCTGGGCGAATATGACTCTCTGGAAGCCACCGACCACTGGCGTCGACAGTTGCGTCGTTCGGGTATTCAGGCGCGGGTTAAACGAGTCGTTCCCGGCAGCAATGGTCAGGCCATGGAGCAGGAAAATTTTGCTACCGAAACCATCGAGCGCAGTACTGAGCCGACCTATACGCGGGAAGAAATTGCGCGCATGAATTCACTGCCGGGTCAGCGTCCGCCTGCACCGGATGTGTCGGCGATGAATCAACTACCTAAAGATGCTGAACCGGCTCCGGATCGACAAGCCATGAACAGCGTCGAGGAAAAACCGGTGCCGATGATGACCGATACCTTGGTGGTTGGACCGGTGAATGCCGAACGCGTTGAAGCCTGGTTGTCGGACCCGGATTTCAGAACGCCGGTGCTTAACCCGAGCAACACCACCTTGCCGGGTCGTCATCGTCTGGTGTGGAATGCGGCGCAAAAACAGGGTTGGCTCTATCTTGATGGCTTCGCTGATGCGACCCAGTTGGATCGCTGGCGCGCCTGGCTGGAAAGCCGCGAACTTGAGGCGCAGCATCGCGATAATCCACGCCTGCCAGTGGGTGATATTTACGTCTATACGCTGGGTAAAACACCGGACGCCTACAGCCTGTCGCTGGATAGCGAGACCGCCGCTGACGCCGTACTGGCCAGATTGGTCTCGCCGGAAGTGCTTTGGTTCCAGGCCTATCAATCGATCAACGACCGGCCGCTGGAACTGGTGGTCAACTGGTCCGATAACGATCAAAGCTATCAATTACTCGCCACCGGTTTTGATGACGAAGCCGATGCCCGCCGCGCCTGGCAGAGTTTGAGCAGCGTCGGGGTCATGCCGTCACTGGAATAATTCAGACGGTGAGCCGTGAACGCAAAAGCGCCAGCTTAGTGGCGCTTTTTTATTGGGCGGAAGAACGCTGTATCAGTGCCTTATCGTTAGTGGCTCAGGCACAATAACCGGCTTCTGTTGTTGTTGGAGACCGGTGTGGTCGACGTGGATTGGTCTGTTTCTGTATTGCTGATTTTTTTCTGTGTGGCCTTTGTCGCCGGCTGGGTGGATACGCTTGCCGGTGGTGGCGGTTTGATTGCGTTGCCGGCTTTGTTGCTGGCGGGTGTGCCGCCGGTAAATGCTCTGGCGACTAACAAAAGCCAGGGCGTTGTTGGCACGTTAACCTCTACGCTGACGCTCTTCTTTAAAGGTCATTTGCGTGGCCGGCATTTGCTTTGGCTGATGTTGATGGCGGCTATTGGTTCGGCGCTTGGCACCCTTCTGGTACAGCACATCGATACCGACTGGCTGAGCTGGTTTATACCTGTCCTGTTAATCTTGGTGGCGCTGTATTTTCTGCTCACGCCCAAGCTCGGTGAGATGGAAGCCGAGGCGCGGATGAGTGAAGGTCGTTGGGCTGGAATCATCGTGCCGCTGCTGGGGTTTTATGACGGCGTTTTCGGGCCGGGCACCGGCTCACTCTTCGCCGCCAGCGGCGTTGCCTTTCGCGGCCAGACCTTATTGACTGCCACCATCCGCGCCAAGCTGCTGAACTTCACCACCAATGTCACCTCTCTGGCGCTCTTTGCCGCCGGCGGTCAGGTGGTCTGGGTGTTAGGCGGCGCCATGATGGCGGGGCAGGTGGCGGGTGCCTATATCGGCAGTCACACCATGCTCGCTGGTGGCGCCCGCTTGATACGACCTCTGGTCATCACCATCTGTTTACTGATGTCGCTCAGTCAGATCGCCGACCACTTTGGTTGGTTGCCCTGGCAGTGAGTGTTCAATAAAGTGCACAAAATTAGCGCCTGGTGCTGATTTTGTGCGCTAAAAGTGATGCTCAGGGGCGTAATTTTTAGGGACCTAACCATTATTCCCCTTAAAAATAGTTGGCCGGCTTCAAAGCGCTTTTGAGATATCAAATATACTCAACACCTTGTCGATATAAATACCAACCGTTGTTGATGGGCGCTCAATTCTTAATAGTCGTAAATCTGAATTTACTCTATTAACTTATTGAAAAATAAGCAAATAAATTAAATTCTCTTACTGCTGAAAAAGGGTTTTTTAACTACGGCTGTAAGTTCACCACCTGCCCTTATGCGCAAAAAAACAAAAAAAACTTGCAAGCCCTCGGTTAAAAAACCTAGGGTAGTTTGACCTTCGGCTTAGGTTATTACGCAAGCCTAATCATTGATGTTCGATTTTATAAACGGGTGAATCGATTCGGGCCTGTTAATGTCCAAAATATTGCAACCTCAGCCCATCGATTAATTCCGTCGGTTAAATGGAGTCCCTCGTGTCTCAGTCTGCAACGACAAGCTGGAAAGCCCTGGTAAAAGACGCCGTGGAATTGCGTCGCGATTTGCATCGCCAGCCCGAGCTGACCTGGGCCGAACAGCAGACAGCGGCCACCATCCGAGAGCGTCTGACGCAGCTGGATATCGACTGGCGGGTCTGCGCCGAAACCGGCACGGTGGCGACGCTGAACCCCAAGGCCAAAGGCCGGCATATCGCCTTGCGCGCTGATATCGATGCCTTACCTATCGTAGAAGACAGCGGCGTTGCCTGGTCGTCCGAAGCCGAAGGCTGCATGCATGCCTGTGGTCACGATGGTCATACTGCGGCCTTATTCGCGGCTGCTCGCTGGTTAAAACAGCACGAAGCTGAGTTGCCGGGGCCGGTCACCTTATTGTTTCAACCCGCCGAAGAAGGCGGTCACGGCGCTAAGAAAATGATTGAAGACGGCGCGCTCGAAGGCGTCGATGCGATTTTCGGTTGGCACAACTGGCCGGCCATTCCTTATGGTCAGGCGGTCTGCCCGGATGGCACTGTGATGGCCGGCAACGGCACCTTCCGCATTGAAGTGATCGGTCAGGGCGGTCATGCCAGCCAGCCTGAACTCTGTCGCGATCCGGTGTTGGCCGGTTCTGCGTTGATCGTTGCCTTGCAGCAAGTGGTAGCGCGGCGTTTGCCGCCACAGCAGGCAACCGTGCTGAGTGTGACGTCCTTTGACGGTCGTTCCGGCGTGACGGTGATTCCCGATCGCGTTGTGCTGGAAGGCAGTTTCCGACTGGCGGATCCCAGCACGCGGGCGGTGTTGAGCGAACTGATTGAATCGGTCGCTAAATCCACCGCTGAAGCCTATGGCGTCAGCTGCGAAGTGACGGTTTACCCGCGTTATGACGCCACCATCAATCACGCTAGCGAGGCGGGCGAGTACCGCCAGGCACTGGTCGAAGAGTTCGGTGAACAGGCGCTGGCAACTAAAGTTGCCGTGCCGATCATGGCGTCCGAGGACTTCAGTTACTACCTTCAACAGATACCGGGCGCTTTTGCCTTAATTGGCTCAGACGATGGCAAAGGACATGACTTTCCTTGCCACAGCCCGAAATACGATTTTAACGATGCGCTGATTCCACATGTGGCGCGGGTCTATGCACGCTTGGTGGGTGCGCCCTTGCCGACGTCGTCTTAGTAATGATCTAAGTAATGATCTAAGTAATGACGTCGCGCCACTGAATTTTTCAATCTGGATGCTGACAAAACGCAGTCTGTCAGCGTCGAACTTCACGGCTTAAGAGAGGAGAGGCTGTTATGGATTTGAGCACATTTGAACAGTGGGAATCCGATGTTCGCGGATACTGCCGTCTGTACCCGACGGTTTTTACATCGGCCTCTAACGCCAGGCAGGTGGACGAAAACGGCAAGTCTTATATCGACTTTTTTGCCGGTGCCGGCGTATTGAATTTCGGTCACAACAACGAACGCATGAAGGCGGCGTTGATCGAATTTATTCAGAACGATGGTGTGGCGCACAGCCTGGATATGCACACCACGCCCAAGCGCGCCTTTATCGACAAGTTTGTCGACACCGTCCTCAAGCCGCGCGGCATGAACCACAAGCTGCAGTTTATGGGGCCGACCGGTACCAACGCTGTGGAAGCGGCATTGAAGCTGGCGCGCCGTGTTACCGGCCGTCGCAATATTGTCGCCTATGCCAACGGTTTCCACGGCATGACGCTGGGTGCTCTGGCCTGTACCGCTAACGCAGCTTTCCGTAACGCTGCCGGCGTGCCGCTGGAAAATGTCATTCGTGAACCCTTTGGTGCCGAAGGTGGTGATCCGTCTTTGGGCGTTGATCGGGTTGAAGAATTGCGCGCGCTGTTCGCCGATCCGTCCAGTGGTCTGGAAGCACCGGCGGCCTTTTTGATTGAACCGATTCAGGCCGAAGGCGGTGTTCATGTTGCCACCCGAGAATGGCTGCAAGCGGTTCAGAAACTGGCTAAAGATCTGGGCGCCCTGGTCATCCTCGATGACATCCAGGCGGGCTGTGGCCGTACCGGCAGCTACTTCAGCTTTGACGGTCTGGGTCTGGATCCGGACATCATCACTCTGGCCAAAGGCATCGGTGGTTTTGGTACACCGCTGGCGATGAACCTGGTGAAACCCGAGCACGACAAGCACTGGAACCCGGGTGAACACACCGGCACTTTCCGGGGTCAGGGTTTCTCTTTTGTCGCCGGTGTCGAAGCGCTGAAATATTTCGACGACGAGGCGCTGATGAAAGACGTCGCTCGCAAAGGTGCGCAGATGAAAGAGCATCTGGAAGGCATTGCCAGCGGTCTAAACGGCGTCAGCGTGCGTGGCAAAGGCATGATGCAAGGCATCGATCTGGGTGACGGTGCCAAAGCCAAGGCGGTTGCTCAACAGTGCTTTGAAAGCGGTCTGTTGCTGGGCACCTGTGGTTCCGGTGGTCGCGTTCTGAAATTGATTCCGCCGCTGACCATTCCCGATGCCGACCTGAGCGAAGGTCTGGGTATTCTGGAAACCACCATCAAGTCGGTGATGAAGGCCGCCTGATGAGCGCAGCGTGTCGGTACTGAGGCCGGCACGCTGCCATGGCCTGTTAATCGAATTCAACACAGTGGCTCTGGCCACTGTTTTAGTAAGAGGAACCCCCATGCTGACAGCAATCGATCCCAGCAATGGCGAAACCCTGAATGAGTTTGCGCCGGCCACTAGCGAGCAGGTGGAACGCATTCTGTCCGATGGCGAAGCGGCTTATCGCAGCTGGCGCCAAACCAGCTTTGCGCAACGCGCCGAGGTATTGCGCAAGGCCGCCAAGGTGATGCGCGACGACGTTGACCGCCTGGCCATCCTGATGACCGAAGAAATGGGCAAGCCGATCAAAGAAGCCCGCGCCGAAGTGGAAAAGGCTGCCTGGTGCGCTGAGCACTATGCCGAGCACGCCGAGCAGTATCTGGCTACTGAGATTCTGGCGTCGGATGCGCATCATTCTTACGTGAGCTATGAACCCTTAGGTGTGATTCTCGGTATTTTGCCGTGGAATGCGCCCTTCTGGCTGGCGTTTCGTTATTGTGCGCCAACGCTGATGGCCGGCAACGTCTGCGTGATGAAACACGATCCGCACGTGCCAGCCTGTGCCCAGGCCATTGCCGATGTTTTTGTGCGCGCTGGTGCACCGGAACATATTTTCCAGAACCTGCCGTTGGAAACGCCCGCGGTGGAAGCGGTGATTCGTGATCCGCGCGTCCAGGCGGTGTCGTTCACCGGTTCGGAAAAAGGCGGGGCTGCCGTGGCCTCTATTGCCGCCTCGGAAATCAAACATTCGGTATTGGAACTGGGTGGTTCAGACCCGGCGATTGTGCTCGCCGATGCCGACCTGGAAACCGCCGCCGATGTACTGACTTTGTCACGCATCATTAACGCCGGTCAGAGCTGCATTGCTGCCAAGCGCATCATCGTTGAGGCGCCGGTCTACGATCAGATGGTCGAGTTGCTGACCGAACGTCTGGCCAAACTCAAGCTGGGCGACCCGCGTGAGGAAAGCACCGATATCGGTCCCATCGCGCGTGCCGATCTGCGTGACAACCTGCATCGCCAGGTCAACGACACCGTCTCTGCCGGCGCCCGCTGCGTGCTCGGTGGCGAACTGCCAGCAGGCCCCGGCTTTTATTATCCGGTGACCTTACTGACCAATGTCACCGAGTCGATGTGTGGTGCCCGCGAAGAAACCTTTGGTCCGGTGGCGGTGGTGATGAAGGCTCAAGATGAAGCCGAGGCCATTCGCATCGCCAATAACACGCCTTACGGTTTGGCCGCAGCAGTGTGGAGCGACGCCAAGCGCGGTGAAGCGATTGCCGCCCAACTGGAAACCGGTCAGGTGGCGGTGAACGGCATCGTTAAAACCGATCCACGACTGCCCAGCGGCGGCATCAAACGCTCTGGCATGGGTCGTGAACTGGGCCCGCATGGCATCCGCGAGTTTGTCAATGCCAAGCAGGTTTGGGTCGGCCCGAAGCAGGGCTGAGCCAACCACTCAGTAAGGCTGTATTGTCCAGCCGCCGAGCAGTTTGGAATTCCCCGGCTACACTATAAGGAACCGCTGTTTGGAGGCTGGCTATGCGGTATGCCACCGCTTTCCTCCTGTGCGTGATGATCGCAAGTGCCCAGGCGCAAACCACAACAACGATGCGCCTGGGCACCAACATCATGCCGCCCTATACCCTGATCACCGAAAATCGTCAGTTGAGTGGCGAGGCAACGGCGACGCTTAATTGTGTCTTTGATGCGCTGCCGGAGTATCGCTATGAAACCTCGGTCGCACCTTGGCCACGGGTGGTGCGTTTAGCCGATCAAGGCGGTATCGATGGCTGGTTTTTGTACGTCAAAAACGCCAGCAGCGATCGCTTTGCAAAACTCTCCGAACCCTTGCAATTGGAAACCTGGTATTGGTACAGCCATCAGGTCATCGGCGACGCCAGCCTGGAAGATTTTCGTGACCAAAGCATACTGGTATTGAGCGGGACCTATCAGAAACTCTGGCTGGAAGCGCGCGGCTTTCATCGGTTTTTAACGGTGCAAAGTAATGAAAGTTTGATGCGTGCCTTTTTAGCGCGTCGTGCCGATCATCTTTTGATCAGCGATTCGGTCTTCGATGAAACCCTGGCAAGTTTTAATGGCGCGCCAGCAAATATTGACCGACGCTTTGTCGGCTATATTCAATTGGGTCTTTACATCACCGACACCTTCCTTGCTAACAACCCGGATTTTATGCAGCGTTTTAATGATGCTGCTCATGATTGCCGCTCCGCCAATCCTCAACTGACCGAGGCCGACCGTGAGCAGTTACTGCAACTGGTGGAGCAACTGTCGCAGTGGCAACAAGCGGACTGGATGCGCCAGGCACTGCGCCGACAAAACCGGCTAAACCAGCGACTGACGACAACTGATATCGAACGTTTGGATCAACAGTGGCGCGCTGAAGTGGATCAGCCTGATGGCGACTTGGTTAACGAACTAATGAGTTCGGAACTATCGATCCGCCTAGCCTACATTCAGGCACAGCAGCAGGGGATTTTCAGTGAGTTATTTATTACCGATAAGTTCGGTTTGAACGCCGGAGCCAGTGAGCCTACCAGTGATTATTTTCAGGGTGATGAAGCGATCTTTCAGCACTTCGGTGACAGTCAGGCGCGCTATTATATTGGTGAGTTGGAATACGATGAATCGAGCCGTACTTTTCAGGTAAAAATCAGCGTACCTGTGCGTGCCGCCGACGGCGAATTCCTGGGTGTTTTGGTCGCCGGTGTTGATGTTGAACAGGCCTTACGTGGTTTTAAATAAGCGGCCTGGCAACGATTATTTATCAGGCAAGTTGTCGTTCTGGTTCCTCGCTATCGACAGCGACTAATCGTTTCACCTCGGGCAAGCAACTGCCACAAGAAGTACTGCACTTGAGTGCTTGCTGGACGGCAGTGAGATCGGCGTGCGGATGTTCTGCTAGGTAGGCTTCAATGTCCTGGTCGCGTACTCCAAAGCAAGTACAGACCAAACGGCCAGCCGCCGCTGCTCCGGCGCGACCAAGTAACCAGGCGCTGGCGGGGAGGCTCGAGTCCGGTTGCTGCAGTGCACCTTCCAACCATTCCAGATCGGGTGCCGATATTGGAGCGTCGCTTAGCGCCAGCCAGGCGCGCTGCGGTAACGGTCCTGTGTAGCGAATCTGTTGAAAGCAGGCTTGATCATCATCGGTCAGTTGCAGGTCTGAACGGGTCGTTACGGCCAGAGTAAGATCCGCCACGCGACGCTTTGGATAAACTAACTGCCAACAACTGATTTGATGCAGTTCAGTGCGAAACCAGATCGCGCCCTCGGCCAATTCCTCAGGCAAATCGCTGCCCAGATAATAGCCATAACTGGTCAAAGATTGAGGTTCGATTTCCACCAGAGCGTGCTTGGATTCCGGCTGACCGGAGATGGGGTCAACCAGGCTGTTGATCAGTCGCGCCACGCCGCCGTTCGCCGCGAATTGTCGATTCCAGTGGATGGGCGCAAACAACTGTCCAATGGGCTGGCTTTCCGTAATGTCCGCCCAGGCATGGCATTCGCCGCAATCGCTGTAGAGACGAACCAGATCGCCGGCTTTGATCTGACGGGCGGCGGCATCCAGTGGATTGAGTTGCACCTGGAAATCGCGCCGATGTTGGTTCAGGCGAGGGGCGTAGCCAGTGCGGCTCATGGAGTGCCATTGGTCGCGCAGTCGGCCGGTATTCAGGCGCAGCTTGTTATTCGCAGGTTCAGGCTCGGCCGGTGCCACCGGATGAAAACGCGCCCGTCTGTCCGCAGTGGCAAAACGACCGTCGCTAAACAGTCTGGTCTGGCCTTGGCCGCTGTCATTCAATGGCCATTGGATGGGTGTCAATTCCTGGTATTGCGCCGCTGTCAGCTCGGTTAAACCACTGAGATTAAACTGACGCCTTGGGTCTGCTTCAAAGCTGCTCAGCCGGGCGTGTTCGTTAAAAATCTCGGCCGGGCCTGCGTAGTTGAAGGCCTGGTTGTAGCCCAGTCGTTTGCCGACTTCAGCTAACGCCCACCAGTCGGGCCTGGCTTCACCGGGCGCCTCGACAAAGCCGCGTTGACGGGAAATGCAACGTTCAGAGTTGGTGACGGTGCCGTCCTTTTCGCCCCAGGCCAATGCCGGTAAATGGATGTCGGCCAGCGCCAGAGTGTCGGTCTCGCTGACCACATCGGAGACAATGACCGTTCTGACTCGTTTCAGCGCGCGCCGAACCCGGTCTGCATCGGGCAGGCTGCTGACCGGGTTAGTCGCCATAATCCAGAGCACATCAATGTCGCCACGCTCGGCGGCGTCGAACAGTTCTACCGCTTTTAATCCGGGCGCAGTCGCCATGGCCGGTGCTTGCCAGAAACGCTGAACGGCATCAATGTCGGCGGTCGTGAAACCGCGATGGCTGGCCAACTGGTTAGCCAGGCCGCCGACCTCGCGGCCACCCATGGCATTAGGCTGGCCGGTAATGGAAAAGGGCGTTGCGCCGACTTTACCAATGCGGCCGGTGGCCAGATGCAGATTAATGATGGCCTGGCCTTTATCGACCCCGGAACGGCTTTGGTTGATGCCCATCGACCAGGCAGTGACGGTACGCGGGCAGGCCTCGAACCAGGCGAAGAAAGTATCGAGATCGCGGCGCTTTAGGCCGCAGTCGGCCGCCAGTTGGTCCCAATCGGTGCCGGCGTGTCGGCGTGCCTTATGCAGGGTTTCCTCGAAGCCCGAGGTATGGGCGGCGATGTAGTCGGTATCGAGCGCATCGCGTTCTGCCAGCCAGGCCAGCAGGCCATTCAGCAAGCGGCCATCGGCGCCGGGGCGGATCGCTAAGTGCAGGTCGGCGGCATCGCTGGTATCGGTCTGGCGCGGATCGATCACCACCAGTTTTTTGTTCGGATCTTTTTGGCGGGCGGCCTGCAAGCGCTGAAACAACACCGGATGTGCCCAGGCCAGGTTAGAGCCGATCAGCACTACCAGTTCGGCCGCTTCCAAATCGTCATAGCAGCCGGGCACGGCGTCTTCACCCAAAGCGCGCTGGTAGGCGGCCACGGCGGAGGACATACACAGCCTTGAATTGGTATCGACGTTGGCGGTGCCCAAAAAACCCTTGGCCAGTTTGTTGGCGACGTAATAGTCCTCGGTCAGCAACTGGCCGGACAGGTAAAAACCAATGCGCTGCGGTGGCGTTTGCGCCAGTGTCCTGGCGATGCGCGTTAAAGCGCTGTCCCAGTCCGCAAGCTGGCCGTCCATCCTGGGTTGCAACAAACGATTGCGCAGCGGCAGAACGTCGCCCAGATGAGTGCCTTTAACACAGAGCCGCCCGGCGTTGGCCGGATGAGATTTAAGGCCGCTCACCTGAATGCTGCGATCGCCGCTGCGTGGCACTGCCACGCCGCAGCCGACACCGCAGTAAGCGCAGGTGGTGGCAACCGTCATCGCACTATCAACTCAGCGCGATTTCGACGCGATCGTCGACCAGGCGGGCGGGCCAGGTGCTGATGCGCACCGCTGCATCCTCAATGCATTGGCCGTCTTCAAGTCGGAAGTGTTGCTTATAGAGCGGCCCGGCGACGGCCCAGTCGCCGCCGATATCGCCGACAATGCCTCTGGCCAGCACATTGGCCGAACTGAAGGGGTCGTGATTGTCGAGTGCGTAGACAGCGCCTTGGTCGGGCAGATAAAACAGTGCGATCTGGCGGCCTTGCAAACGCACCGCCACACCGGATTCGGGCACCAGATCATCGCGTTGGCACACGGCCTGCCAGTTGAGCGTTTTGGATTGCGCGGTCATCTCGGTCTCCTCAGGCAGATGCAATCAAGTGGCTTTTTTCGTCAGCCGTGGCCGGTCGAATCTGGTCGCGTTCTTCGACGAAGACGACGTTGTCGTCGGGCTCAGGGCTGTTCACAAAGGTGCGGAAGCGCTTCAGTTTTTGTTCGTCTGCCAAGGTGGCTTTCCATTCGCACTGATAGGTGTCGACGATACGCGCCATCTGTTGGTCGAGTTCTGCGCCCAGCTTCAGGCTGTCGTTGAGGATGACATCGGTCAGATATTCCAAACCGCCATCGAGACTCTCCAGCCAACGCGCGGTGCGTTGCAGTCGGTCGGCAGTGCGCACGTAGAACATCAGCAGGCGATCGATGGTGCGAATCAGCGTTACATCGTCGAGATCGGTAGCAAACAAATCGGCGTGACGCGGTTTCATACCGCCGTTGCCGCAGACGTATAAATTCCAGCCGTTTTCGGTGGCGATAACGCCAATATCTTTGCTCTGAGCTTCGGCGCATTCGCGGGTGCAACCGGACACCGCGAATTTAATTTTGTGCGGTGCACGCAAACCCTTGTAGCGGTTCTCCAAGAGAATCGCCATGCCCACTGAATCCTGCTGACCATAGCGACACCAGGTGCTGCCGACGCAGGATTTAACGGTGCGCAAGGCTTTGCCGTAGGCGTGGCCGGTTTCAAAACCGGCGTCGATTAAGCGTTTCCAGATTTCCGGCAACTGATGCAATTGCGCACCAAACAGGTCGATGCGCTGGCCGCCGGTGATCTTGGTATAGAGCCGATAATCTTTGGCGACCTGACCGATCACCAAGAGTTTATCCGGAGTGATTTCCCCACCGGCGATGCGCGGCACAATCGAATAGGTGCCGTCTTTTTGCATGTTCGCCAGAAAGGTGTCGTTGGTGTCTTGCAGCTTGACGTGCGGCGCTTCGTGCACGCCTTCGTTCCAGTGGCTGGCAAGAATGGACGCCACAGTTGGCTTACAAATATCGCAGCCATGACCACGGCCGTGCTTGGCAATCAGTTCATCAAAGGTTTTGATTTCTTCGACCTGCACCAGGTGATACAGCTCTTGGCGGGTGTGAGCAAAGTGTTCGCACAGCGAATGATCGACCTCGACACCGCGCGCTTCCAAGGTCGCATCGACGAGGTTTTTCAGAATGGCAGCACAGCCGCCGCAACTGGTACTGGCGCGGGTTTCGGCTTTGACCTCAGCGACACTGCAACAACCGCCATCAATCGCCTCGACGATGCTGCCCTTGGTGACGTTCATGCACGAACAGATGGTGGCGGAGTCGGGCAGGGCGTCCGGGCCCAAGGCAGGAGCGGCACCGGCGCTGGGCAAAATCAGGCTGTCGGGTTCAGCGGGCAGGTCTATGTCGTTCAGGTAGTACTGCAGCAGGCTGTCATAAACGCTGTTGTCGCCGACCAGAATGGCGCCGAGCAGATGTTTGCCATCGGCGCTGGTGACGATCTTCTTGTACAGTCCTTTGGCCTCATTGTGGTAGCGGAAACTGAGCGCGCCGGGCGTGGTGCCGTGGGCGTCACCGATGGCGCCGACATCGACGCCGAGCAGTTTCAGCTTGGTGCTCATGTCGGCACCGAGGAAGGGACTGTCGCCACCTTCCAGATGCGCCGCCACCGTTTCGGCCATGCGATAACCGGGCGCGACCAAGCCAAAAATACGTTCGTCCCAAAGCGCGACTTCGCCGATGGCGTAGATGTCGGCATCCGAGGTCTGGCCGTGGTTGTTGATGCGCACGCCGCCGCGCTCGCCGACTGCCAGACCACATTGGCGCGCCAGCTCATCGCGGGGTCTAATGCCCGCAGAGAACACCAGCACATCGGTTTCCAGCGGTTCGCCGTCGGCAAAGTGCAAACGCAGCCGACCGTCATCGAGGGTTTCAATTTTCTGGGTCGCGGTGTCGGTATGAACGGTCACGCCGAGCGCTTCGATCTTGTCTTTTAACACCGTGCCGGCGGTAGCATCGAGTTGCACCGGCATCAGGCGCGGCGCAAATTCAATCACCTCAGTCGCCAGCCCCAGCGATTTCAACGCATTGGCCGCTTCCAGCCCGAGCAGGCCGCCGCCGATCACCACGCCGCTTTTGCCGTTGGCCGCGGCGTTACGAATGGCGTCCAGATCATCGAGCGTGCGGTAGACAAAACAGCGCTCAGCATCGTGGCCGGGAATCGGCGGTACGAAGGGATAGGAACCGGTGGCCAGTACCAGCTTGTCGTAGCTGAGTTCTTCGCCGTCGCTGAGCAAGACGGTGTGGGCAGCGCGGTCGATGCGTTCTACCCGGGTGCCGAGGTGAGCGGCGATACCGGCTTGTTGGTAGCTGGCGGCGGTGCCCAGGGCCAGGTCGCTGTGCTCGCGGCCCTGGAAATATTCCGACAGATGTACTCTGTCGTAAGCCGAATGACGTTCCTCACCGATGATGTGGATGCACCATTGATCGGCGTCATCGAGCTTGCGAAAGGTGTCGGCGAAGTGGTGGCCGACCATGCCGTTGCCAATGATGATCAGGTCTTTGCGTTGGCTCATGATGCTTTCTCCTCAGGCAGCGCTCGCTTCACCCAGCATGGCGAGGCGGGCGTCAGATATCGGGGTCTGGGTTCGAATCAGTTGCTGGTCCTGGTCGGCGTGATCGACACAGCCGATCATCTCGGCGCCGACCAGACGGTCGCCCAGCAGATGCAGGCGCCGGCAGCGACGTTCGCCGGGTTGATCCAGCGTCAGCCGACGTGCCTCGGGGTGGTCGATACGACCGATAGAGACCACATCGAGACCGGAAATTTTCAGACGGGTGCTGTCCTGGCTGGGTCTGTAGGGCGCGGCTTCGGTGTCACCGCACAGGCGCGCAGCCAGCACCGCAGCCTGGTGATAGGCCGGATTGACCAGGCCGATGGTGCGGCCGTCGCACTCGGCGCATTCGCCCAGCGCTGAAATATTGGCCTGGCTGGTGGCCAGGCGATCATCGACCAGAATGCCGCGCTTTGTTGCCAAGCCAGCGCGCTGGGCCAGCTCGATTCTGGGTTGGATGCCGGCGGCGGTGATCAGGGCATCGGCTGCTAGGGTGTGGCCATCATCCAGGGTGATGCCGCTCAACTTGGGACTGGCATCGATAGCGCGGAGCGAGCGTTGCAGATGCAGCTCGATCCCCGCAGCGCTGAAGGCATCCGACAAATAACGCGCCGGCGCATCCGACAGTTGGCGGTTCATCAGATGGCCGTTGCGATGCACCAGGGCAACGCTGTGGCCGCGCTGACGCAAGCCCCAGGCAGCTTCCAACCCGAGCAGACCGCCGCCAAGCACCACCACCTTGCTGCCGGTCGGCAATGCTTTTAACCAGTGACCATCAGCCTTGGTGCGGAAGGCGCGGATGGCTGGCTGGGCCGGGAAGTCTAGCTCGGGCAGGCGGGGTTGGGCGCCGGTGGCCAGCACGCAGTGGTCGAACTGAAGCTGTCGGCCCGAGGCCGTCGTGGCCTCGCCGTTAAGGTTTAACTCGGTGACCGCTTCGTTTTCGACGCAGCGAATAGAGTGCTGGCGATACCAGTCGCGCTCGACCAAGTTCAACGCTGCTTCGCTGGTTTCACCGGCGAGCCAGGGCGTTAGCTGGATGCGGTTGTAGCCGACACCGGGTTCGTCACCGACCAGGGTGATGCACCCCTTATAGCCACGCTCGACCAGCTCGCGCACCAGTCGGGTCGCGGCCATGCCGTTGCCAATGATCAACAGTTGCGGTGCAGCCATCTTTTTCTTCCACGCAAAAAAAAGACGCTCTTGGGTTTCCCCAAGAGCGCCAATGCTCGATACGCAAATCACAGTGTAAGGCCATTACAGCCCGCCTCTGACGAATTCAGCGGCGTTCTGCCATGACTGGGTTCTATAAAGCGAAGGCTGTGCCAACTTTTAAAAACCGCCTGAACAGGGGCTTTCCGGGGATTTTGACGCTTAACACTGGTCGGTTTTACCCCCGGTTGGCGCACCAAGGATGCACAGGGGTTGGGCAGGGTTGTGCAAAAAGAGGGCAAGTGCGAGTGGTTTAGTCGTCTTCGCGCAGCAGTTGAATGTCGCCTTCGGCGCTGACCAGGACGCGCATCGGTTGGCAGCAGACTTCGCAGTCTTCGATGTAGTCCGGGGGAGCATCTAATAACTCACACGAGGCTCTGCGCGAGGCTAAAAGGCCCTGCCGTAAGGCGCGAATCGCTGGCAATGGCGTGGTCCTTGTCAAGATTCGCAACGCGGCGGCAGGGCCTTTTAGCCCGCGCCCGGAGGGGCTTGCAGAGGAACCCGGATGCCGCGTTGCACTTACTTGAAAGGTTCGCGACATTCCTGCGCAAGTGCGCCTTGCCTCCGTGTCCCTCTGCAAGCCAGAGCCCCGCGTGAGTTATTAGATGCTCCCCTTAGCTTCATCAAGGGGCTCGGTGATGAGCTGGATGCTGGCGCCGCAGTAAGGGCAAGACAGAGCAGTGAGATCAGTGAAGAAGTCGTGGGCCATATTCAGTCCGCCTCGTCGGCGTTAAACAGCGGGACCTGGATGGCGGAATCAAGCTCGTCCGCCTCGTCCAGTTGGGCACCGCGGGCCAAACGCAGTTTGCGAATCTGACAGTTGCGAATCACCTGACGTTTGCTGGCGGCATCGAGTTGATGCCATTGCTGACGTTCGGGGCGCGAGCGCAGGCAGCCGCGGCAATAGCCACGCGGCCCGGATTCGCAAACCCCGATGCAGGGGCTGGGAATGTCGAAAAATTCCAGTTGCTGCACAACGTTACCCTCGGTAATGCGTCGAGGATAACGCTGCAATGCAGCTCAGGCCACTGCGCTGGTTTTTGCCGAGGGCTTGGTGCTGCTGCGCATCGGCTCCACCTTGCGCTGTTTTTCATACAGAAAACTGAGCACTTCCGAACGCAAACGGTTGTAGTCGGCGTTGGATGCCAGTTCCAAACGGTTGCGCGGGCGCGCCAGTGGCACCTCGAGAATTTCGCCGATGGTGGCGGCCGGGCCGTTGGTCATCATGACGATGCGGTCGGAAAGCAGCACCGCTTCGTCAACGTCATGAGTGATCATGATGACGCTGTTACCGAGCCGCGCCTGGATCCCCATCAATGAATCCTGGAGGTGGGCGCGGGTCAGGGCGTCGAGCGCGCCGAACGGCTCATCCATCAGCAATACTTCGGGTTGCATCGACAGCGCCCGGGCGATGCCGACGCGCTGCTTCATACCGCCGGAAATTTCACCGGGTCTTTTGTGGGCGGCGTGCGTCATCTGCACCAGGTCGAGATTGTGGGCTATCCAGTCGCGCATCTCGGCGCGGCTTTTGTGTTTGCGAAACACCTGTTTAACGGCCAGCTCGACGTTCTGCCACACCGTCAGCCATGGCAGCAGGCTGTGGTTTTGAAACACCACGGCGCGTTCCGGACCGGGTTCGGTGACTTCGCGATTGCCCAGCAGCACGCCGCCATCGGTGGCTTGATGCAGGCCGGCAATGATGTTTAAAACGGTGCTTTTTCCGCAACCGGAATGGCCGATCAGCGAGACGAACTCGCCTTGCTGCACTTTTAGATTAACGTTATCGAGTGCTTTGAACGGTCCTTTGGGCGTCGCAAAGTCGATGCCGACGCCGCTCAATTCGAGATGTGTCTGAGTCATAGCGATGCTCCGGTTGTGTTCAACGTTGTTGACTGGATTTATCCCAATCCACCCAAGCTTGCAGTTGCAGCATGATGCGATCGAGGCCGTAGCCGATCAGGCCAATCACCAGCACCGCCACCATGATGCGCCCCAGTGAATTGGAACTGCCGTTTTGGAATTCATCCCAGACAAATTTTCCCAGGCCCGGGTTTTGCGCCAGCATTTCGGCGGCGATCAACACCATCCAGGCGATGCCGAGGGACACCCGCAGGCCGGTAAAGATCATCGGAATGGCCGAGGGAATGACGATGCGGCGAATGTGCGTCAGCGCCGGCAAACGCAGCACCTGGCTGACGTTGCGCAAATCCTGATCGATGTTGGCAACGCCGACGGCGGTGTTGATCAGCGTCGGCCACAAACAGCACAGCGTGACGGTGAACATCGAGGTGATAAACGACTTATCGAACAGCGGATCGTCAGTCACATAGACCGCCGAGACCACCATGGTTACCAGCGGCAGCCAGGCCAGCGGTGACACCGGCTTGAACAGTTGGACGATCGGATTCACCGCCTGATGCACCCGGTGCGACAGTCCAACCAGAATGCCTGCCGGTATCGCCAGCAGACTGCCCAGCGTAAAACCGGCCAGCACCGTCACCAGGCTGGTGCCGATCTGATCGAGAAAGGTTGGCTTGCCCGGATAATCGATCTTCAGTGGCTCGAAGTCGGGATTATCGGCCTGGCGGGCGGCGTTTTGCTGAGCCAGGCGATCGTAGAAGGCGGCTTCTTTTTCCCGCGCGACCTCGTGTTCCTGCCACAGTGCCAGCGATTGCTCGAACACCGTCGCCGGGCCGGGAAACTGGCCCAGCGAGGTGTTGACCTGGGCGGCACCGAAGTGCCACAGCATGATAAAAACACTGAGGCCCAGCAGCGGCAGGGTGGTGGCCGCGACGGCGGCCATTGGATTCCAGGCGGGCAGCCGATCAAGCCAGCGCAGCCAGGGTTTGATTCGCAGTTGTATCGTCATGACGCGCCTCGCTTGGCTCGCTTAAAGAGTCTGGTCGCTGCCCAGACCAATCGGGAACTGGTCCAGATAGGCGTTGGGCTGGCGACCGTCGTAAGTGATGTCGTCGATAAACTCCGACTGCGGCGGTTTGTAGCCCGTCTCAGCCGCGAAATCGGGGAACTGATCGGCGCTGAGCAGGCCTTCATCAATCAGCGATTCGGCGGCCTGTTGATAGAGGTCCGGGCGGTACACCTGAGCGGCGGTGTCCTGATACCACTGATCGCTCTGCGGCCCCGCAATCTGGCCCCAGCGGCGCATCTGGGTCAGATACCAGATGGCATCCGAGTAGTAGGGGTAGGTGGCGTTGTAGCGGAAGAAGACGTTGAAGTCCGGCACTGAGCGGGTGTCACCGGCTTCGTATTCGAAGGTGCCGGTCATGGAATTGGCGATGACGTCAGCATCGGCACCGACATAAGCCGGGCGTGACAGTATTTCCACCGCTTCGGCACGGTTAGCGTTGTTGTCGGCATCCAGCCATTCGGCCGCCCGAATCAATGCTCTGACCAGGCGCACCGTGGTGTTGGGATTTTGCTCGGCGAATGCCTCGGTAATACCAAACACCTTCTCCGGATTGTTCTTCCAGATTTCGTAATCGGTGATCACCGGTACGCCGATACCCTTGAACACCGCCTGCTGGTTCCAGGGTTCGCCGACGCAGTAACCGAGAATGGTGCCGGCTTCCAGGGTGGACGGCATCTGCGGTGGCGGTGTAACGCTGAGCATCACATCGGCGTCGATTTGGCCGGAGGTATCACCGTTGTCGGGGTCGTAATAACCCGGGTGCAGGCCGCCGGCAGCCAGCCAGTAACGCAGTTCGTAGTTGTGCGTCGACACCGGGAACACCATGCCCATATTGAACGCCTGACCGCGTTGTTGGTAATCGCGCACCACCGGCTCCAGGGCGCTGGCGCTGATCGGATGCACCGGGCGGCCATCTTCGTGCGGAATGTATTGCTTCATCTGCTCCCAGACGCTGTTGGATACGGTAATGCCATTGCCGTTCAGATCCATGGAAAAGGGCGTGATGATATTGGCCTGGGTGCCGTAACCGATGGTCGCCGCCAAGGGCTGACCGGCGAGCATATGAGCGCCATCCAGCTCGCCGGTAATAACGCCGTCGAGCAACACCTTCCAGTTGGCTTGGGCCTCCAGGGTGACGTACAGGCCTTCGTCTTCGAAGAAACCTTTTTCATAAGCGATGGCCAGCGGCGCCATATCGGTCAACTTGATAAAGCCGAGCTTCAGCGTCGGTTTTTCCGGCCAGCCGAGTTCCGCCTGAGCGCCGGTAGTGATAAGCAGCGCGGTGATGGCGGCGAACCAACTAGCTTGCCAACGTCGTGCGAACAGCAGTGTCATGAATCTCTCCCTCGGGTCCGATTTTTTTCGGGCAAAAAAAAACGGCGCCATCACCGCGTGAGCGGTAATGGCGCCGTTGCCAGTCGTTGCAATGCAGGATGACGGGGAGCGTCGGGGTCGGGGTCGTATGCAAAGACGACGGTGACAACACCGTGGCGTCGAAGTCAAAAACGCTCGCCGGAATCCTGAGAAAACAACCTTAGGTTTTCTATCGAAGACCTGAACATCTTTGGGTTCAACCTGTTCACCCCGCCGATGTCTCAGCTTCTAAGGCTGTTAAGCGAAGCTTGTGCCAACTCAGTTCAATGGATGGTCAACTGCTTGTTTTGCGGGAGATTAATAACCAGAAAGTGCGTCAATCAGTCCGGCCTTTATCGACAATGTCGCACCAAGAACGTGCTGTCAGTTGATCCTATGCACCAGGAAGTGAACGCGAATAGCCGCGCTCTTGGCAAGCTGAAGCCTTTATCCCATGCTTTGATGTAAACGGATTAACTCGGATGATGAATGAAATACCCAGCCCAATTTCCCGCCCCTGCTGATGCCAGTGAACGTCGCTCGGTAGCCGCCGTTGTTGCCTACCCCAATGACAATCACGCAGCCAGCCAGTCACCGATGGCAGCGGCGCGCACTAGCATGAAGTTAGTGGAAAGCGTTCAGATTGAGCCGCGAACCGCAGGCACCTTTGTGGTACCGGCCGGGCATTTTTTCCGCATCGTCTCAACCGAAGGGCCGCAGGTCGGTGATCTGAATCTCTGGCATCGAGACGATTTAAAGGAAGCCTTTTACAGTGGCAAAACGCGCGCTTTGCAGGGGACTCATCTGAGTACCGGTGATCGGTTATGGAGTCGCTTTCCGTATCTGCGGCCATTGGCAACCATCACTGCCGACACCCTCGACTGGTACGGCTGGGATGCAGAAGGTTGCAGCGTGCACGATGTGATTGGTACGCGCTGCGACCCTTACACCGAGCATCAATTAACGGGTCGGCATTATCATCATTGTTGTCATTCGAATCTGACGCGCGCCTTGGCGAAATATAAAGGCTGGTCGTTCGAGCAGGCCGAACCTTTTGTGCACGATGTGTTAAACGTCTTTATGTGCACCGGCTTTAGTCTCGATACCCATCAGTACATTATGAAAGCCAGTCCGGTGCGGCCGGGCGACTATCTGGAATTTTTTGCTGAAGTGGATTTGCTCGCTGCGCTCTCGGCCTGTCCGGGTGGCGATTGCAGTGCCAGTCATTCCAGCGATGCGGCCGCTTGTTATCCGTTGCTGGTGGACATTTATCGGCCGGACCCGGCACACCTGGCCGCTTGGCAATCGCCGTCGGTCAATGGCTATCGAGCCGACGGCTAGTGCCTATCCGCAGTGGTTACCAGGCTTGGTTTTTTAACTCGGCCAGACCCTCAGCGCGGCTGATAACCGGTTGATAACCCAGCTCAGTTTTTGCCTTGCTGATGTCGAGTGTGACCTCAACAGCAGAGGTCGCCAGCGACTGTCGGGTCACCGGCCCTTTAACAGCACCACCGCTTATCCGGCTGAGAAAATCACCACCGGCCGCCAGCGTTTTCAGCAGCCATAAGGGCACACTTTTATCCGGAGCGCTGATGCCTTGGCTGGCTAACAGATCAGTCGCGAATTGACGAAACTCAACCGGTTCGTCGTCGCTGATAAAATACACCTCGCCGTTGTTGCCGTTCTCCAAAGCCCGTTCGATTCCGACGCAAAGATTGTGAACATGAGTGGTGGAGCTGCGGTAACGACCGCCATCAATCCAAGCCAATTGTCCGGACAGGGCAGCATCCACCAAGTGTGGCAGTGCGGTGGTGTCGTCGCGGCCCCAGACGAATCTTGGCCGCACGATGATGACCTGAAAATCCTCACTGGCAAAAGCCAAAGCCTGACGTTCGGCGGCGGCTTTGCTGCGGCTGTATTCGCCAATGGCTTTTGCTGGAATCGGCTGATCTTCATTAACGTTGCGCAATGCTTTGCCGGTCAGCAATACCGATTCGGTGCTGATATAAAGCGCTTTGTTAATGCCCGCGCGACGGGCGTTGTCGAGCACATTGCGGGTGCCTTCAACGTTGGTCTGGTATTGGGTCTTGGAGCGGTTGTCGTGATCGGTATCGGCCGCGGCATGAATCAGTACCTGGCAGCCAGACATAACCTCGGCCAGGTTGGTGTCGAGCACATCACCACGGACGGCTTGGGCACCGAGCGCTTCGACACTGGCTGCGGATTTATCGCTGCGCGCCAGGGCAACTACCGAGTGGCCCTGTGCGATTAAATAACGAATCAAATTGCGGCCGATGTAACCACTGCCGCCGGTCAAAAAATAAGACGTTGTTGTCATCAATTAATTCTCTAAATATTGGGTTCAGTCGGCTTTGGCAGCCTTGCCGGGCTGGCTGTTAATCAGCCATTCGATGTCACCAAGAATTTCGCGGCGCTGATCGTCGGACCAGTGCAGGTAGTCAAACGACTCCAGCAGTTTCAGGCCTTCCAAAGCCAGATAAGCCAGACGCGCACCGCGCGGGTTGCTGGCGGTATCGAGCACCGATGCCAGGGTTTGTTGCTGGTTGGTTTGCACGATGCCGCGCAGCGTTTGGTCTTGCGCCAGCGCTGCGCACAGTTGCAGCGCCACGGCACCAAACTCTTCTGGGAACGGCTGGCTGGCGGCCTTGATGCGGCCGCGAATGGTCGGGCTGTCGACTTCGCCCAGAGCGTCAATCTGGCTCTGGTTAAAGGCGTTGTCTCTGTCGGTGGCGCGTTGCACCACGGCGGCAATCAGCGCTTGTTTGTTTTTGTAATCGTAAAGCACCGATGCCTTGCTGACGCTGGCCTGAGTCGCTACGGCATCGAGTGTTAAACGGGTGGCGCCATCGCGGGCGACCACCGCTTCGGCGGCATCGAGGATGCCTTGCTGATCGATACTGCGGGTTCGGGCCATGCTGTTTCTCCATTAATAACCAACCGGTTGGATATTAATTACAAGTCGTCAGGCTGTAAAGCTTTCTGGTGTCGTTTTGTAGGGGCGGCCGTCTGGCTATTGGCAACGGAGTTGGAGGGGCTTAAGGTGTCACCCACTGAGACGGGGTCCGACTTTAGTCGGTGATAGGAGGCAGGATGTGGCTGGGTGGAGTGAGTCGGTTGGCGCAAATGCCGCAAAGCGGCGATCGCCATCATCACCGTCATCATCAGGTCGTGCTGGGCTTTGAAGGCGCTGCCGATTTTGAGCTGGACGGCACCGGCGGTGAGCAGTTGCGCATCGGCGGCGGCTGTCTGGTGCCGACCGAGTGCGGCCATGCCTTCCAGGGCCTGGGTGATAACCGCATGCTGGTGCTGGATTTCGATCTGGACAGCGCCATCGATAGCCGCATCGACCGGGAAATGCTCGACCGCCTGTTCGACCGACCGCACTATTTCCAACTGGACGACCACTTCAGCACGCTATTAAAAGCCATGGCGCACGAACTGGACTTGCACGGCCAGGACCCGCAGATGCAGCAACACATCAGCGCTTTGCTGTTGCACAGCCTCTACCAGCGCCTGACCGGCCAGACGCTGCGAGCGCAGGAGAGCCCGGGCCGGCTCGATATGGAGCGCATCGATCAACTGATCAAACAGCGCCTGCAAGACAAAGTCTCGGTCGCCGAACTGGCCCAGACCTGCCATCTCAGCCTCAGTCAGTTTCATCTGCGTTTTCGTCAGACCACCGGTATGACGCCCTACCAATATGTGATGAAGCATCGCCTCGATCAGGCCGTCTGGCTGCTGCGTTGCTCGTCCCATCCCATCGCCGACATCGCTGTCGAAACCGGCTTTTCCAGCCAAAGCGCGCTGACTCACGCCATCAAGAACGAACTGGGTTTATCGCCCGGTCAGGTGCGCCGTCAGCAATCCAGCTAAGCCGTTTTCCGGCGTCAAGATCACTCTGTTCAAGCTGTGACCTCGGTTCGCAACAGCGGATTATTTTGCAAAAGAATCGGTTTTTTTGACAAGCCAGCGATAACAGCGGCGCTCTACTGTGGTTGGTCAGTGATTCACAAAACCGACAGGTACGACCGCTATGACTCAGTTTGATCCGGCCCGGGCGCTCTCCGGCGAATACCGTTCTGCGGACGAGGACCAATGGTTCCGCTATATCTGTGATCAGTACGCCGTCGATGAAGATGAATATATGGCGCAAATGGTTGAGCTGGCTGAACCGTCTGACGGCAGCCGCGCCAACGTAGAAAGCACGGCGCGCCGTATTGTCGAACAGGTGCGCGATCAGGGCGACGTTGCTCACGCGGTCGATAAACTGCTGCAACAGTACAGCCTCGATAACGAAGAAGGCGTCATCCTGATGTGTCTGGCCGAAGCTTTGATGCGGGTGCCGGATGCCGATACCGCCGACGATCTGATTCGCGACAAACTCTCGGTCGCAGATTGGAAAGAGCATATGGGCAAGTCAGACTCTCTGCTGGTCAACGCCTCGACCTGGGGTTTGATGCTGACCGGTAAGGTGACCTCGCTCGACAGCCGCGAAACCTCGCCTGCCAACTTACTTTCCAAACTGATTAACCGCGCCGGTGAACCGGTAATTCGCGCTGCCATGAACCAGGCGATGCGCATTATGGGTAAGCAGTTTGTGCTCGGTCGCAGCATTGGCGAAGCCATCAAAAATGGCCGCGATTACCGCAAAAAAGGCTACACCTATTCGTTCGATATGCTCGGCGAAGCGGCCTTTACCGATCACGATGCCGAGCGTTATTTCCAGTCTTATCTGGAAGCCGTGCGCACCCTCGGTGAGCGCAAAGACGAGTGGGGCGAGCTGCCGCGTCCGACCATTTCCATCAAGCTGTCCGCCTTGCATCCGCGTTACGAAGAAGCGCATCAGGATGATGTGATGACCGAGCTTGCGGATCGGGTCAGCCAGTTGGTTAAGGAAGCGCGCGCCCTGGGTGTTGGCATCACCATCGACGCCGAAGAAATGGATCGACTGGAGTTATCGCTGCGTTTATTTAAGCAGGTATTTAACAGCGCAGACGCACGCGGCTGGGGTCATTTCGGGCTGGTGATTCAGGCCTATTCCAAACGCGCTCTGGCGGTGCTCGGTTACCTGACCAAACTGGCGCAAGAGCAGGGCGACATCATTCCGATTCGTCTGGTTAAAGGCGCCTACTGGGATACCGAAGTGAAGCACGCCCAGCAGTTGGGCCTGGCTGATTACCCGGTGTACACACGCAAAGAAAACACCGATGTGTCTTATCTGGTGTGTGCGCGTTTTCTGATGAGCGACGCCGTTGGTGGTGCGCTCTATCCGCAGTTTGCAACGCACAATGCCCACACCGTGGCATCCATTGCCGAACTGGCGCGGCTGAACCCGCAACGCGAATTTGAATTCCAGCGTCTGCACGGTATGGGCGATGCGCTTTACGACAGTCTGCTGGAATCCGATAAACCAACGGTGCGTATTTATGCGCCGGTCGGTGCGCATAAAGATTTGTTGCCTTATCTGGTGCGTCGTCTGCTGGAGAACGGTGCCAACTCTTCCTTTGTGCATCGTCTGGTCGATGCCGAAACTCCAATAGGTGATCTGGTGCAATCGCCGGTTGAAGTGGCTTTGCGTCATCCGGTCTTTCGTAACCCGAAAATTCCGCGCCCCAGTGAAATGTTTGGCGAAAGCCGACGCAATTCTCAAGGCTATAACCTGGCGGTGGCGTTCGAGCGTGAACCCTTGTTGGAAGACATCGCCAGTTTCGATCAAACCCAATGGAACCTGAAACCGCTGGTAGCGGGCAAGGCGGTAGCGACCGGCGAAACCCAGACTATTGTTTCGCCTTACGACACTCGCCAGAGCGTCGGTCAGTTGGATTGGACTACCGCTGAGCTGGCCAGTGAAGCCCTGGCCTCTGCGCATCAGGCCTGGTCCAGCTGGAATCGTACGCCCGCCGTTAAGCGTGCGGCCTGCCTGGATAAGCTGGCCGATTTAATGGAAGCCAACACCGCCGAGCTGATGGCGCTCTGTGCGCGTGAAGCCGGTAAAACGCTGCAGGACAGCATCGATGAAGTGCGCGAAGCCGTCGATTTCTGCCGCTATTACGCCAACGAGGCACGCGCCAATATGAGCGAGCCGACGCTGTTGCCAGGACCGACTGGTGAGAGCAACGAGCACTATTACGAAGGCCGCGGTGTGTTCTTGTGCATCAGCCCCTGGAACTTCCCGCTGGCGATTTTTACCGGCCAGATCTGTGCAGCGCTGGTGGCCGGTAATACCGTGTTGGCGAAACCAGCCGAGCAAACTTCTTTGATTGCTGGCCGTACCATCGAACTGTTCCATCAGGCCGGTGTGCCGACCGATGTGTTGCATTATTTGCCGGGCGCGGGGGCAACTTTAGGTGACGCCTTGTTACCGGATGAGCGTTTGGTCGGCGTGGCTTTCACCGGTTCCACCGAAACCGCGCATCGCATCAATCGCACCTTGGCGCAGCGTGACGGTGCCATTCCTACCTTGATCGCCGAAACCGGCGGTCAGAACGCCATGATCGTCGATTCAACCGCCTTGCCCGAACAGGTCGTGGCTGACGTGATGCAGTCGGCTTTCGCCAGCGCCGGTCAGCGTTGTTCGGCGCTGCGCGTGCTCTGTGTGCAGGAAGATATTGCCGATCGAATTATTGAATTGATCGGCGGTGCTTTGGGTCGATTGAAGATCGGTAATCCTCAGTTTTATGCCACCGATTCCGGCCCGGTCATCGACGCCAAGGCGCATCAGGCGTTGTCGGAATACGTTGAGAACTGGCGTGCCAAAGACCGGGTGGTGGCCCAAGCCGAACTGGGCGAGGGCACTGAGCACGGTCACTTCCTGGCGCCGGTGGCACTGACCATCGAAGGCTTCCACGAAATCGGCCGCGAACAGTTTGGTCCCATTCTGCACATCCACCGCTTTAAAGGTCGTGAACTGGATCAGGTCATCGAAGACATCAACAACACCGGCTATGGCCTGACGCTGGGTATTCACAGTCGCAACGAAGCCACGGCGGCTTATATCGAAGCCCGGGCGCGCGTCGGTAATTGCTACGTGAACCGCAACCAGATTGGTGCCGTGGTTGGCGTGCAGCCGTTCGGCGGCCGGGGTCTGTCGGGTACCGGTCCCAAAGCCGGCGGTCCGAACTACATCAAGCGCTTCGCCACCGAGCGGGTGCGCACCATCAACACCACTGCCGTGGGCGGTAATGCCACTCTGTTGTCGCTGGAAACCGACGATTAAGTGGTGACCGAAGTTGCCGCTGTGTGTTGGCGGCCACTGCTCAGCTTTGTTGCGGGTGAGCGCAACAAAGCTGAGTGAACCGGCTGTTGCCGGATAACAATAACGTCATGCTCGAATCAGCATTGATCAAAACAACTACAACCTGGAGTCAACTATGAGCAATATGTTTGCGATCAGTTTGACCTTTATCGCCTATCTGGCGGTGATGCTATGGATTGGTGTCTGGGCTTATCGCCGTACCACCAACTTGTCAGACTACATTATTGGTGGTCGTTCCCTGGGGCCTTGGCCGTCGGCACTGTCTGCCGGTGCGTCGGACATGTCCGGCTGGCTGTTACTGGGTTTGCCCGGTGCGGTTTACGCTTCCGGTCTGGGCGCTTCCTGGATTGCCATTGGCCTGTTGGTCGGCACCTACCTGAACTGGTTGGTGGTGGCACCGCGTCTGCGCGCTTATTCCCAAGCCGCGTCTGACAGCCTGACCTTACCGCAATATTTCAGCAATCGCTTTGAAGACACCGTTTGGATTCGGGTCATCGCAGCCTTCTTTATTTTGCTGTTCTTCCTGTTCTACACCAGCTCCGGTCTGGTCGCCGGCGGTAAGCTGTTCGAGAGCGTTTTCGGTCTCGACTACACCCTGGCCGTCACCATCGGTACGCTGGCGGTGGTTTCCTACACCCTGTTCGGTGGTTACCTGGCGGTTTCCTGGACGGACCTGGTACAAGGTCTGTTGATGGCCGCGGCGCTGATCCTGGTGCCGATTGCCGCGCTGATTGCCGTTGGTCAGGGTCCGGTTGGCGTACTGACCGATACCAACCCCAATATGCTCAGCATGTTTACCACTCCGGATGGCAGCACTTTGGGCGCCATGGCGATTATCTCGTCACTGGCCTGGGGGCTGGGTTACTTCGGTCAGCCGCACATTCTGGCGCGTTTCAAAGGCATTAAAAGCCGCGCTGAAGTGCCGACTGCGCGTCGCATTGCTGTGACCTGGACCTTTATCGGTATGGCCGGCGCATTGCTGGTGGGTATCGCCGGTAATGGTTATTTTGAGACCGCTTTGGCGGACCCGGAAACCGTCTTTATCAGCCTGGTTCAAGGCATCTTCCATCCGCTGGTCGCCGGTATTTTGTTGGCGGCGATTCTGGCGGCGATTATGTCCACGGCCGATTCACAGTTGCTGGTATCGTCTTCTGCGTTGACCGAAGATTTCTATAAATCTTTGTTCAATAAAGACGCCGACCCGCAGTTGCTGGTCAAGATCGGTCGTGCGGCTGTGGTGGTGATTGCCATTATCGCCTGGCTGTTCGCGCTGAACCCGGACAGCAGCGTGCTGAGTCTGGTGTCTTATGCCTGGGCTGGTTTTGGTGCCGCCTTCGGTCCGGCGGTGATTTTGTCGCTGTACTGGCCGCGCATGAACCGCCTTGGTTGCCTGACCGGTATCATCGTTGGTGGTGTGACCGTGGTGCTCTGGAAACAACTGTCTGGCGGTTTGTTCGATATGTACGAGATCGTTCCGGGCTTTATTCTGTCGACCCTGGCTATTGTCATTGTTAGCCAGATGACGGCTGAGCCGTCCAAAGAAATGGCCGCCACTTTTAAAGAAGTGAATGGCTGATATCTTGGTGACAGGCTGATGTTTTCAGCCAAATAAAAAGGGCGCTTCGGCGCCCTTTTTTGGTGATTTTTAGTGTGGAATTTATGCGCTGCCGTGCATCCAGCTACCCAGCAAATACACCAGATAATAACCCAGAGTATAAGCCGGAATAAGTAACCAGATGGATGCCATGTGCGATTTGAAGGTCAGCTCTTTGACCTTGCTCATGGCGACGATACCTGCGGCTGAACCGATAACCAGCAGCGAACCACCGGCGCCTACGGCGTAGGTCAGGCCCATCCAGGCGGTAGCGTCCATATCGATATCGGACTTCAGCAAGGCGGCTGTCAGCGGGACGTTGTCGACCAGAGCCGAAACAAAACCGATGATGTAATTGGCAATAAAGGAAGGCGCTTCGCTGTACTGATGCGCGATCATTTCCAGCACCGCAATTTCCTTGAGCATGCCCACCAGCAACAAAATACCCAGGAAGAACAACAGTGTTTCGAACTCGATGGTACGAATGAATTCGAGAATCTGATCTTCGTCGTCGTTGTAGAAACGCGACACCAAAAACATCACCGACAGGCCGCACAAAAAGGTCAGCGCCGGAGGTATTTGATAGAGAGCATTGCCGATGATGGTGGCGAAAATGGTCAGCAAGAAAATGGCGGCGATAATCATGTCGACACGACGTACATCGTGGCGGTTCTGTTCGATTACCACACGACCGCTCAAACCAAACGACAGCATAAAGGCCAGCGCCATAACGGCAATAAATGCCGGCGCGCTCAGCGACAGTAAGTCGGCGATGCCAATTTTACCAGCCAGGAAAATCATCAAGGTGGTGACGTCGCCGGTAATCAAGGCGACACCGCCGGAGTTCACCGCGAAGATCACCAAAGTGGCAAAACGCACGGTCTTTTTCGGTTCCAGTTTTAACGACAATACCAGCGTCATCGACACCAAGGTGGCGGTGATGTTGTCGGCCAGCGAACTGAATACAAAGCAGAAAATGGCGGTGAGAAACAGCAGTGTTTTTTCGCTGACTTCCTTGGGCATGAACAGGTAGATCAGGTTTTCGATCATGCCTTTTTTGTTCAGGTAGGCGACGAAGGTCATGGTCGCCACTAAGAACAGCCAGAGGTTGGCGATCTCGCCCAGATTCTCACTGAAGTTCCGTGTGACGTCGTCGATGGCCGCCGGTGTTTCGGCGAAGATATACAACAATACCCAAGCGACGGTGCCGAAAAACAAAGTGACCTTAGCTTTATTGACGTGAGTGACTTCTTCGAGGATGACGCCCAGCAACGCCAGCACGGCGAGGGCGATGAGCAAAGGTGTTAAAAGATCTGGCATAACGTAACAGTACCTGCGTGCATCAATGAACCGACACAGCTGGGCCGCATGCAGTCGTCGAGGCACGTCGCAGGAATTCAGAGCGAAGCGTTGGCGCTTGGCGCGGTAGCCATGCCGAAACCGGTGAAAGGTGTAGGGCGCGCGGATTATACGCAAGGCGCGGGTGGAAATCACTCCGCTGAACTGTGTCAAAGCGTTGCACCAGCGGCAATGATGCGTTGGGCAGAGTTGGCTTTCCCTGTCTCCAACGCGCCGTTAAGCTAATGCCTTTTCGCGCTGGAGTGGTTGTGACCAAAGCAATCTTTTTAAGCTGGCTATCGGCCCTGGTATTGGTGGTGTTGCCCTGGTTGTTGGGCTCAGTGGTGCCAACGCAGCTGATTAATGAACTGGGCGCGCTGGAGCACAGCGGGCGTTCTCTGGCCAATGGCATTTTCCTGCTCAGTGGCGCTTTCTGGATGGGTACGGTCGAGGCTGTGCGCAAACAGTTGGAGCCGCAACGTCTGGATAGCTGGCTGCGCTTTGGCACCATTGCCTTTGCCGCCAGTCTGATTGGCCGCATGGTTTTTCCTTGTGATCTGAACTGTCCGCTGGATGGCTCAGTCACGCAATTAGTGCACAACACCCTGGTGTGGGTGCTCTACGCCGGTGCGCTGATTGTCGGTTGGCGGCTGCCGAATCTGAATGTAACGGTTGTCTTGCTAAAGGGCCTTCTGCTGGCCTGCTTTGTGCTGTTGCAATGGGCGTTCTGGCACCGCGACTGGTGGCCGGGGCTGTGGCAGCGAGGCTATGAAGCGAGTTTCGCCGTGTTGTGGTTGATCTGGGTGCATTATCTGGGACGCGCAGCAAGCGCTAAGGCTAATCAATGATCGAACGTATTGCCGCCATCGTTGTACCGATTTTTCTGGTGGTTTTGGTGGGTTATCTGTACGGGCGACGTCATGCGCCGGATATGGAAGCGGCCAATCGCATTAATATGGATGTGTTTACGCCCTTCCTGATTCTCAGTGTGTTCGCTTCCCGGCCCTTGGAGTTGAGTCAGTTCGGCCCTCTGACATTGGCGGCTATTCTGGTGACCTTGCTACCCGGCCTGCTGGCCTGGCCTTTAGGACGCATGATTGGTGCCCAGTGGAAGACCTTTGTGCCGCCGATGATGTTTCGTAACAGCGGCAATATGGGGTTGCCGTTGTTCCTCTTTACCTTTGGTGAGCAATATATGCCGGTGGCGGTGATCTTATTCATCGTTGAAAACACCCTGCATTTCACCGTTGGGATGTGGCTGCTAAACCCGCGTACTCATTTGCTGGCGGTACTGAAAAACCCGATGATTCTGGCCGCGGTGGGCGGTTTATTGATCGCCGGTTTCGACATCAGCCTGCCGGACTGGTTGGTACGCTCACTGCAATTGCTGGGTGATATAGCAGTACCCTTGATGTTGTTTTCGCTCGGTGTTCGGCTGGTCAAACTCGATTTGAGTGGCTGGCGCATTGGCCTGATCAGTGCCATCGCCGCGCCGATCTTGGGTCTGCTGATTGCCTGGCCGCTGGTGTTGATGTTCGACCTGCCGCCGGTGCAGGCCGGTATGTTATTGCTGTTCGGCGCTTTGCCGCCGGCGGTGTTGAATTATCTGGTTGCTGAACGCTATAACCAGCAACCGGACCAGGTTGCTGCCATGGTGTTGTTTGCCAATGCTGCCAGTCTGGTGGTGATGCCGCTGGTGTTGGCCTGGGTACTGGCTGGAGTCTGAATCATGATGCATCGAGCCAAGGCGTTTCTGGCGCAGGCGGATTTAACCGATCTGGCCGCCATAGAACGTTTTGTACTGCAGCACAAACCCGATGACGGTCCGGTCTGGGTTTTTGGTTATGGTTCGTTGATCTGGAATCCGGAGATGGCGGTGGTCGAAGATCAACCCGCCAGCCTGACGCATTACCGTCGCGAAATGTGCATCAAAGCAACGGTACACCGTGGTTCACCTGAGCGCCCTGGTCTGGTTTTGGGGATTCGCCATCAGCCTGGCGGCAGTTGCGAAGGACATGCTTTTCGGCTCGACGAACAGCAGTTGCAGGCATCCTTACAGCGTTTGATTGCCCGCGAACTGGTCACTGACTGTTATATCCCGCTGTGGTTACCTATTGATCTATCTGATGGACGCAGCGTTGCGGCTCTGACCATGGTGGTGAATGAAGGCCATCCGCAGGTTGTGCAGCCAAGTCTGGATAACAAGGTTGAGATGATTCGCCATGCCACTGGTGGCCGTGGTTCCAGCCGGGATTATTTGCTGAATATGGCGCGACATTTAGCGGAAAATAATATCCGCGATGCCGAAATTGAAACGTTGGTATTGCGACTGAAGTCACAGGACGGCCAGGATAACAGCGGGGCATAAACCGCTGTACGATTCAGCTATTGACAGCATTGCTTGAATTAATTCGAATAGCGGGGTTTTAGGGAATAACTTTCTTGGGGAAACGCCCCGGTTTGCGATGTTCAAGGAATGAATGTCGTTAGCAGTACCGAGGCTCTTGTATCAATTATTTATACAGGAGTACGGAATGGATACTAATACTGATACCACCAGACCGGCAGGGACAGCCGACACCGTTGCAATGATGCAACAGAATGTACAGCGCGGCATCGAACACACTCCTCCCGATTATTTTGTGCAATTGCTGGCCCTGGCCGATATAAAAATCAATGGCGACCGGCCATGGGATATCCAGATATACAACACCAACTTTTATAAACGCATTCTCCGCGATGGCTCTATTGGCCTGGGAGAATCTTATATGGATGGCTGGTGGGATTGTGCGCAGCTTGATGAAATGTTCGCTCATATATTGGGGGCTTATTTGGATGAGCGTGTTCCTGGGCTGGCCAAACTGAAGTTAGTGTTCAGTGCGGTGGCTTTCAAACTGTTCAATTTCCAGAGTATTAAACGCGCCTTTCATGTTGGTGAGGCTCATTACGATATTGGCAACGACCTCTATCGACGTATGCTTGATCCGCGCATGATCTATAGCTGCGGCTATTGGGCACAGGCCGATAACCTGGCCGATGCTCAGACCCATAAACTCGACCTGATCTGTCGCAAGCTCAAGCTGGAGCCGGGCATGAAATTGCTCGACATCGGTTGTGGTTGGGGTGGTCTGGCTGCTTATGCCGCAGAGAATTACGGCGTAGAAGTCACCGGTGTGACCATTTCCCGCGAACAGCAGAAGTTGGCGTGTGAGAACGTTCAGGGGCTGCCGGTGGAAATCATCCTACAAGACTATCGTATGCTGACTGGGCATTATGATCGCATCGTTTCAGTGGGGATGTTTGAGCACGTGGGTGTTAAAAATTATCGCACCTTCTTTAATAAAGTGACCCAATTGCTGAGCGATAACGGCATCTTTTTGTTGCACACCATCGGCGACGAATACACAACCAAGGCGCCTGAACCCTTTATTCATAAGTACATCTTTCCCAATGGCAAAGTGCCTTCACGTAAAGAAATAACCATCAATAGTGTTGATCTTTTACGTCTGGAAGACTGGCATAATTTCGGGCCTGATTACGATAAAACTTTGATGGCATGGGCAAAAAATATCGATGCGGCCTGGGATGATTTGCCCGAGTACGACGAACGTTTCCGGCGGATGTGGCGATATTATTTGCATGCCTGTGCCGGCTATTTTCGTTCGCGTCAGGGTCAGCTGTGGCAACTGGTATTTACCCAGTTAAACGACTGGAGTGAGTATCGCAGTGTGCGCTAGTTTCTAGTCCTTTCACGCAGACGTTTGTCTACCAGAATGCGAGTGGAAATTTCTTCGATCGATAATTGAGTGGTATCGATAAAGGGAATGCCGAAGCGCTTAAACAACGCTTCGGTCATTCGCACCTCATCTTCGCATTGTCTTAATGAAGCATAGTCACTGTCGGCCTTTCGGCCATGCCGGATTTGATGCAGCCGGCGTGGCGCAATGGTCAATCCATAGAGTTTATCGCGATGGCTTTGCAGCACCGGTGGCAATTTGGGGTGATCAAAGTCATCCATCGTCAGCGGGTAATTAGCCGCATAAACATTGGCCTGTAAGGCCAGGTAAATACTGGTTGGGGTTTTGCCCGACCGTGATACTCCCACCAAGATAATATCGGCCTGATCGTAGTGCTGGGTGCGGCGGCCATCGTCGTTTTCCAGTGCAAACTGCATGGCATCGATACGCCTTTGGTAACGTCCCTGATGTGCCGATACCTGGGGTCGTCCAATGCGAATATTGGCCGGCTGGCCGAGCAGCTTTTCGAGCGGCGACAGAAAGGTAGAGATGACATCCACCACGTGAGCGTCGCTGGCATGGATCACCGCCCGTACTTTGGGATCGATAATGGTTTCCACGATGATCGGTTGCAGGCCACTGTTACGAGCATCGCGGGCGATGCGATCGACCGCATTGCGCGCCTTGGTTTCGGTGTCGATAAAGGACATGACCGTTTCGTTAAATTCCAGTCCGTCGAAATGCGATAACAAACTGTAACCAACGGTCTCGGCGGTAATGCCGGTGCTGTCGGAAATGAAGTAAATAGAACGGGTGGCCATGACAAATCCTTCCATTGACTGACGCAGATCAGACAGTAGCGCTCTTGGTGAGCTATTGTCATCTATAGAAAGTTGCCATCGTTATTCGAATGACGAATGGCGAACATTCAACGAAAAAATGCCTGGATTGATCGGGCTGACCGCTAGAGTAGTGCACTATAAGAACAACACGGCCATCCAGGCGGGAGGGTAAGCAGATGGATTTCGTAATTGATTTCAAACATCTCGGTATTGGTGATGTCGGTCAGGTCGGCGGCAAGAATGCGTCCCTGGGCGAGATGATCAGTAACTTGGCGGACGCTGGTGTTTCCGTACCCGGTGGCTTTGCGACAACGGCCGATGCCTATCGTGAATTTCTGCAATATGAAGGCCTGAAAGAACGCATCGACGCCACTCTGGCAGCGCTGGATGTCGACGACGTTGAAGCCTTGGCGCGCGCCGGCAAGCAGATACGTGCCGAAGTGATGGAAGCGCCGTTTCCGGAAAAACTGGAAGCCGCTGTGCGGGTCGCCTACGCCGAACTGAGCGAGGCCAACCCGGAGATTTCGGTCGCGGTGCGCTCTTCAGCAACTGCCGAAGATTTGCCCGATGCTTCCTTTGCTGGCCAGCAGGAAACCTTTCTCAATATCAGCGGTATTGACTCGGTGTTGCAGGCGATCAAGGAAGTCTTTGCCTCGCTGTTTAACGACCGTGCCATCGCTTACCGCGTGCATAAAGGTTTTGACCACAGTCTGGTCGCGCTCTCCGCCGGGGTGCAGCGCATGGTGCGTTCTGACATCGGTGCTTCGGGTGTGATGTTTACCATCGATACTGAATCCGGTTTCGATCAGGTGGTGTTTATCACCGCAGCCTATGGCTTGGGTGAAACCGTGGTGCAGGGCGCGGTAAACCCGGACGAATTTTATGTCCACAAGCCAGCACTCAAAGCCGGCCACGACGCCATTTTACGGCGCAATTTAGGCTCCAAACTGATCAAGATGATCTACGGCGAAGCCACTGAAACCGGCCGCTCGGTCGAAACCGTCGAGGTGCCGGAAGCAGACCGGCTGCGTTTTGCGATTAGCGACGACGAAGTACAGGAACTGGCGCGCCAGGCGATGACCATTGAGCAGCATTACGGCCGCCCGATGGATATTGAATGGGTGCGCGATGGCAGCGACGGTCAGTTGTATATCGTCCAGGCCCGGCCGGAAACGGTGAAGAGCCAGGGTTCGGCAACGGTGATCGAACGTTATGCGCTGAAGGAGCACGGCAAGGTTCTGATTGAAGGTCGTGCCATTGGTCAGCGCATCGGCAGCGGCCCGGTCAAGGTGATTCACGACCTCGGTGAGATGCACAAAGTGCAGGCGGGCGATGTGCTGGTCACCGATATGACCGACCCGGATTGGGAGCCGATCATGAAACGGGCTTCCGCCATCGTCACCAATCGCGGCGGCCGCACCTGCCACGCGGCGATCATTGCGCGTGAGTTGGGCATACCGGCGGTGGTCGGTTGTGGTGATGCCACCGAGCGCCTGAGCAGCGGCATTGAAGCGACGGTTTCTTGCGCTGAAGGTGATACCGGCCGGGTCTATGCCGGCTTGCTTGACTACAACGTCGACGAGAGTGATTTATCGGCGATGCCGGAATTGCCGTTCAAGGTGATGATGAATGTCGGCAACCCGGATCGTGCTTTCGATTTCCGCTCGCTGCCCAATGCGGGCGTGGGTTTGGCGCGCTTGGAATTCATCATCAATCGGATGATCGGTGTACATCCCAAAGCTTTGCTGAACTACGAAGATGTGCCGGTGGAAGTGCGTGAAAGCATTGATCATCGCATGGCCGGTTATCCCAGCCCGGTGGAATTTTACGTCGAGAAAATCGTCGAAGGCGTGGCGTCGATCGCCGCTGCTTTTTATCCGAAACCGGTGATCGTGCGCTTGTCCGATTTCAAATCGAACGAATATGCGCACCTGGTCGGCGGTTCCTTGTATGAACCGGCGGAAGAAAATCCGATGATCGGTTTCCGTGGCGCCTCGCGCTATGTTGCCGACAGTTTCCGCGATTGTTTTGAGCTGGAATGTCGCGCCATGAAGCGGGTGCGTGAGCAGCTCGGTCTGGATAACGTCCAGTTGATGGTACCCTTTGTGCGCACCGTCGAAGAAGGCCGTCAGGTGGTTGAGTTGCTGGCGCAAAATGGATTGAAGTCGGGCGAGGCCGGCTTGAAAGTCATCATGATGTGCGAGCTGCCGACCAATGCGTTATTGGCCGACGATTACCTGAAATACTTCGATGGCTTTTCCATCGGCTCCAACGATTTAACTCAGTTGACGCTGGGCTTGGATCGCGATTCCGGACTGGTGGCCGGCAGCTTTGACGAGCGCGATGCGGCGGTGAAAAGCTTGATGAGTATGGCGATTCAAGCGTGCCGTAAGCAGGGCAAATACATCGGTATTTGTGGCCAGGGTCCGTCGGATTATCCCGACTTTGCCGAATGGCTGATGAACGAAGGCATCGAATCGGTATCACTGAACCCGGATTCGGTGCTTGATACCTGGCTGTATTTGGCCGAACACGTTAAAAAAGGCTGAAGCTTAAGTCGGCCCAGACCGGTCGATGATCCGAGGCGGTGCGAACCGCCTCGGCCAAGTTGCCCTCGGTGGGCCAAAAGACGCCGGCTTGTTCTAGCCGGAATTCCGTTGAGGGCAATAAGTAATCGGCTCTGAGTCCCCAGTCGGCGGTTTGTCGTCCATTGCCTTTTGGCCAGCGTTGTTGCGCGCCTTCACTCACCGGCTTTGGATCTTGCAGTCGGGCGTGGCTGAGTAATTGTTGGATGGCGCCCAGGCTGTCACCGGCTTCCGGATCGGCGTTCAGGTCGCCGGCAATAACGAAGGCGGTGTTGTCTGCCAGCCCGCCGTTACCACCTTGATCGTCGGTCAGGTTTTTTGAATCAGTCTTCGTATTTAGATACTCCAACCAGAAACGAATTTCATCGTTGTTGCGATAGGCGTTGCGTCGCTCCGGGCCGTCAAAGGCTGGCGGCGTTGGATGGCTGACCAATAGATGGAAAGGCCCGCTCGGCGCTTGAATCACTAAATCCCAATGCGATTTACTCGACAGCCGCAGCACTGCGAGGTCGTCGCTGCTGTAAAAATCCGAGCCGTCAGGCTTTTTGGGCAAGCTGGCACCGGGCAGGTCGCGCCACAAAAAATGCTGAAAGGTTCGGCTGGCAGACAAGTCGATGGGCCAGCGCGACAACACCGCCATGCCGTACTGGCCCGGGAAGGCGCCGAAGCCAAACGGCGTGGTTTTTTGTTGACCGTCTTTAACCAGATCGCGGCCGGAATCGACGCCGGTATTGACCGCTGCAAAGTAGCGATATGGGTAGTCCAGTCCGGCCGGCTGCAGCCAGCGTTCGGTCAGTAAATCGAGGTTGCTTGCATCGCGGTCGCGGTCGATTTCGTTGAGTACCAGCACATCGGCTTGGAGCGCCTGTATGACCTTAATCACCGCGCGCAATTGCGCACTGCCGGCGCCTTTGAGTTCGGTGGTGAGGGCCGTGGCTGAGCTTCGATTCAGCGCAACGTTATAACTTGCGATGCGCAGCCCGTCAGTCATTCAGCAGCCAGCTGGCCAGGTCTTCGATGCGTTGAATATGACGCGTCGGCGGCTCCAGATCGGCTGGCACAGTCGGGGTTAGCCAGGCGGTATCCCAGCCGTAATTGCGCCCACCCTGGATGTCGGTCTCGTAACGATCACCCACCATCAATACCCGGTCGCGTTCTGGTGAACCCATGGCCAGATTCATGGCTTCGAAAATGCGCGGGTCGGGTTTGCCGACGCCGACGTCTTCGGAGACCACCAGTGCACTGATCAAGGGCGCTAAACCAGAATGTTCCAGCCGAGGTCGCTGGACTCGGGTCAGGCCATTGGTGAGTACCGCCAGGCTGGCATGCTCGGCCAGGCGCTGCAGCGTGCTTAAGGTGCCGGCTATTAAGGTGGAACCTTCGGCCAGAAAGTCGAGAAAGCGCTCGGCCCAGGGCTCGGCAGGTTCATCGGCACCGACTTCGTCGAATAATCGTCGGATACGCATCAGCTTGATGGCTTCAGGACGAATGGCGCCGCGTTCCATTTCCTGCCACAGATGGCGGTTGATGCCCGAGTAGAGTTCGCGGTGTTCGGCGGTGTCGGCCAAACCAATGCCGGTAAGCAGGCGACCAATGGCGTGATGTTCAGCCTGGCCGAAGTCGAAGAGGGTGTCGTCGGCGTCGAAGACGATCCAGTCGTAGCGCATCGAGGATCCTGATCGGTAAACAGTTGGCGGTATTAGAGCAAATCAGTGCCGCTGACGACAGCTTGAAAAATTGCAGCGCAAGGCACGGAGTGAGGGCGCTTGCTGGCCGCAATAGTCTGGGTCAAGATCGCTGAACTCAGGAGATAGGATGATGACTGTTAACACTTACTCGCTCGATGACCAACGTTGGACGGCCCTGGTTGAACGCCGTTTCGATAGCCTGGCGCTGTTTTTTTATGCCGTCATCACCACCGGTGTGGTGTGCCGACCGGGCTGCGCCTCGCGTCGGCCACTGCGCGAGAATGTCCGCTTTTTCGATTCGCTGGCCGCCGCCGAAGCCGCCGGTTTTCGGCCCTGCAAGCGCTGCCGGCCGGATGCTAAGACACGCGAACAGCAGCAGCGCCAGGCCTTAGTCGCCATCTGCCGACGACTGGAAAACGAAGATCCAACACCAACCCTGGCCGATCTGGCTGCCGATCTGGAACTGAGCCAATGGCATTTTCAGCGGCTGTTTCGCCGGCTGATGGGCGTAACCCCGCATCAGTACGCCACGGAGTTCCGCGCCGGTCGGCTGAAAAGCGCTTTGAAGACCGCCGCCAGTGTTACCGAAGCCAGCTATGCCGCGGGCTACGGTTCCAGCAGTCGGTTGTTCGAGGCGGCTCGGGCGCGGCTGTCGATGTCACCTTCCGATTACCGTCGTGGTGCGCCGGGGCAGCGATTGCATTATGGGCTGGCGCTTTGTCATCTGGGCTGGGTGGGTGTGGTTGCCAGCGAGCGTGGCATCTGTGGCATCGAGCTGGCCGATGACGCCGACAGTCTGCTTGAGCGTTTGCAGCACACCTTTGCCAAGGCCGAGTTGATTGCAGCCGGTGACGCCTTCGATGAACTGCTGGCGCAGGTGGTGGCCTTTTTAGCGCAGCCGGAATTGGATTTGGACTTGCCGCTGGATATTCAGGGCACGGCCTTTCAGTGCCAGGTCTGGCAGGCGCTGCGCACTGTACCTGCCGGTCAGACCTTGAGTTATGCCGAGTTGGCGGCGCGTTTGGGTCGGCCCGAGGCCAGCCGCGCTGTTGCCGGTGCCTGCGCTGCCAACAAGCTGGCGGTAGCGGTGCCGTGCCATCGAATCACCCGCGCCGATGGATCGATCAGCGGCTATCGCTGGGGTGTGGAGCGCAAACGGAAATTGTTGAATCAGGAAGCCGAGGCTGCTGATCAGGCTTGAACTGGGTGGCGCTGAGCCCGACACTTAAGCTTTTGTTGCGCTTCAAGGAGCCTCGCCATTAAGGCTAGCGATCAACTCGACCTCGGCTTGCGTTGGCTCGATGCCGACCCCGATTTTCAGCCTGGACCAGTCACTGACTGGTCCACTTTTTTGCAGCAGGCGCGGGCATTACCCAGTCAACAGCGGTTATGGCTGGTGCGCTACTGGCCTGTTTTGGCTGCCGTTAATGGTGTGCTGGCGATGATCGGCGTGAATGTCTGGCCCAGCGGCGGCATCCATCTGTTGGGTTTTCTGGCGCTGTTTTGGTTGTTCCCGCTGTTGCTCTGGGTTTGGCAATCCACCGCACTGTTGAGCGCCAATCGAGCGCCCTGGTGGCGGCCTTTGCTGACTCGCCATCAGGACAGAGTGATCGGCTTGTGGTGCGCGCGTCAGTCATTGCTGGCTCAGCTAACCTTTACCCTCGCTGCCTTGGTGACCCTGTGGCTAATGCTACTCAGCCGTGAAGTGGTGTTTTATTGGAGCACCTCTGTTCCGGCAGTCAGTGGCTTTATGGATGAGGGTCTGGCAGTGCTGACGCTGGGTTGGTTGGACGCACCGGACCCACTGCTCATCAGTGCCTCCCAAGCCGGAAGCGTTACTGGCTGGCAACAATCCCTGCTGGATTTTTCTTATTACTGGGCTGCCTGGTTGAGCCAGGTGGTGGCGCTGTGGGTGTTGTTGCCGGTGGTTTTATTATTGCTGGTTTTCCAGCTGCGCCTGAGCACCGCTTTGCGGTACTGGCCGCAACATAATCATCAATTGCGTGCGCGTTTCCAGACGCCACCCGACCAAGCTTTACAATATCAATCACTGGACGCTGCCGATTCGGTGACCACTCCAGAAGTCACTCCGCTGCAAGAACAATTTTCAGTACCAGCCGAAGCTGGTTTTATCTGGCAGTTGGCCGCGAGCTTTCGAGCCGCAGATGGCTGTGTCCGTCTGGGCTCAGCGTCGCAACGTGACGATGTACGCCTGGTTGCAGAGCAAGCAGCTTTGTTATCGGCCTGGTATTGCCCAGCGGGCTTGGTGCCAACCGGGGATCTGGCGGACCTGTTACTGCAACATCGCCAGGCTGGCGGGAGTCCGCGGCTATATTTGCTGGCGCGGCGCGGTGAGTCGCTTGATTCACTGAACCTGGCGCGTAACTGGCGGGCTTTTATGCAGCGCCATCAGTTAACCGATCTGCCGGTGATTCTATGCTGGGCGGGAGCGGATCATGACTGACGCCACAGCACCGCGTTTCGCCGTCGTCGGCCATCCCAACCAGGGTAAGTCCAGTCTGGTATCGACGCTGGTGCAGGACGATCATATTGAGGTGAGTCCAGTCAGTGGCACCACCCTGAGTGCGCATCGCTATCGGTTATTGCTCGGTGATCGGACGCTGTATGAGCTGGTCGATACGCCCGGCTTTCAGCGTGCGCGGCAAATCTTGGATTGGTGCAACGAACGCGCAGCGGATGCGTCCGAACGTCCGGCCTTGCTGGCTGCTTTTGTTGACCAGCATCGGGATGATCCGCGTTTTAGTGATGATTGTGCGTTGCTGGAACCGATCTTAAAGGGCGCCGGTATCGTCTATGTGGTCGATGTCAGCCAGCCGTTCAGTGCGCTCTTTGATGCCGAGCTTCAGTTATTGTCCTGGACTGCCCAGCCACGTTTGGCGTTGCTCAATCCCATTGGCAATGATCGTCATGCCGATCAGTGGCAACGAGCGTTAAGCCAGTATTTTTCTCTGGTGCGTCGCTTTGATCCGATGGTGGCGCCTTTTGATCAGCATCTGGCGTTACTGCGGTCGCTGGCCGAGGTGCATCCACCCTGGCGCGAAGCTCTGCTTCAGGGCGTTGATGCGCTGGCTGAGCAACGCCAACAGCGCCACGATCAGGCGGCCGAGGCTTTGCTATTGTATTTCGAGCGACTGTTTCGGTTGCAATTGCAACTGCCCATGGCCGGGCCTCGCGAGCAGATTCGCGCGGCGGGTCTGGCGCAGTACAACCAGGCTTTGCAGCGGCTGGAGCAGGGACTGCGCCAACGTCTGGCGGACATCTATGGTCATCACGACCTGGACTGGCGCAGTGAATGGCCGGCGCTGGCGCAAGAGGATTTAACCGATGCTCGCGAGTGGCGCGTCTGGGGCTTGTCACGCGCGCGCTTGGCATCGCTCAGTGGCGCTGCCGGTGCTATGTCGGGTTTGGCGGTCGATGCGGCAGTCGGTGGCTCCTCTTTGTTGCTGGGCGCGATCAGTGGCGGTGTTCTGGGTGGACTGGCCGGTGGTTTTGCCGGTCGCGATGGCGTTACTTTCCAGTGGGTTTCTCGTGTTCCGGGTTACGAGCACTGGCAGTTGGGGCCGATTGCTAATCTGGACTTTGCGCTGGCGATGATCGGACGCGCCTTGCGCTGTTGGTATCAACTGCGCCAACGCAATCATGCCCGGCGCGATGCGCTCAGCCTGGCCGAGGCTGACTTTAATACCTGGCTCAGCGGCCTGGAGCGCAAGCAGCAGGTGCAATGGCTGTATTGGGTACGCCGGCTGATGAAGCGGTCGCTCAATGAAGCCGAAGTGGAGCAATTCACGGCGTTGATCTCAACAATAGGGTATCAAATGGATATTCTTTTGAGTGAGAGTTGCGGAAAAAGGAATTAAATATAAATACTCTGCTAGAGTGTATTCGAATGCAGGTTGGAGTCTGAAACGTGACTACCATCGTGATAATCCTGGTCATAGTGGCGTTGGCCCTGCTCTGGTTTCTGGGCCCACGGCCCAAGGTCGTATTGGAGTGGCTGATTGAAGAGCTGCCGATCGAGCTGGATCAACTGCCGGCCTGGTTAAAACGCAGTGAGGCCGCCTTTAATGTTGTTCCAGGTGGCGAAAAGACCATCGACTTTGCCGATCCCGATCATCCGGCACAGACCGAATATGTGGTGCTCTATATTCATGGCTTTTCCGCCACACGTCAGGAGCTGGCGCCGATTCCACAACAGGTGGCACAGTCACTGGGCGCCAATTGCTATGGCGCCCGTTTGAGCGGTCACGGTGTTGGTGGTGATGCCTTGGGCGAGGCCACGGCTGGTGACTGGTTGAAAGATGCGGCTGAAGCCTGGCAGATTGCGTCCCGGTTAGGGCGTAAGGTGATCATTCTCAGTTGTTCGACCGGCGGTACCCTGGCGACCTGGTTGGCGCAACAACCCAGCGCCCAGGACAAACTGGCTGCCCTGGTTCTGGTATCGCCGAATTTTAAGATCCGGCTCTGGGCGGCCACCCTGTTCACCTGGCCCTGGTCGCGTCATTGGTTGCGCTATATCGCTGGCAGCTACCGTGAGACCCAGGCGCCGAGTGAATTTGTTGCCCGCTACTGGACGCTGCGTTATCCAACCAAGGTGCTGCACGAACTGCAGGCACTGGTGCAGGCGATTCAGCGCAGCGATATGCAAAAAGTGACGGCCCCGACGCTGTTTATTTACAGCGATTTCGATCAGGTCGTGGACAGTCGCTATACCGATAAGGTGTATCAGCGCTGGGGCGCCAAGCGTGAGCGCATCAAGGTGGAAGAGCTGGTTGGGCATTCCAATCATGTGATCGCCGGAGATTTGCTGGCACCGGAAAACACCGCTAAAACCCGACAGGAAATTCTGGCGTTTTTAGAGCGCCAGGGCATTCGCGGTTAGGTTTTTCGCAGCCAAAAAAAACGGCCCCAAAGGGCCGTTTTTAATGCGTCAGACCATTAGAATTGCATGCCGACGGTGAAGTAAGGGCTGTTCGGGTGAGCACCGCCTTCCAGGAAAAGGGTGGTGTTGTTGATCAGAATATTCAGACCCACTTCCGCAGCAAGACCGAATTCACCATCATTTTCGAAGCTGATACCTGGACCTAAGCTGCCATACAGACCCAGGCCATACTCGATGTCGATCAATACGCCCATGGACAGGTCGGCACCGACGGCAGGGTTGTCAGAAAAGCCAGCGCCCAATTCCAGTTCACCATAGGTGTTCAGGCCATTGCCAGACAGGGCAGGGATGTTGATCGGGAAACCCATAGCACCGTTGACACCCAGGGCGCCATCGTAACTGGCGACACCCAGTTCGGTACCGCCACCACCAGCCTGGGCTGTGCCGGCCAGTGTGAGGGTTGTCAGTACTGCGGTAAATGCCAGTTTCTTCATGTTGCGACTCCTTAACGATAAGAATCAAGAACGAAGCGACAAGTCTAGACACCTTTACCGACAGGTTGAAGCCCGTAACCGCAGGGATGAGAACAAGTTCCTGATGCTTGCGAGACCTTTACGTCTTGCATAAAATCCCCGGCCTTGATTCAAACCCCTCACTTTGGCTCTGAATTTACGGTTCAGTCCGCTGGAGAATTGTCGATGACCGCACCTATTGTCGTGACGGCGCTTTATCATTTTGTGCGCCTGGACGATCACACCCAATACCGTCAACCCTTGCTGGAGCTGATGGAAGCCCGTGAAATTCGCGGTACCTTGCTGTTGGCCGGAGAAGGCATCAACGGCACCGTCGCTGGTACTGAAACGGCGATCACCGAACTGCTCGACTGGTTAAAGTCGCAGCCGTCTTTTGCCGGGCTCAGCCATAAAGAATCGCGCTGCGCTGAGATGCCTTTCTATCGCACCAAGGTAAAGCTGAAAAAAGAAATCGTCACCATGGGCGTGGAAGGAATCGATCCGCGTCATATTGTCGGCACCTATGTGAAGCCCAAAGACTGGAATGCGTTGATCAGCGATCCAGAGGTGTTACTGATTGATACCCGCAACGATTACGAAGTGGGCATCGGTACTTTTGAAGGCGCTGTTAATCCCAACACTCAGACCTTCCGCGAGTTCCCCGATTACGTTGAGCGTGAGCTGGATCCGAAACGTCACACCAAGGTTGCGATGTTCTGCACCGGCGGTATTCGCTGCGAAAAATCGACCGCTTTTTTGAAGGAAAAAGGTTTCGACGAGGTCTATCACCTCGAAGGTGGCATTCTGAAATATTTGGAAGAAGTGCCCGAAGCTCAGTCGATGTGGCGCGGTGAATGTTTTGTCTTCGATAACAGAGTGACCGTTGGCCATGGTTTGAAACCGGGCAATTACGATCAATGTCACGCCTGCCGCCGACCCATTTCAGCGGCCGATAAAGCCCATGCGCATTTCGAGGCGGGCGTCAGTTGTCCGCATTGTTATGACGAGGTGACCGAGGAACGTCGCCAGCGTTTTATTGAGCGCGAACGTCAGGTGCAGTTGGCGCGTGCCCGGGGTGAACACCATATCGGTGAAGATGCGCGTCGTGATATTGCTCAGCGCAAGGCGGAAAAAGAAGCCGCGCGAATAGCGCAACGCCAGCAGTCTTGAACGCTTAACTGAAAGCTTGGGTGCAAGAAGGCAGCACGCCTTCTTGCACTGTGGATCAAGCGTACCAATTTGCCGGGTCGTCCTGACCGAACTGATAAATGATCATCGAATGATAATTCTCACCCGGACGCAAAACGGCGTTGGGGAAGTGGTCATGGTTGTTGCTGTCTGGCCATTGGCCCGGTTCAAAACAAAAAGCGCCGTGGCGCAGATACCGCTGCTGCGCATTCTTCGGAGTACCGCCGAGAAAATTTCCGCTGTAAAACTGCACGCCCGGCTGGTTGGAAAAACACTTCAACCAGAAGCCGGTGACGTTATTGCGAGCTTCGGCTTGCAGCACGGCTTCATCCAGCGTGGCATCGGCGATGATGAAATTGTGGTCATAGCCGCCGGCACGCAATAAGGATTCGTCTTCGAGCGTTGCCAGTCTGGGGCTCACATCGGTCCAATGACGCAGATCCATGACACTGTTATCGACCGGCAGAATCTGCCCGGTTGGCAGCGCCGTTTCGTCGGCTTCGGTATAGCGATCGGCGTGGATGCGGAATTCGTGGTTTTTCAGTTCGCCGGAAAGATCGCCGCCGAGATTAAAGTAGGCATGGTTGGTCAGGTTCAGCAGCGTTGGCTGATCGGTCTGTGCCTGTAAGTCGATCGATAAGCGGTTGTCCGGCAATAACTGGATGCTTTGCACAATGTCGACGGCACCGGGATAACCGGCATCACCATCGGGCGAGTGCAGCCGTAACACCAGGGTTGGAATGCCGTCTTCCAACGACAGGCGCGAATCCCATAGTCGTTGTCCAAAACCCTGGCTGCCGCCGTGCAGGTGGTGAGGTGCGCCGTTGGTTTCCAGTTGCAGAGCTTTGCCATCGACTTCGGTTTGGCCGTGGCCGATGCGATTGGCAACCCGACCGACAGTGGCACCCAGGCTGGCGCGTTGTTCGAGAAACGCCTCGAGGGTGTCGCAACCGAGTACCAGCTCCGTTCGTTCACCCTGCCAGGGCAGAGAGAAGCCAATCAGCGCCGCGCCGTAGTTGGTGAAACGCGCGTGCGCGCCGGCACCGTTGCGCAGATGGAATTCCAGCACTTCCTGGCCATCGTCCAGTTGGCCCCAAACTTCTTCGGCAATCAGCGTGTTGTCAGACAAGATCGGCTCCTGAGAATGACTGAAGGCGCATTGTGTAAGCTGGCTTTAACCAAGTCCAGCCAGACTAGAAAGCGCCATCGACCGGCTGACAAACATAGGCGACCGGCGCCGGCTTGCGGCCATCGGGATAGCCGCGCTCCACCACCGCCAAGACGGTATCGACCTTGGCGCGCGGTACCACAGCCACCATGCAACCACCAAAGCCACCACCGGTCATGCGTACGCCGCCGACACCTTGCAGTGCCTGGGCGACGGCATCGACCAGTTCATCGATGGCCGGCAAAGTGATTTCAAAGTCGTAACGCATGGAGGCGTGGCTGGCGGCCATCAGTTCACCGATGGCTTGCCAGTCACTGCTTTCCAGTGCGTCGACCATCGACAGAGTGCGCTCATTATCGGTCAGAATATGACGCGCCCGACGAGCGGTAACCGCCGGCAATTCGGCGTGATGGCTGAGCAGATCTTCCGGGCGGGCATCGCGCAGACTGGCCACACCGAGAATATGAGCTGCCTGTTCACACTGCTGGCGACGGCTGTTGTATTCACTGTCGACCAGACCGCGCTGAATGCGCGAATTGATCACCACGATGGCCGCGTCCTCGGGCAGGCGAACCGGGCGGATATCCAGTGAGCGGCAGTCGATTAACGTAGCGTGTCCATCCAGACCACAGGCTGACACCAACTGGTCCATGATGCCGCACTGAATGCCGACGAATTCGTTTTCCGCGCGCTGGCCGAATCGGGCGGCGCCCGGGCCATCGAGCGACTCGCCACTGAAACCGGTTAAGGCGCGGGCGGTCGCCACTTCCAAAGAAGCCGAGGAGCTTAAGCCGGTGCCTTGAGGAATGTTGCCATGTATCAGCAGATCGGCGCCGCTGAGTTGGTAACCAGAACTGAGCATCACCTTGCAGACGCCGCGCAGGTAATTGGACCAGGGCGCTTTGGGATCGTGCTCGATGGGCTCATCCAGACTGAATTGTGACCAGCTTTCACCCTGATCCAGCGCACAGAGGCGAATCATCCGATCCTTGCGCGCACGCCCGGCCAGGCAGGTGTAAAAATCGATCGCCGCCGGCAGCGCGAAGCCATCATTGTAATCGGTGTGTTCGCCGATCAGATTCACCCGACCGGGCGCCAGAAAGCTGGCTTCGGCCGGCACCTGGAACAATCGCTCGAAGGCAGTTCGGGTTTCGATAGCCAAAGGGTTCATGCACTGCGCTCCCGGAAGTGACGGTCGCTGACCGCGCGTAAACGTTCAGCCGCTTGCTCTGGTGTCAGGTCTCGCTGGGCTTCGGCCAGCATTTCATAACCCACCATAAATTTGCGCACCGTGGCGCTGCGCAATAAGGGTGGAAAGAAATGAGCGTGGACTTGCCAGTGATCATGATCTTCGTCATCACAAGGCGCACCGTGCCAGCCCATGGAGTAGGGGAAGCTGGTTTGAAAGAGGTTGTCGTAACGGCTGGTCAGGCGTTTCAGTAAGTCGGCCAGGCTGTCTTTTTCGGCATCGCTCAGTTCATCCAGATGACGGCGATGAGTCAGCGGCAGCACCAGACTTTCGAATGGCCAACTGGCCCAGTAGGGCACGACGGCGATCCAGTGGTCGTTCTGCACCAGGGTTCGGGCGCCGTCTTTGGCTTCACGCAAGGCATAGTCGAGCAGCATGGGTCGTTGATGGTCGTCGCTATAGCTGCGCTGGCATTGATCTTCGCGTGCCGGCAGTGATGGCAAGCTGGAGTTGGCCCAGACCTGACCGTGCGGGTGCGGCTGGGAGCAACCCATCAAGGTGCCTTTGTTTTCGAACAGCTGCACCCAGCGGTAGCGCTGACCCAGATCGGTCAACTGGTCGATCCAGGTATCGACCAGGGCGCGTATGGCCGGCAACGGCAATTCTGGCAAGGTAAGGCTGTGATCCGGGCTGTAACAAATGACTCGGGCGACCCCCGCTTCAGGACGGGCGCGCATTAACGGGTCGTCGGCGTTGCCAGATTCGCTGGGTGATTCAGGCATCAGGGCGCCGAAATCGTTTTCGAAAACGTAGGTATCCTGATAGTGGGGATTGGTTTCTCCACTGATGCGTTCATTGCCTGGGCACAAATAACAGTTCGGCTCGTAGCTCGGCTGGACGGCGTTGTCCGGAACTTCGGTCTGACCCTGCCAAGGGCGCTTGGCACGGTGGGGCGAGACCAGTATCCAGTCATCAGTCAAAGGGTTGTAGCGGCGATGCGGATGATCCTGTGCATCGAACTGTGGCGCCGTCATGAAGGCCTCCGATATTATTTTTGGCTCAGTCTAAGTCATTTGAAAACGTTTTCAAGTGGCTCGGATGCCAGCCGTTGTGTCGCTCTTGGAAAGCGGTCAGACTGTGGCTCGGTTTTATCAACAGAGGACGGCTGTTTGTCGACCATTAAAGACGTTGCCGCTCAGGCTGGAGTCTCGATTTCCACGGTTTCACGGGTCATCAATCACCCCGATTCCGTCGTTCCCGATAAACGCCAGGCGGTGTTGGCTGCCATGCAGGCGCTCGACTATCGACCCAATTCGTTGGCGCGGGCGCTGGTCAGTCAGCGTTCCGATTGCGTCGGGCTGGTGGTCGGTGAAATCGATTCGCCGTTTTTTGCGCAATTAATGGCCGGTGTGCACCGGGTGCTGTTGGACGCGGGCAAACACGTCATCGTGACGGCGGGCTATCACCAGGCCGAACAGGAGCGTGAATCCATCCGGTTTTTGCTCGAACGTCGCTGTGATGCGTTGATTGTTCACGCCAAAGCGCTGCCGGAAGAAGAGTTGGCGACGCTGTTAAAAGGTTCGACGCCGGTGGTGCTGATCAATCATCTGCTGCCCGAATTCGAAGAACGTTGTGTTTATCTGGACAACGAAGAGGGCGCTTATCTGGCGACCCGCCATTTGTTGGCGCGTGGTCATCGACGCATTGGTTACATCGGTTCTAACCGAGGCATCGAAGATGGCGCCGATCGTGAGCGCGGTTACCAGCGGGCTTTGGCTGAATTTGGGCTTGAGGCGAACCGTCGTGATCAGGTTCGGGCCTTTCCCGATGAGGCCGGCGGCCACGATGCGATGGCGGAGGTGCTGAGACGCAGTCCCGATCTGACCGCTGTTTTTGCCTATAACGATGCCATGGCCGGTGGTGCAATCAATATGCTTAAAGACAGTGGCTATGCGGTGCCGGAACAGATTTCGGTGGTCGGCTTCGATGACGTTATTCTGGCTCGCCTGCTGTCGCCGCGTTTGACCACGGTGCGTTATCCGATTGGTGAAATGGGCGCGCTGGCCGCGCGTCTGGTGTTGCATGATCTGGACGAGCGCTTTCCTGCGGTTGAGCAACCGCGTCGTTTTACGCCCCGCCTGATCGAGCGTCATTCGGTGCGTCAGCTCAACCCGGGCTCGGATTAAGCAGGCTTTATTGCTGGAATATCTGTATTTTGCAGAGAAATAATTTGCCTGATCTTGTTTAATCCTGGTTTTTTTTCTGTTTCTTCGGCTTAATACAGAACCCCTTTTTGAAGTGGACTTTCTATACTGAAATGGTTGCCTGAGCCCGGAAGCGGGCCTGGCCAAATCCATTCAACAGGAGAAGGGCTGCGATGAAAGTTGGCGTTCCCAAGGAAATCAAAAACCATGAATACCGCGTGGGGCTGACCCCTTCAGCTGCACGCGAGTTGATCCACCACGGCCATCAGGTTGGCGTTGAAACCGCAGCGGGCAGCGCCATCGGTTTTAGCGACGAGGAATACCAGGCCGCCGGTGTTGAGATTTTGCCCAGCGCCGATGCGGTCTTCGATTGGGCTGAGATGATCGTTAAGGTGAAAGAGCCCCAGGCGATCGAACGCAAGAAACTGAAACCCCACCAGACCCTCTTCACCTATCTGCATCTGGCTCCGGACCCGGAGCAAACCCACGACCTGCTCGAATCCGGTGCGGTCTGCATCGCTTATGAAACCGTCACCGATGCCGCCGGTCGGCTGCCATTGCTGGCGCCAATGTCCGAAGTCGCCGGCCGTATGTCGATTCAGGCGGGCGCTCACTGTCTGGAAAAAGCTCAGGGTGGCCGTGGTTTGTTGCTCGGTGGTGTGCCGGGTGTGGCGCCTGCCAAGGTTGTCGTTATTGGCGGTGGCGTTGTTGGTCAAAATGCCATTGCCATGGCGGTTGGTATGGGCGCTGAAGTGGTGGTGCTGGATAAGAATATCGATGCCTTGCGCGCCCTGGATCGTCAGTATGGCAATCGTCTGTGCACCCTCTATTCTACCCGCGAAGCTTTGGAGCAGCAGGTGCTGGAAGCTGACTTGGTGATCGGCGCTGTATTAATTCCCGGTGCCGCTGCGCCCAAGTTGGTGACTGCCGAGTTGATTAAACGCATGAAGCCGGGTGCGGTGGTGGTCGATGTTGCTATCGATCAGGGCGGTTGTTTTGCAACCTCCAAAGCAACCACGCACGCCGAACCGACTTATGTGGTCGATGAGGTGGTGCATTATTGCGTTGCCAATATGCCTGGCGCGGTCGCCCGGACGTCGACCATGGCGCTGAATAATGCCACCTTGCCGTTTACGCTGGCGCTGGCCAATAAAGGTGCCAAACAAGCCATGATGGATGATGCGCATCTGCTGGCGGGACTGAATGTGTGTCGCGGTAAATTGACTTATAAGAGCGTCGCCGAAGACCTCGGTTTGGAATACCTGAGTGCCGAGGAAGCCTTGCAACTTATCTGAGTTTACTTCGCCTCGGTCTGACCTTAGGCTTGCTGCCTCGATTGAACGGGAGTAGCAGCTGTGATCGGGGTTTTCGACTCAGGTATAGGGGGACTGACGGTATTACGCTGGATTCGCCAGCAATTACCGCAGGCCCCTTTGTTGTATGTCGCCGATCAGCGCTGGTCGCCTTACGGCGCCAAGCCCAGTTGGTTGTTGCAGCAGCGTTGCGATGCCATCGCCGACTGGCTGCTGCGTCAGGGAGCGACCCTCTTGGTGGTGGCGTGCAACACCGCCACGGCGCACTGCATTGAAACATTGCGCAATCGCTTACCGGTGGTGATCGTCGGTGTTGAGCCTGGCATCAAACCCGCAGCGCTGGGCAGCCGCACCGGTACCATCGGTATTCTGGCGACTGAAAACACTCTGGCTTCGACGCGCTATCAGGATCTGGCGGCGCGCTTTAACCCCAATACCCGCATTCTTAATCAGTCTTGTCCGCATCTGGCCGAAGCCATTGAGCGTGGTCCGGATAACCCGGATATCGATCGGTTATTGCACGAATATGTGCCGGGTCTGGTGGAGGCGGGTATCGATCGGCTGGTGCTGGGCTGCACGCATTATCCGCTGGCGCGTGAACGCATTCAGGATTTGATTGGTTCCGGGGTTCGTCTGATTGATACCGGCGAGGCCATCGCCGCTGAAGTCGGCCGGCGTTACCAACCAGCACCGGGACAGGCGCCTCAAACCACCTTGCTGACGACCGGCGATCCGGCCCGACTGAGACAATTGATCAACGCCTACCCCAGCCTAAAAGCGGCCTTTGCTGAAGCCGATTGTCAGCAGGCTCCGGCCGCCTTGCTGGATGGTCCGGTCTGAGCGACGCCTAGCCGAGTTCGGCTTGTTCCAACGCATAGAGGTCGTCTTCGATTCGGGCGTGGTATTCACGCACCAGCGTCGAGGCTTCAGCAATTGCGCGGTTATGAATGGCCGGTGTCAGTTGTTCGATAAAATAGTCGATCACAGACTCGACCTCGAACTGCCCCAGCTCGACGTTCAATTCCTTGTTAAACCACTGTTGGCAATGATGATTGAGGTGTTCGCGTTGCTCTTTGCTGAGCAAGGCTAGCGGGGATTTGGCCATAAAAAGAGGGCTCCGTTGGGATGCTGTCCAGAAGTCACTTTCGGCCCGCCTGTGCTTGTATTGCCGGGGTCGGGCCCAGATGGTGGCAGCATCTATGAAAGGGGATCCTCATGTCCAGCCAACCCACCGTCCCATCCTCACTGCCTTTTGGTTTTCTGGCTCAGCTCTGGCCTTATTTAAGTCGTTATCGTGGCATTTTAATCGGTGCCATTCTGGCACTGGTGCTAACCGCCGGTCTGACCTTATTGATGGGGCAGGGCGTGCGTCTGGTCATCGATCAGGGATTGCTGGCGGCCTCGCTCGATGCGCTGAATAAAACCTTAGGTCTGATGATGGTGCTGGTTGTCGCCATGGCCATCGGTACCTTTACCCGTTTCTATCTGGTGACCTGGCTGGGCGAGAAAGTCTCGGCCGATTTGCGCGCCGATGTCTTTGCTCAGTTGGTGCGTTTGCATCCCAGTTACTTCGAAGAGAATCAAAGCGGCGACATCATGTCGCGGCTGACCACCGATACCACCTTGCTGCAATCCATCATCGGCTCGAGTCTGTCCTTTGCGTTGCGCAATATGCTGACGGTGACCGGCGGTTTGATCATGCTGGTGGTGACCAATCTCAAACTGGCGGCAGTGGTGTTGCTTGGCGTTCCGGCGGTACTGATTCCGGTCATGCTGATGGGTCGGCAATTAAGAGTGCTGAGCCGGCGCAGTCAGGACAGCGTGGCCGATGTGGGCACATACGCGGGCGAAATTATCCGCCAGATTAAAACCGTCCAGAGTTATGGCCGGGAAAATTTTGAACGTCAGGCTTTTCAGGTTGAGGTGGACGAAGCCCTGGCGGTAGCCCGGCAACGCATTCGTCAGCGTTCTTTTTTAATGGCGGTGGTGATTCTGCTCGCCTTCACCGCTATCGCCGCCATGATCTGGGTCGGTGGTTACGATGTGATGACCGGACAGATGAGCGGCGGTGAACTGGCGGCTTTTGTGTTTTATGCCGTTATGGTCGCTTTCGGTGTGGCTGGCGTATCCGAAGTCTATGGCGAAGTGCAACGCGCCGCTGGCGCCACCGAACGCTTGATGGAGTTGCTCGCGGAACCCTCCCTGATTACCAGTCCGGATAAGCCGGTGCTGTCCAATCTCGACCAAGCCGAAGCCATGCGTTTAGAGGACGTCAGTTTTAGCTATCCCAGCCGGCCCGATAAACCCGCCCTGGATCAGCTGTCGCTCAGTGTACGGCGTGGCGAGACCATTGCCTTGGTCGGACCCAGTGGCGCCGGTAAATCCACGCTGTTCGAATTGTTGCTGCGTTTTTACGATCCACAGCAGGGCCGGGTTTTTGTGCAAGGGCAGGATGTGCGCGAGCTGGCGCTGGAAGATTTGCGCGATCAATTTGGCCTGGTGCCACAGCAGCCGGTGTTGTTCAGCCAGGATGTCTGGCACAACATTCGTTACGGTCGTCCTGAGGCCAGCGATGCTGAGGTGATCGCCGCCGCCAAGGCCGCCCATGCCTACGACTTCATCATGGCATTGCCGCAGGGGTTCGACAGTTACCTGGGCGAAAATGGGGTGCGTTTGAGTGGCGGTCAGAAGCAACGTCTGGTGATCGCCCGGGCGATATTGAAAAACCCCGCCATCCTGTTATTGGATGAAGCAACCAGCGCGCTGGACGCCGAAAGTGAATATCAGGTGCGGCAGGCATTGAGTGTCTTGATGCGCGATCGGACCACCGTGATTATCGCTCACCGTTTGGCCACGGTGTTGGAAGCGGATCGCATTCTGGTGCTCGACCAGGGAAAAATTCAGGCCGTCGGTCGTCATTCTGAACTGTTGCAATCCTCGCCCTTGTATCGCCGTTTGGCGGACCTTCAATTCGCTGACGCCCAACTGACCTCGTCCCTTCCCTGAGCCCGTTATGGCCCGGCTCCGTCGTCGTTAACCCCGCATTCCATGTCGCTTGCAGGCAGGAAATGCGGGGGAATCGGGTTGTAAGTACTCTGTCAATGCCGTAGTGTTTAGACCTCGAAATAAAAAGTCATCACTGTCGATGCGGTCGGTTTTTGCTGCGGCAATTGAGCGCATCGCGTGAGACAACGGCGGGTGGATCCCGCCGTATAAAACTCCGTCATGATGATTAGAGTAGGGGACTGTAATGACAGATAACACGGATATGATCCCTCCTGAAGGAGAGGCGAATCCGATCGATACCGATTATCAGGTAGGCCAGGACAATATTAAGATGAATATTGGACCGTTTGGCCTCGACATCCATAACCGGGTGTTCATGATTTCCGGTCTCGTCATCGTAGCTTTTGTGTTCCTGACACTGGCGTTCCAAAGCAGTGTGGGTCCGATGTTTGAGAACCTGCTGTCGTTGTTGTACACCAACTTCGATTGGTTCTTCTTGCTCAGCGGTAACATCTTCGTGCTGGTGTGTGTGCTTCTGGTGTTGTCACCCTTGGGCAAGGTTCGATTAGGTGGCACCGAAGCCAAACCCGACTATTCCTACGCGGGCTGGTTTGCCATGTTGTTTGCCGCCGGTATGGGCATCGGCTTGATGTTCTATGGTGTGTCCGAACCCATGGGCCACTTCCAGGCCGCTTTGGGTGGCACCAGCCTGGGTGACGGCGGCGTTCGTTCTGACTGGGCACCCTTGGGCGCAGCTGCGGGCGACCAACTGGCCGCCGCTGATCTGGGTATGTCTGCCGCCATCTATCACTGGAGTCTGCACCCCTGGGCTATCTACGCCATTTTGGCGCTGGGCCTGGCGTTGTTCTCTTACAACAAGGGTCTGCCGCTGACCGTGCGTTCTATCTTCTACCCGATTCTGGGTGAACGCGTTTGGGGCTGGCCGGGTCATATCATCGACATCCTGGCGGTGTTCTCCACCATCTTTGGTCTGGCGACGTCGCTGGGTCTGGGTTCTGCTCAGGCAGCGGCCGGTTTGAATGCCTTGTTTGGTATTCCACTAGGTGCGACCACTCAGGTTGTGCTGGTGCTGGGCATCACTTCGGTGGCGCTGTTTTCAGTCGTTGCTGGTCTGGAGAAAGGCGTTAAGCGTCTGTCCGAGATCAATATGGGGCTGGCGATTCTGCTGCTGCTGTTTGTGGTTTTGGTCGGCCCGACGCTGGCGATCATTACCGGCTTCTTCGGTGACCTCTTCAACTACGCCAAGAACTTCGGTGGTCTGTCCATGCCGTTCGGGCGTGATGACGCTAACTTCAGCCAGGGCTGGACGTCCTTCTATTGGGCCTGGTGGATTTCCTGGTCACCCTTCGTCGGTATGTTTATCGCGCGTGTTTCGCGTGGCCGTACTGTGCGTGAGTTCATCATCTGCGTCCTGCTGATTCCATCGTTGGTCTGTGCTTTCTGGATGAGCGCTTTTGGTGGTACCGCTATTCACCAGTTCATCAACGATGGCTACACCGCTGTTGCTGATGCCGGTCTGGACCTGCGCTTGTTCGAGATGCTGGCAGCCATGCCGTTGGCTGAGATCACCTCGTTCATTGCCATCGTTCTGGTCATCGTGTTCTTCGTGACCTCATCTGACTCCGGCTCTTTGGTGATCGATACCATTACTGCCGGTGGCAAGATGGAAGCCCCGACTCCGCAGCGCGTGTTCTGGGCGTCGTTTGAAGGTCTGTTGGCGATTGCGCTGATTCTGGGTGGTGGTCTGGCAGCCTTGCAGGCGATGGCCGTATCAACCGGCTTGCCGTTTACGCTGGTGCTGCTGGTTGGCTGCTACACCCTTTATAAGGGATTGGCTTCTGAACCACGTTCTTAAGCGGATAGTCAGTTGATCAGAAAAAGCGAGCCAGTCGGCTCGCTTTTTTTTGGGCTGCTGCCTGAGCTTGCCGGTTGAAAAATGACCAAAAAAGCTTCGTTGTCGAAAGCTTTGGAAAGGCAAGGAAATTGCTAACCTTTCTTGGTCGAACCATTGTTTGGGGCAGGGCTGTAATGCGCCGCATTTTCGCACCGTACTGGGGCGATTGAGTGGTTTTGTGAACCGAAATAAATCAAAAAAACCGTTAAAAATCAGTAACAATCAAGATTTTTAACGCAACACTGGACGCCGTTTCACAAGGCTGTTAATTATAGCTATAAGGTTAATTTACTGGACAGGATCAACCCGTGGAGCCATTCGCAAAGTTCAAGAACGTTCAGAAAAGTTATGACGGTGTTTCGTTGGTCGTGAAGGATTTCAATCTGGATGTTGCTCCAGGCGAATTCGTGACCCTGCTGGGACCTTCCGGTTCTGGTAAAACCACCTGTCTGATGATGATGGCCGGCTTTGAAACACCAACGCATGGTCAGATTCTGCTTAAAAACGAGTCAATCACCCGCCTGCCTCCGCACAAACGCGGCATTGGTATGGTGTTCCAGAACTATGCCCTTTTCCCCCATATGAGTGTCGCTGAGAACCTGGCTTTCCCGTTGGAAGTGCGCGGATTCAGCAAGAGCGAAATCGATAAGAAAGTCGACAAAGCACTGGGCATGGTGCAGTTGCAGGGTTTCGAAGGTCGCCGGCCGGCGCAGTTGTCGGGTGGTCAGCAACAGCGTGTGGCCCTGGCTCGTGCTTTGGTGTTCGAGCCGGAGTTGGTGTTGATGGATGAACCGCTTGGCGCCTTGGATAAAAACCTGCGCGAAGAAATGCAGCTGGAAATTAAGCGCATTCATGAAGAATTAAACGTGGCCATGATTTACGTGACCCACGATCAGGGTGAAGCCCTGACCATGTCGGATCGCATCGCTGTGTTCAATGACGGTGTGGTGCAACAGCTGGCGACGCCGGATGAATTGTACGAGCGCCCGCAAAACGCCTTTGTCGCTTCCTTTGTCGGCGAGAACAACCGCTTTGGTGGTGAGGTGGCGGAGTTGAATGGTGAGCAGTGTCAGGTCCGACTGCCCGATGGCAGTGTGGTGGCCGCGACGCCGGTGGCGATTAAACAGGCGGGTCAGAATTCCACCTTATCGATTCGTCCTGAGCGGGTAGTGATCGATCCGGACAACGGTGCACTGCCCAATATTTTCGATGCCGAGGTGAAAGATGTGATTTATCTCGGTGATCATCTGCGCACGCGGGTGTCGGTTTGCGGTAACGATGAGTTCGTGGTGAAAACGCCGAACTCAGTCAACCAACAATCGCTCAAGCGTGGTCAGAAGATTCGGGTGGGCTGGTCCCATACCGATTGTCGAGCCCTTGATGCGTGATCGAACAGCGCATCCATAATTATAAACAGCATCATGAAACCGGAATTCACCGGTAACTATGCAGGAGACTCAACCATGAAGACGAAGACGGTAATTGTGCCGAAGGCCCTCGCAGGCCTGGCGGTACTGTCCCTGGCCGGTACCTGGGCCCAGGCGGATACACTGAACATCGTATCCTGGGGCGGTGCCTACACAGCCAGCCAACAGCAGGCTTATCATCAACCCTGGATGGATATGACCGGTGACGAGATCGTCAACATCGACCGATCTGCCAACGCTCTGGCCGGTCTGCGCGCTCAGTCTCAGGCCGGTAATGTCACCTGGGACCTGGTCGATATTCTCCCGGCTGACGCCATCATTGCGTGCGATGAAGGTCTGGTTGAACCGATCGATCACGATGCCTTGCTGGCGGCCGCGCCGGACGGCACGCTGCCCAGTGAAGACTTCATCGAAGGTTCACTGACCGAATGCTTTATTCCGCAGATCGTTTATTCCAACGTCATCGGCTACAACACCGAAGCCTTCCCGGCTGACAACCAGCCATTCCTGATGGAAGACGTTTTTAACCTGGAAGACTTCCCGGGTATGCGTGCGCTGCAAAAGGCACCGATCAACAACCTGGAATGGGCATTGATGGCTGACGGCGTGCCGACCGAAGACGTCTATGACGTTCTGGAAACTGAAGAAGGCATCCAGCGCGCTTTCGCCAAACTGGACACCATCAAAGACAGCGTTATCTGGTGGGAAGAAGGTGCTCAGCCGCCGCAGCTGTTGGCTGATGGTGAGGTGGTGTTCGCTTCTGCCTACAACGGCCGCCTGTTTAACGCTGCCGTAAACGAAGGCCAGCCGTTCGAAATTATCTGGGACAAACAGGTATTCGAACTGGACGGTTGGGTTGTGCCGATGGGCAAGCTCGATAAGGTTGAAGATTATCTGGCCTTTGCTACCGACACCCAGCGCCTGGCTGATCAAGCCAAGTACATCTCCTACGGCCCGGCCCGTGCCTCTTCTGCCGCCGAAGTCAGCACTCACGCTGAAACCGGTATCGACATGAAGCCGCATATGCCGACATACGGCCCGAACTTCGCCACTGCCATCCAGAAGAATGATGAGTTCTGGGCGGACTACGGCGACGAACTGAACCAGCGCTTCAACGCCTGGTTGGCTCGATAATAGTTGGCTCGTTAACAGTTAGCCCGCTAAGGGCTGTTGGTCGGAGCTAAATGCTCCGGCCAACCTTTCGACCTTCCCTTCCGTAACAGGACAGTAACGTGACTGAAAACAGCGTGAGCCGAGCTGGAAAAGGCCTGACAACGGCCAATGGTGTACCTCTGAAGATCAGTCTGATGCGGACCAATCGCCGCAATCAGATGCGTGCCTTTTTACTGGTGGCGCCACTGTTGCTTTTCCTGCTGATCGCCTTTGTGATGCCGATCCTGGATATGCTTAAACGCAGTGTCGACAACCCCGAGGTGAATACGCAACTGGTGCGTACCGCCGCCATGCTGGAAGACTGGGATGGTGAATCGGTTCCCGATGAAGCCGTCTTTGAAGCCTTGGTACAAGACCTGATTGAGGGTAGCGAAGCCCGCAATCTTGGGTTGGTTGCCAGCCGATTGAATTATGAAATATCCGGCATGCGCTCGCTGATTATGAAAACGTCGCGTCGTGCTGGCCGTATTGAAAGTGGCCCTTATAAGGCTGCCGTTTTGGATATCGATGAAGATTGGGCCGATATTGATATTTGGCGTCTGATCAAACGCGAATCGGATCCTTATACGTTGTCTTATTATTTGGCAGCGGTGGATATGAAGTTCGACAGTAATGGCGATATTGTCGAGCAACCTGAATATTTGCAGATCTATCAGCAACTTTTTGTACGCACCTTCTGGATGAGTATTGCCATCACCGGTTTGTGTTTGCTGTTGGGCTATCCCATTGCCTTTTTGTTGGCCAACTCTCCGCTGCGTTATTCCAACCTGTTAATGATTTTGGTGTTGTTGCCGTTCTGGACCTCTTTGCTGGTGCGTACCACGACCTGGATTGCCATCCTGCAGCAGCAGGGGATTTTGAACGATATCTTTGTCGGCATGGGTCTGATTGACGACGACAGTCGGTTGTCGATGATCTACAACAAGACCGGCACTCTGATCGCCATGACGCATATTCTGTTGCCCTTTATGATCCTGCCGCTGTATTCGGTGATGAAGACGATACCGCCGTATTACATGCGAGCGGCCCGGTCACTGGGTGCGCAACCATTCCTGGCGTTCCGGCGGGTCTATTTCCCGTTGACGATTCCGGGCATTGGAGCGGGTTCGATTCTGGTGTTTATTCTGGCTATTGGTTATTACATCACGCCGGCGCTGGTCGGTGGTCAGGACGGCATCTTTATTACCAACTTTATTGCCTACCATATGCAGACGTCTTTGAACTGGGGTCTGGCAGCCGCTATTGCTTCCATCCTGTTGTTCGTCGTCATTGCGTTCTATCTGATCTACAACCGCCTGATTGGCGTTGATAACGTGAAGCTGGGGTAAACCGATGGCCGTGCCTTCTTATGCAACCGGCCCGGAACGGGTCTGGTATTACGTCTTCCGGGTGATCTGTGCACTGATCTTTTTGTTTTTGGTCGGTCCTTTGTTGGTCATCATTCCGCTCAGTTTCAATGCTGAGCCTTATTTCACTTTCACTGAAGCCATGCTGACGTTTCAGCCGGATGGTTATTCATTGCGCTGGTATGAGGATTTCTTTACCTCCAGTGCCTGGCTGGGGGCGATTCGAAACTCCATTCTGATCGCCATCGCCTCGACCATTCTGGCGACTGTCTTGGGTACCATAGCGGCCTTGGGGTTATCGAGTCGTTTTATGCCGTTCCGCAACACCATCATGGCGCTGATGATTTCACCCTTAGTAGTGCCGCTGATTATTTCCGGCGCAGCGATGTTCTTTTTCTTCTCGCGCGTCGGTCTGAGCCAGACTTATCTGGGCGTAATACTGGCGCATACTGCTTTGGGTATTCCCTTCGTGGTGATCACGGTGACGGCGACATTGAGCAGTTTTGATCACAGTCTGACCCGTGCTGCAGCGAGCCTGGGCGCCAACCCGACACGCACCTTCTTTAAAGTGATTTTGCCGCTGGTGACCCCCGGTGTGGTATCCGGTGCCTTGTTTGCGTTTATCACGTCTTTCGATGAAGTGGTGGTGGTGTTATTCGTCAGCGGACCGGAGCAGCGCACCATTCCGATTCAGATGTGGTCGGGTATCCGAGAAGAAATCAGTCCCACCATTCTGGCGGTGGCAACCATGATGGTGATGCTGTCGATTTTGTTGCTGACTACGCTGGAATTGTTGCGTCGTCGTTCCGAGCGCTTGCGTGGTTTGTCGCCGGGTTGATTGAGTTGACGGGAGACGCTTAACGGGAGCCGCTAATTAGCGGCGACTGTACTAACTTGCGTCTCCCGTCTCCCGTCTCCCGTCTCCCGTCTCCCGTCCGGGTGGCGACCCTATCGCACCCAAGCGTCTGTTTTTTCTAATCAGTCATTCAGCCGATCGACCATTAAATCCGGCGATAAATCTTCCAGCGCCTGAATCACCGCGTCCATCGATTGGCCCGGTGTCAGGCCCAACTCCAGTTGAGCTCTAAACAAGAGTCCGCCGCTCATCGAGGCCGGTTCAACGTCGGTGGCCAGGTCGATGACATTAACCTGTTCGGCGGCCAGCGCCCGAGTGACTTCGCGCACGATGCCGGGGCGGTCATTACCAATCACTTCGATCCAGTGCGATTCCACCGCTTCGGCATCGCTGTCGCCGACTTCGATCTGCACGTTGAGACCTTCATCGCGCAACGCTTGTAATGCCGTTTGCAGTTCACCGTAGCGTTCCTGTTCCAGGCTGACTCGGATGATGCCGGCAAAGCGACCGGCCATGGTGGCCAGCCGACTTTCTTGCCAGTTGCCGCCATGACTTGCCACCACATCTGCGATGCGTTCGACAATACCGGGCCGGTCGGCGGCCATAATACTCAAAATCAGTTCCATCAGCTTTCATCCTCCTGGTAAGCATCGGGACTTGGGCAGGAACAAAACAAATTGCGATCGCCCCAGACTTCATCAATGCGATTGACCGTTGGCCAGAATTTGGCGTCAGCAACCCAATCCAATGGATAGAACGCCAGGGCACGCGGATAAGGGCGCTGCCAATCTTCCATCAAATCAGCCTGGGTATGTGGTGCGCGTACCAGCGGATTGTTGTCCGCAGGCCATTCGCCGGAGCCAACCCGATTAATTTCATCGCGGATGGCGATCATCGCATCGATAAAACGGTCGAGTTCGGCCAGGTTCTCGCTCTCGGTGGGTTCGACCATAAAGGTGCCGGGCACCGGGAAGCTCATGGTGGGTGCGTGAAAACCATAATCCATCAGTCGCTTGGCGATGTCGGCTTCACTGATGCCGGTTTCGGCTTTTAACGGGCGTAAATCGAGAATGCACTCGTGCGCGACACGGCCCTGGCGACCGCTGTACAAAACGGGGTAGTGCGCTTTCAGGCGTTCGGCTAAGTAGTTGGCATTGAGCAGCGCAACCTGAGTCGACTCACGCAATCCCTGAGCGCCGAGCAGGCGAATGTACATCCAGGAAATCGGCAGGATGGAGGCGCTGCCAAAGGGGGCGGCCGAGACAGCGTGATCCGGTGCTAAGTCCAGTTCGGTAGCCAGAATGTGTCCGGGCAGATAAGGCGTCAGATGCTCTGCAACGCCGATTGGGCCCATGCCGGGGCCGCCGCCGCCATGCGGAATGGCAAAGGTTTTATGCAGGTTCAGGTGCGCAACATCAGCGCCGATGTCGGCCGGTCGGGTGATGCCAACTTGAGCATTGAGATTGGCGCCGTCCATATAGACCTGTCCGCCAGCTGCATGGATTCGCTCGCAGATATCGCGGATACCCTCCTCATAAACACCGTGAGTGGAGGGGTAGGTGATCATCAGGCAGCTTAAACGATCACCGGCGGCGTCGATGCGTGCTTGCAGATCGTCCAGATCGACATTGCCGTCAGCGTCGGTTTTTACCACCACCACTTTCAGACCCATCATCTGCGCCGAGGCTGGATTGGTGCCGTGAGCGGATTGTGGAATCAAACAGATATCGCGTTGTTCATCGCCTTGCGCTTGCTGAAAGCGTCGAATGGCGAGCAGGCCAGCGTATTCGCCTTGAGCTCCGGAATTGGGTTGCATGCTGATGGCGTCAAAACCGGTAATGGCGCGCAGCATGGTTTCCAATTCTTCCAGCAAGGTGCGATAGCCCTTGGTCTGAGGGCGCGGCGCAAAGGGATGAATGCGGCTGAATTCCGGCCAGGAAAGGGGCTGCATTTCGGCACTGGCATTGAGCTTCATGGTGCAGGAACCGAGCGGAATCATGGCGTGCGCCAACGACAGATCACGGTTTTCCAGGCGCTTCAGATAGCGCAGCATGGCCGTTTCACTGTGGTGACTGTTGAACACCGAATGACTCAAATAGCCGCTCTCGCGCTCGAGATTTTCGGGCATAAAGGTGGTGCCCTGGTCGGTGATCTGTTGATCGATTTCTGCGACTGAGAAATCGTGATCGCCCATCAATACATCGAACAGTTCTTCGACATCTTCGCGGCTGGTGCATTCGTTCAGGCTGATGCCCAGCTTGCCATCAGCGTCCTGACGCAGGTTGATCTGCCGCTGGGCGGCACGTTCTAAAATCAGCTCGCGATTGCCTTGAGGGTCGATGGTCAGCGTATCGAAGAAGTGGCTGTTAACCAGATGAATGCCCTTGGCTTCCAGACCTTCGGCAAGAATACCGGTGAGGCGATGAATGCGCTGGGCGATGCGACTCAGGCCGGTCGGGCCGTGGTAGACCGCATAAAAGCCCGCCATATTGGCGAGCAAAACCTGAGCGGTGCAGATGTTGGAGTTGGCTTTCTCGCGGCGGATATGTTGCTCACGCGTTTGCAGCGCCATGCGCAAGGCGGTGCGGCCGCGAGCGTCTTTGGATACGCCGATCAGCCGGCCGGGAATGGAGCGTTTATAGTCTTCGCGGGTGGCAAAGAAGGCGGCATGAGGTCCGCCAAAACCCAACGGTACGCCAAAGCGTTGACTGTTACCGAGCACGATATCGGCGCCCATTTCACCTGGCGGTGTCAGCATCAGCAGCGCCATTAAGTCAGTGGCTACCACCGCCAGCGCATTGCATTGATGCAGTTGTTCGATCACCGGTTGTGGATCGCGTATTTCCCCGTTGGCGCCGGGATATTGCAGCAGGGCGGCGAATACCGGTTGCTCAGCCGCACTTTCCATCGGGCCGGTGACGACCTCGATACCCATATAGCTTGCGCGCGTGCGGATCACATCCAGCGTCTGGGGCAGCACATTCTCATCAACAAAGAAGACGTTGGCTGGATTGTTTTTAACGCAGCGTTTGGCCATCGCCATGGCTTCGGCCGCGGCAGTGGCTTCGTCGAGCAAGGAGGCGTTGGCCAAATCCATGGCGGTGAGGTCGGTAATGGTCTGCTGGAAGTTCAGCAGCGCTTCCAATCGGCCCTGAGCAATTTCCGGTTGGTAGGGTGTGTAAGCGGTGTACCAGCCCGGGTTTTCCAGGACATTGCGTTGAATGACCGCCGGCACCCGGGTGTCGTGATAACCCAGACCGATGTACGACTTAAAGACCTTGTTTTGACGAGCGACGGCTTGCAGATAATCCAGCGCATCGCTTTCGGCCGTGGCCCGCTCGATGCTCAGTTCACCCTCGAGTCGCAGACCGGGTGGCAGGATTTGTTCGGTCAGTTCATCCAGACTGGTGACGTTCAAGCTGGCCAGCATCTGCGCCTGTTCGGTCGGCGTCGGGCCAAGGTGGCGTTGAATGAATTCGTCCTGGGCTTCGAGTTGCTCTAGCGAAAGCGGGTCTGTCATAGGGCGGCACGGTCCATGATTCACAGTGACGGGCCGGCGGCGTGTCCGGCCCACGGCTGGCTGAGGATCAGTCCTCGGCGCACTGATCCTGGTAGGATTCGGCGTCCATCAGATCCTTCAATTCGCCTGCGTCGTTCAATTTCACCTGGAAGAACCAGCCGTCTTCGTAAGGGTCTTCGTTGACCTGCTCGGGCGCTTCTTCAAGGCTTTCGTTAACGGCGACGACAGTGCCGGTGACCGGTGCATACACATCCGAAGCTGCCTTGACGGATTCGACCACTGCCGCCGCTTCGCCAGCGACCACAGCTGTGCCGACTTCCGGCAGTTCAACAAAGACGACATCGCCCAATTGTTGCTGGGCAAAGTCGGAAATGCCGATGGTGACCAGATCGTCGCCCTCATCGCGAACCCATTCGTGGGAGGCGTGGTATTTCAGATCGGCAGGCGTATTGCTCATGCGAAAACCCTTCAGTGAGTCAGTAGTGGAGTCAGTGTTGTGTCGCTGCAGACGACAGACGGCATAAGCCGCCGTAATTGGCGGCTAATCTACCATGATGAGCAGGAGAGCGGCTACTGCACGGAAGGCTTGCCGATGCACTCAGTGGTTCGGTGGCTGACCGGTAGTAGACGGGCGGGTAGGGATGTAGATGCGATCGGCTTTCATAATACGGATCAGCATCAGCGACGACAGCATGGCCGCTTCCCCGGCCAGGCTGCGTAATTGGCCCAGGTTCAGGTCGCTGTTGTTGTCATTGCTAAAGGCATATTCAATCAGCTCGTCTTCGCTGAGAAGGTTTTTGCCCAGGATGATGGCCGCCATTCAGTGACTCTCGTTATCAGGGATACTGCAAACCGTATCGACCGGCCTGCGCTAAGGTTTAGAGCTTCGTTGAGGAAAGTCTGGCGGTCTGTGACCGAGTACCCGAATTATCGCTTGTGTCGGCTTTGCCAGAGTACTTCGGAGCCGCCGTCGGCTCGCGCCAATTGGCGCGAAAATACAAACAACCAGTCCGACAGTCGATTGAGGTAATGCTGCGCCAGCTGGTGCCCCGGTTGCTCGGAACGATTAAAGGCCACTAACGAGCGTTCGGCGCGTCGGCACACGGTTCTGGACAGGTGCGCACGCGCCGCCGCCTCACTGCCGCCGGGCAGGATGAATTCTTTCAGCGGTGGTAAGTCGGCATTGATGCGGTCGATGTCGGCTTCCAGTTCGGCCACCAACACCTCATCCAATAATTCATGGCCAGGCATGGCCAGCTCACCACCCAGATCGAACAGATCATGCTGGATCTGGCTTAACCGGTCTTGGTCGGAATGATCGACCGCTAGCGCCTGCACCAGGAAACCGATTGAGGCATTGAGTTCGTCGATATCGCCAATGGCGGCAATGCGCAGGCTGTCTTTGCCGATGCGTTGTGACAAGCCCAGACCGGTATCGCCGTCATCGCCGGTGCGGGTGTAAATCTTGGACAAGCGGTGTCCCATAACAAAATCCTGTGTCAGTGGGCGGTAGCGTCAACAGTTTCCGGTTCTGGCAGTTGCAAGGGCAGGCGCAACATAAAACGACTGCCCTGACCAGGCTCGGACTCGACACTCATATGACCATAGTGGTGGGCGGTGATAATAAAGAAGCTGACCGATAAGCCCAAGCCGGTGCCGACGCCCACTTCTTTGGTGGTAAAAAACGGCTCGAACAGACGTTTGCGAGTGGCTTCGTTCATGCCCGCTCCGTTGTCGCTGACTTCGATCACGCAGTCGTCACCATCCAGATATTGGTGAATCTGGATGATGCCTTCGTCGATGTCGTTCAGCGTCTCAAAGCGTTCGCGAATCGCCTGAGCGGCGTTCTTCAGCAGGTTGAGCAGCACCTGTTCCAGTTCGGTCATCACGCAGGGCACTTCGGTTTCCGGGGCACGAAAATCCTGGTCCACGAACAGATTGTGATCGGTGTAACCGGCTTTAAGGTTGTAGTCGTTCACCGCAATGTTGATGGCCTGCTCCAGCAATTGGCCAATCGGGTAAGGGTGTAACTGATGACCGCTGGCGCGGCTGAACTGCAGCATGTTGGTGACGATGCGCGATGCCCGCAATCCGGATTCAGTAATATTATTGAGAAAGTGAGGCACATCGCGTGCTTGCAGATAAGCCTGAAAACGCTCCAGATCCAGTTCCAGTTCGGACGCGGTTTCGCGGTTACGTTTCAGGCTGGGGTCGAGCCGGCGCTGAACATTTTGGGCGTTCTGGACAATGGCGCCCAGTGGGTTGTTGATCTCATGCGCCATGCCGGCGGCGAGACCACCAACCGACATCATTTTCTCAGTCTGCACCATCACTTCTTCGAGCCGGAACTGTTCGGTGATGTCATCGAGACGAATCACCGCACCGTGCGCTTCGGTTTGCTGCAACGGATAGATCACCAGATTAAGCCGCACGCGTTGCTCATCGGGCAGCGTCAGCAGCAGGTTATGACGGCTTTGCAGGCTTTGTTCGGACAGCGCCAGCTGCACCAGATCGTGATGTTCACCGAGCAGCGGAAATGCATCCGCCAGTGGCAGGCCCAGAGCCTGATCCGCACGGGTGCCACTGAGTCGACTGGCTTCCTGGTTCCATTGCGTCACCAGCAACTGGGCATCAACGGCGATCAGCGCCGACGGCATGGAGTTGATGATGGCGTTCAGGTAATTCTGAAAGTCGGTCAGTTTGCGTTCGATGCGCTGCCGTACCTGCACTTCAAATTCCAGCTTGTGCATGGCGCGCTGGGCTTCTTCGGTCATGGCTTCGGACTGCTGCAGTGCCTGGGTGGCGCGATCGCGCTCGGCGGTCAGTTCGGTTTCGCGTTTTTCGACGCGATCAAGCATGGCATTGAAGGCATCCACGACGCGGCCGAGCTCGTCGGATTTGTATTTGGGCGCGCGTAGTTTGATGTCGTCGGTGCTGGTGACCTGATTGGAAACGTGCATCAGCACCTTGAGCGGCGCGAGAAAGTAGCGGCGCATGATCAGCAGCAGCACCGCAGCAGAAAGCATGGAAATGGCGGTGATCAACGCGATCACGATGACTGCATCCAGATGCCGGCCGGACACCACCACCACGCCAATGGCGGCACTGCTCGCTGCCGTTGTGCCCAGTAACCAGGCGAGCAAACGACCGAGCAAAGAAAGATTGGAGTGGGCCATGAACGATCCTTTTGGCGGTGATCAGGTCTGCGCCGGTTGCAGGCTGAGTAAGCGCTGGTACCAGTCGTTCAGTCTAGGCGTTTTGAGGCCGGCTTCGTAGCCTTGGCGCACCAGGTAACCATTAATAAAGTCGATTTCGGTGGCGCGGCCGGCGTCGACATCGACACGCATGGATGAATGATTAGCGGAGGTTTGCCGGGCCACGCTCAGCACGCGTTCAACCAGGTCATCGGGCAGTTGTTGTTGACCGGCCATTGCGACGGCGGAGATTTCCGCACACAGCGCTTCGATCTCAGCGCGCCAGGTTGGCGCCAGCAATTCGCCATTGGTCAAACCATGCCAGGCAGTGATGGGATTGATCACTGCGTTGATCGCCAGCTTCATCCACAGCGTCGGCAGCAGATCATCATGCCAGCTGATTGGCATCGGGCCCGCTGGCGTGATCAGGCTTTGTCCTATGCTAAAACTGCGGTCGCTCAGAGACCGGGCAGCGGCCGGGCCGATCAAGGTCTGGCCGCTGCCGCTGCGTTGAACACGTCCATCGCCAAGCGGCCGGGCGCCTTCGGTGGTGGAGCCCCAGAGGACTTGGCCGGGAAGCTGATTTGCCAACCATTGTTGCGCGCCCAGGCCGTTGCAGGTGAGCAGCCAGGTGGCATGAGCAAAGCGCCCCAGCAGTGGAGTTACGGCGTCGCTTACCTGATTGGCTTTGCAGCAGACCAGTACCAGGTCGATGCGCTTGTCGTGGCTATCGTCTGGCCATAATTGCCAGCGCAGTGGGTGCGCATCCGCGCCATCGATTATCGCGCGCGGCAGGGTCAGGGCGGGTCGATGCGGGTAAACCCAGGGCGTCAGGCGTTGCTGCCACTGCCAGCACAGCAAACTGCCGATGGCACCGGGGCCGATGAATAAGGCGTTGATCATGGCGGCATGATAGCGCGGCCCGTCGGTGAATCGCCACGCAGCGAAGCAGGGCAATTGATTTTCCGGGCAATCATTGCCAGTCTCAGCGCTCAATTGTCTGCACCGAACAGGCCCATGGAAGTCGAACAAATCGAAATACGCGAACACCTGCGCCGTTTTGCACCTTTCGACAGTCTGGAAGACGAATGGCTCGACGAAGTGGCTTGTCAGGTGGAGATTGCCTACTTCAAAGCCGGATCCACCATTCTCGAGTTTGGCCAGTCAATCGAAGATCTGCACTACATCCGCAGCGGTGCGGTGGAGGTCTATCGGCGCAATGGCAATTTTTATAATCGCCAGGCCGAAGGTGAAATTTTTGGCCAGTGGGCGTTATTGATGGGGCGGCCGGTGCGCTTTCCGGTCAAGGCAATTGAAGACACCCTGATTTATTACATCAAGGCGGAGTTGTTTCATCGGCTTTGGGAAGCGCAGGAAGTCTTTGCTGACTTTGTCGAAATCGACGATCCGTCGCGCTTGCGTTCGGCGGTCGTGGAGCGCGAACAAAGCAATGAATTAATGACCTCGCGGCTGGATAAATTGCTGTCACGCGAAGCGGTGCGCGCGCCGATCACCGCAACGCTGGCGGAAGCGGCGAAGATCATGACCAACGAAGGTGTGTCCTCCTTGGTCATCGCTTCCGACGACGCTGCTCAGAACACCGTCGGTATTATTACCGATCGTGATTTGCGTACCCGAGCGCTGGCGGAGGGTCTGGGCTATGACACTCCGATCAGCGACATTATGTCGACCGATGTGGTCAGTATTTCCAGCGAAGCCTTTGTGTTCGAAGCCATGCTGCTGATGTTGCGGCACAACATTCACCACCTGCCGGTGCGGCGTCATAACGAAACCATCGGCGTGGTCGGTCTGTCGGACATCATTCGCTACGAATCCCAATCCAGCCTCTATATCGTCAGCCATATTCATCATCGTCAGACGGTGGAAGAGTTGGCGGAACTGGCGCCGGAAGCCCAGTCGGCCTTTGTGCGCATGGTCAATGAAGACGCCAATTCGCACATGATCGGCAGCGCCATGGCCGGTATCGGGCGCAGCTTTACCCGTCGATTGCTGGAGTTGGCCGAAGCCGAGCTGGGACCGCCACCGGTGCCTTATTGTTTTCTGGCGGCCGGTTCGATGGCGCGCGATGAGCAGTTCATCATCACTGATCAGGACAACGCCCTGGTGCTGGATGATCGCTTCGATCCCAAACTGCACGATGAGTATTTCAAATTGCTGGCGACCCGCGTCAGCGATGGCCTGGCTGCCTGCGGTTACACCTATTGCAAAGGCGGCATCATGGCGACCAACCCGCAGTGGCGTCAGCCGTTGTCGGTGTGGAAGCAGTATTTTACCGACTGGATCGACAAACCCGACCCGCGCGCGCTGTTGAACTCGTCGATTTTCTTCGACCTCGATGGTGTCTATGGCGAAACTGCTTTTGCCGAAAGCCTGAAACGTCTGGTCGCCGGCCGTGCCCGACACCGACCACTGTTTCTGGCGGCGCTGGCGCGTAACGCCCTGAACCGAACGCCGCCGCTGGGTTTCTTCCGCACCTTCGTGATGGAAAAAGATGGCGAGCACAACAACTCAATCAATCTGAAACGACGCGGCACCGCGCCACTGTCCGATGTAATACGGGTGCATGCGCTGGCCTGTGGTTCAACCTCGCAAAATTCCTTTAACCGTTTAAAAGACATCGCAGAATCGCGCGTGCTCGGTCATAGCAATGGCAATGACATGCGCGATGCCTTGGAATTTATCGCCGTGGTTCGGGCCCGTCATCAGGCGCTCGATATCGAAGCCGGACGCGAGCCGGATAATAACGTCGAGCCGGAACATTTGACGCAATTTGAACGACGCAATCTCAAAGACGCCTTTGAGGTGATCAGTAATGCGCAGAAGTTTTTGCGCATGCGTTATCAGGTCAACCGGATTAACTGATGTCGCCACCCTTGCCACCACCGGGCCAACAAGTCCCGTCAACCGAACTGCTGGATTGGCAGGCGCGCTTTGCTGACTTGCATCAGACCGCGCGTGATCCGCGTTTGCGTGACTATTATGGCGCCGGCATGGTGAGCCCGCAGACGCCGGTCAGCGAGGTGCCCTTTGTCGCCATGGATTTCGAGACCACCGGTCTGAACCCCCAGCGTCACGCCATCGTCAGCATCGGCATTGTGCCCTTTACCTTGCAACGCATTGCGCTGCCACAGAGCCGGCATTGGCTGGTGCAGCCGCAGCTGCCGTTGTCGCGACAGTCCGTTACCTTTCATCGCATCACCGATTCCGACCTGACCCAGGCGCCGGATGTCAGCGATATCCTCAGTGAGTTGTTGCAGGCCTTGGCCGGGCGCGTCGTGGTGGTGCACCACCGCGCCATTGAACGCGGTTTTCTCGATGCCGCCTTGCGGGTGCGTCTGGGTAAGGGCATCGAATTTCCAGTGGTTGATACCATGGCCATTGAAGCCGACCGGCACCGAACCAGTTCGCTCAGTATTTGGCGTCGCCTGATCGGCCGGCGGCCGGTATCGATTCGTCTGGCGGACAGTCGCGAACGTTATCATCTGCCTTATTACCCGCCGCATCATGCGCTGATGGATGCTCTGGCTTCTGCTGAATTGCTGCAGGCACAAATCGCTCATCGTTACGACCCCGATATGCCCATCGGCCATCTGTGGTTCTGAACTGAAGGCCCAGTGTCTTTCCCTTTGGCCAAGCGGTTAAGGGTGTTTTTACCCGGATTTATGCTCACAACCGCCGATCTCGGTGTCGAATGTAAAATTCCTCTCCTTTCGGGTGTTGAAATGAACAGCCCTGTCCCCATTTACCCGGAGCATTGGCATTCAGGGTCACTCGGTAACGACTGACCTGCCCAACAACAAAACCTCCCAACATGTGATTTTTAGGAGATTGGATCCATGAAAATTCGTCCTTTGCATGATCGCGTAGTGGTACGCCGCAAGGAGCAAGAGGAAAAGACCGCCGGTGGTATCGTGCTGCCGGGTTCTGCTAAGGAAAAGCCGTCTCAGGGTGAAGTCCTGGCTGTCGGTAATGGTCGTATCCTCGACAACGGCGAAGTGAAGCCACTGGATGTGAAGGTTGGCGACACCGTTGTCTTTGGTCAGTACGCAGGTAGCACCGTCAAAATGGACGGTGAAGAGCTGCTGATCATGACCGAAAGCGACATCTTCGGCGTTATCGAATAAGTCCGTTAGTCGTTAAACGAATTGATAGGAAGGTAGATTAAAATGGCTGCAAAAGACGTTAAATTCGGTGATTCCGCCCGCCAGAAAATGCAAAAGGGCGTGAACCTGCTGGCAGATGCCGTCAAGGTAACCTTGGGTCCTAAAGGCCGTAACGTGGTTCTGGACAAGTCCTTCGGTGCGCCGACTGTGACTAAAGACGGTGTTTCCGTTGCCAAAGAAATCGAACTGGAAGACAAGTTCGAAAACATGGGCGCGCAGATGGTTAAGGAAGTTGCTTCCAAGGCCAACGACGAAGCCGGTGACGGTACTACTACCGCAACGGTATTGGCTCAAGCCTTTGTTAACGAAGGTCTGAAGTCGGTTGCTGCGGGCATGAACCCGATGGATCTGAAGCGCGGTATCGACAAAGCCACAGCGGCGGTTGTTGAAGAACTCGCCAAGCTGTCCATTCCTTGCGAAGACTACAAAGCCATCGCTCAGGTCGGCACCCTGTCTGCTAACTCCGACGCCACCATCGGTCAGTTGATTGCCGATGCCATGGAAAAAGTCGGCAAAGAAGGCGTGATCACTGTCGAAGAAGGCAGCGGTTTCAGCGATGAGCTGGAAGTGGTTGAAGGTATGCAGTTTGACCGCGGTTACCTGTCGCCTTACTTCATCACCAACCAGGAAACCATGTCCGCCGAGCTGGACAGCCCGTACATCCTGTTGGTCGACAAGAAGATCTCCAACATTCGTGATCTGATTCCGGTACTGGAATCCGTGTCTAAAGCCGGTCGTCCGTTGATGATCATCGCTGAAGACATCGAAGGCGAAGCGCTGGCGACTCTGGTCGTCAACAACATGCGCGGTACTGTGAAAGTATCTGCTGCCAAAGCACCGGGCTTCGGCGATCGCCGTAAAGCCATGCTGCAAGACCTGGCTATTCTGACTGGCGGTACCGTCATCTCTGAAGAAGTCGGTCTGGACCTGGAAAGCGCCACTCTGGAACACCTGGGTAACGCCAAGAAAGTCACCCTGACCAAAGAAAACACCACTGTGGTCGGCGGTGCTGGTTCCGAAGCTGACATCAAAGCCCGCGTCGAACAGATCCGCGCTGAGATCGAACAGTCTTCTTCCGACTACGACAAAGAAAAACTGCAAGAGCGCGTTGCCAAACTGGCCGGCGGTGTTGCGGTATTGAAAGTCGGTGCGGCGACTGAGTTCGAAATGAAAGAGAAGAAAGCCCGCGTTGACGACGCCCTGCACGCGACTCGTGCGGCGGTCGAAGAAGGCGTGGTTGCCGGCGGTGGTGTGGCTCTGGTTCGTGCCATGGCGGCTATTGGCGACCTTAAAGGCGACAACGAAGAGCAGAACGCTGGTATCGCTCTGGCACTGCGCGCCATGGAAGCTCCGCTGCGTCAGATCGTGTTCAACGCCGGTGGCGAAGCCTCTGTCGTGGTTAACGAAGTCAAGAACGGCAAGGGTAACTTCGGTTACAACGCTGCGACTGGCGAATACGGTGACCTGATGGAACTGGGTATCATCGACCCGGCTAAAGTGACTCGTTCTGCGCTGCAGGCGGCCGCTTCTGTTGCCGGTCTGATGGTGACCACCGAAGCCATGATCACCGACAAGCCTGAAGAAAACGGCGGTGCCGCTGGCGGCGGTATGCCGGATATGGGTGGCATGGGCGGTATGGGCGGCATGATGTAAGTCGCTGCAACGCTCGGGCCATGCCCAACGAAAAACCCCGGTCTTGCCGGGGTTTTTTTTGCGCTAAAGATGACCGCGGCTTCGCTATCGTTTGAATAAGGCGTAAAGCGATTGTTAGCGCCTGAATCCTTCCTATACACTTGTCGACCGACTTTTTGCAGGGAAACAGCATTAGGTTGTTCATGACAATTAATCTGCGCCTGGTGGCGTTTTTTTTCGCGGTTTATCTGTTGGCGTTAGTCGCCATGACACCGCTCAGTTGGTTGCGCCATTTTTTCGATCCTGCATTACAGGCTGCGGGCATCCGTGTGCAGCAACTGGATGGCAGCCTCTGGTCGGGTGAAGCGCGCTTGCAGGGACCTCAAATTCCTCAGTTGCAACTGGCCTGGCAAGCACAGCCGCTTTATTTGCTGACCTTACGCCTGCCCTTCAACTGGCAACTTTCCAATACCGACCTTGATCTGAACGGCGGTCTTACCGTTAAACCGACGGGCGTCAGTCTCGATACTGTGAACGGTTATATCGACGATACTGCCTTTGCGGATATTGCTTCGAGCTACGGCGCTGAGGTGCAGGGACGGCTACGGCTGGATAACGTCAGCCTGTCTGCCAGTTGGAATGCTCAGCCGGGCACTTTGGATGGCCAATTGAGTTGGTCCGGTGGGCCCGTTAGCGTGCCCTTTGGCAGTCGACGCGAAACCTTTGAGGTGCCACAGCTGCAAGGCCAGTTGAACAGTGATGACGAGGGCTGGCAGGCTGTGATTCAGGCCATGGATGAAACGCCTTTGATCGACGCTACCTTAAGTCGTGATGGCCTGGGCAGCCTCAGTGTCAAACGCGCTCTGGCAGAACGGCTGAACCTTGCTATTCCTGCCGGTCGTGAGACTCTGTTTGACATCACTCAGCAGGTTTTGTGATGGATTTGAGACACTTATTAGCACGATTACAGACCGTCGGTTCCAAAGCACAAAAATGGCTGGTGCTGATTCTGGTCGGTGTCTGTGCCGTGCTGGCGGCTCGATTGAGCTGGGTCATTATTGATCGGCCGGCGCCGGTTCCGGTTCCCCGCATTGAGCCGGCTGGCGCTGCAACCCCGGCTCAGGCTTCGGACCTGGAAGCGCTGGGTCGTCAACTGGCAGAGAAACCGCTTTTTGGTCGTTACGTTGCCGAAGAAGAGCAGGTGGCGGTAGCGCCCATCGACGCTCCCGAAACTCAATTACGGCTGGTGCTGCAGGCGGTGGTCGCCCGGGGTGGTGAAGGTCAGGGCTTTGCGGTTATTGCTCAGCGCAATGGCCAGTCTGATGCATTCGGTGTGGGCGATCAGGTATTCGGCCAGGCACAATTGGCCGCGGTTTATGGCGATCGGGTTTTGCTGAACCGCAACGGCAGCATGGAAACGCTGCGCTATGAACGCAGTGACTCCAATACCACCTTGCAACCGCTGGAGCGAGACGATAACAGCGCCTCATCAGCCAGCGTTAGCACCGCTCAGACCAATGGCCAGAGTGTTGCCATTCAGCAGCAGGTCGAGCAGATGGTGAGCTATGTGCGTGAGCGCGCGGCGTCCGATCCTCAGGCTTTACTGAATGAAGTGGGTCTGGAGGCGTCAGACAATGGCTATCGGGTGACGCGTCGCGCCCGCCAGTTACAGATGGCCGGTTTGCGGCCGGGTGATATTGTCACTGCGGTCAATGACAACCCGGTGGGCAATCTGGCGCAGGATCAGGCATTGTTGAACCAGATACTGCAAAGCGGTGGTGAGTTGAAAATAGCCATTCAACGGGGGTCGCGTACCTTCACCATCTATCAATCTATCCCCACTTTCTGATCAGAGTTGGCATGATGACAAAGGGACCTTTCGTTCACCATAGACTGATACGCTGGTTGGCAATCGTACTGTTGCTGGCCGGTTTTGGCCGGCCGCTTTATGCCGAAGAGCCAACTTATCAACTGAATATGCAAGACGCCGATATCCGCGACGTGATCGATATGGTCGCCCGCGTTACCGGTGAAAGTTTTATTGTCGATCCGCGGGTGCGTGGCCAGGTGACGGTCATTTCCGATCAGGAGCTTAGTGCTGACGCCATCTATGAAATCTTTCTGGCGACCATTGAAGTCTATGGCTTTTCCGCCGTTGAAACCGACAACGCCATCAAGATTATCGCTCAGGCCGATGTGAAAGCCTCAGGTTTGCCGGTCGACAGCGACGGCAATATTCAGGGCGAGCGCATCATCACCCGCGTCTTCCCGATTCAAAATACCTCGGCCATGGAACTGGTGCCGATTCTGCGTCCGCTGGTCGCCAGCTATGGTCATCTGGCCGGGGTGAATAGTGCCAATGCGCTGATCATCAGCGACCGGGCAACCAATATTGAACGGGTCGCTGAAATCGTCGAGTTGCTGGACCAGGCTGGCAGTGAAGAAATCGAAGTCGTGGCGCTGCAATACGCCTGGGTGGGTAACATCATCCAATTGCTGGAGCGCATTTCACCGACCCCGGTGACGGCGGGTGATCAGAGCGGTGGGCGCGGTGGCGGTCAGGGTGTGCATCTGGTCGGTGACGAACGCTCCAACCGCATCATCGTGCGTGGTGAAGCCGACGCCCGCGCTCAGATTATCGACCTCATTAAAGAACTGGATATAGAAGCGCCAGAAAATTCCTCTTCCAAGGTGATTTTCCTGAACAATGCCGATGCCGCACGCATGGCCGAACTGCTGACGGGTCTGGCCGGTTCTGTGCAGCAGGAACAGAACCAGGGTGGCCAGGCGCCGCCGTCGAGTCCGATCAGCATCTTGCCGGATGAGCAGTTGAATGCGCTGGTGGTGCGTGCTGAGCCTTCGGTGATGAACGAGATCGAAAGCATCATCCGTCAGTTGGATGTGCGCCGTAAGCAGGTGTTGATCGAAGCGGCCATTGTCGAAGTCAGTGGCGATGTCAGCGATGCTCTGGGTGTGCAGTGGGCGACCAATCCCGATCAGGTGAGCGAAGGCGTGCCCTTCGGCGCTACTAACTTCAACGAAGCCGGAGCACCACTGTCGGATATTGTTGCGGCGGCCGCCACCAATAACGTCAGTGCTCTGCCCAATGGTGCCTTTCTCGGCCTGGTCGATCCGAGTGGCGATAGTCCAAACTTTGGCGCCATCATTCAGGCCATCGAATCGCAATCGAACACCAACGTCCTGTCCACGCCCAGCGTGATGACCTTGGATAACAGCGAAGCCTTTATTACTGTCGGCAGCTCGGTACCGTTCAAGACCGGTGGTAACGGCACTGACGACAATCCCTTTGTGATTGAACGCCAGGATGTCGGCACCACCCTGACGGTGATCCCTCATGTGCAGCAGGACGGCCTGGTGCGTATGGAAGTCGATCAGGTGGTGGAATCTATTTCCGGCAACAACGCCTTCGGTGCGGTCGATATCGTCACCGATAAGCGCCAGGTTCAGACCGAAGTACTGGTCAATAACGGCCGAACCATCGTGCTCGGTGGTTTGATTGATGACACCCTGATCGAACGCGAAAGCCGGGTGCCGATTCTCGGCCGAATCCCGATTCTCGGTGTGCTGTTCCGTTCCACCTCGACCGAACGTCAGAAGACCAACCTCCTGGTGGTGCTGCGTCCGACCATTATCGAGGGCAATGGCGACGCGGTGCGAGACCGCCGTATGAGTGGTATCTGGGATATTCGCATCCAGACCATGGACAACTACGACGACTCTTACCTGCCGCCTAGTGTTGACGACCTGTTTAACGGTCGCCTTGATGGCGGCCGGATTCAGGAGTGATGTGTATTTCTAAGTTTACGAAAAGTGCGGTTTGTCAAAACAAAGACATAAGGAGCGATGTCTTTACAGCGTGATCTGGAATCGTAAGATACGCAGCGTTTTGACTCTCTTGCATTAAGTTGCATTGCTGCCCGAGCCGTTTGGTTCGGGCTTTTTTTTGCGTGAGTGTTACGCCGCCTTCTCAACTCATGCCCGGCCGGGCGTTCGGTAATCAGATATCGCGTCGCTGAAACATCAGTTGACTGATGATCCAGGTGATCAGCACCGTGAGCGCTAGCAGGATCATGCCCTGAGCGGGAGGCAGAGCGTCGTCAATAAGCACAACCCGGTAAGACGACTGGCCGGCAGTAATCGGCCAAAAGCGTTCGAACCAAGCCGGCAGGGCGGGTGCGAGCGCAGGGATGATGAGCGCAATGCCGATCAGCACGGAGAGACTGGTCGTGCTCGAACGCGTCAAAACACCGATCGCCAGGCCGATGAGCGCAAACAACGTCAGGTAAAGGGCGCCGGCAAAGAGCGCCGTCAACACCGGCGGATCGGTCATCTGGGCGGATGGCAGGCCGACACCGGCGAGGGTCAACTGCACGACCCAAAAACTCAATAAGGTGGTTAACAGGGCCGTGATGTACGCGAAGACGGTCACCACCAAGGTCTTGCTGATCAACAGACGAAAACGCGACGGTACCGAGAATACACTGCTGCCGATCATGCCGGTGGCGTATTCCGGCGTGATCGCCAGCGCTCCCAACATACCGATGATCAACTGGGCGAACAGAAACCCCTTCAGGCTTTCTGCGGTCGGGTCCCAGTTGGCCGGTAGCTCGGCAGGCGTCAGTGTCAACATATCCGAGATGCCCAGCAGGCCGAGTAAAGCGCTGGAGACGAGTGTGCACAGGGCCGCGATCCAGGTGCTTTTGACGCTGAGCAACTTTTTCCATTCGAATTTCAGGCTGTTCATGATGAGATGGTCTCGTTTTGGGTGGCGGTTTGGGTCAACCTCAGGAAGACGTCTTCCAGCGATTCACGGATCGCACTCAGCTCTTCCAGAGCAATGCCGTTAGCGGCGGCGGTTTCGCCAATAGTGGTCATATCCGTACCGGTCATTATCAGGCTGGTGTCGTCTTGGATTTGCAGCTCTACGCCGGCCTCTGTAAGGATGTTCAGCAGCTTTTCCCGGTCCCGGGTCCGCACACGAATGGCTTTGCTGGTATGGGTGTCGATAAATTCCTGCAGCGGCGATTCAGCGATTAATTTGCCTTGGGCGATGATCACCACATCGTCAGCGGCCAGCTCCATCTCCGACATCAGATGACTCGAAAACAAAACCGTTCTGCCTTCATCGGCCAGGGTCCGCATCAAGCGCCGCATCCAACGGATACCTTCGGGGTCGAGACCGTTCAATGGCTCGTCGAGCACCACCACCTGAGGATTACCCAGCAAAGCCGTGGCGATACCAAGGCGCTGATTCATACCCAGTGAAAACTCACCGGCGCGTCGATCGGCGTATTGGGCGAGGCCGACAAATTCGAGCATTTCCTCAACCCGTTTTTTGCCGAGACCGGCCGCGTAAGCGAAGCCGAGCAGATGGTCATAGGCGGTACGGGCAGGATGTACCGCTCGCGCATCGAGCAAAGCGCCAATTGTGCTGGCCGGTTGGGGGAGGTCAGACACCGCGATTCCGCCCAGGGTAATATGGCCGCGAGTCGGTCTGGCGAGGCCGAGCAGCATGCGTAGGGTGGTGCTTTTGCCGGCGCCGTTTGGGCCGAGAAAGCCGGTCACCACGCCGCCACGGGCGCTAAAACTGAGGTCATCAACAACATGAGTGTTGCGATAACGCTTGGTCAGCCCTTGGGCTTGAATGCCGGGGGCGAATGAGTTCTCTTCCGATAATCGTTCTGAAATCACGATGAGTTCCTGCTTAGGGTGGGTTGTTCCCAAGCCATTCGGGGCTTGCCGGAGGGTGAGGGAGCCGAGGGATTCAGTTACTGGATATTTAGATGCATTGCTGTATCTTATCGACGAAGCTAACCGAGTCAAGATGCATGATTGCATCTTAAGAGAGATAGTATGAGCGAACGACGTCGCGGCGCGGAATTGGAGCGCGCCATCCTGGATGCCGCCTGGTTGGAATTGGTCGAGCAGGGGTTTAATGGTCTGACGATGGAGCGGGTTGCATTGCGGGCCGGTACCAGTCGCCCGGTGCTGGCGCGGCGCTGGAGCTCCAAGGTGGAACTGTCGGTCGCCGCCATTCGTCAGCAAATGGAGCAGTATCCACTGGCGGTGCCTGACCGAGGTGACCTGCGTACTGAACTGCTTGAGTTTCTCGACCGTGCTTCCAAACGCTCAACGGGTATCGCCATAGCGTTCAGTCTGATCGCCAGCGAATACTTTGCAGAAAGCGCGACCACACCCGACGAGCTCCGTGCCACCTTGACCGAGAAAGAGCCCATTGTGCTGCCGGTCATCTTTGAGCGCGGTATCGAACGAGGGGAAATTGAGCGACGGCGACTGACGCCCGTGGTCGCTTCCTTACCGGGAGACCTGTTTCGGCATTACGTCGTGATGAACTTCGCGGCGCCGTCCGAGGCGTTGCGCCGGGAATGGGTCGACGAGATTTTTCTACCGCTGGTTCGGGTAACGAAAAACTAAAGCGTCACGCCACAACTTGGTTACGATGTTGGACAGCCAAGTTTTCATTCTGGTGGTTGTTCACTGGTTTTCCGCTCTGATAGCAATTAAAGCCCTTCGCGAGTGACGATATCAACGACTCTCAATTTGGCTTTTTCTTTGGCATCTAAGGCGGTGGCATCGGCCATCTGCTGGGCGCGTTCTGGCTCATCGGGGGCTACAAATAAATAGAGCTCACTTAAATTTTGCTGGAAGTTGTTGAAGGCATGCTCGCAGATGCCCTGAGCCATGTCGGCCAGTGAGTTGGGCTCTGCCCTGGTGTCGGCAAGCGTGGATGCGGCCAAATCCATGCAGTCAGCGTAGTCCGAAAAGGCTTGTTGGGTTTGCACTTTAAGTTGTTCGGTTGTTGCTGGTGTATTAGCGGGCAGATCAGTCTGTGCAGCTGCTGTTGTCGGTGGTGTGGATTGGCAACCGGCAAGGATTGTAGTCAGCAAAAAGAGTGAGATTCGGTTCATAGTCAGCGTCCAAAAATGATCGGCCCGAATAGTAATCTGATCCGGTTAATACTCCTATTTCATGTACACATTTTTCTGTTATTCCTGCTATCTAGATCATCTGGTTTGAGTATTCAGCTCAGATAAAACTTCTCAAGCAGCTGCGAAGACTTCTCTTTCATTTTATCTAGGATGTTAGGTTAATTACCGTTAATGCCGGCGACGTTGCGCCGCAAGAAATCTCTGGAAATGGGCGTTAGGTTTATGCAATAGAATCATCTCATTAGGAACGAAACTCTTTTGTGGGGAGAAGTTTAGTAAAAAGGAAGCTCTTTCGAGAAAGAACTGCTGCAAATTACTTCGTCACCCAGATTCCTGGAAACGCCCAGTTGTGAGCTTAGGCAATAAGATACGCTTTAGCAGCGTAATGCCAACGCCTAAGCTGACTACCATAACGCCCACCAAACCCCAGACTCCCGGATATTCATCAAACAACCAGGCGGCCCAGATCAGAGTCACCGCGGGTGTCAGATAGACCAGCGTCGAAGTTCTGGTAACACCTAAACGACGTAAGCTGCTCACAAAAAAGCCATAGCCACCAAAGGTCGACAGCACGATCAGCCAACCGAGCGCAGCCAGGCTGCTGTTATCAAACGGCACCGTGGTGGAACCCGGTTGCGCCGCTATGAGTGCCGCTGCGGTAAACAGCAAGGTGGCGCCAAGCAATTGGACGGTCAGGGTCGGCAGCATGGCCGTGCCAGTCGACCAATGGTGAGCCAGCAAGCTGCCCAGGGTGACGCTGAGCACGGCGAGCAGCGGCAGGCTGTAAGCCCAAAGCGGCGTGCCCGGGTTCAATTGCAACTCACTGGCAACACAAAGCAAAACGCCGATACTGGCGATACCCATGCCCAGCCAGCCTTGTTTCGATAATCGCTCTCCCAGCCAGGGGCCGGCCAGGGCCGCAGCCAGCAAAGGTTGCAGCGCCGCGATAAGCGCCGTCAGGCTGGTGCTGACACCCTGATCAAGCGCCAGAATTACCCCGAGCAGATAACCGCCCACGGTTAAACAACCAATGACCGCCTCTTTTAATAGAGCGGCCAGCTGCGGACGCTGGCTGGACAATAACAACCATCCCAACGCGGCCAGAGCGAACGCAAACAGGAAGCGCCAAGCGAACAATGCCAGCACCGGCACAGGCGACTGAGTGGCGAGTTCGCCACCGATAAAACCAGAACTCCAACAGATGACAAAACCGGCGGCGATCAGCGCGGAAGAAAAGGATAGGGACATGGCGAACCTCTGAGCCGACGAATGAGTGGGCTTGAGGTTGCGCTGAGAAGAGTATTAAATAAATCGAAATATAATGTATCTAGGATTCAATATGTCTGAAGTCTCAACGGCAGCACTGGATCTGGAGTTATTACGCAGCTTTCAGGCCGCCGCCCAGTTGGGTTCCTTGGCCGCAGCGGCAGAACAACGGCACCGAACGCTGGGTGCTATTAGTATGCAGATCAAACGGCTGGAAGCGGTGCTGGACAGCCAGTTGCTGGAGCGCGGACCACGAGGCGTCACCCTGACCGCAACGGGTGAGGCTCTGTTGCATGAAAGCCGCGAACTGCTGCGTCAGCACGACGGCATCCTGGCTCGATTCACCGGCCGTGGTCTGGCCGGCAAAGTGCGCCTGGGGTTACCGGAAGACTATGCCCGAGAACTGCTCAAGGGCGTCATGCCAGAGTTCGTCAGTCGTCACCCAGACGTCTTGCTCGAAGCCGTGACCGCCAACAGCGGAGACCTGGCGCGTCAGATTCAGGCGTCGAAATTGTCGATTGCTGTAGTGTTGGATCGGCCGGTCGCGCTGTCCGGCGGAAAGCCGCTATGGCAAACCAACCCGGTTTGGGTTGGTGCTCGTCACACCCGCTTTGATGACCTGGCCAGTTTGCCCTTGGCCGTACACGACGCCGACTGCCCCTATCGTCAGTTGGCCGTCGAAGCCTTGGAAAAATCCAAACGTCGCTGGCACGCCGTTTTCACCTCCACCAGTATTCATGCAATAGAACAGGCGGTAGAAGCGGGAATGGCAGTGAGTGTGATTGACAGAGAACGGATGACCTCGGCGATGGTTGAATTGGGGCCTGACGATGGATTACCAGCCTTGCCTCGCTGCCAGGCGCGACTGCACTTAGCGCCGCATATAGATGAGCCATCAAGGCCGGCGGTTGAAGCTTTGGCGGCGATGCTGGAGGAGTGGTTGTTGGATCGGGGGCCTTGGCGGTGGTTGTGAAAAAACAGCCTTAGTGGAAAGGCTGGTTGGTTTATCTGTCGGCCTTCGCCGGCTTTAAATGAAAACTTTTATTGAGTGTAGTCGGGTGAATACCCAGCCCAGCTTATTATTTGAACCTTTCGAATTATTGAAATCGCCGGTAATTCACAATCTCTATGACCCTGGCCTTAAAGCCTTCTTGAGTTTCTAAAGCCACTGAATCTGCCAGATCATCAGCTTGCTGATATTCGGATGTCTGAACAGTAGATCGATACAGTTCTTTAATGGTGTCGTGAAATACATTGAAACGTGCTTCGCAATCGGAATGTGCCCTATCTGCAATTACCGAAGCGGCTTCATTGCTGCTCGTCAAAGTGTTGGTTGTCGATTCCAAGCAATCGGCATAAGCCGAAATGGACAGTTTGGTTAGCTTTTCTAATTCAACCGTGGACGTGGGTTTGGGTGGTATGTCTGACACTGTGTTGGTGGCGTTGGATTGGCAGCCTGCGAGCGTGGCTAAAAGGATAAAGCCTAGAAAACGATGCATGAATAAATCCTAAAATTACTATCTGGTTCGTTTGGCAAAGATTGGCAATTAGGGCATTCGTGACGACTGAACGTTGAAACCTTGGCTGCCAGAGAGTTTATGAGAATAGAACCAAGATATCTGGTTATTTTTGGTGTGAAACTGAGCGTGGATTGGTGAGTGCGGGTGGTAGGGCGAGCTCCGTTCGGGATGGGCTTGCGTGCTTTGCACGCAACCTGGCTTTGCCAGGCGCTGACGCGGCCCTGAATGCTTTGCGTTCAGTCGACAAAATTGTCGGGAGCAATTTTGCATGAGCGAAGCGAACCCGAAGGGTGGCTGCCATGGATGGCGGCCATCACCCGGCGGAGGACGCGAACGAAGTCCCCTCGCTTTGCGAGGTTCAATAAAAAACGGGACAGGGAAGAGCGTTACATTGGAATAGGGCCACCCGTTCGGGATGGGCTTGCGTGCTTTGCACGCAACCTGGCTTTGCCAGGCGCTTACGCGGCCCTGAACGCGGAGCGTTCAGTCGAACCCGGCGGCGAACGCGAACGAAGTCCCCTCGCTTTGCGAGGTTGAACAAAAAAGGGGACCCACTAGGGGTCCCCTTTTTTGTTCAATTTGGCGGAGAGTGAGGGATTCGAACCCCCGGTAGGCGCAAACCTACGGCTGATTTCAAGTCAGCTGCATTAAACCGAGCTCTGCCAACTCTCCATAACGCGGCGCAGTTTACCGGACTGACTTTGGGTGTCAACTGGAATCTTGCTAAGCTGCTGAAATTCAACGAGAAAAGTCACTTGGAGGCGGTATGCATTTGTTGGCGGTTTATGTGCCTCAGTCTCATAAAGACGCAGTCATCGAGGCGTTGGCTCGGGCTGGGGCGGGTCGCATTGGGGATTATGAGGCCTGTGCCTGGTCGACCTTGGGGCAGGGCCAGTTTCGGCCTTTGGATGGTGCTCAGCCGCATATCGGTGCGGTTGGGGAGTTGGAGCAGGTGGCGGAATATAAAGTCGAGATGGTCTGTGACGATGAGGTTATTCCCGCTGTGTTGGCGGCGCTTGTGGAGTCGCATCCTTATGAAGAGCCGGCGCATCATTTATTGCCGATTCTGAGTCGGCGTGATTTTAATTTTTGACAGTCGCAGGCTCTGCGTCCGGTAACGGCCTTCCTAAATAACCGTAGATGGCCCGGCGCACTCGGTTGGCGAGGGATGTTCGGTCGGTTTCTCCTAACATGCCAGCGGTGTCGACCATGCCGCGTGTCAGGGCACTTAAATCCTGAGCGGCCAGTTCTGGCTGATCAATTCCAAAACGGGTCAGGGTGGCGGCAACCTGGGTGTTGATGTCGGCTTTGATGGCGGCGGTTTCTTCGCTGATCGGCAGGCTGTTTTCGATGTATTCCAGGGTGCTTGCCAGGCGCGGTCGTTCCAGTTGATGTTGGATGGCGGCGTTAATAAAGCCATCGACCATGTTGGCAAAATCGCCGGTTTCTACTGCCTGGGCGTGTGCGCTGATGGCGTCGCGCAGTTTGGCGCGTTCAATTCGAATCAGTTCGGCGAGCAGGGCTTCTTTGGATGGGAAGTATTGATAGAGGCTGCCGATGCTGACGCCTGCCTTGGCGGCCACCGCGTTGGTGTTAAAAGCGGCCAGGCCGTCACTTTCTAAAATACGAGCAGCGGCTTCGAGGATGACGTCGATGGTCACGGCCGAGCGCGCTTGGCGTGGCTTTTTGCGAGGGTTGATGGCTTTTTTAGGCGGGCTCATGAATGCGAGTACGTAAAGTGAGTAATTGCTCATAACATAGTCTTACTCCCTGAGTGACACAAGAGGCTATGACCATGTCTACCCTGACGACTGCTGAACCGATGTTTACTGTTTTTGTTTTGCTGCGGGCTTTGCCTGCCTGGTTGGGGCTTTCGCGCGAGCAGCGTAACGATATCGCTGAATCGTCACTGAGTACGGCGATTGAAGGCCGGGCGGTGACCTTGCAGCACTTTGATGCTGAAGCGTTTTCCAGTTATTGCTCCGATATTTCGGTGTTTGAAACCCGCAGTTTGCTCGATTTCTATTGCGTGATGGAACGCCTGCGCGACTCGCCGTTATTCAGCGTGCCTTATTTTGAACTGGTGCAGATTCTGCCCGCGCTGCAAGACGGCTTTCGCTATTACGAGCAACTGGCGGGTGGAGCGCTGAGCGTATGAACCTTCAAGGACAAACCGCCTTGGTGACCGGCGGCAGTGCCGGCATTGGGCAAGCGCTGGCGTTGATGCTGGCGGAGCAGGGCGCTGAGGTGATTATTGTTGGCCGGGACGAACAACGCTTACGCGAAACTGCAGCGCAATATCCGCAGCGTATTCACTATCGGGTGGTCGATTTAACACAACCGGAGCAGCAGGATTGGCTAGTGGCCGAAGTTAAACAAGAATGGCCGCAACTCTCTCTGCTGATTAATAACGCCGGTGTGCAGATCAATATGCCACCCATTGGCGTGGATGACGCCGGTTTGCTGGAAGCCATGCGCGCTGAGCAAGGCTTGAATCTGGCGGCGCCGATTACCTTGTGTTTTGGGTTGCTGCCAACGCTCGCGCAACAGCCGGAAGCCAGCATTGTGAATGTCTCTTCCGGTTTGGCGTTAGCGCCTAAGCGCACGGCGCCGGTGTATTGCGCGACGAAAGCGGGCTTGAGTCAGTTCAGTCGGGCATTGCGTTATCGCTGCGAGGACGCTGCGCCGTCGGTGGCGGTAATGGATGTGATGATGGCGCTGGTGGACACCCAGATGACAGCAGGTCGCGGCCGCGGCAAGTTGACGCCGGAGCAAGCAGCGCAGGCCATTATTGATGCGATCGAGCAACGTCAGCCACAGCTTTGGGTGGCCAATACCAAGCTGTTGCGGGTGTTGCTGAGGTGTTGGCCGCCACTGGCGTATAAGTTGTTGCGTAACGGTTGAGCGCTGGCATGAATCGAAAAAAGGGCCGGTCGGCCCTTTTGTTTGTTGTTTCGTACCGATTCACTATGGAAGTTATCGAATTATCTAAGGCAGCCTTCGCCTCTTTTTTCTGGTTAGTCCAGTGCTGATTTGAGTGTTTTAGTGGGCTTTAAAAGTCACACCGGTCATCTGTTCGCTAAGTTGCCACAACCGCTCTGCCTGCTCAGGATCCATCGCCCAGGGTCGGACGCCTAACAGCTCAGTTGAGTCGGCTGCTACGGCCTGAGCAATATTGCAGTTCTCACAGTAGACCCCGCCGAGGCCATTAAGCATCGGGCTGGTTGCACACCACACAGTCGTAGCTGCCCCCTGATCGATGGTTTTTTTGTTGGATTCCGGATCGATGATTGGCTGGCCATCGGCGTCGCGATAACCCGACGCGATGCTGGCCTCAATCGGTATGTCGCGACTGAAACCGGATTCGACAACACCGCCTGGATGCAGTGCAAAGCTGCGTACACCCTGGTCTTTTCCGAGTCGGTCGAGCCAAACCGAAAACAGAGCGTTGGCGGATTTTGACTGGCCGTAGGCAACCATAGCGTCGTAGTCGCGGTGTGCGAAATTCACATCGTCAAAATTCACCGGGGCTGTGGCGTGGCCGCAGGATGAAACGGTGACCACACGCGCCTGGCCGCGTACCAGAGCGGGCCAGAGTTGCACTGTCAATTGGAAGTGGCCGAGGTGATTGGTGGCGAACTGGGCTTCGTAACCACGGGCATCGTGTTGCCGGCTAAGACCAATATAGCCGGCGTTGTTGATCAGCAGATGGATGGTCGGATGTTCCGCCAGCACTTTATTAGCGAAGGTGCGAATCGAGTCCGGGTCGATTAGGTCGAGTGGTTCAATCTGGATGTTTGCTGTGTCTTGCAGTACCTGGCGGGCTTTATCGACGTTACGTGCCGGTACGATCACGGTGGCGCCGGCACTAATCAGCGCTTGGCTGGTTTCAAGTCCAATGCCGGAATAGCCGCCGGTAACGATGGCAACTTTTCCGCTTAAATCGATATCACGGATAACATCGCGTGCGGTGCTTGCCGCGCCGAAGGGTGAAGATAGGGGCTGTTGCAGTGTGTTCATTACGCATCCTCATTACTTGAAGCGGTGATTGGATGCCTAGCTTAGACGCGCATTTCTGGACGTAGAATAATTGATGGTCCGAAATACATACGATAGAGTCCGAAAATGCAGACTGATCCTCTTTCCGACATCCTCGCTGCTTTTGATACCCGCGCTATGGTTTCCGGAGGTATCAATGCCGGTGGTGATTGGGCTATTCGTTTCCCAGCGCCGGGTACTATCAAGTTTGGTGCGGTAGTTCGTGGTCGGTGTCAGCACGAACTGGAAGGCTGTGACGGCTCGGTGGCGCTTACCGGTGGCGACGTCTTTGTCGTCAATGGCCGCTATCCAATCCGCCTCTCCAGTGGGCCTGATGTTGCCTTTGTTGACGCCGTCGAGGCCTATGGTGATGGCAATATTGCAGTGCTCGGTCGGGGCGATGATTTTCAACTGCTCGGTGGACACCTAACACTCGACCCTGTGGGCTTAACCCTTTTGGCTGATGTGTTACCACCGCTGATTCACATTAGCGCCCAATCGCCTCAGGCGGCTGATCTGATCTGGTTACTGGAACGACTGATTGCAGAAATGGCATCGGGGCGTCCTGGGTCTAAGGCGATTTCCCAGCCATTGGCACATCTTCTATTTGTGCATGCCCTGCGCGGTTACATCGAAACCAGCGACGATCTGACGGGTTGGCTGAAAGCTTTAGTCGATCCGCGTATTGCACCAGCCATAAGTCTGATGCATGCCCAGCCAGGTAGAGACTGGCATTTGACGGAACTGGCTGCGGCGGTTGGGATGTCACGCAGTAATTTTGCGGAACGCTTCAGGAATGTGGCAGGAATGACGCCTCTGGCTTACCTGAGATTTTGGCGTATGCGCTTGGCTGAAAATGCCTTACTCGATGGTGCAACGTCTCTGGCGTCATTATCGGCATCGCTTGGGTATGCGTCGGAGAGTTCTTTTAGCACCGCTTTCAAGCAGGTGGTCGGGGTGGCGCCATCGCAATACCGGGTGCAGGCTAAGGCGGCCAGGAAATTAGTCTGACAGCCTTCATCAGCGACAAAAAAAGGGAGGCATCAGCCTCCCTTTTTCAGTTCACGGCAGCTTAGCCATCGATGGCTTTAAAAATGCTGTCGCGGATATCTTCAACGCCGCCGACGCCCGGAATGTAGATATAACTCGGGGCGTTTTCCGGTTCTTTCTCGGCCAGGTCTTTGTAGTAACCCACCAGCGGTTTGGTCTGGGCGTGGTATACCTCCAGACGTTTGGCGACGGTTTCTTCTTGGTCGTCGCTGCGCTGGATCAGCGGTTCACCGGTTTCGTCGTCTTTGCCAGCCACTTTGGGCGGGTTGTTGTCGACGTGGTAAACGCGGCCGGAGGCTTCGTGGACGCGGCGGCCACTGATGCGTTTGATGATTTCGCTGTCGTCGACATCGATGTCCACCACGAAATCAATCTGCACGCCTTCGTTTTTCAACGCTTCGGCTTGCGGAATGGTACGTGGGAAGCCGTCGAACAGGCAGCCATTGGCGCAGTCGGGCTGGGTGATGCGTTCTTTGATCAGCGCGATGATGGTTTCATCGGAGACCAAGCCACCGGAGGCCATGACTTCCTTGACCTTCAGACCCAGCGGGCTGCCCGCTTTAACAGCAGCACGCAGCATGTCGCCCGTGGAAATCTGCGGAATGTCGTACTTCTCGGTAATGTATTGGGCTTGAGTACCCTTACCGGCACCAGGTGCGCCCAGCAGAATAATGCGCATTGACGAAAAGCTCCTCAGTTCTATGAAATTCAAAAACGGTTCAAATGGGGGGCCAGCCGGAACATGTTAAAGGCTCTGGCCTTGGCTAACTTAGTGGGGATTGGCCAGCCTCCTAATGCTGGGCTGGCCCGGAATCTTTGGCGTGCGGGTTACTGTTGTCCTTTTATGCCGCTAGGCCCGGGGCCTATTTTTGCCAGCCCGTAAGATACCTGCCCGTTTGAATAAGCTCAACCCGAATGGGAGCCCAACACTATCCGACTTCCGTCGAATAGGCTCCCTCGGGTGTCGAAAGCGCCGCTTTTAGCCGGTATTGCGCATACCTGCTGAGATGCCCGCCATGGTCACTTTCAACGCTCTTTCCAACTGAGCGTCGAAGTTACCGGCCTTGCGTTCACGCTTGAGCAGCTCGGCTTGCAGGTAGTTGAGCGGGTCGGTATAGGGGTTGCGCACCTGAATCGACTGCGCCAGCAGGGGATCGCTGGCCAGCAGTTCTTTCTGGCGTTTGATGCGATTCATCAGTTCTTCGCTGACGCGCAGGTCGTCACGCAGTTGCTCGCCCAGGCTGTGCAGCTCATCAGGTACCAACTGCTTTTCGTAGTAAGCCGCGATGGAGCGATCGGCCTTGCCCAAGACCATTTCCAGCAGGTCGAGGAAGGCGCTGAAGAAAGGCCAGTGATCGACCATATCCTGCAGCGTATCCGGAGATTGCTCCAGGCCGTATTCCAGTGCCTGGCGTGCGCCCAGCCAGGAAGGCAGGTTCAAACGCACCTGCATCCAGGCGAACACCCAGGGAATGGCGCGCAGACTTTCCACGCCGCCGGTGGCTTTGCGTTTGGCCGGGCGACTGCCCAGCGCCAGCAGGCCGAGTTCCTGTTCCGGTGTCAGGCTGCGGAAATAGGGCACGAAGCGTTCGTCGTGACGCACGGTATCGCGATAGGCGGTCAGGCTGGCTTGTGACATCTGTTCGAGCAGGTCGCGCCATTCCTGTTTCGGGGCTGCGTTGGGCTCCAGTGTGGCGCGCAGGGTGGCGGCCACATAGATGCCCAGGCTGCGTACCGCAACGCGGGGCAGACCAAACTTATAACGAATCATCTCGCCTTGTTCGGTGACTCGAATCGCGCCTTGGACGGAACCCGGCGGTTGCGAGGCCATGGCTTTTTCGACCGGGCCGCCGCCGCGACCAACGGTGCCGCCACGACCGTGGAACAGCATCAGATGAATGTTGTTCTGTTGTGCCAGAGCGACCAGTTTTTCCTGCGCTTTGTATTGCGCCCAGGTGGCGGTCAGTTTGCCGGCGTCTTTGGCGGAGTCGGAGTAGCCGATCATTACCGTCTGGCGCGCATCGCAGTACTGACGATAGGCGGGCATGGACCAGAGTTGCTCCATCACATCGAAGCTGCGGTCCAGGTCATCCAGGGTTTCAAACAGCGGTACGATGGGCACGTTCCAGTTCAGGCCGCTTTCTTTCAGGATCAGCGCTACGGCCAGCACATCAGACGGCTGACGGGCCATGGAAATGATGTAGCTGGACAGCGTTTCCGGCGGTTCTTCGGCCAGAATACGGGCGGTGTCGAGCACTTCCTGAGTGTCGGCGCTGGGTTCCCAGTTGCGTGGCAGCAGTGGACGTTTGCTGGCCAGTTGTTCCAGCAGGAAGGCTTGGCGTTGGGCTTCGTACCATTCACCGTACTCGCCCAGTTCCAGATAGCGGGTGATTTCATCCAGTGCCTGGACGTGGCGGTCGCTGTCCTGGCGGATGTCGAGTGGCACCAGATTGATGCCAAAGCAATGCACACGGCGAATGGTGTCGAGCAGGCTGCCACGGGCGATGCGTTTCATGCCGCAGTCGGTCAGCGAGCGGTAACACAGCATCAGCGGTTCGAGCAGGTCGTCGCGGCGGGTAATGACGTCGTCTGGAGGCGTCGGGGTTTCACCATTTACACAGGCATCGGCCCATTCCAGGGTGCGCTGCAGGCGGTCACGCAGGCTGTGCAGAATGGCGCGATAGGGCGTGCGCACGTCACCGGAGCGAGCCAGCAGCTCGTCGGACGCTTCGCTCATGCTCAGATCACCGGCCAGATCGTGAATGTCTTTGAGGTACAGATCGGCGGCCATCCAGCGACCCAACAAAATAACTTCGCGGGTGACGGTGTGGGTGACGTTGGGGTTGCCGTCACGGTCGCCGCCCATCCAGGAGTAAAAGTGGAAGGGTGAGGCGTCGACGGGCAGACCCTGGCCCAGACGATGGCGCGCGGCGCGGTCCAGTTCGCGCATAAATTGTGGCACGGCTTGCCACAGCGAATTCTCGATCACCGCGAAACCCCACTTGGCTTCATCGACCGCGGTCGGGCGCTCGTCGCGAATTTCGTTGGTGTGCCAGATCTCATCGACGGTGCGCTTAAGGCCCGATTGCAGTTCGTTGCGCTCATGCGGCAACAAGTCAGTGCGCTTGAGTTCGGCCAGTGCCTGGGCAATACGCTCGTATTTGCGGATCAGCGTACGGCGGGTGACTTCGGTCGGGTGAGCGGTCAGCACCAGTTCGATATTGAGGTTCTTCAGCGCGCCGGCGACATCGTCTTTGCCCAGGGTGTCGACCAGTTCGTCCAGGGTCGATTCCAGGCTGATTTTCTGTTGCGCTTCGGCGCTGGAGAAATACTGTTCATCGGCAATGTTGGCGAGATTTAGAAACTGACTGAACGCCCGCACGATGGGCAGGATATCCTCGTCTTCCAGGTGCGCCAGTTCATCGATTAAAGGTTGTGGGTCGCCATCTTCGGAGGCGTTAACGGCCTTGCCCAGGCGGCGGATGTCTTCCACCTTGCGAAACAATTCTGGACCCTGGTTCTCGAGCAGGGTGTCGCCCAGCAATTCGCCCAGCATTCGAACGTTGTCGCGTAGGGTTTCTGGGATAACGGTCATGATATGGATGCTCCCTCTGGATGCGTAGTCGGCGCGCAGCCTCCAAGCATAGTCGGAGTGCGCATGTTGTGCCGAAGCGCCATCGGCCTGTGCAGCCTCAATCGGCGCGTTATAATAATTAACAGTGCTCGACCATCGTGCCGAGCCAGACCTGTATTGTGGTTAAATTACAAAAAAACTGCCACCTATCTGTGAAATTCGCTCATTTAACGGCGTTTTTCGCCTCAAAATGAAAGGTTCTTACATGACTGTCTTCCATTCGGTTAATCCAGCCACAGGTGAAACACTGGGGCAATGGCCGATATGGACAGATCAGCAACTGCTGGCGGTGATCGATGAACAGGCCGGTCACTGGCCGAGCTTCGCCGCTACGCCTTTGTCACAACGCCTGGCTTGGTTAGCCGCTTTCGGTGATCGTCTGGCTGAGCACCGTCACACTCTGGCGCTGTGCATGACCCGGGAAATGGGCAAGCCTCTGGCGCAGTCGGAAGCCGAAATCGATAAGACCCGCGCGTTGATCGATTATTTGTGCGTGGAAGTTCCCCGAGCATTTGCAGCACAGTCGTTGACCCAGGGCGTGGCGCGCAGAGCCGTTGCTCTGGGTGGCGTGCTCGGCATCATGCCGTGGAATTACCCGCTGTGGCAGTTGGCGCGATTTGCGCTGCCGGCTTTGGCGGTGGGCAACAGTGTGACCATAAAGCCCGCGCCCAATGTGTGGCAATCGAGTGTTTTGTTGGAGCAATGGATTGCCGAGGCGGGTTTTCCTGCGTCGGCTTTGCGGCTGGTGCGTGCTGATATCGACCAACTGCCGTTGCTGTACGATCACCCGCATCTGCGCCAGGTGCACTTTACCGGCAGTCGCGATGTCGGTCGGCAGATTGCCGCAGCCTGTGGTGAGCGCCTGAAACCCACGACCCTGGAATTGGGTGGCAACGATGCCTGGCTGTTGACTGACAGCGGTGATGTCAGCGCTTTTGTCGAGGCGGCGCTGAGCTCACGTTTGAACAACAGCGGCCAAAGCTGCCTGTGCGCCAAACGCTGGCTGGTGCCGCAAGCATCGCTGGATTTGGTTTTGGCATTTCTCGACGCCAAATTACCGCTTTATCAACCGATGTCGCCGGAGCATCCGGACGCACGTTTAGGCCCATTGGCGCGTGCCGATTTGCGGGATCAGTTGCTGTCCCAGTGGCGCCAACTCTGTAGCGAGGCGCAACGGCGCAGTGCCGACCCGGTGGTCGATGGACAGTTTGTGTCGCCGGCCTGGGCAGTGCTGGATAATCCACTAACCAGCCAGGTGTGGCCGGAAGAAGTCTTTGGTCCGCTGATTCAGCTGGCCGCATACGACAACCTGGATCAGGCCGTTGCCTGGGCCAATCACAGCGGCTACGGGCTCGGTGGCTCGGTCTGGGATGCCGACCCGCAACGGGCTTCTGAGCTGGGCCTGCGTCTGCACACGGCCAACCTGGCCATTAATCGACCGATGCGCAGCCGCATTGACGTCAGCTTTGGTGGTCGCGGTTCATCGGGTTGGGGTGTTGAGCTCGGTCAGGACGGGATTGCTGCGCTGATGCGCGGTCAGGTTCAGTACTTTAACGAGTGAAAAATATTCACTCATAGCGTGAAAAAGCATCGTTTGTGAGGCGGCAGTCAGCTGCTTACTCTGTGTGCTGTCCGAATGACCAAACCCAAAGGGGGTCAATATTATGGATAGCAAGATGACCGATAGCACCACGCTCGCTCTGCAAGAAGCCGGAGTGGTATTGGATGACTGGGGCAATATCGACGTTGCTCACTACGAAGCCAAGGCTGTGGAAATGCGCAGCGAATATCTGACGCAGATGTTTGCGTCCTGGCGCAGCAGCGCCGCTCACGCCATCCGCGCCGTCTTCAGTGCGCCGGTGACGCGTAACGTTTAACAGTCTGGGCCGGGTTTTTTCCCCGGTCTGTGCGAGCAAGCTTGAGTACAGTCAGTGCTCCGCTAGGGAGCGAACTTTGACCGGGTAAGGGTTCTTGCCCGGTTTTTTTATGGCCCGGTTTTTCTAGGACCCGGTTCAGCGCGGCTCAATGGCGCCGGTCAGCACGGCTGGTACTTCCTGGTCACGAACCTTCAGGTAGTGCTCTAAAGTCGCGGTGATGGTGCGGAAAGCAATTTCCTGCCAGGGCAGGTCGTTCAGCTCAAACAGAGCGACCTCGCTGCTTTCCTGGGTAATGGAAAATTCAAAATCCGGCATATCGACACGGTAAAAGACGTGCACCTGATCGAACTCGGGCAGGCTGATCATCGATAACAGCACCGGGTTGTGCGCCTTAACCATCGACTCTTCCAACGTCTCACGCAGTGCGCCTTCGACTACGGTTTCGCCGTTTTCCATAAAGCCGGCGGGCAGTGTCCAGTAGCCCAGACGCGGTTCAATGGCGCGCCGACACAACAGAATACGACCATCGGGGGCAACCGGCAGGGTGCCGGTGATCAGGCGTGGATTCTGGTAATGGATGCTGCCGCAGTGGTCGCACAGATAGCGCGGGCGGTTGTCCATATCGGGAATGGCGAACCGCAGAGGTTGGCCGCAATGACTGCAAAAATTCATTGAATTGAAGCGGTGGTGGCTGGAACGACCAGCCTATCAGGACTCGTCGGCTTCGTCTTCCCAAGAACGCGGGCGCAGTGGGATAACATTGGTGGGTCGCGATGCAACCGGCTCGGAAACGACCGTCAGAGTGGAGAAGTCGTTCAGGCTGTCGCACAGGTCGGTGACGCGTTCGTGCATCATCTGCGACATCCGCATGCAGCTTTGGACCGGGTTTTTGGCTTTGCGGCGTTCCATATCGATGGTGAACTGCAAGCCTTGCAGACGTTGGCGTTGATTATCCGGAGCGCGATCAATGAAATCGCGAATCAACGAAGTACGAAGGTGTTCCAGGCCGTCTGGATCGCGATTGGCCAAGTCCATCAAGGTATCAAAGTTGGGTAGTTCTTTTTGGAGTTCCGCCATGAGCGACTTCCTCACCCACTTCCTTGGGGTTGTTCGGGCGACACCGCAGCGCCGCGATCATTTAGGAGCCTTGCGCGAGTTATTCAGAGGCTCTTTACTTCGGCTGGAATCCTTGTGCTCCCTTTCCCAGCCGCTGATAAAGCTAGCATCGAAAAACCGATTTGGGTACCCGTATGGCAATCTCTATCAACGTTAAACGGCCAAATTGTGATTCAGAACGCTGGTCTGCTGCCGATACAACAAGGTTAAGCCCGGCGGCGAGGTCAAGCCACGGCTGTCGAAATATGAGATGCTGTACCCATGAAGCCTGTCAGTCCCCATCAAAACCGTTTTATTGAGCCGCTGCGCTCACATCGCCCACGTCAGTTGACACTCACCACACCCAAAGCCGGTGTGCTGGTACCTTTGGTTGAAACCGATGAGGTGGGCGTATTGCTGACGGTGCGCGCGGCGCATCTTAATAGTCATCCTGGCGAGGTGGCCTTTCCCGGTGGTATGTGGGAGGTCGAAGACAGCGATCTCGCCGAGACCGCCTTGCGTGAAACCCACGAAGAACTCAACTTACCGCCGTCGCGCATCGAACTGCTGGGCTCGCTGTCGACCGGTTTGTCCAAGTCGGGAGTGCAGGTGTTTCCCTACGTTGGCTGGGTTGAGCATCTGGATGATTGCCGGCCGAGCCCGGATGAAATTGCTGACTGGTTTATTGTCCCCTGGGCCTACTTTGCCGATACCGCGCCGGAACTAATGCCGGTGCATCGTCATGGCGTCGATTTCCAGATTCCGCATTATCATTACCAGGGACGCCATATCTGGGGGCTGACCGCTATGATTCTGTTGGAACTGATTAACCTGGTCGAAGGCACCGACTGGCCGCTGCCAGCCTTTGCACCGAGCGATGACGATTTCCCGCTATGAGCTTTGCTGATCGCTTGCGCGAACTGATTGGCACCAGCTCTGTCAGCGCCTTTGCCCGCCGCGTTGATCTGGGTGAAAGTCTGATTCGCAAATACCTCAAAGGCTCAGAGCCGACCTTATCGCGGGCTAACCAGATTGCTGACATCACCGGCTGCTCGCTGGAATGGCTGGCGACTGGCCGTGGCACGCCGGATTATCCGGTCGATGCTGTCGATCTGGTGGCGATGAAAGCGGCCATTTCGATCATGCGTCAGGAAGCGGGTCTGGAAGCAGAGGAAGCGCCAGAAGATGACGGCCTGATACGCACCGTCGCGGTCTATCAATACTTGCGCGTTAACCGCCAGCGTAATGGCGAACCGGACATCCAACTGGGTCGTGCCTTTGCGCGCTTCTTGCGTAACGAAGAAAACCTCAAGGCGTTTCGCGACGAGCGGGTGCGCTGATCCAGGCCAGACTCAGAGCGCCGGCCCCACACTGCCGGGCGCTGGCGTCATCCATAGCGCTCAGCCAGCAGCGACCACCACGCTCATGAACTCCCTGATGCCAGTCCCGGAAAGCGGTCAGTGCTTGCAGTGAGGTCGGATCCCCGGCGTAACTCAGGTTGAATGAAACCTTAGACGGTGCCAGGTCGCTGCTGAGTTGCAGCAAGGCCTGAACCGGGTTGTTACTGGATAAGAGGCGTTGTTCCCGGCCAGGCTGGCATTGCATCACGCCAGCGGTGGTGCGACGCCAGCGCCGCATCCAAGAGGGTCTGTTTTCATGCCACTGAGCTGAGCCAGCAGGCAAAGCCAGGTAGTGCTGAACCAGCGTCTCCGTCCGCGCCAGCTGCGCTCTTATCGCATCGGGATGCCATTGCCGTTCAAGCAAGTCGGCCGCCGTGCTGACCATAATGCCCAAGGCCGCGTAGCCATGCCGACTGCCAAACAACCGCAGATAAAAAGGGTGTTTTAGCTGGGCACTGAGACGCCGGTCTGCAAACTCGGTCTGGTGCTGTGCAACCAGCCTTTGCCAGCGCTCTACCGGTCGCTTCGAACCCACCGCCAGCAAGGCGTCACACTGATAGAGCCAATTATTGATCAGACGATCGGCAAAGCCGTTAGTACCCGTCAGGCGGTCGATCGGAAATCGATTCAGTACGCCCTTGGGCAGATGGCAGTTGGTGTCGGTAATCAGCAATCCATGCACGGCTATCCACTCATTCTGTTTTGTCGCGGTACTCGCATAAATCTTCGATCAGGCAGGCGCCACAACGTGGTTTGCGGGCGGTGCAGGTATAGCGACCGTGGAGGATCAGCCAGTGATGGGCATCCATCATAAACTCGGCGGGAATTAGCCGGACTAGCCGTTGTTCGACTTCCACCACGTTTTTACCGGGTGCAATGCGGGTGCGATTGGCCACCCGAAAAATGTGCGTATCGACGGCCATGGTGGGTTGGCCGAAGGCGGTGTTCAGCACCACATTGGCGGTTTTACGACCGACGCCGGGCAGTGCTTCCAGCGCTTCGCGGGTCTGTGGTACTTCGCCAGCGTGCAGATCGAGCAGTTGCCGGCACAGCTTATGGACGTTTTCGGCTTTGGAATTAAACAGACCGATGGTTTTGATGTAGTCCTTCAGGCCATCGACGCCTAGGTCGTAAATCGCCTGAGGCGTATTGGCGACCGGAAAGAGTTTGGCGGTGGCTTTATTGACGCCCTTGTCGGTCGCCTGGGCCGACAGCACGACGGCGACCAACAGCTCAAAGGGGCTGCTGTATTCGAGCTCGGTTTTAGGCGAGGGGTTGGCCTCACGCAGGCGGGTGAAAATCTCGATGCGTTTGGCTTTGTTCAAGCGGTCGTCTCCAACGGTGGTCGATCAGCAAGGCTACTCGAAGAGTCGGGTTGTGTTAACTGATATGGCCGGTGACCCGAACTCTTTTGGAACCGGCCACAACCCGATCAGCCTTGGCCGCGCGACGGGCTTCAATGCCCGTGTCGATGCGGTTTTTCAGTGCAATCAACAAGCCTAAACCGACAAAGGCGCCGGGCGGCAGAACGGCAAACAGAAAGTCCGGATAGTCGGGAAAGAGGGTCAGTTCCCAGCTGGCCGCAGCAGGCCCGAAGATCAGTTCCATATTGGTCAGCAGCGTGCCCTGACCGATGATCTCGCGCAGCGCGCCGAGCACCAGCAACACCGCCAGGAAACCGAGGCCCATCATCAAGCCGTCGAGCATCGACGGCAGCACCGGGTTCTTACGCGCAAAGGCATCGGCGCGACCGAGAATGGCGCAGTTGGTGACGATCAGCGGAATAAAGATGCCCAGCACCTGATAGAGCTCGTAGGTGAATGCTTGCATCAGCAATTCAGCGCAGGTCACGAAGGACGCGATGATCATCACGAAGGCGGGCAATCGAACGGTATCGGGCACGTAATTGCGAATCAGCGACACCGCCGTATTGGAACCCACCAAAACCACCAGCGTTGCCAGCCCCAGGCCCAGCGCATTGACCACCGTGCCGGTGACGGCCAACAGCGGGCACAGGCCGAGTAGCTGTACCAATGCCGGGTTGTTGCTCCACAGACCATTGCGGGTCAGTTCGCGGGCATCGCTCATTCGCTGGGCTCCTGCGTTGGGTTGATGGTCAGTAACACTGAGCGGTTGAGTTCAAAGAACTGCAAACCCCGGGCGACGGCGCGTACCACGGCTCTTGGGGTGATGGTGGCGCCGGTAAGCTGATCGAAAGCGCCGCCGTCCTTTTTCACTTGCCAGTCTTCCAGCGGTGGCTGCCCCAGAGATTGACCATCAAAGCCGTGAATCCAGTCGGATTTAGTAACCTCAACCTGATCGCCCAAGCCGGGTGTTTCGCGATGTTGCACTACGCGCACGCCCATCAGGGTGCCATCGTGATCGACGGCCATGATTAAGCGGATGGCTTCGGTATAACCTTCCGGCGCCACTAACGGCAAAATCACCGCTACCACTTCGTCGTTCTGCTGAGCCTGATACCAGAGCGCTGGCTCGGGCAAGCGCAGCAATTCGGTTTGGGTTAAGCCGGCTAAGTCCGTGGGGTAGGCGGTATCCAGCAGTTCATTATCGTGCTGATCGGCCGGGACCAGCGCCAGCAATGTCTGAGCTTCGAAAGCGCGTTTGTTGTCGGCGATGCGCTCGGCGGTCAGTTGCTGCGTCAGCGCGATCAGCCCCGCCGTTAACACAGCAAAGAGCCCCAGCCCGATGGCGCCACGGCGAATAGCGCCGCTCAGGGTGATGGTGTCGGTCGGCTCAGTCATCGCGCTTGAATCCTTTGATGGCTTTGCGGTGGCCGTAAACACGCGGTCGGCTGTAGTGGTCGATTAGGGGCGCGGCAAAGTTCATCAGCAGGACCGCAAAAGCAACCGCATCCGGGTAATTACCCCAGGTCCGAATCAGGTAAATCAACACGCCAATACCGGCGCCATAAATCAGTTTGCCTTTGTTGGACGTTGCCGCGCTGACCGGATCGGTGGCGATAAAGAAAGCGCCGAGCATGGTGGCACCACCGAGCAGATGCAGCGACAAGGGCACGCGCAGATCGGCGTCGGAGCCAAACAGCAGGCTCATTATTGCCAGCGCACCGAGCAGCGCGACCGGAATATGCCAGCTGATGATGCGCTGCCAGATCAGCAAAACGCCACCGATCAGAAAGGCTAGGTTAGCGATGTCCCAGCCCTGGGCGACAAAACTGCCAAAGACAGGCTCACGCAGTACTTCGCTGGCGGTCAGGTTGGCGATATTGAGCTTGTACACATCCAAAGGCGTTGCTGCTGTGGCGGCATCGATCGGTACGCCGCCAGCGAAGATCACCGACAGCGTGTCGGCGAATGACAACCACTGATCCGGGTTGGCCCAGCGGGTGGTCATATAGAGCGGCAGCGACACCAGCAGCAAGGTGTAAGCCACCATGGCCGGATTAAACGGATTGTTGCCCAGCCCGCCGAACAGATGCTTGGCGAAGATCAGCGCTAGAGCAGTGCCCAGCACCGTCAGCCACCAGGGTGACAGCGGTGGCAGCGCCAGTGCCAGCAAAGCAGCGGTGACCAGGGCGCTGAAGTCTTTGAGGAAGAACAGCACCGGTCGGCCGCGGGCTTTTAGCAGAGCGGCTTCGGTGATGATGGCAGTTGCGCCAGCCAGTAATGGATTGATCAGATAACCCCAGCCGAAAGAGGCAATCAACACCACCCAGCCCGGAATCAGCGCAGCGAGCACTAAGGCCATCACGCGGCTGACGGAGACCGGGCCTTGAATATGGGGCGCTGTCGGCGTGCTGTTTATCATAAGGCGTTACCCTGATCTCGCGCCGTTTCCAACGCTTGCTGTGCCTGGCGGTGTTTCTCTTCCAGCTTGGTGATGGCCTTTTGCAAAGCGGGCACGGTATCTGGCGCCTCCTGCTCGGCGGCGACCAGGCGCTCATTGGCTTTTTTGACCTTGGCTGCCGCCAGTTCCAGTGCTTTTTCCAGATCGGCCAGGCTTGGCTGGCCGTTGTCAGCCGCTCCGGTTTGACGTTCAGCGCGCTTGGCACGGGCGCGTTCCAGCGCTGCCTGGACCGGATCCGAGCTGGTTTCACCAGCCTCGGTCTGCTTGCGTGCCTGGGCTTCAGCGGCGGCTTTGGCTCGGGCGGCGCGGCGAGCTTCTTTTTCCTGCTGTTCTTTTTCCAGTCGCGCCTGGCGTGCTTCGAAGCGTGCCCGGGCGCGTTCGGACTTAATTTGTTCTTCGCGCTCCTGGCGAATTTCGCCCTTGGCGTAGCGGTAATAGTGCACCAGCGGAATGTGGCTAGGGCACACCCAGGCGCAGGCGCCGCATTCGATGCAATCGGCGATGGAATGCAACTCGGCGCTGTCCAGATCGCGGCTCTTAGCGGCCCAGAACAGTTGCTGCGGTAACAGGCCTGCCGGACAGACCTGCTCGCACTGACCGCAACGAATGCAGGGGTTGTCGATCTGGCTCGGCGGCAGTTCTTTTTTGCTGGGCACCAGCAGGCAGTTAGTGGTTTTGCTCAGCGGCGCGGTGATGTCGGGCAGGGCAAAACCCATCATCGGGCCGCCCATAATGACGCGGTCGGCTTTTTTCAGATGCACGCCGGCCTGGTTGAGCAGGGTTTCGATGGGCGTGCCGATCAACACTTCGTAGTTGCCGGGGCGGTCGGCGGCGGCACCGGTGACGGTGGTAACACGCCGGATCAGCGGTTCATCGTCGATCACTGCGGCGCGAATGGCGGCCAGCGTACCGACGTTCTGGCAGATGATGCCGAGGTCGGAGGGCAGGCCTCCGGCGGGCACTTCCTGGCCAGTAATCAACTGTATCAGTTGTTTTTCGCCGCCACTGGGGTACTTGGTGGGCACCACCGTGACTCTTAATGACAGCTCAAGTTGTTGAGCTGCTGCGGTCATGGCGGCCAGGGCTTCGGGCTTGTTGTCTTCGATGCCCAGACGAATAGTAGTGGCGCCGACCAGGCTGGCGGCAATGGCAGCGCCTTCGAGAATCTCAGTGGCGCGTTCGCGCATCAGCCGGTCGTCGGCGGTGATATAGGGTTCGCATTCGGCGGCGTTGATGATCAGCGTATCGATGGCGTGATGGGTGTTGCGGTATTTGACGTCGGTTGGGAAGCCAGCGCCGCCCAGACCGGCCAGGCCGCAATCGCGCAGGCGTTGAATCAGTTCGCTGGCGTCGCGTTGGCGCCAGTCCGGATAACCCTGACGCTCACGCCAGGCGTCTTCACCATCGGCTTCGAGCACAATGCAGGGCGCGCTCAGCCCCGACTCGTGCGCAATGATGCGATCTTCGATGGCGACTATGCGGCCCGAGGTCGGGGCGTGGACGGCGGCGCTGATGGCGCCATCGGCATCGGCCAGAACATCGCCTTTACGCACCGTCATGCCGACGCTGACGCGCGGTTCGGCGGGTGCGCCCAGATGCATGCGCAGCGGTAACACCAAGACGGGCGGCAGCGGCAGTGTTTCGATGGCGGTGCTGTTCGATTGCGCTTTGTTATCAGCCGGATGTACGCCGCCGTGAAAGCGATGCGGCCGGTCGGTGATGATCAGCGGAGCATTCATGCGGCCTGCTCCCGGTCGGTGGCAATCAGGTTGGCGGGTTTATCCAGATGCCAGTGGTCGAGGTCAGTACCCACTTCCACCATATCGATGCAATCGACCGGGCAGGGTTCCACGCACAGATCGCAGCCGGTGCATTCGCTTTCGATCACGGTGTGCATCTGTTTGGCGGCGCCGAGAATGGCGTCGACCGGGCAGGCCTGAATGCACTTGGTGCAGCCGATGCATTCGTCTTCGCGAATGACCGCCACCATCTTGGCTTTCTCGACGCCGTGTTCGGCATCCAGCGGCTCGGGTTCGACATCGAGCAGATCGGCGAGCGATTGAATAGTAGCTTCGCCGCCCGGCGGGCATTTGTTGATCTTGTCGCCACCGGCAATGGCTTCGGCGTAGGGCCGGCAGCCGGGATAACCGCATTGGCCGCATTGGGTTTGCGGCAGAACGTTATCGATTTCATCGACGATGGGATTGCCTTCGGGCTTGAACCGCACCGAGGCATAACCGAGCGCCGCGCCAAGAATGGCCGCCACGATCAACAGAGTAATAACCGCTGTCCACATCGTCTTAACCCACCGCAACCAGGCCGGAAAAGCCCATAAAGGCCAGCGCCATAATGCCGGCGGTGATCATGCCAATCGCCGGACCCTGAAACGGCTGTGGCACATCGGCTACTGCCAGACGCTCGCGCAGAGCGGCAAACAACACCAGCACCAGCGAGAAACCCACGGCAGCGCCAAAGCCATAGAGGAAGCTTTCGACCAGCGAATTCTGCCGGCTGATATTAAGCAGGGCGACACCGAGAACGGCGCAGTTGGTAGTAATCAGCGGCAGGAAAATACCCAGCACCCGATACAGCAGCGGGCTGGTTTTGCGCACCAGCATTTCGGTGAATTGCACCATAAAGGCGATCACCAGAATAAAGCTGATGGTTTTCAAATAGGTCAGACCGAGCGGTACCAGCAACCAGGAATAAACGATGTAGCTGGCGACCGACGACAGCGTCAGCACAAAGGTCGTCGCCAGTGACATACCGACGGCCGTTTCCAGCTTGTTGGACACGCCCATAAAGGGGCATAGGCCTAGAAACTGAACCAGCACAAAGTTGTTCACCAGAATGGTGGCTACCAACAGCAGTATGTAGTCCGTCATTGCAAGTCCTTGGCGCGGCGCTTGAAGCGGGCGTCATTATCGGGAAACCGGCGATGCCACTCAAGCTGGCAACGTCAGCTGGTTGATTTAGCTCAAGGCGATCAAGGCTACGCCGGTAAAGGCAACCACTAAACCCAGCCAGGCTTTAGATGAGGCTTTATTGCCGCGCAGGCGGTCGATGGCAAACGCCATGATAGCGCAGGTGGCAATCAGCGTTTGTACTACCCCGGCTTCGGCGCGCTTAACCGCCAGTTGTTGGAACCAGATCGCCAATAAGGTACCGACCAAGGTACTCAACGCCAGAATCATCCACTGGCGCAGCGTTAAACGCGGCAGCCAGGACTGACGGCGCAGACTGAGCAAGACCGGCAGGGCGGCGATGCCCGCTAACAAACGCAACAAAGCGCCTTGGCTTGCCGGCATATCCACTGCCAGAAACACCTGGCGCATTAACACCATGCCCAAGGCCTGGCACAGCGCTGCACCCAGCGCAAAACTCAAACCCAATAAAGGATGACTGCGATGCGCTGGATTGCCGGGTTCCAATACCCAGAACAGCGCCGGCAAAATCAGCGCTGCGCCGAGCCATTGCCACAGCGTCAGAAACTCACCGAGCCACAGCATACCCAGACCAATGGTGAACAGCGGCGCGGCCGATTCGGCGATGGTCAGGGTGGTGCGTTCACCAATGCGATTCAGCGCCGAGAACAGCAGCGTATCGCCCAGGGTAATACCGATCAGACCGCTTAATAACAGTGGCAGCCATACCGCCGATGGCAAGCTGATCCACTGGCCCGAGACGGCAATAAAAGCCGCCAGGCCCAGGCAGGCGAGAATGCCTTTCCAGAGGTTCAGCTGCAGCGGTGTCAGGGTGCCGCCGAGATGCCGAAAGCCGTAAGCGGCGGTTGTCCACGACAAGGCCGCTAACAGCGCATAGAGTTCGCCCATTTCGGCTAGCTGATCTTGGTGCCAGGAGCGGCTGCAGCCGGACCTTCCAGTACCCACAGATCGTCACCGCTACTGGCGGCCAACACCATGCCTTCGGACAGGCCAAAACGCATTTTGCGCGGCTTGAGGTTGTACACCAGCACCACCGACTTGCCGACCAGATCCGCCGGTTCGTAGTGGCTGCGAATGCCGGAAAATACCTGGCGGGTTTCGCCATTGCCGGCATCGAGTTGCAGTTGCAGCAGTTTGTCGGCGCCTTCGACGTAGTCGGCGTTCAGTACCTTGGCAACGCGCAGGTCGACCTTGGCGAAATCGCCAAATTCGATTTCGGCCGGGCTGTCTTCAGCGGGTTTGCTCTCGGCTTTAGGCGCAGCCTTTGCTGCTGGTTTGGTTTCAGCGGCAACGTCTTCTTTGCTGGCTTCGATCAGCGCATCAATTTGATCCATCTCGATGCGCGTCAGCAGCGGCTTAAACTTGTTGATGGCATGGCCGGTCAGCACCGTATGACGGTCGGTAAAGTTCAGGCTGTCGACATTCAGGAAAGTCGCAATTTTTTCACTCATTGCCGGCAGCACGGGACCCAGATAGATGGCCAGCAAACGGAACAGGTGAATGCCCATTGAACAGATATCCTGCACTTCCTGATCGCGGCCTTCTTCCTTCGCCAGGCTCCAGGGTGCTTTGGACTGAATGTATTCGTTGGCGCGGTCGGCGAGTGTCATGATTTCACGGATCGCCCGGCTGTATTCGCGCGCTTCAAAATGAGCAGCGATGCGTTCGCCGGCAGCCTGGAAATCGGCCAGCATGGCCGGTTCAGCAATGTTGTCGGACAGCTTGCCGCCGCCTTTTTTGATAAAGCCGGCACAGCGGCTGGCGATGTTGACCACCTTGCCGACCAAGTCGGAATTCACCCGTTGGGCGAAGTCGGTCAGCGACAGATCGATGTCTTCCACACCGTCGCCGAGTTTGGCGGCGTAGTAATAACGCAGGTATTCCGGGCTCAGATGTTCCAGGTAGGTTTTGGCCATAATGAAAGTGCCGCGCGACTTGGACATCTTCTCGCCGTTGACCGTGACATAGCCGTGCGCATAGACGCCGTTCGGTTTGCGGTAGTTGGCGCTGTCGAGCATGGCCGGCCAGAACAGAGCGTGGAAATTAATGATGTCTTTGCCGATAAAGTGATACAGCTCGGCATTGGATTCCTTGCGCCAATAGTCGTCGAAGTTCAGATCGTCGCGACGGTCGCAGAGGTTTTTAAAGCTGGCCATATAGCCGATCGGCGCATCCAGCCAGACGTAGAAATACTTGCCCGGTGCATCGGGAATTTCGAAACCGAAATAGGGCGCATCGCGGCTGACATCCCAAGGCTGCAGTTCGGCATCAACCCACTCAGCCAGCTTGTTGGCGACGCTTTCTTGCAGTGTGCCCGAACGGGTCCAGCTGCGCAGCATGGTCTGGAATTGCGGCAGGTCGAAGAAGTAGTGCTCGGATTCTTTCTCGACCGGCGTGGCGCCGCTGTATACCGAACGCGGGTTGATCAGTTCGTTCGGCTCGTAGGTGGCGCTGCACACTTCGCAGGCATCGCCATACTGATCTTCGCTGCCGCATTTCGGGCAAGTGCCTTTGACGAAACGATCGGCCAGGAAGATTTCTTTCTCCGGATCGTAGAGCTGGCGAATGGTCTTGGTGGTGATATGGCCATTGGCTTTTAAGCGACCGTAAATCTGCTCGGCGAAGAAACGGTTTTCCTCGGAGTGAGTGCTGTAATAGTTGTGGTGGTCGATCAAAAAGCCGGCGAAATCGCGCATATGTTCGCGGCGCATGGTGTCGATATGATCTTCCGGCGTCTTGCCTTCTTTTTCGGCGCGCAGCATAACGGCGGTGCCGTGGGTGTCGTCGGCGCAAACGTAGGTGCAGTGGTTACCCATGCTGTTTTGGAAGCGTACCCAGATATCGGTTTGGATATGTTCCAGCATATGACCCAGGTGGATGGGGCCGTTGGCGTAGGGCAGGGCACTGGTAACCAGAATCTTGCGGGGTTCGCTCATTGCTTCGCGCTTCCTCGTGATTGGACAGCAAAAGGTTCGACGATATCGGCCAGACACAGCGGCCGAAAAAGGCCGCACAGTGTACCCGAAGGCGATTAGAGCGTCATCCTGTGGAGTGATGCGGTCGTGGGCTTTGGCGGCCAGCCAGTGCTATCATCCGCGCATTCTGACACTGTTGAACATGGAGATTGCGGGTTGATTATTCCTGTTTTGCTCGCCGGTGGCGTCGGCTCACGACTGTGGCCGGTATCGCGTGAGTTGTTTCCCAAGCAATGCATCAGCCTGACCGGCACCGAGCACAGCCTGATCCAGCAAACTGTCGAGCGCGCTCAGGCGGCCGGTATGACCGAGGCCCCTATTATTGTCTGTAACGATGAGCACCGGTTTTTAATCGCCCAACAAATGGCCGATTTGCAAGTCAGCAGTGATTTAATTCTTGAACCTGAAGGTCGCAATACGGCCCCGGCCATTGCTTTGGCAGCCTTTCAAGCCGTACAGCGTGATCCGGATGCCACTCTGGTGGTGTTGCCTGCCGACCATGTGATTCAGGATCGGGCATCCTTTAGCGCCGCCTTGCAGCAGGCCCTGGAGCAAGCGGCAGAAGATAAGCTGGTCACCTTCGGTGTGACGCCCAGCTACGCCGAAACCGGCTACGGCTATATTGAAGCCGCCCAGCCTGGGCAAGTCAGCGCCGTTGCCGCCTTCCGTGAAAAACCCGATGCCGAGACCGCTGCAGGCTATTTGCAAAGCGGTCGCCACTACTGGAATTCGGGCATGTTCGTCTTTAAAGCCAGCGTCTATCTGGACGAACTGAAGCGTCATCAGCCGTCGATTTTTGCCGCGACCGAAGCGGCCATGGCCGGTGAATACAGCGATTTGGATTTTATCCGGGTCGATGCCGAAGCCTTCGCCAAGAGCCCGTCCGATTCCATCGATTACGCCATTATGGAACACACCGATCGCGCGGTGGTGGTGCCTTATAGCGGCGACTGGAACGACATCGGCGCCTGGTCCGCACTCTATGATTTGAATGACAAAGACGCCGACGGCAACGCCATTCAAGGCGATGTGTTGACGCACGATGCCCATGGCAATTTGATCCGCGCGGAAAGCCGTTTGGTGGCTGCGGTTGGCGTTAACGATCTGGCCATTATCGAAACCGACGATGCGGTACTGGTGATTCCGCGCGAGCGCGCTCAGGACGTCAAAGAGATCGTCACCCAGATCAAAGCCGGCGGCCGCAGCGAACACCAGCTGCACGCTCGTGTGCATCGTCCCTGGGGCGCTTATAAAACCATTAACATGGGTGAGCGCCATCAGGTGAAACGCATCACCGTCAAACCTGGCGAGAAACTGTCGGTGCAGATGCATCACCATCGCGCCGAACACTGGGTGGTGGTCAGCGGCACGGCTAATGTCACCATCGGTGAAGACACTCGCATGCTGAGCGAGAACGAGTCGGTCTACATTCCCATCGGCACCGTTCATGCGCTGGAAAACCCCGGCAAGATTCCGCTGGAATTGATCGAGGTTCAGACCGGCAGCTACCTGGGTGAAGACGACATCGTGCGCTTTACCGATCGCTACGGACGCAGTTAATGAAGCATCGGGCGGGGCGACTTTAGAAGCCCCGCCCGCATCCCCATCTTGCTACCGCACCCATTTTCCAAATTGAGTTCTTATGTCTCACGAACGCATCCAGACGCTGCTGGGAATCCTGAAAGATCCACACACCGATCGCCCGCTGGCGGAGACCGCCGATATTCGCATCGATGGCGATGATCCCGTCCAGGTTCATATCCATCTGCACTATGCCGCCGGCCAATACGCGCGCGGCCTGAGCATGCTGGTGCAAAGTCATATTGAAGCGCAGTTGGATGATGTCAGCGCTGAAGTCAGCGTTGACTGGTCGGCCGCAGCGGTGAACGTGCGGGATAATCTTCCCGGCCTGAACGGCGTTAAAAATATTATCGCCGTGGCCTCTGGCAAAGGCGGTGTCGGCAAGAGCACCACGGCAGTTAACCTGGCGCTGGCGTTACAGGCTGAAGGTGCGCGGGTCGGCATTCTGGACGCCGATATTTACGGCCCGAGTGTCGCCGCCATGCTCGGTGTGGCCGAAGGCACCCGGCCACAAACGCGCGATGAAAAATTCTTTATTCCGGTAGCAGCGCACGGCCTGCAAAGCATGTCGATGGCTTATCTGGTTACCGAAAAAACGCCCATGGTCTGGCGTGGCCCGATGGTTTCTGGCGCCTTGCAGCAGTTGCTGACGCAAACACTCTGGGATGACCTGGATTACCTGGTCATCGATATGCCGCCGGGCACCGGTGATATCCAATTGACGCTGGCGCAGAAGGTGCCGGTATCCGGTGCGGTGATCGTCACCACACCGCAAGACATCGCCTTACTTGACGCCCGCAAAGGCATTGAGATGTTCCGTAAGGTCGACATTCCGGTGCTGGGTATTGTTGAAAATATGGCCATGCATATCTGCTCCAACTGCGGTCATGTCGAACACATCTTTGGTGAGGGCGGCGGGGCGCAACTCGCGACCGACTACGACGTCACGTTGTTGGAAAGTTTGCCGCTGGATCTGGCCATTCGCACCCAAACCGATGCTGGTGAACCGACGGTTGTTGCTGAGCCGGATGGCGAAATTACCGCTCACTATCAGTTACTGGCGCGTCGCACCGCAGCGGCTTTGGCATTGCGCGGCGCCGATAGTGGACCTAGTATCTCGATGCAATAGAGGCTGTCATCGAATTGTCACTCGGGTGTCATAGTCTGGGCGCGTCCTGAACCGGGCCAGACAGCATCCTCTGCTTAAAGACGCAGTTGCTGGCTGCGGTTAACGACTTATTAATCACAGGGATTTTCATGAAAGTAACTGTTTTTGGTATCGGCTATGTGGGTCTGGTTCAAGGTACTTGCCTGGCAGAAGCGGGCCACGATGTGGTCTGTGTGGATGTCGACGCCAATCGCGTTGAAAACCTAAAACAGGGTCGCATCCCGATCTACGAGCCGGGTCTGGAACCACTGGTTAAAGAAAACTACCAGGAAGGTCGACTGAACTTTACCACCGATGCCGCCGAGGCGGTGCGTCATGGTGACATCCTCTTTATCGCTGTGGGCACACCACCGGATGAAGATGGCAGTGCCGACCTGAAGTACGTGTTGACGGTTGCGCGTACCATTGCCGAAACCATGGATGACTATAAGGTGGTTATCAACAAATCCACGGTGCCGGTTGGTACCGCCGATAAAGTGACCGCCGCCATTGCCGAAGTGTTACAAAAACGCGGCAGCGACGTCAGTTTTGACGTGGTTTCTAACCCGGAATTTTTGAAAGAAGGCGCGGCGGTTAACGATTGCCTGCGTCCGGATCGTATTGTGATCGGTACCGATAGCGAACGCGCCGAAGAAATGCTGCGCGAGCTCTATTCTCCCTTTAACCGCAACCACGACAAGATGATTGTTATGGATGTGCGCAGCGCCGAACTGACCAAGTACGCCGCCAACTGCATGCTGGCAACCAAGATCAGTTTTATGAACGAAATCGCCAACCTGGCTGAGCGTCTGGGTGCCGATGTAGAAGCGGTGCGTCAGGGCATCGGCAGCGATCCGCGCATCGGTTATCACTTTATTTATCCCGGTGTTGGTTATGGCGGTTCTTGCTTCCCGAAAGACGTTCAGGCGTTGATTCGTACCGCCGAGGGCATCGATTTTGACGCCGGTATTCTGAAGGCAGTTGAAGCTCGAAATTATGAGCAGAAAACCACCCTGTTCAAAAAAATCTCGAATTATTATCAGGGTGATCTGGCCGGTAAAACCTTCGCGGTTTGGGGACTGAGTTTTAAACCCAACACCGACGATATGCGCGAAGCACCCAGCCGCGTTTTGATGGAAGCTCTATGGGACGCCGGTGCCAAGGTACAGGCGTTCGACCCGGAAGCCATGGAAGAGACGCAGCGCATCTATGGTGATCGTGATGACCTGGTGCTCAGCGGTACCAAAGAAAGCGCACTGAAAGGCGCCGACGCCTTGATTATCGTCACCGAATGGCAAACCTTCCGCGCCCCGGATTTTGACGTGATCAAACAGCAGCTCAGCGAGCCGCTGGTGTTCGATGGTCGTAACCTTTATGAACCGTCGCGCATGAAGAAGAAAGGCATTCGTTACTATGCCGTTGGCCGTCAGCCGGTGTAGTGTTAATTAATAGCTGAGAACAGCAGTGAGCCGCCGATGAGTGATAACAGCCAAACACCCTATGTTTTTAAAGGATTGGATTTAGCCTCAGAGGCGGTCTGGCACAATCAGGCCGTATCGCCGGCCGATCGTGCCCGGTTAATGGAACAACAACCCCGTTGCATCTGGCTCACTGGATTGTCTGGCTCAGGCAAGTCAACCCTGGCTAATGCTTTGGATATCACTCTGCACGCTAATGGCGTCAAAACGTTTTTGCTCGACGGCGATAATGTCCGCCATGGTCTGAATAAAGACTTGGGCATGAGTGAAAGTGATCGAACTGAAAACATTCGTCGCGTCGGTGAAGTGGCAAAACTGATGGTGGATGCCGGGCTGATTGTGGTCTGTGCTTTTATTTCACCCTATCAGCGCGATCGTCAGATTGTTCGTTCGATATTTGCTCCGGGGCAATTTATCGAGGTTTACTTGAATACGCCTTTGGAAGTTTGCGAAGAGCGCGACCCTAAAGGTTTATACAAAAAAGCACGCGAAGGTGTGATTAAAAATTTCACCGGTATCGATGATCCCTATGAAAAACCTCTCAGTGCTGAAGTGGAAATTGATACCAGCCAAAGCAATGTTGAAAAAGGCGTCAAAGCAATTTTAAAAGCCATGAGTTAATGGTTTTTTCATCGCCATGCTGAATTTTAAAAACCATGACCGCGCGGTTTGTGTTCTTGCTGTTATTACCGCAGCACTCTAGTCTTCATACATGCCTGCGCTAATAACCCTCACTTTTCTTATTGTCGCGCTCGGCGGCCTCTACAGTGGTCGCGGCCGGCCCGCCTATTGGTTTGTGGCAGCGGCAATAGGTTTGTATCTCAGCGGTGTTCTGACGCTATCTGAGGCATTGGGCGGGCTGGTCAATGAGGGCGTGGTCACCCTGGCCATATTGATGATGATTGCCGCCCGGATACAGGACAGTGGTTTACTCGACCGTCCCATGGAAGCCTTGCTGAATCGGGCTCAGCAGCGTCGAGGTGGCTATTTAAATGTATTGGCTCCGGTGGCTCTGCTCAGTGGTTTTTTAAACAATACGCCCATTGTTGCCATGCTGGTCCATCCGGTGCGCGAATGGGCATTACGTCAGAATGTTGCGCCCAGTCGATATCTGTTACCGCTCAGTTATGCGGCCATTATCGGAGGTACGCTGACGCTGATTGGTACCAGCACCAACCTGGTGGTATTCGGTCTGCTTAATGATCTGACTGACAACCATGAACTGAGGTTGTTCAGCCCGGCCGTTGTCGGCGTGCCCTTGTTGTTGGTCTTTTTTTTCTATGTCGCGCTTGCCCAGCGTTGGCTCCCCAATCGCCCCCCCAGCGACACTCGCCCACAAAGCCTGACCGAATTTCAAATACCGGCTCGTGCTGGTGAAGCCGTGCACAATTTGACGGTCGGCGAAGCCGGGTTGCGGCATCTAAAGCATGGCTATTTGTATCGTCTGCACCGCGACGATGACTGGCAGGAAGTCGGTGCCAATACCCGCTTGAAACGATGCGACCGTCTGGTCTTTTTGGGCTCGCCACTGTTAGTAAAAGAACTTTCTCTGTTAGCCGGTATCGATTTTTCTCAGCAAGCGCATCGACCGTCTGCGGCGCCAACGCATTTATTGGAAGCGGTCGTACCGATGGGGTCCGAGTTGATCGGCCGTACTCCAAAAGAGCTTGGTTTCCGTAAGCGTTATGGTGGTGTCATTGTCAGCGTGGCGCACCAGACCGACCAGTTATTCGGCAAGCTGGGCGAATATCGTTTTCAGGCCGGTGACTTGCTGTTATTGGAAAGCCTGTCCAGCAGCAGTACACCACCGATGGCTGATTTGATGGTGCTTAATCGGTACCACTCGGCACGGTCGCCAAGTGAGCAGAAAAAAGCCTACGCGCTGCTGCTTGCCTTTCCGGTCATGGTCATTGGCGGCAGCTTGCTCGGTGTTGCGCTATTGCAGATTGCGCTGGTCTATCTGGGGCTGTGTTTGTTAATCGGGCTGGCTCGGCCGGGTGATTTGGGAAAGGGCCTGGATGCGCAACTCTTTGGATTATTGGTCGGCGCCCTGGCATTGGCTCAGGCTGTTGAAAAGACCGGTCTTGCCGATGGTTTGATGGCGCAGTTCGCCGACCTGTTGTTGCCCGCCTGGCTGGCTGTTTTATTGATATTCGCAATGACCTGGTTGGTCACTGAGCTGTTGACCAATAACTCAGCGGCAGCCTTGATGCTCCCGTTTGCTTTACCTTTTGGCCAACTGACCGGACTGAGTGTTGAGCAGGTCGCCGTTGCGGTTATGGTCGCGGCCTCGACCAGTTTTATTACTCCTTTCGGTTATCAGACCAACCTGATGGTGCTTTCACCGGGCAACTATAAACCGCTGGATTATCTGCGCTTCGGAGCACCTTTGGTGGTACTAAGTGGTCTGGTTACGGTGGTGATGGTGACCGTCTGGGTGGGCTGAAGTGTTTTTTTATTATCGAAAACCGCCTTCATTTTGGTTAACTTTTTTGGAACTATCAGATGAACCTGAACTTCTCCGCAGACTCAGTTACTCAGTTGGCGATTGAAGCCGGTGACGCCATCTTGCGCATCTATCAGCGTGATTTTGACATCGAACAAAAAGCCGATGCCAGCCCTTTAACCGAAGCGGACCTGGCTGCTCATTCGGTCATCACTCAAGGTCTGGCTCAGCTGACGCCGGACATACCCGTCCTCTCTGAAGAAAGCGCCGCCGTTCCCTGGAGCGAACGCCTCCAATGGACGCGCTACTGGCTGGTCGATCCACTGGACGGTACCAAGGAATTCATCAAGAAAAACGGCGAGTTCACCGTCAATATCGCTTTAATAGAAAATGGCGAGCCTATTTGGGGCGTCGTGCATGCGCCGGCGTTGATCTGTACTTATGAGGGTGGTCCGGCTGTTTATGGCAGTCGCAAATGGTTGCAGGGCAAAGCCCAGGGGATTTCAGTGGCACCCTTACCGAAAGGTCGATCAGGTTGGCGACTGGTGGGCAGTCGTTCGCATCAAAGCGATGCCTTTCAGTCCTTTGTGGCTGCTTTTGATGAGCCGGAAATAAAAAGCCTGGGCAGCTCGTTGAAAATCTGCCTGGTCGCAGAAGGCGAAGCGGACCTTTATCCTCGCTTGGGGCCGACCAGTGAATGGGATACCGCTGCAGCGCATGCTGTGTTACGCGGTGCTGGTGGTGAGATACTGGATGCGTTAACCGGTGAGTCATTGCGCTACAACCAAGAGGAGAGCTTGTTGAACTCCTATTTTGTTGCCGCGCCAGCTCAGTATTCGCTGGCTTGATAGCCATTCGCATTTTCAGTGAATGCCGTCAAAAAAACGTCTGTTCGCCTGAAAATTCTCACCAAACTAAACGGCAGCATTGGTTAAGTGATGCTTTAATTATTAATAATTAAACCGCAGTAGAAACTACCGGCTTATGATGTTGTTCTGCCGTTACTTATCTCCCAGGCAAGCCCTGCTTGCTGTCTTTGCCGCTTTTTTCCTGGTCGGTTGCGATCCGGTTCAATCTGAAACGGTGATCGACAGTAACCCGGTTAATCCCAGTCCCAGTTCTCAGAATGTTCTTGGCGCGGGTACGCTGCTAATCAACGAAGTAGGGTCATCGTATTTCAGCAACACCATGCGTTGGTTCGAGTTGTATAACCCGGGCGGCACTGCGGTGGATTTAAGCGACTATCAACTGCGCAGCCCGGCCTACGATGGCGATTCAAGCGTGGCTAACAGTCTTACCTTTAACTTGCCTTCAACGACAGTGAACTCTGGTCAGTATCTGATTGTTCGGGCTCAGTCATTGTCGTCACCAGCGGTCGATACCAGTCGGGTAGTGCACCTGGAGCAGGGTGGTTGGTATCCGTATTGGACCAGCCAGGGGTATCTGGAGCTGCTGGACGCTGCGACGGGTGCCAGTGTTGATTTTGTCACCTTTGATACTTCATTCAGCCCTACTGATGCTTCTGCCTGGAGCGGTGGTGCGGCACTCGCTTTGGTATCTTCAGAAACCAGCTTTGGTCAAAGCATCGGCCGTAACGGCACCAGTGTGGACACCAACACTGGCAATGATTGGTCCCATTCCGGCTGGGCAACGATTGGTGGCCCCAACGATGTGCTTTGTAATACCGACGCCGATGGCGACCTCATCCCGGACTGTAACGAACAAAGCGGCACCACCTTCGCCGGCATGCCCTTGTACGACTGGGGCGCCCGCAGCGGCAAGCCGGACATCTTTATTGAAGTCGACTATATGAACAGCGCCGACGAAGGTGTTATTCCACGGCAGGAAGCGCTTCAAAGCGTGGTCAATGCCTTCGCTGCCCAGGGTATCAGCGTACATTTTGACGTTGGTGATTTGTTCGATGGCGCGGCGGGACTGAACCCAGCGAAGATGGATTTAGGTGGCGGTGGCCAGGTGCCCTTTGCACTGGGGATGACCTTTGGTGATGTCGCTGACATGGCCAATCTCTACCACTACAAACGCGACTATATGGCCTATAACCGTTTGCCAGTGTTCCACTATATGGTGTTTGCCTACACTCAGGATAAAGACGGCAATGCAGGGTCCTCCGGTTTGGCCGAACTGGTCGGCAATGACATCCTCATCACCTTGGGTGCGGTAGGTTTGAACAGTGGCAGCACCGCCGATCGTAATTTGTTGATCAACTTTCAGGCCGGTACTGTCATGCATGAACTGGGGCACAACCTGGGCTTGCGTCACGGCGGTGATGAAAACACCAACGACAAACCCAACTATCTGAGCGTGATGAATTACCTCTACCAGCTCAATGGTTTGCCACTGATCGGTAGTGATGAAGGGGATCGCTATTATTATTCATCGAGCTACTACGAAGCTGATCCGACCTGTTACAGCGGGTTGAACCAAGGACCTGACCAAAGCTACACCGGCTTCCGCCTGGACTATTCTGATGGCTCTGCCATCGATTTAGACATCGCGGCGCTGAACGAAAATCTCGGCTTGGGGGAAGTTGGTTCGGGCAAAGTTGACTTCAACTGTAATGGCACTGACTCCGAAACCAGCGTAAGTAAGGCCAGCAGTGGCACCTGGAGCGATCACGATGACTGGGGTAACCTGCAACTGGATTTTGGTGGTTATGATCTGCTCAGTAATCAGGGTTTCAGTCTGCGCAGCTTTCAGCAGCAACGCAGCGAAAGCCTGCTGCGTTTGCCAGACCCGGTGGGTGATGATCGCAGCCCGATTGCCGAAGAAACTCCGCGCCTGTTCGATACCGTGCCCAGTGCTTATTTTCTTCGTCAACAGCAACGTCCGAGCCAGCCATGAAGCGCAGTGAGAATAGGACTTCGGCAAAAGCAACACTGACGATCTACGGGATCTTAATGTTGGCTGCCTGCTCATCCGCTAACACCATCAGTGAAGCCGCCGAATGGTCGATCAGCGTTCAAGCCAGTAATGAACCAGTCACGCCGCTAGTGGTGGATGACGTTTTGACACTGGGCCAGACAAAGATTTGGCCCTGGTTGGAACCAGCACCCGACTGCACCGCTTGTGAGTTACGAATTGAGCGCCGCCACAGCCCGGTTGGCCCCGACCTGATTCTCAGTCTTTATCAGCAAGAGGAACTGCGTTGGCGTTTAATTGACAGCCGGCAACCCCAGCTGCGCCTCTCCGACGGCAGCCTGATTCAACATCAAGGTGACTTTATGCGCTGGCGTGCCGGCGACGAAACCATCGAAATGACCGACGGCCAGAGCCTGGACTGGCTTGGTTGCCGGCAAAGCCTTAACTGGCTGGCAACACCACCTTTGGCGTCTCCCCAAGGCACCCTCCCAGAGTCCACCACCACCCGACTGCAACTAACAACCACCTGTCCATCGCCTTAACTGACTAACCACCGTCAGACCGCTCAATGGATGCAGTAATTGGGCTTCAGTTGCAAAGCCAATCACATAAGTGATGACAAGGATTGTACTTGTGTGCATGGTGCATTAGTCTCAGCGTTCAACGAATGAACGCAGTGTCGAATAAGCCGATGGAAGCGGTAATTAATAACAAACAATCAGCCTGGTACCTCGTCCAATGCAAGCCGCGCGAAGGTTTCCGCGCCGCCGAGCACCTGGCCAACCAGCATATAGAAACCTTCCATCCGACACACTCAGTTAGCCGTCGCCGCGCGGGGCGCCAGTACTGGCAGACCGAAAGTCTGTTTCCGCATTACCTGTTTGTTAAACCATCACCTGAGCAAAGCATCTCGGCTATCAATAGTACTCGCGGAGTAGCGCGGGTGGTGAATTGCCATGGCAAGCCGTTAGTAGTACCAGAGATGATTGTGGCGGGCGTTAAGAACCAGTGCTTGGTGATGAGGGATAGATCTCAAAACGAACCCATGCTTAAAGCAGGAACGCTGGTTACGATTACAGAAGGCTGTTTCAAGCACCTTCAGGCAATAGTACAGATGACCCGAGGCGAAGATCGAGTGATATTACTGATGCAGCTGCTCAGTAAAGAACAACGCTTGGAGCTGCCACTGAGTTCGGTCCAAGTCGGCTAAGACCACCCCTACACAAAAGTATCACTTGGTGTGCCCTGTATCCGGCTGGGCGGTAGCGTGCTTAAGCTACTTACAGTCCGAATAAAACATCTCCGAAAGACCCTGATCACAGGCTTATCCATACAGTCGGAACATCAACGCGTTGAGTAACCTCATGCTGTCTGAAGAATCTCGTTACAAACTGCTTAAAGCCCTAGAAGCTAATCCTGGCGCCAGTCAACGTGAATTGGCTAAAGAGCTTGGTATTAGTTTGGGAAAGGTTAATTATTGCCTCAAAGCAGTTGTGGAGAAAGGATGGGTAAAGGCGTCTAATTTTACTAAAAGTTCAAACAAGGTTGGATATGTTTATTTGTTGACACCCATGGGAATTGAAGAAAAGGCAAATGTTACTGCTACATTTTTAAAACGAAAGATAAAAGAGTATGAAGAACTAAAGAAAGAAATTGCCTCGTTGACAGAGGAAGTTTTAAGTGAGAAAGAAACAGATTAAGGGTTTACAGGTATTCTGCTATGACTAAGAAAGCTTTGATTACTGGTGTTACAGGGCAAGATGGTTCTTATCTAGCTGAACTTCTTCTTGAAAAGGGTTATGAAGTTCACGGAATAAAAAGACGCGCATCTTCATTTAATACCCAGCGAATAGATCATATTTTTGAAGACCCTCATGTTAAAAATCCAAACTTCTTCCTGCATTATGGTGATTTGACTGACTCCTCAAATTTGACTCGGATACTCAGTGAAGTTGAGCCAGATGAGGTCTATAACCTGGCTGCACAATCTCATGTGGCCGTAAGTTTTGAATCACCAGAGTATACAGCAGACGTAGATGCCTTAGGTACATTGAGGTTGCTTGAAGCAATTCGGTTTTTAGGGCTTCATAAAAAAACAAAATTTTATCAAGCTTCTACATCGGAGCTTTATGGATTAGTACAAGAAGTTCCCCAAAAAGAGACAACACCGTTTTACCCTAGGTCGCCATATGCAGTAGCTAAACTTTATGCATACTGGATAACAGTGAACTATCGTGAATCTTATGGAATATATGCATGCAATGGTATTCTATTTAACCATGAGTCACCGCGCAGAGGAGAAACATTTGTAACTAGAAAAATAACTAGAGGGCTAGCGAACATTTCTCAAGGACTAGAGCAGTGTTTATATTTGGGGAATCTGGACGCACTACGTGATTGGGGGCATGCTAAAGATTACGTACGAATGCAGTGGATGATGCTTCAACAAGAGAAACCACAAGATTTTGTTATTGCGACTGGAAAGCAAATATCGGTTAGAGAGTTTGTTCGCTTGTCCGGCCAAAAGCTTGGTATCAATATTGAATTTAAAGGGAAGGGTGCTGATGAAGTCGGTTATGTTGAATCATTAACCGAAGGGAACGAAACCCAATTAAAACCCGGTGACGTCATTGTGAAAGTAGACCATAGGTATTTTAGGCCAGCAGAAGTAGAGACTTTGTTAGGCGATCCTGGGAAAGCTAAAGCGATACTGGGCTGGGAGCCTGAAATCACAGTAGAAGAAATGTGTTCAGAAATGGTGAAAGAAGATTTATTGGAAGCGAAAAAAAACGCACTATTAATGGCTCATGGACATACTGTAAACATATCACTTGAATAACGTTAGGGTGTGAAATGAAAATTCTGCTAACTGGCGGTAGCGGGATGGTGGGAAATAACTTCCTCGAATATAGCAAAGCACTAGATGCGGAAGTATTTTCACCAAGTAGTAAAGAGCTAGACCTATTAAATTATACGGAAGTCAATGACTACATAACCTATTATAAACCCGAATGTGTGATACATGCGGCAGGGACGGTTGGTGGCATACAAGCAAATATCAGTAATCCGGTTAAGTTTCTCTATAATAATATGGAGATGGGGTTTAATGTTATTAAAGCTGCAGAAACTAATAAAATAAACAAACTAATAAATCTGGGTAGCTCTTGCATGTACCCAAAGTATGCCAAGAATCCATTAAATGAAGAGCAGATATTAACAGGAGCTCTTGAGCCAACAAACGAAGGTTATGCTATTGCCAAAATAGCGTGTGCAAAATTATGTGAATATATTGATAACGAAGATCGTGAATTATTCTATAAAACAGTGATACCATGTAATTTATATGGTAGATATGACAGTTTTTCGAAAGAAAAGTCCCATATGATTCCATCTGTAATTAATAAACTTCATGAGGCAAAAATAAAAAGTATGCCTAGTGTTGACATTTGGGGGGATGGTAGTGCTAGACGAGAGTTTATGTATGCAGGAGATCTTGCAGATTTTCTAATGATGGCAATAGAGAGAATAGAACATGTCCCCCAATATCTCAATGTTGGTTTGGGAGAAGATTATAGTGTGAATGAGTACTACGAGGCTATTGCCAACGTGGTTGGGTTTAAGGGGAAGTTTGAACACGACCTTGAAAAGCCTACAGGTATGAAGCAAAAGTTGGTTGATATTGCGAAGTTAAATAAGTTTGGCTGGCAAGCTAAAACTTCTTTGCTTGAAGGCCTGAAAAAGACATATGAGTTTTATTTAAATGGGAAGTGAAATGAAATATCCATTAGCAAGTAGTAGCTGGGGTCAGGAAGAAATAGCAGCAATTCATAAAGTTATTGATTCAGATAGATATACAATGGGGGCACTAGTTGAGCGGTATGAGGCCGACTTTGCTGCATACTTCGGGTCAAAATATGCAGTGATGACGAGCTCTGGTTCTACTGCAAATTTGCTAATGACTGCAGCAACATTCTTTACAAAGACGCCTCTTCTGCAGCGAGGCGACGAAGTTATTGTGCCAGCCGTCTCATGGTCCACAACGTATTTCCCACTTCAACAATATGGCTTAAAAGTTAAGTTTGTTGATATAGATATTAATACTCTTAATTTTGATCTGGAAAAGCTCGAGAATGCAATAACGGATAATACTAAAGCAATACTCTCAGTGAATCTTCTAGGGAATCCAAATGACTACAGTGAGATTAACCGGCTAATAAGAAATAAAGGTATTTTGCTTTTAGAAGACAATTGCGAATCTATGGGTGCCGTATTTAATGGTAAGAAAACTGGCACATTCGGATTGATGGGGACATACAGTTCTTTTTTTTCACACCACATGTCAACAATGGAAGGCGGGTGTGTTGTGACTGATGATGAGGAAATCTACCATATTCTATTAGCATTGAGGGCTCATGGTTGGACTAGGAACCTTCCAAAAAAAAATAAAATAACCGGAACTAAAAGTGATAATACATTTGACGAATCGTTCAAATTTGTACTTCCTGGTTATAATGTTCGCCCATTAGAAATGAGTGGTGCTATTGGAATTGAACAATTAAAAAAATTACCGAATTTTATAGAAAATAGAAGAAGCAATGCCTCGCATTTTTTGAATACATTTCAAGACCACCCATGGATAAAGATACAAAAAGAGGTGGGAAGCAGTAGCTGGTTTGGTTTTTCTCTTGTTTTATCTAACAATGCCCCATTATCGAGAAATGAGTTGGTACAAATTTTAGAAACAAATAAAATTGAATCTAGGCCAATAGTAACTGGTAATTTTTTAAAGAATACCGAAGTGCTAAGGTATTTTGATTATGAAGTTTCCGGCAACCTCGAAAATGCGGATTGGATAGACAGGAATGGACTGTTTGTTGGTAATCATCATTTTGACATAGTTGATAAGATTGATTACCTAAAAAAATTAGTCATTTAGTAATTTGTAGCTGAGTCTACATTAAGTGACGCCTTTATCGGTGGTTGTCTGTTTGATGGTTAATAATGACTGCTATTCACGATTGTAGCGCAATGATATGCTTCAGATTTATTTTGCTTTATTGGGTTCTGAAAATTTCATACGAAAGCATTGTGGTTTCTAATTAAGTAATTAAAGCTGGGGTGCTAAACTGGATGGCAGATGCTGCTTTTTGCCTGTGGAGTGACTATGAAATTTATACTTCTTAGATTCTTATGAATATAAGAAATAAGCTTTTATATTTTATCTATATTTTTAACATATTTGGTATTTTTTTCTATTCAATCTCAATGTCTATTTGGCTCCCATTTTTGCCAAATTTTTCTCTAGTTACTATTGCTAATTTTTTGTTGATACCCTGTCTGTTTTTAGTTAGGCACGAACTAAAGTTTTTGTCTTTTTTTGTGTTTTTATTTACTGTGTTTTTGATGGTTGATGTTCTAACTCAAAAACATATATCCATTAATGTTATTAGAGGTCTGTTGGTAGTTTATGTTCTTTCAATGATTGGAAGAGAGTTTGTGTCTGAGGCATCGCTGAAAAAAATCGCTAAAACTATATTGTTGCTAGCAGCTTTATTGGTGGTGTTGCAGTTTTTTTCAGTATTGGTTTATGGGGAAGTTTTTTTTGGGGTGCAGTATCCAACATATATATATCCAAATAGCTTGATGACCTTTAGGTATAGTCCTTTAAATGGTGATCCGAATTATTTTGCTTACTCTCTAGTGCCTTTTGTTACGGTTATAATTTATTATCATTTTTTTGCTGGCCAGAATGGTAAGGTAGGTTCGTTATATCTTTTTATCGGTTTCGTCGTTGTGTTTTTTACTATGTCGAGAGGCGCTTTACTTGCGTTGCTGGCTTGTTATTTACTACTGTGGTTGGCTAAATGCGTGAAGAAGGGAGTGTCGTTGAGAGATTTTTTAATGGTGATTTTTTTTATCATTACTTTTATTTTTTTGTTGCTGTACCTTAGTAAAGCAAGAGAAAATAACATTTCAAATTCGTCGTCTCAGAGAATAGAGATATTGGTGAGACAAGTTGAACTTGTTGAAAATAATTTTTTACTGGGACATGGTTTAGATAATACAAAGGTTGTTATTGGAGATAGTATTCTAGGACCACATAACCTATTTTTCGAAGTGCTTAACGGCTACGGGGTGATAGCTCTTCTGGTTTTTCTGATACCAATTATTGTCGTGATTTATAAAAATAAAGGTGTGGGTAGGTATTTGGCCATCAGCTTTATTTTAGCGTCATCATTTCTTGGTTTGTTGATATATCATCCCATGTGGGTTTTTTATCATTTTGTATTTTTAAAAGTAAAAAATAAAAAGTGAAGATATTTAAAGAAATAACTTATAGTGCAGCGATAAAAATTGTTAGTATATCGATTGCATTTTTCGCCCCAATGATTGTGGTACGTGTTTACTCGCTCAGTGAATATGGGGTTTTCAACTATATAATGTCATTGCTTGTCTATATATCAATTGTTCAATCTGGTGTTACTCCAAGTCTTAGGAATAATTTGGCAAGGGTTGAAGATCCATCTGATGCAAAAGATATGTACATAAGCGCTTTGTCTCAGACCACTATTTTGGTCGTTATTTTAACGCTTATATACTTGATTATTTCCATTTTTATAAATCAATTATTAAGTGTGTTTTTATTTTTCTTTGTAAGTTTGTTGTCGTTATATGGTCCTGTGGTTTCTACATATAAAGATTATAAAGATGAATCAGTCAGCTATCGATTGTCTGAGTTGTTTTTTCAACTAATTGCATTCGCTGTCTTCGCTCTCGCAGCTAGTCATGGGATGAATGTCTTTATATTGGCTTCGATTTTTATCTCATATCGCTTTATCTATCCTTTATTTGTATCGAGAAAAGATTTTTTAGTATCTGTATATAGGTTATTTGATAATGGTGGCTTTAGGTATGCTGTTTTTAATGTTGCGGACTATACTTATGTATTAATGCAGTCGCTGTCTGTATTGATGGTTGTCGGTATTAATACCTATGCTTTCAATCTATTCGGATCTTCAGGTTTTGGTGTTTATTCGACTTACTATCGATTTTTTTTCTTTCCTATGCAGGTGTTCTCTTTTATAGCACCTATCATTTGGATTAGGTACGCACAAAGTACATCAGCTAAAACCATAAGATCTGAACTTGGATTGGTTAGTTCAGTTATATTCATGGCTTTTTTCTTGTGGTCAATTTTAATGTATTTCTTTTCCAGTGATGTTGTTGCCTTGTACATGGGTTCGGATAACAAAAGTCCGTTGTCCATACTTACTTTTTGTTTTTTCTATTTGTCATTTCAGGTTAGTGACTTTTTAAGTGTAAGATTAAATGCAAAGTCAATATATCTTCCGCAGGTGTATATGATGGCGCTAACGTTGCTTTTAATTGGTTGGTGCTGGCTCTCTGGTTATGACTTTGAGTATTTTGTTCTTGTTATAAGTGCGATTAGGTTTCTCTTTTTATTTTACTCTTCTTATCTGGCTTTTAGGAGGTAGGTGTATGAATGTGTCAGTTTTTTATGTGGCAATAGGTAATTATATTGATTTTTGGTCTGACTTTTATAAATCATGTGAAACGAATTTTTTACCTGGTGTAAGCAAACAGTATTTTATATTTACGGATAATGTAGGTGCATTCTCTAACAGTGCGTTAGAAAGTTCATTAACAGTCACTGGCGTGCATGACCTAGGCTGGCCATTAAATACTTTGTTGCGATTTAGATACTTTCAAATGGTAAGGAGTAAGGCCTTAGAGTCTGATTATTGCTTTTTTTTCAATGCTAACGCTTACATAAATGAACCAATATCTTTAGAAGAAATTCTTCCAAATGGCTATGAATTAGTTGGTGTTATCCACCCTGGATATAGAAATAGAAGAAAGTTTTTTTTGCCATATGAGCGAAAGAATAAAAACTCTACAGCTCATGTGGGGCAATTTGGGGGAACTCATTATTATCAAGGATGTTTGAATGGTGGTTTTAGTAAGGCATATATGGCTTTGGTTTCTTCTTGTGATTCCTCTATTAGCTTTGATTTGAGAAGTAACTATATTGCTCGTGCTCATGATGAATCGCATTTAAATAAATATTTTCTTGAAAATAAGCCATATTCATTACCAATTAATTATGCCATGCCTGAGGAGTGGGGGTGCGATGGCAAGATAGTTATGAGGGATAAATCTAAGTTCGATTGGTATGGTGAGGTAAAGAATAAGCGTGATGATGGAAGTCGTTTTTCATATGTCAAATATCTAATAAAGAAATTTATTGTAGAGAAATCATGAAAAATATTGTATTGAATGGCGGGTTAGGTAATCAGCTATTTCAAATAGTTGAAGCCTTTCGTTTGAAAAGTAATGGTGTTGACGTATGTATAGACACGTCAGTTATTTCCAGGTGCTGGTTTCAAAAGTATTTTTTGAGACAAAGGTCAGTGGAGCCATACTACAAGTATTTTACCTTGAACTCTGAAATCATGGTGGTTAATAAAAAGAAGACAATTTTCTATGTGTTTATATCTAAAGTCCTTGGTCGTTTATCAGGAGGGCTTATTCGTATGGTCGACGATAACACCTCGGGGAAAAGCTGTTACCATATGGGCTATTGGCAAAACATCGATGTTGCAAAAAAATATACTAATTTTTTTTCCTTTATTAATGACCTTTTTCCTGAAGCCAATAATGAAATAGCCCAGCTGATGGCTGAAAGTAACTCTTTGGCAGTTCACGTTAGGCGGGGTGATTATCTTCTCAAAAAGAATTCTTATTTTGCTAGTTGCACAACAAACTACTATAAAGCTGCTATGTCATTATTTGAAAGTGCACGTATATTTGTTTTTTCTGATGATATTGATTGGGCAAAAGGAAGCGGTCTTTTTCCAAACGATACGGTTTATGTAAATCATAATACACAAGATAATGCGCATATGGACATGTATTTAATGTCTGTAGCTAGCAATATTGTCATTTGTAACAGCACATTTAGTGTCTGGGGGGCTCTATTAGGGGTTAAAGAGAAGGTGATCGCTCCTAAATATTATTATGTGAATTCAGAAAATCATTTAACGCTTCCATGTTGGTGTATGTTGGATAATTAATATGATCATTAAAGTTTTTAAACGTTTATCTAATGAATTTAGGTTTTATTTGAGAAGTTGGAAATATAAAAATAGGCTTTTGAAGAAGACTAACTACACGATCATATCAAGTAACTGTATTGGTGGTTCAATATATAAAGATTTTAACTTGCCTTTTAACTCTCCAACTATTGGCTCATTCATTCATGGACAAGATTTTGTCAGATTTTGCTCTAGATTGAGCTATTATTTGTCACTGGATCTTGTAGAAATTACGGTTAGCAAATGGGTTGGTGCTGTAAGCTATCCTGTCGGTTTATTAGAGGATGTTGAGATACATTTTCTGCATTACGAGAGTTTCGAATCGGCGAAAATAAAGTGGGAGCGTAGGCGGGCTAGGGTGGGTTATGAAAACCTCTTTTTTATTATGACTGACAGGGATTTTTCTACATATAAAGATATGAAGGATTTTGATAGATTAGATGGTAAGAAGTTGCTTTTTTCGTCCGTGCCTCATCAAGAAATTTCATCTTTAGTTTATTGTGCTAAATACAGGAAAGCCGGTCAGGTAGGTGGAATGCTTCCTCTTTTCATGGAGTATTCTGATTATGTTGATATTGTAAATTGGCTTGATGAATAAAATTGTAGGTTTCTAATGAGTTATGTATCAATAGTTCTTTGCGTGAAGAATGGTGAAAAATACATAAGAGATTGTGTTGATAGTGTTCTAGCTCAAACATACCCGCACTTCGAACTAATAGTCGTTTTGAACGGTTCAGATGATTCTTCGAAAACAATACTTGATAGTTATATGGATCAAAGAATTAAGGTTTTTGAAACTAATATTTCTCAACTTAGTTTTAATCTTAATTATGCTATCCATCAATCTTCAGGTGATATTTTAATGCGTATAGATGTGGATGATATATGCGAAAAAAATAGATTGGAAGCGCAGCTTTCATATATGGAAGAGTATGACGTGGTCGGAAGTTCAGTTCGTGTAATTGACTCTAAAAGTAAACTTACTGGTCAGGTTTATAAGTATCCATCAACCAATAAAGAGATAAGAAAAAAAATATTCTATAGGTCGGTTATGGCACACCCTAGTGTGATTATTAAAAAAAATACTTTGTTATCTGTTGGTGGCTATATGGGTGGGCGCTATGGTCAAGATTACGATTTATGGTTGCGTTTAATGAGAGATAAGTCAATTAGGTTTTTTAATATATCAGAGCCACTTGTTAGGTATCGTGTTCACAATAGACAATCAAAAGGGAGCGTCGCTTCTTATGCAGAGGTTTCAGGGTATCTTTTAAGAGAAGCCATTGTTAGTAAAAACATATTATACTTTGTTGGTTCTGTTCTGTATTTGATTAAATCAGTTTTTAAATCATGAATATTGGCTATTTAGTAACTAAGTCAGAAGTAGGTGGTGCTCAAAAATGGGTTCTTGACCAGCTGGATATTACAAATCAGTTTAGTGTGAATTACCTTATTACAAGTAAACCAGGGTGGCTAACTAGAAAGGTGAATGAAGCCACTACCGTGGTTACGAATGATGGGATACTGTCTCTTTTCTCGATTAAATACTTAGTCTGGTTGGTTCGTTATGTTAGGTCAAATAATATTGATCTATTGGTCGCATCGTCAGCTAATGCCGGAATATATGCTAGGTTGGCAGGTGTGCTTTGTCGGTGCAAAGTAATATATGTATCTCACGGTTGGTCAGCTGTATACAATGGTGGAAGGGTGGCTTGGTTTTACATTGCAGTTGAGAGGTTTTTATCGAAGATTTCTTCGTCTGTACTATGTGTATCAGTGTCAGATTATAATACGGCTAGGGATATTATTAAAATCCGTGATGAAAAACTGAAAACGATAGTTAATAAGGTGCTTTCCTCTGGCAAAAAAAGACAATCTATTGGGGATGCAGATAAACCCTTAAACGTGCTTATGGTGGCTAGGTTTTCCCACCCTAAAAGACAGGATTTAGCAATCAGATCATTCCAAGGTTTGAGTGATAATTTGTTTTTAGTTGGAGATGGCCCAGAATTTGATTATTGTCTGAACTTAACTGGCGGAGCTTTTAATATTCAGCTTTTAGGTGAAATAGAAGGTTTTTCTTCATTTCATGAATATGATGTTTTTATGTTGTTATCTGATAGTGAAGGGCTACCTATTTCGGCGCTAGAGGCAATGGATGCTGGGCTACCACTATTACTTAGCAGGGTTGGTGGTTGTGTTAATATTGTGGAAGGCAATGGTGTTTTGGTAGAAAACAGTGTTGAATCTGTACGTTTGGCAGTTAATGATATACGAAATAACTATCAAGCATATCAAGACAGGTCTAATGTTCTTTTTGATGAAAAATACAACCTTTCACTTTTAGCAAGTGAGTATATGGATTACTACCGTGTAGTTAAGGATAATTGAATATACCTTTTGGTATTCTTTATCCATTAAGTATGATTCTTCTTGCCGAAAATATATTGAGTGAAATTTTCTGTGTTATTGATTTCACCTTGCACCAAAACCTGTCAGTATGGTTCTAACAGTGTCAATTACAATCTGAATGTCGAGCCATAGTGAGTAGTTTTTTATATAATAAAAATCGTGCTCGATTTTCTCTTGTGTATCATCGGCAGTTGCTGCATATCCATGACGAACTTGCGCCCACCCAGTTATGCCAGGCTTTACAACATGGCGGTAAGCATAAAAAGGAATGCTTTCCTCAAACTCGTTTACGAAGGCTTGTTGTTCCGGCCTCGGTCCAATTAGGCTCATTTCGCCCTTTAGAATATTCCAGAATTGCGGTAGTTCATCTATCCGCAGTTTTCGAATGACTGCTCCGATCCGTGTGACGCGCATGTCGCCTTCCTGAGCAAATTGGGCGCCGTCTTTCTCAGAGTCCTTCACCATGCTGCGCAGTTTATAAATCCGAAACGTTTTTCCTCCTTGGCCTATGCGTTCTTGTGAAAACAAAGCGGAGCCTGGTGATTCAATTCGGATTGCAATAGCGGTAACAACAATAATGGGAATTACAATGGGGGCGGTGAGAATGGTTGCTGCTAAATCAATTATACGCTTAATGCCTTCATAGTAAGGACTTGGAGTCAGCATGCCATACTGGTTTTCAGATAGGTGATCTAGCTTTACGCGACCAGTCAGCGACTCCATGATTTGTTTGTAGTGATATACGGGAATGCGGGCCAGAGTGCATTGGGCAAGGAATTGCTGCCACTCAGCAGGTAGCTCAGAGCGGAGGTCGGCCACGATTCCGTTATAGCGTGTGTTGCCGAGTGATACGTCAGTGAGTTCGTGAAAATCTGCGTTGGTTAGTTCTGGCAGGCTTTTAGCCTGACCAAAAGGCACAACCGCTAGTTTAGGCCGGGCATGTTTATTCGCTAAACGTTGCCCTAGGAAACAGAGGGCTAACAATAGTGTTCCGCTGGTCAATAATAACGAGCGTGCATATTCCACCCGTCCGATAATCAGAATGAAAAACAGCAGGGCATAAAAGCTCAATAGCGTTGGCAGGATATAAGAAGCAGTGATGGTGCCTGGGTAGTGGAAAATTTTACGAAGCGTGATGACGCTGAATACAAAGACGGCGCTGACACCGAGAAGCGAATTACGTTGTGTTGTGCTTAGGTGAACCCAAAGATAGCTGTCCCAGAGGATGATCGTCGGCAGGTATACTACAATCAGCCAGCCGGCTAGTAGCTGAAAAAATACACTAAATGCTACTTTTTCGTACCAGCGGGAATGACGTTTATTGTGTTCTGAGACCATAAATCCTTGCCTGCGCTAATGTTTCTAAAAGAGGGAGTGCTATTCCATAGGCTCGCAATTTTGCGGTTTTCTGTGCTCAGGGTAAAGCTTGGTGGCTAGGGTTGTTGTTCCTGACAGCCATGGCTCTGGAAATGGCGATGTAGTGACGTTGTCATTTTGTCTAGCAACCCAGAGTCTAGACTTATGGGCCGGGTCGCGTTGCGCCAATGTCCGTCCTTCCCTAAACTGCCCGGCTTTCACTGCGTGAAGTCGTTTGCCTATATAAAGGGTGTTTCTGTTCACAGGAGTTGTGAGTTTGAGTCGGTGTTCCCTCTACATTTTGGGCGCAGGTAAGCCTTTTCAGGGTGAGACGCACAGTGTGTTGCGCAGCGCTACCGGGCACAACAGGGTGTTGGATTGGTTGTTGCGGGCTACCGCGCCGGTCAATCCTGATGTGACCTTTATCGCCGGGTATCAAAAAGAGCAGATTGTGGCTCAGTATCCTGGGTTGAGTTACCTGGATAACCCGGATTGGGAAACGGCTGGGGCTGCGTCTTCGTTAATGTACGCTGACCTGACTGACTCGCGTGATTACCTGATCTCCTATGCCGATGTGTTGTATCGCGACAGTGCCGTCAAAGCGTTGATGGCGGCTCAGGGTGATATTGTGGTGTTGGTCGACTCACACTGGCGCCGGCGGTTTGAGAACCGTTCTGAAAGCGATCTTGAACGCTGTGAGAAAATCAATCTTCATCACAATACTGTTACCCGGTTGGGGCGCGATATTTTGGCAGAACTGGCCGATGCGGAGTTTGCTGGCTTAGTTCGTTTCACGCCCGCGGCTGCTCAGTTTTTGGCCAAGCATGGCAGTGATCTTCCAGTTGCTATTCGTTCCGGTAATTTGCCTCAGCTGCTTGAATTCATGCGAATTCGTGGCTTTACGATTAATGCTGTTGATGTAGAAGGTGACTGGGCGGAGCTCAATGTCCCGGAAGACCTGACTCACTTTATCCTCGGCACCAAGGCACAGACCTTACATCGGTTGCAGCGCCTGGTTAAAAGAAGCCGTATTGAAGATCAGATCAGTTTTACAGTGGCTCAGTGGCAAGACAGTGCCGACGAATTACTGGCTGAAATTGAGCAATCTTTTGCTGGCCAGAAGTTGGTGGTGCGTAGTAGCGCTTTGTCTGAGGATGGTTTCGCCTCGGCAAATGCCGGAGCTTACGACAGCGTTTTGAATGTTGACGGTGCTTCCCGGTCTGCTGTTACCGCCGCTGTTGTACAGGTGGTGAATTCATATCCTGATGCCAACCCGGCTAACCAGGTATTGGTCCAGCCCATGGTCCAGGGCGTGATGGCCAGCGGCGTGGCTTTCACGCGAACCTTGGCGCAGGGCGCACCTTATTACGTCATTAACTACGATGATGTCACTCGCAGTACTGAGTCTATTACCAGCGGTGCCAGTGCGGAGCATAAAACGACGCTGGTCTACCGGGGGGAAGCGCCGGATATTGATGCTTTAGCGGCTCCATTGCGCGGTTTGATGCCGGCGCTGATGGAAATTGAACAGCTGCTCGACTTTGATTCGCTGGACATTGAGTTTGCCATTAGCGAAACCGGGCAGGTTCATATTCTTCAGGTACGACCGATAGCCGTGCGGCATGACGATTATGACGAGTCGGCCGTCGCAGCGGCATTAGCAACAGCGCGCGAACAGTTTGAAACGGCTCAACGTCCCGGCCCATTTATAGCCGGAAAACGTGCTTTGTTTGGTGTGATGCCGGATTGGAATCCGGCGGAGATCATCGGTACGCGCCCAGGCGCCTTGGCAACTTCCTTATACCGTTATCTCATTATGGATGATGTCTGGGCGACGCAGCGTGCCGAATATGGCTACCGCGATGTGCGTCCACAGCCTTTGCTGCACGAGTTTGCCGGCCATCCCTATGTCGATATCCGGGCCAGCTTTAACTCTTTGGTGCCGGCGCAACTGGATGATGAATTGGCCGGACGCTTGGTCGACTTCTATCAGGCCTGGCTGGAGCAGCACCCGCATTTGCACGATAAAGTTGAGTTTGACGTCGTCCCGACTTGTTACAGTCTGAATTTTGAGCACTGGCGCCAGCGGTTATCGGAAGAAGGCGGCTTCAGTGATGGTGACATTGTGCAGTTGGAGCAGGGCCTGCGTCAGGTTACGCAGCATGCTTTAGCACGCACTGATGCCGACTGGGCTGCCGTGCGCAAACTGGAACAACGCTTCGAGCAAATAGCTTCCTCGACCATGCCGCCTTTGCAGCGTGCCTGGGTGTTATTGGAAGAGGCGCACCGCCATGGCACCTTGGTCTTTGCGCATCTGGCTCGCAGTGCTTTTGTGGCCATGACACTGCTGCGTTCGGCTAAGTCAGAAGGTGTACTGTCCAAACAGGCCTATAACGAATTTATGCAGTCCATCGAGACTGTCTCGCATCGGTTTGCCGGTGACGCTGCGGAAGTTGCCGCCGGCTCGAAAAGCTGGGCGAGTTTTGTTGCCGACTACGGGCATCTGCGCCCCGGAACTTATGACATTACCTCCAAAAGTTATGCCGAGGACCCGGAGCATTATCTGGCACCCACTGTTGAACAGGCACGTCTACACCCTGTTTCCTCAGAGGCTGCAACGCCATCTGCGTGGGCGGCAGAAAGAGAAGGCTTTGTTACTGCATTGGTGGCGCACGGCATTGAGACGACGGGGCCACAGATTGAGGCCTTTTTACGGCAAGCTATTGAAGGCCGAGAATACGCAAAGTTTGTATTCACCCGTCACTTGTCGGCCGCTTTGGATGCGCTGGTGGCCTATGGTGCTGAGTATGAAGTTGAGCGTGAGCAGCTGGCCCTGATTCCACTGTCCGTTTTTCGGATTTTGGCCAATCAACCGGATGCCTACGATGCAAAGCGTTGGCTGCAGGCTGCCGCAGAAGAAGGGCGGACGTCCGTCGCGGTGGCACAGCGTGTCGAGTTGCCCTCGCTATTGTGTCAGTCGCTAGACTTTACGCAGTTTGAATACAGTTCAAATCAGCCAAACTTTGTCGGCTCAGGTCGGGCAGTCGCTGACTGTATCGATTTGGCGCAATTGAAGGGCGATGACAGTATCGATCTGGAAGGTAAGATTGCGCTGATCCCTCAGGCTGACCCTGGTTACGACTGGTTATTCGGTCGTGGTATTGCTGGCCTGATCACACTCTATGGGGGCGCCAATTCGCACATGGCTATACGAGCGGCAGAATTTGGTTTGCCGGCGGCCATAGGTGTCGGTGAATCCCGTTATGCAAGCTGGAGTCGTGCTCAGGTGCTGGAGTTGGATGCGGGTAATCAGCGTGTACAGGTGATCCGTTGATGCGTCTGGCCATTAGCCAAAGAGTTGAGATTGTCGCTGCCTACGGTGAGCGCCGCGACGCCTTAGATCAAGCCTGGCACCCTTTATTGGCGCAAGTGGGCGCCGTTGCCATGCCCGTGCCAAATACACCTGAAACCCTGGACGACTGGTTGGATCAATTGCAACCCGAGGGTGTGGTGTTGACTGGTGGCAACGACCTGGCGCATTTGCCGGGCGCGTTTAACCCGGCCCCAGAGCGCGATGCCACCGAACACGGTTTGCTGGTGTACGCTCAGCAACACCATTTGCCGGTGCTGGCGGTTTGTCGCGGTGCGCAGATGATGAACGTCTTTTTAGGCGGTGCGGTGTCCGCCGTGGATGGACACGTCGCCTGCCGCCATGCTGTTCAGCTCAGCGAAACCTTGGCGCCGTTGTCCGGCCTGAAAGAAGTTAACAGCTTTCACGCCTGGGCCATTGGTTCCGGCGAACTTAATACTGCAAGTCAGCCCGCTGCTTATGCAGAAGACAGCAGCATCGAGGCGTTCTTTCATACCAGCTTGCCTTGGGTCGGATTACTGTGGCACCCAGAGCGCGAGGCATCACCTTATATTCCGCAAGACCTCGCCGTCTTGCGTCATCTGTTTGGGAAATCATCATGAGAACCATCATCTTAGCGGCGGGTCAGGGTACTCGCCTGCGACCCTATACCAATGACAAGCCCAAGTGCATGGTCAGTTTGGCCGGCCAGCCGTTGTTGCATCATCAGTTGGATGCAATGGCGGCTTGTGGTGTGCAGCAAGGGATTACCTTGGTTGGCGGTTATTTGAGTGATCGTCTGGACGGCCGCAACGCTGAAGTGGTCATCAACCCGCGTTATGCCGAAACCAACATGGTGCAGACTTTGTTTTGTGCTCGCCATGCCATGGTGCCAGGCGAGGATTTGTTGATCAGTTATGGCGACATCGTATATGAACCTCGCGTTTTGCAAGCGGTGTTAGATTGCGACGCGCCGGTTGCGTTGGCGGCTGATCAGCAATGGCAGCGTCTGTGGAAGTTGCGTATGGATGAACCCTTGGACGATGCTGAAACCTTTGTTATGGATGACCAGCAGCGGGTGGTTTCTCTGGGTAAAAAGCCACAATCCTATGATGAGGTTCAGGCTCAATATATGGGGTTGTTCCGCATCCGTGCCGATTATGTTGAGCGCATGATGGCCGCCTTTGACGCGCTGGATCCGAAGGCGCTTTACGACGGCAAAGATCTCGACAATATGTATATGACCAGCTTCGTCCAACACCTGATTGATCTGGGCTGGCCGGTGCAGGCTTGTCTGGTGGATAACGGTTGGTTGGAAGTGGACACCGCCAGTGAATTGGAAGCCTATGAAGCCATGGCTCAGGATGGGTCTCTGGATCAGTACTGTCAGCTTGGTAAGGCAAAATAACGGGAATATCCGATGAAGTTTTTGCGTAACTTAGTTAAACCCATTCTATGGTTCTTAGGTTGGGTAATTCCAAAGCGGCGCGACCTGGTGTTGTTCGGACAATGGGGAGGTCGTTACGCTGATAATTCCCGGGCGTTGTTTGAGTGGATGACACAACACTCCAGTCATCAAGTGATATGGTTATACAGTTCTGAAAAACCACCTGCAGTACCGGAAGCCATCGCCTCCCAGGTCCGGATGGTAAAGCGGGAATCTTTGTATGCGGGTTGGTTGGCACTCCGGGCTCGGGTTGTGGTGATTTCACACGGTCACAACGATTTCGGTTTGTGGCGTCACGCGGTGCAACGCGCTAGGAGCTTAATGCTTTGGCACGCCATTATGGTAAAGAGTGCATTTTTAACCGACGGTTCTTTATCGGCTTCTCGCAAACGTCGTTACCGGCGTCGTGAAGCTCGGCATTTGGATGCTGTTATTGCCAGTTCTGATATTGACCGCTATCACACCGTTGCCTATATGGGCGTACCGGCAGAGCGTGTTTTTGTTACTGGCTTGCCGCGACAGGATGCGGTATTTCGAACGATGGAAGCGCGAACAACAACAGTAGGCAGTGGTCAGATAAAAATTCTCTATGCACCAACGCACCGAGATACTCATAGCGCACGTCAGCAGTCATTGTTTTTTCCGTTTACTGATAAAGATGAAGCAGAATTTGCTGCGTTTTGCCAGGCTCATAAAATTCAACTTCTAATGCGGCCTCATCCAAATGATAAAGCATCGCGGGTTCATGTTTATGAGCTAGCGGAGCGATACCCCGATGTTTACGTACCCGCAACTCCACGGGAAGTAATGGATGTAGCCGAGCTGCTTCCGCAGATTCAGGTATTGGTTACCGACTATTCTTCAATTTATCTGGATTTGTTGCCATTCGATATCCCCTGTGTGTTTTTGCCGTTCGATATCGAAGAGTATTCGGCGTACCGAGGCTTAGCTTATTACTATGATTTGATAACGCCAGGTCCTAAAGTTTACACTCAAGCCGACCTGACTAGCGCGTTAGCAGAAGCGGTAGTAGGCGCAGAAGCTTGGCGTGAGCGGCGCGATATGGTGACGAAGATGTTCTTCGCGCATCTTGATGCTGCATCTTGCGAGCGGGCTAGTCGTTTAGTTGATCATCTGGTTGCAGGCACCCATCGACGTGCAGCGGCACGCGAAGCTATTTTTGCAGCGCCGGTAATAAGTAGTAATAACGCAGGCGCGCGGCCTGACCTGGGTGCTGTAAGATAGCTGGAGGTGATAGAGGTTAATTAAAGGGATATTGTTGACGGTATAACAAGACGGCAGTAGCTTAGTGATGCATTCCGATGCATTAATTTAATGTTCTAGTCGCAGCCCACAGCGAAGCCGCAAGTCGGTTCCAATGGTGGTCAAAATTTATCGACATGTTGTCTGAGTGGTTAGCGCACCTTGTTGCCAGCTGATCAACCAATGGAGGCCTGCTGATCATATTTTTGGGCTAGGCTATGATGTTTTAAAGATTGACTAATGATATAAGCCGGTACCTGCACGGCAGGGTAAAAAGAGGGCAAGTCTGGTATGGACGATGGCAAATGGAAGCCTAGCTGTCGCTATGTACAGTATATATACTGAGCTGGTCGTCGCTCTCGCTTTTTATCAGCCAATAAAATACTTTTTTTTTGGAAATGAACTGTGCTGAAAGACTATAAGAATACGCTTTACAACGCCGGAAATTACTTTGCAAATAACTGGCCTGAATTCTGTCTGCTGTTTTTTATTGTGCTCTACCCCTTTGGCGAGATCATGCATGTTGCCTTGCTGCCGTTTCTCTATTTTGTGATACGCCAGGGTGTGCCAAATGCGCCTTGGGTCAAGCCTTATCTTGCGTTGGCGTCGCTGTTTTTGATTCCATTGCTGCTGTCGGCATTCACCGCCTGGGTGCTGAAACGTCATCTGGAAATTATTTTTCAATGGGTCTCTTATGTAGCACTGGGGTTGGCGTTGATCGCTATGCTTCGTCACCGCTTCAATGAAAATCTATTGCTCTATGGCATGGCGGCCTTGGTGATGTTTGCGGCCCTGGATGGGCTGATGCAATTTTTCGTGGGTTATAATGTACTAGGTAATCCGCTGGTAAGTGGTCGCGTTGTTGGCGTTTTTTACCCTCACTTGAAGTTGAGTGTCGATCTGGCTCATTTATCGCCTTTTGTATTTGAAGCCATTCGTCGTTATGCCAAGCCTGGTGGCTGGCGTTCTCTAGCCTGGTTGATGATTGTGCCACTGGCCTTTGCCATTTTTCTTGGTGGTAACCGGTCGGGTTGGTTAGTGTTTTTTGTTTTCAGTGTGCTCTACGTGGCTTACTTGTTGTATCGACGTGAGTTTCCGCTCAAAACCTTCTTTTTGGTGAGCACGGTTACGCTAGTCGCTGTGTTCGTGGCTATACAGACATCCTCTTCGATTGAACGACAGGTTGATAAAACACTGATGGCGTTTTCCGGCGATATTGAAGACATTAATGTCGCTGGTTCATATCGTGTGGAAGTTTTCCGTGCGGCGCTTGCTGTTATTGTCGCTCATCCTTGGTTGGGGGTGGGTGAAAGTGGCTTTGATGAAGCAGTGAAGCCATTGGGTATCGATTCGCGCGAGGTTCGCGGCGACAATAAAAGGTTGCGCCACGCACATTTCCATTTATTGGATGTGCCCTTGCAAACCGGCGTGATTGGGTTGGTGGGGTATCTGCTGGCGTTTGCTTGGTTGGTTAAGCGTACTTGGCAGTCAGCCAAACATCCTAACACCATGGCTTTTGCGATGGCCGCAGGTGTTGCGGTCGCCATGATGCCTATCAATATGCACTACAGCTTTTATGATGTTCGCCATGCGAGCCTCAGCCTGGTGTTTTTGATGTTGAGTTTTGTTTATTTGCCAGCATCAGGTTCAAAATCGAGCCCTGAATAGTTTTTCGTGAAGGCTGCCATTGCAACGATCTCACTTCGTGTTTGATGCCTGGATTGCTTGGCCGAACGTGCTGACAATCAAGTGGATTGTCAGTTCGACCAAGGTTCCTATCTACGCACTAAGCTCGAAGTTGACTGAGTGGTCTAGGTGACAGCAGTTTTAGTCAGTATTGGACAGCAACTATCCAAAGAATGGTTTATAGGCCGCAGTATATTTCCTCTAACAAAGAAGACTGTTTATCGAGGTCAAACTTTGTCGTTGCTGTTTGTCGGGCGTTAACTGAAAGTTCAGTCCTAAGGTTTTTGTCATTTAGTACTTGGTGAATTCGGCTGGCAATAGCATCGATGTCTTTTTCCTGAACCAGAAAACCATTAGTACCGTCTATGACTGCTTCAGCAATACCCGCACTGTAGGTGCCTATAACCGGTGTTCCACAAGATAAGGCCTCAAGAATGCTAATTGGCAAGCCTTCCTGGTCTCCAGTGGACGCAGTGATTGAGGGGGCACATAATAATTGCGCAGACTGAACTTCTTCTACTATCTGGTCTGGCGAAAGCCGGCCCATAAAATTGATATTGCATGGGGCCTCATTGGACAGTTCTTTTAGGCTATTCATGAGTGGCCCATCACCAATGATATTAAGTTGTATATTGTCTTTTATGCCGATTTTTTGTAAGGCTTTGATTAAATATTCACAGCCCTTTTTCTCAACTAATCTTCCAACAAATACAATCCTTCCTTCGATGGCGTCGTTGCCTGATGGTTTAAACTTTTGAGTATTAACACCAATATAGTGTTGAATAATTTTGTTTTCAGGACACCCGCGTTCTAATAGTTTGCTTTTAATGAAATCGGAAACAGCAATGATCTTCTGTGAGCCATTAAAGACCTTTTGAAGGTTGTCATCTTGCTTTTTTGTATGTTTATTGATGGTAATGTCGCGGCCATGGAAAGTGGTTAAAAGCGGAATATTTAACGCTTTGCTGAGTGCTAGGCAATTTAGAGCATTTGAACCAAAATGAGCATGTATGATCTGTGGCGACAGCTCTGTTAACTGGCGCAACCAGCGTTTGTTGAGAATGTTGAGTTTCTTGTGAAGCCCTGCAGTCAGTTTGGGGAACTGACTAAAATCACTTTCAATGCAAACATGATATTCTTTGCCTGGAACAGATTTTTGTTCAATTAAATTATATCCAGCCATGTTTCTCTTGAAACCACAAAAAATTGGTTCCCAGCTAGGAAGGTGGTGTGCCTGCTCAGCGATAAAAGTCTCTGAGTAGGGCAGTAAGTCTTTTCGAAATATCAAAGCGCGTGACATAGATTAACTCTCATGCTTGCGGTTGTATAAGAAGTGCCGCTGATGTTTTTAGATTCTCAGCGATGAATAAAATAAATGGGTGAATCGTCCAGTGCCAGGGGTTGACCTGTTTCATGCTTGATTGGTTCACCCAACAGAGTATAGGGAATATGGTCGGCCGGCGGCAAAATAGCGGTGCCGGCGTCCAGGCTGTAAGCTACAATGCAGTTATCAAAATACCACCAAGTGATGCCGTCTTTAATTTTCCGCTTCTCGAAGCTTGCTTGGCCTACTGTGCGATGAAACTGTAGCAGGGCTTTCCAGCCAGGTCTTTCGCGCCAGCCACCTTTGTTGTCAACCAATCCAAACCCAGGGTGCGCCAAACGCCACCACCAAAGCCGTTCTGTAGCCCCACTGCACAAGGTGATCAGAGCATAGCGAATCATATAGGCGGCGCTATCGAGTTCGTTGATGTGCAGTCGACTTTCGCTTTGATTGTTGTATTGATAGGCGCCGGCAAGTGGGCTGTATAAGCCGGTATTTTGTAGCGGCCAATTGACTTCAGTTATGTAAAAACCGGTTTTGTTGTAGCTCTTGGCGATGGCTTTCCCCAACAACGCTTTTTCCAGGGTGGTAAAGCCGTTTTGAGCATTTTCTGGTGCGCCGCGTCGGTCTACATAAAGGTGGCAGGAAAGGGCGTCGACGGCTTCACCGCCGGCATCCAGTAGCGGCGGATAGTACTGAAACTCGAAATCGTTAACAGCAGGTCCGATAAACTGAATCTCTGGATATTGCGCTTTCAGCTGTGCCGCACCGTGCCACAGGCTGGACATTTCTTCGAGATTCCATAAGCCCCATTTAACGCGGTTCACCGCATGGCCAATTTCCACGCAGTGAATATGGCTGTGAACCCGGGCCAGTGCTTTAGCCATAAATGCCTGCCAGGCGGCGGGGTCCAGCACGGCCTGGCGAGATTGAACTAGGCCAATGCCAACCGGGTGGCCTGCTTCGGCCAGTTGCTTGATGGCCTCTGCTGCAGCATCCAGGTGCGGCTGGCCCAGGTGAAAATACAGCCGCACGAAAACGCTTAATCCCGGTGTTTGCTTCAGTTGTTGCAGTTGTTGCTCGAAGGTTTCATCGACTTCAACGCAAACACCAAAGCGTCCGTTCATGTTTACTTCGGTTTGGAAGCTGTCCGATTTCAGTTGTCGATAGCTACGCCAAATCGACCAGCTCTTACGCAGATTGCTGAACAGCGTCGGCCAGATATCAGCGCCGCGGCGCTCGCGTCGACGTTCAGGGCTGCGCAGCATTACCGAAGGTTGGCCGGAGTATTCATCCCACAGCCAGGCATCACGTTCACTCGGTTGGCCGGTGGATACCTGCTTCTTCTCATCAGCCGCTGGATGCAACCACTGACGGATAGTGCGGATCGGATGGCGCCATTTGCGTGAGCGCTGATGACGACGGAAGCGGGCGCGGTAACGATCGGCCCAGCGTTCGAACTCCTTCGGAATCGGCCCGTCGTTCCAGTAAATATGACGGAAGATGCGCAGAAAGTGCGAGGGCAATTTCATCCGGTCCAGATCCCGCGCGCGCTGTTTGTAGCTTGGATTGGCAACAAGTTGGCCGCGGTTAAGGTCAATAAAAGTAGGGTTGGCCCAACTGGCCGGTCCGGTCCGCTGCAACAAAATGTTTTGTGGGCCCAGATCATTATGCAGAAAGCCGCTGTCGTGCATGGTACGGATGGCTTCGGCACAGACACGCAGTAGGCGAATATAGTCGCCAGCGTAAGGCCGCTGACGCAATAAATAGGTCATCTCGGAATACAGATCGGTCGAATCGGTCAGGTATCGGCTGATCAGCAGGCTTTCCACCAACTGGTTGCCATTCCAGCGCTCAAGGTAGCCCAAAGGTTCAGCAACAGCGGCGCCTTGTTCGTAAAGGTGTCGAGCAAAAGCGTGGGCACGCTGAGCCTTGCTTCCGGTGCGTCGATACCAGGCACTGCGTAATTTGCCAGGTTGTTTGAATACTTTGATGCAGATGTCGTTACCACCAGCGATAGGATCTGGCAGGCGATAAACCCGATTGCGTTGGCGGAACAGTAATTCCCCCTGATTCTGTTCATCATTCAGGCTTGCCAGCCAGGCCAGGCCAGCACTGTCGGTATAGCGATGATGAGATTCACCCTCGTATCCGGGGAGCAGAGGTTCCAGGGCTGTATAGGTGCTTATCGGTGACATCGCAGACAGACTTTTTTAGTGGGCGGCCATCATACCGGAGGCTACCAATGGCGACCAGACAGCCGCTCAGATAGCGCCTTGGCCGGTCATCACGTATCCTAGTCGACCTTAAAAACAGCGGTGGATTTTCGTCTTAACACCATGACTGATTCTTCTAGAGACAAGCAGCCGAAGGGCTGGCGTGGCCTGTGGCCAGAACGTATGGATAAGGCTTGGGCGCGTTGCTGTGCGTGGCTGGATTTGCTGGTTGTTGATCTGGGGCTGTTGCGTTTGCCGGTCAATCGTCCGGTGGAGGTTGTGCCGGGCATCTGGCGTTCTAACCAGCCCACACCCTGGCGTCTACGAGCCTTGGCGAAACGCGGTTTTCGATCGGTGATCAACCTGCGCGGAGAAGGGCGTAGCGGTGCTTTTTATCTGGAGCAGTATCACGCTGAGCGTTTGGGGTTGCAGCTTTATAGTCTGCGCATGAGTTCGCGACGAGCACCAACGCCAGAACAGTTGGCTATCTTGCATGATTGGCTCGACAACGCTCCCAGACCGTTGTTATTGCATTGTAAGTCGGGGGCTGACCGGGCCGGCCTGGCTGCTGCTATCAGTCTGCTGTTGCAGGGCGCGACTCCTGAGATGGCAGCCCGGCAGCTGTCTTGGCGTTATCTGCATATCCGCAATGCCTCGACTGGGATGATGGATCATTTTGTTCAGTGCTATGCCGCCAGTGGTTACGCTCAGGGGATGGCGTATCGTGATTGGATTTCCCAGTCGTACGATCGGGAACAGACGCGACTCAGTTTTCGCCGCAGCGGTCGTTGGAGCTGGTTGACAGATCGGTTGCTGCGGCGCGAATAAGTTGCTCCTTTCGGGTAACTCAAATAGCGGTCAATAGCTGATGCCGGCGTTTAAATATGCCCGCCACCACGTTTTAGGAAGGGTACCATCTTGATGGTATCGACCTTGTGTTCACGTTGCGCTTCGAGCAAGTTTTGGATAACAGCCTCAGGCTTGATAAAACGCTCATAATATTGCACCGCGTTATTGGACAAGCGCTGCCATTCTTCTTCTGGCATAACCATCGCGCGTTCAATAGCGTTGTGCAGTCCAGCTTCGCCCTGGAATGCGATGCAATTGACGCCGTCTTCGAGGGCAGGGAAAAAATCATCTCCGTACTCAATGATTGGAACCGTACCCACGGCTAAGGCTTCAACCGCGTTGTGTGACATGGGGTAGCGTACGCCCGGGCAGGCGAAAAAGAATTTTGCCCGGGCGAGCGTTGATAACCACTGTTCGACTTTGATTTTGCAAACTTCATTGCAGATTAACACTGCACCCATGACTTTCTGCCGTTCCCATTGATGCATTTGCCGGGTAGATTCAGGTTCAACCAGTTGGAGTTGCTTGGCTTTTAATGATTCGCGCACCACTTCAAGGTAGCGTTTTCGGGTCACTCTGCCGTAGACGCTACGAACCCAGTCTTTGTCGTATTTGCCAGCGGCCGTCTGTCCGCCAAAAAAGCAGTGCCAAAGCCGTGGCTGTGCTCTTAGCGGGGCAAGTTCAAGGTCTTGTTGGCGTTGGTAGATTCCTGGAAATAAAGGGAAAGGCCAGGGGAATTCATTGTCGGCAAGACGCTCGTTGATCTCCAGGCTTAGCGTGAAATGCGGTGCCTTAGACTTGGTTACCTTAAAAGCTGGCAGGGACTGTTCGCTAACGATGATCCAATCCGTTGGGTCCCCAGGAAGTGTTTCGTTCGCTCCGATGAGACTAAAAGGTTGCTCAAAACAACTGGCTTTAAAGTTCTTTTTGGGGTTGGCCAGGAAGCCATAGTGATTGACGAATACCGGGTGGTAGCCTGCCCGGGTAAAGTAGGTGTGTAGGTTGTGAATACGTCGTCCCTGCGGGCCATCGACCCTTGTACTGCCCAGGTTAAACAGCACTTTCTTGCCTTGTTCCGGGATCGGTTGTTGGCTGGCGATCAAACTCGCATAGGCAGTTCTGAACCTGGGTGTCAGAAACGGGCGGTAGCGGCGCCAAGTTTTGTCCAAATGTCGGCCCAGAACTTTAAAGGTCGGCATAGAAAGGCATCCTGGTAAATTCTGGCAGTCTAACTGAGCTAATTCCTTCAGGCTAGGGAGCTCTTCTTGGCAAGGACTACGGCCATTGCGCTGCAAAGTGTGTATCACTTGTGGCAGAACGTTTTAGCTCGCGTAGAGCTTTGGGGGAGTTATTTAGAGGCTCCCTGGAATCTCCGTTTTCTGAATAATCATCCTGGTATGGGGTTTTGGTTGCCAGTGTCTCGGCTTTATCTGTCCTGGCGGTTTCAGTACCATAGCGCGCTTTTCATCCAGGGTTGTCTGTGAAGGCTACTGATCAAATGAGGGTAGGGTGTGACTGGACTTGAACAGCAGTCCTGCAAGGTGACTATATTGGGGCCATTGAGCCTGAAATCCGGTCCTCCTTTGCTGAGCAGTAAAACCCGCTGGGTGTATGAACACCCCCATGACTCCAGCTTGCTTGTGAAAGTCCATATCCCACGGGGCCCTGGAGCCCAGCAGTCGGGAATCCAGGCATGGTTTGCCGCAGCCAAGGATTATTTTTTATACAGTTCAGGCATGGTGCGTGAACTGCGTCATTTTGTTGAAAGTCGTTATCGTGACCAGGGGTTGGCATGCAGTCGCATCTGCCCCATTCATGGCGTAGTGGAAACGGACTTGGGGCTGGGGTTATTGGTGTCTGCCGCACGGTCTGCCGACGGCAGTCTGGCACCGACGTTACAGACCTTGATGGATAACCGACTGTTAACCGCCAGCCAGGTGGCTGATCTTCGTGCGCTGTTAGACAGTATGGTGGACTCGACTTTGACTTTTGCCGATATGAATTACGAAAACCTGGTACTGGAGCATGCCGGAGATGACTCCGAGCGTTTCGTTATTATCGATGGCCTGGGCGATCGTACCTGGATACCGACGCAACGCTGGTTTCGTAGCGTTCGTCGCAGTAAGAAGCGAGAGTTTCAACAGCGTGTTGAGCGTCGCTTGAGCAGTCTTGGATATGACTGATCGCAGACCTCGGTGGCGCCGCCAATGGCGAGCGCGATGGCAACAACCACAGGTTCGTCTGGCTGTCTGGTTGGATGCACTGTTCGTCGATCACGGTATTGTGCGACCACTGTGGAACAACCCCCAGCAGTTTGCTGCGGATGCCTGGCGCTCCAATCAACCTGGCCCGATCGGTATTCGGCGTTTGTCCAATAAAGGGGTGCGTACTCTGGTCAATTTACGGGGTCAGGGTGGTGGCGGGGCTATCCTGCTGGAAGAAAAAGCCTGTGAACGTTTCGGGATGCAATTAGTGCATTTTCGGATGTCCTCGCGCGGGGCGCCGTCGAAGCAGCGCGTGCTCGCTTTTGCTGATCTGATTAAGCGGCTGGAAACGCCGGTTCTGTTCCACTGCAAGTCGGGTGCAGATCGTTCTGGTTTTGCCGCCGGGCTTTACCTGTTACTCACCGGTCAGGGTTCTGTGGCTGATGCCAAGGCGCAGTTGTCGTGGCGGTACTTACATTTTAAAGGCGCAAAAACCGGCATGCTGCATGAATTTTTTTGCGCTTATGAACGTTATCAGCAGAACAACGAAACCGATCATTCGTTTTTAGATTGGGTCGCTGAGATTTATGATCCCAAGCAGTTGGAGCAATCATTCCAGCCGCGTAAAGCCAGTGCCTGGCTTGTAGACAAGGTATTACGACGTGAGTGAATACAAACTGGACATCCATCAGGACACGCCACGGCGGGCTTTGATTTATCGTCTTTGGCGCAGCTACTTAAAAGGTCACTGGCCTTGGTTGCTGGTGGCGGCTGTGCTGGTGGTTATCGAAGGCAGTGCCTTGGGCTTGCTCAGTTATTTAGTGCAGCCAATGTTCGACAACATTTTTGTGCAGGGTAAATCCGATGATGTGATCTGGATTGCGCTGGCAATTTTTATTGTGTTTACAGCTCGTGCCTTGGGTGGCTTTGGGCAGCGAACCATTACTCTGAGTGTGGGTCTGCGTGTTATTACCAATATGCAGAAAGACATGTTGTCGCACTTGATTAGACTGGACTCTGCATTTTTTGGGCAGCATTCACCTGGTGCGCTGATTGAGCGAGTGCGTGGTGATACACAAGCGCTGAAGAATTTTGCCAGCACGGCATTGATCAACTTAGGCCGCGATTCCATTTCCTTGGTTGCTTTGCTCACAGTAGCGATGATGGCCGATTGGCGATGGACAATTTTTGCTTTGGTTGGTTTGCCGCTGTTGTCGGTTCCAATTGCCGCGTTGCGGCGACTCATTTTGAGAACGACGCGCAGTTCACGCGAAATTTCATCGGTTATGTCAACGCGCTTGGATGAGATTTTTCACGGTATCAATGCCATCAAACAAAATAATCTTGAGCGTCATGAAGATGGCCGGTTCGCTAAAGAGACCGGGCGTTTTTTCAAGTACCAGCGTCGATCAGAAGTGGGTAATGCCGCCATGCCGGCGATGATCGATTTGGTGGCCGGTTTTGGTTTTGTATTTGTGGTGATTTACGGCGGTTACCAGATTATCGATGGTGAAAAGACCATCGGTGAGTTTATGAGTTTCTTCACTGCCATGGCGCTGATTTTCGATCCGTTGCGGCGCTTGTCCAATATCAGTGGTGCTTTCCAGTCGGCCAGTGCCAGCTTGGAACGCATTTTTTCTGTGTTGGATCTTAAGCCTAGAATTCACAGTCCGGCACAACCGCTTCCTGCGCCTCAAAATGTTGCCCAGCGTGATGTTGTGCTGGATAAGGTGCGTTTCGCTTATGGTGATCAGCCTGTGTTACGTGACCTGAGTTTAACGGCGCCAGCCGGGAAAATGACGGCGCTGGTGGGGGCTTCGGGTGCGGGTAAGTCGACCATTTTTAATTTGTTGACGCGTCTGGTTGATCCCCAGTCAGGACAAATACGCCTGGGTGATCAGCCGATTGATCAGTTGGATCTGATTGAGTTGCGTGGGCTTTATTCGGTGGTCAGCCAGGATTCGGCTCTGTTTGACGAAACCATCCGTCAGAATATTCTGCTCGGTGATCTGCAGGCCACGGATGAGCGCTTGACTCAGGCGGCACGCGAAGCCTTGGTCGAGGAATATACCCAACATCTGGAAGCCGGTCTGGATACCCTGGCCGGCCCTCGTGGTTCCAATCTTTCCGGCGGTCAGCGACAGCGGGTGGCCATTGCCAGAGCTTTGCTGCGTGATGCACCTATTCTGTTGTTGGATGAGGCGACCTCAGCACTCGATACCCGAACTGAAAAACTGATTCAGCAGACGTTGGAAGATCTCGCTAAGCGCAAAACCACCCTGGTGATTGCGCATCGTTTATCGACGGTTATGAATGCTGACTTGATTCATGTTTTGGATCAGGGGCAGGTGGTGGAAAGTGGTACTCATCAGGAGTTGCTGGCCAAGGGCGGCGCCTATTACCGTTTGCATTCCACCTTCGAACATTGAGGGTTGGATGCCGCTGCGTTTATAACCGTTGCCTGACCAGCCCAATGGCCGTTGCCAGAAAAATCAGCGGGGGCAACAGCGCAGCGTAAGGCGCGCTCAATCCTGCTACCAGCAATAAGCTGGCGCCGGTCTCGGTTGCCAGCTGCACAGCGATCGCCAAAGCAACGCCTTTGAAGGCTGCATCCCCCAGCGTTTTCTGACGAAACGAGCCAAACGAAAATACCAGTGCTAAAAACAGCATGCCCAGGTAAGTGATTGGAAACCACAGCCGGTTCCAGAAGGTTAGTGCTAATTCTGGATCGGCACGGCGCTGCTGATTCGAGAAAGTCACCTGACGCCAGACCTGAGGCAGCGTTAACTCTCGGGTGCGTTGTGCCAGCAGCGCCAGCAGGTCGGCATTGAAGTTGTCCGGTTGCCAGTTCAGCGTTGCAAACTCGCTGTGAATGACCTGATCGTTTTCAAACTCGATACGTCGACCGTTCAATAACCGCCAGCCGCGATCGATCGGTGACGCTTCGGGCGCGTAGATCATGCTGGTCAGGTTGTTGTCTGTGCTGAGTTCAAAGACGGTCAAGCCGCGAATGTCTCGCTCGGGTGAAACGAAGTCGACGTTAATAATCCATTGATTATCCTGAAACCATTCGCCGCTCAAAGTGGGCAGTGAGCGATTGAGGTTAATGGCGCGCGACACTTCAGCTTGCTGGCGCATTTGCGGAGCCACCCACTCGCCAACAAAATAGATAACCGGCATCAGCAGCAGGCCGGGCAGCAGCAGACGCAATACCAGGCCGTAAGCGCTGCTCGATGCCAATTGAATAATAACCAGCTCGTTGTTCTTGGCCATGCCGGCTACGGAGATCAGGGTGCCGAGCAGCACCATTGGGCCAATATACTGGTAGACCTCCAGTGGCATGCTGAGCAACTGATAAAGGGTCGCCTCCCAGGGGCCATAGCTGTCACTGGCGCGGCGGCTGAGTTCGTCGGCCACCCCCATCACCATCAGCAGACCACCAATCGCCAGCACCACGATGGCAATAAAGACCGCAGTACGGCGAATGATATAGCGGTTGAGAATCGACATCATCAGTTGCGCCTCCGTACCCAGACCAGCCCCACTAATGCCAGAACGATGAGGTACCACCAGGGGCTGGCGATCAAGGGTAACTGACCTTTTTCAACGCCGGTTTGCAGGGTCTGCTGGCCAAAGGTGAAGACGATATAGAGCACGATGCCCAGGGCGACGGCACCAACCTTACCTTTGCGAGGTTTTACCCGGGTCAGGGCGACGGCCCAGACCGCCAGTACAGGTATTAGGCAGGCCAGCAGGGTGCGCTCAATGGCATCGCTGCGGCTGGACTGACTGCCACTGCGCCACAGTGCCAGGGTGTTGCTGGCATCGCGTGAAGCGCTGGCGCGGTTGTTGTCGACGCTGGGGATGTAGAGCGCAAACTGCTTGTAGTCGATTTTTTCAGTATCACCTGGCGTTAATGCAAAAACCCGTTGTACGCCATTAAAAAGGGTTAAATATTGACGCTGCTCCTGTGTCTCGATGCGCGCAGAAGGCGCGGTATTAACGGCGATACGATCACCGTCCACTCTGGCTATAAAAACCGATAACAAGGTGCCTTCGGATGGGTTGGAGCGTTGTGCGTATAGGGTGGCATTGCGCTGGTTCAGCGTGAAAAATTCACCGGGCGTGACGATATCGGTTAACGGGCGGTTTTGCTGTTCGATCAAGTAGCGTGTCAAACTACTTTCGGATAGAGGCGTCAGCCAGTGTGTAAACGCCAGCATAATGATCATGGCCGGTACAGCCGTAAAGAGCAGAACATTTTTCAGGATGCCGCTGTCCGACTGACCAACAGCATGCAGAATAATACGTTCGGATTCTTCGCTCATCCGGTTAAGGCTGGTCAGCGCTGCCAGAAAAAAGGCCGCTGGCAGCAGTTCTGGAATCAAAATGGGCAGCTGATAACCGACTATGGCCAGAATTGCCCAGTCAGAATATTGCCCGGAGACAACCCGCCCCAGGATCTCACTCATTTCGCCGGCGATCAGCAAGGCCGACAGAATCGCCGTGATCAGAATAAAAGGCTTCAGGATTTCACGGCAGAGATACCAGGTGAACAAGGCGGAATCCTGTTTGAAAGAAGAAGGGCGCAGTATAGCGGTCAGCCGCAGACGACCCAAGCCGTCTGCGGCACAGGATCAGTCGTTATCTCGAATGGCCAGGCGGATCAAGGCGACAAATACACCCAAAAAGCCACCCAGCACCAAAGCAGCCGTCGCAATGAGCAGTCGTTTTGGTGAGGCCGGGCTGGCCGGAACTCGGGCCAGGGAGTCCTGGTCGATTAAGGCAACGTTATCGAGTGGGATCTGGATGTTTTGTAAGCTGGCCATTTCACCGACCAGTTCTGAGTGATTAACGCTGCGCTTGGTCACCGGTGGGGTGGTTACGAAAATATTACCCTCAGGCATGGTGGTGATTTTATTCAGGCTTGAAAGATCGATGACTTCGGTCTCATTAAAGCTGCCGGTAAACTGCCGTGCAGCGCCGTCCTGTCGCAACGCCTCCAACTGAGCACTGAGAATCCGCGTACCTTGCAGGAAAAGATCGTTTTCACTGTAACCATTGCCTTGAGTGATCAGTTGAACATTACCGGATCCATGGACCAGTGCTGTCCAGTCGGTAGGCTCTACAATATCCAGCGTATTGGCCAGGTTTATCGCCTGCTCTAATTCATTGACGCGTTGCTGCAGGGTGTTTTCCGCTGCCAGCTCAACCTGAGTGATCTGCGCTTGTAACCTTGCAATACGGATGTCACGAGTGGCTTCTATATCGGCTTTGAAATGTTCAGCGGTACGTTGTGCAGCCAGTACCATTAGCTCATTTAAAACAACCTGAGCGGTCTGCGGATCAGCGGACAGAAAACTCACCGTGACCGTTTCCAGCGGAAGGCTGTCATCTTTTAACGCTTCGGGGTTGGCGGGTGTAATCGTTAGGCTGCGCTGTAGACTTTGTACCGTGCTGACCCGAGCTGCGTCGGCTAGCTGATCGTCTTTATTCTCAAGCGCCGCATTGTAGGCGGCCATCATCAGTGAGTAAGACTTCAGGTTATCGACAAACTCACGGCTGATATCATCCAGTTCAATCGCCTTTATGGATTGTTCCAGCAATGGCTGCACTGCCTGAAGCGTTGGTTGGGTAAAAGTGGCTTCTACTCGATACTTATTTGGCAAAGTCAGAATGATGATACCTGCCGTCGCTACCGCCCCTAGAGTAATGCAACCGATAAGCACCCACTGGGCAAAGAGTCCTCTAAGCAAAGCACCGAGATCGATGGTGTCATCATCCTGGTACGGAACAGACGGTTGCTTGGCCGGCTGAGGATTGTCGTTGGATGCCATCGGCGAGGATACTCCCTATCATTCTGGTGATTTGAATTTGCCGGCCAGTATACGAGAGCGTTGCGGGTGGGCCAACCGGTAGCGTTGCTGGTTTGAAACAGGGTACAGTTGCCTTCTGCTAACGCTGCTAGTTTCCAAAATGGAGTGACGAATGACCGAGTTGACCTGCTTTGGCGCCTACGACATCCGCGGACAGTTGGGTACCGAGCTGAACAGGGATATTGCTTATCGCATCGGCCGTGCCTTTGCCGCCTTCTTAAAGCCGAAAACCGTTGTGGTTGGCGGCGATGTCCGTGAAACCTCGCCAGAGCTGAAGGCAGTTTTTGCGCAAGGGGTGATGGACTTCGGCGCCGATGTGATCGACATCGGCTTATGCGGCACGGAAGAGGTCTATTTCGCCACCGATTACCTCAAGGCCGATGGCGGTTGCATGGTGACGGCCAGTCATAACCCCATCAATTACAACGGCATGAAGATGGTGCGCGAGCTGTCCAAACCGATCTCTCGTGATACCGGGTTGGATGACATTAAGAAAATGGCCGAGACCGAAGACTTCGGCCCGGCAGCGGCCAAACCCGGCACCCTGACCGAACTCGACAACAGCCAGGCCTATGTCGATCACCTGATCAGCTTTGTCGATATTCCTAACCTCAAGCCTATGAAGTTGGTCACCAACGCCGGCAATGGCGCTGCGGGTCCATCACTGGATCGGCTGGAAAAAGCCTTGCTGGCCGCCGGTGCGCCACTGGAATTTATCAAGGTGCATAACGAGCCGGATGCGACTTTCCCCAATGGCATCCCCAATCCTTTGCTGCACGAACAACAGCCGGTGACCTCCAAGGCGGTTCGTGAAAACAACGCCGATATGGGTATTGCCTGGGATGGCGATTTCGACCGCTGTTTTTTATGGGATGAAGACGGCAACTTTATTGAAGGCTATTACATCGTCGGTTTACTGGCGGAAGCTTTTTTGGTCAAACAACCGGGCTCCAAAATTGTCTATGACCCGCGCCTGACCTGGAATACCGTCGAGATCGTCGAAGCTAAGGGCGGCACGGCGGTGATGTGCAAATCCGGCCACGCCTTTATTAAAGAGAAGATGCGCAAGGAAGACGCCATCTATGGTGGCGAAATGAGTGCGCACCATTACTTCCGCGATTTCTCCTACTGCGATTCCGGCATGTTGCCCTGGCTCCTGGTGATTGATCTGCTGAGCAAGAAGCAAACCTCGTTGAAATCCCTGGTTGGTAAGCAGATGGCTAATTTCCCATCACCGGGCGAGATCAACAGCCAGGTGGCAGACGCCGACGAAGCCATGACCCGGGTCTACGAGGCCTACAAAGCCAAGGCCATTGCTGAAGATCGCATTGACGGCCTGTCACTGGAATTCGATGACTGGCGTTTTAACCTGCGCAAATCGAACACCGAGCCGGTGATTCGTCTCAACGTTGAAACCCGCGCCGATAAAGCCTTGATGGACGAAAAGACTCAGGAACTGCTGGCGCTGATCCGACAGTAACCCGCTTGGGATGCCTTGCTTGAAAACGTTTTCAAATATAGAGTGACGGCTCTGAAACATAAGCGGACGAGGGTAAGTCCATGACCATTCTGGTAACCGGTGGCGCGGGTTATATCGGCAGCCATACTTGCATCGAATTGATCGAAGCCGGCCAAGACGTGCTGGTACTCGACAATCTGGCTAACAGCTCGCTGGAGGCTTTGCGCCGGGTCGAAGCAATCGTTGGGCGTCAGGTGCCTTTTGTCGAAGGCGATATCCGCGATGCGGCCTTGCTGGAACGGCTGTTCAGTGAGCAGTCGATCAGTGCTGTGGTGCATTTCGCTGGCCTTAAGGCGGTTGGCGAGAGTACCGAGATTCCCATCGACTACTACGAAAATAACGTCGCCGGCACCATCGCTCTATTGCAGGCCATGCGTCGGCACGACGTAACCCGACTGGTGTTCAGTTCTTCGGCCACCGTTTATGGCGATCCGGCATCGGTGCCGATTCGCGAAGACTTCCCGCTCAGCGCCACCAATCCCTACGGCCAGTCCAAGCTGATGATCGAGCACATGCTGCAGGATTTGGCGCGTTCCGATGAGCGCTGGCGTATTGCCGTGTTGCGTTACTTTAATCCGGTTGGTGCGCATGAATCCGGCACCATCGGTGAAGATCCGAACGGTATTCCCAATAATCTCTTACCTTACATTGCCCAGGTCGCCGTCGGTCGGCGCGAGCAACTGGCGGTGTTCGGTGATGATTACAACACCCCAGACGGTACTGGCGTGCGCGACTACATCCACGTGGTTGATCTGGCGCGGGGCCATCTGCGGGCGCTGGATAAGCTCAATACGCAAAGCGGCTGTGTTGCCTATAACCTGGGCACCGGTCGTGGTTACAGCGTTTTGGAGATGGTGCAAGCCTTTGAGGCGGCCTCGGGCAAAGCTGTGCCTTATAAAATATCACCGCGTCGTCCGGGCGATATCGCTTGCTGTTACGCCGATCCGGCCTTTGCCGAACGTGAATTAGGCTGGGTTGCGGAGAAAGGGCTCGATGTCATGATGGCCGATACTTGGCGCTGGCAGCGGCAAAATCCGCAGGGATACGGGGGCTGAAACAGCCCCTTTTTTTGTGGCCGGCGGCGGTTACTGAACTAGAGTGAATTCCAGCTTTGAACCGGTGTTTTCTTTGATGCGAACGGTCACTTTCTGCTCCAGACAGTAACTGGTGGTTTCGCTCTTCATCTGCATGCGCAGCGCATCGTAACTGAATTTTTCGTCACCACCGCGCAGATCGACAAAGCCGCTGGCGCCATTGTCGTCCAGCTGGATGATCAAACCACCGGCATTGATGTGTACGATCGTCGCCGCCCAATCCTGCTCTTGCTGACGTGCCAGCCATTGCATGCGCAGGTGGTTGTCCACCTCATTGGCGGCCTTGCGACTGGCGCTCAGCTTGTCATTCAACAACTCGACCACAGCGGTGCTGAGCGTCAGCGGCTGGTTATTCAGCTTGGCTTTGATCAAACGATGCAATTGCAGATCGCTGAATTTGCGAATCGGACTGGTTACGGTGGTGTATTGCTCGAAACCGAGTCCAAAATGCGGCGCTGCCTGATTGGTCCACAGACCGCGTTCGAGCCGTTTTTGCAGCACTTTGTGCAACGGGAAGTCGGTGCAGTCGCGCGCCGCGCGCATGATGGTGCGATAGCCATCCAGCGTGCTGCCGTCACAGTCGGCCACAGCCGGAGCGTAGTCGCGCAGTAAACCTTTCAGCTCTTCTTCGCGCTCACTGCGAAAGCCCGGATGAGTCATAAACAAGGCATTATCTTCGGCCAGCCAGGCTGCTGTTATGCGGTTGGTGGCCAGCATGCTTTCTTCTACCAGACTGTGCGCGGTGGTGCGCTCTTCGCGCACAACATCGGTGACGTTCAAGGCGTCGTCCACCCGAATGCGGTAATCCGGTCGGTCAGCCATCACCAGGGCATGGTTTTCGCGCCAGTTACGCAGCGCCTGACAGCAGGCGCGCAGCGTTTCCAGATGCCAATGTTGCGCCGGAATGGGCTCTTCGCCATCGAGCCAGCGGCTGACGTCGGTGTAGCTGAGCTTGGCGGTTGAGCGGATGCGCGCCGGTGTGATGGCGAGCTTGGAGAGATTGCCATCGCGCGCGACCTGCAGATGAAATACCAGCGCCAGTCGAGTGGCGTCTGGAACCAGTGAGCACAACTCTTCGGCCAATCGCTTAGGCAACATATCCAGCGGCATGCCTGGCAAATAGGTGGTGGTGAGCCGTTCCAGGGCTGCCGATTCCAACGCGGAGTCTGAACTGAACCAGGCAGAAGGATCGGCAATGGCGACGTGCAATAACCAGCCATCGTCGGTTTCTTCGGCGAACAGGGCGTCGTCCATATCGCGGGTGCTGGCGGCATCGATGGTGACGAAGGGCAGGTCGGTGAGGTCTTGGCGATCCTCTATTTGCTCGATCAGTTGTTCATCCAGGGCGTCGGCGGCGGCCAGTTGTTCAGCGCTGAAATCTTTCGTCAGGTCGTATTTCTCAATCGCCAGACGGTGCCAGGTACCCGCTTCGTCTTCGGCGCCGAGCACCGCTTCGATTTCCGCCTGGGCCTTGCCCGTTTCCCAAGGATGACGCGTAACGAGCGCTTTTACCCATTGGCCGGACTGGGCTGAGGCGGTTTTCTTGGGGGGAACAAACAGCCACTTGCCGTGGCCGGCGGCTTCGGGTTCAACGCCCTGGGCCTTACCGCGCTCAACGTAGCGGCCGACAAAGCTGGCGAGTTCGCTGCTTTCCAGTGCTTCCAGGCTGGCGCGCAGCTTGCCATCGCTTTGTTCTTCAACCACAAAGGTGACTTGGTCACCGGGGAAAACCCGTGCCATCTCTTCCGGTGGCAGGAAATATTCCAGGCCATCGTCACCGACCACAAAGCCGAAGCTGCGGCCGGTGCCTTTGATGCGGCCGGTCAGCCGCGGCTGGGTAGACTGGATATCGGATTTCAGCGATTGCAGCTGCGCAAGAGCGTTGGCGTCGAGCATAGTGGAGAGCTTGCCTGTTCGTATTAACCGGCGCGGCAGTATAACGGAATCGCGGCGGTTTTTACTCCCCCCAGTTCTTCAGGTTTTGCAGAAAGGTTTCGGTGCGCTCGATGGCGGCCAGCAATTCCGGATCGTCCGGTTTCAGCTGCAACGCTTCGCGCCAGACGGCGAGCGCTTCCTGCAGTAAACCCTGGCCGTACAGCAGCCGGCCACGCTCAAGCAGGGCCGCGGCTTGGGCATCGATGCGTCGCTGCAGGCGTGGTTGCAAGGCGGCGCTCGCCTCGGCATCAATATCCCGGATTTCACCGAGCAGGCGTTTGGCGCCGATCAGGTCGTTAAAGCGCAGCGACTGTTCGAACTGTGTCTGCAGCTGCGGCAATTGCCGTTGTGCCGCGGCGGTTTCCTGCTGACGCTGTTGTTGGCGCTCATCGCGCTGTGCCTGACGGATATTGTTCAGCAAGTCCTCACTGAGGTCGTTCGGTGCCAGTTGGTTGGATAAGGTCAGCGCTTCGATCGCCGTTTCGCTGTCATTTTCGTACAGCGACTGACGGCCCACTGCATAAAGACCGCGTGATGCCTGACTCAATTCCTGCTGGTAGGCGCGGTAGCGTTGCTGGGCGAAGAAACCATCGGGGCTGGCCAGCAACAGTTGCTCTTCGCTGGGCCGGGTGGCCAGCAAATAGCGACCATATTCCATGGCGATGGCGCGCTGGCTCAGTTGAATACTGCGCAGCCGGCGTTGTTCGTAGGCTTGGCGTTGGCTGGTCAGTTCCGGCGCGTCCGGCAGCTTCTCTAGCGCTTCGTCGAGCACGGCAATGGCACTGGGCCAGTCACCTTCCGGCTCGAATTGAGCCGCCTGGGCCAACTGCTGTTCGATGTAGTCGCTGCGTAAGGTTTCAATCTCTTCGATGCGTGGCGTCAGGGCATTGAAGCCCGGGTGATCGGGCGGTACGGCGCCCAGTGCCTCCAGCGCCCGGTCGTAGCGATGCTCGGCAACCCAACCATCGACCTGAGTATTGAGGTCGCCTTTCTGGCTCAGCAGGGTGCTGCAGCCGCTGATCATCAGCAGCATGGATAACAGCAAAGCGGGACGTAACTGATGCATTGGCAACGACTCAGGGTGCGACCGGCGTGGTAAGCCAGTCGGTGATGGTCAAGGCGTCGACCTTTGCTTGAAAGCCTTTGACCTGAATGCTGACGGTATTTTCTGTGCCCAGTGGGTGGGCTGTGTGGACGGCGTCATAGAAACTTTTGTCGGTCATGATCTGGCCGTGTTCGGCGCGGTCGCACAGTCGTGAGGCCAGGTTGGCCGGTTCACCGATAACCGTGTATTGCAGGCGCTCATGCGAGCCGAGCAAGCCCGCCAACAAGGTGCCACCACTCAGACCAATGCGAATGTTCAGGCACGGCAGGTATTGGCGCTCGCGCTCACGGTTCATCTCGACAATGCGTTCACGAATGGCGATGGCGCATTGCATGGCGTGGTAACGATGCTCGGCGTCTGGCTGCGGGCAACCAAACAGCAGCATGGCACAGTCGCCAATGTATTTGTCGACATTGCCCTGATATTGGTGGCAGATGTTGGCGAATTCGGTGAAATATAAATTGAGAATCTCAGCCACTTCTTCCGGATTACGGCCTTCACTGAAAGCGGTATAACCCACCAGGTCGACAAAGATGACCGAGGCTTCCACCCGGCGGCCTTCCTGATTGGGCTCGACGTCATCCTGAGCCATATAGCGCGCCGCAACCGGGTTGCTGACAAAACGTGAAAACAGCCGCTCGACGCGGTCTTTTTGCTGCAGTCCCTGCGCCATGGTGTTGAACGATTCGGTTAACGCCTTGAACTCACCGCTGTGCTGTTGGCGGATGCGGAAGCCATAGTGTCCAGATTCGATGGCGTGCGTCCCCTCAATCAAATCGTTAACCGGTTTACCGAGCGAACGGCCCAGCCGGATCGCCACCAGGGTGATCGCCAGCACCAGCAACATGACCACCAGAATACCTGAACGAACGACGGCGGTTTGGCTGGCATCCAGAGCGGATTTATCCAGCCCGACCCAGGCGGTACCGCCATTGACGTCGCGAAAGACGATGGGTGAATAGAACCAGGTGATGTCGTTTTCACCTAACCGAACGCCGCTGTCAGTGATGTTGTCAGCACCGCCAAAGTAGGGCCTGTAGCGCCCGGCATCGGCCAGCATATTGCCCTGTCGATTGAACACCGCCACTGAGGCAACAACGGACTGCTCGTTCAGCGAATGCACCAGACTCCTTAAACTCAGCGCATCTTCGGTAAAGACCATCTCCACCGAAGCAGCACCGAGCTGAGCGGCCAGGGCATCGCCGGTGTCATTGAACTGGGTTTCCATCATGGAAAACTGGCGATAGACCAGGGTGTAACCGAGGATGCTGGACGCGAACAGAACCAGCAGTGTCATGATCAGTGCCAGCTTGTGGCCGAAATGCCATCTCATTGTTGTGCAGTCTGAAAGTGGTGAACGTATCGGCTCAGCATAACACCGACTTTGTCGAAGCGCGCAATCGGCCGATTCTCGTGTCAGAAGGATGAAAATGTGCGCTGGTTATCGCAAATAATTCATTGGCGGGCTGTGGCCTTTGCTGCCGTGTCGTTAGAATGCGCCGCCATGACAGACGCCTCTTTTTTTCAGTCCTTACTGCTCCACGCCCAGTGGTTTGCAGCCTTATTGTTCGTACCGCTGGTGTGCTTTCTGGAAACGGCCCGGTCCACTGTGGTGTGTCGCTGGAGTGCCTTACTCAGTGGTTATCTGGTGCAGTACGGCCTGATCGCTTGCCTGATCGGCAGCGGCTTCTCCCAGCAGGCCATCATTCTGATCGGTTCAATCGCCGCCTATGCCTGGATTCGTTTATTGACCGGCTGGTTAAAACGACAGTCTGGGCTGGCGCGCCAACAGGATTCAGCCCAATAATTGACGATTTTTTCTGCAGCGTCGCTGCGTCTATGGTTATCATGGGCGATTAAGTTATGCGGCCTGTTTATAAAGTCATGGTGTTAAGGAGTCCGGCGTGGAAGAAACTCTGAACGAGAGCCTCAATACGGTTGTCGATTTGCTCAACCTGGGGCGCGAGAACGCCTGGATTGTTCAGGTATTTGCGATTGTACTGGCAACGCTTGTGGCCAGTTATATCGCTAAGAAAGTCTTTGATCGCCTCGAACAGGGCGCTGCCAAAACCAAGACTTTCTGGGACGATTTGCTGGTCAATTCAGCGCGCAAACCGGTGCGTCTGTTTATCTGGGTTAATGGCTTACTGCTGGCAACGTCGATCGTACGCAGTATTTCCGATGAACCGATTTTCGATATTGTCGATCCGGTACGCGAAGTTTCCTTTATCGTCATCTTCGCCTGGTTTATGACGTCCTTTATCCAGCGCGGCGAAGTCACCGCTCAGGACCCGAACCATGTGCGCAAACCGCTTGACGCCACCACGGCTTCGGCCTTGGGTAAATTGCTGCGTTTGTCGGTGCTGATCACCACCGCTCTGGTGGTATTGCAGGCCTTGGGTTTCAGTGTATCCGGTGTGCTGGCCTTTGGTGGTATTGGTGGCATCGCCGTCGGTTTTGCCGCCAAAGATCTGCTGGCGAATTTCTTTGGTGGCTTGATGGTCTACCTGGATCAGCCGTTTAAGGTGGGGGACTGGATTCGCTCGCCCGATCAGGAAATTGAAGGCACGGTGGAGCATATTGGCTGGCGGCTGACCCGCATTCGAACCTTTGATAAGCGTCCGCTCTACGTGCCCAATGCGACCTTCGTCAGTATTTCGGTGGAGAACCCATCGCGGATGTTGAATCGTCGTATTTTTGAAACCATCGGCGTGCGTTATGCCGATGCCAACAAGGTTGGCGATATTGTTAAAGCGGTGCGTGACATGCTGGAGTCGCACGAAGACATCGACACCAATTCCACCTTGATTGTGAACGTGAATAAGTTTGCCGCTTCATCGATCGACTTCTTTATTTATGCGTTTACCAAGACCACCGACTGGGTGACCTACCACGCCGTCAAACAGAACGTCATGCTGCGCATTATCGATATCATTGACGAGCACGAAGCGGAGATTGCCTTCCCGACGCAGACGGTGCATTTTGCGTCACCGGAAGACGACGAAGGTCGGGCTGCCGCTAAGCGAGTTGATACACCGGATTCGGGCAGGACGACAGCGGGACCCGATGTGGGCGAGGATGCCTGATAAAGAATTGTTCTCTAGCGTTCGGTACTAAAACGACGCTGATAAAAACACAGCCACCCTTAGCGGTGGCTGCTTTTTTTGGAGAGCCAGTATTCGTATTCTTCCTGACCCAGGGCACGGGCTTCGTCTTCGAGCATGACCGGAATGCCATCGCGGATCGGGTAGGCCAGTTTGGCGGCGGTGGAAATCAGTTCGCTTTTTTCCCGATCGACCTGCAAGGGTGCTTTGGTTACCGGGCACACCAGAATATTCAGCAGTTGTTTATCAATCATCATGGTTTGAATCCTCGTTGCGATCGTGCAGTGGTACGCCCGGTACCGGATCAATGCCACCCGGATGTCCCGGATGGCAACGTGCAATGCGTTTTGCCGCCAGCCAACTGCCTTTAATGGCGCCGTGATGTTTCAGTGCGATCAGCGCGTATTCCGAGCAAGTCGGATAAAACCGACAGCGCGGACCGAGCAGCGGACTGATCAGCCAGCGATACAGATACACCAGCGCGATCAGCGGCCACTTCAACATGCTCAGCCTTCGCGCGACCAGCGTGCGCCGTCACGCGTGTCCTGAATGACGATACCGGCAGCGGCGAGTTCATCGCGAATGGCGTCCGCGCGGGCAAAGTCGCGGTTCTTTTTGGCACTTTGGCGCTCGGCGACCAAGGCATCGATGGCGTCGTTGCTGAGGCCGCCCTCATCAGCGCCGCCACCTTGGAACCATTGTTCCGGTGTCTGCTGCAAAATGCCCAGCGTTTCGGCCACGGCAAGTATTTCGCCTTTCAGTCGGGCGCGTTCATCGGCATCGCTGGTTTTGAAAAAGCGATTGCTGGTTTCGTGCAGGGCCGCCAGGGCACGCGGTGTGTTCAGGTCATCGAGCAATGCCTGGAACGCGTCCAGCTTGAGCGGATCTTCGGGCGCTATGGCCTCAATTCTTTCGCTGTCACGCAGCACCGTATAGAGACGGTCCAGCGTTTGACGGGTCTGATGCAACAGTTGTTCAGACCAATTCAGGTTGGAGCGATAGTGCGCTGACAGCAAGGCTAAACGCACCAGTTCGCCGGGCTGGTTGGCCATTAAATCGCGCAGCACAGTAAAGTTGCCGAGCGACTTGGACATCTTCTCGCCATCGACGTCGAGCATGGCGTTGTGCACCCAATAACGCGCATAGCCGGTGCCGTCGGCCGGATGATCGGCAACGCAGCATAAGCCTTGGGCACGTTCGTTTTCGTGATGCGGGAACACCAAATCGCTGCCGCCACCATGAATGTCGATGGTCTCGCCCAGGTGTTTAAAAATCATTGCCGTACATTCGGTGTGCCAGCCCGGCCGACCCCGGCCCCAGGGGCTGTCCCAGCCGGGCAGGTCGTCGGTGGAGGGTTTCCACAACACGAAGTCGAGCGGGTGACGTTTGTAATCGGCCACTTCGACCCGGGCGCCGGCCTGCATGTCGTCCAGTTTGCGATGCGACAAGCGGCCGTAATCGTCGGCGCTGTCGACCGCGAACAGCACATGGCCGTCGCTCACATAGGCGTTATCGCTGGCGATCAGCCGTTCGATGATGTTGATGATTTCGTCGATGGTTTCGGTCGCGCGTGGCTGGATGGTCGGCGTTAAATTACCGAGCGCGTCCATGTCTTGCTGATAGGCATCGATAAAACGCTGGGCGTACTGACCAATATCGACGCCTTCGGCTTTGGCGGCGGCGTTGATTTTGTCATCGACGTCGGTCAGGTTGCGCGCGAAAACCACGGTTGGGTAGAGCCGGCTGAGCAAGCGATAGAGCAGATCGAAAACAGTCGCCGAACGACCGTTACCAACGTGCACGTAGTTATAGACGGTCGGTCCGCAGGCATAGAAGGTTACCCGGTTCGGATCGAGCGGTTGGAAAGCTTCTTTTTGACCGGACAGGGTGTTGTACAGATAAAGCGTCATGCGAGCGTTGGGACCTTGTGAAAATGTCGGGCTGGGAATCGAGGCCGCAGTTTACCATCGCGCACTCAGAGCGTCATGGTCGGTGTTCGGCGATGGCGCCTTTGCGCACCCCTTCAAACGCTTTAACGCGCCACTGTGATTGCGGATGCTCGCGGCCGAGTTCATGGGCCAGGTGCGTGGCGATCAATTCCACGGTGGTGTCGCTGTGCATCGCATAACATTGTTGGCTGCTCAGCCAGACGTCGAAGCGGCCTTGTTCGGCATCGTAGCCGACGTGGGTCAGGTTGGGTTCAGTGCTGTCGAGCTGGTCTTCGGCCGTTACCAGATAGATATCGGAGAAGCGTTGCGCCCAGTCGCGTTCGACCTCGGTATCACGCTGGCCATCGCGCCAGATTTCCAGCCGTGAGCGGTGGCCATGACACAGTCGCTGGCAATCGCCCTGGTGTTTTTTCAGACCGTGAGCGTAGTGATAAAAAGCGCCGTCAATTTGTTCGGTGTGCAGATGCAAATGCACCTTACGCACGTTGGCCGGAACCAGGGTATTGAGGTGGGCTTCTAACGCCGGTCGCGCCGCTTCGATGCTGACGCTCTGGCTGTCGAGCTGGAACACCGCTTCGCGCGGTGCCTGATAGCGAAACTTCAGTTGGCCATTGGCATCGCGATACTCAATATCCAGCCGTTCACCCTCTTGCTCTTCGGTGACCTTCAAACCGGGCAACGCCAAGGGCACCACTAGGGTGTGGTCCAGGCCGCTGTCGAGCGCTGCTTTAAGCAGTTTTTTGACGTGTCCGAAATCGAACAACATGCCTTCGTCGTTCAGTTCGCCTTCCAGCTCGACATCGACAATCCAGCTTTCTCCGACCACACCCCGGTTCGGGTGCAGGTAGCTGAAATCAAGGACGGTGAGATTGTCGACGAACAGACGGGTCATGGGGCTTCCGGAACAGTGGCAGTCAATAACGGGGCGCGAATTCTAGCACTATCGCAGCGCGATCGCTCAATCTTCAATAGGGCCATCGTAACTGAGCGCTTCGACCCAGTATTCGGCTTCACCTGCGGGCGTCTGGACCACGACCTCGTCATCGACGGCTTTGTTCAGCAGGGCGCGTGCCAGTGGTGAGTCGATGCTGATATAGCGCGGATCGACATCGAATTCATCCGGGCCGACGATGCGCATCACTCGCGGCTGGTCATCGGCATCGAGCAATTTTATCCAGGCGCCGAAAAAGATGCGCTCGGGGTTATCCGGCCGGGCAGTGACTACCTTGAGACTTTCTAACCGCTTGCTGAGAAAACGCACCCGGCTATCGATTTCTCGCAGCCGTTTCTTGCCGTAGATGTATTCGGCGTTTTCCGATCGGTCGCCCAATTTGGCCGCGTCCGACACTTCACGCGTCACTTGCGGTCGCTCTACCTTCCACAGTTGCTGCAGCTCGGCGCGCAACCGGGCTTCGCCTTCGGGCGTGATGACGGCGGTAGAGCGGGGGCGAGGTGGGCGATAGCGGCTCATCGATGTCCACGGATCAGTTGGCGAATGACAAAACGGTTGGGGTTCAGATGATTCAGCACGCTCTGGGATATGGGCATCGGCTCGTTGTTCAACCAGCAAGCCAGCGCCTTGGCCGCCAACGGAATGCTGGTCAGGCCTTTGGAGCCGTGCGCAATATTGACCCAGAGTCCCGGGTAGTAAGGCACCGGCGGCTGACGGTCGGTGCGTCTTTTGCGCAGCGCTTCGCCGTAGTCGGTGGCGAGTTTTTCGGGCGCGGCTACCGGGCCCAGTAACGGTAAATAATCGGGCGCCGCACAACGCACCCCGGCGCGTGCTGAAACGATGGCTTCATCGCCCTCAATCAGTTGAGGTAGGCGCTGGTGCAGCGCTGTCAGGTTATCGGCGTCGTCTTCGCTGCGCAGTTCGGCGCGCTTGTCGCGCAGGCGAAAGGTCGCGCCCAGACTGTGGATGCCTTGATCGGCTGGCACTAAATAACGATCGCTGCACAACACCATTTTCAGTGCCGACAAGCGCTCATTAGTGGTAATGCGGCTGACCTGGCCGGCGATCGGTTTTACCGGCAAGTGAGCGGTGGGCGTAAAGTTCGAGGTTTCCCAGGCGGTTGTCAGAATTAACTGCGCAGTCTGGTACTGCGTCTCGCCTTGAGCCGTTTTGCACCCAAGGGTCCAAAGGCCGTCTTGGTGGTTAACGCTTACCACCTGACTGCCGGTTTTTAGCTGAATATTCGGGTGATTCAGGCGGTGCTTAACCAGTTCCGCCGGATTCACCCAGCCGCCGTTACCAAACAGCAGCGCATCCTGATCCAGCGGAACGCCGGCCTGTTTACTGGCCGTCGCTGCATCGATCCATTCGACGAAATCAGCCGGGAAAGGCTGGGACTGTTGAAACTGCTCGAAGCGGGCGGTTTCTTTGGCGCCCTGATTAAGCTGCAGCAAACCGCAGGCGGCGTGAGGCACAGTGTCGGGAAAATGTCGCAAACGCTGCTGCGCCAGCTCCAGCGCCTGGCTGTGAAAGCGGTTGGCGACGGCATCCTGGGCTGACAGGCGCGCATAAACGGCGCCCTGAGCATTACCCGAGGCGCCAGCGGCAACGGTATCGGCCTGTTCCAGAACGGTCACCTGCCAGCCGCGTTGTGCCAGTTCCCAGGCGCTGTGCGCGCCGGCTAAACCGGCACCGACGACGATTGCCCGTCGCGCCTTGCGTGCCGTCTCCGGCCAGGCCCATTCGTTGGTTGGCCATAAGCCGGGTCGTGGCGGACCGCAGCGGCCGATAAAATCAGCCCGCACCATATCGCGTTTGCGGCCAAAGCCGGCGACGCGTTCAACCTGAAAACCAGCGCCGCTTAAGCCGTCACGCACCAGCCGGGCGGCGGTAAAGGTCGCTGCGGTGGTGTCGGCTTTGGACAAACGGTTCATGGCTTCGAACAGCGCCGGCTGCCACAGATCAGGATTCTTGGCCGGCGCGAAACCGTCGAGAAACCAGGCGTCTACGCTGGCATTGAGATCGGTCAGGGTGTCGTTGGCGTCACCGAGCAACAGCAGCAACTCGACATTGTCGGCCAGCTCTACACTGTGGAAGCCTTCGAAACAGCTGGGATAGCGGTCAACCAGAGCCGAACGCAACGCTGACAGCTCTGGCCACGGCGCTAAGGCAGCGTCAATTTGTGCGGCATTCAGGGGGTAGCGTTCGGTGCTGATAAAGGTCAGCCGGGCGGTCGCTGGGGCGACTTGCTGAAATAACTGCCAGGCGGCCAAACAATTCAGTCCAGTGCCAAAACCGGTTTCGCAGATGCAGAAATGGCCGTGATCCGGCAGGGCGGCAAAGCGCTCGGCGAGTCGGTTGTGGTTGAGGAAAACATGGCGGCTTTCGTCCAGACCACCGGCGGCCGAGAAATAGACGTCACCAAAGCGCGCCGAACGCAGCGTGCCATCGGCCGTGGTTTCCAGTAGCGGAGTTTCCATCAGTGTGCTTGGGGCAGATCCAGCAATTGATTAAGCCAGCTTTCGAAATAGGCTTTGGGTAGCACGATATCGCTGAGCGTAAAGCGATTCAGATCTTCCAGCGTATATTGGGTGGCGATATGCAGCTCCCACTGCACCACCACATCGTCGGCGATATCGAGGGCGGTTTCGGGCGTGGTAGGCAGTTGCGGGTCGGCTTCACGATCGAATTCATCGACAAAACGCGCACACCATTCGACGATCTGGAAGTGACTGAAGCGCGACATCGAACCGAGTAAACCCTGGCTCAACAGGTCAGCCAGATTGCCCAGGCTGAAAGCTTTATTGATGGGGGTGTCGGACCAGGCCATGGTGATTTCTTGACAGAGATTTGGCGCCGAGTCTAACACAGCCGGGCGCCACCCCGGCAGCGTGAGATGCTATTTAACGAACAGCTGACGCGGGAAATCGACCAGCATTTCCACCCCGGTTTCGGTGATCAAAATACTCTCGGTGATTTCGATGCCCCAGTCGTCCTGCCAGATACCGGGCATAAAGTGGAAAGTCATGCCTGGCTGCAACACGGTGGTGTCGGTGGCGCGCAGGCTGGAGGTGCGCTCGCCCCAGTCCGGCGGATAGCTGACGCCGACCGGATAACCGCAGCGCGCGCCCTGACGGTCGATGCCGTAGTGCGCCATGGTGGCATCCAGAGCGTTGGCGATATCGCAGGTGCGGTTGCCCGGCTTGGCCTGTTCCAGGCCGGCATCAATGGCTTCCAGCAAGGCTTTTTCGGCGTTGAGAAAACGCGCGCTGGGGCGGCCCATATAGAGGGTGCGTGACATCGGCGCGTGGTATCGCTTGTAGCAACCGGAGATCTCGAAAAAGGTGCCTTCATTGGCGCGGAAGGGTTTTTCATCCCAGGTGATGTGCGAGGCCGACGCCTCTTCGCCCGATGGCAGCAGTGGCACGATGGATGGGTAGTCGCCGCTGTAACCGTCGACGCCGGCAATGGCGGTTTCGTAGATTTGTGAGACCACGTGACTTTTAGGAATGCCGACCCGAGCCACATCCAAAATGCGCTGGTGAATCTTGGCGGTAATGCGCCCGGCGATGCGCATGTATTCGATTTCCTTGGCCGATTTGATGGCCCGGCACCAGTTGACCAAATTGTGGCTGTCGACAAAGCGCGCTTCGGGCATCGCCAGGCGCAAATTACGGTGCGCATCGGCGGTGTAATAGTAGTTGTCCATCTCGGTGGCGATGGTGGCACCATGCCAGTCATTGGCGATAAACAGATGTTCAGCCAGCCAACTCATTGGATGTTTGTCGAGGTTCTGGACGTATTCTTCGGGGTAGCTGGTGAGGTTTTCGCGCTTCATAAAACAGCGCAACAGGGCAGCACTTTCATCCATGCGACGACCGAACCAAATGGGTTCTTCCTGATCGACATGGACCACCACACCCTGGTGTACATAGAAGGACCAGCCGTCGTAGCCGGTGAGCCAGTTCATATTGCCTGGATCGGTAACGATGAGTAGATCGACTTTGCGTGTGCGCATTTCGCGGCGCACTTTCTTAACCCGTTGCAGATACTCTTTCTTGGTAAAGGCGAGTTTCACATGACCTCCGGTGTCTGGCGCAGTGGTCTTGGCAGCGTGGCCTCAGCGATAGGGTCTTAGAATGATCCGGACACCGCCTTGAAGCGGCGCCGGATAAAAGCGGGTGTCAGGCCCAGCTGTCGCGACGCTTGGCGCGGATACGTGGCAGTACAATGCCGAGCACCAGACCGACAAAGATCAGCGCACCGCCGGCCAGCAACATGCTGCTGTCGTTGCTTTCACGAATCTCGGACAGCTGGGATTGCGCCAGGTCCAGATCGTTTTTCAGGCGGGCGTTGTTTTCCGTCAGTTCTTTGTTGCGCTCATCCAAGGCGATGGCGTCGCCGCTGATGGCGGTGATTTCGTTCAGCTCAGTGGCCAGGCGTTCGTTTTCTTCGCGCAGGATTTCCAACTCACCACTGACATCGCCACGGTTGGCGAGCAGCTGACGGTGGCGCTCTTCCAACTCGCTCAATTGCTGTTGCAACTGGTCACGCTCAGCTGCGAGATTGCTCAGGCGCAGGGAGGCTGTCGGTGTGGTCTGAGTATAGCGACGCGGAATCCAGCCCTCGGTGCCTTGTTCGGTGCGGACATTCAGATAACCGTTTTCAGCGGTGTCGCTGAGGGTTTCCATGCGCGTGCCAGAACCAATGGTTTGCAGGACCTGAGCGCTATCGCTGGCAGAGGCGCGCAGGTTTACCCACAGTTCATCGCTAAGCCAGCGGGTTTCGGCCAGGGTTCCAGCGCTGATCGCTGCAGTGGTGATCAGACCGAGAAGAACTTTGGCGGTGGAGAATCGGGTCATGTTACGGCTTCCGTTTGTTAGCTGTCGTTATTTAAGTCAGATGGAAACTCTGGACGTTTATGTTGAGGTTATCGCCGGCAGAGCTTCCCAGGTGTCGGGGTCCACAGAGGTTCCAGAGTGTAAGCAATCCAACACGGCACGCAAGGTATAGATCAAGCCGGAGCGATGGCCGTGTCTGCGTTAGAAAACCCGTTTGAACGGTTTTACGCTGACCTGGGCATAGACACCGGCATCAACATAGGGGTCGGCATCGGCCCAGGCTTTGGCGGCGGCCAGCGATTCGAAATCGGCGATCACCACCGAACCGGTGAAGCCAGCCTCGCCCGGGTCGTCACTTTCAATGGCGGGTGTGGGGCCGGCAACCAGCAGACGGCCTTCGGCCTGCAAGACTTCCAGTCGTGCCAGATGGGCGGGGCGGACACTTTGACGCAAGCGCAGACTGTCGCTGACGTCTTCACTGACAATGGCATACCACATGACAATCAACTCCCTGGGTGATGCGGGACAACAAGGCAGGCATAATACGGGACTCTTTGAAGCGACAGCAACAGGCGTCCGTTTGAATACCAATATCAGTCACCCTTGGGAAATGCATTGCCATAGCCAGGCTTCGGATGGCTTGTTGCCGCCGCAGGCTGTGTACGACCGCGCCAAGGATGCTGGCCTGTCGCACCTGGTATTAACCGATCACGATACTGCCGCCGGTTATCGCGCCTTGTGCGCCGACGGCGAGCTATCTGACGAGCTGCGTTTGTGGCCGGGGGCAGAATTGTCGTCGCTGTGGTTGGGGCGCAACATTCATATCGTCGGCATCGGCATGGATGTCTACAGTGACGCCTGGCTGGCGGTTGAGCAGCGTTATGTGACGGCGCGCGAACAGCGTTTTGAGCGGCTGATGTTTGTGTTGCAGCGCGCTGGTTTAACGATGGATGAAGACGCCATTCGCCTCGAAGCCGCCGGTGCCTTGCCCGGTCGTCCGCATGTGGCGCGCTATCTGGTCAGCAGTGGTCAGGCCAAAGACAGCGCTCAGGCATTCAAACGCTGGCTGGGCACCGGCAAGGTCGGCGATGTCAAACAGGGTTGGCCGCCACTGGAGCAAGCCATAGCGGATATTCGTGACAGCGGCGGCAAGGCAGTGTTGGCGCATCCTCATCGTTACAAGCTCACCTGGCGCAAACTGGATCAACTGCTGGAAGACTTTCAGCAAGCCGGGGGCGAAGCCGTGGAAGTCTGCTGTCCGGCGATGCCCGCGCCGATGCGCGAGCGGTTGGTCACTAGCTGCTGTGAGCGCGATTTGCTGATCGGCGGCGGCAGCGATTTTCATCAGCCCGATACGCCCTGGGCGCGGCTCGGTTGGTATCCGCAGTGGCCGTCTCAGGGCAAGCGGCTGGTGGATGCTTTGCTGGGCTAAACCCGCGCCGCTGCAATGCTTTTCCAAGCAGGTGTCGCAGTGCTAAAGTGGCGCCACTTACTCAGGTCCTTGGCGGGAGCCAATACAGTATGAGCCAGTTTTTCTCGATTCATCCGGAAACACCTCAACCTCGTTTGATCAAACAAGCCGTCGAGATTTTGCGCAATGGTGGGGTCATTGCCTATCCGACCGACAGCGCCTATGCCTTGGGCTGCTGCCTGGAAAACAAACAGGCCATTGATCGTATCCGCCGTATTCGGCAGGTGGATGACAACCATCGCTTTACCCTGGTGTGTCGCGACCTCTCGGAACTGTCGAATTTTGCCAAGGTCGACAACGTCGCCTATCGGCTGATCAAGAATAATACCCCCGGCCCGCTGACCTTTATTTTATCAGCGACGCGTGAAGTGCCTCGGCGTTTGATGCACCCCAAGCGACGCACCATCGGTTTGCGTGTGCTGGCCAACCCCATTGCTCAGGCTTTGCTGGCTGAATTGGGCGAGGCGATGATCAGCACCTCGTTGATTTTGCCAGGTGATGACGCGCCGCAAAGCGACCCGGAAGACATCCGTGACCGCTTGCAGCATGACCTGGATCTGGTGATCGATGGCGGCTTCTGCGGTCTGGAAGAATCATCCATTGTCAGTCTGTTGGATGAAGTGCCGGAAGTGCTGCGCGAAGGCGCTGGCGATGTCACACCCTTTGCGCAATAACAAGCACGGAGAGCGCAGTGAGCGAAACGCCTGACGATCAGCCGGTTGATCAGCCGACCGACGCGGCTTCGGAAAACACCGAAGCTGAAGCGACGGTCACCGAAAACACCGTCCAGCCCTTGTTTGAGCCGAGCGAAACGCCGGTGATGACCGATGCCGTCAGCGCCAAAGAAAGAGCGTTGGAGCGGCTGCGCGAACGTGCTCGTCTGGAACAGACGGAGATGCCCTTTGCGGTGATCGAAGGCGAGGCGATGACGCAGATTCCGATGGATCTGTACATTCCGCCCGACGCGCTGGAAGTCTTTCTCGATGCCTTCGAAGGCCCGCTCGATTTACTGCTCTATCTGATCAAAAAACAGAACCTCGATATTCTCAATATCAACGTCTTCCAGATCACCGAACAGTACATGCAGTACGTTGAACTGATGCATGCCCTGCAGCTGGAATTGGCCGCCGAATATCTGGTGATGGCGTCGATGCTGGCGGAAATCAAAAGCCGGATGTTGCTGCCGCGGGTGTCAGCCGAGGACGAGGACGAGGAAGACGATCCGCGCGCTGAGTTGATTCGTCGGCTGCAGGAATACGAGCAGTTCAAAACCGCCGCCGAAACGATGGATGAGCTGCCGCGTGTCGGACGCGATATCTACACCACTGCGGAGCACCAGCCGGATTATCAACGACCCAAGCTGCATCCGGATGTCGATATGCGCGAGATACTACTGGCGCTGAAAGATGTGATGGCGCGCGCGGACATGTTTGAAGAACACGAAATTCAACGTGAAACGCTGTCGACGCGCCAGCGCATGGGCGAAGTTTTGGAGCGTTTATCCGACGGCGCCTTTGTGCCTTTTATTACGCTTTTTGACGCCAACGAAGGTCGTCTCGGTGTGGTGGTGACCTTCCTGGCGGTGATGGAATTGTGCAAGGAATCTTTAATCGATCTGATTCAGAACGAGGCGTTCGCGCCCATTCATGTAAAGGCTCGTGGTGAATGACGGAACCTAATAACCCAGAAGATAAAAAACTCGACGACGACTCCGTGCCGGACGAGGTTGAAACAACGCCCGATGCGCAATCGACGCCAGCCGAGAATGAATCCGAAGCGAGCGCTGAAACAACTGAGGTTGCCAGCGCAGCAGCCGATGACGATGCCGTGCCGGAAGCCGATCCGGCGGCGCATGACGATCCGGATCTGGGGGACGGCAGCGAAGCGGACGAAGAAGACGCCGACCCACCGGCGGAAGAAGTCGGTGATCCCTACGGTGGTCACGCTCCGGACGATGTTAAACACATTCTCGAAGCCGGTCTGTTTGCCGCGGGCACTGCCTTGTCGGTCGCTCAGCTGGGGGCACTCTTTGGTGATTATGAGCGGCCGCACCGGCGCATCATTCGCAGCCTGGTGGCCGAGTTGATCGCCAAATACAGTGGCGGCGGCCTGGAGTTGGTGGAGGTCGCCAGCGGCTGGCGCTTCCAGACCCGTTCTGACCTCGGTGTCTGGGTCAGCCGGTTATGGGAAGAGAAACCCCAGCGCTACACCCGAGCCTTGCTGGAAACCCTGGCGTTGATCGCCTATCGCCAACCGATTACCCGTGGCGAAATCGAAGACGTACGCGGCGTTTCGGTCAGCTCCAGCATCATTAAGACGTTACAGGAACGCGAATGGGTGCGCGTGGTTGGTCATCGCGATGTGCCCGGTCGGCCGGCGATGTACGCCACCACGCGTCAGTTTCTTGATCATTTTGGCCTGACCAGTCTCGACCAATTGCCGAGCCTGGGTGAAATCCGCGACCTGGATGATCTGGCGCCGGAACTGGCCTTGAATGATGACTCCGACAACGCCGGTTCGGTCGACAGCCAGGCCGAGATCAGCTTCAGTTCGATGGTTGATCGGCTGCGTGAAGACGAACGCAGCGGTAAAACCGGTAACGACTACATCGATGAAAAGCTCGACGACGAGCTGTCGGAAATGGATGCGGTCAACGATGCCATTGAGCAGGCCTTTGAAGCCCAGCGCGCTGGCCATGAACATCCGGATTTGGATTTAACCGACAGCGACGACGAAGATGAATCGATGTCGTCTGGCGAAGCTCAGGAAGCTTTTGAAACAGACGACAATACAGTAACAGCAACCACCGACGACGGCTCCGAACCTTTAAGCGAAGCCGACCACCTGCGCATCATTGAAGAAAAATTGGCGCAACAACAAGCGCTGTTGGACGCTCGGGAGAACGACCAGCAGGGTGGAGAGGAAGACAATGAGCAGTGAACGAATACAGAAAGTCCTGGCCAAAGCCGGTAAAGGCTCGCGTCGTGATATGGAGCGCGCCATCGAAGAAGGCCGGGTGCGCGTCAACGGCGAGTTGGTCAAGCTGGGTGACAAAGTTGGCTCAGACGACAAGCTTGAGCTCGACGGCAAGGTCGTCAAAATCGAAGAGCAACGCGTCCGTCGGGTACTGATCTACAACAAGCCGGAAGGTGAAGTCTGCACCCGGCGCGACCCGGAAGGCCGACCAACGGTTTTCGATCGGCTGCCGCACTTGCCCGGTGAACGCTGGATTGTTGTTGGTCGTCTGGATTTGAATACGTCCGGTCTGTTGCTGTTCACCAACGACGGCGAACTGGCCAACCGCCTGATGCATCCATCGGGTTTGATCGACCGTGAGTATGCGGTGCGCGTCCTGGGTGAGGTGACTCAGGAGCAGGTCGAAACCATGCACGCCGGTGTCGAGCTGGAAGACGGCCCGGCGCGCTTTACCGACATTCAAGAGTTCGGCGGTCGCGGTGCCAATGTCTGGTATCACGTGGTGATTATGGAAGGCCGTAACCGCGAAGTGCGTCGCTTGTGGGAAAGCCAGGGTTTGAAGGTGTCACGCCTGAAACGGGTGCGTTATGGCTCGGTGTTTCTCGATGCCGATGTGCGCGCCGGCACCTGGAAGGAAATGCCCAAGGCGGAAATCGATAAGCTTGCCAAACGTGTGGATCTGCCGTCGGCGCCCTGGAAATCGGTGGTTACCAATAAGCACGACCCGAACAAGCGCCGTATGGAAAACCAGAAGACGCGTCGTTCGGTAAAACCCAAAGCCTCAGCGTCCAAACCTGCACGGTCTAAATCTGACGCGCCCAAACCCAAAGGGCGAGCGCGCCGCGACCGCGATTAAAGTGCTTGGGCGGTGGTGGTCTGCGGGTGGTCAGTTGCCACCCGGTTACGCCCGGCTTGTTTCGCCTGATAAAGCGCGCGGTCGGCGCGGTCGACCAGTTCCGGCCAGTCTGATTCATCATCGAAATGGGCGACGCCGACACTGATCGTCACCGGCGTGTTGGGCGCCGGTGAACGCGTCTGTTCGCTGATGGTGTGACGCAAACGTTCGGCCACCATCCGCGCCAGCGGCAGGTTGGAATCGGTCAGCATGATGAGAAACTCTTCCCCGCCAAAACGGAAGCAGGCATCGCAACCGCGAATGGTGGTGTCGATCAATTGCGCGACCTGGCGCAGCACATCGTCACCGGCCAGATGGCCGTAGCGGTCATTGATGTCTTTGAAGTTATCGATGTCGACCATCAGGATGCTCATGTCCTGATCGTGGCGACGCATGCGGTCCATCTCGCGATTCAGGGTCACCGCCATGGCGCCGCGATTGTTCAAGCCGGTGAGCGGATCAATCATCGCCGTCGCCAGCGCTTTGCGGTAGAGCAGGGCGTTGCGCATCGGATAGACCAGTACGTCCATGACCGATTCCAGCAACTGCATTTCTTTTTCCTGCAGGCGTTTATTGCGCGAAAACCCGAGCCGGCCGAACTGTTCGTCGTTCAGGCTCAGTTCGTAGTTGCAGCGATGCCGCCCGGTTTCACCGAAGTCCAGCACCAGACCGACGCTGTCGGCCACATAGTGACAGCCATCCAGCGTCACCAGATGCTGCAGTTCATTGAAGAAGGTGCGCAGAATCTGTTCGAGGTCGAGCGTCGCCTGCAGTTGCTTCATCAAGTTCAGCCGAAATTCTTTGAGCTGATCTAGCGTCGGGCTGCTCTCTGGAACGGCATGGGCGGACCGGGAACGGTTTGTGCCGGTCTGCTGTGTTGGGCGTCGTTGTGTAAAACTGGTAACCATCCTGATAACCGCCGTTGCTGTTTGCAGCACCACTAAGCGATTTGTGTGCCAATCTTATAAAGTCTTATAAAACAATGGGTTATGGATGATGGCGGCAAAAAAATGACGAATCGGCCAGGGTTTGCCGTTGCCGGCGGCAAAGTGACTGCCGGAAAATTGTCGCCGCCGGCAGTCGTTAAGCCAGGTCTTGGTTGCTGAGGAGTACTCAGTCCGTCAGGTAGTCGCGGGCGTCCCAGGAGATGCCATTAAAGGCCTGGCTGTAATCGCTCATCAGGTAGCGATAAAAGGCTGTGTGCGCTTGCGGTGCCGGCACTTCGGACGGATCTTCCGCCGGATAGGCGGTGGCTCTCATCGCCGTGCGGGTACCGCCGGGATTGATGCAGTGCACGCGTAGCGGCGATACCGTGCCGACTTCATCGGCCAGCGTTTGCATCAGGCCTTCGGTGGCGAATTTTGACACCGCGTAAGCCCCCCAGTAGCCGCGCCCTTTGCGGCCTACGCTGGAAGTGGTGAAGATCAGCCGGCCGTGCGAGCTGGCTTGCAACAGCGGCAACAGCGCCTGGCTGAGGTAGAAGCTGCTGTCCAGGTTGACCTGCATGACCTTGCGCCAGACGGTCGGTGAATACTGTTGAATGCTCATCTTGTCGCCCAGCAGCGACGCATTGAGCAGAACCCCATCGAGCCGGCCGTAAGTCTGCTCGATACCATGCGCCAGCTCGCGCGCATTGTCCGGCGTGATGTCGGCCAGATCGACCGGCAAGATGATCGGTTGGGTATCGGTTTCTGCTTCGATCTGATCGTAGACGGCTTCCAGTTTTTCCTGGGTGCGGCCGATCAGCACCAGATGCGCACCAGCGCGTGCAAAGTCGAGCGCCATGGCCTGACCGATGCCGGCACCTGCGCCGGTTACTACGATGACTTTGTCTTTAAGTGCTGCATCGCCTGAAGCGAGCGCCAGATCGTCTTGAGTCAGTTGGGGAGCGGTGTCAGCCATTGCAGCGCCTTTTCGGTCAGTTGGTGCGTGGATTCAGCCAGATCATCAGCCTGCCATTGGTTTGGGTCGTCATCGGCGTGCAGATAGCCGTAACTGCACGCCAGCGAACGCATGCCGGCAGCATGCGCCGCCTGGATGTCGCGCTCGTGGTCGCCAGCATAGAGACAGTCGGCCGCTTGAACCTTGAGGGCGTCGCTGGCCGCCCAGAGCATGGCTGGATCGGGTTTGATGGTCGGTAGGTCGCCCTGACACACCAACGCCGGTGGCGTTTGTGGCAAGAGGGCGTCCAGCACGGCCAGCGTATGGGGACGTGGTTTGTTGGTGACGATGCCCCAGGGCGTGTCTTGGTCGGTCAGGGTGGCGAGCAAGGATTCGACACCGGGATACCAGTGATTCAGTTCCACTGGCGTGTCCAGAAAGATCGCCAGAAACGCCTCGCGATAGTCCTGAAATTTCGGATGACTGCGATCGATGTTGTGGATGGCCGCCACCGCAGCGCGCGCACCGGCCGAGGCGTAATGCTCGCGATGCTCGGTCAGCCGCGGCAGACCGGCCTGGTCTGCGTAGGCATCCATGGCGGTCATAAAAGCCGGGGCGGAATCGAGCAGGGTGCCATCGAGATCAAACAGCAGGGCGCGTTTGCTCATGCGCTTTCGGGCTTGATGGCGGACAGCAGATAATTCACCGAAACGTCGTGGTTCAGGTGCGTGCGGCGAGTGAACGGATTGTAGTGCATGCCGCGCATACCGGTGACTTTGAGGCCGGCTTCACTGGCCCAGCGGTTGAGCTCAGAGGGGCGGATCAGCTTGCGATATTGGTGGGTGCCGCGCGGCAGCAAGCGCATCACATATTCGGCGCCGACAATGGCCATGGCCCAGGCTTTGGGATTGCGATTGATGGTGGAGAAAAAAGCGCGCCCGCCGGGTTTGAGCAATGTGTGGACTGCCTGAATCACCGAGAATGGATCCGGCACGTGTTCCAGCATTTCCAGGCAGGTGACGACGTCGTAGCTGCCGGCGGCTTCGTCGGCCAGCGCTTCGGCCGTCATTTGCCGGTAATCGATGTTCAGTTCGCCTTCGAGCGCATGCAGCTTGGCCACCTTTAAAGGTGCTTCGCTCATATCGATGCCGGTGGTGACGGCACCGCGCTGCGCCAGCGCTTCTGTCAGAATGCCACCGCCGCAACCGATATCGACGACCTTAAGGCCGGCGACGTTGAGATGCTCATCGATATAGCCGGCGCGTGCCGGGTTGATGTCGTGCAGGGGTTTGAACTCTGAATCCGGGTCCCACCAGCGGCTGGCCAGGGCGCCAAATTTTTCCAGTTCGGCCGGGTCGATGTTAGCGGTCACGGTGATGCCTCGAGCGTTAGGAATGAGCGAGCGGTGACGCCGGGCGCCACCGCCTTCGACTTATTGTGTTTTGCTGATGCGCGCCTGCCAGCTGCGTGCCTTGGTCATGATGGCGTCGCGATCCAGGGTGGTCAGTTGGCGTTGCTTCAGCAGGCGTTTGCCGTCGACCCAGACATCGCTGACCTGATCGCGGGTAGAGGCATACACCAAATGCGATACCGGGTCGTAGAGCGGCTGGCTTTCAAGATCGTCCAGACGCACGGCGGTGATGTCCGCGCGTTTGCCGACTTCCAGGCTGCCAATCTCACTGTCCCAACCCATGGCTTTGGCGCCGTTCAGCGTCGCCATGGCCAGGGCTTCCATCGCCGGCAGGGCCGTGGCGCTTTGGCTGACGGCCTTGGCCAGAATGGCCGCGGTACGCATTTCACCCATCATATCCAGGTCGTTGTTGCTGGCCGCGCCATCGGTACCCAGGGCAACGTTGACACCCAGTTTTTGCAGCTTATCGACCGGGCAGAAACCACTGGCCAGTTTCAGGTTGGATTCGGGGCAATGCACGACGTGAGAGCCGGTTTCGGCGATGTCGGCAATGTCGTCGTCGTTCAGCGCAGTCATATGCACGGCCTGGAACTGCGGGCCCAACAAGCCTAGCTCTTTCAGGCGACGAATCGGGCGGTTGCCGCGTTTTTCAATTTCGCCGTCGACTTCGGTCTGGGTTTCGTGGACGTGCATCTGAATCATTAGATCGTTTTCTTTGGCCAGATCGCGGATGCGGATCATCGGCTCGTCAGAAACGGTGTAGGGCGCGTGTGGGCCGAACATCATCTTGATGTGGCTGTGGCCTTTATAACGTTCGACCAGCTCCATGCCCAGATCGATATGTTCATCGGCGGTCTTGGCCCAGTTGGTCGGGAAGTCGATCACCGAGAACGAGAACTGGGCGCGAACGCCGGCTTTTTCGGTGATCTCCGCGGCCGCTGCCGGGAAGAAATAGTTGTCGGCAAAGGTGGTGGTACCGGAACGCAGCATTTCGGCGATGGCCAGTTCGGTGCCGTCGGCAACGAACTCGTCACCGACCCAGGCGCCTTCGGCCGGCCAGATGTGATCGTTGAGCCAGGTCATGAGTTCCAGGTCGTCGCCCATGCCGCGAAACAGCGCCATGGCAGCGTGGCCGTGGGTGTTGACGAAACCGGGGATCAGCGCGCTTTCGCCCAGATCGACGCTGTCGTCGGCCTGGTACTGAGCCTTGGCCTGATCGGTCGGCAGGATGGCAACGATGACGCCGTCTTTGATGGCCAGGCTGTGGTCCACCAGGACGTCGCGTTGTGGGTTGACGGGGATGATCCAGTGCGCCTGGATCAGGCTGTCGATGCGTTCCATGGTGTCCCTTTTCAGCAATGGGTGAATGGCCGGTCGGCCAGGTGCGCATAGTCTAGTGATTCAACGCCGGGATCACCAGCGCATCGACCCATTAGCGAGCTGATCGGTTATATCTATCTCATTGATTTGTGGTATGATTTCGCGCCATTGTACGTTGCGTCCAAAGGTGGACCCGGCCGCCGATTTCGCCGCCAAATCCGTCCCGTCAGCAGCGTCTCATTGAACCGCTAAGGATACCGTACCGCATGGGTGAGCTAGCCAAAGAAATCCTCCAGATCAACATCGAAGAGGAGCTCAAACAGTCCTATCTGGACTACGCCATGAGCGTCATTGTCGGACGAGCGCTGCCGGATGTGCGCGATGGCTTGAAGCCGGTTCACCGGCGCGTCCTCTTTGCCATGAACGTGCTCGGCAATGACTGGAACAAACCTTATAAAAAATCCGCCCGTGTGGTGGGTGATGTCATCGGTAAATATCACCCGCACGGTGATTCTGCGGTCTACGACACCATCGTCCGTTTGGCGCAGCCTTTTAACATGCGTTACACCCTGGTCGACGGTCAGGGTAACTTCGGTTCTATCGACGGCGATTCCGCAGCGGCGATGCGTTACACCGAAATCCGCATGCAGCGGCTCGCGCACGAACTGCTGGCCGACCTGGACAAAGAAACCGTCGACTACGTAGAAAACTACGACGGCAACGAACTGATTCCCGATGTTCTGCCCACTCGTGTACCTAACTTGCTGGTCAATGGCGCCTCCGGTATCGCTGTTGGTATGGCGACCAACATTCCGCCGCACAACATGAGCGAAGTGATCGACGGCTGTCTGGCGCTGATGGAAAACCCGGACCTGACCATCGATGACCTGATGGAATATATCCCCGGGCCGGACTTCCCAACCGGCGGCATCATCAACGGCCGTAAAGGTATTGTTGAGGCTTACCGGACCGGTCGTGGTCGGATCTATACCCGCGCCAAGGCGGAAGTACTGGTTGACGACAAAACCGGTCGTGAATCCATCATCGTTCATGAAATTCCTTACCAGGTGAACAAGGCGCGCTTGATCGAAAAGATCGCCGAGCTGGTTAAAGAGAAAAAAATTGAGGGTATCTCCGAACTGCGTGACGAATCCGATAAGGACGGTTTGCGCATCGCCATCGAAATGAAGCGTGGCGAGTCCGGTGATGTGGTGTTGAACAACCTTTATTCCCAGACGCAGTTGGAACAGGTGTTCGGCATCAATACCGTGGCGCTGGTCGATGGCCAGCCGCGGGTGCTTAACCTGAAAGAATTGCTCGATGCCTTTATTCGCCATCGTCGCGAAGTGGTCACGCGTCGGACTGTTTTTGAACTGCGCAAGGCACGTCAGCGTGGTCATATTCTCGAAGGTCTGGCGATCGCCCTGGCCAACATCGATAAGATGATCGAGCTGATCCGCGGTTCTGCCACGGGCGCCGAAGCCAAAGAGCGCATGTTGGCACAGAGCTGGGAGCTGGGTGATGTGGCCGCCATGTTGGAGCGTGCCGGTGCCGATATCTCCCGTCCGGAAGATCTCGACGACGCTTATGGCGTACGCGATGAGCGCTATTTCCTGTCACCGGAACAAGCGCAACAGATTCTCGATATGCGTCTGCAAAAACTGACCGGTCTGGAGCACGACAAGCTGATCGGTGAGTACAAACAGATCATTGATGACATCGGTGAATACCTGCGCATTCTGGGTAGTTATGAGCGCTTGATGGAAGTGATCCGTGAAGAGCTGCTGGCCGTCAAAGATCAGTACGGCGATGCGCGTAAAACCGAAATCATCGCCAGCCGTCTCGACCTGTCGATGGAAGATCTGATCACCGAAGAAGACATGGTGGTTACTATCTCCCACGGCGGCTACGCCAAGACTCAACCACTGACCGATTACGAAGCTCAGCGTCGTGGCGGTAAAGGCCGTTCAGCTTCGTCGTTGAAAGACGATGACTTTATTGAACATCTGCTGGTCGCCAGCAGTCACGATACGGTGCTGTGCTTCAGTAACAGAGGCAAGGTGTACTGGTTGCGTGTGTTCGAAATTCCGCAGGCCAGCCGTAACGCCCGTGGCCGACCCATGGTGAATTTGTTGCCCCTGGAGCCGGAAGAGCGGGTCACCGCTATTTTGCCGATTCGAGACTACGATCCTGAGTTGTTTATCTTTATGGCGACCGCCAACGGCACCGTTAAGAAGACGTCATTGGAAGCCTTCTCGCGGCCGCGTTCAGCCGGTCTGATTGCCCTGTCGCTGGATGACGACGATTGGCTGGTGGGCGTTGCACTGACCGACAGCCAGCGCGAAGTTATGTTGTTGTCCAATGCCGGTAAGGTGGTGCGCTTTGATGAAAATCATGTGCGCCCGATGGGCCGGACCGCTCGCGGTGTTCGCGGTATTAAGATGCAGAACGATCAGGTGGTGATCTCGCTGATTATCCCGCAGGAAAACGGCACCATTCTGACGGCTTCCGAACGTGGCTACGGTAAGCGCACTGCGGTCGATGAATTCCCGACCAAAGGTCGTGGTACTCAGGGTGTAATCGCCATGGTGACCAACGATCGTAACGGTCCCTTGGTTGGCGCCAAGCAGGTCTTCGAGGGCGATGAAGTCATGCTGATCAGCGATCAGGGCACCCTGGTGCGCACCGCTGTGGAAGGTATTTCAGTGCTGTCGCGTAACACCCAGGGCGTTAAACTGATTCGCCTGGCAGACGATGAACGTCTGGTGAGCATTGAACGGATCGAAGAGCCGGACGAAGATGAATCGGTGTTGGATGTGGCTGAAACACCGGATGCCGAACGTCCCGCACCGGCAGCGCCGGGTCAACCGGATGCCGACGCCAGCGCTGAGGATGAGCCGCTTGACGACGACGAACCGCAGGATGAAGAAGACTGAGGTTGTAATTAGCACCGCTTGAGGAGAGCAGCGCCGATGACGCGCGGATACAATTTCTGCTCCGGCCCGGCCATGTTGCCGACTGCCGTGATCGAACAGGCTCAGGCAGAGTTGCCTGATTGGCATGGGCTGGGTATGTCGGTCATGGAGCTGTCGCATCGCTCCGATGAATTTGTTGGCGTCGCCGAACAGGCCGAATCCAAATTGCGTCGCCTGTTGGGTGTTCCTGATGACTACGCCGTCTTGTTCTTGCAAGGCGGTGCCACCTTGCAGTTTTCCGCTATTCCGATGAATCTGCTCGGCGCTGGCGGTGCGGCAACCTTTCTCGATACTGGCACCTGGTCGTCCAAGGCGGTAAAAGAAGCGGCGCGTTATGGCGATGTTCGGGTGCTGGCGTCCACCGAATCCGAGAACTATCGGCGCGCTGTGCGCGCCGATGAATTCGAGCTCGACCCGAGCGCGGCTTACCTGCATTACACCCCCAACGAGACCATTGGCGGCGTCGAGTTCGATTACGTCCCGGACAGCGGCGATGTGCCCTTGGTGGCAGATATGTCGTCCTGCATTTTGTCCAAGCCGATCAAGGTGACTGACTTTGATCTGATTTATGCAGGTGCGCAAAAGAACATCGGCCCGGCCGGATTAACGCTGGTCATCGTGCGTAAATCCCTGCTTGGTCGCGCTCTGGCCAGCACGCCTTCCTTGCTCAACTACGCTAACCAGGCGGAAGCCGGTTCCATGGTCAATACGCCGCCGACCTTTGCCGTCTATCTGGCCGGTCTGGTGTTTGACTGGCTGGAACAGCAGGGTGGTGCTGCGGCGATGGCTGAGCTTAATTCGCAGAAGTCGATGCTGTTGTATCAAACCATCGACGACAGTGCATTTTATCGCAATCCGATTGATCTGGCGCATCGTTCACGCATGAATATTCCGTTTATTCTGGCCGACGAATCGTTGAATGATCGTTTCCTCAGCGAAGCGGCAGCCGCCGGTCTCTACAATCTTCAGGGCCACCGCAGTGTGGGTGGCATGCGTGCCAGCATTTATAACGCCATGCCACTGGCCGGCGTGCAGGCACTGGTGGACTTTATGAAGGACTTTGAACAACGCCATGGCTGATCAGGACTCCTCTGCGGACTCTCTCGACGGGCTCGATCTGAACGCACTGCGCGAACAGATCGACCAATTGGATATGGAAATTCTTGAGCGTATTTCGGCGCGCGCCAAATGTGCACTCAAGGTCGCCGAAGTCAAACTCAAGGAATCCCCGGACGCGGTTTTTTATCGCCCGGAACGTGAAGCTCAGGTGCTGACCCGGGTGATGGAACGCAACACCGGCCCGCTCGGTAACGAAGACATGGCGCGCTTGTTCCGCGAAATCATGTCGGCCTGTCTGGCGCTGGAAAAACCGCTGGAAGTGGCTTATCTCGGTCCGGAAGGTACCTTTACTCAGCAGGCGGCGGTCAAGCATTTTGGTCAGTGGGTTAAGTCCAAACCGATGCCGGCGATCGATGAAGTATTCCGTGAAGTTGAAGCCGGTGCTTGCAAATACGGTGTGGTGCCGGTGGAAAATTCCACCGAAGGCGTGGTCAATCACACTCTCGATACTTTTATTAATTCCAGTTTGCGTATTTGTGGCGAAGTGGAGTTGCGCATCCACCATCATTTGATGGTCGGTCCCAATACGCAAAGTGGCAAAATTTCCCGCATCTACAGCCATCAGCAGTCGCTGGCTCAATGTCGTAAATGGCTGGATGCGCATCTGCCTATGGCCGAGCGCGTGGCGGTGAATTCCAATGCCGAGGCGGCGCGGCGCGTCCATGGTGAATGGAATTCGGCGGCCATTGCCGGCGAGATGGCGGCGGAACTCTATGATCTGGAAATTCTCGAAACCAAGATTGAAGATTCACCGGATAATTCGACGCGCTTTTTGATCATCGGTAATGAAGAAGTCGGTACCTCCGGCGATGATAAAACCTCCATCGTTGTGTCCATGCGCAACGAGCCGGGTGCGCTCTATCATCTGTTGCAGCCGTTCAACGATCACAATGTCGACATGACCCGTTTGGAAACGCGGCCTTCGCCATCTGGCAATTGGACTTATGTCTTCTTTATCGACTTTGCCGGTCATCTGCACGATGACAACGTCCAGCAGGCGTTGGCGGACATTCGCACCAAGGCAGTGGAAGTGAAACTGCTTGGTTCCTATCCCAAAGCCGTGCTCTAAGAGCCCAGGTTGGCAAGATGAGTTGCGATTACATGGCCCTGGCGGCTGCCGGTATTCAGACCCTCAAACCCTACGAGCCGGGTAAGCCGATTGACGAGCTTAAGCGTGAGTTGGGCGTCAGCGATGTCATCAAACTGGCCAGCAACGAAAGCCCGCTGGGTTTGTCCGCACGGGTCCAGGAAGTGATGCAACGGGCTTTGCCAGATATCGCTCGTTATCCCGATGGCAATGGCTTTCGTCTTAAGCAGGCACTGGCCGAGCGCCACGGCCTGGAACAGAATCAGATTACTCTTGGTTGCGGTTCCAACGAGCTGTTTGAACTGCTGGCGAAAACTTTTCTAAGCCCCGGTGACGAAGCGGTAATGAGTCAGCATGCCTTTGCGGTTTATCCGCTGGTGGTGCAGGCGGCAGGAGCTGAGTCTGTTGTGGTGCCATCGCGTGACTGGGGTCACGATCTGGATGCCATGGCGGATGCGCTGACCGAGCGCACCCGTCTGGTGTTTATCGCTAATCCCAATAATCCGACCGGTACCTGGTTGAGCAAGGGCGAACTGAAAGCCTTTATGAAGGTGGTGCCCGAAGACGTGCTGGTGGTGCTGGATGAAGCCTATGCCGAGTACGTTGATCAGGAAAACTACCCGAACGGCTTTAAATTGCAGCGCCGCTTTCCCAACCTGATTGTCACCCGGACGTTTTCTAAGGCTTATGGTCTGGCTGGTTTGCGGGTCGGTTATGGCGTTGCCAATGCCGAGATTACCGATTTACTAAACCGGGTTCGTCAGCCGTTCAATTTGAATTCCCTGGCGCTGGTGGCCGCTGAAGCGGCGCTCACCGACGTTGCCCGTATGCAGGAAAGCCTGGCTGTAAATGCGGCTGGTTACGAACAGTTAACCAAGGCCTTCGATCGCTTCGGGCTGACCTTTATTCCTTCGGTCACCAACTTTGTCACCGTCCATTTAGGCCCGCGCGCCGTTGCCATTCACCAGGCGTTACTGCGTTCGGGCATCATCGTGCGTCCTTTGGCCAGTTACGACATGCCTGAATATCTGCGTATCTCCATCGGCCTGGAGGCTGAAAACCAACGCTTTCTGACGGCGCTGGAAGCCGAACTGGCGTCATGACGACCTCGGCGCCACCCAGGGTTCTGATCGTCGGGCTTGGCATGATCGGCGCGTCCTTTGCCAAGGCGCTGCGCTTGTCGCGAGCGGCCTATGTGCTGGGGATGGACGCCCAGCCAGGCGTGGCTGATCGGGCGCTGGAGTTAGGCATCATTGATGAAAGCGTGCCTTCTGCTGAGTCGGTTCCGGCGTTCGATGTGCTGGTGTTGGCAGTGCCAGTGCTGGCCATGGAATCGGTGCTGACCTCGCTGAAACCTTATTTGACCGATCAAACCGTTATTTCCGATGTTGGCAGTGTAAAAGGCCAGGTTGTTGCCGCTGCGAGCAAAGCCCTGGGTGATGATCTGCCGTCTGGTTTTGTGCCGGGTCACCCCATTGCCGGAGCGGAGCGGTCCGGTGTCGAGGCGGCTAAAGCCGATTTGTTTGATCGCCATCTGTTGATCCTGACGCCTCTGGCTTCGTCGTCATCTTCTGCGGTCGCGTTATTGACCGAGCTTTGGCAAGCGGTGGGGGCTGAAGTGGTCACCATGTCGGTGTCGCGCCACGACGAGGTGTTGGCGGCCACCAGTCATTTGCCTCATCTGCTGGCGTTTTCACTGGTCGATACCCTGGCTCGGGAATCCGAGAACCGCGAGATATTTCGCTACGCCGCTGGCGGTTTCCGCGACTTTACCCGTATTGCCGCTTCCGATCCGACCATGTGGCATGACGTCTTCCTTGCCAATAAAGACGCTACCTTAGGCGTACTGCGACGTTTCCAGGGTGATTTGGAACATCTTGCCCAAGCGATCGAGCAGGGCGAGGGTCGGACGCTGTTGGATGTCTTCGGTCGTGCTAAATCAGCGCGCGATTATTTCACTCAGATTCTGCAAAGCCGCCAGCGGCACAGTGACGACACCCGCCGTAATTTGATCGTCGCGCCGGCACCGCAAGGACTGAGTGGCCGCATTGGCGTGCCGGGTGATCGGTCCATTTCCCATCGCGCCGTTATTTTGGCGGCGCTGGCGGAAGGCGACAGTGAGATTCGCGGTTTTGGTGAAAATGATGATAACCGCACGACGCTGGAAGCCTTGCGTAAGTTGGGCGTGGTCATCGATGAGGGCAGTGACGGCAGTCTGAGTATCAAAGGGCGTGGTTTGACCGGACTGCAAGCGCCTGACAGCCCACTTTACCTGGGGCAGTCAGCCACCTCGATGCGCTTATTGGCCGGTGTTTTGTCGGCCCAGTCTTTTGCCAGTGAACTGATCGGTGATGCTTCTTTGAGTCAGCGACCCATGGAGCGGCTGCAATTGCCCTTGGCTGAATTAGGGGCGCATCTTGAGCTGACCGCCAATGGCACTGCTCCCATTGTGATTCAGCCCGCCCAGCAATGGCAGCCATTGGACTATGACTTGCCCATTGCCAGTGCTCAGGTCAAATCGGCCATTCTGCTGGCGGCGCTCTGTGCGGGCATGCCGGTGCGGCTGACCGAACCAGCACCAAGCCGTGATCATACCGAACGCCTGCTGGCGGAGTTGGGGTGCCGGCTGGAAAGCAGAAATGGCGCCCTGGTGTTTGCTCCGGCATCGCAACTGCCACCGTTAAACCTCAGTATTCCAGGCGATTTTTCCCTGGCGGCGGTGCATTTGGCGGCTGCGACCTTGGTCCCTGGTTCAGATGTGACCCTTACTGCTGTGGGCGTTAACCCCAGTCGCCTCGGCTTCCTCGATATCCTCAATGACATGGGCGGTTTGGTCACGCTGAGTAATATTCGTGACCAGGGGGGTGAACCTGTCGCCGATCTTCGGGTAAGATGCGCGCCGCTCAGAGGGGGCAGCTATGGCACCCACTTTAGTGGCCGCACCATTGATGAGTTTCCTTTGTTGTTCGTGTTGGCGGCCCTGGCAGATGGCGACAGTCGTTTTGCCGGTTTGGGTGAATTGCGCTTCAAAGAGACCGATCGACTGACGCGGATGCTGGATGGTCTGCGTGTTTTGGGCGCTGACATCGAAGTGACCGACGAGGACGTTAGAGTCCGCGGTCGGGGCAGGCAGCCGCTTGATGGCGGCATCGTCGATTGTGCCGGGGACCCGCGTGTGGCGCTGGCCTTTATGGTCGCCGCTCAGGTGGCCCGGCGACCGGTCATTATTCGCAATGCCGGCCGTGTGCTCGGGGCTTATCCCGGTTTTAGCGCGGCGGTCGGACAACTTGGTTATGCCGTCACTTTGGAAGACTGATGGCAAACCCACGACAACCAGGACAGATATCATGAATTCCAAGGCTCCCGTCATTACGCTCGACGGACCCGGCGGCGTCGGCAAAGGCACCGTCAGTGGCCTCTTGGCCCGTCGCTTCGGTTGGCACTACCTCGATTCCGGTGCGCTCTATCGTTTAGCGGCGCTGGCGGCGATGAATCACGGTGTTGATTTTGATAATGAATCGGCACTGGCGGTGATCGCCGAACACCTGGACATTCGCTTCCAGCAGGAAGGCGACTCTGTCGTCGTGTTGCTCGAAGGCGATGACGTCACTCGCCAGATCCGTACCGAAGAGGTCGGTTCCAATGCCTCACGGGTGGCGGCTTTTGGCCGGGTGCGCGAAGCGCTGCTCAAGCGTCAGCGCGCCTTCCGCACCGAGCCGGGCCTGATTGCCGATGGCCGCGATATGGGCACGGTGGTGTTTCCCGAAGCCAATCTGAAAATCTTTATGACCGCTTCGGCCGAAGAACGCGCCAACCGTCGTTTTAAGCAATTGCGTGACAGCGGCGCCAGTGCCGACTACAACCGCGTGCTGGCGGACATCGTCGAGCGCGATGAGCGCGATTCGAACCGTTCTGTTGCGCCGCTGAAACCGGCGTCTGACGCCGTTGTGATCGATACCACTGTGCAGAGCATCGATGAGGTGATGGATAGAGTTCTGGCGCTGGTGACCGATCGCGGCATCGAATGGTGAAAAAGTCGAGCCAAGCCCTTGGTTGTTGAGTCTTAATCCGTATAATACGCGCTCCGAATTGGCTGTGTGTTCCGTTCGTACGCGAGTCGAATACACCGTCCGGTCCCGGTCTGATCACCACCCAGCAAGGTGGCGTTCCGGGTTTGTTGGATTGACCCATACGAGCTGGCGTATGGCAAAGCCGCTGGTCACCGCTAACCAAAGAGATCGCAGGTGACGGGCTGTTAATTATTGGGATACCAAATTAAATGACTGAATCTTTCGCTGAGTTATTTGAAGAAAGCTTAAAAACCATCGAGATGGAGCCGGGCTCCATCGTGACCGGCTTGGTCGTCGCTATTGACGCTGACTGGGTTACCGTCCACGCCGGTTTGAAATCTGAAGGCATCATCCCGCGTTCGCAGTTCCTGAGCGAAGAAGGTGAGCTGGAAATCGCCGTCGGTGACGAAGTCAAGGTTGCACTGGAAGCCGTTGAAGACGGTTTCGGTGATACTCGTCTGTCACGCGAGAAAGCCAAGCGTGCTGAAGCCTGGACCGAATTGGAAGAAGCTTACGAAGCGGAAGAAGTGGTCAAAGGTGTTATCAACGGCAAGGTCAAAGGTGGCTTTACTGTCGACATCAGCTCTGTACGCGCCTTCCTGCCAGGTTCTTTGGTGGATATCCGTCCGGTACGCGATACCACTCACCTGGAAGGCAAAGAGCTGGACTTCAAAGTGATCAAGCTGGATCGCCGCCGTAACAACGTCGTGGTTTCTCGCCGCGCCGTTCTGGAAGCGTCCAACAGTGCCGAGCGCGAAGAATTGCTGGCCAGCCTGCAAGAAGGCCAGGTCATCAAGGGTATCGTTAAGAACCTGACCGACTACGGTGCTTTCGTAGATCTGGGCGGCGTTGACGGCCTGCTGCACATCACCGACATGGCTTGGAAGCGCATCAAGCACCCGAGCGAAATCGTTCAGGTTGGCGATGAAATCGAAGTTAAGGTCCTGAAATTCGACCGTGAGCGTAACCGCGTTTCTCTGGGTCTGAAGCAACTGGGTGAAGATCCTTGGGTCGACATCAAGGCGCGTTACCCGGAAGAGCAGGTCGTTAAAGCCCGCGTTACCAACCTCACCGACTACGGCTGCTTTGCCGAGCTGGAAGAGGGCGTCGAAGGTCTGGTTCACGTATCCGAAATGGATTGGACCAACAAGAACATCCATCCGTCTAAAGTCGTTTCTGTTGGCGACGAGATCGAAGTGATGATTCTGGACATCGACGAAGAGCGTCGTCGTATTTCTCTGGGTATCAAGCAGACCGTTGTTAATCCTTGGGAAGACTTCTCCAATAACTTCAACAAGGGCGACAAGGTTGTCGGCAAGATCAAATCGATCACCGACTTCGGTATCTTCATCGGCCTGGAAGGCGGCATCGACGGCCTGGTTCACCTGTCTGACATCAGCTGGAACGAATCTGGCGAAGAAGCCGTACGCAAGTACAAGAAAGGCGATGAGCTGGAAACCACCATCCTGTCGATCGATCCGGAGCGTGAGCGCATTTCTCTGGGTATCAAGCAGCTCGACAGCGATCCGTTCTCAGAGTTCGTCTCTGTGAACGACAAGGGTTCCATCGTTACCGGTACTGTTAAGGAAGTGGACGCCAAAGCAGCGACCATTTTGCTGAGCGACGATATCGAAGGCATTCTGAAAGCTTCCGAAATCTCTCGTGACAAGGTTGAAGACGCTCGTAACGCCCTGAAAGAAGGCGACGAAGTTGAAGCCAAAATCGTCAGCATCGACCGTAAGAACCGAGTCATCAGCCTGTCCATCAAGTCTAAGGACGTGGAAGATGAGAAAGTTGCGGTTCGCGAGCTGAAAGAGAAGAGTGCAGAAGCATCAGGCCCAACCACCATTGGTGATCTGATCAAGCAAAAAATGGAGCAGGGCGACGACGAATAATCGTTAGCGCTGTTTCAAAAAGCCGGCCATTGCGCCGGCTTTTTTGTGCCTGAGTGATTGTTATATCGATCCGCTGAAGTACTGCTTGAAGCAGTTAAGCTGCAAAAAAACGTTAAAAAATAAATACTTGTGTTATCTTGGGGGCTGATTTAGTCTAAATATTGATCGCTTAGGAACACCCGATCGGGGAGGTTCGGATGACCAAATCCGAGTTAATCGAACGGATAGTCGACCGCCAGGGGCAGCTGTCCGTTAAAGATGTCGAGTTGGCCATCAAGACGATGTTGGATCATATGGCCGAAAGTCTGGCCGATGGCGAGCGCATCGAAATACGTGGCTTCGGCAGCTTTTCGCTGCATTATCGATCACCACGTGTGGGTCGTAATCCCAAGACGGGTGAATCCGTCAGCCTGGAAGGCAAGTACGTCCCTCATTTTAAACCGGGCAAGGAACTGCGCGAGTCGGTTAACCTGAGTATCGACGACGAATAATCGCCCCGACCCTCGTTCTCGCAGCCGGGAGGCTGAACACACCCATGCTCATCCGATCAGCCAAAATCTTTTGTGCCATCCTGCTCGCGGTGATGGCTTGGTTGCTGGCTTTTGGAAACAACCAAAGCACCGTTTTGAGCTTTATGGCTTGGCGAACGCCGGCATTGCCATTGTTTGTCTGGTTATTGGCAACGCTCTTTATCGGGGTCCTTATCGGTCTGATTCTGGGCCGTCTTTTCGGCCGTAGGCGCACAGGTCGATAAAATGCTCACCACGGTCAAATCTCTCTGGCGCCGCTTGACGACGCCCTGGTCAGTGCCGTCAAAGTATCGAATAGAGCCTTTTGAGGCCTTGTCTTCCGAGCCGGATCGCGAGCTCGACGTACTGCTCGAACGCTTACCCATTACCGCCGATACGCTGGAAACCCATCTGGCCTTGGCCGAGTTGTTTCGCAAAAGAGGCCAGATCGACCGCGCCATTCGGATTCACGAAACCCTGCTGGAGGCGGACCTGGATAGAGAGCAATCCAACCGGGTGCGAGTGGAACTGGCCCAGGATTTCTTTTCCGCCGGCTTTTTAGGGCGCGCTGAAACCGAACTTGAGGCGTTAATTCTGGGTCAGGGTGAGCGTTTTTCCGCCCAGGCTTTTCGCCTTTGGTTAGTGGTGCTTGAACGAGAACAGGAGTGGGAACGTGCCATCAAGCTGGTGCGTGACTATGGCCAGCCCGGATCGGGCAATATGCGCCTGGCTAATCTGTATTGTGAATATGTTGGTCAGTTAAAGGGGCAGGGCAAGCTGGTTCAGGCCCGTATTGCGCTAAAAGAAGCCCGCAAGTTATCAGACAGCGCCCGAACCTTTATCGCCTCTTCTGAATTGGAAACCTCCTTGGGGCATTACCACAAAGCCTTGCGTCTGTTGAAAGAAGCGTTGGTGCGAGATGTGCGCCGAGTGGATGTCATCCTGCCTGGATTGAAGCGTCTATCACGTCTGGTGGGTGGTGAGGCATCGTTGCGTCGTTATCTTGAAAAGCTCTATGACTTCCACCCCAGCCATCGCGTCCTGGAAGCCATCTTGGACTTGGTAGGCGACAGTGATCCGCGCAGCCACTATTGGCACTCTGAGCTGGAGCGCGTGGTTAACAGTGGTGCATCTTTTGGCCTGATGCAGCGCTGGCTGGAGCAGCGTCGGGATGTAGGACCGACACCGAGGGCGGTTTTGCTGGAATCCATTCAGCGCTTAAAGCTGCGTTTGCCCGATGGTTACCAGTGCAATCACTGTGGCTACGAAACCGGCACGATGATTTGGTTTTGCCCGCAATGTGAGCGCTGGGAGACGGCTTTTTCCAAGCATGAACAGCGGGTCCATGAAGATCGTCGTCGAGCGAGTCTGAATCGCGGCTAGTCTGTTGATTTTCATAAAGTTATTGAACTGATTCTGAAAATTGGTATGATGCGCTCCGCTTTGATGTTCTGCCTCAAAGCTTGGTTTGTCCCGTTCGTCTAGTGGCCTAGGACACCGCCCTTTCACGGCGGTAACAGGGGTTCGAGTCCCCTACGGGACGCCAC